>NZ_JBNXUE010000001.1:0-850631 GCF_050566205.1 Tenacibaculum sp. SDUM215027
TGTAATACGTCGAATTCTTTTCCTCCGAATTCGAAACTTGCTCTAAATGATCCCATAGTTTCTTTTTTTTGGGTTAAACAATTAATTAAAAATACTTTTTTATAGCTTTCTCAATAAAAAAAGAGAAAGCTTTAAACAACATAAAACCTTCTCTTTTTTATTTTTTGGCGCCATTCTATAAAGAAGAAAGAAGATAACAAATATTGCCTTATGTGGTACGAAAATATGTTATAGTTATATTACATGCAAATCTTTATGTAAATATTTTTTTACTTTTTTAAAGTCTTTTTTTCAAGAGAACCTAAACAACCTTTCTTATCAATACTTTCAGCTTAAAACCATGTATCTTTTAAAGTAAGTAACGCTACTTCATATTTTTCATCTTCTAGGGGAGAAACCCTTCTCCTTTTTCGTAGGTAAGCATATATACATGCTTACCATTTGTTCTTCTTTTGTTTGCCCACAAGCAGTAAATGCCAACAACATACAAAACAAATAAACACTATATAAAGATGCTTTGTGCATTATCTTATAATTTCTAATTTGTTACTTCCTTTTGGTTTGTGTAGGTAGATAAAAGAATAATACCTGTATTTAATAAATTTACCATATTTTAAGCTCTTTACTTCCTTTTGACATATATAAAAAATGGGGCCCCTCCTTCTGTGTATGCCTCTTCACCATTACTATACTTATAATTCGCTTTAATATAGAGCATAGGATTATTATTTTTTTGCCATAAAGCAACTATCTTATTATCTGCATAAAATTGCATAGTATAATTTTCAATAGGAAATATTTCTCTATTTCGTTGCCTTTATAACTATAAATTATTACTTCCTTTTCAAGATTTTAAATTCTCCTTTTCTATCTACAAGAAACGAAACCACATATTCATTATCTTTCACAAAAAGCTTTAATAATAAACCCTCACCTTCATCCTGTCCGTAAATAAACAAACTATCTCCTTTTTACAAGGCATAACTTTCCCTATTTCTTATATGTTGATACCCATAACTTTTTAAGTTAACCGAATCTAAAGAAACATACAAGTCATAATTCTTGCTTTCTCTCCAATCTTCATCTTCTTCTACGTTTGAAAATTGATAAAATCCTTCCCATTTTTTTAGTAAAACTATTCTCTTTACCTGACTTAACCGAAGGAGTTTTAACTACATTATTACATAAATCGCTGTAGGGTTTCGCTTCATAAGATATACCATTATAAAGATACCATTTAACTAATTTTTATTTTAAATTACGAGTATGATCTACACCTATTAACACGGGATTTCCTTTTTCTAGTTGAGCATCGATATAATCAACGCCTGCTTTTGCATCAGTTGTCAAAGCAATAGAAGTATGCTCATCATTTTCTTTCGCAGTGGTAATCATCCCAGTTTTATAACCTGAAGTTTTACTAAGTCCTGCCCCCATTAATAGCTTTTGTGAAGTTCTCCAACAGCCTGCCGTATTCATAACACCATTTTTACGTTCACTTTTATTGAACTGTGATATCCAAGTAACTTTATCTGTAAGATCTATACAACTCTTGTCACAGGAACAATTGTTGTTACAAGTACAATTACTCGAAGTATTGATTTCAGGGACTCCTTTATCATACCATTCTTGTATTGCTTCGGCTATTTCCCAAACATAAGTTTTTCCTCCTATTTTACCATGGCGTTCATATACTATTCCTTTACTATTTTTCTTGTATTCATCTATCTCTCTGTGGAATGTAGGATTTGAGTGATACGCACTTTTTTTATCTCCAATAGCATCGTCATCAAAAACTACATAATCTTTATTATTTCCTTGACCAACAGCTCTTGGCCATAAAATAGTTAAATAAAAATCTGCCAACGTTTTAAGTTTTCCTTTATACCTTGTTAAATAATATTCTACATAACATAGCTGTTCTTCAGCAGACATTGCTTTTAAATCTTTTTTATTGATCTTAACTTTGTGTAAAAAATAATCTCGATTTAAATCTTTAATTGCATCATTTCCCATTTGAATTAAGCCTATATAACCTATACCATCTTTATCCTTACTTAAGCCATTATCTATTTTAGGATTAAAAGTACCTCCTGTTTCCAGAGCCATTGCAGTCATAAGGTGATTAGGATCACATTCTAGTCGTTTAGAAATTTGTACAACACGTTTTCTAAACTCACAACTTACTTTATTACCCTAAACAAGTTCTGGACAATCTTCACTACCTTCTCCAAAAATCCTTTTCATATGATTAACAAAAGCAATTGGATGAAAATGATATACATTTTCGGTATTTGGAAATGTACGTTGAGGCTTTGGGTTTTCTTCTTCTTTTTTTGGTTCCTCTTTACTTTTTTCTTCTTTTTGTAATTCTGCCCCTAGCTTCATTACTTCTAACATCCCATTCTTATCTCTTGTTTTTTCTTCTGTACTTACCGTAGTACTTTTTTGATCTGTATTTTGTGTTTTACTGGCTTCTATTGATTCATCAAGACTTTCTATACCTTTTGGTTTTAACGCACCTGAATTATCTTTTTCCATTTTTTCTTCTAAAGTTACAGCTACATTTCTTTTACTGGCTTCTTTCCAAAACATTAGTTCTTTGACTTGATATTTATAATCTGATTGAAAATATTTTTTGCACTTTTTACAATAAAACCGCTACTTATTATTTTGTAATCCTTTTCTAATAGAATTGGAAGCATTACACTTTGTACAATTCATAGCTTTTTTAGGTGCTAATTTACTACATGAAGCAGAAAAAAAACTAGATTTAATAGTTTCTAATGACTTTTTACTATTTCAAATAGTAAAAGACACCGTTCTAAAAAGAACGGTATACTTATTTAACTTCTTGATTTTCAAACAAAATAAAAAATTGTTTTTAATAAGTGCTATTTTACTACACTACCGCCTTTAGATTTGTTCTTTATTCTCTCAACTGATATAGTACCCAACAGAAACCAGTACTAGCTAATTTTTTTTAATTAACCATTCCTTTCCGGAAGCAAACTGATATCAGAGTCTTCTGCTTTTATATTTTCTTTTGAAAGATTACTATGCAATTCTTTTAAAAGATTATATACTGCCTCTTTATTATCTTCTTCATATCGTCTAGCCCAAAATTTATATACATACCCTATTCTATTTATTCGCTTCGATTCATTAGGGTAAGTAGAGTAATTAATGTCATCAAGGACTGAAGAAACATCAAAAATATCTAATTCACCTTCAATAAAATCTACAGTATCGCCTACATATTCCTTTTCATCTTTTGCTAGCTTATATATTTTTTGAAGTAATTCTGGATTATTTTCAACTTGTTCATAAGAAATTAAGAGTCCTTTAACCATTGCTTCTAATCCAGAGTCTTTATAAAAACTATTGTTTTCAAATAGAGTGTAAATATATTTTTTATCTTCATTAGACAAGAAAGATGTGATAAACTCTGGGCTTCTATCGATCTTAAACCATAAATAAGTAAAAAAATCTGATTTACTTGTAATTTCAGCGTTATTCTCAAAATTATAAAAAGAAAACAATCCATTATTCCATAGTTCACCTAAAACATCATTTTTATTCAGACCTATCTTATTAAACACAAACGTAACCAGGTTTCTTTTATTCAAACTATACTTATATGTATTATTTACAAAAAAGTCTAAATACTCTCTATCAATAAATTTTTGAGTAACAATATTATTAATACTATCATTTTGTTTGACTATATTTTTGTATTGATCCTTTAACAAAGCGTATTGCTTTTTATAACTAATCAATTCTTTTTCAAGTTTTTCATTTTTCTCTTGATCTAAATTACAAGAGCAGAAAAACATAGCTAATGCATTTATTATAATAATTTTTTTGTTCATTTTTTTGTTCATTTTTTTGTTCATTTTTTTTTACTCGGCTTACTGTGTAATTAATACCTAGAGGTAATTCCCATATTTACTAGAAGTATCTAATTTGTTTAGCTTTTTTTAGGTGCTAATTTACTACATGAAGCAGAAAAAAGCCTAGATTTAATAGTTTCTAATGACTTTTTACTATTTCAAATAGTAAAAGACACCGTTCTAAAAAGAACGGTATACTTATTTAACTTCTTGATTTTCTATCAAAATAAAAACTTGTTTTTAATAAGCGTTATTTTACTACACTACCTTTTCTTACTACCAAATTTTTATGTGAATATTTTTTCACCTTTTTAAAGTCTTTTTTTCAATAGAACCTAAAGAACCTCCTTAAAATAAAGATTACTAACAACTTGACAATATCAGACATCTTTTGATAACTATTCCGTTTTCGAAAATTGTTTTATTTTAAAACCCATTTTTTCATATAAAGTAATGAGTTCATTTTTATTTTTGTAGTCTTTAATATCTTTTACTTTCCAACTAACTTTTTCTTTTGTATTTTCATCTATAAGGCTAAATAAATGTACCATTGCAACTTCTTCGAAGCCTTTATCTTTTCCGTTTCGATCTTGTAAAAACACTTCTTTACTTCTCATTTTATCCCACATCTTCACCCACAATCCTGATTCTTTTACTGAAGGTCTGTTCATCGTATCGATATCAAAAATTTCTATTTCTTTTTCTTTAGAATTTATTGTTACTAACACAGCAACACCTTTATTCGTAGTATCTATTACACATTTCGTTCCTTCATTTACACGTTCGTCTAGTAAATACTTTATTTTTTTAAAACGGCTTCTTTCAAGTTCTATTCCTTGTTCTTTCTTTTTTAGCTCTTTTATTTTTTTTCTAAATATCAGTTTAAAAATCATATATATATAAATTTAATTGAAAAACTGCAACTAACATATTTATAATTAAAGTGGAAGTAAGAATACTAAATTAATAGTTATTATATTTTAGATTTGTAATAGCTATTTTACTTCTTCTTTTCCAAAATAAAAGAATGTTAGATTTGATTAATTCTTCTTTTTAGCAGCTGCGCAAAAATAGTAAGTTTTTTATATTGACTAGTAGTATTTACTAATAATATACTTGTAGTCTCGCTAATAGAGCTAAGAAAATTAATCAAATAACATTTGTATTTAATTAAGAAGCTTTAAAATTTTTATTACACTTTCCTCTATTCAAGAGTAGTTATTCTTGTAGAATTATTACCTCAGATTTTTTTAGATAACCAGAAGTAATTTTTGCTCCATCAAAATACACTTTTACAGAATTATTATTAATTTCTTCTAAGTATGCTTTATCATTTTGAATTAAAAAAGCTCTTTTTTTACTTCTAAGTTTTCATCTACATAAAAATAACTCTTAGGAACATTAACAACCACCTTTGAAGAAAGCTCAGCAATATTAAAAGCTTCTATATTGTTTTCAGAAGATTACTAATAAAACTATTATTATCTTTATAGCACTGGAAACATTCATTACTTTTTATAAATAGTATCGTAAACAGCTATTGTACCTGTTTCTCCTAAGGCATCTTTACCTTTGAATAATTTAACTTCTAATTCTTCGCCTGTTTTACCATTTAATGTGATAACAAAACTACCTTTTATGGTATTATATTTACCATTAAATTCAAGAGTCCAAGTTGTTTCTTGTTTATCACTCCATCTAGAAATACTAATAACATGTTTCTGTATATCTTCAACTCCATGTTCCTTCAAGTAACTTTTTACATCTCCCCAAGAATAGATAAAAGGTTTATCTAAGTTTTCTTCTTTTATTAAGTTACCTTGCTCGTCATATTCTTTTAGCTTTCCTAAAGCAAAGGCATTTGGAAACCTTTTTACATAACGCTTTATTTTACCATTTTTAAAGTACTCGTAAAAATCTTCCAAAAGAGAATCCTTATATTTTAAGGTTTCCCAATATTCATCATTACTCTCATACTGTTTTACATTTGTACTGTCATTGGTTACGAAAAAATATTCGTTGCCTGTTTTATTCCTATTAAAGGTTTCTATATCGAAGATTCTAGTAGTTGTTTCAATATCTTTTTGAGCTTTTAGTTTACAGTTGTGTATAGTAACACTAAAAGCTAGTATAATAACAAATCTAATTATCTTCATGTGGGTAATGGCTTCTTTCTAAAATTTCGCCTGTTATACCATTTATCTTAATCCTTTCTCTACGCATAGGTGTTTTTTTATAGGTTATATACCAGAAAGTTCCTGTTGTATCTGAAGAACGACCTATTGAAGTATTTTTATCAAATAAGTCAATAGTATCTTTTTCTTTTTTCATAAGTTCTAATAATTGTTCAAAAGTAAATTCGTAGGGGAGATCAAAATTTATTTCTTCTATTAGTTTTCCTGTTTTATCATACTCTTTTTTCAAAACTAAGAAATCATTTGGAAAAGAAGTAATAGATAAATATAATTCACTAGTTTTATAATATTTCTTATAGGTTTCAAAATAACTTGGCTTAGGAAGTGTAATTATTTCCTCATAATAATTATCACTAGATAATTGTCTTACTTTACTACCATCTTTCAATACAAAGTTATATTCTCCGTTTACTTGATGTTTGTTAAAAGATACTATATCAAATTTTTCAGTAGTCATTTCTCTAGTTTTTTCAGTTGTATTTCTGTTTTTGTTTTTTTCTTGAGCATTACAAGCTGTTAGCAATATACTTGCAAAAAGTATTACAAATGTTTTCATTACTTTTCTTTATTTACTAAACTATGAGTATACAGTTGTTGCCACTGCCATAACCATGTGCTTATTCTGTTAACACCTACGTTATGTGAATAATCCATAATGTTGTCTGTTTGTTCTTTTTTACCTAAGCCCCAATATGCATCTCCTAAGTTTATATACGCAACAGTCCTTTCAGGGTAGGCTTCTATAATTTTTTCAAGAATATAAATAGCCTCCTCATACAAGCGTGATTGCTCAAGATAATAACCTATATCATTAAACATAATTAAGTAATTTTTGTAATGAACAGGACAATATTGATTAACTATGTCTACTACTTCTGTGTCGCAAGCTAATTTTAATTTATCAATGTCTTTAGCTATAGAAAGTTTTTTTATGAGATTAAAGTATGGTCTTAAATCTGCATAACCATTTTCTTTATTTGAATTTAATTTAAATGTAAAATAAACTGACTTCTCATTAACATAATTTAAATCATATAAAAAATCACTCGAAAATTTTTTATTTATAGGATAATTCAACTCTCCACTAGACACATTAATCTCATAAGGATCAGCGGAATATTCAGTTCTCCTTATAATTATTTTAGAATTTAAGTTTAATAAATAATTAAAAATCTCAATTGTTTTTCCTGCTCCATATTGAAATTTAATCTTGTAAATACTATCATTTAATAAAGTTGAACTAACATCAGTAATTGATGGGTTTTTTATAGTGTCATTGATTATTTTATCTTTTAGTTTAATCTCAAGAACATTGTCATTACCCGATTTAAAATTAAGCTTAAATAATCGTGATAATTGTTGTTGTTGTAAATTTTTGGTCTTTAATGGTTCAATGCTCTTTCCATTATTAGATTTTTTACATGAAAAAATTAAGCATAAACTAAAGAATAAAATAATTAAAAAATTCTTGTTTATCATTTCCCTGCTTTCTTTTTGATTTTGCTGTATCTAGCCTTCATATCTGTTCCTCCTCGTGTCGTACCATAATCTTTAATTATTTCATTTTCATAAGCATTATGATTACTACCCCAATCGTTAGGGTTTCTTGAAATTTTAATTTTATGCTTTTTTTATCTTTCTTCTTACTGAGAATTATATTGAGAATATATGGCATTTCATTTGAGCAATGAACAGCTAATAATGTGTAAAATATTTTTCGCTTCTTACTTAATCAAACGTAACCTGCTTTTATGAATATAACCTTTTTTGTTATCATAAAAAACAAGCCACCATTCATCTTTTTGATCTAAAACTTCAACTAATCTCCCAGATTGTATTTGAAAAAATATTTTAGAAGTAGTATTATTTTCTTCACGCATATTCACATAGCCATCTTTATCTACAATTTCAGCAAACACATCACTTAAATTTGTAGTTTCCTCTTCAGAGGAATCTGGTTTCCATCCTTGATTATAATATTTTGGATTAGGTGAAAACTCAGAAGCTCCAATGTCCAAATCTCCTGAACATGGTATTCTATAATGGCTCCATGCTGTTAATAGTTTTTCACTTTTGTCATTATTTATCCAGCTTCCAAAAAAATAACAGTTAGCATAACTTGGTATATAATCTAAAGTATCATCATAATTTATATTATTATCAGTGTCTTGATACCATGAAACTATTAGCTCCCCCTTAAAAACACCTCTATTATCTAAATTAATATCTTCTTTCAATTCATAAGTTAATATTGAAAAACCTTGTTTTAAAATTAAATCAGAATAAGATACTTCCTCGTCTAGTTTTTCAGAAAATTTGTATTGTTTTTCTAATAAGAGTTCTCCTTTAAAATCCCTTGTACTTTCAGAATAAATCTTTGTTTGTCCTTTTATTAAATAACGATTTTTGTTGATTGTATCACGCTTAATTGAAGTAATAAAAAAATCTATTTTTCTCTTACTTTCTCCAATAAAACCTATATATGGTACTGTATTATTTGTAAACACATCTGTTAAATCAACACTTGTTTCATCTTCAGAATAAGACACCTCTGTATTCAAAAAATCATCAATAACATCATTCAATTTACAATGATTTTGAGCATTTGAGCAGCAAGAAAACAAAAAAAGCAATATCAATACCTTAATTAACTTCATCGGTAATAACTATTTTAACATTATCTATTCCTTTTTCTTCGATTTTATTAAGAATCTTATACAGTGTGTCTACAGAATCTTCCATGCTGATGTTCTTAGTGCTCTTACTACGGTCTAACGACGTACCTGGTAACAAACACCCCACAGACCACCTACCATCTGTACCTGCATGCATTAAAATCCCTCTCGACTTAGAAACCTTATCATTATATAAACATATAAAACCTTTACTTAATTCTGAAAAATTTAAATTAAGTTTTTTCCCATATTTCCCATTTTTAGTATATAGTTCTTTATTGTACTTCGTGGTGACATGCCATTTGATATTATACTTACCTATAGGGATTCTTTTGTCTAATCCACTTTTAACAGTTTCCTCTCCATAAGGTTCGCAAATAAAACCTGAGAGGTCATCAAATGTAAATTCTCCAAAAGTTGCACTTTTAGAATTTTGAGTAACCCACTTCTCTCATTTTCTAGTTATATAAATAATATTTGGATCTTTATTATTATTCAATTCAAACCATTTACTATCTATATCTAACCATTGATTAGGAGTAGTTCTTTGATCAGCTTCTCCATCTTTATCTGGGTTTCTTCCGTTATACACTACCTCTATATCATTAGGAGTGTGGGCATCAACTAATAAATACATAAATGCCTTTTTATCCTTAAGCTTATCTAACTCTTCTTTTTCTTCTTTGGTATCTTTACCTCCTAACGTAATTTTAAAAATTACCCAATCTTTAAAGCCTGTTTAATAATTAATTATAATAGTTCACTTCAGCAGTAGCTAATCTTGTAATATTATTACCTCAGATTTTTTTAGATAACCAGAAGTGATTTTTATTCCATCAAAATACACTTTTACAGAATTATTATTAATTTCTTCTAAGTATGCTTTATCATTTTGAATTAAAAAAGCTCTTTTTTTTACTTCTAAGTTTTCATCTACATAAAAATAACTCTTAGGAACATTAACAACCACCTTTGAAGAAAGCTCAGCAATATCAAACTCTTTAATAAGATTAAATTCTTCTTTAGATTTAGAAATTGATTTAATTACTTTGAACAAATTAAAAGGTAAAGAGTGTTTCTTTACAAACGAAAACTGTTGACTTTCATCGTCCTCGTTAACCATGTATGAAGACACTAAAGAAGTCTTGAAGAGACTTAAATCTTCATCAAATTCAAATTTATCATCAAATTTAACTTTATTATTTTTTAAGTCTTCATCATAAGTTTCATAAATTAAAAAATCACCTTGATCTTGAGCTTCTACTTGATTTGATTTAGAATCATTTGTAAAACCTATTTTACCAGTTTGATAGAATAAATTCTCCTCATCACAAACACCTTCGATACAAGTTAAATCTAAAACATTATTATCTTTTATAATTCTATAAGATTCACTTTGATTTAAATCTTTTTCACCTTGCCAAACACCTTGAATTTGACTAATAATTAGAGTGCTATTATCTTTAACAGCAGCTACTACATCTGCAGTTTTTTCTACTATTTTTTGTTCTTCTTTTTTTTCTTTGAAAGAAGGCTTTTGATTTTTACAACTTACTAGGAATAAAATTAATATAAATAGATTGTAGATTTTGTTTTTTGTCATTTTTTTATAAGAAACAATTAGTATCAATTAATTCCCAACTTACCCTTCAAAGTCTCCACAATCATGAATCTCTAACTTTTTTAAGTCCCTTTTAATCATATAAAATTTATTGATTTGAAAGTTATCTACTTCTTGGAAACTTGCATCTAACTGAACACTATAAATCGGGACTTCTTCTACTTTAGCTATAAATAATTTTACTTTTTGGTTTTCTTGAATAAAGAGTATTTCATAAGTTTTTTCTTTTTTAACTATACTCTCTATCTTAAAAACTCTTTTCTCCGAATCTTCACAAACATTAGTTAAGATTACTTCCTTATGATTAAATTTAACATTAGCTATATTACATGAATAACATGCTCCAGAAACATCATACGTATATCTTTTCAACACCTCTTTCTCTTCTTCATTAAAAGATAGTCCTATCATATCTTCTTCCAAGACCTCTTTAACATCAAACTCTAGTGTTTTTGTATTGTCTGTAGTATCTTTTTCAATATTGTTATACTTGTCTTCCTCTACAATTATTGATTCATTCTCTTTTTTTTCTTTAGAAAAAGGCGCTTCACTTCTTTTCTGGTAACAAGAAAACGTAAAAACTATAATGAAAATTAATGATAGGGATCTCAATATCCGTTTACTCATTTCATTTGAAATCACCTTCTTCATATTTGTAAATTTTAGTTTTGAAGTCGTTGTGTTTAAAATTCTTTTTTTTCTAAAATGGATATTCTGAAAAGATATAACTAACTTATTCTTTCTAAGACTTGACTTGGTATTTTACTTTCTTTGTTTTTAGCTTTCATTTGTTCAATATAAACTTTATATGCTTGTTTAGCTTCCTCTTTTTTACCTAAGCCCCAATATGCATCTCCTAAATTAATATATGCAACTGTCCTGTTTGGAAACTCTTTTATAATTACTTCAAGAATATAAACGGCTTCTTCATATAGACCCGATTGCTCAAGAAAATAAGCTTTGTCATTAAAAAAAACTAAATTATCTTCATCTACTTTGAGTTGTTTTATAAGGCTAATGTATTTAAAACTACAGTAAGGGATTCGCTCATAGTAGTTCATACTGTTTCCATAGTTTTGAATTAAAATAGTGTCTCTATGACAAGAGCCATTAAACTCATTTGAAAAACTCATTTCCTTCTCTTTATCTTTTAAAAATAATTCTCCTTTTTTTTCTACTTTCGAACCTTTAAAAAAAATATATAAATATTTTTCTTCCTCTTTATCTATTTTTAACCAAAAGTCACAATCTTCACTAAACTCATCTGGAAAGTATATCCCCTCTAACAAGTAGTCCTTGATTACTCCTTTTTTATTTTTAGAAGCAAACTCTTTTTTCAATGTTTTACTTTCTTTATTCCTTTCTTTTTTACATTGAATTAAAACGATGGAAAAAACGAATAAAACGATTAATATTTGTTTATTTTTCATTTTTTAAAGCTTTTATACGTAACTCTGCTGCCTCTCTTACCTTTACATAATATTTTTTATTTTTTCCTTCTCCCGTACTTTTTTTAATTGAAGAAAAATTAGAAATTGATTTTATACCATACCAATTTTTTTTAGAATAACTGGAGTCAGTCAACTCAATAAACCTTTCATAACCTTCGAGTGATTTCGTTTTATCTTTAGTACATCCTGATTTTGATAAATCTGGATCATGCCAGAGCCCCCAAGCAAATGAAGCTCTTTTGTCATTATAAGCTTCACTCTCGTTAAATTTATAATCTGTAGTATCGCTTTTTTTATTTGAACAAGAATTATATAACTCCTTAAAACCTTTTTTTACATATTTTAATCTATCATTATACCCGTTAAAACCTCCATTAATAAGTCTTGTTATAAATATAAAATCATTATTATCAGCTTCATCATTTAACTTTGCTTTTTGCCCCCAAAACCACCCTGCTGATTTAGCTGCATGTGGATCATCTTCTAACTTTTCTTTATTTTTTTGAGATGACGTAAAATCTTCATCAACAAACTCTCCATAAGCCTCATAGTTTGACTTGAAAGTCAACTGAATCAAACCTCTACCTTTGAACCCTCCATAATCTGTTTCACTTGCACCTATTTCTTCAGTATACCTAAAACTACCTGATTCATGAATCAACTGAGCTAAGTAATGAATTTTACGAAGACAAGTATTAATTTCATTATCTTCAAAAGACTCATTAATTCCTTTTATATGCTCTCTTATGTTTGCATCAGTCGCACTAGTCGCTATATTTTTTATTTGCTCTTTAGTTAAATCTGACTCACAACAATCATTACCCTTCAACTCAAACCATTTACTATCTATATCTAACCATTGATTAGGAGTAGTTCTTTTATCTGGTTCTCCATCTTTATCTGGGTTTCTTCCGTTATACACTACCTTTATATCATTAGGAGTGTGGGCATCAACTAATAAATACATAAATGCCTTTTTATCCTTAAGCTTATCTAACTCTTCTTTTTCTTCTTTGGTATCTTTACCTCCTAACGTAATTTTAAAAATTACCCAATCTTTAAAGCCTGTTTAATAATTAATTATAATAGTTCACTTCAGCAGTAGCTAATCTTGTAATATTATTACCTCAGATTTTTTTAGATAACCAGAAGTAATTTTTGCTCCATCAAAATATACTTTTACAGAATTATTATTAACTTCTTCTAAGTATGCTTTATCATTTTTTATATTTTTTTAAAATGACCATGAGTGTCTATTTGATATCTGTTTGTATACTTTACTTTTTCAACTTCTTTTTCTTCTTCTATATCGTAACAAGATTGTTCATCAATAGTTGTAATTGTATAATCTTTATCAATTTCAAAGCTTCTATCCCATGCACATTCATAATTCCTTCCTCCCACAACTATAAGCTTATCAAGAGTTTTGTTATTATTATCTATAGTCTGTAATTCAAAATATGGCAAAAAATAATCTTGTTCTTTATTTGAATAAATAAAAGTACTTTATACTTATTTTTATCTGGAAACCTCTTATAAAAATATCCTTTTCCTTTATAAGGGTAAGTATCTTCCTCTTTAGCGTATAAATCCTCTTTTAGTTTAAACTCAGTTTTGTCAGAAAACAAAAAATTCAACTCAGATTTCTTTTTTCTGTTTTAGGCTATCTATAAGAGCAAATAAAAAATCATTATTATAATCATATGAATACTTATAAGGTAACTTTTTTATAGAAATTGTATCTAAATTTTTATTCCCTTCTACCTTACATTGAATTAAAACAATAGAAAAAACAAATAAAACAATTAATGTTTGTTTAAAGTACATTGTTAATTTTTCAGTATCTTATTTATTTCTCTCTTGATTACATCAATTTCTTCTTGCTTGACCAACAACTCGTCTTTAGACAAATGTCTATCTTTTATAAAAAGAATTTTATTTTCTTTTAAAAAAACAGTGTCTTTAACTAAAGTTACCTCAGACTCATCTTCGATATTATAATTAGTAATAGTATTAATTATTAAAAAAGCATTATCTAGAGTATCTAGATAAAAAGAATAAGAATTCGACTCTCTTATATCTTTATTATCAGAACTAATTGTATACTCAATATTTTTATCTCCTGTTTCCATTTCTTCTAAAACTTCGACAAAAATAGTTTGATGTCCTTTCTCTAAATCCCCTCCTCCATTAGGCTCAAGGTTTTCAGACATCCTTATTCTCTCTGCTTTTTTTATACATTCTTCTGAAACTTTCTTTCTATCTATATTTATTATAGAATCATTTTCAATAATGACATTTATATTATCAGGTGACTTTAAGTTTGTTCCTCCTCCTAATTTACATTGAATAAAAAAATGTAGTGTTATTATATAAAATGATATGTATTTATATTTAAACAACAATTTTATACTCTATATTTCTATAAACTTTCCTGAAGAGTTAATTTCATACATTTTTTTTATTTCAGATTTAAGACCTCTTCCCTTAAACTTCTTTTTATAAACTGATATTTTAAAGTCTTCAGTAACTTTAAAATCAGTAATAATTCTCTTAGACTCCTCTTCCATTTCTTCATAATACTGGTAAACCGATATGTAGTCTACTAATTCAGTATTTTTAAACGACAATAGTAAATAATGATTATTATCCCCGCACTCATCTGATAAGATAGCAAGAGTGAATTTTTCATTTTTAGGTAGAAAATACAATGACTTACTATCTGTATTACATAGTTTTTTTATTAGAACTTCATCAAAATCACAATTATATTCAACTGACTCAATATCGTTTTCAATTAATAAGGTCATTAGCTCATCACCTCCCTTAATAGGAAGTGGTAAGAACCTATTTGTAATTTCAAAACAATTACTTTCATACTTTTTTTCGTTTTTTATTAAGTCACTCTCTTCTAATTTTGGCTTAACTATTTGTTTTGAAGTAGACATATTATTTTCACAAGACATGACCAATAATATCAAGAGAAATAAAAAACGTTGCATTTTTAATTTTTATAAATAATTAAATATCTATTTTTTTTCTATTACTCCTTTTTTATTTATTCTATAAGAAGTTTTTATAGTATCTTTTTTCAAAACTTGCTGAGTTTCTAAATTTTCTACTACTGAAACTTTAAATACATTTAAATCTAGAGATTTTTTAAACAAATAATAATCAGAATACTCATACTTCTCTACATTGCCATCAGGAGCAGTATTATAATACACTAATAACTTAGAAAGTTGCTTATCTTGATTATCTAACGTTACTATATATTCATCATAATTTCCAAAATCATAATATGAAAATAAAACAAGTACAGAAAATTCATTGTTTTTAACAATGATCTTAAAATCATTATCAGAATGGTAATCCTCCAATTCTATTTTTATTTTATCCTCATCTAATGGAATTGCATCATCATTGTTAATTTGAAAATATGGCAATTGTTCTGACGTACCTTGTTGTTGAATAGACGTATCTTCTACTTTTACATCACTTTGTTTATTTAACTCAACATCTTCTTTGTCAATACTTCCTTCCTTTGTTTCTGAATTCCTACAATTTAACAGTACAACAGACAGTAAACTAATAATTAAAACCTTAAATAATTTCATTCGTTATATCTTTTTTTGATTTTATAAAAAACTTATCCTTCAGATATTTTAACTCAAAATTACGAACATCAAAATGCACCCATGTAGTTGCAATAAATTCTCTACCTATTCTATCTTTAGTACTAGGCTCTAGTGAAAATTTATTTTTTCCACTCCAACGTAATTGAGCTCCTGACTTATCTTTCATTATTTTTCTTACTTTATCACAGCAATTAATTTCATCATGAGCGGAAGATTAAAGCTATCAATCAAAGATTCCGTTATTCTAATGATTACATTAATAGATATATTTCAATTAGAAGTTTTTCATTTTCTCTCCATTTTATCCATCCTCTATCTTTGTCTTCGTTTTCTACTTCAATCCAATCTCCCTGAATTTCATTTATAACAAAATCATTTTCTGATTTAACTGGTAATTTAATTGAGCTAGAATTAGGTTTTTCTCTTAAAGGGTTTTTACCCCAATCCATATTTTCTATCCCTGTTGTTTCTATTAAAAAGTTTTCCCAAGAAATAAATTCAAAATCTCTTTCTTGAACAAAAAAATATTTCGAATTCGCTGATAAAACCTTATACGTTTTATTAATTTTTTCGACACATACCGTATAAAAAATATTATAATCAGGTTTAAAAAAGATTGGAATAATCGATTTAGGGTTATAAATACTTTCTTTTTGAAAAGAACTATTAATACTACTTTTAAAAAACAAAGTATCTTTCTTAGTCTTAACTAATCCTATACCTAGTTTTGAAGTTGGATTATAATATTCTGGTAATTCATAATTTCCATTTTCAGAAGTTAAAACTTGTTTCTCTTCTACAACTTCTTTAGTTTTAATGTTATCTCTTGATATTTTTTCCTTTACATTTCTTTTACAAGAAAATATAATGATTAATATTATTTTTATGTATTTCATAATTTATCGTTTAAATCCTATATGATAATGATCTTGATGCACGGAAATTGCTTTCCCTTTTGTATGTTTTATATCTTTCTTGTATGCATAATTATACTTTTTCATAAAGCCCCAGTCAATGGAAATGGATAATATTTCTTCCAAAGCTTCTACAAATTTTTCTTCAGTCTTATAATATTTTTTAGAAACTGTCCATAATTTTCCGCCTGGAGAATTATCTGCTCCTGGATATCTTATATCAATATCATGTCCAGTTCTATGAGTCTTATGCCCTATATTTCTTTTATCATTTGCAGAAATATCATTATAATAAACTTTCTCTTTAATCCCTTTATTCTTAAGTGTATATAAAAACCCAAAAAAACCAGCTGCAGCTTCTTCATTTATCCAATTATCACCTCCTTTATCTCTAGATCCATACCTTCCCCAATTATCTCCTTCTTTTGGAAAATCTAATAAGTTATGCTTATTGGCCTCTAGCTCATGTGTTTTCAATAATTTACCTGAATTATATATTTTATAAATAATTTTTTTGTTTTCTGGTAAACTTTTAATTTTTTCATATTTGTTCTTACCTAAGTGAATTTCATAAATATTTGCATTCTCTGAAACTTGTAACTCAAACCACTTGTCTTCTCCATAATACCATTGGTTTGGTGTTAAGTCAAATACCTCATCATAAAAAACTTCTTTCCAAGAAGCTCCTACTGGCTCTGCTTCTACAACCATAAACAGCTTCGTTTTTTTATCGGTTGTTTTATTTAAAGCTTCTCTGTATTTTTTCTGATCTTTCTCATCTTTAGGTAATAGTGTAACTGCGTCTATTGCAAAGTTTCTAAAATCTTCGGCATTTGATATGTTCTTTTTATTTTGCTCTGTAAATCTGCTTACATATGTTTCTACAATACTAGTTTTTTTACCATCTTGTTGTAAAACAATAGGGCTATCTTTTGCTACTAAACAATCTTTTTCGGCTTGTTTTAAACTTAACTTTATACGTTTATTAGCCATATTTTCGGTTTCAACCACTACATACACTTCATCGCCGAAATTAGCATTAGCTAGTTTTGTAAACTCTATTTTTGGTAGAATTAAAGGAATATCAATACAATCTCCTTTTGTATATGAATCTTTTTCAAGAGTCTCTACTATATGAGCAACAGTAGTCTGCTGTTTCTTTTTTTGTAGATCACCCTTAATGTTTTTATAAATAATTGTCGCTATTTTTTCCTTGCGGGCTTTTGTACTTGTGTTATTGGTTCCCTTAAAAGTGTAACTTTCAGTTTCTCCTGTTTTTTCTGAACCCTTAATTTCTTTTTTTTGCTAAATAGGCTTTTTTTACTCGTTGAGTTTTTATTCTTAGAGTATTACTTGGTTTTACTGTTAATGTTGCCATAGCTAATTAATTTTCTATTATTTCTCTTTCTTCTTCTTGTTGAACAACTACGCGTAACTTCAATTTATGTTCACTACTAGTTACCTTAAAGTCTTTTATAATATCGTTTTCTATAACCTTATCGTTATATATAAAATCTTTGGTATGGTTACTTAAATCAATATCTATTGTTTGCCCTATAGCATTTTCTGTTTTCAATACTAAGTACACTTCTTCTCCTGTATGTGGTTCTGCTTGTTTATTACCTTCAAGGTCGGTATAATAACAGGTAAATCGAGGTGTTGTATCTTCTTTAGCTTTGTATGGTGCAGTTTATTTTATTGATATAAAACTTTCTTGCCAGTGTTTTATATAGCGTGTGGTACTCTAATTTATACTAATTAGAACTGTTATTAAAACTATTTTAACCTAAAAAAAAATTAAAGCCTTCTGTTAAGTAAGGAATAAGCTCTTTTATAGGTATAAGCACATTTAAATTTGTATCATGTTACACCCCAGTCTTTTTTTTATTTCTTCTCCACACCCCAAAAAGGATAGTGCCTCTAAAAATAATATCAATGAATATCTCATATTTCTTTAATTTTTGAAAAGTCAAACCCTGTTAAATGTAAATGATGATGGTGTCTATATTTAACTTTGCTTTTTGTTTTTTTAATATGTATTGTATGGGAAGAAGTATTTCTGCAAGTTTTTTTATAACCTTGATTGCTTATCATTTTTAGCAAAAACATAAAACAGACAAGTCATACCGCGAAGAGAAGCTCCTCCTTGATTTATTTTTGTTATTTGATTTCTTCTTCCTTTAAAATTTTGATGCTGATTTATTGAATACAAAGAAAACCAAGCAACTAAGCTCCCTAAATAGAATACTGTAACTAATAAAAAAAGCTTCCAATACTTTTTAAAGTATTTTTTACTAATCAAAATTATTAATTGAACCAACCATAAAAAGGGAAAACAAATACAAATCCAAAAAAATACACCGTAACAAAAAGTCATTAATAGGGCAAAAATTCTATGAAAATTATATACTATACCTGATTCATTAAAATATTTATGAGCGTTAGTATCGATGTTAAATAAAATAGTAATTAATATAAAAAATAAAAATAAAAATATTTCCATCTTCATTAATTTTGTGCTATACGTAACCAATATTTCGTTTTTCATATTTGTTTATTTTCCTGCAACATATCCATAATAAGAGTCTTCAAATACATCATATGATAATTTCCATTTTTTATTTTTTTTCCCCCATGTATAAACTAATATTTCAATTTCTTCATTTTTGGAATTATCAATTACATCAAGAACACCAACCCAATGGGTAGGAACAGAAAAAGAAGCTTTTTTATTATTTTGAAACGCACTCCCTTCAATAAGAATTGCTACTTTATAATTATCTTGGATTAGTTTTTTTAATTGGGAAACACTATCAGTCGAATTACTCCATTTTGAAGTAATAAGGTTAGTTTCGTCAATAACGTCACTAAAATTGTTTATTTTTTTAAAAATTGTTTCTATTTCATTAGGTAATGTTAAACCTGTACCTCCTTCTGCAAATCCTCCAACATTCTTATTATCAGGATCATAATCCCAAACTAAATTAAGATTGTCTTTTATAGTTAATAAAAAAATATAATCTATTTCTTCCATTGGAGCAGTCGAATATGACTGTTCTGGATATTTAGCATCTGTCGTTTTATATTTTATTAAATGTTTATCAGAGTCAATTTCGATTTGATAATTAGTATCCTTAAATAAATAACTTCCTTTTTGATGGATCTCTTTTATATAACTTTCATATAAATCAAAATTATCTCTAGCTAAATAAAATCCAGCTAGAGCAATTCCACATAATGATGAAGCTCCTTGGTCTATTCTCCAGGGAGAATGTTTCCTTTGAGAGATTTGCTTTTCTACAGTTTTCCTATCAAACCATCTAAAACGGTAATGGTGAAATACTTCTAATTCAGCTTCATTCTCTTTATTTTCGATGTAAGCATAAAACGTAATTTTATAACCACAATAGTCTAAATTATTCGTTTTAAAAGTAATTTTATCACCTTTTTGTTTTATACTCCCTATAACAATTTCTCCATTTACATTAGTATAACCGTAAGACCATTTTATACTATTACTATTTTTGGGAGTTTTATCGTTTTTATATTTAGTAACTTTTAAGGTATATTCCTTACCATGAATCAGTCCTTCTTTTTTATTTGATCCTCCATTATCTGAACCTTCATCTAAATTTTCTATTTCAATTTTTTCAACAAAATATTTTTCTCTTTTAGGCTCTTTATCTTCTTTAGCTTTGTATGGTGCAACTTCTTTTATTGGTATAAAACTTTCTTGCCAGTGTTTTATATAACGTGTGGTACTTTTTTTACTCCAGCTAGAGTTGTTAAAAAATCGGTAGTCTTGCATGGCTGGAGATATGGTTAAAGTAACCTGCATACCTGCTTGGTTGCAAAATTTTTCGTGATAATTTATGAGTGTAGCATCTTTAAAACTGTATTCAAAAATTTCTAATCCGTCAAAATCATCTTGATAAAAAACAACTTTTCCTTCTCTTAACTGATATAAGTCAAAAGGATATGGTATTTTTTTGTTTTCGGTTCTGTCGGCAATAATCCACTCTAAAAAACTATCGTCATACATTTGCGATTCAAATGTAACTGAGATGGTTCCTCCCATTAAGGCAGAGGTAGGCTTTCCGTTCCAATCAATAAATCGATCGTAATTTAAATTTGTATTGAATAATTCTCGTTCTTCTCCACATACAAATAGTTTTGCTTTTACATTCATTTTTTTTGCAATTTTCGGGAGTTCTTCCTAACTATTAAATTAGGGCAATATCTCTAAAGGTATAAAGTACACTTCACTTTTATAACCTTCTTCTACTTTTTGTAACTTATTTTTCAAAAATAATTCCTCTAATTTATCTATTTTTTCATACTGTTGAAAATAAAATTTCTCAAAACCATTTTTTCCTACTCTTTTTCTCGGCAGTTTATGTATTCGTAAACAGTAATAACCTTCATGATTCAAAGGAATCCCTGACTTAAAGTAAAATAAGTCTGCAATTGTTGCTTTTCTACTTAAAACATATCTATATGCTGCTTTGTTTAGTATTTTTATTTGTTTTTGGTACAAACGTTTTATTACTCTTCGTTTTTTTCTTGTAATGGGTTTTGCCATTTGAGGAAAAGTATTGCGATAATTTTCTATCAACGCTATAATTTCATCCTTATCAAAAACATACCCTTTTTTTATAATACTATCGTTAAGCAATGATACTTTTTGGTATAATACTTCGTGTAAATTGTTTCTGCTTAATTGGAAAAGACGTAAACTATCTGTATTTAGCTCTTTATACCTTGTTTTTATCGTAGCGCTTGGTTCACTTCTTAAAACTCCTAGTTTTTTGTTAAAGTAATTTAAAGAAGATATAAGTTTATTATTGGTTAAAGTAGACCTTTTTAAAACAGTATCTATCGCTTTTTCTAAAGACAAGGGAGTTAAAGAACTTTCTATTCTTGGAAAAATAACACCTCCATTAAACAAACTATTATCTGGTGCATCGTACACATAGATATTATCTTCGTCTGCAGGTATTTTTTTCAGAATATTATTTTCTACTATAATTTCATTATCTACAATAAAATTCTTGATAAACTCATTATAAAACTTCCCTGTTTTATACAAAAACTCTTTGCTCCCTAATATATAATTTTGAGACCTTACACTTTTGTTATTGTCTAATTGAGCAAAAATAATTTTAGGTGATTTTTTAGCTATTTTTTCAAAAAAAGCGTCTTTTTGTCTTTTAATATCATTCGTATTCTCTTTGCTTGAAGCAATGATGAAGAAGTTATTTTCAAAACGCTTATTTTCATCTGAAAAATTATCTATTGCATAATTAAATGCTTTGGGAATAGACATTGTTTTCTCAGTGTATTCTACAGCTAAGTTGTTTTGATTACTTTCTATAAAAGATTCAACAAAACTAATCCACTCTGAAAAGGAACTTGTTTTTTCTAATATTGCTGTTCCTTTTTTATCGACTAAAATTGCTGAAAAATTGTATTGAGCTTCAGTGGGTTCCTTAAATAAGGATATGTATAAGCTTTGTAAAGAATTCAATATTTTTTTTAAGTGTTCACTTTCTTCGTTTTTAGAAATAAAGTGAAGGTTTACTACCTTCGACTCCTTTTTCATAAACTTTATTTCTTTTGTATAGAAACTGTTTCCTTTTACATTAATAAGCTTATTTTTATCATGATTCCAAACATGTACTGGAGCTATTAGATTTTTAGTAACATCCGTTTTTAAGTTTTTATACCCTGTATATAAGTATTTTGACAACACATCTTCACCTGTAAGTTGAATTGTATCTTTATTACTAACTGCCAACAAACTATCAGTATCCTTTACAACATACACTTGATTTTGTCCAATACGTGTAATTAAGTTTGATGGTATCCATCCTACTGTTTGAGAAATAGAATCTTTTAAAACAGGTTTATCTGAAACAAATACTGCTTTTCCTTTTTCATCGTACTTATAAGCATATACTATTTGATTAGATACTAATTTTTTACTTGACTTTGCTCTAAAAAAAGGGTCTTTAAACACATTTACAGAATCTACTTCCATATAGGATTTTAAATCAAAAAGCCTTAACGTTTTATCAGTACCTACTTTATATTTTATGGGTTTGTTATTGCAAGTTTCTATAAAAGAATGATTATACCCTATTACGTTACTTGCAGGAATCCATCCTAAATACTCTACTTGCTCCGTATCTTTAAAGTTAAATTTATCACCATAAAACATAGAAAACAACCCTTTGGGCTTCCCTATCTGATCTGGGTTGGCTACTACTACCTCATAGGAGTTTTCTTTCTCATCAATTACATATAGTGGAGTTAGTAGTCCTTTTTTCTTAAACTTTTCTTGAATATATGGCCCTTTAAAAAAAGAGTTGTTTTCTCTATCTGAAAAAACCATTTTTAACGAGGCATCATGCTTTGTTTTTACTTTCTTCAGGTAGTTAAACCTATCTGCTTTTACTTCTTTTACTTTTTCATATTTCCCTATAGTTTGCGATACAGTAGGAAAGGAACATAGTGACAGAAAAAAAATAAAAAGTGTTATTTTTTTTTGCATTATTATCTTAGTAAGCTTTGTGTTACATTTAATCTTTTGAAACATTTAATCGTATCTATTTCAACTTTATTAATAATTATTTTGCTTCTCTTCTTATTTTCTAAGTAGTGTAAACCTTGACAATAACTAAAAAAGTCATTATATCTTCCTCCATTAACAATTACAAGTATATCTTCTGCTTGATTACATGTATAGTTATTTTTTATATAATTTAAATTTTTATAAAAAGTTCCTCTGTCTGTAACCTTACTGTCTGCTATTGCTTGAAGTCTTTTTCTAATGTCATTTTGAACGACCCCTAAAGAGTCAACTTTTTCTAATTCGTCAACTTTTTCAAATCGTGGTAAGATTCTTATATTATGAAATATGGGGTATTTTAATGTGTTTGTTTGAAGTTTCACTCTATAATCACCTGGTTTACTATACCTATAAATAACTTGTTCTTCATAGGCATCAACCGTACCTGTTTCTCCAAACTCCCAATACCAAGTATTTATTCCTTTCCCTTCGGTAAAAAACACTAATTCTTCACCCACATAACCTTCATCTACTCCATGTAACGTTACCAAAGAGTCTCTAGGTGATAGTCTTGGCAAAGAAACTACACCTATTTTTTTTGACACAGTAAACTTATTATTTATCTTAATTGACACTAAGTACTTACCTTCTTTACGATATTTATAATCAATATTACCTGGCTTTACAATAGAATCTCCATTTCCCATGTGCCAAACTACTTTTCTTCCCTCAACTAAACTAGTATCGTTTAGAAGGAAAAACAACTTTTCGCCAACTTCAAATTGATAATTACTATTAGACTCAGACACATAAAAGTCTAAGTTACTAAGCCTTGATTTATAAGGTGCAAATATTGCTAGGATTAATACTAATAAGGCTATGAAAATTAAAACTGACAATTTAAATTTATTAGACATACTCTTATATTTAAATGTTAGCTTTACACTCTTCTAAATTCTCTTTCAAAACTTTATTATTTCTTTTTAAAGCATTGTATTCTTCACTCAAATCGAAAAACATTTTAAGCGTTTTTGATGATTGAACTCCAAAAATATATCGGTTATTCATATCGTTATCTCTGTAGATTTTTTTGTACTGTTGTATTTCTTTATCTAATTCATCTAATACCTGAATTTGAATAACATCAAAAGGTATTTCTTGAATTTTTTCGTGTGTGTTTTTTATTTTTTTCGTGTACTCTTCTTGAATATCAAAAATTTCTTCTGAAGCATCAATACTATTTAACAACTCTTTGCTTTCTATCACAGGGACTTTAAAAACAAATTTGGTTAGTATTATAAATACTACTGTAGAAATTATTATAAACAAGAGAGAGAACCTTATTTTTTCCCAAAAAACTTCATGATTATCCATAGCTTATTCTTTTTCTTTATTTATATCTTTATACTTTTCTCTACATTTTTCTAGCTGCTCTTTATTGGCCTCTCTTGTATTAACTTCTTTATTATAGTTTTCAAGGAGAGACTGTATGTTTCTTATTTCCGATAAAAACTCACCGTAAATTTTATAGTAGTTATTTTCTTTTTTTGTACTATCAATACTTTGTCTTATTTCAACCCTAGTATTGGTAATAATTTTTTGCATTTGCCTATACTCTCCTATATTTCTTCTTTTATTTTTTAAGCTATATAAATTTTTAAAAAGCTCTTCCATTTTAAAATTTAACATTGCTTGTTTTTTAAAAATTTCATTATAGTGAGATTGCTTACTCTCTATTAAAACAACTCCTTTTTCTGCTATAATTAAAGTGACGTATAAACAGAAAAACACAACTACTGCTGTTAATGAGAATGACGCAAAAAACTTAAGAATTTGTTTTTTCCTTTCTTTGTGATTTAAAGCCTTCATAAGAAATTTGTATTAATCAATTATACTCCAAGAACTGTTTCCTCCTCTATTTCTATTGAACTGTGATTTAGACTCTTCGTTAATTACGATATTATCTTTTCTTTGTCCTATATACTCTAGTTCACTCATCTTTTTAAATACACGCTCTAACATAGCTACAAACCTATTTAATACGTCAAACGTTTCAGATATTTCCATATGATTGTATTTAACATTAACAGCGTCTACTATAGAGTCTAGAAAGTCAGAAGGTTTTATATCTGTCCATTGATAATAATACTGTAGTAACTGTTCTTTTTCTTTATCATCCATTATACTTAAACAAATAGAAAGTTTATTTGCTAGCACAACTAACCTATCTACCAAATACATAGGAGAGCTATTAACAGAAATATTTTCTAAATTAAAGATATTATCACTGTAATACTCTTGCAGCTTCCCACAGATTGAAAAAGTATTAGAAACTAATTTATTACTACTTCTTTGTCCGTTGTTCTTTTTGAAAATTTTAATAGAATAATTTTTAGACTTAATGAGTACTTGTAGCAACCCCTTACCAAAGCTTTCTAACCTTTCATTAGACGATAAGTTAACTACGGGCGGAACATAACCTTCATCAATTGAAAATAATCCATTAGTCCATAAAACCTTTCCTATAACTAAAAAGTGTTCTTTTAAAAAACTGGTATTAATTTTTGAAACAGGAAGCGTATGCAGCTCTAATTTCGGTAATACATTGGGATGATGCAAAGGTATTACCTCAGGATCTGGTACACCTACTGGTAAATATTCAAATGGAGATAAAGACAACATTATATAAAACTCTTCACTTTCTGTTTTATCAAAATCTGATGTTTTTAGAGTTACTGATGGTGAACTTGCTCCATACAAATCACGATGATACATTATTCTGTATCCCTTTTCTGTTATAGCATTACAAGATTTAAGTTTTATTACTAAAGAATTATCTCCATCACTTAAAACATCAAGTTGTAAGTTTTCAAAATCAGCACTTCCTTCTATTAAACCATACTCATAGTTTTTAAGAGAAACAGAATTATAATCTTTTACTGTTTCAATTGTATTGTTATAATTTTTGAAAAAGTGTTCAGCAGATATTTTTACTCCGTCAGTCCAATTTATTGGTAAATAATTCATTTTATTATTTTTCTTATTCATCATCAATAGTATTTAATGCAGTTCTTCTTATGTATATAGTTTGTTTATTTCTTATTCTGTTAAATTTACCGTCTTTTTCAACATCTAAAACTTTTGTAAAAAGAGGAAAATTAAACCATCTATTAGTATAGAATATCCAACCAATAGGCTCTCCATCTAAGTATGTATCAATCATTCTATCAGGAAATCTAAAGTTTTGATCTTCAATAAAACGATTAAACCACATACCTACTGATACCTCCATAGGTAATTTCACTGAAAAAGAGCTGTAATTTTTATCATCAGGGTTTCTTTTAATCTTTACGGTAACTTGTATTAACTTGAAAACATCTACATTATCCCAATACATATCATTAACTCCATTATCTGAAACATTCCAAGCTTTATAAAATGATTTTGAGATATTTAAAAAATAACCTAAAGACATAGTGTACAACAACGGTAACACAAACCAAATTATTGATAACATTGCCCAAAGTGCATAAGGTAGATTGCTTATTTTTTCAAAAATTAGGTAATACAACCACCCTGAAAGAACCATTACTATAAAGACAAAAAACAGTGTGTGGAATTTATTATCTAAACCTATAGACTTGTAAAACTTTGTGTTCTGAAAAAATATAAAAAACACGCCTATAAAAAGATAACACAAAACTGTAAGTATTAATCCTACCCAAACAAATTCATATTTTAACAGACTTATAAAAACAGGGGCTATTAAAATAAGGGTAAGTAACAATACTAAAACAATTGCCTTTTTTATATTAAAAGACTTTTTAGCTTTTACTACATTGTTTAACACCATTAAAGAAATTATGGCTATTAAAGGTGCTAAAAGGAATTTTAAAAAATATACTATTATTATGTTCATAACTTTTTCTTTTCTTAATTAGTTAAATACGAGTCATATCCTAAAAACCTCTCTGATAAAACAAAACATTGATCAGAATTAGTTTGGTAAGTAATATGAATTTTTCTTGAGGAAATTAGAAAGAAGCTCAATACTTCCTTTATTTGTAAAACACTTTTCTCTAAAACTTTAAAGTTCTCTACTTCTTTTTCTAACACTACAACTACTTTAACATCATCTATCTCACTATAAATCTCACCGCTCAAACCTAAATCAACTCCTAAAACTGCATTACCTAAACTTAAAAAAGGTGACTCTTTTATAACACAAGGAACATAATTAAGCTTTACTTTTAAGCCTAGAACTACCTGTATTAGCTTTTCTAACTCCACTAAATTTTCTTTAAAAAATTCAGATTTACATAAATTAAGAAATAGCTTATATAAGGATTCGTCAGAAATCAGCAAATCAGAACCTATAATTTGCTTGAAGATATTTAATAGATTTTGTTTTGATTTTTTGTCTGAAAAAAAGTTTAAACTTCTGTTATTAATCCTAACTCTTTCTTTAAATATTTCAGTATCAAAAAGAGTAAAAAAGTTGATATCTCCTTTTTCTTTTTCTCTATTCTTACGAATAGTATCAATCACTTCTTTTTTGTTATCTGAATTAACTCCTAAAGAAAGAGGATAAAACAAAATTTCTGGTAGTTGATGATATATACTGTTCCTACTTAGGTTAACAACTAAATTTTCCTCGAAACCTGTGTCTTTAGCTATAAAATTTGAGTCAACAGATAAAATATCTTTAGATTGAGCTCTACTATTCATTCCATGGTTTCTTACAATTAGCCTTTCAGAAACATCTTTATCTAGTAAAAATTCTAGCTCTTCTACAAAAACTTCTCCAATAAAATTAGATGCCATATTGCGAACAAGCTCACCAACAATGACATCGCTTTCTTTTACACTAGCTCCCATACAAGATTATTGTTTTTATAATCTAATAATACATGATCTCCTTTATTCACTTGTTCAGAAACTATCATTTTAGATATTATCTTTTTCACATATGTTCTTACAACTCCAGCAATAGGTCTAGCTCCATACTTTTGAGAAAATCCTTTTTTTGATAAGAACTCTAAAGCTTCGTCAGAAATATCTAACACTATTTGTTTTTGTTGCTCTAATTGCTTTCTAAGCTTATTAAAGTGTATTACTAAAATATCTTGTGCTACTTTTTGGTTAATTGGAGCGAATGGAACTACTTCTGTTAATCTTCCTAAAAATTCGGGTCTGAAGTGTTGTGCCATCACCTCTATTAACTCATTTGAAGTTGGAGTTTTTCCTTCTGTTATTTGTTCAGCAATCCATTGACTACCTATGTTAGATGTAAAAATGACAATAGCATTAGAGAAATCTCCTTCTCTTCCTAATTTATCATGAATCACACCTTCATCCATTAACTGAAGAAAAACATCGTAAACAGAAGTGTGTGCTTTTTCAATTTCATCAAATAAAACTACTGAATATGGGCGTTGTCTAATTTTAGTTACTAACATCCCTCCTTCTTCATAACCTACATAACCAGGAGGCGCTCCATAAAGTAATGCTGCTGAGTGCTCTTCTTTAAATTCAGACATATCAAAACGAATCATTGCAGTTTCATCATCAAAAAGCAACTCTGCTAATGATTTAGTTAATTCAGTTTTTCCTGTTCCAGTAGGGCCTAAAAAGAAAAAAGAACCAATTGGTTGTTTAGGATTACTAAGTCCACTTCGTGATTCAATAATAGCATCTGATAATGTTTGAATTGCATTTGACTGACCTTTAACTCTCTCTTTTAACTTTTTATCTATATTTAAAAGACGCTCTTTTTCTTCTGTTTGAATTTTCCCCAAAGGAATACCTGTAATTTCTGAGACAACAGCTTCAATATCCATTTCACTTACAATTTCTATAGGTGTCTTAGCTAATTCTTTTAACATAGATAAGAATTCTTCAACCTTAGATATTTCTTCTTGTAAATCTGGATTATCAGATACTAAATTAAATGACTTGGTTACTTTTGAAGTTTGAATAACACTAACTTTTCTGTAAATGGTATTGTAGATTAATTGTAAATCAGAAAAATCAAATTTGTCCGAGTCTTTAACTTCATTAAATTCTTTTTCTATCTTTTCAACTTCTTCTGAAACAGTAGCATTGCTCATTTTTACAGCTGCAACAGTTTTATCTATCAAGTCTATTGCTCCATAAGGTAATTTCTTTTCTTTAAAATACCTTTTTGAAAGATGTATAGATTCCTCAATTGCTCTATCTGAAATTTTAATATCAAAATGTACTTCAAGTCTTTTTTTATGTCTGTGCAAGCATTTTAACATTTCTAAGTCTCCTAACTCCTCTAATTTCAAGATTTCTAGCTTGCCACTTACAGGGTGTCTTTCAAGACTTTTTCGGTAAGAATCTGAATTAATTGTAAAAATCATATTAATTCGTCCTCCACTTAGTTGAGCATTTAAAATGTTAACAATGGCATTTGTTTTACCAGAAGAGTTTTCAAGTAATACATGAAGGTCATCTATCACAAGTATAGATGGAGTATCAATAGATTCTAATTTCTCAAATAACTCTGATATCTTCTTATTTACATCATTTTCTGAACTTGCTGCAGCCAATAGTTTTGGAACATTAAGCTTAAACACCAAATGACTTTTTAAATACTCATCAGTACTATTACTTAATTCTCTTACAAAATAATTTACTGTCGCTGTTTTACCAATTCCAGATTCTCCTACTAGAATAACACCTTTGCTTTCAGATCTTTCAAAATTCTCTAAAATTAATCGTACTTCCTTTTCTCTTCCTAAAATTAAATTTCCTTTTTGAATTACTTCTTGTGTTTGAAGATCTTCAATATATGAACTTATAGTAGAAATGTTTTCCTTGACATTTGACTCTAAAAAAGTAGGAGTATTTGCGTTATACTGCTTTAGTATTTCTTGCTCTGTTATTCCAAGTGTTTCTATTTGTTGACCAGAATATACAACACCTTCTCTTACTACCGCTGTAAAAATGCATAACGCATCAATATTTTCTGTTCCTAATTTGATTTTTGAACGTTCAGATTCTTCAAAAACCTTAGCAACCTCACTATCTGGATGTATATCTCCAGAAGCCTGTAGCGGAGTTGACTTGTACATTTCTTTCATTACCTCAAACCATTCGAGAATGTAGTTAGCATCCTTCCCCATACCATCAATAATCTCCTCTAAACCAGTAGGTTCATTAATTAATGATGTTATTAAATGGCAAACACCGTAGGTACTTTGTTTTTCTTTGTAAGCAATACTTTTAGCTCTTTTTATGCTTGATAAAGCGCTTGAACTGTAATCTTTTTCCATCATTTTTAAATAAAAAATACTTTATAAGTTATATTTGATATAGATTTTTTTTCTAACTCCTTTTCTAGATAATAACTGAAAAGGTTTTGTTTCTCTACAGAAATTAACTCTTTTTTAGTTTTTATATGTATATCAGTGGTTCTTATCAACCCTTTTTTCTTTTCTTTTGATATGGCAACACCATCTTTTATAGAAACATCTTCAACAAAACGTCCTATTTTACTATTTACAAAGCTTTTTACATCTTCTTTTGTTACAATTCTTTCCCTTGTAAGTAATCCATAGCGTAGACCATTTATTTTGTCATGCTCTTCTTTTCTAATATAGCCTCCTATCGTTTCCGTTTTTAGTTTAATCTTACTATCAATAAACTTACCTGTTCTATATTGATTAAAAGTGTAACTAGTAGTAATTCCATTTGCTTGACTAGCATTAGTCAACCAATACTGAAACTCATAATTAAAAGCTTCTTTATGTGGGTAGGTTAATAAGAAAGTTTTATCATTATTTGCATTTACCTCACCAAACTCTAAATGAATCTTCTTATCAATTTCGTCTAATTTCTCATGCAGGTCGTCTAAATATGCTTGTATGATATCATAACCTATGGAAGAAAAAGCACTTCCTTCTTCTCTTACTGTTTGAGAAGTTTTACTCAACATCATTTTAGCACTTCTCGTATCAAACCTTCCTATATCTCCAAAATATAATGAGTAACCTCCTTCAAGGCTTTCGGTAGAATTCCCTATAACGTTAGCATAACTATTTCCTTTATCATCATTTAAACTTTCAATGTTTAAAAAATAATCTACTCCTTCACTAAGTACAGATAAAATTCTTCCATTTTTTCTAAAATTATGCTGCTTATATTCTAACTTTCTATTAACTACAGGAAAGGTGTTTAAGCTCACATCAATCCCTTGCAGCTTATCTTTAGAAAAAACCTCAGGGAGTTTAACTTTAAACCACAACAGTTTTTGATTTAAATCTTCTGGCTCAATAAAAAAGTCATCTTGTTCACCAAATAACTCATTAATTGTCTTTTTAACCTTACAAGGTTCATTTAGGTTTAATGTGTAAAAACAATCTTCATAAAACGAAACAACGTCTTCAAAATAATGAACTTCATTATTCTTATTCACTAAGCTTTCTTTATCCAAAAACATTTCATTTCCTGCAGCATCATAAACCTTCATTGTTTTTAAAAAAGGTAAAAGAGAACTATCATTTAAGATAAAACATAGTGATAAGTTATTTGTATCCTCTAGTAACTCATTTGAAATTTCCACTCCAAACCAAAGTTCATAATCTTTAATTTTATTCTCTTGAGGCAAATAAAGAGCGTCTTCTATATTACCAAATTGATTTTCACTTATTAACAATTTATCGTCATAACCTAAATATTTAACAGAAGCATTTATAAGTTCTTTTGCTATAATAGGTGTAAAGAAAACATCTAACTTTTCTTCTCCAAATCGTCTTTTTGAACAATAAAAATGATCAGAAACATAAAGTTGCGTCGTATCATCTTCTGGTTGTGCTTTTAATAAAGCATGTGAAGGTGATGGTAAAGACCATTTGTTACTCACCAGTATCCTAGACAGTCTATCTAATAGCTCTTTATCTGATACGTCTACCTGTTGATGTAATTTTGATATTTCATAAGCAAAAGTATGTAGTAACAAATCTAAAATAGGGTCAACACTTCTTTTGTCTTTAATACCCCATAGTTCCATCGAACGCAGCAGCATTCGATTTTTAATTTTCATAAAATATTCGTCTCTCATTGCGTTTTTTTTTGTTTTTCTACTGAGATAAAGGACTGATGTAAAAAAGTGTAGCGAAATTAAATGGAGCTTCGGTTTCAATAATTATTCCGAATACTTTTATTTCTGCTTTTCTTCTTACATGAATATCTGTAGTCTCTGCATCATCATCTATTTCAGACAATCTTACACTAACTCTAATATCCTTAAGTCTTGGTTCATACTCAATAAAGGCGTAATATAAAGAATCTTTAACTTTTTCTTCCCATTTATTAATTTTAACCAACTGATTAAATTCTAAATCCCAAATATCGGAACCATAATTCGGTCTTCCAAAAACCTCTCCTTGTTTTGAAGTAGCAATTATCATGAGGTGCTGAGCTATAGATTCTTCAAGAGTACAGCCAGGTCTATTATTCTCTTTATTTGTTTTTGTTATGCTCGAAAAGTCTAGCGGGATTTTTAAATAATTCATTTTTCTTTAACATTTTTTTGTAAAAATAATTTTTTTTATCAATAATTTAATAGATTCGTAGCAGAATAAAAAAAAATTATTATGGCAATGTACAATTACGGAATTGGAGGCAATGAAGTTAAGGTTGATGCTAATGAATCAATCGCAAACATTTCTTCCAACAAAACTTTATTAATCCAAAAACTTACCGACGAAGCTCCAGCAACCCCTGAAGCAACTTATGGTTTAGACACAATCGAAGCAGTTTTCGAGAAATTTTCACCTTCTGTGAAACTTGAACACACCGATGAAAATGGCGCTGACGTTAAAGAATCTTTAAATTTTAATAATTTAGGTGATTTTAATGTTGAGAACATTAAGGCAAATAGCTCTTTTTTAAATAAGCTAGATATAGAAAAAGACCAGTACCTAAGAATTTCAAGACAATTATCTTCTAACAGAGCTCTAATGAAAGCACTTAGCAACCCTGAAACAAAAGATACTTTTATCAAAATTTTAGAAGAGTCTATTAAGGAAATCGAGCAAGCTGAACAATAAAAACAAAAAAACATAATTAGCTATGTCTACAAAAGTAAAAACCCAACAATCGGAAGTAGTTAAACAACAATCCCCTAGTCAAGAAGTAGCGAGCGCTATTGATGGTATAAAAGAGTACGGAGGTTTCTCTTTTATTGAAAACATCGTTGATGGATACTCTAACTTAAACCCTAAAAGAAAAGCTAGAAAAAGTCTATTTTTAAATGACGAGCAGTGGAAAGGAGAAAGAAAAAACTTAAAAAACAGACTTTCTGTTTGGTTAGAAATTCTTAAAAGTAGTGAAAACATCGAGTCGATGTGTGATACTGCAAAAGAAAAATCTACCAGTATAGAAGGAGTTTTAAATTACAATCTTAAGAAAACCTTAGAAAGAACTAAGGAATTAGAAACTTCGTATAGATCTGTAGCTTTATTCTACAAAAATACTGAAAAAGATAAAGTAAAAAACATCACCATCTTAAATGCCGATTTAAGTCAACTAAAAGATTTAGAGAACCCTCTTTTTATAGATTATGTATCAAATGAGTTTAAACAAAACTTTGATAGATTAGACTTAAAAGACAACTATTCTATTTTAGTAGTTCCTGGATATTTAGGTTCTAACGTAGTGTTAGATAAATGGTCTAAAATAGCCTATGACAACAAAGCTGTTTTATTAACCGATTTTCAAGATTTAGAGACAGCCGACGATATTGTTGACATGTTCTCCAATGCAAATCATTCAGGAGGAGAGGTTCACAAATCAAACACTTTAATGACTTGTAACTGGCTTTTAGGAAGAAAGAAAGAAGACGCTGTAGGTGAAGAAGATAACTTATACGTTCCTGCATCATCTGCTTTAGCTGGTAAAATATACCATACTTTAATGTCTCAAGTAGTAGCAGGTAAAAAGTTTGGTGGTATAAACGAAGTAGAAAGCGTACGATTCGACCTTAAAAAGAGTGAAATTTCAGAAATTGAAAAAATGGGACTTGTTCCTATGGTAAATGAATACAGTAAAGTAATGGCTTTTTCTGCTAAAACTTTATTTAATGGAGACAACTTAGGTTTACAAACCTACTCTGTTGTAAGAGTATTCGACCACATAACAAAAGTGTTATTTGATTTCTTAAACAGACGTGCATTTGAAAACTGGAGTTCTAGAACTGAGGCTGATTTACGTCGCCAAATAGTTAAGTTTTTAGATGACATTCAAGGACCTACTAAGCTAATTGAGCGTTTCAAGGTTATAAAAATAGAGCAAGATCAAAATCAAAAAGATCGTGTTTTATTAGATATCCACATCACTCCTTATTTTCCTGCTAAAAGTTTTGTTATCCAATTAGACGGACACAAAGGAGACGGACCTGAAGATGCTGTATGGCACAGTGAATACGTTCAACAGTAATTTAATCCTAAATTATATTCGTTTTCTTATATAGAAAATGACAAAAATAAAAGCGGAAGTTTTAAATTTAATTTAAAGCTTTCGCTTTTCCTTTTTAAACCATTTTACAGAACTATAACTACTTTTTACGTATCCACTAATACATTATCCTTCTTTTTTCATAAAAAACTCTTAAAACACCTTATTTAAACTACAAAAAATGGAATTCAGTTTTTTATCACAATTCATACAACTATTTTTGTAAGCTTTAAGTACTATTTACGAGTAAAATAAAAAACACTTTTATGAATTCACAAGAACTAAAAAACAATGTAAACACAATCGTTAAGAGCAACTCTCCAAAAGAAGAAAAGCTACAGCAAATTTGTGATTATTTGGCTTCAGAAATTTCTTATTACGACTGGGTTGGTTTCTACTTTAAGAATGGAGACAAGGAAGAATTAAAGCTCGCGCAGTTTAACGGAGAACCTACAGATCATACAATTATACCTTTTGGAAAAGGAATTTGTGGTCAAGTAGCCATCAGTAATCAAAATTTTGTGGTGCAAGATGTAAGCGAACAAGACAACTACATATCATGTGGATGGAAAGTAAAATCTGAAATAGTAATTCCTATTTTTGTTAATGAAGAAAACGTTGGTCAAATTGATATTGATTCTCATACAGCTAACCCATTTACCCAAGATGACGAAGCTTTATTAGAGTATATTTGCAAAAAAGTGGCTAATTTTATATAATTTTCGCATAATCACTTGATTATTAAGTTTTTTTTTATTTTATTTGATCTGATTTTTAACAACCCCATTAATCCCCTTAAATATGAGCAGTAGAGAACATCCTTCTTATGCGGCATTAGGTAATGCTAATGCTCGTGCAAAATCTCAACAATCTTTAGTAGAAAAATTCACTATCTGGTTTCGTAACTTTTTAGAAACTGCAGAGTAATTTTTCTTTTAAGATTTTGTTGTAAAAAAACACCACCAAAATTATTTTCTTTTTGGTGGTGTTTTCAATGTTAAAAACTTAAAAAATCATTGTGTAACGCCTACTGTTTTACTAGCTTTGCAAGCTTAACAACACAACAATAATGAACAATACAAAAACTATTAAATCAGCATTAATATCCGTTTTTCACAAAGACGGGTTAGAGCCTATTGTTAAAAAACTTAACGAACTAGGTGTTACTATTTACTCTACAGGAGGCACTGAAAAGTTCATAAAAGACTTAGGGATTGATGTAGTACCTGTAGAAGATGTTACTTCATACCCTTCTATTTTAGGAGGAAGAGTAAAAACTTTACACCCTAAAGTTTTTGGAGGTATTTTAAATAGACAAGATCACGAAGGTGATGTTGCTGAGATGGAAGAATACAATATTCCGCAATTAGATTTAGTAATTGTAGATTTATATCCTTTTGAAAAAACAGTTGCTTCTGGCGCTTCTGAACAAGACATAATTGAAAAAATTGATATTGGCGGTATTTCACTAATCCGTGCTGCAGCTAAAAACTTTAAAGACACTGTAATTGTTTCTTCAATGGAACAGTATGAAGAGCTTTTAAATATTATTTCTGAAAATAACGGAGATACTTCGTTAAACGATAGAAAAAAGTTTGCTGCCAAAGCTTTTAATATTTCTTCTCATTACGACACTGCTATTTTCAACTATTTTAATGAAGATGAAGTTGTGTATAAAGCTAGTGAAACTACTTCTAAAGTATTACGCTACGGAGAAAACCCACACCAGAAAGGGTTTTTCTTTGGTGATTTAGAAGCTATATTTGATAAGTTACACGGAAAAGAGTTAAGCTACAACAACTTATTAGATGTTGATGCCGCAGTAAACTTAATTGAAGAGTTTAAAGGTGAAGATCCAACATTTGCCATTTTAAAACACAATAACGCTTGTGGTTTTGCTCAACGTAAAACAATTCATCAAGCCTATGTTGATGCTTTAGCTGGTGACCCTGTCTCTGCATTTGGAGGTATTTTAATCTCAAATACAAAAATTGATAAAGCTACTGCTGAAGAAATTCATAAATTATTTTGTGAAGTTGTAATTGCTCCTACTTATGATGATGATGCCTTAGATATTTTAAAAGGGAAAAAGAACAGAGTTATTTTAATTCAAAAAGAAGTTGAATTACCTAAACAAACAGTAAGAACAGCTTTAAACGGAGTATTAATTCAAGATAAAGACTATATTACTGATAAATTAGATGATTTATCATATCCTACCGACAATAAACCATCAGAAAGTGAGTTAGAGGACTTGTTATTCGCATCTAAACTATGTAAAAACACCAAGTCTAACACAATTATCTTAGTAAAAGATAAGCAGTTATTAGCTGGTGGAACAGGTCAAACAAGTAGAGTTGATGCGCTAAGGCAAGCAATTGAAAAGGCTAGCAGTTTCAACTTTGACTTAAATGGGGCAGTTATGGCTAGTGATGCTTTTTTCCCTTTCCCTGATTGTGTAGAAATAGCAGATAAAGCAGGTATAAAAAGTGTAATTCAACCAGGGGGTTCTATTAAAGACCAATTAAGTATTGATTATTGTAACGATAACAATGTAGCTATGGTTTTTACAGGAACAAGACATTTTAAACATTAATTATACTGAGTGTAAAATACCCACAGATTTTTATTAGATTTGTGAGAATACATTAAAATTAAATATAAATAACGAAATCTATATGGGTTTTTTCGATTTCATGACAGAAGATATTGCAGTAGATTTAGGTACTGCAAATACACTTATAATCCACAATGGTAAGGTAGTTATTGACAACCCCTCTATTGTTGCTAGAAACAGGCTCACAGGTAAAATTATTGCCACAGGACATGAGGCTAGTAGGATGCAAGGTAAAACCCATGAAAACATCAAGACCATACGTCCTTTAAAAGACGGTGTAATTGCTGATTTCCAAGCTTCAGAAGAAATGATTAAGGAATTTGTCAAACAAATTCCTGCCATAAAAAAGAGGCTTTTTCCGCCATCTTTACGTATGGTGATTTGTATTCCTTCGGGAATTACTGAGGTTGAAAAACGAGCAGTTATTGATTCTGGTCGACATATGAACGCTAAAGAAATCTATTTGATTTACGAACCAATGGCTGCTGCTATTGGTGTAGGTGTTGATATTATGGAACCTAAAGGAAATATGATTATTGATATAGGTGGTGGTACTACTGAAATTGCTGTTATTGCACTAGCAGGCATTGTATGCGATCAATCAGTAAAAGTTGCTGGAGATTTATTTACCAGTGACATTATGTATTACATGCGTACTCAACACAATTTACATGTTGGAGAAACCACTGCTGAAAGAATAAAGCTACAAATAGGTTCTGCTACAGAAGATTTAGATAATCCACCTGAAGACATGATGGTACAAGGGCGTGATTTACTAAGTGGTAAACCTAAACAAATACAAGTTTCTTACCGTGAAATTGCAAAAGCATTAGATAAATCTATTTTACGTATTGAAGATGCTGTAATGGAAACTTTATCTAAAACCCCTCCTGAATTAGCCGCTGATATTTATAACACTGGTATTTATTTAGCTGGTGGAGGTTCAATGTTAAGAGGTTTAGATAAGCGTTTATCTAGAAAAACAGATTTACCAGTATATGTTGCTGAAGATCCGTTACGTGCTGTAGTTCGTGGAACAGGTATTGCTCTTAAAAATTTAGAAAAATACAAAACTGTATTAATCAAATAAACTTGAATGATTATTTATGCAACAGCTTATTTATTTCTTCCAGAAGTATAAGTATTTCTTATTTTTTCTATTTTTAGAAATTATTGCTGTTGCATTAATCATTAACAATCACTCTTTTCATAAAAGCAAGTTTATTAGTTCTACCAATTTTATTACAGGTGGATTATATCAAAAATCATCAAACATATCAGAGTATCTAAATTTAAAAGAAAGTAACTCTATACTAGTTGAGGAAAATTTAGCACTAAAAAATAAACTAGAAAAAATCACTACGTACCTTGATAGTGTTTCTGCAAGCCAAATAATTGACACTCTAAAGCTCAGCCAAAACTACAGCTATATTTCTGGAAGAATAATCAAAAACTCTTTTCATAAACCAGAGAACTTTATAACGATAAACAGAGGTAAAGGTTATAATATTTCAAAAGAAATGGGGGTAATAAATAGTAAAGGTATTATTGGTATCACTGATAATGTTTCCAATAAATTTGCTAGAGTACAATCTATTTTAAATTCAAAGAGTAACATTAATGCTAAGTTCAAAAACAATAATCACTACGGAACATTAATTTGGGATGGTAAAGATTATAACATTGTACAATTAACCGATATTCCACGTCAAGCTATTTTTAAAGAAGGTGATACTATTGTTACTGGAGGGAGATCTACAATTTTCCCTAACGGAATACCTATAGGAACTGTTATAAAAGTACCTGAAGAACTATCAGCCGTAAATAGCATCAACATTAAACTTTTTAATGACATGTCTAACTTAGGTCATGTTTATATTATAACCAACCTAAATAAAGAAGAAATAAAAACTGTAGAAAACAATAATGAATAAAACGCTATACTTAATATTTCTATTCGTTTTCCTCTTGTTACTACAAGTGTTGGTTCTAAATAATATTTTATTTTTAGGGTATGTAAACCCCTACATTTATATCGTTTTTATTTTTTTGTATCCTATTAAAGAAAATAGATTTTCTCTTTTATTAATTGCTTTTTTGTTAGGTGCATGTGTTGATGCATTCTCTAACTCTGGCGGAATTCATGCTTTTTCTACTGTATTCATAGCTTATATACGTTTATTTACTTTTAAAGCTATATTCAAAAAAACATCGTCAGATTACCTACTTTTTAATCTAAGACATGAATCTTTTGATAAAGTATTTAATTATACAGCAATTTTAACATTAATTCATCACTTCATTTTATTTAGTTTAACTAACTTTAGTTTTTATAACATTTCAAATGTACTTATCAACACACTATTTTCTAGTGTTTTTACGTTACTGTTGTATTTTTTAGGAAGTTTTATATTTAGGAAAAAGCTAACATGAAACGAAGTTTCTTACTTATAGTTTTAATTACTCTTATTGGAATTGTTTATATCTCTAGATTATTTCAATTACAAGTAATGCACGGAGGTGAACAGAGTTTAACTCACAGTGCCACAATTAAGATTGAATATGATTACCCTGAACGTGGTTATATTTATGATCGTAATGGAAAATTATTGGTTGCAAACCAATTATCCTACGATGTAATGATTATTCCAAAAGAAGTTGAGGCTTTAGACACTCTAGAATTCTGCTCTCTATTAAAAATTGATAAAGAAGATTTTATAAAACGTTTTACAAAAGCGAAAAATTATGCCCGTTGGCTTCCTTCTGTATTTTTAAAGCAATTGGCTAAAGAAGACTATGCTTTTTTACAAGAAAAGTTACCTAAATATAAAGGTTTTTATATCCAAAAACGTATTATTAGAAATTACCCCGTAAAATCAGCAGCTAATGTATTAGGTTTTATTAGCGAGGTTAACGAATACATCGCTAAAAATAGTGATTACTACGAACAAGGGGAATTAATAGGTAAACTTGGTGTTGAAAAACAATACGAAAAAGAATTAAGAGGTATTAAAGGAAAAAAGCACTTTAAAAGAAATAACCTAAATAAAATTACTGGTTCTTATAAAAATGGAAAGCACGACACTCTTGCAGTACCAGGTAAGGACTTAACATTAACCATTGATAGTGAATTACAACAATATGGAGAGCTATTGATGTCTGGTAAGAGAGGTGGAATTGTTGCTATAGAACCTCAAACAGGTGAAATTTTAGCATTAATCACTGCCCCATCTTACGACCCAAACTTACTAGTTGGAAGACAGCGCTCTCCTAACTCAGTAAGACTTTTTAACGACAGCATTAACATGCCTACTTTCGACAGAGGCTTACAAGCAATGTATGCACCTGGTTCTCCCTTTAAAATCCTTACTGGTTTAATTGGTTTACAAGAAGGAGTTATTGATAAAAATACTGGCTTTTACTGTCAACATGGGTACCGTTACGGTAAACGTCCTAACGCTTTTATGGGATGCCATTGTAGAATTGTTGGACGGCCTGTACGCTTAAAAACAGCTATTGCTAAATCTTGTAATACTTATTTCGCTAACACTTACAGGAGAATTATAGATAATTATGAAAACCCAACAATAGGAACTGATGCTTGGAGTGAACATGCAAAAAGTTTTGGATTAGGTAATTATTTAGGTTACGACCTTCCTTCTGGTCAAAAAGGAAGAATTCCTAATGGTAATTTTTACGACAAAAGTTATGATTTTAGATGGGGAGCTACAACTACAATCTCGAATGCTATTGGGCAAGGGGAAGTAGAGACTACTCCTATTCAGTTAGCGAATATGACCGCTGCTATTGCTAATAAAGGCTATTTTTATACTCCTCATATTGTTAAGAAAATTGAAGACAAGTCTATTCTAGATTCTATTTATGTAACTCGTAGAAACACGACTGTTTCACCAGAACATTTCCCTATTGCTATTGAAGCAATGCACGAAACTTTCACAAGAGGTACAGCAAAACGTAGTAGAATTGAAGGTATAGAAATATGTGGAAAAACAGGTACCGTAGAAAATTTTATTAGAGTTAACCGAAAAAAAGTTCAGCTGATTGACCATTCAATCTTCATTGCCTTTGCGCCAAAAGATGACCCAAAAATAGCCATCGCTATTTTTGTAGAAAATGGAGGATATGGGGCTACAATTGCTGCTCCTATTACCAGTTTACTTATTGAGAAATATTTAAACAGATCTATCTCAAGAAAATATCTTGAAGACCATATGATTAACTTAAGTCTTCAAGACCGATATGACGATCAATTACTAATTCAAAAAAGCGATACTCTTGCGACAAGAACGAAATAATATTTTTGCTGGAATCGACTGGCTACTTGTTTTACTGTACGTAATATTAGTTGGCTTTGGATGGGTAAATATTTATGCTGCATCCTCTACAGAGGAATCTAGAGAAATTTTCGATTTCACAACAAAATATGGAAAACAATTAATTTTTATAGGGCTTAGTATTCCTGTTATCATCTTTATTCTTTTTTTTAACTCCAAGTTTTACGAGCAGTTTTCAAGTATAATGTATATTTTTTCTCTAGTTCTATTAGCTGGTGTACTTGTATTTGGTAAAAAAATTAATGGTGCTACCTCTTGGTACAACTTTGGTGGAATAGGGCTACAACCTTCTGAATTTGCAAAAGCTTTCACTGCCCTAGCTTTGGCTAAGCTAATGAGTGACCGGCAATACAACCTTAAACTTATAAAAAATCAGGCTAAAGCCTTTATTGTTATTTTTCTGCCTGCCTTTTTTATTGCATTACAACCAGATATGGGCTCAGTATTAATATACTTCGCATTCTTTTTTGTTTTAAACAGAGAAGGTCTTACGTTAGCTTATATTTTATTTGGGACAATCTCTATTATTTTATTCATATTAACAGTTTATTTTGGAGCAAAATGGGTTCTTATCTCATGCTTACTTATAATCACATTAGTTGTTTTTTATGGAGTTTATAAAGACAAGCGATTTTTTCGCTTCAACGTTTTAAAAATAATTGGCTCGTATCTTTTTGCTATTTTCTTTATTTTAGGAATCAGCTACACCTATAATAACATATTAGAACAACATCAAAAAGACAGATTCGATATTTTATTAGGAAAAATACAAGACAACAAAGGTATTGGCTATAATTCTTATCAGTCTGAAAAGACTATTAGTTCTGGCGGGTTTTCTGGAAAAGGTTTTTTACAAGGAGATAGAACACAAGGAAATTTTGTACCTGAACAACACACGGATTATATATACAGTACTGTAGGTGAAGAATGGGGCTTTTTAGGCAGCTCTTTTGTTATTATTTTATTTATGCTACTTCTTTACAGAGTTATTTATTTATCAGAGACACAAACCAATAAGTTCGCAAGAATATATGGCTATAGTGTAGCTTCCATTTTCTTTTTCCATATTATTGTTAATATTGGTATGGTAATAGGTTTATTACCTACAGTAGGAATCCCTCTTCCTTTCTTTAGCTATGGAGGCTCTTCTTTATGGGGTTTTACACTACTTTTATTTATTTTCATCCGTTTAGATGCTCATAAAAAATACGACTGGTAATCAACTCCAATCCTTGTAGTGAATTGTGTTTATGGTAATAAGTTTATTACCTACAGTAGGAACTCCTCTTCCGTTTTTTTAGCTATGGTAGCTCTTCTTTATCGGTTTTACACTACTTTTATTTATTTTCATCCGTTTAGATACTCATAAAAATACAACTGGAAATCAACTCAATCCTTGTAGTGAAATACTCCTTACTTTTCATCCTTTATCTTATAAGGATGTATAATATAATTAACTATGCTTAAAACGTGTAGTATCATCTAATGATATTATCATTTCTATGCTATAGTTTCAAAACACTTTTAACCCAAAAAAAAACGCTTCGATAAAATCGAAGCGTTTTAACTATTAACTAACCTTAAAACTCTTATAAAGCTGCAACGTGTTTAGCCAATTTAGACTTTAAATTTGCTGCTTTATTCTTATGAATAATGTTGTTCTTTGCTAATTTATCTAGCATAGATACAACAGTCGAAAACATTCCTTCTGCTTCCTTCTTATCTTCTGTAGCTCTTAATTTCCTAACAGCATTACGAGTTGTCTTGTGCTGATATTTATTTCTTAAGCGCTTTGCTTCGTTACTTCTAATTCTCTTTAATGCTGACTTATGATTTGCCATTATACTAATGCGTTAATTGTTTATAAAAAACTTGTAGTCCGTACGGGAATCGAACCCGTGTTACCAGGATGAAAACCTGGCGTCCTAACCCCTAGACGAACGGACCAAAACAATCATTCTGATTGCGGGTGCAAATATACAATTCTTTTTGTTATTTGCAATTAAATTTATTTTTTTTATTTCTTTTCTTTTCACTCTAAAAAGAAACAAAAGAACTTGTAGTCCGTACGGGAATCGAACCCGTGTTACCAGGATGAAAACCTGGCGTCCTAACCCCTAGACGAACGGACCAAAACAATCTTTTTTGCGATTGCGGGTGCAAATATAAAAACTGTTTTTTATTGCACAAAGCTTTTTTTTATTTTTTTAATATGCTTTTGCAAAAAGTACTCTTTTTGTTGAAGGTTTACCTGTTAAAACACATACTCCCTCCTCTTCTTTTGCATCATTAGGAATACACCTTATAGTAGCTTTTGTTAACTCTTTAATCTTGTCTTCAGTTTCAATAGTACCATCCCAATGAGCAGAAACAAATCCTCCTTTGTTTTCAATCACTTTTATAAACTCCTCAAAAGAGTTCACTTCAGTAATATGTTCATCTCTGAATGTTAGTGCTTTATTAAAAATATTTTCTTGTATCTCTTCTAATAAGTTTGCTACAATATCTACAACCTCATCTCTAGAAACAGTTTGCTTTTCAAAAGTATCACGACGTGCTACTTCTACAGTACCGTTTTCTAAATCACGTTTTCCCATTGCAATTCGCACAGGAACTCCTTTCAATTCGTATTCAGCAAATTTTGCTCCTGGTCTGTAAGTATCTCTATCATCAAACTTTACAGAGATTCCTTTAGCTCGTAACTCTTTTACAATTACATCAACTTTCTCAGAAATAGCATTTAATTGCTCTTCCCCTTTATATATAGGTACAATTACAACTTGAATTGGTGCTAATTTTGGAGGTAATACTAAACCAGCATCATCAGAGTGTGTCATTATCAGTCCACCTATTAAACGCGTTGACACCCCCCAAGAAGTAGCCCATACATATTCTTGTTTTCCTTCTTTAGATGTGTATTTTACATCAAACGCTTTTGCGAAATTCTGACCTAAAAAGTGTGAAGTTCCAGCTTGTAAAGCTTTTCCATCCTGCATTAATGCTTCTATTGTTAAAGTATCGTCTGCCCCTGCAAAACGTTCACTTTCACTTTTTGCCCCTTTAACAACAGGCATTGCCATAAACTCTTCAGCAAAAGTTGCATAAACCTCTTGCATTTGCTTTGCTTCAGCTATTGCTTCTGCCTTTGTTGCATGCGCCGTATGACCTTCTTGCCATAAAAATTCTGCAGTACGTAAAAATAAACGCGTACGCATTTCCCATCGTACAACATTTGCCCATTGATTAACTAACAACGGTAAATCTCTATGCGATTGAATCCAACCTTTATAAGTATTCCAAATAATTGCTTCAGAAGTAGGACGAACAATCAACTCTTCTTCTAATTTAGCTTCAGGGTCTACACGTAATTTACCTTCATTATCTGGATCATTTTGTAAACGATAATGCGTAACTACCGCACATTCCTTTGCAAAACCTTCTGCATTTTTTTCTTCTGCTTCAAACAAACTTTTAGGTACAAAAAGGGGAAAATAAGCATTTTGATGTCCTGTTTCTTTAAACATTCTATCTAATTCTTTCTGCATGTTTTCCCAAATTGCAAATCCGTAGGGCTTTATTACCATACAACCTCTTACCGCTGAGTTTTCAGCTAAATCGGCTTTTACAATCAATTCGTTATACCATTTCGAGTAATCTTCGGCTCTTTTTGTTAAATGTTTGCTCATAATCAAAAGTTTGGCATAAATATTGTTATTTTTTATGCGTAAATTGTGTCTGCAAAACTACATTAAAAAGGTAACAAGCCCAACAAAGAACTAATTTTTTGCAGCTCATAAAAAAACAATTTGCTTTAATCTAAAATAAAAAAGTCATGAAGCTACATTACACCAAAACCAAACTCCCTTTTTATATCCTATCATTTTTGATGGCAGCTACATTTATATCTTGTGGTTCTGCACAAACGGTTACTGGTAGTGATGATGGTATTTATGCTGATGATATAGAACAACCTCAACGTAGAGTGATTGTTACCGATGATCGTGCATATGATGAATATCAAGAAAATTATTTCACCAAAGAAGTAGAACGTTTAGATGTTTTAAATGGTACTGACATTTTCACTGATATAGAAAGTTATAAATCTGAAAATGCGGACTCTTATGATGACGAAGATATTATTTATGAAGAGGAACCTGAAACAAGAATTACATACAACGAAAATGAACCTTGGGGTTATTCTGATAATAATGATGTAGTTATCAACATCAATACTTATCCAAGATGGGGTTATTATAACGACTGGTATTGGGATTATGGCTACGGATACAATTATCATAGACCTTGGTGGAGATCTCGTTACTATGGCGGTTGGGGATACAACTCTCAATGGCACCCTTACCACTGGAATTCTGGATTTTATGTTGGTTTAGGTGGAGTTTATTATAACTCTTACTGGAACTCTCCTTATTACAGATACAATCATTACAGACCATATAGATACTATAATAATCATTATTATAGACGTCCTTATAGAGGTGCTAACTATTATAGAGGTCACAGAACTGCAACAACTTCTAGAAGAGGTTACACTTCTGGTCGTAGAGGAACTACAACTTCAAGACGCTCTTCTAATGTTTACAGAAGAAGCAATAGTAGAACCTATCGTAATAATAACAATACCCGTTCTACAAGAAATACGCGAGGTTATAACACAAGAAGAGGAAATAGTTCTAACAATAGAAGTATTAAACGATCAACTAGAACAAGAAGTTACAACTCTAATGGTAACAGATCTACTCGTAGCTACAGAAGTACACCTCGTTCTACAAGAAGCTCAAGAGGAAATTCTAGAGCTTCTAACAATAATAATATTCGTCGATCAACACCTGTTAGAAACCCTAGAAGCTATACTAAAAGAGAGCAAAGTTCTAATAGATCTGTTAGAAAATCGACTTCTCCGAGAAGCTCAAGAAGTTACTCAAAGTCAACCAAAAATAGCAGAAAAAATTATGCTTCGCGCAAAAGCAGTAACACAAGAAAATCTAGAAGTTACTCAAAACCTTCTAAAAGCACTCGTAGTTATTCAGCTCCATCAAGAAGCACTAGAAGTAATTCTTCTGCAAGAAGTAGCTCAAGAGGAAGTAGCAGAAGCTCATCAAGAAGTTCTAGAAGATAACCTTAAGACCGATTTCAAGATAAGTTTTTAACGAATTAATGAAAAAATGAAAAGAATTTTAACCTTCGCGATAATTATCGCTAGTACGTATACTGCCTACTCGCAATCTTTAGGCTACAATGATTTAGGAATTTTATTTTCAAAAGACGATAATTATGGAACTGCTCGTTTTGAAGCAATGAGTGGAGCCTTTGGAGCTTTAGGTGGCGACATTTCAGCTTTTGGAATTAACCCAGCTGGTAGTGCCGTTGCTATTAAAAGTACTTTTGGAGTAACTTTAGGTAATAGAAACACTACTTATACAGCTAATTATTACGGAAATACGGTAGAAACGGAAGATGATTTTTTTAATATTACTCAAGCTGGTGGTATTTTATCTTTTGACTCTGCTCATAACTCTGATTGGAATCGTTTTGCTTTAACTTTTAATTATAGAATTAAAAAAGACTTTAGTGGATTCCATGCTGCAGAAGGTAATAGTCAATATCTAACATATAATGAACATATTGCTGACTCTAAACCTGTAAAGACTCAGTTTGACAGAAGTATCAATCAATACAACTCAAGTTTTATAGATGGTGAATCTAGTGTATTTAGTTTGGGGTTCTCCTCTGTTCATCAAAATAAATTACATGTTGGTATGTCTTTAAATTTTCATGATTTAGAATTTTATAGAGAGTATTTATTTAACGAAATAAATGATGATGTAGACGGAAACATATTAGATGTAGAGAATTATACTGAAAGCTATATACAAGGAACAGGTTTTTCTATCGGATTAGGATTTATTTATAAGTTCAACCAAAACATTAGGTTAGGTTTAGCTTATGAGACTCCTACTTGGTATCAAGAAGTCTTTGAAGATTATTACGATGAACTTCTAATGAAAGAAGTTGAAAACCTAAGTATTCCACAAGACCTAGATATTATCGGTCCCGAATCATTTGTATACAAGTTTAAATCTCCTAGTAGACTAACTGCAAGTGGGGCGTATGTTATTGGTAAAAAAGGGCTAATCAGTTTGGACTATACATATAAAAATTTCAAAAGTATAAAGTATAGTGATGGTAATTTTTCTGAATTCAACGCTAATTTCTCAAACAATTATCGTAACACACACGCTGTAAACATAGGTACGGAATGGCGTTTTGACAAAATGAGTGTTCGAGGTGGTTATCACTACGAAAAAGACCCCAATTTACTTTTAGGAGGTAACACAAACGATGATAATATACATGGTTTTTCCGCTGGTTTAGGTTATAATTTCGGCAACATGAAAGTAGACTTAAGCTATAGTAAATCAGATAACAATCAATATTATACAATTTACCAAAATAGCGACTTAAATATAGAAAACAATACATCACGAATCTCTGGAACAATTACTTTCAGTTTATAATTCGTAGAAAAATATATAATAAAAGTCCTGCTTAAAGCAGGACTTTTATTATATACATATCTCAGTTTTTTACCGTAATTTTGCTTCTTATTTACAACTTATGAGTTCAATAAAAATAAACATACAAGAAACTAATAACGAAACCATTCTAAAGTTTGTTAGTAGCAAAATTTTAGTCAACGGTGGTAGTTATGAATATAACAACATAGACGAAGCTAAAAACTCTCCTTTAGCACAACAACTTTTTTATCTTCCATTTGTAAAAAAAGTATTAGTTACAGCTAACTTTATTGCTATTCAACGATATGATATTGTTGAGTGGAGCGATGTTGAAGAAGAGGTTCGCGAGCAAATAGAAGCTTATATACAAAGTGATAGTCCTATAGTAAAAGAAGAAACTACTAAGAAAGACGCTGTTGAGGTATATGCGGAAGTTACTCCAAACCCAGCAGTAATGAAATTTGGAACCAACAAAGCTTTAACACAGACTGATGTTGAGTTCAAAAACATTGAAGAAGCTAGTAAATCTTCTCCTTTAGCGCAAGCATTATTTAGCTTTCCTTTTGTAAAAGAGATTTTTATTTCTGAAAACTACATATCAATCACAAAGTATGATATGATTGACTGGAACGAGGTGTACCAAGAAGTACGTACCTTTATTCGTAGTTATATACAGGAAGGTAAGAAAATAATTACTGAACTACCTAAACAACAAACTACACAAAACGTTGAAGTTCCTAAAGAAAGTTTAACAGATACTGAAGCTAAAATTGTTGATATTTTAGATGAGTATATAAAGCCTGCAGTAGCTTCTGATGGTGGTAATATCGCATTTCAATCATACGATGCCGAGAACAAAAGAGTGAGTGTTGTTTTACAAGGAGCTTGTAGTGGTTGTCCATCATCAACAGTAACATTAAAAAATGGTATTGAAACTATGCTTAAAGAAATGTTACCTAACCAAATTAATGAAGTAGTTGCCATTAACGGGTAATTCACCGTAAACCAAATAAAACATATGTCTGAAAAGATCAAACCATATAAAAATTCTGAATTAGGAAAGAAAGAGCAAGTTGCTCAAATGTTTGACAATATTTCTGAGGATTACGACGGATTAAATCGTGTTATTTCTTTAGGAATTGATGTTAGTTGGCGTAAAAAAGTAGTAAAATTAGTAGGAGAAAATAATCCGCAACAAATTTTAGATATAGCAACTGGTACAGGTGATTTAGCTTTGATGATGTCTGAATTAAATCCTGTGAAGATTGTAGGCTTAGATATTTCTGAAGGAATGCTGCAAGTAGGAAGACAAAAAATAGCTAAAGCTAACTTATCAAATAAAATTAAAATGATAGTTGGAGATAGTGAAAACATTCCGTTTCCTGATAATACTTTTGATGCAGTTACTGTTTCTTTTGGAGTTAGAAACTTTGAAAATTTAGATAAAGGTTTAACCGAAATATTACGTGTATTAAAACCTGAAGGTAAGTTTGTGGTATTAGAAACCTCAAACCCAACTAAATTTCCTTTTAAACAAGGGTATAAATTGTATACTAATTTTATTTTACCTATTATTGGTAAACTCTTTTCAAAAGACAAAGTTGCTTACTCTTATTTATCAGAAACAGCAAATTCTTTTCCTTTTGGAAAGGCTTTCAACAATATTTTACAAAAAAACGGGTTTAAGAATGCAAAGAATATACCTGTAACATTTGGTGTTGCATCAATTTATACCGCTTTAAAATAGTATGTTAAAAAAGCTTTTACTTTTCGGAATTTTAGTAGCGTCCTTATCTACGCAAGCACAAAGAGAAAAAATATTAAAACTTCCTAGTTTTGACAAACCTCTTTTTCACTATGGGTTTTACTTAGGTGCTAATAACAATGGTTACAAACTTTCTTATGCCCCTAGTGATTTTGACGATGCTGAAATTGAAGTAGAATCATCTATTGGTTTCAATGTAGGTTTAATTGCAGACTTAAGGTTACACAATAACATTAACTTACGTTTTGAACCAGGGCTAATGTCTAACACAAAAACATTACGTTTTAAACATATTCCAGGTGCAGAAAATGTAAATACTCGTGAAGTAGGTGCCACTTACCTACACTTACCTCTCCTTTTAAAACTAAGTACAAATAGGCTTAATAATATGAGACCTTATGTAATAGGGGGGCTTTCGTACGACCATAATTTTTCAAGTAACGAAAGAAATAGTGATGACAACTTTGCTGGTGAGTTTAGAACCACGACGAACAATTTCATGTATGAAGTTGGTATTGGTGTTGATCTTTACTTAAGTTATTTTAAGTTTTCTCCCTCAATAAGAGGTGTTTTTGCTATTAATAATGAAGTTAAATATGATAACAAGGCTTCTCAATGGACAGATCCTATTAATTTTTTAGGAACTAGAGGAGTATTTTTACATTTAGCTTTTGAATAAGGTTTTTATTTAATATACATACAATAAAAAAAGGCTTTCTAAATTTAGAAAGCCTTTTTACATTTAAAAATAATATGAAGTCCCCCGAATTCTTATTACTCTATACTTGTTAGACACACTTTATTTTTTAAGGTCACATTTTTCGCAAAAAAAAGACCGCAATTTGCGGTCTTGTTTCATAAAGATTGCTCTTTATTAGTTGGATAGAAGTCCCCCGAAATCTATCGTACTGTTAAAAACATTGTTTTTAGCGTTTTCAAAGATATAAAAAAATGTTAATTTTAATTATTTTTTTATAACTATTTTATTATCAACCACATCTTTAATTGGTAGAATAACCTTTCCTTTTTCCGTATTAATTGTAATACATATATTATCTATAGCTACCACAACCCCTTCTACATCATTTATTGTAACTCTTTCTCCTATTGAAATATTTTTTCTCGAATAATAACCAAAAAGTAATCTTGAAACAGCATCTCTAGCACCAAATCCAAAAGCTAAAGTAAAAGCTAGTAATACAGATCCTATTAAAAGAGTTAAATTACTTTTTATTACTGACGTATCTACTCCTGCTTGATCTAATGCTGTTATAGATAAAAACACAACAATTAGATAAAAAGCAACATTCCCTACAAGGTTCCCTCCAGAAACTTCAATAGATTTAAACATGGATTGAATAGCTTTTTTAACCATAGTTCCTAAGTAAGCTCCTCCAACAAAAATACCTACCGCTGTTAATAAGTTTGGTAAATAAGCAAAAAAGCTTCTAATTCCCTCAGACACTACAGTTAACCCAAACATTTCAGCACCAACCATAACAAAAACAAAAATCAAAAACCACTTTAGCACAGCCAAAATAACATTGGTAAGTACAATGTTTATTGTACTGCTCCCAAAAATTTCTGTCTGTCTAAGCTTCTTTGACCATTCATCTATTTTAGTTTTTGCTAATGCTTTTCTTACAAGGTATAAAAAGACCTTTATAACAAGCCAAGAAATAAACACAAAAGCTAAAAAGCCTGCTACTGTTGGCAATGAATCTACTATATCTTGAAAAATATCCTTAAAAGGCGTTAAAAAATCTATCTTTAAAAAACTCATAATCTTTATGTATAGTGATATATTTGGTTAGTTTAAATTACTTTCACTTCTTTTTTCCATTTGGTTCTGTACCTCCTATTAAATCGACTATCGCATTAGGGTATTTAACCACGAATAAATCAGCCATATCTATTGATAGCTTTATCATTGCCACATCATTAAGCACCTTATCTTTTAGTACTTCTGGCAATTCTTCATTATGTAATATTTTTTTAAATGGATTATCCATAATTTATTACAATTCGTTATACGCTTTCACCACTTTTTCTTTAGCTCTTTTTAATCGCATCTTTACTGCGCTTTCACCCAAATCTAATCCTATTGAAATATCTTTAATGCTCATTTCATCTTGATACTTCATTAATAAGATCATTTTTTCTGAAGGAGAAATCATTTCTAGTGCTTTAGCTAATTTATCTGATTTTAACTCAAATAGTGTAGCGTCGTCAATATCATCAATATTACTTTCCTCTCTTATCTCATCTGTTACTACTGTTACCTTTTCTTTTTTCTTCTCTTTATTTCTCTGTACATAATTAACACAAAAATTGTAAGTAAAAGAATACAACCAAGTAGAAAACTTCGATTTTCCTTTAAAGGTTCTCAATTTAACAAATAAACGAATAAACACATCATGCGTTAAGTCTTGGGCCTCCTCTTTACTTTTGGAAAATCCATAGCACTTATTATACACCACGCCAGCGTAACGATCGTATAAAACAGCAAACAAATGAGTATCATTTTTCTCTACTATTTTACGAACTAAATCTTCGTCGCTTATTTTTTTTACATCAATACTCTCCAATGGGCAGTATAGTTAGTTTCCTTCTTAGTTATACATTAATTAGACACCTACTCTACTACGTGGTCACCTAATTATTGCTTAAATAACAAATTTTAACATTTATTTAACAAAGAGACGGAATTTTTAAAGAAATACAAAAAACTTTGTAACATTATTCTAATTGCATACGTATAAGATAATGTAGACTGATTGATAAATTAAAATACAATTGAAGTAGATGAGACAGCTTAAAATTACAAAACAGGTTACTAATAGAGAAACCGCGTCTTTAGATAAATATTTGCAAGAAATAGGAAAGGTAGATTTAATTACTGCTGATGAAGAAGTTGAATTAGCACAAAGGATTAAAGCTGGTGACCAAAGAGCTCTTGAAAAACTAACCAAGGCCAACTTACGTTTTGTGGTATCGGTTGCTAAACAATACCAAAATCAAGGTTTAACATTACCTGATTTAATTAACGAAGGTAACTTAGGGTTAATTAAAGCTGCGAAACGTTTTGATGAAACTCGTGGTTTTAAATTTATATCGTATGCTGTATGGTGGATTCGTCAATCTATTTTACAAGCTTTAGCTGAACAATCTCGTATTGTACGTTTACCATTAAACAAAATTGGTTCTATTAATAAAATTAATAAGATGTATGCTTTCTTAGAGCAAGAAAACGAGCGCCCACCAAGTGCTGAGGAAATTGCCAAGAAATTAGACATGACTGTTAATGATGTTAAAGAGTCAATGAAAAACTCTGGTCGTCACGTATCAATGGATGCTCCTTTAATAGAAGGTGAAGATTCTAACTTATATGACGTATTAAACTCGGGTGAATCACCAAACCCTGATAAAACTTTACTACACGAATCTTTACGTATTGAGATTAATCGTGCATTAGAAACGTTAACACCTCGTGAGGCTGATGTAGTAAAATTATACTTTGGTTTAGGTGAGCACCAACCAATGACTTTAGAAGAAATCGGTGAAACATTTGATTTAACTCGTGAACGTGTACGTCAAATTAAAGAAAAAGCTATCAGAAGATTAAAACATACATCTCGTAGTAAAATTTTAATGACTTACTTAGGTTAATAATATAAACAACAACAAATAGTTATCGTAACTATTCGTTTTTTGATTAATGAATGAAAGCTCTCAAATTTGAGAGCTTTCTTTTTGGTTTTAATGCTCTTAGTTTTAACTATATTTGCACTAAATAACAACGCAACAACTTATATATTAATGGAAAAACTTGTAGCCCCATCAATTTTAGCGGCTGATTTTGGAAACCTACAACGTGATGTTGAAATGGTTAATGATAGTAAAGCAGATTGGTTTCATATTGACATTATGGACGGTGTTTTTGTTCCAAATATTTCTTTTGGAATGCCAGTTTTAAAGTCAATTACAAAACACGCTAATAAAACAATTGATGTACACTTAATGATTGTAGATCCTGATCGCTACATTCAAACTTTTGCAGATTTGGGTGCCGACATTTTAACGGTACACTATGAAACTTGTACACACTTACACAGAACTGTTCAGGCAATAAAAGCAACTGGTATGAAAGCTGGGGTTGCTTTAAACCCACATACACCTATCGCAGTTTTAGAAGATATTATTAAAGATTTAGATTTAGTTTGTATTATGAGTGTAAATCCAGGATTTGGAGGACAATCATTCATTGAAAATACTTACAAAAAAATTCAACAGTTAAAAAACTTGATTCAATTTAGTGAATCTTCTACTCTAATTGAAATTGACGGTGGTGTAACTGACCAAAACGCTAATAAACTTGTAGAAGTTGGTGCTGATGTGTTAGTTGCTGGTAGTTTTGTTTTCAAAAGTGATAATCCTACCGAAACAATTGAAAATTTGAAAGCTATTATAAATTAAAAGTCAAAGCGTATTTAGAAATATTTCTAAATACGCTTCTGGTTTAACAGCCCTATAATCCCTTAAAGGGGTTACTAAATATGAATAGTAAATATTAATGTAATCTTGTTTAGAATGGTTTTATACTCCTCCACAATATACTTCATTCATACAAATATAACCTGGAGGAAGAGGTTCACACTTAGTACACATAACATACGTCCATCCTCCTTGAATAGTTTTTTGTTCTGATTTATTCAAAACCGAACCTAAATTTGAAATGTTTTTTAACATGATAAAGTATTTTGAGTTTCTCAAAAATAAATTCTACAAAACAATTAAACTCAAAATAAACCATAATAAAAGTATGGTTTTACCATAAATTTCAACTTTTCATATTTCCTTATTTAGAAGAAAAGCTAAAACTGTTCTAATAGGTAATAAATTAAATCGGTGGTAGTTACAATTCCAACCAGTTCATTATTATCAACCACAGGCAAAGCATGAAACTCCTTTTTTGCTAGAATTTCTGCAATTTCTTTAATTGTAGCACTAGAGTTCACAGTTTCTAAGTTTTTAGCCATCACTTGGTCTATTGTAAACATATTATATACTACAGTATCAACGTCGGTTTCATTTTCATCAACTGCATCTGCAAAACTTATTCGTAATAAATCTGTATAACTTAACATTCCTTTTATTTCATTTCCACTAACTACCGGAATATGTCTTATATTCTCTTTTTTAAATATTTTCTCCGCAGTCATTAAATCATCAGTACTACTTAATGTAATTACATCTTTAGTCATTATAACTGAAACTGGTGTTCTTTTTTTCATTCTTATAAAGTTTTGTGTTATTATTTACTTCAAATTTCAGTAATAAAAACAAGTATAAACCTGATTAAAATCATAGATTATCATCTATTTTATTTCTATCTAAAATGTAATTAATTAACTATTTTTACAAAAACATTTTATCTTGATAGAAGATTTACATAAATACTACAGTTATTTATTTGAGGAAGCACTATTAAAAGAAATAGCAGATGTTGCTATAGCCAAAGAAGTAAAAGCTAATGAAGTTATTATTGATATTGGTAGTTACATTACCTCTATCCCTCTGTTATTAAGTGGTGCTATAAAAATTTTACGTGAGGATAAAGAAGGTGACGACTTGGTCTTATATTATATCGAAAAAGGAGACACTTGTGCCATGACACTTTCGTGCTGTATGGAACAAACAAAAAGCAAAATTAAAGCAGTCGCTGAAACAGATGTAAAACTATTAATGATTCCTAAGCAAAAAATGAGCGAGTGGCTTAGTAAATATAAAAGCTGGCAAGAGTTTATTTTACATAGCTACCATAGCAGATTACAGGAGTTTATTGATGCTATCGATACTATTGCCTTTTTAAACATGGATCAACGATTATTAAAGTATCTAAAAGACAAAGCTTTAGTAAATCAAAACGAAACAATTAGCGTAACACATCAACAAATAGCTAACGATTTACACACTTCTAGAGTGGTTATTTCAAGACTTTTAAAAGCCTTAGAAAAACAAGATAAAATAGAACTACATAGAAATCAGATTAAAGTGTTAGAACTTTAACCTTGTAACTTAAGTTACATTTTTTACAAGAGAATCGTTCTACCTTTATGGTAAAAATTAGAACGATGAGTAAATTTTCTGAAATTATTAAAGAAGATAAACCTGTTTTGGTTGATTTCTTTGCTGAATGGTGTGATCCATGTAAAATGATGGCTCCTATTTTAAAAGAGATAAAAGAAGATTTAGGAGAAAATGTTATTATCTTAAAATAGATATTGATAAAAATCCACAAATAGCAAATACCTACCAAATTAGGGGTGTCCCTACCTTTATGCTCTTTAAAGGAGGCAAACTATTATGGAGACAATCAGGAATGTTATATAAGAACGATTTGATTAGTATTATTAATAGCCATGTGAAATAATATCATTATTTTTATTCCTCTTTATTACTTCTAAAAAAACGTTCTTATTTAATAACCTCATAAACAATCTTCGGTATGGAAGACATGCTCTTTTATGATAGAATGCAGTTTGCTTTCACTATTACTTTTCACTACTTATTTCCACAATTAACTATGGGACTATCGCTAATGATAGTCTTCTTTAAATGGAAATTTTTAAGAACTAAACTTGAAAAATACAACGATGCTGCTAAGTTTTGGATGAAAATCTTTGCTTTAAACTTTGCCATGGGAGTGGTTACTGGGATTCCTATGGAATTTCAATTCGGAACTAACTGGGCTAAGTTCTCCGAGCTTACTGGTGGTATTATAGGTCAAACATTAGCTATGGAAGGAATGTTTTCTTTCTTCCTAGAATCTTCCTTTTTAGGATTGTTTTTATTTGGTGAAAAAAAGCTTGGACATAAACTTCATTTTTTAACTGGATTCCTTGTCTTTTTAGGTTCTTGGGCAAGTGGTTTTTTAATCATTGCTACACATTCTTGGATGCAAAATCCTGTAGGCTATGAAATACTAGCCAACGGTAAGTTTGTACTAAATAACTTTTCAGCCTTATTCTCAAACCCGTGGTTATGGCCTTCTTATTTACACAATCAGGCAGCCTCTTTAGTTACCAGTTCTTTTGTAGTTGCTGGTATTGGAGCTCTTTATCTTTTAAACAAAAAGCACTTAGAGTTTGGTAAATTATTTTTAAAAACTGGAGTTGTTTTCGGAGTTGTAGCTTCTATTTTAGTTGCTTTTCCTACAGGCGATTTAGCGGCTAAAAATGTAGTAAAACATCAACCTGTAACTTTTGCAGCTATGGAAGGAATATTTGAAACAGAAAAAGGAGGCTCTGAAATAGTTCTAATTGGACAACCAAACATGCTGGAGAAAAAATTAGACAACAAAATAGCAGTTCCTAACATCTTAAGCTTTTTAACCTATCAAGAATGGAATGCAGAAATTAAAGGACTAAATGAATTTGATAAAAAAAACTACCCAACAAACATACCTGGTTTATATTATGCATATCATATAATGGTAGGTTTAGGAACTATTTTTATTGCTTTGATGCTTGCCAGTATTGTTCAATTATTCAGAAAAAAATTATACCAAACAAAATGGATTTTATGGTCTTTACTATTTATAATTCCATTCCCATATATTGCCAATACTACTGGTTGGTATACAGCTGAACTAGGACGTCAACCTTGGTTAGTTTATAATTTACTACGAACATCTGCTGGTGCATCGCCTACGGTATCCTCAGGAAATACTTTATTCACTCTTTTAGGATTTATCGGTTTGTATTTATTATTAGGAATGTTATTTCTAATTTTAGCAGGAAAAATCATTAACAAAGGACCCCAAACAACACATTAATTATGGAGCTATTTTGGTATATAGTATTAGTTACAATGCTAGCTATTTATGTTATTTTAGATGGTTATGATTTTGGCGCAGGAATTATTCATTTATTCTTTGCAAAAAAAGAAGAAGATAAGAAGAAGGTCGTAAAAGCAATAGGACCTTTTTGGGATGCAAACGAAGTATGGTTAATTGCTGCTGGAGGTATTCTTTTTTTTGCTTTTCCTACTTTATACGCCTCTTCATTTAGTGGTTTTTACCTTCCTTTAATAATGATTTTATGGTTGCTTATTTTTAGAGCTATTGGTTTAGAACTTCGCGGACAAATACATAATAAAATATGGGAAAGCATTTGGGATAAAGCTTTTGGAGTTTCTAGCTTACTTCTTGCCTTATTTTTTGGAGTAGCATTAGGAAATGTTGTACGTGGTGTTAATCTAGGAAATGTTGTAGATGGGGTTTCAACTCATGAATCACATTATTTCTTCCTTCCTTTGTGGAATTCGGAATTCTCTCCTCATTCTGAAATACTAGGTGTTATTGATTGGTTTACTTTACTTCTAGGAATTATTGCTGTAGTATCACTAACAATTCATGGTGCCAACTGGATTATTTTCAAAACTAATGCTAATATTAATAACCAACTAAAAAAAGTTGTTTTTTCCCTTTCTTTTGTTTTATTAGGCTTGGTGATTATTTCAATAATTACTTGGCATATTATTGAGCCTAAACCATTTCATAACTTTATAAAACATCCTTTTCTTTGGGTATTCCCATTGATGACTTTTATAGGATTATTTGGCTTATTCAAAGTAAAAAAGTACACAAAACACATAACTGGATTTTTATATTCTTCTTTATTTTTATTAGGAGGTTTGGCAACTACGGTAGCATCTATTTTCCCTAAAGTTTTACCTTCAACTAATAATATAAACCCAGATTTAACTATTTACAATGTAGCTGCTGATGAATACGGATTGTCAGTTGGTATGAATTGGTTTTTTATAGCTGCAATATTGGTCATCGTTTATTTTGTTATTCAGTATAAAGTTTTTAAAGGAAAAATGGATGACATAGACTACGGTGAACACTAGCCTACCATAACATAAACTTGCTTAAGACATACCTATTAAAACCATACAACTATGTAACTAAAGTTACTGACTACCATCTATGTTGCCACTAAATTTGCTGTTATAAAACAGTAAAAATGAAAACATCATATATAAGTTTATTTACGGTGGCACTTTTTATATCTGCTGCTACCCTAGCTCAAACTAAAACTTCCATTTCAAAAAGTGAAGTTTTAAAAAAAGTTCAGGAAAATAACACCTCATTAAAAATATCTGAGCAAAACTATCAGCAAGCACGTGCCAATTATAAGCAAACCAATGCTGTATTCTTACCAAATATTACTGCCTCTCATACAGGAATTGTAACAACCAATCCATTAATGGCATTTGGTAGTAAGTTGAATCAGGAAATTTTAACACAGGCAGATTTCAATCCTGATTTATTAAACAATCCGAAACGAACACAAAACTTCGCTACTAAAATTGAAGTACAACAACCTTTAGTGAATTTAGACGGTATTTACCAACGTAAAGCTGCTAAAACTAAAATGGAAGCAACCAACTTGCAAACGCAACGTACTCAAGAATATTTGTTACTTGAAGTAGAAAAAGCATACATACAATTGCAATTATCTCACAAGGGAGTTTCAGTATTAGAAAAAGCCTTAAAAGCTGCAGAAGCAAACCAACAAATGGCAGAAAACAGCTTTAAGCAGGGATATTTACAACGTGCAGATGTACTAGCCGTTGAAGTTCGAGTTACCGAAGTAAAAAATCAGTTACAAACAGCAAAAAGCAATGTACTAAATACTTCTAACTACTTGTCTTTTTTAATGAATGAAACACAAAACAACATTTATGAACCTTCAGATAGTTTGCAAGTACACTTAACGAATCAGCTGGCTGACGTTACTATTTCTGAAAACCGTTCAGATATTAAAGCAATGGAATTAGCTTCTGAGGCTTATCAAAAAATGCACAAAGCAGATAAAATGGATTTTCTTCCTCGCTTAAATGCTTTTGGTAGTTACGAATTATATGATGATAAAATTTTCAATGCAAATGCAAGTGGTTACGTAATAGGAGCGCAATTAACTTGGGATATTTTCAAAGCCTCTAAACGCTACGGAAAAGCGCAAAAAAGTAAAGCGCAGTATGAAAAGTCTAAATTAGAATACGAACAGTACAAATCTAAAAGTCAATTAGAATTAAACAATACTAAACGATTGTTAAACGATGCTGAGGAACAATTAAAGTTAACCGAATTGGCCTTACAACAATCAGAAGAAGCCTTACGAATCAGAAAAAACAGATTCAAAGAAGGACTAGAGAAAACGGCCGATTTATTAATGGCTGAAACACAATACGCTCAAAAACAACTAGAATATTACCAAACCATATATCAATACAACTATACCAAAGCTTATTTAGATTTTTTAACTAAAGAATAATCAACAGTAAAAACGAACAAATGAAAACTATATATACAATCGCCCTTGCCGCATCACTTTTAACATTAAGCTGTGGTAAAAAAGAAACAATAAACAATAACAACAAACCAACAGTAACTGTAAAAGTTACTAAAGTAACCGCTAATGATAACAATCCGTTTATAACAGCAAGCGGAAAAGTGGAAGCTACCAACAGTGCTGAATTAAGTACTCGTATGATGGGTTATGTAACTAACATACACGTAAAAGTTGGTGATAAAGTAAATAAAGGTCAATTATTATTATCTATCAATAACAGCGATTTACAAGCTAAGAAAGCTCAAGTAGAGGCTAACATTATTAAAGCGAAAGCAGGATTTTCAAGTGCTGAAAAAGATTACAATCGCTTTAAAAACTTATTTGAACAAAATAGCGCTTCTCAAAAGGAGTTTGACGATATCACTGTTCATTACAATGTTGCCAAAGCTAATTTAGAAGCTGCAAAACAGATGAGAAATGAAATCAATTCTCAGTTTGCTTACACGAATATCAGAGCCCCATTTTCAGGAGTGGTAACTAACAAATTTATTGATAAAGGTACAATGGCGAATCCTGGAATGCCTTTAATTTCTGTAGAAGGAAAAGGCGGATTTGAAGTTACTGCGTTAGTACCAGAAAGTGATATTTCTCAAATTAAAAAGGATACTAAGGTTGATGTAACTATCAAATCAATCAACAAAACAGTTACAGGTAACGTATCAGAAGTAAGTACCTCAGCAAAAAACACAGGAGGACAATACTTAGTTAAAATTAACCTAGATAAAACCGATGTGAAATTGTTATCAGGAATGTTTGCTACGGTTCAGTTTCCTGTTGAAAAAACACAAAAAAGTACTGACATGGTTTTAATTCCGTCAGAAGCTTTAGTACACAAAGGACAACTATCAGGAATTTATACGGTAAGTCAAAGTAATACTGCTGTGTTGCGTTGGTTACGCTTAGGAAGAACTTTTGGAGATCAAGTAGAAGTTTTATCAGGTTTATCTGCCAATGAAAATTATATCGTTTCTTCTGAAGGTAAACTTTACAACGGAGCGAACATTACAATTCAATAAAATCAATTTGAAAATTTGAAAATGAACCAATCACCCCCATTTTCAAATCAACAAATCAACAAATTTTCAAATTATATAAAATGAAAGAAGGTTTAGCAGGAAAAATAGCCAAAGGGTTTATAGGCTCTAAACTTACCATATTATTAATGGTAGTGTTTATGGTAATTGGTGTGTACAGTTCTTTTTTAATTCCGAGAGAAGAAGAACCACAGATTGATGTGCCAATGGCTGACATTTTTGTAGGGTATCCAGGAGCGAGCCCTACAGAGGTAGAATCGAGAGTTATCAAACCCTTAGAAAAAATAATTTCGAACATCAAAGGAATAGAGTACGTATACTCTACTTCGATGAAAGAACAAGGAATGGTCATTGTTCAGTTTTATGTGGGAGAAGACATCGAACGCTCGTTTGTAAAACTATACAATGAGATTAACAAACATATGGATCAAATGCCGAAAGGTGTTACGATGCCTTTGGTAAAAACACGTGCAATTGATGATGTACCTATGTTAGGGTTGACATTATGGAGTGAAAACTATGATGACTATCAACTAAAACAAATGGCACAAGAACTCACCAACGAAATCGAAAAGGTAAACGATGTAGCGATTACTCAAAAAATTGGAGGTAGAAATCGTGAAGTACGTGTGGTCGTAGATAAAGATAAATTAGCCGCTAGTGGGCTAGACTTTTTATCGGTTACTGAAATGCTAAAAGCCAGCAATCAGCAACTGAGTGCTGGAAGTTATGATAAAAATGATACCGAGTTTTTAGTAACTACAGGGAAGTTTTTACAATCTGCTGAAGATGTTAAAAACTTAGTCGTTGGTGTACAACAAAATCAACCAATTTATTTAAAACAAGTTGCGAACGTACTAGACGGTCCAGAAATTCCTAAAAACTATGTAAGTTTTGGGTACGGACAAGCGAGTAGTAATGCTTCGACATATCAATCAGAATATCCAGCGGTAACCATATCGGTAGCTAAACGAAAAGGTGCAGATGCAATGCAAATTGCCGATGTTATTTTAGCTAAGGTTGATCATTTACGCACCAACTTAATTCCTGATGATGTACATGTTGAAGTTACACGTAACTATGGTGAAACAGCCTCACAAAAAGTATCAGAATTATTATTACACTTAATCGGTGCAATTATCGCCGTAACTTTAGTCGTAATGTTAGCCATGGGATGGCGAGGTGGTTTAGTGGTATTCTTATCAGTTCCCATCACTTTTGCGCTTACCTTGTTAAGTTACTACATGTTAGATTATACCTTAAACAGAATTACCTTATTTGCTTTGGTATTTGTAACAGGTATTGTCGTAGATGATTCCATTATTATTGCCGAAAACATGCACAGGCATTTTAAAATGAAACGACTACCGTTTAAGCAAGCTGCCTTATATGCTATTAACGAAGTAGGTAATCCAACTATATTAGCCACCTTTACAGTAATTGCTTCGGTGTTGCCAATGGCGTTTGTATCTGGGTTAATGGGACCTTATATGAGTCCGATGCCAATTGGAGCCTCAATCGCTATGATTTTATCACTGTTTGTTGCATTAACGATTACTCCGTATTTAGGATATATTTTCTTACGCGAAAAAGACAAGCACGGTACAGAGGAAAAGGTAGAAGAAGATGAAGCTAAAGCAATGCAAAGTACATTGATTTATAAGTTGTATGATAAATTCGAGCGCCCACTTATTGAAAACAAAACCAAACGCTGGACATTCTTAGGAATCACTATTCTTTTATTGCTAGGTTCTATGTCGTTATTCTTTACCAAATCGGTAGCTGTAAAAATGTTGCCTTTTGATAACAAGAACGAATTCCAGGTAGTAATTGACATGCCTGAAGGTACCACATTGGAGCGTACCGATGCTGTAACCAAAGAAATTGCGCAGTACTTAGCTACACGACCAGAAGTAGTAAACTACCAAAGTTATGTGGGTACTTCTGCCCCTATTACCTTTAACGGATTGGTTCGTCATTACGATTTACGTGGTGGTAGTAATATGGCAGATATTCAGGTAAACTTGGTTGACAAAAAAGATAGAAGTGCACAAAGTCATGATATTGCCAAATCGATGCGTGCTGATATTCAAAACATCGCTAAAAAGTTTAAAGCTAATGTAAAATTAGTAGAAGTTCCACCAGGACCACCTGTATTATCAACTATTGTTGCGGAAGTATACGGACCAGATTATGACAAGCAAATTGAAATTGCCAACGAAGTTCAAAACATCTTACACAATACCAACGATGTCGTAGATATTGATTGGATGGTAGAAGACAATCAAACTGAATATGAGTTTGTGATCGACAAGGAAAAAGCAATGCTTTATGGTGTGGCACCTCAGCAAATTGCTTACACATTGAATATGGCATTGTCTAACAGAGCGGTTTCAACCTTATATGATGAAGACGCTTCTAATCAAGTAGGAATTGTGTTTGCTTTGGATGAGAAAGAGAAGTCTTCTGTTCAAGATATTGCTCAATTGCAGATTAAATCGCAACATGGTAACATGGTTTCGATAAGTGATTTGGTTACTGTTGAAGAAAAGAACAGTGCAAAAAGTATTTACAGAAAGAATCAAAAACGTGTAGTGTATGTAATGGCTGATATGGCTGGGGAATTAGAGAGTCCTGCCTATGCTATTTTAGGAATGGAAGAAAAGTTGAAAGAAATCCCACTTTCGAAGGGATATGAATTGAACGAATTATACATTAAACAACCCGATTTTGAAGATGATTACACCGTAAAATGGGATGGTGAATGGCAAATTACTTTAGAAGTGTTTAGAGATTTAGGAATTGCCTTTTTAGGAGTCATCATTATCATCTATATATTAATTGTAGGATGGTTTCAAAACTTTAAAGCTCCAATTGTAATGATGGTTGCAATTCCATTATCAATGGTAGGAATTATTTTAGGACATTGGATGATGGGCGCTTATTTTACAGCTACTTCATTTATTGGAATGATTGCTCTGGCAGGAATTATGGTACGAAACTCCGTCTTACTTATTGACTTTGTTAATTTACGTTTAGCAGAAGGAATTCCGTTAAAACAAGCTGTTATAGAAGCTGGTGCAGTACGTACCACTCCTATTCTACTAACTGCAGGTACGGTAGTTATTGGGGCATTTGTAATCTTATTCGATCCTATTTTCCAAGGATTAGCTATCTCTTTAATGGGAGGAACTATTACTGCAACTGTACTAACCTTATTGGTAGTACCATTAGTATACTATTTAATTGAACGTAAAAACTATAAATAAGATGAAAAATAGAATTGTACGTGGTATTGCTGGTAGTTTTATACTTATTAGTTTAATCTTAGCAATTAAAGTAAATATTAATTGGTTATGGTTTACTGCTTTTGTAGGTGCCAACTTATTACAATCATCATTAACTAAATGGTGTTTGATGGATGATATTTTAACCAAGGTTTTTAAAGTAAAAGAGTAACTATTTATACTACAGAATAGTTTAACATGAGTTGAATCTTTTTATACAATTGTGGAAATTGTTGCTGTAAGTCTTCTGGAGTTTCAAAAAAATGCTCCATAATTACAGCAACAAATTCCAATTTATTTGTCAATGCGTATTCTCTAAAATAACCTGATGATTTAATTTTTTCAGCATTCGCTTTATCATCCATAAAACTGGTTATTTCTTCAAATAAACGGTAATAAATTCGAGCACTTACATCTTTCGATTTTCTTCCATGAAAGGTTAAGGCATGAGAAAACTCATGAATTCCTAAGTTTAAATTATCATTCAATACAATATCTCCTAACAAAAAATCTTCCCAAGAAAACACAATAGATTTTAGTCTTGGGTTAAACTCTCCTTTATGATATTGTTTAGTTATTGTTGAATAAAAACTAGTGGGATATATTATAATTTTATCGAAAGTTGTTGTAAGATATTTACGCATTCCAAAAGTTAATTTAATATACGATGCTGCTATTAAAACTTTTGCTTCTGGAGTTAACTCAAAATCATCTCTTTCAACAAAATCATAGGTTCTGATAAACTTGGTCAATCGATGTTCAAAATATACTTTTTGTTTTTCATTTAGTTTTTTATAGAACCTTATATTTTCAACTAAAAATTCTTTCTTCTTTTTAGGTAGCTTCTTCTTTATTGGGTAAAAATGCACGAAAATAGGTTTGTTAAATATGTACACATAAATAGACTCTACAACATTAACTCCAATCCCTATAAAGGCTAGAAAAAAAGTGGTATATTTTATAAGAAAAATAGGTTTCATACTAATTAAAAAAAAGCTCTAATATAAGTCTATGTAACTTAAGTTACATTCTTAAGATTTCCTTTTTATTATTTTGCATCAGTTAAGCAACCTTTTCCCCAATATTTTCCTTGAATATAAAAAACAGCAAAGAGTTTATCTCCTGCTGTTTTCTTTTTTATTTTTTTTCTTCCTTAGGTTTTTTATGCCTTTTACCTATCTGAAAATCTCTAGAAATATTAAATCCAAAATGAATATCTCCTTTAAAAAAGTTTCCTGTAGTTTCGGTAATAAAACTATTTTCAATCATAGTTATAGCATTAGACAATATTAATTGAAATACATGTCCTCCTGTTTCTATATCAACACTAAAGGCTAATGAATTATGGGTGTCTATTGATTTTAGGGGGGTGATAGTATGAAAATACTCCGCATTTATAGATACCCTTTTACTTACTTTGTAGCGACCACCAGCCCCTATAACAAAAATATCATGGGGGTCAGAATTTATTGCAACAGTATTTCTGTGTATGTATGTAGGAGTAAGTTGTAAAGAAAATTCTTTACTGAACTTTCTAGCAATAAGTACTTGAGTAGTATAAAACAAACGATCATTAAAATCTGGTTCATTTTCTGGTTCGTAATTCTTTATAGTTTTTTTAGCAACACTACCAAATAATGACATACTAAAAGGAAACTTTTGTACCCCTGTTGATTGTTTTAAAAGCTTGTATTTAATGAAACCATCGTATGTTTTTTCATAAGAACTACGCCCTAGCCCTAATGTTAAGTTATCAGTAAAAGCATACTCTAAACCAAATCGAATATTTGAATCATCTAAACCAAAAAAATTATCAATTCCTTCGTTAATTCTACCAAACCTGTGGGAAATTAGAAACTCTAAAACTCCTTTTTTCCTGTTTTCTATCGATTGCCCATTTATGATTCGGGTTCCTTTAAATGTGGCTGATACAAATTCTTTTGTTTGTGGAGTTTCTTTATTTAAAATATCCATTAATTCCTGAGCGCTAGCTTGCTCACAGAAAATCAAAAAAAACAATAACTTTATTATATTTTTCATTTGAATTAAATTTTATTACATCAAGACTAATTAGATTAGCTTAATAGTCTTTTTAATTATATGGTGAGTGTTCAAGGCGAAAACTTACTTCTACCTCACGTGCTATATTATTACGTACAATGGCAGGAATCTTAATATTATAATCAGCAACAAGAATTATAAATTTTCCTTGTAACTCTATTTTAGTTTTATTTATGTACAATTTGCTTCGTATTGTTACTTGTTTTGTAACACCATGAATAGTTAATTTCCCTTCTATTTGAGCAATAGAGTTGTCTCCTCTTAAAATTTCTTCTAAGTTCTTTACTTTACCTGTAAAATAGGCTTTTGGAAATTGATCTGACTCTACATAGTTTTCATTAAAGTGTTCTTGCATAAGAGCTTTTTCAAAAGCAAAAGATTTCATTAATATTGTAATCGCTATATCTCCACTTGAAATATCTACAATACTCAAAACTTGGTTATTTTCTGCTTTTATATCCTCCACTTGAGTATGTGAGAAAAACGATATACTTCCTTGTTTGGTCAAATATCTTTCTTGTGCTAAAAGCGAGTTGTATAGTGTAAATACTAATGTTAAAGTAAATATTAAACGTATTTTCATTTTTATTTTTTAATAATAACAGATCTAACGAGAATCACATCCATCAAAAACCCCGTACAGATTCCTTTAATAGTAATTTCTTGCCCTTTTTTTAACCCTAAAACCATTCTATTTTCGGCAGGGTCCATATTACAACTAACAGTCTCTATAGCGTTACCTTGTCCTAGGATAATTACACTGTTACCGTTTGCTGTTTTAATATCTTTTATGGTTCCTTCAATTTGTATTATTCTATCGAGATATATAGAATTAGCCTTTTCCTCATTATTTTTAAACTCATTTATAATATACTCCGATGTTAGTTTGTAAGTAGGTTTTATCGTATTCACATCGGAGTGTGGCTTATTATATAGTTTTATTAATAAGAATAATCCTATGAAGAAACCTATAAGTATAATAATACCCACTATTTTTATAGTTCTATTCATTTGTATTCTTGTATTTTAGTTATTAGGTACTCCATTATCTACCCAGCAGGCAATTTGTTCGATTTCTTCTTGTGTTAACGATCCTTCTTTAGGCATTATACGGCTCTGAGTAAGCTGTTTTATCATAGAAGCATTGTTTTCTACTACCGAAAACACTCTAAAATCATATGGATGGTAAGAGCCATCATGACATTGAATACAATTATTATCTATAATAGGTTTAATAGTCGCTGAAAAAGAAAGGTCTGGGCTACATATAAAACTTGTAACTTCTTCCTCTACATTGTATTCGCAAGAAATAAAACTAAATAATAAGCATGCAATTATCCAATTAATAATGTTGTTGTTTTTAGCTTTCATTGTTTTTTAAAGTGATTAAAATAGAAGAAGAAATTCTTCTTCTATTTTATAATTATGCTTATGAAATTTACTTGATTATTCTGGTGCCACTCCAGTAGCATTATTTATAACTGGCCAAACACCTGGGTTAGGAACACTAACTCCTTTATTATCTCCTTTAGAGTTATCAGAACCAAAATAATATAAAGGCCATCCTTTAAAAGTTATTTGATCTTTCTTACCATGCACCTTTATCACATTAAAATCACTACTTTTTAGAACACTTGGAATTGCATTTAAATCATTAGAAAATATTGGCCATGCTCCATCATTAGAAAAGTCTTCAGAAGTATAAGTATTCGTATCATTTTTATCTGGTGCATACGCATACAGTGTATTTCCTTCTGAATCGGTAAGATATAAAGTCATTCCTTCACCCTCAGCAACATCTCCTTGGCTATCAATAATATAATTAACTCCATTGTTACCTACTAATTGAGCATTTACATACATAACTGAATAATCTGGTTTAGCTACATACCATACCTGATTTACTCCATCACCATTAACATCTCCCTTACTATTATCACCAACATAATAATATAATGGCCACCCTTTATATGTAGTTTGTTTAGCTCCATCCTTACGTGTTATAGTTCCAAAATCATTTGATTCTAGACCATTATCTAATTCTAAGTTTGACTCATAAAAAACAGGCCAAGCATCTAAACACCCCTCAATACATTCAGAAGTCATTTTAGAATCGTTAGAGAAAAAATACAATGTCATTCCACTAGCATCGGTCAAATATTTTCCATGGATAGTATCTTCAGATAGTAATACATTTTTTTCCGTTGTAGGGTTATCATCCGGAATATCAACTTCTGGATTAGAGTCATCACTACTACAACTATAAATTAGGCTTATTGTAACTGCTAGCAATAAAAATGTTTTTTTCATAATTAAAAATTTATATTAGATTTGTTCCCCGCAAATAAATATATCTTATGCTTTAGGTAGTAGTGAAAAGTAGGTGAAAAGGAAAAAAAAGCTACTAAAAAGGAAAAAAAGCACTTGAAAATTTGTTCATTTTTTAATCTTTCCCTTAAGATTACACCTATTAATTTCAATTCTGTGAATTTTATAAGTCAATTCTATAGAAAGATTAAAACCAATTACTATTTATGAAAAAAGACCGCGTATATTTCTTAACTTTCTTAGGGTTGGCTATTGTTACATTTGTTGTAAGCTATTTTAGTATGAACTATTTATTAGAAGTTTCTACTAATCATTTTTTACAAACTCAAATTGAAGCTAGCAAGCGAGAAGCTAATGAAATATCTTCTCTTGTACAAAGACAAATAGAAAACGGACTTCCCGAAAATATAGTAATTGATAATTTACAAAGAAGTATAGAAAACACTAGTATTGAATCTGGCTTTATTTGCATGTTTGACTGGTCTGGAGTTGAAATTTGCCATCCTGATCCGGAAAAAATTGGACAGTTAATTTTACCTGATGAATCATTTGTTCAACCTGTTATTAATAAAGAATTAGATTCTCACGATTTTTACAACCTATTAAACAGTAAAACTGAAATGGGAGGGGTTAGAGAGTTTTCAGATAAGAAAAGAAGCTCTGAAATCATCTATTTATACCCAGTAAAAAATACTGATTGGATTGTTGCTGCACACGCCAACATAAAACATATTAAAAACAGGATGCAAAAACTTAAAACCAATTTTATCCTTGTTTATGGCGCTTCTGGTACTTTAATAATTATTATGTCTTTATTTATGGTTCGATTTATTAGTGGGAAATATGAGAAAAACCTTGAAGAACAAAACGAAGGCTTATCAAAAAAAGTTCTTACATTATCTCAGTTAAACAGTGATTTAATGTTGTATAGAGAAAAAATAAACACTGTAGATACACCTGCTGAAAAAACACTCACAAACTCAGCTATAAAAAAAAGAATTCTGACTTATGTGAAAGATGAAATAGTATCAATTGAACCTGATAATATAGGATTCATTTATACTCAAAATACTATTACCTATATCTGTTGTCTAGATGGTACAATATTTCACAGCAATAATAGTCTAGAAGATATTTTTTCTGATTTAGATACTACTGAGTTTTTTAGAGCTAACCGACAATTTATTATATCTGTAAAAGCAATAGACAAAATATATAAATACGGAAGTAATCAACTTAAAATAGAAACAAAACCTCGATCTCCTTTAGATATAATTATAAGTAAAAATAAATCTTCAGAATTTAAAAAATGGCTAAGAGGAGAATAGCTTATTTTTTATGATGGTTTGTATTTTTTCATATTTGCTACTAGTAACAGTCAAATATGAGCTGTTATGTTTTTTATATAAGTTCTCTAAACCAAATTCACCCAACGTTTGAGCAATTAGCAATGTTCTTTAATCCGAATATGAAATAGATTTTGGAAAACTACCTGTAAAGATGACATCCGTTAAAGATGTGGGTAAAAATAAACCGAGAATTTTTTTTAAGTTAATTAAGTTTGGTAATCTAGAGTACTTTTTCGAGAATACTCTAGATTACCTTTAACTTGTAATCAATGTTTTAGCGACCCAGAGAGGATTCGAACCCCTAACCCTCAGAGCCGAAATCTGATGTTCTATCCAGTTGAACTACTGAGTCTGTAAATCTTATTAAGCTAATTTAGCTTTTACAATTGCTGAAATAGTTTTTCCGTCAGCCTTTCCTGCCAATTGCTTAGAAACAATTCCCATGACTTTTCCCATGTCTTTCATTCCTTCAGCACCCACGTCTGCTATTGTTTTTTCTACAATTTTCCCTATTTCCTCTTCACTTAAAGCTTCTGGTAAAAACTGCTCTAAAATAGCTGCTTCAGCTAATTCTGGTTCTGCTAAATCGTTACGACCTTGTTCTGCAAACACCATAGCACTGTCTTTACGTTGTTTTACTTGTTTTTGAATGATCTTTAACTCTTCTGCTTCGGATAATTCTCCTGCTCCAGCTTCAGTATTTACTAACATAAAAGCTGATTTCAATGCTCTTAAAGCGGTTAAAGCTACAGTGTCTTTAGACTTCATAGCTTCTTTCATTTTATCCATTACCTGTTTTTGCAAACTCATAATTTATATTTTAAAGTATTAAAAAATCCCGATAAATCGGGATTTTAAAAATAAGTGTTATTCTTTTATTAATCTACATTATCGTGTAAAAACGAGTTATTAGAGCGTAATAAATCGTTATTGTCTGTATTTAATGCTGTATCTGACTTACTAATATCTGATCCGGCATCAATATCAACTCCTAATCTTTTGTAAGCTGGTTGACGTTCTATATCATCAATATTTTTACTTACTTGATCGTTAAATTTGTAGTTAAATCCTTTCATTTTATCACGTCTTTCTTGTGCTCTTTGTTGCAACTCAGAAATTGTTAAACTTAAAGGAGATACTTCTTCACTCGATGCTTCAATATTATTGATTTCTTCTTGTGTTTTCGACTTTACCTCAAACTGTAATTCTTCTTCTATCTCATCTTTAATTATTGGAGTAGAGCTTTTTCCAATTGTTGGCTGTGCACTAAAATCATCTAACACATATCGTTTCTCAACTTTATGGTACTTTACTTCTTCAGCTTTAACTTCTATATTTTCAATCTCATTAGTGGTTTCAACTAAATGAGAGGCTGGTTTTATTTCTTCGTAAGAGTTTAACGGCAAATCAAACAACAAATCTTGTTGTGTTGGTTGCTGTTTTACTTCTCTTTCTTCAACTTTAGGTTCAGCTATATTTGTAATAATAAAATCATCTTCAGAAACAGTTTCTATTTCAATTTCATCATATACTACATTAATATTTTTTATAGCTTCAGTTGTAGGGATAATTTCTGATTTTGGCTCAGGTTTTTCTTCCTCTAAAACATGAACAACTTTATTTGATGGCTTGTTTTTTATCGGCTCATTTATTGCTGGAGACGTTTGTACTTTCTGATCACTAAAATTATAAGTTGCCTTTTGTTCATCTTCTAAAGTATGAACTATTTTTTTTACTTCCGTATTGGTAATATTTCCTTGCTGATCAGCGGCGAAACCCGTAGCTACAATTGTTACTGCTATTCCATCTTCTAATGACTCATCTTCTCCAATACCCATAATAATATTGGCGTCGTAACCTGCTTCATCTTGGATATAATCATTGATTTCACCTATTTCATCTAATGTAACTTCATTTCCTCCAGAAACGATTAATAATAATACATTTTTAGCTCCTGTAATTTTATTATCGTTTAATAATGGTGAATCTAATGCTTTTACAATGGCATTTTTAGCTCTGTTTGCTCCAGTTTCTTTTGCAGACCCCATAATTGCTGTACCACTATTTGACAATACCGTTTTTGCATCGTGTAAATCGATATTTTGTTTGTAGTGATGTGTAATTACCTCTGCTATACCTTTTGCTGCCGTTGCTAATACTTCGTCTGCTTTAGAGAATCCTGCTTTAAACCCTAAGTTACCATAAACTTCGCGCAGTTTATTATTGTTGATAACAATTAATGAATCTACATTATTACGTAGCTCATCAATTCCCTTTTGAGCTTGTTTTGAGCGCATTCTTCCTTCAAACTGGAATGGCATTGTAACGATACCTACCGTTAAAATATCCATGTCTTTAGCTATTTTAGCAATGATTGGAGCCGCACCTGTACCAGTACCTCCCCCCATACCTGCGGTAATAAAAACCATTTTGGTATGTGTGCTCAACATTTGTTGAATTTCTTGTATACTTTCAGCCGCTGCTTGTGCTCCAACTTCTGGATTCGCACCTGCACCTAACCCTGAAGTTAAATGTGCTCCTAATTGAACTTTATTAGGAATAGGACTGTTTTCTAATGCTTGTGCGTCAGTGTTACAAATTACGAAATCTACTCCGTGAATTTGCTTACTATACATGTGGTTTACTGCGTTGCTTCCTCCCCCACCAACACCAATTACTTTAATGGCATTCGATTGTGTTTTTGGCATGTCGAATGAAATGTTATCAAATTCTGCGCTCATAATAACTTTTCTTTTTTATTAATTCTTATTCAATTTTACACTCCTTTTTAGGGGATTAATCAGGAGTATTCTTATATATACTAATTACTCTGCGTTATCTAAAAATTCTTTGAATCGTTCAGTAAACTTGTCAAAAAATGATTTAGATTTTTTCGCTTTGTGTTCCTTCTCTTCTTGGACTTCTTCTATAATCTCGTTTTCTTCCTCAATAGCTTCTTCTACTAACGCCTCTGGTGCTTCTTCTACAACTACTTTTTCTTCAGTTTCCTTTTGCAAACCTTCCATTAACAACCCTACAGCAGTTGCAAATGCTGGGCTCGATAATGCTTCATCTGAATCTCCTGCTAGGTGTTCATTTGGATATCCAATACGAACGTCCATTCCGGTAATATATTCTACTAACTGGCGTAAATGTTTTAATTGAGCTCCACCTCCTGTTAGTACAATACCTGCAATTAATTTTCCTTTTTGAGTTTCGTGTCCGTAGTTCTTAATTTCTAAATATACATGCTCTATAATTTCTTGAACTCTTGCATGAATTATTTTTGATAAATTTTTAAGTGTAATTTCTTTTGGTTCTCTTCCTCTTAACCCTGGAATTGAAACTATTTCTGTTTCTTTATTTTCTCCAGGCCATGCAGAACCGAACTTAATTTTTAATAATTCAGCTTGTTTTTCAATTATCGAACAACCTTCTTTAATATCTTCAGTTATTACATTTCCTCCAAAAGGAATTACTGCTGTATGACGAATAATTCCGTCTTTGAATATTGCTAAATCTGTAGTTCCACCACCTATATCAATCAATGCTACACCTGCTTCTTTTTCCTCTTGACTTAATACTGCTGATGCTGATGCTAAAGGTTCAAGTGTAATATCTGATAGATTCAATCCTGCACTTTTAATACATCTACCTACATTTCGAATAGAAGAAACTTGTCCCACCACTACATGAAAATTTGCTTCCAGCCTTCCTCCGTACATCCCTATAGGTTCTTTTATATCTGGCTGACTGTCTACTTTAAACTCTTGTGGTAATACATGAATAATTTCTTCTCCTGGTAACATTACAAGTTTATGCACTTGGCTAACTAAGTTTTCTATGTCGTTAGCATCAATTACCTCTTCTGATTTTTCTCTTGTTATGTAGTCACTATGGTGTAGACTACGTATATGCTGACCTGCAATACCTACTACAACATTTTCTATTTTATACCCTGAAATACTTTCTGCTTCTTCTGCTGCTTGCTGAATAGATTGTATTGTTTGCGTAATGTTATTAACCACCCCACGCTTTACACCTAAACTTTTCGCTTTACCAATACCTAAAACTTCAAGCTTTCCGTATTCGTTTCTACGACCAATCATGGCAACAATCTTGGTTGTACCAATATCTAAACCAACTGCAATTTTATTGTTTTCCATCTTGATTTTGTTTTGTGCACACAACTTGGTTGTGGTATTTTACATTTATCGCTTTATAATTATTAATGGTTTTGTCAGTAAATGCTTTGTTATAAAATGCTGTTAGCTTTTTAAACTTTATTGAAGCATCTGTTAACTCTCCAAAAAATATCTTATAATCACCACTACGAACTGTAAACGTATATTCGTTTTTGGGGTCTTTTTTAATAGCAATAATTTCTTTAGCGAAAAAACTATTACTATTTATATTCTTTATTAACGTTGTTAATTCTTTGATTTCTTCTGGCTCCCTTATTCCTAAAACTAATGGTACTCTTGCTGAAAAATTTGTTGATAATGGAATTTCTACTCCATACTTATCAACATAAAAAGACTTATCTTTATCAACAATTCGAGCTATCGGTGTTCGTTGTTTTATGGTAGTTTTTAACACCCCATCTACGGTTAAAAACACAGCTGTTTTCTCAACATACGGGTTCGCCGAAACATTAGCCTCTAGAAAGTGTAAATCTACCAATCTTTTTGGTTGGTTTTTAACAAATTCATTATTTTGTATTAACAATTTATCAACCATACTGTGTGTCAAAAAGTTATTATCTCCAGCGGCAAACTCTACCACCGTGTTTTTTACCTTTTTTGATCCATTTCTATTGGTTGTAAAACCATACAAAAACACCAAAAACATCAGCAGCAAGAAAAAAGACAGATATGTTGCTAATTTTTTCATTCTATTTTTTGTGTTTCTCTTTTAATTTATCTTTTACTTCATCAACCAATAAGCCAATATCTCCTGCACCTAACATTGCTACAATTTTTGACTCAGATTTTATGATTTCGTCACTTAATTTTTCCTTTGATATTAGCTTTTTAGTATCAATGGTAAGTTTTTCCAACAACCAACTAGAGGTAACTCCTTTTATTGGTAATTCTCTGGCTGGATAAATATCTAATAAAAGTACTTCATCAAACAACGATAATGCTTCTGCAAAATCATCTGCAAAGTCTCTAGTTCTACTAAACAAGTGCGGTTGAAATACAGCCAACACTTTTTCTTTTGAATACATTTCTCTAACAGATTGTGCTACCGCTTTTATTTCGGTTGGATGATGTGCATAGTCATCAATTAGCACAACATCTTCTGTTTTTATTTTGTAAGAAAATCTTCGCTGTACTCCTTTAAAAGTCCCTAATTGTACTTTTATTTTCTCTAACAACACTCCATAAACATCTGCTATAGCTAGGGCTGCTAAAGCATTCATCATGTTATGATTTCCTGGTAAATGAAATGTTATATTTTTAATTTCTGATGTTGGTGTTTTTACATCAAAAACATATTTACCTGCTTCTATTTTTACGTTATAGGCTTTATAGTCAGCTTCCTCATCAACAGCATATGTTAAGCCTTTTAATGGTAATCCTTTTGCTACTATCAAAGTATCAGAAACTTTACCTGCAAAATCTCTAAATGACTGTTGTAATAATTCATTTTCTCCATAGATATCCAAGTGATCAGCATCCATAGAGGTTACACAAGCTATATTGGGTGATAATTTTAAAAACGAACGATCAAACTCGTCTGCTTCAACTACCGAAACTTTATCTTCTCCTAAAATTAAATTAGAATTGTAATTTTCTGCAATTCCTCCTAAAAATGACGTAGCTTTTTCAGGCTGCATAATGTGCCCTAAAATAGAAGATGTTGTTGTTTTTCCGTGAGTTCCTGCCACTGCTAAACAAAAAGTACTCTTGGTTATTTCTCCCAGCACTTCTGCTCTTTTTAAAACTGTGTATCCGTTATCTATAAAATAATTTAATTCTTGATGATTTTTAGGAACTGCTGGTGTATATACCACCAATGTTTTTTCTTTATTTAAAAATGAAATAGGAATATTTTTTACAGCGTCTTCAAAATGGACTTCTACTCCTATTTCTTCTAAACTTTTAGTGATAGGTGTTGGTGTTTTATCATACCCTGCAACTACTTTTCCATTGACAGAAAAATATCGTGCTATGGCGCTCATTCCTATTCCGCCAATACCTATAAAATAAACGTTATGTATCGTTTTTAAATTCACTAATTGATTAATTTTTCTATTTCGTTAACGATATGATTTGTTGCATTTGGCAACGCTAACTCATTAATATTCTCACTTAAACTTTCTTGTTTTCCTTTGTCTTTCAACAAGGTTTCTAACACAACAGGAAAGGTATCTAGTTCATTCTCTTTAACTACTAATGCTCCGTGTTTATCTGCAATAGATTTTGCATTTTTTGTTTGATGATCTTCTGCTACGTTTGGTGAAGGAATAAAAATAGTTGGTTTACCTACTATACATAATTCTGATACTGAACTTGCTCCTGCTCTTGATACAATAAAATCTGAAGCAGCATAAGCTAAATCCATTCTATTTAAAAACTGATGTACTTGAACATTCTCTAATTCATCATACTTTTTATATTCTTCAAAATATAACTTACCGCATTGCCATATTAATTGAACTCCTTGCTTTTTAAAGAAGTCTAAATTTGCTTCAACTAACTGATTTATCTTACGAGCTCCAAGACTTCCTCCTAATATTAAAATTGTTTTTTTAAATGTATCTAACTCAAAAAACTCTTTACCTTCTTCTATTTTTGTATGGATAAACAATAAGTCTTGACGAACAGGGTTTCCTGTTTTTACTATTTTATCTTCAGAGAAAAAACGTTCTAAATTATCGTATGCAACACATATTTTCTGCGCTTTTTTCCCCAATAGTCTATTGGTTATTCCAGGATATGAATTTTGCTCTTGTATTAAGGTTGGTATTCCTTTTCTATTAGCTACCATTAGCGTTGGTCCGCTTGCAAAACCTCCTGTACCAACAGCTACATTTGGTTTAAATTTTCGTATAATTCGATATGCTTTCCATAAACTACTTAACAGTTTAAATGGAAACATTAAATTCTTTAGAGTTAGCTTTCTTTGAATTCCTGAAATCCACAATCCTTTAATTTCGTATCCTGCTTGCGGAACTTTTTCCATTTCCATTTTATCTTTTGCTCCTACGAACAAAATGTTAGCTTCCGGGTAACGAACTTTTATTTCGTTAGCAATTGCTATTGCAGGATAAATATGACCTCCTGTACCTCCACCGCTTATTATGATATTAATCGATTGTTTCATGTAAAATATCTAAAGGGTTATCATCTAAAATTGTTTCTTCAGTTTCGTTTTTAGAAGCGCTCACACTTAAAATCATTCCTAATGCGAAACATGTCATCCAAATAGAGGTACCTCCACTACTGATTAACGGAAGGGTTTGTCCTGTTACTGGTAAAATATTCACTGCTACCGCCATGTTAATCATTGCTTGAAAAACAATGGGAATTCCCACACCTACAACCAACAAAGTAGCAAATATGGTAGTAGCCTTTTTAGCTGTTATTAAAATTCTAAAGAGTAGTAAAAAGTAAATAAAAATCACCACAATTGCACCTGCAAAGCCGTATTCTTCAACAATAATTGCATAAATAAAATCAGATGAGGATTGTGGTAAAAAGTTTTTCTGTACACTTTTTCCTGGTCCTTTTCCAATTACACCTCCTGTTGCAATGGCTATTTTAGCTTTTTCTACTTGATAATCTTCTTCTCCGTCTGATTGGGAGAAACTTTCAATTCTACTTTTCCATGTATTTACACGGTTAGGCATTGCATCTGGAAATGCTTTAGCTACTAATATAAAAAACAAAAAGGCAAAAAGTCCAATTCCTAATATATAACCTATATATTTTAATGGATATCCTCCTATGAACGAAACCATTAAAATCATAAAGAACACCATAGCTGTGGTTGAAAAATTTGCTGGCAATATTAACACTAACACTAAGCCTACCGGAAGCCACAACTGTAATAAACTCTCTTTAAAAGAAATTATTTTTTCTTTATTTTTTGCTAAGTATCGTGCAACATACACCATTAATACTAAGCCCGCTAAAGTCGAGGTTTGAAATCCGATTCCTACAAACGGAATGCGAATCCACCTACTCGCATTAGCCCCTCCAATTGTGGTTCCTTGCGCTAAAGTAAAGACCAATAACAGGACAACTACAGGTAGCATTAAAACGGAACCTCCACTGAAGTACCTATATGGAATTTTATGTACTCCATAAATTACTGCAAACCCTGTAATTAGTAACACAATGTGTTTTACCAAATGCCCTAAAGTAGATCCATTACCAACCACGTACACCAAATTGGTACTTGCACTATATATTGGCATAAATGAAAATATTGCCAATACTGCAACTATAGCCCAAATGGCTCGGTCACCTTTTATATGTCGAAAGATGTTTTTCATCAATCTTTATTATACATTATATATTTCTTACAGCTTCTTTAAACTTTCTTCCTCTATCTTCATAGTTTTCAAACAAATCGAAACTAGCACACGCTGGTGACAACAATACCGTATCTCCTCTTTGTGCAACTTTATAAGCTACTTTTACTGCTTCTTCTGCACCAGCAGTTTCCACCATAACATCTACTACATTAGCAAAAGTGTCTATAATTTTTTGATTATCTAACCCTAAACAAACTATTGCTTTTACTTTTTCTCTTACTAGAGGTAATAAGTCAGTATAATCATTCCCTTTATCTACACCTCCTACAATCCAAACTGTTGGGTTATCCATACACTCTAACGCATAAAAAGCCGCATTTACATTAGTAGCTTTACTATCGTTAATGAATTCAATTCCATTTACTTTTTGCACTTTTTCTAAACGGTGTTCTACACCTTCAAAATCAGATAGGCTTTCTGCAATTGTTTCTTTTCTTACTTTTAACAACCTTGCAGCCATTGATGTAGCCATTGCGTTTTTTGTGTTGTGCTTTCCTTGTAATGTTAGTTCAGAAACCTTCATTAATTTTTCTTCTGTATTAAATTTCATTATGATCGTGTCTTGTCTTAAAAAAGCTCCGTATTCCAATTCTTTCTCTATTGAAAATGGTACTAGCGTTGCTTCTGTTTTGTTATTTCTTAACCAAGTTTGAATTGCTTCATCATCGGCATCGTATATTAAAAAATCATCTTTTGTTTGATTTTTTGTAATTCTGAATTTTGAGTTTATATAGTTATCAAATTCATATTCATATCGATCTAAATGATCTGGTGTTATATTAGTAATTACAGCAATATGTGGTTTAAAATTTTCAATACCATCCAGCTGAAAACTACTTAACTCCAACACGTATTCGTCGTACTTATCATCAACCACTTGTTCAGCGAAACTATCTCCTATATTTCCTCCAACTCCTACATTTAAACCTGCTTTTTTTAATACATAATGTATTAACATAGTTGTGGTTGTTTTTCCGTTTGAACCCGTAACTCCTACGATTGTTGCATTCGTAAACTCTGACGCAAATTCTATTTCAGAAATTACTTTAATTCCTTTTAAAACCAACTTTTGCACAAGAGCTACTTTTTCTGGAATCCCTGGACTTTTCATCACCACATCAGCATTTAAAATTTTATCTTCAGAATGCTGATTCTCTTCAAAATCGATTGAATTATGTAAAAGAACTTTTTTATATCGCCCTGCTATACTTCCTTTATCAGAAACAAAAACGTCATATCCTTTTTGTTTTCCTAAAAGTGCTGTTCCTACACCACTTTCTCCTCCTCCAAGCACAACTAATCTTTTCATTTATCTTAACTTCAATGTTACTATGGTAAATACAGCTAACAAGATTCCTACAATCCAAAAACGAACTACAATTTTACTTTCATGATAATTTAGTTTTTGGTAATGATGGTGTAAAGGAGACATTCTAAAAATTCGTCTTCCTTCTCCAAACTTCTTTTTTGTGTATTTAAACCACGAAACCTGTAGTATTACTGATAGGTTTTCAACCACAAATATTCCTGCTAAAACTGGTAGTAATAATTCTTTTCTTATGGCAATTGCTATTACCGCTATAATCCCTCCAATGGTTAAACTCCCAGTATCTCCCATAAATACTTGTGCTGGATAGGTGTTATACCATAAAAACCCTATTAACGCTCCAGCAAAAGCAAAGATGAACACCGTCATTTCTCCTGACTTTGGGATATACATCACATCTAAATAATCTGCAAAAATGATATTACCGGACACCCATGCGAAAATTGCCAGAGTTATTACCATAATTGCAGATGAACCCGCTGCTAAACCATCAATTCCATCTGTTAAGTTCGCCCCATTTGAAACTCCTGTAACAATAAAAACAGTAACAAAAATGAAGATTATCCATCCATATTTCTGGTATCCATCTCCTAAAAAACTTAATGCTTTTGCATAGTCTAGTTCATTATTCTTTAAAAAAGGAACTGTTGTTTTTGTTGACTTATGAGCTTCTCCAAATACTTTCTTTTTACCGTCTACTTGTACAACTTGTTCTGAAACTGGTAGTTGTTCTTTTATAGTTACATCTGGATGAAAATATAACATAGAACCTACGATTACACCAAGTCCTACTTGCCCTAAAACCTTAAACTTCCCTTTTAAGCCAGCTTTATCCTTTTTAAAGACCTTTATATAATCATCAGTAAAACCAATAAGCCCCATCCAAACAGTTGTTATCAATAGAATTATGATGTATATATTCTCTAATTTAGCTAAGAATAGTACAGGAATTAATGTTGCAAGGATTATAATTACACCTCCCATTGTAGGTGTTCCTGCTTTTTGCACTTGTCCATCTAAACCTAAATCTCTTACTGTTTCACCAACTTGTTGTCTTCTTAAATAGTTGATGATTTTTTTACCGAAAATAGTTGAAATCAATAAAGACAATATGAATGCCATCGCAGATCGAAATGTGATAAACTGAAACACACTTGCCCCTGTTAAGCTAAATTCACTTTCTAAATATTGAAATAAATAATATAGCATTCGTTAGTGTTTTTTTAGTTGATTAAAATAGTTGGTTACTTCTTCTAAATCATCAAAATGATGCCTAACACCATTTATTTCTTGATAGGTTTCATGTCCTTTTCCTGCAATAAGTACAATATCACCTGACTTTGCCAGTTTACAAGCTGTTTTTATAGCTTGTCTTCTATCTACAATTGATAGTGTTTTTTTATAATTTTCTGCAGTAACACCTGTTTCCATTTCATCAATTATCGACTGAGGATCTTCTGTTCTAGGATTATCTGAAGTAAAAACAACTTGATCACTTAACTGAGAAGCAATTAGTGCCATTTTTGGACGCTTCGTTGCATCTCTATCTCCTCCACAACCTACAACTGTAATCACTGTTTCATTTCCTGTCCGGATATCATTAATTGTTTGCAATACATTTTTTAATGCATCTGGCGTGTGTGCATAGTCTACTATAGCTGTAACTTCCTCATCAGAAACTATATACTGAAATCGTCCACTTACACTTTCTAACTCACTTACAATTCGTAAAATTTCTATTTTTTCAAGCCCTAACAACTCTGCTACTCCATAAATAGCCAACAAATTATACGCATTAAACTCCCCTATTAACTTCGTCCAAACTTCTACTCCATTGATTGTTAACAAGGTTCCTGAAAGGCGTTTTTCTAACACTTTTGCCTTAAAGTCTCCGATTGTTTTAAGCGCATAGGTTTGTTTATTTGCCTTTGTGTTTTGCAACATTATTTGCCCATTCTTATCATCAATATTTACTAAAGCAAATGCCGATTTTGGTAATGAATCAAAAAACGCTTTTTTTATATCACGGTATTCTGCAAATGTTTCGTGATAGTCTAAATGATCGTGAGATAAGTTCGTAAACACACCCCCTGAAAATTCTAATCCTTCAGTACGTTTTTGATGAATTCCGTGAGAACTTACTTCCATAAAACAATAGTCAACTCCTGCTTCAACCATTTTTGATAAATATTCATTTATCACTACTGAATTTGGTGTTGTATGTGTTGCTTTATATTCTTCTTCATCAACCATTACTCTCACAGTTGACAACAACCCTACTTTATATCCTGCTTTTTTGAATAGTTGATACAATAAGCTTGCAATTGTAGTTTTACCATTTGTTCCTGTTACTCCAACTAATTGCAAGCTTTTTGACGGGTTGTTATAATAATTTGCTGCTATTATTGCTAATGCAGCATTTGAATCTTCTACTTTAATATAAGTTACTTCTTCATTTCTACCATCCGGCATCACCTCACAAACAACAGCTTTAGCCCCTAACGATACTACCTTCGCTATAAACTGATGTCCATCTACTGTTACACCTTTTTGAGCTACAAAAACATCTCCGCTCTCCACCAGTCTACTATCAAAATGAATTGCCCCTATAGCAATATCTGTATTTCCGTAAACTTCTTTTACAGCTACCTTATATAATATGTCTTTTAATCTTTTCAACTATGATAATTTTAAATATATCGTTGCACCTTTTGAGATTTTCACTCCTCTATCTACAGATTGTTCCGTTACCTTTCCTACTCCTGAAAACTTAACCTTCAACCCCATATTCTCTAATAACGCAACTGCATCCATTCCACTCATACCTATTACTTTCGGCATGATTGTTTTATATTTTCTTAATTTTTGATAGTATTCTTGATACTCTTTTCCTAGAACTTCTTCTGAAATTTCATCAGATACAAACTGATTATTAATAGCTGTTGAAGTATAAATTTTCTGAGCTATCTCCTTAAATATAGGAGCCGCTACTGTTGCCCCATAATAGCCTTTCTCTTTTTTGGGACTATGAACTATTACAATACAAGAATATTTAGGTTCATCAGCTGGAAAAAACCCTGCAAAAGAAGCTACATATTTTTGATTTGAATAATATCCTCCTTCATATTCTCCTTTAGCATTCTTAGTTCTTGGAATGTATTTTTTCGCAGTTCCTGTTTTTCCTGCCATAGAAAAATTTGGTGAATATATTCCTTTACCTGTTCCGTATTTTATAGTATTCTCCATCACTTTTCTAACTTTATCTATAGTTTCTTGTGATGCTATCTTTTCTTTTACTACTTCTGTTCCAAAGCTTTCTTCTACCTTACCTCCAACTCTCAATTCCTTAACAAAGTATGGTTTCACTAATTTCCCGTCATTTGCAACCGCGTTGTAAAATGCTAATGTTTGTAATGGTGTAAGTGAAACTCCATACCCCCAAGCCATCCATTCTAATGAAATTGGACTCCAACTTTTTTCTGAAGGTTCAGGTATGTAAGGCTTTCCTTCTCCTTTAATTTTAACTCCTGTTAATTGATCTAAACCAAACGACTTAATTTTTTCGGTAAATTTTTTCGGGTTCTTATCGTAATGTTTCTGGATTATTTTTACTATCCCAACATTTGAAGAAACCTCAAACACTCTTCCTAATGATATTTTTCCGTAACCTCCTCTTTTACTATCTTCTACTTTACGATTATTAATATAAATTCTTCCTCTTTCACAATCTACAACAGTTGATGTATCAGCAACTTTATCTTCGAGCGCTACCATTAAACTAGCTAACTTAAAAGTTGACCCAGGCTCATGGCTCTCCCAAACAGCGTAATTTCTTTTCTCGTAATATTTCCCTTTAGAAGTTTTTCCTAAATTAGAGATCGCTTTAATCTCTCCTGTCTCTACTTCCATCACTACAGCACAACCATGATCTGCTTCAAAATACTCCATTTGTCTCAACAAAGCATGATGTGTAATATCTTGAATATTCACATCTATTGTAGTAATTACATCACTACCATCTATAGGCTCCTTCTCATTTACATCATTTATAGGCTTCCATTGCCCTTTGGCTATCTTTTGCTTTAAACGCCAACCGTTTTCCCCTTGCATATAATCAGCAAAAGCTCCTTCAATTCCTGCTCCTCCCCTGTAATCGTCGTAACCAATAGTACGTTCTGCTATTTTACCAATAGGATGTACACGAACTGTTTTTTGTTCCGCTATAAAACCTCCTCGATATACTCCTCGATTAAAAATCGGGAAGCTTTTCATTCTCACATAATCATTATAACCAACATTACGAGCTATTAACAAATAACGATTTCTACGTTTTTTTGCATTACGTAATTTCTTTTGATAATAACTTGCTGGTTTCCTTAATAACCCAGAAAGTGATTCAGAAAGCGCTCGGATATTTTTTTCAAAAACCTCAGAATCTACAGATACCACATCCATACGAATGGTAAATTTCGACATAGAAGTTGCTAACAAATTCCCATCTGCCGCATACACATTACCTCTATTCGCAAAAATAGTATCGTTTTTAATATTTTTTTCTTCGGAAAGCTTTCTATACCTATCTCCTTCTACATATTGGAGTTTAAAAAGTCTAAAAATGATAACTACAAAGAAAAGCGTCATTAAAACAACAATCACGTAGAGTTTGTTTAATATGCCTTTTTTTACTATCATTTTATATTACTCTTTATTATATGTTACTTTAATTTTTTGGGGCGGTTTTTTTGCAGGATACAACCCTTTATTTTTCACTTTGTCTCGAATACTACTTTCTAACTTCATTCGCATTAGCTGAGTACTCGTATCTACATCTTCAGCCCGCAACTCCCTTTTTTTCTTATTCAACGCTGCTATTTGCACTACTTTTGCGTCTGCACTATGCGAACTATAAATCATTATTAACAACAGTAACACGACAAAAATCAAAATTCGCCAGTTTTTAAACGAGCTTTCGTCCGTAAGGAAACTACCTCTTAAAAGATCGTATATATTCTTTCTTACTTTAGACATTACTTTAATGTTGCTATTCTTAGTTTCGCACTTCGTGCTCTGTTATTTTCTTTTATTTCTTCTTTTGTTGGTATAATCATTTTACCAACTTTTTTAAGCGGCTCACTAGTGTTACCATAGAAATCTTTTTCTGGCTCCCCAGTAAACAACCCCGTCCTTATAAACCTCTTCACCAATCTATCTTCTAACGAGTGATATGAAATAACACTCAATCTTCCTTCTTCATTTAATAAATCTGGAATTTGCTGTAAAAACTCTTTCAACACTTCCAATTCTTGGTTTACTTCAATACGTATAGCCTGAAAAATTTGCGCTAATATTTTATGCTCTTTTGCTTTCGGAAGAAACTTCTGTAACACCTCTTTTAACTCAAAGCTCGTTTTAACCTCTCTATCAACTCTTGCTTCAACAATAGTTTTTGCTAAAGTTCGTGCGTTTCGCAATTCCCCATACAAAAACAAGACATCAGCTAAATTCTCCTCACTATATGTATTGATGATTTTTTTTCCTGAAAGATTAGATTTCTGATCCATTCGCATATCTAAATCCGCATCAAAACGAGTTGAAAACCCTCTTTCCGCTTCATCAAACTGATGTGATGACACTCCTAAATCAGCCAATACACCATCAACCTTCTTCACACCATAAAAGCGTAAAAACCTAGATATAAATCGAAAATTCTCACCAATCAACACAAAACGCGGATCATCAATTTTGTTTTGCTGCGCATCCGGATCTTGATCAAAAGCGAACAACTTACCTTTCTCTCCTAAACGACTTAATATTTCTCGAGAGTGCCCTCCTCCTCCAAAGGTCACATCCACATACACACCACCTTCTTTTATATTAAGTGCATCTACGCTTTCTTTTAACAAAACTGGATTATGATAACTCATCTGCTTCCGTATTACCCATTACCTCCTCTGCCAAATCAGCAAAATCAACAACAGCATCATCAATTACTTTTTCGTACTTATCCTTATCCCAAATCTCAATAATATTCACCGCAGAAGAAAGCACTACTTGCTTCTCAATTCCTGCGAACTGACATAAATCTTTCGGAACCAATATCCTTCCAGAAGCATCCACATCCACTACTTTTACACCAGCTGTAAACCTCCTGATAAAATCATTATTTTTCTTTACAAATCGATTTAGTTTGTTGATTTTTGCCATCATCAAATTCCACTCTTGCATCGGATACAACTCCAAACAAGACTGAAACACAGAGCGTTTAACCACAAAACCTTCTTGCAACACAGAAGACAACTGCTTCTTGAACGCTGATGACATCATCAACCTTCCTTTAGCATCTACCTTACATTCATATGTCCCAATTAAATTTACCACGTAAAGAAACTATAGTTTGCATCAAAAATAAAAAATATTTACCACTTTTTACCACTTTTTACCACTTTGTTAATAAGTTTTGGTTTTTTAGCTAAAAAACTGATACTAAAAGACTTCTACACTAGCACCACACACGAAATAATAAAAATGAAAAAGTGATAAAAAAGAACTACATTTGTGGTTAAGTCAAACCAGAAACATATATGACTGAATTTTTAAAGAAAGAAGACAAATTTACATACGCTGAAGCAGGTGAAGGAAGCCCAATTATCATCCTTCACGGATTAATGGGAGCTTTAAGTAATTTTGACTCCACTTTTAATCATCTTTCAAAAAAAGGATATCAAGTTTTTATACCAGAATTACCCTTATACACCTTACCTCTCCTTAAAACTAACGTAAAGAATTTAGCCAAATTTTTACATGATTTCATAGAATACAAAGGACTTAAAAATGTTACTTTACTAGGAAATTCTTTAGGCGGACACATAGCTTTATATTACACAAAACATTATTCTGAAGATGTTAAAGCGTTAGTTTTAACTGGTAGTTCAGGATTGTACGAAAACTCTATGGGAGACAGCTATCCTAAAAGAGGAGATAAAGAGTTTGTTAGAAAAAAAGCTCAAGATGTTTTTTATGATAAGGCTATCGCTACAGACGAACTTGTTGATCAAGTATATGATGTTATTAACGATAGAAATACCCTAATTAGAACTTTAGCTATTGCTAAAAGTGCAATTCGTCATAACATGGCTAAAGACTTACCCAATATGGGACAACCTACCTGTTTAATTTGGGGAAAACAAGACAGCGTTACTCCACCAGAAGTAGCTGAAGATTTCAAAAAACTCTTACCTGATGCTGATTTATTCTGGATTGACAAATGTGGACATGCAGCTATGATGGAAACTCCAGAAGAGTTTAACGAAGTTTTAGAAAACTGGCTTTCTAAACGAGAAATATAACAGCTAAACTAACTTAATTAGTATGAAAATAAAATCTGCTGAATTTGTAATGAGTAACAGCAATGTTATAAACGCACCAAAAGAACGCATTCCTGAATACGCTTTTATTGGTCGTTCTAATGTTGGTAAATCCTCATTAATTAATATGTTAATGGAACGTAAAGATTTAGCTAAAATCTCTGGAAAACCAGGAAAGACACAACTTATCAATCACTTTAAAATTAACGATGAGTGGTTTTTAGTAGATCTACCCGGATATGGTTACGCACAAGTTTCAAAAAAGAAACGAACAATTTTTCAATATTTTATTGAAAACTATTTTAAGGAACGTGAACAACTCGTTTGTACTTTTGTTTTAATTGATTCTCGCCACGATCCACAGAAAATAGATTTAGAGTTCATGCAGTTTTTGGGTGAAAACCGCATTCCGTTTTGTATCGTTTTTACCAAAGCCGATAAGCTTGGAAGCTCTAAACTAAATAAACAAATTACTACTTACAAAAAAAAGTTATTAAATTATTGGGAGGAATTACCAATGTCTTTTGTTACTTCTTCCTCTACAGGAATGGGACGTGATGAGTTTTTAAACTTTATCGATCAAGTAAACGAGGACGTAGCAGCAAATTTCAAATAAACCTTCCTACTAAGTTTAAGGTAACTCCTATTATGCACTCTACTAAAGAAAATTTGCAGGTTTTACATGAAGACAACCATATTATAGTTGTTAACAAACGTGCCGGTGATATTGTACAAGGTGATAAAACTGGCGACAAACCTCTTTCTGACATAGTTAAAGAATATATCAAAGAAAAACATAACAAACCAGGAAATGTTTTTTTGGGAACTGTTCATCGTTTGGACAGACCTACCTCGGGTATTGTTATCTATGCCCGAACTTCAAAAGCTTTGGAACGTTTAAACAAAATGTTACGTGACAAAACGATTAAAAAAACCTATTGGGCAGTAGTTCAACAACAACCCCAAAAAGCGGAAGACACGTTAATCAACTACTTAAAAAAGAATCCAAAGAATAATAAATCCACTGCTTATACTAAAGAAGCTGAAGGGAGCAAAAAAGCCATTCTTCATTATAAAACACTTAAAAAGCTAGATAATTATTCATTGTTAGAGATAGACTTAGAAACAGGTCGTCATCATCAAATTCGCGTACAACTTTCTAACATTGGCGCTATTATTAAAGGTGACTTAAAATACGGATCCAAAAGAAGTAATAAAGACGGAAGTATTCATTTACACGCTCGAAAAATTGAATTCACACATCCAGTAAGTAAAGAACTTATAAAAATCACTGCCCCAACTCCTTCTGATCCTGTTTGGGATGCTTGCTTGTAATTTGTATATTTAGACAAATTTCGCGTAAGATGAAAGCTCTTAAATTTTTAGCAATTTTAATACTTCCTGTAACTGTCTACATTTCGTTTATTAGTAAAGGATGGGTAACATTATTACCTCTACTAGTTTTTTTTGGATTTGTACCCTTACTTGAACTACTTTTCAGCCCAGACAAAGAAAACCTTAGTAAAGAACAAGAAGAGCAAGAAAAAGAAAACAACCTATACACTTACATATTATACGCAACAGTACCTATTCAGTTATTTTTCTTAGGGTGGTTTTTATCAATGATGAAAGACACACAATTAACTACCATAGAATATGTAGGAAGAATTTCAGCAATGGGCTTACTATGTGGTGTAATCGGTATTAACGTAGGACATGAATTAGGTCATCGGAACAATCGTTTTGATCAATTTTTAGGCGAGATTTTATTATTAACTTCTTTAGATACACATTTTTTACCCTATCATAATGCTGGACATCATCTTAATGTAGCCACACCAAAAGATGCTGCCACCGCAAGAAAAAATGAGGTAATATATCTTTTCTGGGTTCGCTCTCATTTTCAAAGTTATCACCAAGCTTGGGAAGCCGAAAGTAAGCGCTTAAAGAGTTCTGACAGAAGCTGGTTTCACATTCAAAACAGAATGCTCATATATACGATTTGTAACTTTGCTTTATTAGGAGGAATTTTCTTTTTTCTCGGATTAAAAGTACTCCTCATTTTTATAATTGCTGCTGTTTTTGGAATTTTATTACTCGAGACTGTAAACTATATAGAACATTACGGACTACTACGTAAACAAAATGAAAAAGGACGATACGAGCGTGTAAAAAGAACTCACTCGTGGAATTCAGATCATAGAATTGGCATGTTAATGCTGTTTAATTTATCACGTCACTCCGACCATCATTATAATGGAAGCAAACATTATCAATTACTAAAATCATTACCTGAAAGTCCTCAAATGCCAACAGGATATCCTGGCATGATGCTAGTTGCACTGGTTCCGCCATTATGGTTTTCAATAATGAATAAAAAACTACAAGACCTATAGCTTATGAATATTCCCGAATTGGTTCAGTCGCAAAAAGACTATTTTGCTACGCAACAAACCAAAGATATTTCCTTTAGAAAAAATGCTTTAAAAAAACTACAAAAAGAACTTATTGCAAGAGAACAAGATATTATCAAAGCGTTGCATGATGATTTTAAAAAATCAGAATACGAAGCTGTGATGACTGAAACTTCTATCGTGTTAGCTGAATTAAAAATGGCTATAAAAAACATTCACGCTTGGAACAAACCTCAACGTGTGTTACCATCTCTATTAAACTTTCCATCATCAGCAAAAATCTATAAAGAACCTTATGGTACAGTTTTAATTATTGCTCCTTGGAATTATCCGTATCAACTAGCATTTGCACCTTTATTAGGAGCTATTGCTGCTGGAAACACCGTAGTATTAAAACCTTCGGAATTGACACCGAATACAAGCAAAATTACCAAGGAAATTATCGAAGCTGTTTTTGATAAAAATCACGTTACAGTAATAGAAGGAGGCGTAGATATTTCCACTGAGTTATTAGCACAGCGTTGGGATTATATTTTCTTTACTGGGAGTGTTCCGGTGGGTAAAATTGTAGCCAAAGCCGCTGCCAATTATTTAACACCTGTTACTTTGGAGTTGGGCGGAAAAAGTCCGTGTATTGTTGACAAAACTGCAAACATTAAATTAGCTGCAAAACGTTTAGTCTGGGGAAAATTCATTAATGGTGGACAAACCTGTATTGCTCCTGATTATTTATTAATTCACAAATCAGTTAAGGAACTATTTATAAAACAGTTTAAAGAAGAAATTTTTAGAGCCTATGGAGAAAACCCGCAAAATTCTCCCGATTTCCCTCGTATTGTGAATACTCGAAATTTTGACCGTTTAGCTTTGATGCTAGAAAATGAAAATTGTGTAATTGGCGGACAAACCGATAGAGATGATCGTTACATCGCTCCTACTGTAATCGACGAACCTAGTTTGGATAGTGAAGTTATGAAAGGGGAGATTTTCGGACCTATTTTTCCATTGATTTCTTACGAAAACGAAGCTGATATTGAAAAAATCACTACTAAATACGACAAACCTTTGGCGTTATATGTATTTACCAATCGAAATTCATTTGCTAAAAAAATGATTCAGCGTTATTCGTTTGGAGGAGGAACGATAAACGACACTACTGTACATTTTGCAAATCACCGTTTGCCTTTTGGTGGTGTGGGCGAAAGTGGTATTGGTGGCTATCATGGAAAACAAACTTTTGATGCTTTTTCTCATCATAAAGGAGTGGTTTCTCGCGGGACTTGGCTAGATGTACCTACTAGATATGCACCCTACAAAGGAAAACTTCAGCAATTAAAAACCTTAATGAAATTAGGATAGTTTTATTAGACAAAAGATTAGTAGACATAAGAATCAAGACACCCCAAATAAATGAGTGAAAAAACCGTATCAGAAGCTGTTAACTATCGTCGTTCGGTAAGAGTGTACGACCCTAAAAAACCGATAGACACTTCCATTGTAAAAAAATGTTTAGAACAGGCGAGTTTAGCTCCTACAAGTAGCAATATGCAACTATGGGAGTTTTATCATATCACTGATAAGGAAATTATAAAAAAAATGGCTCCATTATGCTTTAATCAAAATGCTGCAAAAACAGCTCAACAAATGGTAATTTTTGTTGTTCGTAAAGATTTATGGCGCAAGCGAGCCAAAGCCAACTTAGCTTTTATGGATAAAGTGTTTGGAAAAAACAATCCGAAATCGGAGCAACGAAGTCGAGAAAAAGTAGCACGTAACTACTACGGAAAACTGATTCCGTTTACCTATTTCGATGTCTTCGGAATTTTTGGTTATCTCAAATATTTAATAATTCTCATTACAGGAATCTTCCGCCCTATTTATCGTGAAGTTCGCAATAGCGATATGCGTGTAGTGGCTCATAAAACCTGTGGATTAGCAGCACAAACATTCATGCTCTCAATGGCTGCTAAAGGTTACGACACTTGCCCCATGGAAGGCTCTGATACTTGGCGTGTAAAACGCTTGTTAGGGCTACCTTTTGGTTCAGAAATTAACATGGTTGTGTCATGTGGTATTCGCAAACCCGAAGGAGTGTATGGAGAACGTTTTAGAGTTCCTTTTGAGGAGGTTTATAAAGAGGTATAACATATGACAGATAAATTCTTAATAGAAAGTGCTAAGCACGCTTTAGACAATCATATCCCAAAATCTTTAATCTCTGCTTCTGTCGAACTAAAAACACTTAAAAAGAAATGGTTTCAAGTCTTTGATAAAAAAACAAAAAAAGAAATCCAATGGCTTTGTGTTTTTAACCAAACGGCTACAGAAGATGATATTGAATTTGGCAGAATCGCAGGTACTGAAATTATTTCTGATTTTAACTCAGAGTACGGAATCAATGAAATGTTTGAGAAAATTGATTCAGAAGACACTCCTAGAGTTTTAAGAAATATTATTTATTCAAAACCTAAGCTATAAATTACTTAAAATCTTTTAAAAAAAATTAGGACACTTTAACGGAAAAATTGCTTCGCCCCTCTCAATGATGTAGGATATATCTTGACAAACCGTCATCACGAAGAAGACACGACTGAAGTATCCTGTTACTTTAATAAGATTTCTCCCTCTGGTCGAAATGACATTCTATTAATTATTCTTCGGTAAAAACACCAATTTATTTTTACTCTTCTTTATAGCTGCCTCATTAAGGATCATTTTTACAAACTCACCATCTACATATTTTTGTGCTTGGTCTTTGTAATACGGACTAAACACATTTCCCGACTGCCCCGTTGGTAAAATCGCAATGCTATTTTCAACATCAGAAAAATCAATTACTCTACGTGTTGAAGGCCCTCCGTGAATCTTATACATTCCTGTACTATCCAACTTAAAAATCTGATTGTTTATCACTTCATTTCCTCCAATGGTTTCAAACGGACCTACATTAAAGAATTTACGCAACAAACCTCCCGCTTTACCAATAGCGTGTTCATACTCCACTGAAATCACGCGATTCCACGTCCAATTATCTACATTTTCTCCTAATTGGTTTTGTAAAAACGTGATGGCTTTTTGAAAAGCTCTGGTAATTATTTCATTTCTAGTTTCAATTTTATCTTTAGTTAAGATATTATCCCACCAAACTGATTGTTCCCTTTTAGCCTGCTCTGCTAGCACTTGATCTTGTAATTGAGTACCAATAAATAATTGAAAACTAGCTCCTAATTCATCTTTATAAGTTCCTGCTAAAAACTCATATAAAAATCGATTATATATTGTTGGTGCTATCTTGGTTTTCGCATATTCACCATCCCATTTTTCTAACACCGAATACGCTTTTTTAGCCGAAGGTGATAACGAAGATTTATCAACACTATTTAACAATTCTCTTCCTATTTCTGGAGCAACAGGTGACGTCACATCATAAATCATTTCAGCTACATCTTGCCTAGTAAAATCATTTTTAGGCTCCAATAATTCTACAATTCTTTTGGCTCTGTCTTCTGGTTGATAATATCCAGGATACAATTTCCCTCTTACAGAGTCTGGTTGATTATTTGCTGAATACACATAATTCCAACTAGGATTTTCAGCTTGCGGATTTTCTTCAAAATCTAAATACTCAACAATTTCATCTTTTCCTGAAGCTCCGTTTAAATACATTTTAGAAGATAAACTATCTCTTAACTGGTACAATTTAGCCGATGCAAACCAACCTACATTACCTTTAGCATCACCGTACATCACGTTTAATCCAGGAGCGTGAATTTTAGCTGTTCCTGTTTTAAAATCTTGCATAGAATTAGCGTGTGACATTTTATAAGAAGCTTCTAACAGTTTATTTGGTAACTGCGTATAAATCCAGTTCATTGCCACAGGTCTATCATCAGTAATATGCTCTATCAGCCCATTCATAATTGGTCCGTGCTTACTTACTTTTACTTGATAAGTGGTGTCTTTTTCTCCTTTAACTTTAATATGTTTATTCCATAATTGGTATTTCTGATATCCTTCTGGAGTTTTGTATTCCATTGAATTGTCAGGATTATTTTCTTCAACATAAAAATTCAAATCATCATTTGCTAACATGGTTAATCCATATGCGTAATCTTTATTATGCCCTAACAAAGGAAATGGCATCAACGCTAAATTGAATCCGTAGATTTCAAAATCAGGAGTTTTAATGTGATTCTGATACCAAACCGAAGGTTGTGAAAAATTAATATGTGGATCGTTCGCAAAAATCACCTTCCCGTTTTTTGTTTTAGGCGGTGCAATTACCCAAGAGTTACTTCCTATAAAAGGAGCGACTGGTAACTTATCCATAATGGCGCTCACTGCTATAGAGAAATCTGCTTTTATAGTTGCCTTATTTGTTGTTTTATTAAGTGTTAAATTCTTGTCGAAAGCGTTTAATAATTCATTTACATAGGGCTCGCCTAACTTTTCTTTTACTTCGGTTAACAGCGGATCAGTTTTATGTGCAATTGCAAAACTAAAAGCCATGTATCCAAAAACATTGTATACATCATTAACCGTGTAATTTTCTTTATCTAACCCTACCAAATAAAACTCTAGTGGAGTCGCTCCTTCTTCAATAAATTGATTAACTCCTTTTAAGTAGGCCTCAGTTAGCTTAGAAGATTCTGAATTTTTATCTAACTCTTGAATGGTTTTTTCGGCAGCTTCTTCAATTCCTAATCCAGAGAAAAACTTATCTACCTTTACCAAGTCTTTTCCGAAAATTTCAGCCAACCTACCCGCAGCAATTCTTCGCATCAATTCCATTTGCCACAATCGGTCTTGGGCGTGTACATATCCTAATGCAGTATAAGCATCTAACTGATTTTGAGCATTGATGTGTGGTACACCTACCTCATCATAATATACTGTTACTTTATCAGAAATATTTGCTAGTTCTAACTCTCCCTTATATGTTGGATGCAAAGTTTTCGTAAATAACCAAACTCCAACACTCAATAAAACTAAAAGTAAGAGAACTATTTTTAGAGACTTTTTAAATAACTTCATTAGGGATGATTTTTTTTCAAAGATAACAGATTTATTTATGGTTTCTTTTTTGGGTAAATAGTGTAATTTTTACACGGTTTTATTATTTACTTACACACTTTTTACACATAAAATTATTAATCTTTCAACCCCATAAAAACAACAACACATTACATATCAAACACTTAACACTAAATAACAGTTTAACAAAAATTGATGGCATATTTATTTCAATACATCAAACAAACAATAAATAATCGTTAGTTAAAAAATTTAAAATCATGAAAAATTTAATTTTAGCAGCAGCAATTTTAGCAGGAGCTTCAAGTTATGCAACAGCAAACACTACTATTTCTCCTATCACTCCAGTTCACACAGTTGTAGAGAACGGTTTTCAAGAAATTTCTTTAGATAAGTTACCTGCAGCGGTAGCAAAATCTGTTAAAGAAAGTTTTCCTAAAGGTAAATTAAGTAAGGCTTTTGTAAACGAAAAAGAGCAATACAAATTAGAAATTGCTTTAGAAAACGAAAGCAAAACTCTTTTTGCTGACAAAGAAGGAAATTGGTTAGATGCTAAAGAAGTAAAATAATCCATACATATTTCCCTTGTAGTATTACAACAATAAATAATTATAACTTAAAAACTTAATATCATGAAAAAATTAATCTTAGCAGTAGCAATCTTAGCAGGTGTTTCAACTTACGCAACAGTAAACAATACTATTTCTCCTATCACTCCAATTCATACAGTTGTAGCAGATGGGTTCCAAGAAATTTCTTTAGATAAATTGCCAGCGGCATTGGTTAATTCTATTAAAGAAAGCTTCCCTAAGGCTACATTAAGCAAAGCTTTTGTAAACGAAAAAGAGCAGTACAAATTAGAAATTAGCGTAGAGCAAGCAAGCAAGACTATTTATACTGACAAAGAAGGTAACTTGTTAGACGAAAAAGAAGTTAGCAACACAAAAAAGTAATTTTTTTATTTCCCCCTCAATTTTATTGACAAAAGAGCGTTTTCATGTAAAACGCTCTTTTTATTTTTACAGAGAGTTTATATCATACAAACAATTTAGAATAAACATTTTTTATGAAAAAGATTTTACTAGTAGAAGACGATGTTACTTTTTCTAATATGTTAAAACATTTCTTAGAGCGACATCAGTATACTGTAGAGGTTAGCTATACTATTAAAAATGCTTCCACTCTCTTAAAAAAACATTCTTATAATTTAATTTTTACTGATTTACGCCTTCCCGATGGTAACGGTATTGATTTATTAAAGCAAAGTAAAAACACCAATAGTAATATTCCTGTTGTTTTAATGACGAGTTATGCTGAAGTTTCAACAGCTGTGCAAGCAATGAAACAAGGAGCTTTTGATTATATTTCTAAACCTTTTAATCCTGATGAAGTTTTAGAAGTAATTAGTAACGCTCTTGAAGTTAAAACTGAACAGATTACCGAGACTAAAAAAGAAGACAAAAAAGTTTCAAACTCCAACTCTAACATTGTTTCTGGTATAAGCGCAGCTTCTAAAAGCCTATATGAACATATCCATTTAGTAGCTCCAACTGATATGTCTGTTCTCATTACAGGCGAAAGTGGTACAGGTAAAGAAGTTGTTGCTAGTACAATTCACACCCAAAGTTTACGTAAAGACAAACCTTTTATTGCTGTAGATTGTGGTGCCATACCTAAAGAAATTGCTTCAAGCGAGTTTTTTGGGCATCAAAAAGGATCTTTTACTGGTGCTATAAATGATAAAATAGGACATTTTGAAGCAGCGAATGGAGGTACTCTTTTTTTAGATGAAGTAGGAAACTTAAACTACGAAAGTCAGGTACAACTTTTACGAGCTTTACAAGAAAGAAAGATTAAACCTGTTGGAAGCAGCAAGGAGATTATGGTGGATATTCGTTTGATTACGGCTACCAATGAAGATTTATTATTGGCTGTTGAAAAAGGTAATTTTAGAGAAGATTTATATCATCGATTAAATGAATTTTCTATTAAGGTTCCTAGTTTAAAAGACAGAAAAGATGATTTAATCCTCTATGCAGACTTCTTTTTAGAAAAGGCTAACAAACAACTTAAAAAATCAATCGCTGGATTTTCTCAAGAGGTAGTAGCTTTATTTCAACAATATAATTGGCCTGGAAACTTACGAGAATTATCTAATGTTATAAAAAGAGCTACACTTTTATCTCAGACCGAAATTATAGAAAAAGAAGTTTTACCTGAAGAACTAAAAAATACTGAAGACCAATACAATCTACCTAATGAATTTTCTACTAAAGAAAATGAAAAAAAACTTATTATTAGAGCTTTACATGAGGCGGGAAATAACAAAACCAAGGCGGCAAAACTTTTAAGCATCACTAGAAAAACCCTGTATAATAAATTAAAAGAACATAAGATTAATTAAGGTACTTTTTCACTTCAATTAAAAAGACATCTAACTCTTTTTCAAAATCTTTCCATAAGGCTTTATTTATTTCTTTATCCACCTCAAACTTCTCTAAAAAGGTGATTAATTCAGTAGCTTTTAACTGCTTGAACATTCCCAACATTTTATGACTAACATCATTAAACCCTTGTAAATCATCTTTATTTACAAACCTCTTTAACAACAATAAATTCTCCTCAGTATCCTTCAAAAAGGATTCTAATGTGTTTTTTATCTCTGCCTCGTCATTATTCAAGAATGTTTTCAAAGAAGTAATATCAAAGCTACTTGTTCTTTTATTATCAATCTGAGTAATAACTACATCTTTATCTTGAATTTTAAAATCAAAAAATCGCTGTAAAATTTCTTTCAATCTTTTAGGATGAAACGGTTTAATTAAAGCGTCTGAAAAACCATTTTTAACATATTCACTTTCCGATAAATTTGCTCTTCCAGTCATTGCTATAATAGGCTGACCTTTATAAGAGTTATGTTTTTTTAAGGTTTCCATAAAATGGATACCGTTCATTTTTGGAAGCTGTATATCAGTTAAAACTAAATCATACGTAATATTATTGATTTTATTTAGCGCTTCTTGTGCGTTACTAAAAGAGGTTACCTTCACACCTAACCCTTCTAAAACATTTTTTAAAAGCGCTCTCAAAGAAGTATCATCTTCTACCACTACAGCATGAATATTAAGGCTTTCATTTTGTGGGCTTATCCCTTTTTTATTTGATTTTTCTTCAGCAAAAGTGATAGGTACAAACAATGAAAATGTACTACCTTTTCCTAAACTACTTTGTAAAGTTAAAGATCCACCTAAAAGCTCTGCTAGTCTTCTAGAAATGGTCAAACCTAATCCAAACCCATTTTGTCCGTTCTCTTTTTCATGTGCTTGCGTAAATTCTTTAAAAACTTTTTCTTGTTCATCTTTTCCTATTCCAACCCCTGTATCAATTACTGTGATTTCTATATATTTTTTTTCTTTTACGCTTCTTAATCTACTCTTTATTGTTATTGAGCCTTCTTTTGTAAACTTACATGCATTAGTTACTAAATTATATAGTATCTGTTTTATTCTAAAAGGATCACTAATAATTAGTGAATTTAGTTTTTCGTCATGATTTACATTTACTAAAACTGGCTTGTTCTGAACAAGGTTTTTAGCACTATTAGCTACTTCTTCTATATTTCTCTTTAAATCAAAAGGGATAGCTTCAATAGTTATTTTACTATTTTCTAATTTAGAAAACTCTAAAAGATCGCCGACAAGCTGCCCCATATATACTGATGCATTTTGTATATGCACCACATAATTTTTCTCTTTTGTATTAGCAATTGATTTTTGTAATAATTCACTAAAACCAGTAATTGTACTTAAAGGAGTTCTTAAATCATGACTCACCATAGATATTAGTTGCTCCCTACTTTTTAAAAGCGAAGAAGTAACTGCATTCGCACTTTCTAATTCTTGCCTATAATGTTGACTTCTCCAAAAGTCATTTAAGATTATTATTGAGAAAAGTACAATTATAATAAAGCCTACTCCTGTAGCTAATAGAATTATATTTTTACTACGTCCAAGCGTTTCTTCATGCTTTTTATGAGCCAGATTCGCATTAAAAATAACGTCTCTTTCTAGTACACTTAAAACCTCCCGTAACTTTCTTGAAATTGTGATATCATTTTCAATCAGTTCCCTTTCTTTTATTCGTAAAAACCTTCGCTTAGTATTTGTTTCTCTTTGTGCTTTTTGAAGTATTTCTTTAGAAGCAGAAACTAAAGAATCTATTTGCTTCTGTTCTTCAGCATTAACTGGCTTTTCTTCATCTTCTCTATCAAATAATTTTAGATATCTTTCTAAACTTAATCCTGTTTTTTTATTAAAAACCTCGGGATTATCGACAAGATCTTTTACTGAGCCTTTCCCAAGGAGTGAATCTATAGACCCTAACTTATCTATGGCTTCGTTTATCGATTTTTCTGAAGCATTTCTTTGGTTTAATCTTCTTAAACTGGTTATGTTTTTTCGTTTTTTATTTAAAACTAACTTAATACTATCTAAAATAGATGTTTTTGATACATCTTTTGCTATGAAATTAAGTGAGTCAATCTTTTTTAACAACAACTTATTCTCTGTTACATACTCATTATATCGCTTATAAGAATTCAACTGAATAGCAGCTCTTCCTAAATTTTCATTCTCATATATATCAGCAATTAACCCTCCAGTTTGGATAATATTATTCCTATCAGAAACACCTTGCTTTTGTATTTCTATATATGTTTTTATTTCAGAAAACAACAAAATTCCTGAAATGACTGCTAAAACCGCTAGAGTTGCATATCCTATTAAAACCTTAAAAGCTATTTTACGTTTAGATGTCTTCATTAAGTACTCTTAACCTTAGTTTCTCTTCTGTACAAAACGATAATATTCAACCTTTGTTGCTTTATACCTTATTTATTAAACGTATTGTATAACACCTATACAAAACATACAATTATAACTCTTATTATTTTCTTTAAAGACTCGAAACAATAAAAGATAGTTTGTATTTTTGATGTTTATAAAATCATGTCAAAATGAGAAAAATTCAAATGGTTGACTTACAAAGTCAATATCAAAAAATAAAAGATACAGTTGATACTTCAATTCAAGAAGTTTTAAACACTTCAGCATATATAAACGGGCCATATGTTCGTGATTTTCAAGCTGATTTAGAGAAGTATTTAGGAGTTAAGCACGTAATTCCATGTGCTAATGGTACCGATGCTTTACAAATAGCCATGATGGGCTTAGGATTAGAGCCAGGAGACGAAGTCATTACTGCTGATTTCACATTTGCTGCAACTGTTGAAGTGATTGGTTTATTAAAATTAACACCTGTTTTAGTTGATGTTGAACCTGATACTTTTAATATTGACATTGAAGCTTTGAAAAAGGCGATTACATCTAAAACGAAAGCGATTGTTCCTGTACATTTATTCGGGCAATGTGCTAATATGGAAGCTATTTTAGAGGTTGCAGCAGCACATAACTTATTTGTTATTGAAGATAACGCCCAAGCTATTGGAGCAGACTATACTTTTGCTAATGGAACTAAGAAAAAAGCTGGAACTATTGGAGATGTAGGAACAACTTCTTTCTTCCCTTCTAAAAACTTAGGATGTTATGGTGATGGTGGTGCTATTTTTACTAACGATGATGAATTAGCTCATACGCTTCGCGGAATGGTTAACCATGGAATGTACAACCGTTACTACCATGACGTAGTTGGAGTAAACTCTCGTTTAGATTCTATTCAAGCTGCTGTATTAAAAGCTAAGTTACCTTTATTAGACAGCTATTGTGATGCTCGTAGAAAAGCTGCGGAATATTATTCTGCTGCATTTGCTAACAACCCAAATATTATCACACCAACTATTAGTGATTTTACTACGCATGTTTTCCATCAATATACATTGAGAATTACCAACGGAAATCGCAATGAATTACATCAGCATTTGTTAGATAACGGAATTCCTAATGCAATTTATTATCCTGTTCCGTTACATGCGCAAAAAGCATATCAAGATAGTAGGTATAATGAAGAAAACTTTACTGTAACTAATCAATTAATTGACGAAGTTATTTCATTACCAATGCATACAGAGTTAGATGAAGAGCAATTAGCGTTTATTACTAAAACTGTGAATGACTTCATCTAACACAAAAAATATAGCTATGAAAAATAAATTTATTCTTCTTCTTTTTATTATTACAACATTAACAAACTGTAATATTAATCAAACTTATGATAGTTTTGATTATGGTAAAATAGAGAATGACATATACAGTAATTCTTTTTTTAATTTAGAAATATCAATTCCAAATAAGTGGTTTGTTCTTGATAAAAAAACTACAGAAAACTTAATTGAAAAAAGTAAAGATTTAGTTTCCGGCGATAATAAAAATCTAAAAGCAACGATTAAAGCGTCTGAAATTAATTCAGCATATTTACTAACATTATTTAAACATGAACCAGGAGCTCCTGTAGATTACAACCCAGGCTTTATGGTCATTGCAGAAAACTTAAAATCTTCTCCTAGTATAAAAAATGGAGCTGATTATTTATTTCATTCACGAAATTTCCTTAAAAAATCTCAAATCGAATACAACAATATTGATTCCGAATTTGAAAAAGTAATGATTAACAATCAGGATTTTTACAGAATGAATTTAGACTTAAATAAAGGTAACCTTAACATTAAACAAAGTTATTATTCAATAATTAAAAATGGTTTTTCTATAAGCTTAATTCTTTCATACACAACACATGATCAAAAAAAAGAATTAGAGAAAACTCTCAATTCAATAAGGTTTAAACAATAACTATAAAAACTTTACTCTACTTCAAAATTTAAATAACAACTATGAAAAACAAATTTTTATTTCCTTTATTAATCTTGAGCTTAATTTCTATTAGTTGTGATAAAGATAGGTGTGATGATGGTTACGAACCTTATGATGCCAATGGTCATGAAATATGTGTTCCTGAATACATTAATGGTTTAAATCACAATTTTGAATTAGGCAATAAATATATTCACCCTGAATTTGGCTTGATTACTTTAGAAAATGGTACATGGAAAAATGAAGATAACATTACAATCACCATTAAATAAGTTTAGTAATGAATCAAAAAATTAAAACGTTAAAAATTATTCACCTTGCCTTAGTTGCTGGAGTAACTCTTGCTTTTACAATTTTGGGTGATTTCAAAATTATGTTCGACATGGTTATTGATAACTCATCTTTAATGTATGCTTTTATTCCCGCAATAGCTTATGTAGCGAGCAACTTCATGTTTAAGAACATGTTAAGAAAGGTACAAAAAGATGCTAGTAATGAAGAAAAGTTTGCGATTTATCAAACTGCTTCAATAGTAAGATGGGCTATTATTGAAGGTGCTTGTTTTTTAATTTTAATTTTAAAACCAGATTTTTTACTATTAGGAGTAATCTTATTGATTTATTTAATTCTTTTAACTCCGAAGAAAACACAAATAGTTGAAACTTTAGGCATCAGAAACTAATTATTTCTTATAAAAAAACATAAAAATCCACTCACTTTTGATTATTTTAAATCAATTTTGAGTGGTTTTTTATTCATTTTAGTAAAAAACAGTTTTTTTACACTTCTAATTTGTGATTTATTCCCACTACATATTATCATATTCTTAAAATAACACACACCTTATTTAAGGAGATATATTTATTAGTTGATTTTTAAGGTTTTAACGTTTATTAATTGACATCACGCTTTAAGCTTTTTAGCTTTGTACCCTAATTTAATGATAATAGAATAATGAAATTGATTAAAATTAAAAGAGAAACACGTTTAGAAAAACGATTTTCAAAAAAAATGGGTAAGCTACATACTAATGTTACTTACATAAAAAAAATGTTTTTAAACATTATACCGTTAGAAACGGTACACAAATACAGAGAAACCTATTATGGTGAAGTTAAAGACTGCAAGGATTGTGTCTTAGCTAGATAATAGTTCTCTTTTTCACGAAACAAAAATCCCGCTCTTTATGGAGCGGGATTTTCTATATTATATTTTTTGTATCTACTATTTATGCTAAAGAAGCACCACTAGCAGTCACACTTCTATCAATCTTACGCATTAACCCTTGTAATACTTTTCCTGGACCAACTTCAACAAACTCAGTACCTCCATCAGTAATCATTGCTTGTACACATTGAGTCCATCTTACTGGAGCTGTTAATTGCGCTATTAAGTTTTCTTTAATTTCAGTAGGATTAGTTACTGCTTTTGCTACTACATTTTGATATACTGGACAAGTAGGCTCGCTGAATGTGGTTTCTTCAATAGCCGCTGCTAACTCTTCGCGAGCTGGCTCCATCATAGGTGAATGAAATGCCCCTCCTACAGGTAAAAGCAACGCTCTTTTTGCGCCTTTTTCTTTTAATACTTCACACGCTTGTTCAACTGCTTCAACTTCACCTGAAATTACTAACTGCCCTGGACAGTTATAATTTGCTGCCACTACTACTCCATCAATTGAAGCACAAACTTCTTCAACTACGGCATCTTCTAATCCTAATACAGCTGCCATGGTAGATGGTTGAATTTCACATGCTTTTTGCATTGCTAAAGCACGTTTTGAAACTAATTTTAATCCGTCTTCAAAAGACAATACACCATTCGCTACTAATGCTGATAATTCTCCTAAAGAATGACCTGCAACCATTTCTGGTTTAAAATCATCTCCTAAAACCTTTGCTAAAATTACCGAATGTAAAAAAATAGCAGGCTGTGTTACTTTTGTTTGTTTTAATTCTTCAGCAGTACCTTCAAACATTACGTCAGTAATACTAAACCCTAATATATTATTTGCTTTTTCAAAAAGTTCTTGAGCTAATGGAGAGTTTTCATATAAGTCTAAACCCATTCCTGTAAATTGTGCTCCTTGACCTGGAAAAATATACGCTTTCATTTGTTTGTTTTGTTGTTTATTTAACCCTGCAAACATACAACTTTTAAAATTACTATCTTCGTTTTATGACTGTACAACAAAAATCTCAAGCGCAACTTATTTACTTAGTTTTAGCTTCGTTATTTATAGCTTCTCTTGTAACTTCAAACCTAATTTTTCAGAAATTTTTTTACTGGGAACCTTTTAATTTATTTCGTTTTGAAGTATCTGTTGGAATACTTCCTTACCCTATTACTTTTTTAATTACAGATATTCTTTCTGAAATTTACGGTAAGAAAAAAGCGAATCAAGTTGTTGTAGCGGGTATTTTTGCTTCCTTTTTTTCTATGTTAATTATTTTAGTTGCTGATTACGCTCCTTCAATTGACAGTTCTCCTATTGGTAACGAAACCTTTGCAAAAGTTTTTGGTCTTTCTCCTTTGGCAGTATTAGCTTCTATGTTAGCTTATTTGGCTGCTCAATTTATAGACATTCGTATTTTTCATTTTTGGAAAAAACTAACTAAAGGAAAACATTTATGGCTTCGTAATAATTTTTCTACATTTTTATCACAATTTATAGATACTTTTACCGTATTATTTTTATTGAGTTCTTTTAAAATACTTCCTTGGAGTATTTTTGGCAGCCTTTTACTTAGCGGTTTTTTATTCAAAATCATTATAGCAGCTCTCGACACTCCTGTTTTGTATGCTGTTGTATATTGGTTTAGAAAAAAATTCGACTTAAAAATGGGAGAAGAAATCACAGGATTTTAAACTAATACTACTATGTTAAACAAGTTTTTTTATAGAATTTTTAAAGAGCATTTTTCTCTTTCAGAAACACTTGCAATTTATCTAAATTTATTTGCTAATCTGATTATTTTTGGAATTTTAGGTTACATATTATTTAAAATATTCAGATATGTTGGTAAAAAAACTATTCATAAAATGGCAGCAAAAACATCAACTAGTTTTGATGATATGCTTATTAAAAACAAAGCTTTTTTAAGTCTATCAAGAATTGTTATTCTTATTATAGTTTTTAATTCACTAAAAGGTATTCTAGTAGATTTTCCTCACCTTCTTTTATATGCAGAGCGTATTATTAATATTGGTATCATATTCTCTATTATTTGGTTTTTAAAAAGTATTTTACTGAGTATTAAAGATTTTTTACGAACTATTGACGCTTTTAAAGACAAACCATTAGAAAGTTACGTGCAAATTTTCATGGTAGTCTTTTGGATTATAGGTATTATTTTATCTTTTTCTGTTTTAACAGGAAAGCCTTTAATTCGGTTTTTAACAGCATTAGGAGCTTTTTCAGCAGTATTATTATTAATTTTTAAAGATACCATTCTTGGCTTTGTATCAAGTATTCAGGTAGCTGTAAATGATACTGTTAGAATTGGAGATTGGATTACAATGGAAAAATATGGTGCCGATGGTGATGTTGTTGAAATCAACCTTACATCAGTAATCATTAGAAACTTTGACAATACAATATCTAGTATCCCTACTTATTATTTAACCTCCGATTCTTTTAAGAACTGGAGAACAATGAATACCTCGGGCGGTAGACGTATTAAACGATCTATCTTAATTAAAATAAATAGCATTCATTTTCTTACTGATGAAGATATTGAACGTTTTAAGAAAATTGAATTAATTTCTGACTATATAGAAGAAAGCAGCAAAGAGGTTAAAAAATATAATGACGAGAATAATGTTGATAAATCAGTTATACTAAATGGTAGAAACCTCACTAATTTTGGGACTTTTAGAATTTATTTAGATGAATACATTCAAAATCATCCAAAAATTAATCAAGATATGTTATTAATGTCTCGTCAGTTAGAGCCTACTCCTAACGGAATTCCGCTAGAAATTTATGCGTTTAGTAGAGAAAAAAACTGGGTAAGCTATGAGCGAGTTATGGCTAACATTTTTGATCATATTTTAGCTTCTGTGAAATATTTTGACCTAGAAGTTTTCCAAAATCCATCAAGTATTGATATCACTAACTTGAAAGAAACAAAAAAGAGTGAACAATAACGCAGGTACATCTTTGTGGCAAATAGCCATCCAAAAATTTAAACGTAGTAAAACAGGTATGTTTAGTTTTTGGTATATTGTTTTATGCGGATTCATTGCTGTTTTTTGCTATGTTTTAGCTCCTGACAATAGTAATTCTGCAAATCAAATGCATTTAGAGATTCATTCTAAATCTCCTGGATTTTCTGTACAACTATTAAGTGTTCCTTCAGGAATAAAAAATCAACAATCGTGGTTTTCTATTTTCATGAAAGGAAAACAACATTCTGCAACAGAAATACCTATAAAATCATTTTCTGTTAAAAACAATCAGTTAGAAATTATTAAATATTCCGATGGTTTACCCAAAGAATTTCCTACTTCCTATGAAAAGTACATTCAACAAAAAACATTTTATTTAGGAACCGATAAATATGGTCGTGATTTATTAAGTAGATTATTAATTGGTGCTAGAATTTCTTTTTTCATTGGATTTATTGCTGTTTTTATTTCGCTTTTAATAGGCATCCCTATTGGAGCCATTGCTGGTTATTTTGGTGGAAAAATTGATGATTTCATTATGTGGGTTATCAATATCACTTGGTCTATTCCAACACTTTTACTAGTAATCGCTATCACGTTAGCTTTAGGAAAAGGTTTTTGGCAAGTGTTTATTGCTGTTGGATTAACCATGTGGGTAGAAGTTGCACGTGTAGTTAGAGGTCAAGTTATCACAACCAAACAACAACAGTATGTTGAAGCTGCTAAAGCTTTAGGTTTTTCAGATTTTAGAATTATTTTCAAACATATTTTACCTAATATTTTAGCTCCTATCATTGTAATTTCCGCCGCAAATTTTGCAGCGGCAATTTTAATTGAAAGTGGACTGAGTTTTTTAGGTATTGGAGCACAACCTCCCACTCCTTCTTGGGGTGCTATGATTAAAAATCATTACAACTATATTATTCTCGGAAAGCCATATTTAGCACTTATTCCTGGAATTGCTATTATGAGTTTGGTAATGGCGTTTATGTTAATTGGAAATACACTTCGTGATGCTTTGGATGTGAAAGCATAAAATTTGTAAATTCGCTTTCTTAAATTTTTAGATATGAGTTTTAGTGTTGAGTTTAAAACACGATGGGCAGATTTTGATGCCAACATACACATGCGTCATACCGCATATAATGATTACGCTGCTGAATTACGTTTACGTTTTTTTAAAGAGCATAATATAACAGTTAAAGATTTTACAAAGGAAAGTGTAGGCCCTATTTTATTTGAAGAAAACACCAAGTTTTTACGTGAAATACACATGGGTGAAGATATAACTGTAAACCTAAAAGTTACCGGCTTATCTGGAAAAGGTGAACGTTGGAAAATTCAACATGAAGTTTTTAATCAAGCAGGTAAACTCTCTGCAGTTATAACTGTTTATGGTGCTTGGTTAGATTTAGTTAAACGTAAACTAACTGTCCCTCCAATAAAGTTTCAAGAGATTTTTAACGAAGTTGAAAAAACTGAGAATTTTAAAGAGATTGTTTTAAGTAATTAGATGAGCACTTCAAGGAAAATAAAAGTAGTTATTACCATTGTTGCTTTACTTGTAGGTTATTGGTTACAACAAAAGGAAGATATAGAAAATTCTTCTCAACCTACAACGGAAACAACGAACAATAAACCTAATAGCTTTAATTACTTTCCTACCTCAACAACTGGAGTCATTATAAAGCATAATGGCTACCAGTTATCATACAGTGAAAAACATGAGCAAGCCGAATGGGTTGCTTACCCTTTAGATAAAAGTGATATTGTTTATACTAACCGTAAACGTCCGTTTTTTATTGTAGACCCTAAGGTGAAGACAAAATCTGCTGATTGGAGAAATTATAAAAGATCTGGTTACGACAAAGGACACTTATGTCCTGCTGGTGATAGACGCGCCTCTAAAAGTGCTCATGATGAAACTTTTTATACTTCAAATATTTCTCCGCAAAACCATAAATTTAACGCTGGTATTTGGAATAAACTAGAACAAAAAACTCGTTATTGGGCTAAGAAATATAATCGTTTGTATGTTGTTACCGGTGGTGTTTTAGAGTCTAACTTAAAAACCATTGGAAAAGAAAAGGTAAGTGTCCCTAACTATTTTTATAAGGTTTTATTAGATTACACTCAGCCAGAAATTAAAGCCATTGCTTTTTTACTTCCACATAAAGAAAGCAATAAGCCGCTATCTAATTTTGTTGTTTCTATTGATAATTTAGAACAAAAAACGGGTATCGATTTTTTTCCTGAATTACCTGATAACATTGAAAATCAATTAGAAGCTTCTGCTAATTATAAAAATTGGAGTTTTAGATAACTCTATATTAACTTTAGTACCTGCGTTTTTTTCCAAAGACATACGAAAGAACAATACCATGGCTATTTCCTAACACAGAGTCACTAAATCCTGCATTATAGAAGTACACAAATTTTAAGTTTTTTAGAGCATAAATACCCGCTAAAAAATTAATTGATGAACTACTTCGGTAACCAGTACCTATTTCGAACTTATTTTTATAGTTAACAGCTACATTTACATCAGCTTGCATTGGTGCTCCACCTTCATATTTTAAGAAAACACTAGGCTTAATCATAACTTCTTCAAATCGGTTGGTAAAAAAACGATATCCGAAATAACCATAAACAGGGTTTGATATATCTAAATCATCTCTTGACGCTAGTTTATCTCCTAAAAGATTTGGCAACGAAACTCCTGCATAAAAATCTGCATGGTTATATAAAAACCCAATACCTACTGTTGGTACTGTTACATTCATATTTTCTGAAAATTTTATGTCATCTGTAATACCTAACTCTAGTAAATTTTCTTGAAACTGCTGAACTCCTGCTGTTAAACCAAACGATATTACATGTTCGTTATAATGTTGCCAATAAGGTCTATCAATCTCAGTATCAAAAAATATTTTATATGAGTATGCAGCATATGCATTTGTATAAGTACTTACTCCTATTTTATCTCGTACAATAGCCCCACCTATCCCCATTTTCTTCCTAGCTATAGGAGAGTGAAAACTTAATGATAATGTTCTGGGGCTTCCTTCAATACTATTTATATAGCCATAATTACTCAGTGTAATTTCTGCCCCTTCAGACATTCCTGCATACGCTGAGTTTATAATAAACGGATTATAATTATATTCTGGGTATAAAGCAGTTTGTTGTCCCCAATTATTTTGAAATACCATCATAAAAATAAATGGTAAAATATAGTTCCTTATCTCTTTCATTCTATCTTTTTAAAACTAAAAACCCTTTTGTTTCTTTTGATTTCCCTTCTGTTGAAATTTTTATACTGAAAAAATATGTTCCAGATGGTAACTTATCACCTCCCATACTTGTTAACTTATTGGCAACTCCTCTAAAAACATTAAATTGATTATCATATTCTTTTGTCTGAAATACCATATCTCCCCATCTATTAAAAACAGTTACCATATTATTAGGATATTCTTCAATTCCTTTTATTTCCCAAAAATCATTTACCCCATCATCATTTGGAGAAAAGCCATATTTGGTCTCTCCTACTAAACCTGCTTCAGTTCTAAAACTAATTTCTGAACACCCAGCTGTACTTCCTACCGAATTGTACGAAATTACCGAAACATAAATCGTAGTAGCCTCTGGTAGATCATTGATCGGAGTGTAACTCGTTCCTGTTACTAATTCATTATTTATAATATCAGTTCCGCCTGAAGTTGTTCCGATTGATAAGTAATATCCGTCTGCATCTGCTACTGCTTCCCAACTAATTCCTGTACCAACACTAACATCCGTTGCTCCGTTACTTGGAACTGTAATTGTTGTACAACTTGGGGTTGTTAGTAATGTTTCTGTAGTAAAACTAATTTCTGAACATCCTGTAGCACTTCCAACAGAATTATATGGAGTTACCGACACATAAATTGTTGTTGTTTCTGGTAAATCACTAGCTAAAGTATAACTCGTTCCTGTTACTACTTCATTATTTACAATATCAGTTCCGCCTGAAGTTGTTCCGATTGACAGGTAATATCCATCAGCATCTGCTACTGCATCCCAACTAATTCCTGTACTAACACTAACATTCGTTGCTCCGTTACTTGGAACTGTTATTGTTGTACAATTTGGTGCTGTTGGTACTATTTCTGTAGTGAAACTAATCTCTGAACAACCTGTAGCACTTCCTACCGAATTATATGGAATTACCGAAATATAAATCGTAGTAGCCTCTGGTAAATCATTGGTTGGAGTGTAACTCGTTCCTGTTACTGATTCATTATTTACAATATCAGTTCCGCCTGAAGTTGTTCCGATTGAAATATAATATCCATCTGCATCAGAAACAGCATTCCAACTAATTCCTGTACTAACACTTACATCTGTTGCCCCACTAGTTGGAACAGTAATCGTAGTACAATTTGGTGCTATTAGTAACGTTTCTGTAGTGAAGCTAATTTCTGAACATCCCATAGCATTCCCCACTGAATTGTACGGGATTACTGATACATAAATTATCGTGTTCTCTGGAAAATCGCTCGTAGTGTTGTATGTTGTTCCTGCTACTAATTCATTGTTTACAATATCAGTTCCACCTGAAGTAGTTCCTATTGAAATGTAATATCCATCGGCATCAACTACTGCATTCCAAGTAATTCCTGTACTGACACTTACATTCGTTGCCCCACTAGCTGGAACAGAAATCGTAGTACAATTTGGTGCTGTCAGTAACCTTTCTGTTGTAAAACTAATCTCTGAACAACCTGCAGCATTTCCTACTGAATTATACGATGTTACTGACACGTAAATTGTCGTGTTCTCTGGAAAATCGCTCACAGGATTGTATGTTGTTCCTGTTACTGATTCATTGTTTACAATGTCGGTTCCGCCTGAAGTTGTGCCGATTGATATATAATATCCATCGGCATCAGTTACTGCGTCCCAATTTATTCCTGTACTAACACTAACATTCGTTGCTCCGTTGCTTGGAACTGTGATTGTTGTACAATTTGGTACTGTTGATACTATTTCCGTAGTGAAACTAGTTTCTGAACAACCTGTAGCACTTCCTACCGAATTGTATGGAGTGACCGACACGTAAATTGTTGTTGTTTCTGGTAAATCACTAGCTAGAGTGTAACTCGTTCCTGTTACTACTTCATTATTTACAATATCAGTTCCGCCTGAAGTAGTTCCGATTGATAAGTAATACCCATCAGCATCAGCTACTGTGTCCCAACTAATTTCTGTACTAACACTTACATTTGTTCCTCCATTGGTTGGAACATTTATTGTTGTACAATTTGGGGCATTTACAACTGCATCTCCTGTAGTAAAACTTTCTTCTACACAACCTGTAGCGTCTCCTACATCATTATATGGGATTATACGAACATAATGTATTCTATTTGCTTGTAGGTCTTGAGTAAAACTATAGGAAGTAGTATTTCCTACATCAATACTATTCACAACCTCTATTCCTCCTTGAGTAGTTCCTACACTCACTAAATACCCTGTTGCTTCTGCAATTTCATTCCAAGAAATATCAGTATTCAACGGAACATCAGTTGAACCATTTATAGGGTTCATTAAACTTGTACAACTAGGTGCTACTGGAATAAACTCTGTTTTAAAAGACTCTTCTCCACAACTTATTGCATCACCTTCATCGTTATAAGGAGTTATAGTTACAAAAATATCGGTGTCTTCTGGTAAATCTACAGGTAAATCGTATGTTGTACTGTTACCTACATTAATACTATTAAGAATATCTGACCCTCCAGAAGTGGTTCCTACTGTAAGTCTGTATCCATCTGCATTACTTATAACATTCCATTCTAAATTTGTACTTACAGATATATCTGTAACACCAGCAAGTGGTAAGGTTAAGTTGGTACAATCTGGTACTGTTGATGGAGTTGTAGACACCGTAAAGCTTTCTTCTGCACAAGGACCTACCGCATCTCCATTTTCGTTTGAAGGTACAATAGTAACATGAACTGTTTCTCCTCCTGAAAAATCTGTAGCAAATTCATAAGTGGTGGCATTTACAACAGTTTCATTTATTATAGTTCCAGATGGTTCAATTCTAATTGTTAAAGCATATTCACGTGCATACAAAACAGATCCCCAGGTAAGATTGGTGTTTACTGGAACATCCGTTTCTGCATTTAAAGGAGCTGTTAATTCTGTACACTCTGGAATAGGACAATCTAATACATCTCCAATAAAAATCCATCCAAAATTATCTATCATAGACTGCCTTTCTTCTACAGCATCACAATATGGGAGTGTATTTGCTCCTAAATTTATTCCAGATGTTAACGTTTGTTCAGACCATGCAATAAGCGTATTATCATAATTTGCTCTAGTAAGGGCAGTATTATCTAGCATGTTTTGCATATTTGTTACTCCGCTAATATTCCAATCACCTAAATCTTGATTAAAAGCTATAGCATTATTAAACATGGCATTCATTGATACAGTATTTAACAACCATTGGTCTAAAACTTGATTAAAAGAACTTGCTCCTTGAAACATTCTATCCATACTAGTTACTCCAGTTGGCCTCCAGTTATTAATAGGCTTATTGAAATTTACTGCTCCGTTAAACATGTCTTGTGTTGTGGTTACTTTCCTTATATTCCAGCTTGCTATAGCTCCGTCAAAAGCATTTGCATTTTGAAACATACCTTGCATATTTGTTACTGATGCTACATTCCATGAATCTAACGACTTATTAAAAGATGTTGCTTCTCTAAACATTTCTTGCATCGTGGTAACAAAAGAAACATTCCAATTATTGATATCTTGATTAAATGCTGATGCTCCGTAAAACATTTCAGCCATTGTTTGTGCTTCGCCTGTATTCCAATTCCCTAAAGGTTGGTTAAATATTTCTGCATTTTTAAACATTGCTTCAAAGTTCGTAACCACAGAAGCATTCCAATTATCTAAAGTTTGGTTAAAAGCAGTAGCACTCTCAAACATAGAAGGCATTAAAGTAACTGAACTTACATTCCAACTATCTAATGGTTGATTAAATGCCGTAGCGCTCTCAAACATTTGACTCATATTAGCAACAGCACTTACATCCCAATTATTTAATGGTTGATTAAATTCCTCTGCTCTTCGGAACATCCCTGACATGTTAACTACTGAGTTTACATCCCAAGAGTTTAACGGTTGGTTAAACATTTGAGCATTGTAAAACATTAAACTCATATTCGTTACATTGGTTACATTCCAAGAGTTTATATTTTGGTTAAAATCGCTAGCGCTCTGAAACATACTCTCCATGCTAGTAACCTTAGATACATTCCAATTATCTAGTGGTTGATTAAAGACATTTGCACTTTCAAACATCGAAGTCATATTTGTAACAGAACCTACATCCCAAGAGTTTAAAGGCTGATCAAAGTCAACACATCTCTGAAACATTTCAGACATATCGGTAACATTGCTTACATCCCAATTATCAATATTTTGATTAAAAGCCATGTTTGAAATAAAACCATTAAACATTTCAGACATATCTATAACACTACTTACATCCCAATTATTAAGTGGTTGGTTAAACGCTTCTGCCCTTTCAAACATACTACTCATAATGGTTACACTACTAACATTCCAATTATTAAGATTCTGATTAAATACTTCTGCATTCTGAAACATACCTCCCATATTGGTAACATTTCCTGTATTCCAATTTCCAATGTCTTGATTAAATTCTGATGCACTACCAAACATATAATTCATATTAGTAACATTACTTACATCCCAGTTATTAAGTGGTTGATCATAAACTGAAGTTCCGCTGAACATTCCACGCATATTGGTTACATTACTTACATCCCAATTATTTATGTTTCCATTAAATTTCCTACATGAACTAAACATTCTCTCCATATCCGTCACATTACTAAGAATAGGGATATCTGTAGCATTGTACTCCATATTTGCACAACTTTCAAAAGCTTCGTGCATACTTTCCCAAACTTGAGTACCCCATTGATCTATAGATAATAATTTGTCAGAATCTCCAATAGTTTCATGCTTTGGGGAAGGAAAAACACCAATAATGCTTACTGTATAAATACCTGGTGTAAGGTATGTATGGGTAATATCTCCTGTAACATTGTTATCATACTGTCCGTCACCCCAGTCAATAGAATAATTGTAAGTAAGGTAATTTGGATAACCTAAATTTGTTTCTATTTTTAATTGATTAGTTGGTGTAGTAAATAACGATTGTATACTTGTATCATAGGTAAGTTTGAATGCTTCAGGACTATTTACCCAACTTTCTATTACCGTAAAACTAATTTCTTGGCAACCTGTAGCTGGTCCTTCATCGTTATAAGGAACAACCGTTACATATATAGTATCTCCAGAACTAAATTCGTTTGTAAAGTCTACTCCTACTACATTTCCTACATCTTCATTGTTATATATAATTTGAGAAGTAGCTCCATTTTCTCTTCTTACACTAATTCTATACCCTGTAGCATTAGGAGCTGGATTCCAACGAATATCACTGTTTGCAGGCACTTGCGTATCGCCTGCTTGCGGCATCGTTATTTGGGTACACAATACATAAGAACAGTTTACAATATCTCCTGTAATATTCCATCCATTATTATCAATTAAACTTTGTCTTTGACTTAAAGCATCACAATAATTAAGATTCGTTGCTCCTAAATTAACATTATTTTGAACTGTTTGAGTGCTCCAAGCTATAAGGATGTTGTCATAGTTTTCTTGAGAAATACCACTATTTGACAACATACTTGTCATGTTTGTAACACTAGATATGTCCCAAGCTCCGATATTTTGGTTAAAAGCACTCGCTTGATTAAACATATAAGACATGTTTCTAACACTTACCGTTTCCCAACCACTTATATCTTGATTAAAAGACGTAGCTCTATCAAACATATATTGAAAACCAGTAATATTGCTTACATCCCAGCTATTCAAAGGTTGATTAAAAGCTTCTGCTCGCTGGAATATACTACGCATATTAGTAACATTACTTACGTCCCAAGTGTTCAAGGTTTGATTGAAAGCTTCTGTTCTTTCAAACATACTTTCCATATTGGTAACCTTACTAATGTTCCACAAGCTAATATCTTGATTAAAAACAATAGCACCTTCAAACATTCCTCTCATAGTAACTACATTACTCACATCCCAGTTACCTATAAGCTGATTAAAACCAGAGTTATCTCGAAACATATAACTCATATCAGTAACATTGCTCACATTCCAATTACCTATAGGTTGATTAAAAACTGCTCCCCAAGCCCATCCATCAAACATACCTGACATACTTGTAACATTACTTACATCCCAGTTATCTAGAGGTTGATTAAAGGTTCTGTTTCTAAAAAATAGCCTAGACATATCTGTAACATTACTAACATTCCAACTATTTAAGGGTTGATTGAATTTAGATTGACTAAACATTCCCGCCATTGTTGTAACGCTACTTACATCCCAGTTATCTATTGAACTATTAAAGCTAGAACCTTTAAATGTGTTATTCGTATTGGTAACATTACCAACATTCCAATTATTCATTGGTTGATTATATGCACTTGTATCGTAAAAAGCTCCTTCCATATTAACAACATTAGCTACATTCCAGTTATTAATATTTTGATTGAATTTACGAGCCCTGTATAAAAAGTTTTCTAAAGTAGTTACCGCTGATGTATTCCAGTTATCTAGTGGTTCATTAAAATTGCTTGCATCGTAAAAAGTGTAAGACATATCTGTTACATTAGATGTATCCCACTGATCTAAAGGTCTATTAAAAATTTCGCAATCCATAAATAATCCTGATATGTTAGTTATGGTGCCCATATTCCAATTATTCATAATACCATTAAATAATGAACAATCTCTAAAAGCATTTTGTAAACTAGTAACTTGACTTAAATCTGGTGGAGTAATGGCATCAAAATTTAGGTTTTCACATCCGTAGAAAGCATTTTCCATACTTTGCCATTGAATAGTACCCCAAGACAAGATCTCGATAATTTTGTCAACGTCTCCTGTGTTGTTAAAATAAATTGCTGGAAACGTACCGTCTATTTTAACAGTATAAGTTCCTTGTGTGGCATAGGTATGGGTAATGTCTCCTGTTATATTTGAATCGATATTTCCATCACCCCAATCAACAGTGTATGAATAAGTATATACTGGATTGGTTGGTATTCTTATCTCATTAGCTCCAGAAGATCCTGTACTAATATTTGCTGTGTTCCACAAAGATGTGAACGACTGCGAAAACAATTGACTGCTTAAAATAAAAAAAAGTACTACTAAACTACTTCTTAAAAGTTTACACATAAATTCCTTCATTCTTTTTAATATAATTTTTAACCCTTCTATTTTAATCAAGCATCTTTTTTTATATATCAGATGAAGTAAAAACTACCCAACCATTACATAATGGTTTAATATGTTTTTGTTTGTTTGATAATATTACCAACTCAAACTGAAGCTTCATGTATAAAAAATAATAGCTAAGTACTACTTAATAATATCGTTTATATTAAGTAATAGGGCGCAAGATATAACCGTTTGATGTTATAGAAGTATCATTCTAAAGAGTGGAACCTAATTTATTAGTTTTTTTCGGTACTCTGATGGAGTATAACCCGTTTGTTCTTTAAACACACGGTTAAAAGTAGTTTTGCTTTTGAAACCAGAATCGTAAGCAACAGCAAGTATTTTGTAATCTTTGCTTGTAGATAATTGTAATATTTCCTTGGCTTCTTTAATTCGATATGAGTTGATGAGTTGATAAAAATTCTTATCAAATTCAAACGAAAATACTTCAGATAAATGATGACTACTTAGTGATAGCTTTTTAGCAAAATTTGCTTGTGTTAAGTTATGGTTTAAATATATTTTTTCTTCTTCAATTTCCTTTAATATTTCTTGCTTGTAAGAGCTTCTATCTTCTTTTGACAAGGATGAATTTTTATACTTTTCTGATGTGACTTTTACTTCTTCTATTTGCTCTTTCGTTTCTTTAACAGCATTTTTTTCATCGTTCTTTTTTATGTAAATCCAAAATAACCCTCCTAAACCGATCATACAAAATACACTAAACCACAAGGTTGTTTTTTGCTGCTCTGAGAGTAAAGCCTCTGTATCCTCTTGCGCTGAAATAGTTTTCTCTTTTGCTTCAATTTCTGCCTTTAACTCCTCTGTTATTGCTTTTTTTTGATTCTTAAGAAAACTTATTCGGCTCTCGTTATATTTCTTTTCTGCGCTTAAGTAAGCTGTAGTTTTGTTTTGCTTTTGATATATTATGGTGAGGTTCTCATAACATATCATTTCTATTTCTTCTATGTTTTTTTCAGAAGCTATGTTTAGCGCCTGTTTTAAATACTCTTCTGCTTTATTATAATGTTCTAACTTTAAATTTGCGACTCCTAAATTGACAAAAATCCACGCTTTTACCCTTGTATTCTTTTCAAAAGCTTTGTACTTTGTAGCTTTGTTAGCTGTTTCAACTGATTTTTCATATTCTCCTAACTTATAATATGAACTGCTAATATGATTTAATGATGTTAAAACAATACTTTCATTACCTGTTTTTTCTCCAATTTTTTTTACTTGTTCAGCATAAAGCAATGATTCTTTTTCCTTATTTAAAGCAGAATAACTTATCGATAAACCATTCAACGCAGCCATTTTTATTAAGTTTGGCTTCTTTGTATAAGCTGCTTGCTTTAATATCTTCTTCATGGTTTCTATACTCTTTTCATAAAGCTCTACATTATTATATATGTTCCCTAAGTTTACCAGAACTACAGTTTCAGCTTGCTTGCTTTCTAGTATTGTTTTAGCAATAGTTAAAGCTTCTTTATACAATGCTATACCTTCTACATATTTTGTTTGCATATTTAAGCTTATTGCTTGATTAACCATTGCTTTTACTTGTAAAGCTTTTAGGTTGTTCTTTTTAGAAATATTGTATAAAGAATCACTGTAAATTTTATGGAGCTTGTAATTTCCTTCCGTATAGTTTTCTTGTAATTTTTCTAAATAACTTTCTGCTTTTTTTTGGGTATTTAAAAGCTGTGAACCTGTTTTATCTTGACTATAAAACTGGGTTACAATACTAAGTAATAAATATGTAGTTATATTTTTAAACAATCTCTGTTTATTTTTCACAAAAGTACGTCAAAAATATTTTTTCTTTTTCCAACTATAAATCGTTTTTTCAAAACAAAAAGTGTCTTGTAGATATGATAACATACTACATGACACTTCTTATCAAAAACCACAAAAACTTGTGTATTTACTTAGTCGGTTTTAGAGAATTTAAATTATTAACAATCATATATTCTAACAACACTTCTTTTGAATAATTGCCAAACAAATTATCAGAGTCAAACAAACGGCTCTCTAATCCACTTAAATATAATTTACTAAATAATTCAAGATCTATATCAGGTCTTATCTCTCCTTGTTCTTTAGCTTCTTTTAATAGGTTCATTACATCTGTAGAAACAACATCTTTTGTAATTTCCTTGTAAGCATTATAAGCATTCGGGTAGTACTTTTTTAATCCAAAAATAAATGAGGGTTTAAATTTTACCACATACTTAAAAACTACTTCATATATTTCTATCACTTTGTTTAATGCTGGTTTCTCAGATTTGAGAATAGGGTCTATATCAATCTTAAATTCATTTATTAGCTCTCTAATACTTTCAATTATTAATTCCTCTTTTGAAGAGAAGCAAGCATAAATGGTTTTTTTTGAAATTCCGAGTAACTCTGCTATTTCATCCATTGTAGTATGCTTACTGCCAAATGCTATAAACTTTTCTTTGGCTACTTTAATAAGTTTTGCCCTATTACTCATAATGACCTTCTTATTTCCAACCGCCTCCTAATGCTTCATATAAGTTTACAACACTTAACAGCTGATTTAACTTGTTATTTATAACATTTAACTCAGCATTTAAAGCTCTTTCTCTTGCTGTTAATAAGTCTAAGTAGTTAGCATACCCATTTTTTAACAACTCTTCTGAGTTCACTTCTGCTCTTCGTAAAGCCTCAACCTCATTTTGTCTGTATTCAAATTTTTCGGTTTCCGCATTATAATCAAAAAGTGCATTTGAAACTTCATTTCCAGCGGTTAACAAGGTCTTTTTAAAACTTAATAATGCTTGTTCTTGCTGTGCTTTAGCTACCTCGTGTTGTGTTTTGATTTTTCTTTGATTGAAAATAGGTTGTGTTAAGCCTCCAATTATGTTTGCAAACAAAGAATTTGCACTTAATAATTCATCAAGTTCTAAACTTTGAAATCCTCCACTTGCTGTTACTGTTAAAGATGGATAAAAATTACTTTTAGCAACATTTGTCATCTCAAAAGCATTAATCAAACCATATTCAGCAGCCATAACATCTGGTCTGTTTCTTAGTAATTTTGCTGGAACACCTATTTTAACTACCTCATCCAACTGTTGTTGTGAAAGCTTGCTTCTTTCAACAACTACTGATGTTCTTCCTAATAATAAATTTAGTGCATTCTCAGTTTTAAAAATAGCTGCTTCTAAATCTACTTTTAGTGCTTTTGCATTATTATACTGTGCAATATTCTGATCTACTGCAACCTGATTAACTTGTCCAGCATCTTTAAGAGCTTTAATAGTGTTTACACTACTTTCTCTTGTCTCAATGGTTTGTTCAGTTACTTCTAATTGAGCATCTAAAGCCAATAACTGGTAATATGTTGAAGTTATCACAGAAACTAATTGTGTTTTTACAGCTTGATGCGCCGCTACACTTTGCAAATAACCTGCTTTTCCTGCTCGTTTGTTACTACGTATTTTACCCCAAATATCAGCTTCCCAAGAAAGGTTTCCTGTAACTTCATACTGATCTATACTACCATTAAAAAAAGACCCGAACTGACTGTTTTTTGCCAATTCTTGGTGTGTAGCTTTTGCTCCTACACTTAAAGTAGGAAAATATCCTGCTTTACCTTGTTTCATATAAGCCTCAGCAGCTGCCATTTGTTGTAGTGCGACACGGATATCTAAGTTATTTTGAAGCCCTTCATCAATATATTGTTTTAAATGAGCATCAGTAAACATATCTTTCCATGACACATCTGCCATTGAGATACTATCTTTTGGTAAATTATCTGTTCTATACAAGTGTTCTGTTTCTTTTAACTCAGGACGTGCATAATCCTTAGCAACAAAACAACTTTGTAAGGTTGTAGCCATTACGACTACAACCAACGTTTTATTTAAAATAAATTTCATAATTAATCTTCTTTAGTTTCAATAACAACTGGCTTGCTTGATACTTTTTCTTGTAACCATTGGAATACAACAAATAGTACAGGAATAACAAATACCCCTATTAAAGTACCAATTAATAATCCTCCTGCAGCACCAGTTCCAATAGAATTGTTTCCTTCAGCACCTACTCCTTTTGCTAACACTAATGGCATTAATCCAAGAATAAATGCAAATGAGGTCATTAAAATAGGTCTTAAACGTACTTTTGCTCCCTCAATAGCTGAGTCGTATAAGCTTTTTCCTTGTTTACGACGTTGTATTGCGAACTCTACAATAAGAATCGCATTCTTAGCCAGCAGTCCTAATAACATAATTAATGCAATTTGGAAATAGATGTTGTTCTCTAACCCTGCTAAATAAGTGGTATAATATGCTCCTGCTACACCAATTGGTAACGAGAAAATTACTGATAATGGTAATAGGTAACTCTCATACTGTGCTGCTAATAAGAAATAAACGAACAAAATACTAATCATAAAAATAATGGTAGATTGTCCTGATGATGCTATTTCTTCCCTAGTAATTCCTGAGTAAGCAACACTATACCCTTCTGGTAAATTATTTTCTGCCAAGGTGTTTATTTTAGTAATTGCATCACCTGTACTAAACCCTGGAGTTACCCCTCCGTTTACAGTAACTGAGTTAAATAAGTTAAATCTATTTACCGTTTGCGGACCATATACACGTTCTAAGCTTACAAATTGAGAAATTGGTGTCATTTCTCCACTTGGTGTTTTTATAAACATGCTATTTAAACTTTCTTCATTTATTCTATCTTCAGGTAACGACTGTACAAAAACTCTAAATTGCTTTCCGAATCTACTAAAATCTGCTGCGTAATTACCTCCTATATATCCTTGTAAAGCTGAAAGTATAGCACTTGTAGATACTCCTGCCTCTTTAGCTCTTTCTACATTAATATCTAATTCTAACTGAGGAAACCCAGTATCAAAAGAGTTAGAAGCAAATGCTATTTCTGGCTGTTGATTTAATAATCCTACAAATTGTTTTGCTGTTGCATCCATTTCTGTTAGCGGTTTTGCAGCACGATCTAATAATCGCATTTCAAAACCATCAGCACTACCAAAACCAGGCACACTTGGTGGTGTAAAGAAAATGATATTCGCGTCTGGTATCGTTGCTGCTTTACCAAATAATTGACCAACTATACTTTTCACTGACTCTGCATCACTCTCTCTTTCGCTCCAGTCTTCCAAAATAATAAAGCCCATTGCGTATGAACTACCTTCTCCTGAGAAAAAGTTTCTTCCACTAATAAATGATGCTCCTTTTATTCCTTCAATTCCTTTTATACTCTCATATAGCTTTTCTGTTACTTCATATGATCTATCTAATGAAGAACCTGCTGGTAATTCAGCATTCATAAAAACTACCCCTCTATCTTCTGACGGTACAAAACCTGTAGGTATTGTATTACTTGCCCAGACAATTGCTAAAACACTTAATCCTAAAATACCTGCAGTTACCCACTTATGTTTTACTAAAAAGCCTAACGATTGGGTATATTTATTGGTTACTGCGTTAAATCCGGCATTAAAAGCATCGTAAAAACGTTGTAACAATCCTTTTTTCTTGTGGTTTTCATTATGTGGTTTTAATAACAATGCACTTAAAGCAGGTGTTAATGTTAAGGCGTTTACTGCTGAAATTAAAATAGCAACCATTAACGTTACCCCAAATTGCTCATAAAACACCCCTGATGGTCCTTGTATAAAAGTAATTGGCACAAATACCGCCATCATTACCAACGTAATTGAAACAATAGCTCCACTAATTTCACTCATAGCAGAAACAGATGCTTTTTTAGCACTTTCCGCTCCATCTTCCAGTTTAGCGTGTACTGCTTCTACCACCACAATGGCATCATCTACCACAATTCCAATTGCTAAAATTAAAGCGAATAAGGTTAATAGGTTGATAGAGTATCCAAATAGATTTAAGAAAAAGAACGTACCAATAATTGACACTGGAACTGCTATCGCTGGTATTAAAGTAGATTTAAAATCTTGTAAGAAAATAAACACTACAATAAATACTAATAAAAAGGCTTCTATTAAGGTACTTTTTACTTTGTTTACTGATGCTGTTAAGAATTTATTGGTATCGTAATTAATAATGTAATCTAGTCCTTCTGGAAAATCTTTCTTTAAGTCTTCTAATTTTACATAAATATTTTCAATAATTTCTTGTGCATTTGAACCTGGTGTTTGAAAAACTCCGAAGTTAAGTGCAGGGCTTCCATTTGTACGTGATAATGATGAATAAGAAAATGCGTCTAATTCTACTTTTGCTACATCTTTAACACGTAAAAACTGTCCATTTCCTAAAGCTTTAACAACAACATTTTCGTATTCTTTTGCTGTTTTGTATCGTCCTTTATATTTAATTACATATTCAAAAGACTCTCCTGAATTTTGTCCTAAAGACCCAGCTGCTGCTTCTAAACTTTGTTCATTAATTGCTGCGATTACTTCTCTAGGTTCTAACTTATAAGATGCCATTTTTGCTGGATCTAACCATACGCGCATCGAATAGTCTTTTGCTCCAAATACATTTACAGCTCCCACCCCAGAAACACGTTGTAGTTCTGGTTTCACATTTATATTTAGATAATTTTGAATAAAAACATCATCATATTCTGGATTTGTTGAAAAAATGGCTGCATATAAAAGTGCTGAGTTTTGCTGCTTTGCAGTAATAACTCCTGCTCTTGTAACTTCAGAAGGTAATAAAGCATTAGCTCTAGCAACTCTGTTCTGTACGTTTACCGCAGCAATATCTGGATCGTAACCTTGTTCAAAGAATACTTGAATACTTGCTGTACCTGTATTACTTGCTGTAGAAGTCATATAAGTCATTCCTTCTACCCCGTTTATTTGTTCTTCTATAGGAACAATAACACTTTCTAAAATTGTTTCGGCACTCGCTCCCGGATAAGAAGCGGTAACCTGCACCGTTGGTGGTGCTATATCAGGATATTGCGTTACCGGTAATTGCGTTAATGACAGTACCCCTAATATTACTATGATAATAGAGATTACTGTAGAGAGTACCGGACGCTCTATAAATTTTTGTAACATAATGGTTTTATTAATTATTTAAATACCGTATCGAATGAGTTAACTATACTGTCTAAAGGTGTTGGAACAGGTTTAATTTTTGATCCAGAACGTACTTTATTTAATCCTTTACCTAAAATGGTTTGCTCTTTTGTCAATCCTGATTTAACTACATAAAGCTTTCCTATTTGTGCTTCAACTTCAATAGTTTTCTCAGCCAAAGAATCATTATTTACTGTATATACATATACTTTACCTTGACGTTCAAATGTAGATTCTGAAGGTATTACTAATGCATCGTTATGTACTTTAGGTATTAAGATTGTACCACTGCTTCCATTACGTAACAAACCTGCTTTATTATCAAATTTTGCTCTAAAACTAATAGTTCCTGTTTGTTGGTTAATATCTCCTGCTATAGTTTCAATAACTCCTGTTTGCTCGTACTCTTTTCCGTTTGCTAGTAATAATTTTACTGGTGGTAGCTTTTTAATTTTCTCATCCATAGTAGCTCCTTCTGCTGAAGCTATAAAATTTAAAAATTCTTTTTCATTCATTGAAAAATAAGCATACACATTTTTTATAGAAGCAATTTTTGTAAGTGGCATAGCACTCTGTGCACTTACTAATGCTCCTTTTCTGTAGTTGATTGAACCTACAAATCCGTTTACAGGACTTTTTATATTTGCGTAGTTAATATTAGCTATAACACTATTATATGTACTTTTAGCTTGTGCCAAATTAGCTTTGGCTGTTTCTAATTGTACCGGACTAATAATATTCTTTTCTACTAATGGTTTTAGTTTATTAACTTCTACCTTCGCCGTGTTTACTACTGCTTTTGCTGCTTCAGCATCTTGACTTAATGATTGTGTTTCTAACTTAAACAACAATTGTCCTTGCTTAACCTTTTGTCCTTCTTTTACTAAAACGTTTTTCACATACCCAGAAACCTTTGGTCTTATTTCACTATTTACTTCTCCTTCTATAGTTACAGGGTAGCTTTGATAATTCGTTATTGTTTTTTTAGCAACCTTAACTACCGGAAAAGGTAGCGCGGGCATCTGCTGTTGATTTTGTTGTTGTTTTTTTTCACAGCTTGTAAAAAATAATGCAACAATGCTAAGAATAGCAATACCGTATATGTGTTGATATTTCATTTTATGTATATAATAATTAGTATTTGTGGTTTATGATTTTTTCTTTTAGTTTAGTTATAGATAAGACTGCTCTATCTAAAAACTCAATAAAACTGTCATGAAAACCGAGATCAAATTTATCTTCTTCTTTCAATGTTTTATTAATATCTTCTTTGTATTCTTTTACTTCTATGTGTAGCTCTTTTTCCCCTTCCCATTCTTCTACCATACTGCTTATTCCTTGTAACATGGTATCACTATTAAGAATGAAGTATTTTTTTCTATCACCTGTTTTTGTAAAGTAACTTACTTTCTTCAACCCTTGTAGATGATTAAGGTGTGTTGAAATTGTACTTTTACTAGCACAAAGACTAGACACTAAATCTTCAAAGGTTGTTCCTTGTCTTCCTGTTAAAATAATATGTGAAAATATTCTTGCCGCCACTGGAGCTAACTGTTCTTTTTTTTCTAAAAAAACTCCTAGCTTCTCAACCAATTCACATTTTTTCTTTTCTACTTGATTCATCTTCATTAAAATTTACCATGCAAAAATAAGTTTAGTTCGGAACAAACCGAACCAAACGAAGTTAAAAAAATGTTAATACATTCTTAAAAAACTTTTTATACATACACATATATGATCTTTTTTACCTTACCTACTTTTAAAGTTTTAATGATTATTAAAAAATTACGAGTACTCTATACAGCTAGCAGCAAAACTTACAGAAACAAACACTACCTAATAAAAATGTATTAAATTTAAATTTCTTGTTTTATTTTAATTATTTTTTTACTATATTCACAAAGAATTGAGAATTTAAATCATAATAAAATAATATTAAAGATCATGATTTTATCTCATACACACACCCCTTAAAGTTAAAATACTATTTACTGTCATTAGTTAACTACTGACTGTTGGAAACTAGGTAATTCCTTTTTTAGGTTTTACTGGAACACATTTAAGTTTTTTTAATTTAAGTCTCTCGCACCATGATTATTTATCTCTTACCTCATCGTAAAGGTTAGCTATAATTAAACACTATTATTTTTAAGCAAAACTTTAAGGGTTGACCTACTGCTATTTCAACAATATGCTGTTGTTTTTTTTAACTGCCATTATTTGGGAGTTTTATAACTATACATATACTCACAACAAATTATACCCCCGTAAAATGAATTCTAATTTATTGCTTTGTTAAAAAATTAGCTATTACATCTTAATATTTAAAAGCTTTTTTCCAACATTATTAAATTAATGTATTGTATGTCTCTGTCCATAAACCACTATTAGGACTTGACAATACTTTACAATGTCTAACCAATCAACTATTATGAAAAGAATTACTCATACGTACTTAACGTTGCAAAAAATTTGCATACAATTCAAATTCACTTCTATATTTTTCTTGTTTTTGATTCTTTCTTCATTTTCTGAAAACAGAAACTTAAATGACAATATTAATTATTCTCCACCTATAACTGTTCCCTGTAACACTGATTCTCCCGTCGCTATCACTTCAGCTAGTTTTACTGACTTGACTGTAACTGAAGATACTAGTGGACTTTGTTTATTAGGTTGTGGTATTTCAAACCTCAACAACTTAACAGATACTGACCTTACGAACTATACTACAGTTTCTACACTACTAGGGCTAGGCGTAACCCACACAGTAACAGTAACCGATAACACTACAGATGAATATTTTGAAGCTGGAAGTTATGCAGGCTTTTTAGTAGAAAATGGCTCTATTGCTCAAATAGATCTACTTGGGTCAATCACCATAAGAACCTACCTAAATGGCGTTCAACAAGAAACAAGTTCGGGAAATTCATTAATAACACTAGATAGCTCTCTGCTAAATAACGACCAATTTTATGTGGGGTTTTATACTACATTAGACTATGATAGTATTGAAATTTCGGCAGCTAGTTTAGCTGGTATTGCTTCTAGCACCAATATTTATTATCCTGTTACTAATAGTTTTTGCGTTGGTCCTAATTTAGAGCCTAATACCCCTACTTTAATAAATAAACCTGATTTTCCTGCTCGTATTGTTGATGAACACACAGGAATGGGAGGCCTTTTAAATGTTGGTACTGTCACAAACACCAATGCTGCAGTAGACTCAAACAGTAATACGTATGCTAGTATTGATTTTACTTTAGGAGTTATAGCTACTGGAAGCATTTCTATAAAAGACGAATTAACAAATTATCCAGCACAAACTTATGTAGGTTTTGATATTGAAAATGCTTCTGTTCTGAATCTTGAATTACTTGACGGGGTTACAATAACTACATATTTAGATGGAGTACAACAAGAAGTTAAAACAGGTAGTTCTGAATTATTATCTATAGACAGTGGTTTATTGTTTACGGGGACTGAACGATCACAAGTAGGTTTTGTAACTTCATTACCTTTTGATGAGGTTCAATTATCCATTCAACAGACTCTTTCTCTAGACTTAGGAAGCACTCGAGTTTATGGCCTCATATTAGAAGCTTTTAGTGAGGGTGATTTAAACTGTGATACTGCTACGTTACTAAACAACCCTTCTCAACCTGTTATAATTAACAACACAAATACTGGTGTGAATGGGGTGGCTTGTGTAGCCTGTGAAGTAGATAATGCAACAAATGTTATTAGTGAAAGTGAATCTGACTTTGCTATGATAAATGTAACAGCTGGTGTTGCTAGCACAGCTTCTATTTCTGTTGAAAACGTTTTAAATAATTTTCCATCTGGAAGTACTGCTGGATTTGTTATTAGAGACACAAATGACCTACTAGAACTAGACCTTTTAAACTCTCTAACTATAACGACCTACTTAGATGGTTCGGTACAAGAAACACAATCTGGGAGTAACTTATTAGCTCTTGAAGCATTAGGGTTAATAAATATAACTCCATCTACAACTAATGGTTTTTATTTAGTAGGATTCCCTACCACACTTGAATATGATGAAATTCAGCTTACGGTTAGCTCACTTGCTGCTGTTATTAATAGTATTGAGGTATATGGCAGTTATGTAGATTACTCTATACAAATATCAGGAAGTTCTATAAAAGAAACTGCTATTGGAGCTTCAGACGGAAGCATATCTTTATCTGTATCAGGAGGAACACCTCCCTACACTTATTTATGGAGCCCAGGAGGTGAAACCTCATCTTCTATTTCAGGGTTAACCCAAGGAAACTATACTGTAACTGTAACAGATTCTAATGGATGTCAATCTACAGCAGAATATATTATTTTTACTGATGGTGTACAATATCCTATTCCATGTAACACAGAAAACCCTATAGCAATAACAAATGATAATTTCACAGATTTAACAGTGGATGAAAATACTTCTGGGCTCTGTGTGGCAGGTTGTGGTATTTCAGATGCTAGTAACATCATAGATACTGATCCTTCTAGTTTTGCTTCCGTATCAACACTTATTGGTCTTGGAGTAACACATACGCTAACTGTAACAGATAATACCGCTAGTGAATTTATTGAGTCAGGTGGTTATGCCGGCTTCTTAATAGAAAATACTTCTGTGCTTCAAGCTGACCTTTTAAATGCTATTACCATAACAACTTATCTTGACGGAGCACAACAAGAAACTAACACTGGTACTTCTTTACTTGCTTTGGACAGTCCTATTTTAGGTGCTGATCAATTCTATGTTGGTTTTTATACTTCAATGAATTATGATGCTGTTGAAATTTCTATTTCTAGTTTAGCTGGAATTGCATCAACAACAAACGTTTACGCTGCTGTAACAAATAGGTTTTGTGAAGGACCTGAATTAGCATGTAACACCGCCACACAACTTACTAAGCCAAACTTTCCAGTTAGGGCAGTAGAGGAGCATACTGGTAATGGTGGTCTTTTAACACTAGGTACCGTTAACAATATTAATAATGCTATAGACTCTGACACCTCCAACTACGCTTCTATAAATTTATTAGCTGGGGTAGCTGGTACAGCATCTATAGCCTATAAAAATGAAATTACAGATTACACCGCTAATACTTTTGCTGGATTTGATATTGAAAATACTACCCTTTTAAACACTCAATTATTTGACGCTATAACCATTTCAACATATTTAGATGGAGTTCTTGTTGAATCTAAAACAGGAGCAACAGAATTACTCCCTGTGTATTCTGGATTATTATTAACAGGAAGTGAATCTGTACGATTAGGGTTTATTACTACCGCTCCTTTTGACGAAGTACAACTTTCTATGGCACAAACCCTTTCATTAAATCTGGGTAGTACCAGAGTTTACGGAATGGTAGTTCAATCTTTCTGTCCAGGAATAATCAATTGTGACGAACCTTATGTAATATCAAACCCAAGTAACTCAGTGATTATTAACAATGATAATACAGGAACTGATGGTGTTGCTTGTATAGCCTGTGAGGTTGATGATGCTGTGAATGTTATATCTGAAGACAATTCTGATTATGCACTTATAAATATTGTAGCAGGAATAGCAGGGAGTGCCTTTATTTCAGTTCAAGATGTACTTGTTGACTATCCAGCTGGTACACAAGCTGGGTTTGTTATCAGAGACACAAACGACTTACTTCAAGCAGATTTATTGAATACACTCACGATTACAACTTATCTTGATGGCGTTCAACAAGAACAGCAAACAGCAAATAATTTGTTAGCTCTTGAAGCACTTGGGTTAGTTAATATTACTCCAACAAGTACAGATAGCTTTTACGTGGTAGCTTTCGACACTAGTACTAGTTTTGACGAAATTCAATTAACTATAACCTCATTAGTTGCCGCGGTAAATTCAATTGAAGTTTACGGTGGATATATTGATGCTACTAGCACATCTTTTTGTCAGCAAGCAGATATTGCTTTATTAAAACAAGGTGTTTTTAACGATGTAGACAATGATGGATGTAGCAACCCTGGTGAAACAATTACTTATACATATACCGTGACTAACACAGGTAATGTTAGTATTACAAATGTTGAGTTAACCGATCCTATTTCTCCATCTCCTTTAACATTAGATTCTGGTGATACTGATGGTGATAATGAACTAGATGTTGACGAAACATGGATATATTCATTAGACTATATTATCACTCAAGATGACATTGACAATGGCTCAGTTACTGGTCAAGCTACTGTAACTGGAGTGAGCACAGGAGGAACCAATGTAAATGATTTATCTGACGACAATAGCATATTAGAAGACGATTCAACTATAGTTAATTTATGCCAAACTGAAGATATTGCTCTTATTAAACAAGGAACCATTAATGATGAAAATGGAGATGGTTGTAGTGATGACGCAGAAACTATAACTTTTTTCCTTTCCGTAATAAACACAGGAAACACAACACTAAATTCAGTAGTCGTAATCGATCCCTTAATATCAGTTTCTTACAGCTCAGGAGATACTGACTCAGATAATCAATTAGATGTTGACGAAGTATGGATATACACAGGATCTTACATTATTACTCCGCCTGATATCGCAAATACATCTGTCGAGAATCAAGCAACTGTACAAGCAAGTACCGTTTCTGGAGGTACAGTAACTGATGTATCAGACGATAATAGTGTTTTAGAGGATGACATAACATCTATTGATTTATGTCAAGCGCCAGACATTGCCATTGTTAAAACAACAATATTTAATGACGAAGACTCTGACGGTTGTAGTAATACTGGAGAAACACTAACGTATACAATGACTGTTACCAACCAAGGAAATACTGGTTTAACAAACGTTACTGTAAACGACCCTTTACTAGGTGGAGTGGTTACACTAAATTCAGGAGATACAAACACCAACAATACTCTTGATGTAGGCGAGATATGGATATATAATGCTGATTACACTTTAACTCAAGACAGTATTGATACTGGATCAGTTACAAATCAAGCTACAGCAAGTGGTGAATCATCACTAGGAGTCATTGTTACAGACTTATCTGATGATAATAGTATTCTTGAAGACGATCAAACTCAAACTACATTATGTCAATCTGATAGTATTGCACTTATTAAAACGGCTACTTTCAATGATGAAAATACAGACGGATGTAGTAATGTAGGAGAAACATTAACCTATAACTTCACTCTTACAAATACAGGAAATACTACCATTACCAATGTAGTTCTTACCGATCCAATGTTAGGTGGTACAATCCTACTAGCTTCAGGTGATACCGATAGTGATAATCAACTTGATGTTAATGAAACTTGGAACTATACCGCCAACCACACTATCACTCAAACCAATATTGATAATGGTTCTGTAACAAATCAAGCAACTGTTACAGGTACTAGTATTGGTGGTAACAATGTAAATGATTTATCAGACAATGATAGCTTTCTTGAAAATGACCAGACTCAAACCACATTGTGTCAATCTGATGGAATAGCACTTATTAAAACAGCTACTTTTAATGATGAAAACACTGACGGATGTAGCGATGTAGGAGAAACAATAACCTACAACTTTACTCTTACAAACACAGGAAACACTACCATTACTAATGTAATCCTTACAGACCCAATGCTAGGTGGTACAATCGCACTAGCTTCAGGTGATACCGATAGTGATAATCTGCTTGACGTTAATGAAACTTGGGTGTATACCACCAACTACACTATTACTCAAACCAATATTGATAATGGTTCGGTTAACAATCAAGCAACTGTTACAGGTACAAGTATTAGTGGTAATAATGTAAGTGACCTATCTGATAACGATAATATTCTTGAAGATGATCAAACGCAAACTACATTGTGTCAATCCGATGGAATTGCACTTATTAAAACCGCAACTTTCAATGATGAAAATACTGATGGATGTAGCGATATAGGAGAAACGATAACCTACAGCTTTACTCTTACAAATACTGGAAATACTAGTATTACCAATATAGTTCTTACAGACACTATGTTAGGTGGTACAATTGTATTAGCTTCAGGTGATACTGACAACGATAATCAACTTGATATTAATGAAACTTGGAGTTATACCTCTAACTACACTATCACACAAGCCAATATTGATAACGGTTCTGTAAGCAATCAAGCAACTGTTACAGGTACTAGTGTTAGCGGAAATGATGTAAATGACTTATCGGACAATGATAGTATCCTTGAAGATGATCAAACTCAAACCACACTTTGTCAATCTGATGGTATAGCACTTATTAAAACGGCTACTTTCAATGATGAAGATACAGATGGGTGTAGTGATGTAGGAGAAACTATTACATATAATTTTACTCTTACAAACACAGGAAGTACCAGTATTACTAATGTAGTTCTTACCGACCCTATGTTAGGAGGTACAATTACACTAGCTTCAGGTGATACTGATAACGACAATCAACTCGATGCTAATGAAACTTGGAATTATACCGCTAATTACGCTATCACACAAGCCAATATTGATAATGGTTCTGTAAGTAACCAAGCAACTGTTACAGGAACTAGCCTTAGTGGAAATGACGTAAATGACTTATCAGACAATGATAGTGTTCTTGAAGATGATCAAACTCAAACTACACTTTGTCAACCTGATAGTATTTCTCTTGAAAAAATAAGCACTTTTAATGATACTAATGGAGATGGATATGCAAATATCGGAGAAACAATAACATATAGTTTTATCATTTACAATACTGGTGCATCAACACTATATAATATTACTTTACAAGACAACCTACCTGGCATTACTATAAACGGCAACACTATTCCTCAACTATTACCAGGTGAGATGGATAACACAACCTTTACTGCTACTTATACTATAACTGAACAAGATTTAACTAACGAGTCCGTCACTAATCAAGCCTTAGTTACTGCAGAAGACTCCTCTGGGGACCCAATAACTGACACTTCTGACGATCCTAATAACTTAGATGATATTGACATTGATAATGATGGTGATCCAGATGATCCGACAATCACGGATTTACCTGTAGAAGAAATTGCTTTTGAAATTTTTAATGCTGTTTCTCCTGATGGAGATGGGGCTAATGATTTCTTCCGTATTAATGGTATAGAGAACTATCCTAACAATAATCTTAAAGTTTTTAATAGATGGGGAGTTTTAGTTTATCAAACTGACGCCTATGGAGCTAATGGAAACCTGTTTAGAGGAATTTCTGAAGGACGTGCAACAGTTAGTAAAGAACAAAAACTACCTACAGGTACTTATTTCTATATACTAACACGATGGAACTCTGATCAAGAAGCTATGACTAACAAAGGATATTTATATCTAAAAAGAAATTAAAAACCACAAAACCTAATGAAACATTATTCTTTATTAATACTAATAATTATTAGTGCAAATGTGTGTTTTTCTCAACAAGACCCACAGTATACACAATACATGTATAATACTCAAGTTGTAAACCCTGGCTATATTGGCTCAAAAAATACTCTTGGTTTAGGATTGCTATATAGAACACAATGGGCTGGATTTGAAGGAGCCCCAAACACTGGTACTTTCACCTTTAATACTCCTTTAGGTACACTCAAACGAAATGCAATAGGACTCTCTATTATTAATGATAAAATAGGTCCTTCAAACGAAACAGGCATTACGATAGATTATGCATACTCTTTATTGTTATCAGGAAACTCGAGAATATCCTTTGGAATTAAAGGTGGTTTAAGCATACTTGATGTAGACTACTCTAAACTAAATATATATGATGATAATGATTGGCAGTTTGCAGAAAATATTGATAAAAAAGTACAACCTCAAATAGGTGCAGGTATTTACTATAACAACGACAGGCTCTATCTTGGACTATCCGTACCTAATTTCTTCAACTCTAAACATTATAATTCAGATAGTACCAATAATAGTGATGAAGATGCTATAGCTATAGAACGTTTGCATTACTTCTTAATAGCTGGTTATGTTTTTGATATTAGCGAACATCTAAAATTCAAGCCTGCAACTATGTTTAAGTGGGTTAACGGATCTCCTTTACAGGCTGATTTATCTGCAAACTTCCTGTTCAATAATAAATTTACTCTCGGGGCCTCTTATCGATGGGACGCTGCAATTAGCGCCATGGCAGGATTTCAAATAACTAATCAGTTATTCTTAGGAATGGGATATGATTTTCAAACTACAGATATCGAAGACCACAGCAATGGTTCTTATGAGTTCTTTCTAAGGTTTGACATCTTTAATTATCCTGAACGTATACTAACACCAAGATTCTTTTAAACTCTTAATATCATGAAAAAGCATTATTTAATATTCTATTTTTTATTTGTCTTAATAAATACTTCTGTTTTTGCACAAATCGCACAAGTTGAAAAGGCAAACACCAAGTACAGCACGTATGATTTTATAGACGCTCGAAAAATCTATTTAAAAGTCGTTGAAAAGAATTATGGATCAGCTGAAATTTATAGAAAGCTGGGAAATACATACTATTTTAACAGCAATTATTCAAGCGCCGCAAAATGGTATTATAACTTAATAGATAGGTTTCCAAATGAGGCGCTCACAATCGATTATTTTAGAGCTGCTCAATGCTTAAAAAGCATCAATCAACCTGAAGAAGCTGAAAAACTCATGGAGATTTACAGGTTTAAAGGAGGGAAAATTATCTCTTTAGATTCCTGCAAAAATGTTGCTGATACTTTATTCAAAAAAGGAATACAAGACAAACTTTTTGAAATAGAAAAAATTCCTGTTAATACAGAATATTCAGATTTTGGTCCAGCTTTTTATGGTGATAATATTGTTTTTGCCTCAAGTAGAAAAAATCCAACTTTATCAAAAGAACAATCTACTGATCTTGCTGGATGGGACAATCAACCTTTCTTAAATTTATATCAAGTTCCTATAGATAAGAATATGAATTTTGGACAAGTAAAATCTTTTAACGGAAACGTTAATTCACCCTATCATGAATCTACTGCTGTTTTTACAAAAGACGGAAACACCATGTATTTTACCAGAAATAATTATTTAAACGGTAAAAAGAAAAGAGACAGAGATCATGTAGTTAGACTCAAAATATACAAAGCTACCAGAAATGGAAATACTTGGGAAAACATACAAGAACTTCCTTTTAATAATGACAATTACTCTGTTGGACATCCAACTCTTAGTCCTGAAGAAGACAAACTCTACTTTTCTTCTGACATGCCTGGTAGTTTAGGAATGTCTGATATTTGGTATGTAAAAATCTTAGGAGAAGACATTTATACAAGACCTGTTAATCTTGGTGACAAGATTAATACTGCTGAAAGAGAAACTTTTCCGTTTGTGAGTGACGAGAACAACCTCTATTTTTCAAGTGATGGACATACTGGTATGGGAGGCTTAGATATTTTTGTAACAAAATTAGAAAAAAACTCACATGGTGAAGTTTCTACTTTTGGAAAACCTATAAACAGCCCAAAAGACGATTTTGGTTTCATTATAAAAGAAGATAGAATAGGTTATTTCACATCTAATCGTGATGGTAAAGAAGGAAGTAAAAGCGACGATATTTATCAAATATGGGAGCGTTGTGAAATTACAATTCAAGGACCAGTAATGGATAAAAATACTGGCGAATTAATTCCAAATGCAGAAGTTACTTTAATAGACAGTAACAATAATGAAGTGAAAACAGTTACTGTAGGTAATGATGCTACTTTCTCTTTCTTATTAGATTGCCAAGAACAATATACTCTAAGAGCAAAAAAAGAAAAATACCATCCAAAAGAAAAAGTTATAGAAACTCCTAACAATCCTAAAACTATAAAAATGCCAATTAAGCTAAACATGCCTTTAGCTTTAGAACTGTCTGACCCTTGTCCTCCAAACGATTTAGGATGTAGATTAACGTTACAACCTATTTACTTTGACTATGATAAGTCTAACATTCGTCCAGATGCAGAAATTGAATTAGCTAAAATTCTAGCCGCATTAAAAGAATACCCTACTTTAAAAATTCATATTGAATCGCATACTGACTCTAGAGGTAATGATTTATACAATTCAAAATTATCTGAAAATAGAGCACAGGCTACATTAGACTGGTTTCTTAAAAAAGGAATCGATATAACAAGGCTAACAGCCAAAGGATACGGGGAGTCAGAACTCATTAACAAATGCACCAACAAAACTACGTGTACTGAAGACGAACATCAACTTAATCGTAGGTCTATGTTTATAATTAAAGAATAACCTAAGAAAGCTCTTTTTGTAGAATATGTATAACGATAAGGCTTCTCTAAAATTGAGAAGTTTTATCGTTATTTTTTCATTCAACTTAACTATAAAATAGGCGCTAACAATCGAGCCACTCTTTCTGTAAAACGTATTAAAACAGGTCGACTATTCCACTGACTTAACTCTATTTTTTTGCTGTGTTTTAAATCTTCTAAAAAGGCTTTTTTCAACTCAACAGCAAACTCTTTATCATAAATCAACGCATTAATTTCAAAATTTAATTCAAAACTACGTTCATCTAAATTTGCTGTTCCAACCGAACAAACTAACTCGTCAAACACCATTGTTTTTGCATGTACAAATCCTTTTTTATACCTGTATACCTCCACTCCTATCTCTAAAACCTCTTTATAAAAAGAATTTGACACTCCATTAACTAGTTTTGAATCTGAGATACTTGGTACTAGTAGTTTTATAGTAACTCCACTTAAACTAGCTATTTTAAGAGCATCTAAAAAAGAAGCTCTAGGTACAAAATATGGAGTAGTAATTAATATTTCTTTTTTTGACAACAGTATTGCTTGAATAAGGGCATACATAATATCTGGATGATCAGAATCAGGTCCGCTAGAAATTACCTGCACTAATTGCTTATGCTCACTAGTTTTTTCTTGGTTCCCTACAGGAAAAAGCTCTTCTTCAACAATAACATTTTGATCCGCACAAAAATTCCAATCTGCTAAAAAAACACGCTGTAAGTTTAAAACAGCAAGTCCTTCAATTTTAATATGTGTATCTCTCCAATAGCAATTAAATTTATTTGGGTTGATATACCTTTCAGAAACATTAACTCCTCCCACAAAACCAACTTCTCCATCAATTACAATAATCTTTCTATGGTTTCGATAATTAATTCTATTGGCTAACAATAACCATTTAATCTTGTAAAAAGGATATGCCTCTACTCCACTATCAATTAAAGATTTTACAAACGACTTGCGAATATCCTTACTTCCAAAATCATCGTAAATAAAACGCACTTTAACCCCTTGTTTAGCTTTTTCTTTTAAAACCTCTCCTATTTCTTGCCCAATAGTATCGTTTTGATAAATATAATACTCAATATGTATATGGTTTTTAGCCGCTTTTAAAGCTTCGATAACCTCTGGAAATTTACGTTCTCCATTCAAGAGTAAACTAACCTTATTGCTATTTGTTAATACATTTTCTTTATGTATAAACTTAGTTAAGTTGTAAAAGTGACCTAAATTATTTTTAGAAGTTGACAGTGTTTTTTCGGTGTAGTTCTTTAGTTGTTCTTTAAGTTCAAAGAAAATATTTTTATCTACTTCTAGCTTTTTATTGTATAACTTATAAGTTCTATGATTTATCCCAACCGTTAAATAAATAATAATGCCTCCTACAGGAAACAGAATAAGTAAAAATAAATAAGCTATTGCCTTAGGTGGCGTTGAGGTGTTAACAATAATAACAGCAATCGTAGCAATTATGACTATGTATAGAATTATAAGTAGTGTTGTTATCACAATATAAATATCATTTTCTGCTAAAGATATTTAAAATATTAGCACCTTATACTAAATCAGTAAAAACTAGATAATACTCTTAAAAACCTCAACCATAAAAATCAAAAAAACCTTAACTCTTTACGAATTAAGGTTTTGTTTTTTTAGTACGGGCGGAGAGACTCGAACTCTCACACCTCACGGCACTAGATCCTAAGTCTAGCGTGTCTACCAATTCCACCACGCCCGCGTACTTTTGAAATTGTGGATGCAAATATAAACAATACTTGCAAACTACAAAGAAGAAGTATACTATTTTTCTTATTTTTGATGCTAATTAATATACAACACATGCAAAACGTAAAAGATTACATAGCTCAACATAAAGATCGTTTTATTAATGAGCTTATCGATTTATTAAAAATTCCGTCAGTAAGTGCTGATCCAGCATACAATCAAGATGTATTAAATACTGCTGATACTGTTAAAGAAAGTTTAGAAAAAGCTGGATGTGATAAAGTAGAGATTTGTGAAACTCCTGGATATCCTATCGTATATGGAGAAAAAATAATAGACCCAAACTTACCTACCGTATTAGTTTATGGTCATTACGATGTACAACCTGCTGACCCTATCGATTTATGGACTTCTCCTCCTTTCGAACCAGTTATTAAAAAAACAGATATACACCCTGAAGGAGCTATTTTTGCTCGTGGTGCTTGTGATGACAAAGGTCAAATGTATATGCATGTAAAAGCATTAGAGTACATGACACATACAGGAAACTTACCTTGTAACGTGAAGTTTATGATTGAAGGTGAAGAAGAAGTTGGTTCTGAAAGCTTAGCGTGGTTTGTTCCTAGAAACAAAGAAAAACTAGCGAACGATGTAATTTTAATTTCTGATACAGGAATGATTGCTAACGACATACCTTCTATCACTACTGGTTTACGTGGATTAAGTTATGTGGAAGTTGAAGTAAAGGGACCGAACAGAGATTTACACTCAGGTTTATATGGTGGTGCTGTTGCAAATCCAATCAATATTTTAACACAAATGATTGCTTCTTTACATGATGAAAACAATCATATTACCATCCCTGGATTTTATGATAAAGTAGAAGAGTTATCTCGTGAAGAGCGTGATGAAATGGCAAAAGCTCCATTCTCATTAGAAGACTATAAAGCTGCTTTAGATATTAATGATGTTCACGGAGAAGCTGGTTATACTACTAACGAACGTAACTCTATCCGTCCTACTTTAGATGTAAACGGAATTTGGGGAGGATATACTGGAGAGGGGGCTAAAACAGTTATTGCTTCTAAAGCGTATGCAAAAATATCAATGCGTTTGGTACCAGGGCAAGAATGGAAAGAAATTACTGAATTGTTCAAAAAGCATTTTGAAAGCATTGCTCCAAAATCAGTTAAGGTAGAAGTAAAACCACATCATGGAGGGCAAGGATATGTAACTCCGATTGATAATATTGGATACCAAGCTGCAAGTAAAGCCTACCAAGAAACCTTTGGAGTTACTCCAATTCCACAACGTAGTGGAGGAAGTATTCCTATCGTTGCTTTATTTGAACAAGAATTAAAAAGTAAAACTATTTTAATGGGATTCGGCTTAAATTCTGATGCAATTCACTCACCAAACGAGCATTTTGGCGTGTGGAATTACTTAAAAGGAATAGAAACTATTCCGTATTTTTATCAATATTTCACAGAATTATCTAAATAATTCTTCATTATAACAGTACTAAAACAGCCTTGTTTTCTGCACAAGGCTATTTTTTTTGCGTTATTTTTTAACTCTACACTTGTAGAATTGAAAATTATTTCTACATTTGTAGAGCTAATTCTAATTATGTAGAGATGCAATTATCTAAAACCGAAGAACAAGTAATGCAGTATTTATGGAAATTGAAAAAAGCTTTTATGAAAGATATATTAGCTGAATTTCCTGAACCTAAGCCGGCAACTACTACTGTGGCTACGTTATTAAAAAGAATGAAAGACAAAGGTTTTGTAAATTATAAACTATACGGAAAATCGAGAGAGTATTTTCCTATAGTGAAGAAATCAGATTATTTCTCAAAGCACGTAAACGGATTGATTAAAAACTTTTTTAACAATTCTGCGAGTCAATTTGCTTCATTTTTCACTGAAAAAACAGATTTATCAGTTTCAGAATTAGAAGAGTTAAAAAAGGTAATTGATAATCAAATTAAAAAGCAACAATAATGATAACTTATTTAATAAAATCAGGACTTTGTTTAGCATTGCTTCTTACTTTTTATCATTTGATATTGGAGCGAGAAAAAATGCATCAATTCAATCGATTTTATCTGTTGGGAAGTGTTGTGTTTTCATTTTTGGTACCTCTTTATAAAATATATATAGTAACAATTTCAAATACTGTAGGAACAACAGCTTCCTTAATTACAGCTTCAACTATGAATGTAAATACCGTTGAAGAAATTAACTACACACAATATTTATTTGTTGGATATGCAATTGTAGCAATCATTTTATTAATCCGTTTTACAAAAAACTTGCTTGACATCTTTTTAAAAATAAAACGACATCAAAAAATTAAAAAGGGAAAAACTACGCTTGTTTTAGTAGATGATACTATCAGTCCACACACTTTTTGGAATTATATTTTTATTAATAAAGAAGAATACAATTCAAACAAAATAAAAATTGAACTCTATACCCACGAATTAACACATGCTTTGCAAAAGCACACGTTTGATATCTTATTGATTGAACTTTTACAAATTATTTTTTGGATCAATCCAACATTTATATTTCTTAAAAAAGCAATAAAGTTAAATCATGAGTTTTTAGCAGACAATAAAGTGATTACTACACATAAAAACACTACTGAGTATCAATATTTACTATTAAATAGAGCTACTTGGAACAACGAATATTACTTGGCCAGTAATTTGAATTATTTATTAACTAAAAAAAGATTATTAATGATGACAAAACAAAGTTCTCGTACCAAAATATTGCTTAAAAAACTGGCGGTAATACCAGTACTTGTAGGATTTACACTTCTCTTTGCTGAAAGAGTTGAAGCTCAGAAAAAAGACGCTAGTAAAACACCTGTATCTATACAAGTAAAAAATAGTGGACAAAAGTTAAAAGGAGACTCTTCTAAAGAAACATTAGTGGTTTATACTTATGAAGATGGAAGTATAATACAAAAAAAACACGATGATCTTACCTTAGAAGAAAAGCAGCAACTTCCACCACCTCCTCCACATAACTATAGAATAGTTAAAAAGGGAGAAGCATCAGACATACCACCGCCTCCTACTAGAGTAAGAAAAGGTGATGTTTCACGTATTCCTCCTCCACCTCCTCATATTAGAGTTAAAAAAGGGATGAGAACACCTCCAGAGCCAATCTCTCCTTTGGAATATATCAAAAAACATAAAGACAACAACTCTGAATATTACTACAACGGCAAGAAAATAAGTTACCAAAAAGCTATAAAACTTTTAGAACCTGACAACTCTATAAATTTACATAATTGGAATAAAAATGGTAGAGCTGTTTTTAAACTTTCAGACAAACCGATAACTATAAAAAACTAATTTTGTTAAAAGCCTCTTAAATGAGGCTTTTTTTGTAACAAAACCCTAAATCACTCGTTATTAAACTATAAGCTTATTTTATGTTAAAACGATTTTTCCTTCTTTGTTCTGGAGCTGATTTAGATTTGCTAGAAAAATGTGCTAATGGAGAGCAAAATAAATATGCAGGTATCGGCGCTACTGTTTTCTTTACCGCTTTAATGGCAACTATTGCCTCTGCTTACGCTTTGTACACTGTTTTTGACAATATGTATACTTCTGTTTTCTTCGGAGTCATTTGGGGACTACTCATTTTTAATTTAGATCGATTTATTGTTTCAACCATAAAAAAAAGAGAGTCAAAACGAAAAGAAATTATACAAGTACTTCCTAGATTATTACTTGCCATGATTATCGCTGTGGTAATTTCTAAACCTTTGGAGTTAAAAATTTTTGAAAAGGAAATCAACCAAGTGTTATTGACAGAGAAAAATCAGATGACATTAGATAACAAAACACAAATAGCACAACAGTTTACTCCTGAAATCGAAAAAATAAACACTGACATTACTTCTTTAAAAAATGAAATTGCTACCAAAGAACAAGAAGTAAATACACTTTATGAGACTTATATTGCAGAAGCTGAAGGCAGAAAAGGAACAAAACTTCTTGGTAAAGGTCCTGTTTATAAAGAAAAAAGAGAAAAACATGATGCTGCTCTTCAAGAATTAACTCAATTAAAAGCTAATAATTCCGAAAAGATAAAAGCAAAAGAAGAGGCTATTGCTAGCTTGATAGAAAATCAGAAATTAAAAGAAACACAAACACAACCCATCATTTCTAATTTTGATGGATTAATGGCTCGAGTAAACGCTTTAAACAAATTGCCATGGCTACCTTCTTTCTTTATCTTCCTATTATTTTTAGCTATTGAAACTGCTCCAATTTTTGCCAAACTTATCAGTTCAAAAAGCGAGTACGATTTCAAATTAGAAAACCAAGAGTCTTTAGTTAAAACTTGGATTCAACAACAAGTACATCAACGAGAAGCTATTTTACAAACCGACAAAGACCTTAACAATAAAATATATTCCGATTTAAAAACGGAAGAAGAGTTGTACAACTACAAACAAAAAATGGCTCGTAACCTTATGAAGCTACAAGCAGATTCTTTTTATAAGAATCAACAAGAAACCTTGTAGCATACTTGTAATTTTCACTTTATTATTTTTTTATATTTTTGTTACCAAAAACAAAAAATAATTGCATGAAAATCAATACACTCACTATTTTTTCAATAGTGTTTATGCTATGTAGCAATATCTTTTCTCAAAAGAAGCAAAATCTTTCCTCTATTTCTATTCCAAAGGAACTAAAAGAAAGCGCAAATGCTATAATTAGGCTAAGCAAAACAATAATAGATGTAGAATCTATAGACCACCTTGTTGTTAAACAACAAAGAACAATTACAATTCTTAATAAGTTAGGTAAAAAACACATTGGCGCGTACAAACACTATAACAACGATACCAAGATAACTAAGTTATCAGCTATTATTTATGATGCATTAGGTAATAAGATAAAAAAATATTCTAAAAATGATTTTCAAGATGTTAGTGCAATTGATGGTGGAACACTTTATTCTGACTCTAGAGTTAAATTTTTAGAACACACACCAACTTCATATCCTTACACTGTTGTTTTTGAATCTGAATATAAAAACTCGTCAACAGGGTTTATTCCTAAGTGGTTTCCAGTTGAAAACTACAATTTAGCTATTGAAAAAAGTATTTATATATTAAATAATCCTCAAAATATTCCATTTAGAAAAAGAGAGAAAAACTTCGACGGTTTTTCTATTAAAAACTCTTCTACTGGTAATAATTTAAACTATTCATTAACGAATCGATTAGCTATTAGACCAGAATACTATACCTTAAATTTTGAAGAGCTTGTTCCTAATATGTCTATCTCACTTGATTTATTTAGTCTAAAAGGAATTAAGGGTAATGCTAAAAACTGGAAAGAGTTTGGAAAATGGGTGTATAATGAACTTATTAAAGATAAAAATGAGTTATCACCCACTACAATAGCCAAAGTAAAAGATTTAGTTAAAAATGTGAATGATCCTATAGAAAAAGCAAAGATTATTTATAATTATGTTCAAAACAAAACTAGATACATAAGTGTACAAGTAGACATCGGTGGTTGGGAGCCTATTGCTGCAAACAAAGTAGATGAGGTAGGTTATGGAGATTGTAAAGGATTAACCAATTACACTAAAGCCCTTTTAGATGCTGCTGATGTGAAATCACACTACTCAATTGTTTGGGCTGGTAATGCTAAAAAAAATGTTTCTAAAGATTTTTCCTCTATGCAAGGTAATCATGTTATTCTAAATATTCCAAATAATGGAAATGATATTTGGTTAGAATGTACTAGCCAAACTATCCCTTTTGGTTTTTTAGGAGATTTTACAGATGATAGAAATGTATTGGTGATTACTCCTGAAGGTGGAATAATTAAAAGAACCCCGGCCTACATTAATAAGGATAACTTACAACTAACTAAAGCTGATGTTAAGTTGCTTTCTGACGGAAATATTTCTGCACATTTTGAGAGAAAATCATATGGAACTCAATACAACGACAAGTATCATATTGAAAATTATACTCAAAAAGAGCTTAATAAATATTACAAATCCAATGTTTGGGATTACAATAACAATTTAGAGATTGAAAATATTCAACACATAAATAATAAGAAAAAAGTTGAGTTCACTGAGAACATTGACATTAAAATAGAAAAGTTTGCAACCCTAAGAGATAGTAGTTATTTATTTAAACTTAATATTTTTAACCGAATTACAGGAATACCTAAAAGATATAGAAACAGACAACGTCCTTTAGAGATTGAAAGAGGTTTTACAGATAAAGATGAGTTTATTTTTACCACCCCTAAAGGATATGTAATAACTTACCTTCCTAAAGAAATAAACATCGACAACAAATTTGGAACGTACAAAGTATCTTTTGAAAAAATAGATGATACTACCTTCAAATACAACAGGGAATTTTCTTTAAAAAAAGGAATACACCCTAAAGAAGATTATAAAGCCTATAGAAAATTTAGAAAAATAGTTGTCAAATACGATAATTTAAGAACAGAACTAATCAAACAATAAAAGCTATGAAAAAAATACTATCTATTTTTACGTTAATTATAACGATTCACTTAAATGCCCAAGAAATTAAATTTGGAAAAGTTTCAAAAGAAGAATTAGAAGAAAAATTTTATCCTTTAGACTCAACAGCAGATGCTACTTACTTGTATAAAAGTAAAGATGTTTCATATGAATATACTGGTAGCCAAGGTTGGTATTTAATAACAAAAGTGCATGAAAGAATTAAAATTTACAATAAAAAAGGATTTGATTATGCCAACAAAATCATTAAATTATTTAATAGAGGCGGTAAAGACGAGAAAATAATAAATTTAAAAGCCTATACTTTTTTTATAAACGAAAAGGGTAAAATAGATAAATTAAAGCTTTCTAAAAAAGATATTTTTGATGAGGAAAAAACTGAATACTGGAACCTAAAAAAGATAACTATGCCTGGTATTAAAGAAGGAGTTATTGTAGACCTAACGTATCAAATAAATTCTCCCTATTATTATTATATTGATAAAGTTATAGCTCAAGAAAATATTCCTATCAAGAAGATTGATATCAAAATTAAAATCCCAGAATATTTTATCTTTAAAAACTACCAAAAAGGTCACTACCCCATACATCTTAAGAAATCAAGTAATAATATAACTATAAATTACACTAACAGGTTAAAAGATTGCTTTGGATGCGCTAAAACAAGTAGCTATAACGAAAGTATAAGTTTATTTGAAAAAGTTATTGAAATCGATAGCAAAAATATTCCTGCTTTAAAAGAAACAGAACCCTACTGTGGTAATATAGGTAATTATAGAGCCAGTCTAGAATTTGAACTTTCTGGTACTAAGTTCCCAAATGCTATGTATAAAAACTATTCTAATACTTGGGAAAGTGTTAGCAAAACAATATACAAGTCTGCAAACTTTGGTAATGAATTAGAAAAAAACAATTATTATAAAGGTGATTTAGCTACTATTTTAAGTTCTGCAAACAACAATTATGATAAAATTGCACTTATATTTCAATTTATAAAAACCAAAGTAAATTGGAATGGTAAATATCAAAAGTACACTAACAGTGGGGTTAGAAAAGCTTACAAAGACGGTATAGGTAATTCTGCTGAAATAAACCTAATACTCACTTCTATGCTTAGAAGTGCTGGCTTAGACTCTAATCCAGTTTTAGTTAGTACTAAAAACAACGGAATTCCACTATTTCCTACACTAGATGGGTTTAATTATGTCGTTTCAAAAGTAAATTTCCCTGATGGAAAGTATATTTTATTAGACGCCACAGACAAATATTCCACCCCCAACATACTACCTCTTAGAACTTTGAACTGGTATGGTAGAGAAATTTTAAAGAATGGAGAATCGAAACAGGTTAATCTCACTCCTTCTTCTTTAGCGAACGAAACTAATACCTTATTTGTGAAAATTGATGAGTTCGGTGATATAACTGGGATGTTAAGAAGATCACTTTCTAATCATTCTGCAATGTTTTACCGTCAAAAAAATAATGCAAAAAAAGAAGAGGATATTATTACGTCTATAGAAGAAAAACACAACATTGAAATTAATGACTTTAAAGTTCTCAATGACAAAAACATTACAAAACCCATAACACAAAATATTAAATTTACGGCAGAAGGTTTTATAGAGAATATTAATGACAAAGTGTATTTCTCTCCATTACTTTTCTTAGCTACTAAAGAAAATCCTTTTAAATCTAAAGAAAGAAACTTCCCTATTAATTTTGGTATGCCTTGGCAGGATAATTTTTCGGTTTCTATCTCTATACCTGATGGATACTTTATTGAATCTTACCCTAAAGAATTAGCTATCAGTCTTCCTGAAAATCTAGGAATCTTTAAATATAAAATTATTACAAAAGGTAATAAAATAAGCTTATCAACAATGATTCAATTTAATTCAAGTATTATATCTCCAATTTTTTATCCAACTATCAAGGAATTCTATAAGCAATTGGTAAAAAAACATGCTGAAAAAATTATCTTGGTTAAGAAGCAATAAAACCTCAAGACGTATTTATATTAATAGAAAAATCGAGTAATTAATTACTCGGTTTTTATATTTATAATACTATTGCTATTGAATTCTTTACTTCACCAATTGTAAAAACACTTCGAGTGTTACCAACATGCTTTAACGCAGTAAGCTTATTTACTATAAAATCTCGATAAGCATCCATATCCTTCACATAAACTTTTAAAATATAATCATAATCTCCACTTACGTGGAAGCATTCTGTTACCTCTTCTAACCTATTAACTTCCTTTTCAAAAACTGTTATATGATCTTTATTATGTTTCTCTAGCTGAACATGACAAAAGACTAAAAACGACTTTTCAATTTTGTTCTTATTAACCAAAGCAACATATTGCTTAATAACCTTTTCTTTTTCTAACTTCTTTATGCGCTCATAAACAGCAGTTACAGACAACCCTAACTGTAAAGACAGTTGTTTTGTAGTCTGTTTACTATCTGTTTGAAGTAATCCTAATAACTTCTTATCTATATTATCTAATTTCATCTGAAAAAAAATCTACGTTTATTACACCTTTTCCTACTATTACCAAATAAAAAACCAATTATAGGCGCAAAATTAGCATAATAATCTATAAAATACATTTATTATTGATTTTTAAACAATTAAAACTGAATTTAGTAGTCTACTAATAATTAACCTTAATCAATTATGAAATTTAAACCTGCAAACAACATACAAGACCTACAATATTTTGGAGAATTTGGTGGTGTTAACCCATCTATATCTGACTCTTCAACCTATACTTTTTTATCAGCAAAAACTATGTTTGATACTTTTGAAGGAAATACGGATGGTTGTTATTTATACTCTCGTCACTCATCTCCTTCAAACTTATACCTATCCGAAGCTTTAGCAGCTATGGAAGGAACTGAGACAGCTAATGTTTCTGCGACAGGTATGGGAGCCATTACTCCTACCATCTTACAAATCTGTGAAACTGGAGACCATATTGTTTCAAGCAGAACTATTTATGGGGGAACTTATGCTTTTTTGAAAAACTTTACACCTCGAATGGGTATCCAAACTTCCTTTGTTGATATTACAAAATTAGATGTGGTTAAAGCAGCTATTACTAAAAAAACTAAAATGATTTACTGCGAAACAGTAAGCAACCCATTATTAGAGGTTGCCGATATAAAAGCGCTATCAACCTTAGCTAAAAAACACAATTTACAATTAGTTGTTGATAACACATTTTCTCCACTATCAATTTCACCTGCTCAGTTGGGAGCTGATATTGTTATTCACAGCTTAACAAAGTTTATTAACGGTTCATCAGACACTATGGGAGGAGTTATTTGTGGGACTACAGATTTTATCAATTCTCAAAAAAGTGTGATTGATGGAGCTAGTATGTTATTAGGAGCTTCTATGGATTCCTTGCGTGCATCATCTATCTTAAAAAACATGAGAACCCTACATATTCGAATTAAGCAGCACAGTAAAAATGCTAGTTATTTAGCTGAAAAATTTGAAGCTGACGGGTTAAAAACAGTATATCCTGGGTTAAAATCACATCCTTCTTATAAGGTTTTCAAGTCAATGATAAATAAAGAATATGGTTTTGGTGGAATGTTAACCATTGATGTTGGTTCTTTAGATAAAGCAAATACTTTAATGGAATTAATGCAAGAACGTAATTTAGGATACTTAGCAGTGAGCTTAGGTTTTTATAAAACCCTATTTTCTGCTCCTGGTACTTCTACTTCGTCAGAAATCCCTTTAGATGAACAAAAAGCAATGGGGCTTACTGATGGATTGATTCGTTTTTCTATTGGATTAGACAACGATATAGAACGCACTTATCAAATGATGAATGCTTGCATGAAAGAAGTAGGTATACTTTAGAACACAACTTCTTTAAATTTCAAACAAAGTGAGAAGCTTCAATCTACTTTCCACTTCGTTTGAAATGGTATTTTAGTTTATCAAACACTTCCATTCAATTTTTTCTAAAGAACATTGTAAACTAATTCGATTTGTGTAATTCTTTACAAAGTCGTAACATTACAAGCCGAAAAAATACCACACATGCAAGACGACAAAAACCTATCTGAAATTGAAATAGAAAATCAAAAAATAATTCAAAATAAAGAGTTGAGTATTTGGGAAGCTTTGATTCCTGTCTTTGCTCTGATAGCAATGCTAGCCTACAATGTATACGTATTTGGAGACGATGCTTTAAGTGGTAGTAATCAGTTTATTTTATTATTAGGTGGAGCTGTCGCAGCTATTATAGGTTTTAGAAATAAAGTTTCCTACGAAAGAATGATTGAAGAGGTTGCTGAAAACATAAAATCTACCGCAGGTGCTATTTTAATACTTTTAATGGTAGGTTCTTTAGCTGGAACTTGGCTAATAAGTGGAATTATACCTTCAATGATTTATTATGGTTTACAAATTTTAAACCCTACCATATTTTTAGTAGCATGTTTAATTATTTGTGCTGTAATCTCTATTGCTACTGGTAGTTCTTGGACTACGTCTGCAACTGTTGGTATCGCCTTAATAGGAATTGGTGAAGCATTAGGTATTTCCTTAGGAATGACAGCTGGTGCTGTTTTATCTGGCGCATACTTTGGAGATAAAATGTCACCTATGTCCGACACTACAAACCTAGCTCCCGCTATGGCTGGTACAGATTTATTTACACACATAAGGTACATGGCTTATACTACAGTGCCTACATTTACTGTAACTATCATCTTTTTTATCATCCTTGGATTTACACAAACAACTACTGGTGAAGCTAACACACAGTTAATGCTAAACGATATTGACAAAGCATTTAACATTACTCCATGGCTATTTATAGTTCCTATACTTGTAATCGTCCTTATCATAAAAAAAACACCTCCTTTAATAGCTCTTTTAGCTGGAACCATATTTGGCGGTGCTTTCGCTTTGATTTTTCAACCTCATGTAATTGCTCAAATTTCTGGAGTTGAAAAATTAGATTTTGAATCTGCTTACAAAGGAATAATGCAAGCAATAACCGTAGAAACTTCTGTAGCTACTGATAATGAAGTATTAAAGGATTTATTTACCGCTGGTGGAATGAAAAAGATGCTAGGAACCGTATGGTTAATTTTATTAGCAATGGTTTTTGGTGGGGTTATGGATGCTATCGGAGCCTTAGCTAAAATTAGTAGTTTTATGTTAAGTTTATTTGATTCAGTATTTGGATTGTTTGCCAGTACTGTCGCTACCTGTATTGGTTTAAACTTTACAGCTTCTGATCAATATTTGGCTATAGTTGTACCAGGAAAAATGTATGCGCAAGCGTATAAAGACAAAGGATTAGCTCCTGAAAACTTAAGTAGGACTTTAGAAGATTCTGGTACAGTTACATCTGTTTTAATTCCATGGAATACTTGTGGAGCTTACCACTCAGGAGTATTAGGAGTTCCAGTGATAGATTATGCTTTTTATGCAGTGTTTAATTGGCTAAGCCCATTTACAACATTACTATTTGCTGCTTTTAGAATTAAAATAAAGCAACTAGCTTCAAAATAACAATATTTTTAAAACCTCCCTTTTTGTGAGGCTCTTTTTTTATGATTGTAAAAGCTCAAACACAAGATGCTAATTTATTAACTGAAATTGCTTTAAGTTCTAAAGCACACTGGGGATACTCTAAAGACCAAATAAAAAAGTGGAAGAATGAGTTAACTGTTACCTCTAAAATGTTTAATGATTGGAATGTCTATAAATATGTTATAGATAATAAAATAGCTGGATTTTATATTTTGAATAGAGCTAATATCAGAACTAGCTTTTTAGAATTTTTATTTGTTTCTCCTAATTTTATAAATCAAGGTATTGGTTCTAAACTTTTAGAACACGCTAAAGACTACTGCAGAAGAGGGTCTTGTACCGTATTGAATGTTTTATCAGATCCTAACTCAGAATCATTTTATTTAAAACATGGTTTTAAGGTAATTCATAAACGTGAAAGCAGTATTAAAGGACGTTTTTTACCTGAAATGGAGTTATATTTTCCTGAAAATATGTAAAACAACAGATACTATTAAAAGTACCCAAGGAGCTCCATGTAAGAATACATCAAACCAATCCATAAATTGCATAGCGTATTCCCCTGAAAAAGCATTCCCTCCTGCTATCCATTTTAATTTCCCTATAATATGCGGAGGTCTAAAAGGTGCTAAACCTAAGGTTAAACTTGCTATTAAAAACAACTTCCAGTTTTGTCGTAACTTCTCTTTCATCTTATATAAACCAGTTCCACACCACCCCAAAACGAATTACAAAATCTCTATACGGATAATTCGGTGCTGAAAAATAATTCTTTTTAAGCACAAAAGAACTAATGTTATCTGCTTTAAAGTAAATTCGAGTTCTACGAACCCTTGCGTTAAAAAACAAATCTACCGTTGGATATCCTATTTCTGTATCATTCTGTATGGTGAATTCAGCTAACAACGGATTATATGCGTTCGCTTTATACTCTGAAAAATACTTAAACGTCGCTCCTATTTGCACTAACAATGGTTTTCCTTTAAACCATTCATCAGTATAATAAAGTGTATTACGAGTAACAAATTCTGGAACTCTAAAAACACTATTTCCACTTGCTACTTTTTGGTACATTAAAGTGTTATCTAAAGCAAATTTTCCAAAAGTAAATTCTTTAGACACTTTCCCTTTTAAGTAGTTTACATCTCCTAAAAACTGTTGCGGTTGTCCATCTTTATCAAAATATGTATAATTACTAATGTTGGTAATATCTAACGAAGCATTTCCCCATTTAGAGTCTATAACTCCTCCTAAAGAACGTGTTCCTATTTGAGAAAAATTACTTTCCCAATTGTAATCATCATAACTACTTTGATGCAACAAGAAGTTAAAGTTAGGTGATTTATTACTAATCCCTACTCTTCCTTTTACAGTCAGCACACTATCTTTCTTATAAAAAGCTTCTCCTGAAAAGTTATTCCCTGATAATCGTCCACTTCCTGGTGTAAGACTACCTGAAGCATTCACATGAAAGTTTCCTATTCTCCCATTCCAATCAGCTCCAAAAGAAATAGCATCTCCCTTTAACTTATTTTTTGTTATTCCAACCGTATTATTCTGTAAGTTTTCATATCCGTAGGTGTAGTTCGATAATTCTGTTTTTACACGGAATCTTCCTAATACATATTTTGAGTTAAAATCTACAAAAAACTGGTTGTTGTACAGCAAGTAAATAGTTTTATTATTTATGTTACTTGAAATATTTGCATCACCAAACATATCTGAAGCTGTACCTTGATTAAAACGATAAAACTTAGAATCTCTCGTAAATGAATGCCCCAATTTTAAATTAGAAAAATCTTTTTGACTTACACTATCTTTTGAAGATAATAGTTTAAAAGTATGTTCAAAATACAACCTTTTAGCATCTAAAGTACTTTCAGCAGTATTCAGGTTCACATCCATCCTACCTCTATTTCCACTGAAATTAGGATCATCTGCTAAAAATGCTTCTAAGGAAGTCTCAGTCAACCCTCCGCTTTCCTCATTAAAAAAGTCTTGATTTACAGCATGTCCTCTAATTGCATATTGTCCTTTAGGAGTCTCATAACTAAAACTTACTCTAAAATTACCTGTACTTACCAAAGAGCGCCTATAAGTCCCTAATGATCGGAGCCCTTTATATGCTATTGCTAGGTTAAAACGTTTGGAAAAATTTGTTGTAAAAAGCGCATCTAGTACTTGTCCTTGCTCTAAACCTGTACGGTACATGATTTCTGTTGTAGGCGTGGGTACATGATAATAATTCACATCCTCAATATCAAAATAATTGAACATTTTTGCTCTAAAACCTATATCTGGAAATCGTGAAATATTAGTAAAATTGTATCCTAAGTTATTAAACGTTTGTCCTTGATTATGAAAAGATAGCAATTCAAAATTATCCTTTCTTAAGAAGTTAAACTTATATTCTTTTTGAATTGTTAATGTGGTATCTACTATAGTAGTATCATTCTTGTGTGATATAATTTTATAATCGGTGTACTTAGTTTTTCCACTAAGCTTTACATTTATTTCATTATCTGGTAGTGAATCCATATTTTGATTAAGTCCTCCTCTACCTCCTCCAAAACCACCATCAACTGTTCTCTTTTGGGCAAAAATTACCTGAACACTTATCAAACAAAAAAATACTAAGAAATTTTTCTTCATAGCAACAAAAGTAAAATAATTTAACGACAAAAATCACGATTAATTTCTTTGAAATCTGTTAATTTGTAGCATGTTGCAATTAAATTATAGCGGTTGTAAATTAGAAGTAGGAACTGATGAAGCTGGTAGAGGCTGTTTATCAGGCCCTGTTGTAGCGGCGGCGGTTATCTTACCTGACGATTTTCAACATGGGTTATTAAATGATTCCAAACAGATTTCAGAAAAAAAACGACAAAAACTTCGACCTTACATTGAAGAGCATGCGCTTGCTTTTGGAGTTTCATTTATCCATCAAGAAGAGGTTGACGAACTAAATGTATTACAAGCTTCAATTACAGGAATGCACCGTTCAATAGAACAATTAGCTATTCAACCTGAGTTTATTATTGTTGATGGAAATAAGTTTAGGCCTTTTAAAGAAATACCTCATCAAACTATTGTAAAAGGTGATGCAAAATTTATGAGTATAGCAGCTGCGTCTGTACTTGCAAAAACGTATCGTGATGAATATATGGAGAAAATTCATCAAGAATTCCCTCAATATAACTGGAAAAAAAACAAAGGATATCCAACTAAAGAACACCGCGAAGCTATTCGTCAATTTGGAGCAACTCCTTATCATCGAAAATCATTTAAATTGTTGCCTGAACAATTAAAATTCGAACTTTAATTTTTCTATTTTTGTCTTCCAATTTTTTAGAAGATGATTAAAAGAACTCGTACCGAAATTAATAAGTGTATTATTCACAAAGTAGGTAATAAGTACAATAGTGGACAAAATGCTTTTTCTGAAAGTTTAGTTCGTTTTGATGAAGAAAGCTACGAATTATTACTTCCTTTTTTATTAAAACCTTTCGGCTCTGTTACACAAAGTTATCGTTTTAGTCATCATGCAGATGTTCGACTAAACGAAATAAATAAATACTCTGCTGATATTTTTGAAGATGACAGTAATGAGGTTTTTATTGAACACTCTAAAAACATTGTAAACCACCTATACGAGCAATCAAATTCAGCCAACATTAAAACTGGTGATGTAATTGTCGCTTATTTTGAAGGCATCGAATACAAAGATGTATTGACAGAAGCTGTAGGTGTTTTTAAAATTGAAAGTAAGGTAGACTTCTTTCAAACCTATTTAGACGATGATAGTTTTGATGTAGTAGTTCAAAAAGGAATTTCTACTAAAAAATTAGATAAAGGTTGTTTAATTTTAAACTCTACTGATGCAGAAGGAACTGTTGTTTTATCGGTAGACAATAATCAATACGATGCGCAATATTGGATAAAAAACTTTTTAAGTGTAAAGTATGCTGATGATCGTAATTTGCACACCCAAAACTACCTTGAAATGTGTAAGGAGTTTTCTGAAGAAATTCTAAAACCTGAATTAGGTAAACAAGAACAAAGTACATTTTTAGCCAATACAGTTGATTACTTCAAGGAACACGAAAGTGTAGACTACCACGGATTTAAAGATGAAATTTTTGAAGAAGATAAACATAAAGACATGTTTGAAGACTACAAACAACACTTTGAAAAATTAAATGACGTATTAATACGTAATAACTTCGAAGTCTCTGATGTAGTTTTGAAAAAGGAAAAAAGTAAGTTTAAAACAGAAATTAAATTGGACACTAATATCCAAATTAAAATTGATGTTGATGCTCCTGATGCCTCAGCTGAATATTTGGAGCAAGGCTACGACGAAAACAAAAAAATGAAGTTTTATAAAGTATATTATAATGCTGAGAAATAGTTAACAACAAAGTTTCAAAGTAATATTATTTAACTTTGAAACTTTGTTAACCAATTTCTTTACAACTAAAAACTATTCCTTTTCAGCCATTTTCTTTACATAATCGGTAATAATTACGATTTGAGTAGCTCCTACCTTACCTTCAATATACTTAGCATTTTCAGGGTCTAATGAAATTCTACGTACAGCAGTTCCTTGTTTTGCCACCATACTAGAACCTTTTACTTTTAAATCTTTAATTAATACCACGCTATCACCTGCCTGTAAAATAGCGCCGTTTACATCTCTATGAATTACTTTTTCACTTTCATCTAAATGTTCTCCTGTAGCTTCTGCAAAACGTAATTCTTCATCTTCTAAATACATCATGTCTAACAAATCTTGCGACCATCCGTCTTTTTTAACACGGTGTAACATTCTCCAAGCTACTACTTTTACCGCTCTAAACTCACTCCACATACTATCATTCAAACAACGCCAGTGGTTTGCATCTGTTTTATCAGTATCTTCAATCTGCTCAATACAAGTCGCACAAGCCAACAAACTACCATCAACACCTCCTGTTGAAATTGGTTGTACTTCATAAATTGACAAATCATTTTTTGATGTACATAACTCACATTGATTCCCGCTTCTATCTTGTAATTCTTGTAATAAACTCATTTTATTCTTTTTTTGCTTCGCAAAAGTACATTTTTAATTTATATTTAGGCTATGTTATTAGAAAGCGAACGATTAATTATTAAGGAGGCTCTAGTGAGCGATGCTCCTTTTTACTTTCAACTATTTAATGATCCTGATTGGATTCAGTTTATAGGTGATAAAAATTTAAAGTCTATTGAAGAAACTCGCGTTTACTTAAAAGATATTTTATTTAAGAACATGCAATTAGGCGGATTAGGTTTCTTTACCGTAATCTTAAAAGAAACTAATAGACCTGTTGGAGCTTCAACTGCGCTACAAAGAGATAAATTAAATTTTATTGATATTGGCTATGCTTTTTTACCCGAGGGAAGAGGTAAAGGTTATGCTACAGAGGCTACAAAATTAATTATAGAATACGTTCGCACTAAGTTTAAACAAGAAAAAGTACTGGCCTTGACTATGCCTAAAAATGAAAAATCTCAAAAACTATTAAAAAATCTAGGTTTTGAGTTTATTGGAATGCAACAAGTTTTTGAAAGTGGAGAAGATTGTGTATTTGAGTATGTATTTTAACTCAAATACAAATCAATTAATCCTTCTGGAGTTTCAACTTCTATAGTTTTATTCTCTTTATCTACTTTTTTGATGAAGTCATCAATCATAGGAATGAAAATTTCTTTTCCTTCTCTATCAATTTCAAATAAAGGTTGGGCAGAAGAATCATTAATACTTACAATTTCACCTACTTCTCCAAAAGAAGTATCAACAACTGTAAAACCTATTACTTCATGATAATAAAACTTATCTCCTGAAAGTTTAGGAAGTAAATCTAAAGGCAAATAAACTTCTGAACGCAAAATAGCCTCAGCATCAGCCTCTGTATTTACATCTTCAAACTTTACTCGAAACATTGTTGCCTTACTTAAGCTAGATTTCTCAATAAAAAAAGGAATCAGATTATTGCCTAAATCGACAAAAACTGATTCCAAATTTTCGTAAAGATCGGGTTCATCAGTATCTAACTTAATAATTACCTCGCCCCTAAAACTATGTTTTTTAACGATTTTGCCAAGATAAAAGCAATCTTCTTTTTGCATCATCGTAGTACAGTTTTTTATTCTTCGCTATCAGCACCTGATTCAACAGCAACTTCCTCGCTATCTTCTGCAACAGGAGTTGCAGCAGCTACACGTGCTTCGTTTACAGCTTTCTCAGCTTCTAAAGCTTTTGCTTTTGCATCTGCTTCTGCTTTTGCTAAACCGTCAACTTTACCAGCTACTTTATTTGTTTTTTCTTCTACCCAAGCATTGAATTTAGCTTCTGCTTGCTCTTCAGTTAAAGCTCCTTTTTTTACTCCACCAGCTAAGTGATTCTTTAATAAAGCTCCTTTATAAGATAAAATAGCTTTAGCAGTATCAGTTGGTTGAGCACCATTTTGTAACCACTTTACAGCTCCATCAACATCTAAGTCAATAGTTGCAGGGTTAGTGTTTGGATTGTACGTTCCTATTTTTTCTAAGAAACGACCGTCTCTTTTAGCTCTAGAATCAGCAGCTACTACCCAGTAAAATGGTTTTCCTTTTTTACCGTGTCTTTGTAATCTAATTTTTACAGGCATAATTTTAATTTTTAAGGTACGCGACCTTGGTTATTAATAAATCTTACCATCTCGTGATAAGTGGGCGCAAATTTATAAAATCTTTTTTACTTAAAAGCAAAAAACTAATTTTATTAAAATAAAAAAGAGCCTGTTTAACAGGCTCTTAAGAAAAATAAATTCTGAGATATATTATAATACTCTAACGCTAACTGCGTTTAATCCTTTTTTTCCTTCTTTAAGTTCAAACTCAACAGTATCACCTTCTCTAATCTCATCGATTAAACCTGATACGTGTACAAAATGTTCTGTGTTTGATCCTGACTCTGTAATAAATCCAAAACCTTTAGATTCATTGAAGAACTTTACTGTTCCTTCTTTCATTGTAAAAAATATTATATTAAAGTGCAAATATAAATCTTATTAATTGATTATCAACTACTTTTTTTAAAATTCTTTTAATGTTAACCTACGCTTAACATCGAATTTTGATTACAATCAGCTATTCAATCCTTTAACTCAACAAAAAAACTAGTTAATAACTTCTCAACTTAACAATCTAAATTCTTCGTATTTTTACATTTTGTTTTACCCAAAACACTTCAATAAGTAATTTTTGCCCATGTATTTAATTTTCGATACCGAAACTACTGGATTACCTAAAAGCTGGAACGCTCCAATAACCGATACCGATAACTGGCCTAGAGCCATACAAATTGCATGGCAATTACATGACGAATTAGGGAATTTAATTGAACATAACGATTTTCTGATTCAACCTGACGGATTTAATATTCCGTATGATGCTGAACGTATACATGGAATTTCTACTGATTTGGCGATTGAACAAGGTATTCAATTAAGTGAAGGATTGGAGTTATTCAATAATGCTCTACAAAAAACAACTTTTATTGTTGGGCAAAACGTCGGCTTTGATGTTAATATTATGGGCTGTGAGTTTTACCGCTTAGGTGTTGAAAATAACTTGACAGAGTTACCTGTTTTAGATACCTGTACCGAGCATACAGCACAATTATGTCAAATCCCCGGTGGTCGTGGAGGAAAATTTAAACTACCCACACTTACTGAATTACACCAACATTTATTCGGAACTGGTTTTGGCGAAGCACATAATGCAACTGCCGATGTAGAGGCAACTACTCGATGTTTCTTAGAATTAATTCGTTTACGTCAATATACAGAAGAGCAATTAAACGTTACTTCAGATTATTTTCAACGTTACACAGAAACTAATCCAAACTCAATACAGGTAGTCGGACTTAAACACTTAAACCTCAAAAAGGAAAGTGAAAAAATCCGTAAAAGAAAATCTTCAGAAACTGAAGAAGCGAATACAATTTCTACCGCTGAAGGACTAGCAGAACTTGAAGGCGTTCAATTTGCTCATTTACATAATCATACACAATACTCCGTTTTACAATCTACCATTCAAATTGGTACTATTATAAATGCTGCTGCTAAAGATAATATGTCTGCAGTTGCCATGACCGATACTGGTAATATGATGGCTGCTTTCCACTTTGTACAAGCTGTTATAGGTCATAATAAAGCTGTAGAGGCAGCTAACAAAGAAGCTGTAGAAAAAGGAGAAGAACCAACACAAAGTATTTTAAAACCTATAGTAGGTTGTGAATTTAATATTTGTGAAGACCATACTAATAAAAGTCAGAAAGACAACGGATATCAAGTTGTTTTACTAGCAAAAAATAAAAAAGGATACCACAACTTAGCTAAAATGTCTTCTATAGCCTTTGTTGATGGATTTTATTACGTTCCGAGAATTGACAAAAAAGTTATTGAACAATATAAAGAAGACGTAATTGTATTAACAGGAAACTTATACGGTGAAGTTCCTAGTAAAATATTAAATGTCGGTGAAACCCAAGCCGAAGAAGCATTACTTTGGTGGAAAGAACAATTCGGTGATGATTTATACATTGAATTAATGCGTCACGGACAAGAAGATGAAAGAGTCGTAAACGAAACTCTTATTGCTTTCTCTAAAAAACATGATGTAAAAATTGTTGCTACAAACAATACTTTTTATTTAGGTAAAGAAGATGCAAATGCACATGATATTTTATTATGTGTAAAAGACGGTGAAAAACAAGCAACTCCTAAAGGTAGAGGAAGAGGTTATCGTTATGGATTACCTAACGAGGAATACTACTTTAAATCTACCGAAGAGATGAAAAAACTCTTTGCAGATTTACCAGAGGCTATCATTAACATTCAAGAAATTGTAGATAAAGTTGAGCCTTTTGGTTTAGCCCGTGATGTATTATTACCTGCCTTCGATATTCCTGAAGAGTTTAAAGATGAAAAAGATCTTGAAGACGGAGGAAAGCGCGGTGAAAACAATTTTTTACGTCACCTAACATATGAAGGAGCCAAAAAACGTTACGGAGAAATTACCGATAGTATTCGGGAACGTTTAGATTTTGAGCTAGATGTAATTGCTAAAACAGGATATCCTGGATATTTCTTAATTGTAGAAGACTTTATTCGAGAAGCTCGTAACATGGATGTATCGGTAGGCCCCGGACGTGGATCTGCTGCTGGTTCAGTAGTTGCCTTTTGTTTATGGATTACCAATATAGACCCTATTCAGTACGATTTACTTTTTGAGCGTTTCTTAAATCCTGAACGTGTATCGATGCCCGATATCGATATTGATTTTGATGATGAAGGTCGTAGCCGTGTAATGGATTATGTAATTGAAAAATACGGAGCCAACCAAGTAGCACAAATTATTACCTACGGTACTATGGCTGCTAAATCATCTGTACGTGATACTGCTCGTGTACTAGATTTACCGCTATTTGAAGCCGATAGAATTGCCAAGCTAATTCCAGGAATGAAGTTGAAAAAAATCTTTTCTTTAGATGAGAAAGGGTTAAAAGAAAAACTTCGCTCTGAAGAAATTGAAATGGTAAACGAGTTAAAAGCCATTGCCAATGGTAATGGATTGGAAGCTGAAACCATTAACAAAGCCAGAATTTTAGAAGGTTCGGTTCGTAATACGGGAATTCACGCCTGTGGAGTAATTATTACTCCTGATGATATTACCAAGTTCGTACCTGTATCTCTAGCGAAAGATTCTGATATGTATGTTACTCAGTTTGACAACTCGGTAGTAGAAAGTGCAGGATTACTAAAAATGGATTTTTTAGGATTAAAGACCTTAACCCTAATTAAAGACACCGTAAAAATTGTAAAAGCACGTCACGGTGTAGAGCTAGACCCCGAGAATTTCCCTATTGATGATGAAGAAACTTATGCGCTGTTCCAACGTGGAGAAACTGTAGGAATATTCCAATATGAATCTCCTGGAATGCAAAAATACATGCGTGAGTTAAAACCTACGGTTTTTGCAGATTTAATTGCAATGAACGCCTTGTATCGTCCAGGTCCTTTGGAATATATTCCTTCTTTTATCCGAAGAAAGCACGGAGACGAAGAAATTCAGTACGATCTTCCTGCTATGGAAGAATATCTAGCGGAAACCTATGGGATTACCGTATATCAGGAGCAAGTTATGTTGCTTTCGCAGAAATTAGCCGATTTCACCAAAGGTGAGGCAGATGTACTCCGTAAAGCAATGGGTAAAAAGCAAGCTGCGGTATTAGCTAAAATGAAACCAAAGTTTGTTGATCAGGCCAAAGAAAACGGTCATGATGAAAAAGCCCTAGAAAAAATTTGGAAAGACTGGGAAGCATTTGCTTCGTATGCCTTTAACAAATCGCATTCTACTTGTTATGCTTGGATTGCTTATCAAACTGCTTATTTAAAAGCCCACTACCCTGCTGAATACATGGCTGCGGTGCTTTCAAATAACATGAACGACATTAAAACAGTTTCGTTTTTTATGGAAGAATGTAAGCGTATGGGGCTAGAAGTATTAGGGCCAGATGTAAACGAATCGTATGCCAAGTTCTCGGTAAACAAAGACGGAGCTGTTCGTTTTGGTATGGCGGCGATTAAAGGTGTTGGTGGTTCTGCTGTAAAAGCAATTATTGATGAACGTAAAGAAAATGGACATTACTCTTCTATTTTTGATGTTGCCAAACGTGTTGATTTACGTGTAGCTAACAAAAAAGCTTTTGAAGGATTGGTCTTGGCTGGTGGATTTGATTCCTTTACTGAAACCCATAGAGCCCAGTATTATGTTAAAGATGAAAAAGGACAAACTTTTTTAGAAAAGGCTATTCGTTTTGGGAATAAGTTTCAAGAGAATCAGAATTCATCTCAGGTTTCTTTGTTTGGAGAAGCTTCGGAAGTTGACTTACCTGAACCTTTAATTCCTGAATGTGAAACTTGGGGAACTATGGAATTATTGGCTCGTGAAAAAGAAGTTGTTGGGATGTACATTTCTGCGCATCCTTTAGATGATTTTAAAAACGAACTAAAGTTCTGTAACGCTTCCTTAGCTCATTTTAAAAACATTGCGCAGTATGAAGGTTTAGGTCTTTCTTTTGCAGGAATTGTTACCGATGTACAACACCGTGTTTCAAAAGCAGGAAAAGGTTGGGCTTCATTTATCATAGAAGATTACAACGAAAGTTTTGAATTTAGAATTTTTGGAGAAGATTACTTAAAGTTTAAACATTTTTTAGTTCCGAACTCATTCTTATTTATCAAAACTACTATCAAACCTGGGTGGACTAATAAAGAAGGCGTTAAAGGTGATCCTAGAGTTGGATTTAATGAGTTTTTGCTATTACATGACATTATGGATAAAATGTGTAAAAAACTTACTATCAAAATCCCTTTAAAAGAAGTAAAAGAAAACACCATCAAAGAATTACAACACTTATTTGCTATTAATAAAGGTTCACATAGTTTATATTTTACTATTTGGGATGCTGAAGAAAAAATTGAACTGAGTTTACCAAGTAGAACCACTAAAATTAAAGTATCTAGTGAGTTTTTAAAAGCCTTAGATGAGCAATTTATTAATTACAAATTGAATTAAACTAAAAAAATGCTGCCTAGTTATCAAAATAGTGTAGATTTATTAACCAGTGTAGCTAATAGCGATTTATACAAGCACCTTATAGTTCAACTTAATAAAGACTTGAGTTTAGTAGGAATTGATTTGTCTTTTTCTGAAAACAACACTCCTATACAATTAAAAGAGGCTCTTCAAAAATCAATACAAGAATTGATATTGCATGATTTTAGTTCATACACCAATCTCTTATATCGTATTGATGTTTCTGAAAAAGACATACAAAATGTTGAATCAGCTGATATTGATGTATATTCCAAAAATGTTACTTTTTTAATTTTAAAAAGAATATGGAAAAAGGTCTGGTTTAGGCATCGGTTTTCTAAATAGAAAATTTTACACTATTGCATCTTCTATAATAGCATCTAAGTTATGAGCTTCTTCAAAATTGTTTAACCAAGTTGCTGTTTCTTCATGGTCTAAAAAACTATTTAATGCTTCTCGTACAGTTGCTCTACTTTGTTGTGGTAAATTTTCTACTACTTCTGTTAAATTACTTAATAGGTGTTTAGGAGAAATATTTTCTTCATAAAGCTTAAACGCAATTTTACCCGTTATGTCTAGAAACTTTACATAGTTTGCTTTGGTCGTTATAGGTGTATCAATTTCTAACCTTTCAAAAACTTCTTTAACCACTCCAGAAGTTTGGCGTCCCCAAACACCATCCACTAAAATTTCTTCTTTATAAATATGTTTTAAAACTAATTGTAAATACAGTGTTTCTGATTTTGATTTTTCATTATAATCAACAGGAACACTTGTGTCTACATGCCAATGATCTTTATGATTTGGATAGTAATAGTTTAATACAATACCAAAGTGTTTTCTTAAAAAAGATTCTATACCCAAGTACAGTTCTTTTTTGTGTATAAAATTCGCTGTTACTAAGGTTTCATCACTCCAAAAAATAGCATCTAAGTCAAATGCTTTCCCATGACCGTGTTGTCCTGGTTTGTCAACAAAAATTCCTGCTGTGGTAATTACTTCTGGAATTCCTAAAGGACAGTGTTCGAAAACCTCTTGAAGCGCTTCTTTTAAAGTATCTAAAAAACGCTCTTCTATTGCAAAATTACGTTGTTCTCCTCTTGTTCCGTATGGGTGATTTGTTAAACGTGCATAATGTAATGGAATTCCATGTACTTGATTTATTGTTTTCATAGTTTCTCTTTTTAAAGTTTGATATTGATTGTTTTTCCTTCTTTTGTATATTCTCTTTTTACCCCTTCTAAAATATATTGTTTTAGTATTTTACTTTCTTTATTTGCTATCGTTCTTAAGCATGCATATTGAACTGCGTTTACAATATTAGCTCCTGTAATATTGAATTTTTTGGCTAATTCTTCTATTGTAATTGACTCTTCAAGTTCTATCTTATTAGGTAAATTATTTTTCCACAACATCAACCTTTCATCATAGTTTGGTGTTTCAAACTCTATAATATTATTAAAGCGACGTGTAAATGCTGTATCGATATTATTTTTAAAGTTGGATGCTAAAATTATAAGTCCTGGATGTGTTTCAATTCTTTGTAATAAATAAGAAACTTCTTGATTTGCATACTTATCATGAGCATCTCTTACGTTGGTTCGTTTACCGAAGATAGAATCGGCTTCGTCAAAAAATAAAATCCAATCTTTATTAATGGATTTATCAAATAGTTTAGATAAGTTTTTTTCTGTTTCTCCTATATATTTTGATACAACCATCGATAAATCTACTCTGTATACATCTTTTCCTGTATGTTTTCCTAGTAGACCTGCTGTTAATGTTTTTCCAGTTCCTGGGAGTCCACAAAACAACACGCGATATCCTGGTTTTATTTTTGAAGACATGCCCCAATCATTCATCAACACTTCTTTATAGGCTAACCAGTTTTCTATTTCTTTAACATCATTCAATGTTTTTTCTTGCAATACCAAATCGTCCCACTCTAAATCTGTGGTTATTAAGCTTGCTGGAAAACCTTGACTTAATTGTGGTTTTAATTCTTTACCTGTTAAAAATAAATGCACGTACTCTTGAGTAAGAATTATTTTTCCACTCATTTGTGGTTCTCCATAAGGTACTTTTTCTATCTCAATTATAGCATTTTTAATAAGTTTACTATTAGACAATATAAAGTTTGATACCTGCTTTCGTTCTTCAACATCATTACCCGCCAAAATATATAAAGCCGTCTCAACTGTTGGAATAATTCCTCTGTGATTTTTCCCTTTTACTCCACCAAACTCAGGAAGTTCACCTCCATTCGGTAAGAAATCAGAAATAATGGTACTGAAAAAATTTGGTGAAATATGTGGAATTATACTTAAGAATAATAATATTTTATCTAAATAATTTAGTTCATTATCTCGAATGAAAGAGGCTATGAAAGAATCATTTTTTTCAAAACTCATATCTAGTTTTAAAAAATCATTACCATGAAACTCTGATGAGAACCTAGCGTAAATTATTTCTCTTAAAAAAGAAATAGCTTCTTTTATATCTGTTTTTGTATTTATATTTTTTATTAATGTGTCCATACTTGCAATAGTTTATGTTACAAAACTTACATGCTTCCGATAAATTTTTTCATATCTATATCTGGAAAACAAGTTTTTATATCTTTTAACAAACTTTTTATCTCAGGATTTTCTTTAGAGTATTGATTAATAAAGAGGTTTTGCCATCCTGATATTCCTCCACATTCATATAACTTACTTATGAATTGATTAAAAGTAAGATTGATTTTTACAGGTTCTAAATCTTCAATAAAATAAAGTAGGATCTCATCATTTTCTATTTTAAATACAGTGTGTCCAGATTCTTCGAAAATGAAAGGATAAAAAGAGCCGTATTTTTTTTCGTGTGAATCATCTAGTCCTAGATAAATTGCATAACTATTTTTCCATCTTTTTAATTCTCCATGATTTACACCTCCAAAAATTTTCTCAATTCCAATGACTTTAAAATTTGCAAAAGAGTTACCGAAATTCCAGTTTATCTCTAGACCATTAATATTATATGCCCAATTTACTAATGAGTAAGGAAGTTTATTTTGAATGCTCATTTCAGCTTTCCTAACCTCTACATTTGAACATCCAAAATTTTCTTTTCTATTTTTAATTTGAGAATTTTCTGGTAGATTTAATTTTATTGATTTTCTTTTAGAAAAAGTAAAATCCTTATTAATAAATTTAGTATAGAAGTGATCTAAAGATTTAACCTCCAATTTATCTGCTATTATTTCCACAAAACCGTCATAACTATATTTCTTAAAATGACTATACGTGTTTTCCGAAATATAATTTTGCCAGTGATATAGACCTCCTGACATGATACCAATTTCAATATATTTTATAATAGAGATTCCTAACTCAATTTCTCTGTGATATATATCTACTCTGATAAGAGTATATGCATTTTCTTCTACTTTGATAAAAGTAACATAACCATTGATAGCATCTACATCAAGTGGGATGTATCCTTTTTTAATAAATATTGAAAATGATTTTAAATCTGTTTTAGAAGTATTTACAAAATACCTTTTTAATGACTCTAAATCTGGAATAAACATTCTTCCTGTACACAATATATCTCGATCCGAAAACCATGTTATAAGTAACCCATTATATGCTAGATAAAACTGAATAAGTTCATCAGGTAAATTATATTCTTTAGATAATGTAATTACTTTTTTCTCTCCTAATGACTCTCTATTCTTTATATTAAATGTAATTGCATTTTTTATAAATGTTTTTTCTAGTGTTTTTATTTTATCAATTAAATTTATCATCTATTAGTTTTAAAAAAATGTTATTTATAAAGGTTTACAACGCTTTATTTCATTGGTTTAAAATTTCAAAGCATTTGCATTTACCATTACTGGGATAATGTCTCTGAATGATTCTAATTTATCAATAGTTTGTTGTCGTCTTCTTTTTGATGATGTAGAAGGGTCTATTTCTAAATCCATTTGCCCTCTAAAATTTACAGAATTCCCAAAAGATTTCCCTCTAATAAATTCTAATATAGTTGGAGATAATAAGTTGTCAAAACTTACTGATGTTACCGAATCTACTCTAAACTTATCTCTTACAGATAAATTATTATAAGCCCTTGTATATTCACTCTTTGTTGCTGCTCCAATTGTTGGTGGACTTACCAAATTCCAATCAGGAAGATCTATCCCTAAATTATCATCAACAAATTTATCTCCTAGTGTCCAGCTATTAGCTCCCTTGTTATAGCTGTATTCCCATGCTTCAAATTTTATATTATCTGCATAATTATCTTTCTTAACTCTACCATCATCAGCGAATTGATCAACTCCTCTTCCTTCTTTTGGTGCTTCTTGATTGGTTGGAAACTCTCCTGAATAGTAGGTTACTGTTGCTTTTATTTTTACAACTCCTTGAGCTGAGCCATCGTTTGGTCTGCTACCAACTCGTTCTTTTACTGGTCCATCAAATTTTTCATATTCACTATTATCACTTTGTGTACCAGGTGTTAAATTTTCTGGAACACCAAAACCTCCAAAACCTTGATTAATAAGATGTAAACGCTTCCAATGACCTCCTCCTGTAGTTAAACCTTGTTGAATAGCTTGCCAACCTGCAACGTAAGAACCTCCTGGAGGAGTACCTCCAGACCTATTAGCAGACAACATATCAGCTTCGGCTATATATGCCATATTATTTTGAGGAGTATAGTTATAAACTGGATTTCTGGGTAAGAATCTTCTAAAGTCTGATCTAATTTCAGACATCATCTCACTTAGCTCTCTCATTTTACTATTTAAATTAGTAACAAGCCCTTCAGTATCCGCTGCATTATTTGCCATTGCCTTAATTTCTGTAGCAAGTCTTCTAGCATCTTGCACCAATCTATCGGACTGATCAACTTCGTCAGAATTTAAATACTTAAAAATATCCTTTGGAGTACTATGTACCATTAAATCTGCAGCCCCTCCTTCTACAGCAAACCTAAGAGTATGGTTATCTCCATCAGTTTCAGTAAATGGAACCGCTATCTGTGATAAATTTTCAAGATTATTCTCATCTGTTGCTTCTTCAACCTCAGTTTCTTTCTTAAGATTTCCTCCTTCAGTTTGGTCACGACCTCCCGTATCAATTAAATAATCCCATGTATTTTGTCCATCTACAACTTGAGCTTCTGAAATTACATCATGACTATTTTTAATAGTATTTAAAACCTCTTCTGCCTCGGCTCTAGATATCTTTCCTTCTTCATCTGCTGCTCTTCTAGAATTCCTTTGTAATTCTTCTTTTGCAGCATCAATTAAACGTTGTCTTTCCGCCTCACTCATTAATGGTATTTGCAATAAATGTCTGCTGTTATTTTCTTCTCCATGTTCTACATAAATGGATACACTTTCGGCTTCTTCGTTTCTGGTTTGAATTCTACGAATACCATATCTACGTTTTACCATATTGATTTTATCTTCTACTACTCCAATAGTAGGTTTCGGGTTGGCATTTTCCATTTGAGATAATTCATCTAAAGCACGCATGTATTTTTGTTCTTCTGAAAGCGTACTTAAATCTTCCTCTCTTCTTCCTGGTGGTAATCCTTCCCCCTCTCCTGTAATTTCCGGATTCTCGTTTTGACTGCTATTTAGATTTTCTCCTTGCCACTCTCCATCAGGGCTCGACTCACTATCTCCCATCGTTCGTGGAGGTGGATCTGCCATCACATCGGCTGTAAACTTATCTGGGTCAAACTCGACAGGAGACATGGTTAATTCTGGTGGTTCTTCTCCTCCAACTAACCAGTCTACATCTGCACCAATTCCTAAACTATCTCCAATTGGGTATTGTACTTCTCCTAATGGAAACTCTTCTCTTCCGTCTGGTGCTGGTGACCACCACGGACTGTCTAATTCATAAAATAACGCTCCTGATAGTTGTAAAAATAATTGAGCAGCTGCTTCAAAATGCCCTTTTAATCTTGATTCTCCTACTTTTCCTCCTTCTGGAGAAGCTTCTTCTTTATATTCAAAAGTTGGTGTGGCTTCTGCATAAGCTCGTAAACCTGCCGCTGCAGTAACATTGACTCCTGCTTTTACATCATGTCCTATTAAAGTAACTCCTACTCCTGCTTCGGCTTCTAGTCCAAGTACAGCAAAGGCATTAATACCTAAGGTTCCTGTGATATTAAATTCTTGTAATACTGATGGATCGGTAGAATAGGTTCCTGTAAAACCAACATCTTTTAAAACTAAAGGTCCAAAGCCTGCGTTGGCAAACATTCCTATACTGGCAAATAAAAATACTTGACCCACTAATGGAATTCCATATCCTGCTCGTATTTCTACTTGGAAAATGTCTACTTTTTTTCCACGTTGTTCCATCAGCTCAATCTCATCTGGAACCATAATTTCTCCTACAATAGTAACATGTCCTTCGCTATCGATTCCTACTTTAGCAGTTCCTTCCAACCAAGGTGTTATAGTTGCTTGTACTTCTCCCCAACCTGCTAACACTTGATTGTCTTTCGTTTTTGGTACAGCAGCCTGCTCTTGATCAGCAGGTGCTTCTGCTTCCTGATCCATAGATTCTACTCCTAAAGCTGCATGCATCATTTGACGAGAACGTGTAGCATCCGTAACCAGTAGCGTAATTTCCCCAGAAAATTTATCTGAATTCACCCTACCCGTACCTTGAATGGTTACTGCTCCATCATCATACTCAACATTTAAAGATGCGCTTACATTTGCTATATCTGCACCAATACTTGCTTGTCCACTTAATTTTCCGTCGGCGCCTCTTGCTACATTAAATTCCCCAGATGCTAAACCAGCAATATCTACGGTGGAATTGAGTTCAAAACTTAAATTAGAGTCTGTAATTCCTAAACTACCAGTTGCTTCTATATATCCATCAATATTGGCTGATAAATTATTCGCTCTAAAGTTTAATCCTCCATTTTCAAACCTGTTCTCTAATCCCTCTGCAACTTCTATAGGGCTTAACCCTAAGAAGCTCATTGCTTCAAGGTTTTCATTAATTTTTTGAATAATTCCTAAAACATTTGGAACTACTTCTTCTCCCGCTCTAACACTTAAAAAACCTGTAGTACTTTGTTCTTCTCCAAATCTGCTTAACACAAGTATAGGGAATACGCCAGCATCTCTGAGCGGATTTAAAAACGACATTCCACGGACATCTAAATGATTATTTCTTCTACTACTTGAAAGCTCAAACTTTTGAGGTTGTCCTTCTGCAGGTCTTCCTAGTTTTCGAATTTTAATAGTTCCTTCGAATTGTGTACCAATCTTAACATTTACATCAAAGTTACGTGTCCTTGATTCTTGCTCGATATAAGCCAACCAATCATCAGATAGTTGTAGTCCATTAGTGATGTCTACCGCTTGAGTGGGAGCCACTAAAGTTACTGTATCAGTTTCTCCTTCCGATTTTTGAACGTTATTGGAAGCTGGTGACGCTCCTTGTTGTACAGTGTGGGTTAACTCATGTGCTAATAAATGTTTTCCTGACTCTGATGAAGGGTTGTATTTTCCTTCATTAAAATAGATATCATTTCCATTGGTAAAAGCTTGAGAGCCTAGTTCTTTATTCATTTGAACTGCATTACTATCGTTATGAACACGTACCCCACTAAAATCAGCCCCAAAACCTGACTCCATTTCATTTTTAGTACCACTAGGTAGTGAACTTCCTCCTCCTTTTGAACTACTTAAATCACTTTCTAGCGAAGAACTGTCATCACCTCCCGACATTTGTAATTGCTGAACTTCTTCTTCCTCTTTTTCTTGAATCTCTTCCTCTTCTTTCTCTTGAATATTTTCTTCGGATTGTTGCTGAATTAACTCGTTACCATTAAAAAAAGTATTATTCTCTTCTTTTGCTTGTACGTCATCTTCTGCAACTTGTTGAATCTCTTCCTCTGCTACTTTTTGTACTTCCTCTTCTTCTTGTTTTTGAAGATTATTTTCTAACTTTAATTGAACTACTGGACTTATGGAATCAACTAACGGTTTTTGCTGAATTTCTTGCTCATTTGATTCTTGTTTTTGAACCTCTTCTTCATTTTTCTTTTGAACTGTTGGTGCAAAGAACGTATTTGAAGTTTCTTTTCCTTTAGCAACTATTTGGTCAGCAGTCTTGTCAGCCTCTACTTCATATTTATCACCTGGTTTCCCTACATTTAATTTAGGCTGAATAAAGCTTTCTCCTCCTGTTGGTTTTGGAGAAGTTGGTTTTATGGTATGTTGGTTTTTTGGTGAAAACATAAAGTTTCTTTTGTAAATTATCTAATACGAGTTGATATTCTAACATGCAATCGAATGCCAGAACAATTCAACCTGTTTACATTAATAGCTATTCTTTGTAATCCTGAACCTGTATTTAAAGTTCTTGATAAGTAAGGGTCTGGAGCAGCATCTCCACAATGAGCGTCTCCAGCAGGCATGTTTCTGGGACTTCCCCCATTGATTGATACATGATACGGTGTTTCTCCAGTACAACAACTAACTTGATCGTAGTATATCCATTTCGCTTCAAAAGTTATTGATGAACGACAACCTTCAGGTACGGTGAAATCATAATTAATACCATTTTGCAAATAATATTGCCTAGTACTAGAAGCTGCACAGTTTTGTTTTTTTGCTTGTACTTTCTTCTGAACCATTCCTTTTTGCTGAATGGTATGTGTTAGTTCATGAGCCAATAAATGCTTTCCTTCTTTGGAGTTTGGATTGTATTTTCCTTCATTAAAATAAATATCGTTTCCATGCGTAAATGCCTGTGCCCCTATTTCTTGACTCATTTGAGCCGCTTCTGAATCGTTGTGGATATTTACACGGCTAAAATCGGCTCCAAAACCTGATTCCATTTCACCTTGTGTCTGTGCATCCATCTTTTGACCTCCACTTCCTCCTTTTAATTTACTTTCAAAAGAAGGTTGGTTAGATGTTGAAGCGGATTTTTCTGATTTTGACTGCACCGCTTCCTCCTCTTCTTCTTTTTGTACTTTTTCTTCTTTTTCACAATCATCACATTTAGATTGTACTGTTTCTTCCTCTTCCTGTTTTTGAATTGGCTCCTCTTCATCTTTAGTCTGTACCGCTTCTTCTTCCTCAACCTTTTGAACAGGTTCTTCTTCTGTAGCTCCCATTTTTTGTACTAAAGGTGTTACTTCAGAAGCCAGTGATTTTTGTTGAATTTCTTCTTCATTTTCTTTTTTTTGTATTGATTTAGCTTCATTATTATTTCCTACAACTTTATCTGCCATTTTATCTGCTTCAACTTCATATTGATCTCCTTTTCTTCCAAATGCTAGCTTTGGTTGAATAAACAAATCCTTTTTTTTATCTCTTGCCTGAATATTATTAGCTTCTGGTTTTTTATCTCTTTTAAACATGACTTCTAAAATTTTAGTTATATTCTACCAATTCGTAAAGATTAATTCCTTTTTCCATGGAAGTTTACACATACTTATATTCCAAGAAAGTTTGGTATCTAATAAGATATCTTGTGTTTTTCTTTCAACTATTAGAGTAGGATTGTCTTTTGTTAAATCTAGTTTTCCTTCTCTTTGTATATATTCATTACGAAGAAGATTAGAAGAAGAATTTTTTAAAATCTCCCAATTTTTAAGTACTGCTTTTAATAATTCCTCTGATTTCTCTTTTAATTCATCAGCAAGTACAATGTTTCTCTCAATAGGACTCTGTATTGGTAAGTTGCATAAGAATTTTTCAAAAATTAAATTGTTTTCAAATTGCTGCTCTTTCTTAGTGGCTACATAATGTAATAAGTGAACAGCCTCATTGGGTTTAATTATTTTATTCTCTTTATCTAAAAAACCACATGAATTGAAAAACTGTTTTAAAAAAGGATATAATAAAATTAATCCTGCATTCTTTACAATATGAGATTTAGACTCACTTACAACTTCTTGTTCACTTGAAAATGTATTTTTTAATGCTTCTTGATGTCTTCTTTTATATTCGGCTCTTTTTTGATCTTTGAGCTCTTTTTCCGTTTTTAAGTTTACGCTTTTATCTTCATGGGTGTTCTTACTTTTCTGTTGCATTTTTGTGTTAAATTCTTCTTTTACTTCTTCCTTTATTTCTTTTGATGACGTCTTCTTCTTTAAGACTTCTTTTTTGTTTTGATTATCTATTTTTTCAGGAGTTTTTTGTGAGTTAGAGTTACTTGATTCATTTTTTGAAAGATTTAAATCTTTTGCTTTGTTTTGACTTTTTTTAACTCCTATTTTATCTAGTTTATCAATACTTACATTTGATTTTTTTTCTTCTTTTTTACTTACAAATTCTGTATTGACAACCTCAATGCTACTCCCTTCTTTCTTCTTTTTAAACTCCTTTTGTTCTTTACTATTAAACTGACTTCTAAATATTCTTTCTTGAGAAGTTAGCTCTTGTAAAAATTGAGTTAGATTTTTTGAAGAATTAAAAGCCTTTGTTCTTTTGCATATCTCTATTTCTTCTTGAACTTCATTTACTATTCTTGAAAAATCATTGTTAATTGTTGCTTTGATAAAAAACTCCCACACTTTATTCCTTGTGACGTAACTCTTGAAATCAAATTTTTTAATAGTTGATAGAAAAGCCTCATATCCCATTGGTTTATTAAAAATTCCTAGGAATAATATTTGTAACTCTTCATTCTTAAATTGTTGAATTAATCTATTCTGTTGAACTTGATCTCTTAATGATTTAAAAAAACGTTCTTCAAAAAATTGACTTTCTGTTATTTCAAACAACATCTTTTTTGTAAAATTTTTCTCTTCCTTTTGATTCCACCAAGCTGTTGTTCCGCGTTGCAAAAAGTGAAAAAAAGTATCTAGTTTAGACTCTGAAGCAGTAACCTTTTTTATAACTATATCGTGTAATTCTGGGGTTTTTAAAATTACTTTTAACTTTGTTATAAGTTGTTCTTTTATTTCTCTCTTTGTACTGTTATCATTTATAGACTTATTGTTAGTTGATATATCTACTTCAATATTCAAGTTTTCTATTTGCTGAATGTATGTTTCATACTCGATTTCTTGAGAGTTGAAGTATTTTTCTATTTCAGGAAATACCTCTTCCTGTAAAAAGCTCTCTATAGAGTTTTTATACTCTTCAGCTATCTTTTTACTTTTCATATTTACCTCAACAAATACTTTTTGAATGGTATGTTCTTTAGCAACCATTATACAGTTTGTATTAAGTTTTCTTTTATAAACTTAGAAATGTATTCGGCTTGAATTTCTACTGAACATTTTCTTAGAAACTCTAATAAAGCTTCTTCTTTTTTTATTTGTCCTTCCGTAAACCCTGTATTAATTTCAATTAATAAATCTTGAATGTCTTGTTTGATTTCATCAGACTCTAAAACTGTTTGTTTTTGACAATGAAGAATATTAAAGAATAATCTTACCTGTGCTTTATAATATTTTACAAGTAAAGTTCTGTTATCAGTATCATGTAAAGAAAGCATCCACGTATTATTTAATAAACCTAAAAACAATTCAGTTAATTGATTGTTGTTTTCTCCTGTTAAATAAGAGTTACTTTCATCGTCTATTATTTTTGCATATACATCATTTGTAGGAACTATTACAGTCATGTTAACATTAGTACCACTTCCCCCATCATTTATACTAAACTTGTTTAACTTATAATAGTTGTCAACTTCTGTTTTTGTTATTTCCTCACAGGTTTCATCTTGTATTTTTCCTATTTCTATAACTTCTGTTGATGTGTTCTCTCCACACTTACTTGCTACCGTTAAAGAGACTTTTACTAAATCTCCATCAAAATTGCTCAGGTCTTCTGTTATTGTTGTTCTATTTATTTGAGGTTCTCTTTCAACTCCATTAATTACCCAAACATACTTGTCTCCTTTTTCTGAAGTATTTGTTAATGATAATATTCGAGTTTCTGGATTAAAACTATGAGTAAAGCTTGCTTGTGGTGTTGCTGTTAAATTAATAGTCTGCGTAACAAAAGTTCCTACAAGACTTATACTTACAGTACCTGAATCTGTTAATCCTGAATTGGCAGGTACAAACCCCCATAATTTTGTTTCTTCATTAAACTTTACATTTCCACCTGTGAGTTGTACTCCTTCAAATTGAGGTCTAACAGTAACTGGGTAAGGTTCTTTATCGCTTAAACAGAATGTCGTTGGTACGTTTATTGTAAAATCTGGAAAAGATATAATCTTCGTAAAGTCAGCACTAGAAGAACATCCATTACCGTCAGTAATCATTAACTTTACTGTATATGAGTTTTCTACACCTTCTTTTACTAATAACTGAGGATTAAACAACTCTATCTCCGACTCAATGCTATTTACACTCCAATTGAACTTTAATCCTTCCGGTTTTACTCCTTCTGGAAGTATTGCTTCGAAAGCTGCTTCGTAAAATAACTGTCCGTCTTTCCATATAAATCTTGATTCGCTTCGTTCTGAAATACTTATTTGCTTAACTTCATGAATGATTATTCTCGCATTGGTTGTTTGTCCGTCTTCTAAAAACTCAATTATTTGACCATAATTTTCAAAAACTGCTACATCAACAACTAGTTCATTGTTTTCAATCGTAACTCCCTCTATAGCACCACCTGCAATAGTAATCATTCCGTTAATGTTTGTAAACGGAATTCTTGCTACTTCTTCTTTACCTAAATCAAGACAATATGATGGTTGAATAGCTAACTCTGATGGTGTTAGTGTATCAAAAACTATTGGTTTTATAGCAATCGTTTTCTTACATGGACCTAATGAAATTTCTAACCCTGGTTGTATTTCATTTTTTATATCATCAATTAGTAGTGTATAGTTTTCAAAAACTTTATTGTTTATGGGTGTACGTTCTACTTTGGTCCCATCTCCCTTAAAATCCCAAAAATATTTGATATTGTTAAAGAAATCGGCTCCGACAAAATCAGCATCTTTCCAATATAATACATAAGTTACCCTAGCTTTAGACTTATCTTCATTATATTCAATAGGTTGTTCTACTTCAACCAGTAATTCCAATGCTGGGTACACAATAAGCTCACAATCTGTAGGTTCATCATTAACCATAAACTTGATTGATTTACCTAATAGACTTTTGTCAATTTTAATAACATCAATTTTCCATTTTTCGTCTTCTGGATCTAAATAAACCCCAGACTCCACTCCTTCAGGTACATTTGCTTTTACTTCTCCATCTATAGGTCTAACTGTAAAAATTAAAGGATCCATTTCAATATCTTTTTTCAAACAAATAGTACTCACTGGCAAGCTTAAAAATGGTGGCTCTTTTGGTATAATAAAGTTCACTGGTGCACAGTCTGAACAACACATATATGGCAGCGAAAAATCGGCTACTACCGTATTTTTTAATGTTTCATTTTCACTAATTACTTCATTTTCGTCAAAATACAATCGTTTATTAGTTTCTAAAACAACTGGATTGTATACCTGAAAAAAATATTCTCCTTTAGGCACTAAACGGTCTTGAATGGTAATACGCATTCCTACAGAACCATCTTTGTACATCACTGTTTCTTCTGCGTTCAATACTTTAGACATTCCTGCTCTAGACCAAGTTCTATTTAAAAAAGCCGAAAAATTACTTACTGTTTCTGCCAATGTTTTGCCTACTAAAACTACATCTTGATCAAAAAACAACCTGTCTTTTATATTGAAGTAACTTCCGTCTACAAATGAAAATTCTATTGTCGAGCTTTTATCCCATAGTTTTATTATTCCTCCATTTCTATTAATAATCTCATCTTTACTAAATACTAAATCTTTCGAGTTTATAAACTCACTTTTAACACCTAATTCTTTATCTGAAGTTATTGGTTGATTTTTAAACACAACATCGAATACCACATCTTCAAACGTATTTTTATCTGCTGCATTTTCTGTAACATACACCATAACAAAAGTTCCTCCTGGAATAACTCCTGCTTTATGTTCAAGACCAGGGTGTTGCTTTACAAACTCTGAAAGCTGAATCCTTTCTAAAATCTTTTTCTTTCTCTTATCTATTTCAGCAAGTAGTGTTTCTAACTTTTTTCCTGAACAACAAACAATTGATAATTGATTAATTAATAATCCTAAAATTTGTTTCGTTGATAGTTCTAAAGTGGTACTGTTGTACTTTGCTTGCAGGTTTTTTACTTTTTTACACAGCTCTGCTATTGTTAATTTGTAGCTTGTTAGCACAAGGCTATCTATATCTCTTATGTTTAATGGAATCTTTGTATCTAAAACATACGCGTGTACTAAAGTTTCAGTAAGGTCTGTTAATATAAAATCACTAAGCGTTGGTTCTTCTTTCCATACTTCTTTTTCTTTTAAAATTTCCGTTTCTTTATTAAGTTCAATAATAATATCACTAGAAGATCCTCCTTTGTTTTCATCAAACACCTTTTCTATTAAAAAACCTAAAGAGTCTTCTTCTTTTGTTAAACTCTCTTTAACTATGTTCTCTTCTTCAAAATACTTGATATACTCTTGATTTATAACATTATACTTATTCGTTACATCTTCCTTAACACTTACCTCTTTAGAAAGTAAATCCATTCTACTGATGTACTCTTTTACTAATGGAATTTCTTCTTTTATAGGTTCTTTTTCTAAAACACTTATTTTGTCTTTATAGTTGACTACGTTATCTACTACTGTATTGACTTTTGGGTCGGTTAATTTGAATGCCGAAAATGTTTTACTCACTTCTGATAAAATGCAATTTTGCTCTGCTCTCCATGCACTCAACAACATTTTTAAGTCTTCAAACTCGCACTCATAGTTGTTTATATTAATCGTTTGTTCAGCTGCATTAATTGAAAGTGTTTTGACATCAAAACTCAATCCGTTATCTTCCTTTAGCTTTAGAATTTTTGCTAAGGCTTCTCTATACATCTTCCCTTGATGTCCTTCAATTCTATAGAAATTATTTTTATCAATATTATATGATAATGGTTTTTGAATTGCTCCTGAGTTTGCTAAGTTTTCTTTATGGTAACTTAAATTTTGATTAGCTCTATAATTTTTTGTTTTATTAAAATCCCACCTATTTAATAGTTGTGAAGAAACATTGTAATAAAACGGAACTGCTTTTTCACTTAATGATGTATGTGCTTGCGATGGGGTTATTACCACATCTCCTGACTTTGCTTTTCCTATGTAATTGCTTGCAAGAGTAATGGCTCTGTCTATTAACAACTGTAACTTTTGAAGGTTTTCATTTTCATGACCTACAATAGTTGATTTATAAAATCGATGGCGTAATTCAGGGTATTCTGTTTCTTTCTTTAACTTTCCTAACATGATATGCTTCGGAAAAGCCCCTATATCTGGACAACAGTTTACATTAACATGAAGTAATAATTCTTTAATTTCATTGTATGTATCCACTAAATCTTTTATGACATCATATCTGTATTGAAAGTCTAACGGAACAGCTAACGAACTAAAGCTAAATAGCGCTTTTATTTTAGCAGCTATTGATGGTTTTTGAAATTTCGAGAATATGGCTTCATAACCTTCTATTAAATCTACACTAATACTTGCATCTTTAACCACAGTATCGAACTGAGCTTTTAATGCTGAAAATGTTTTTGTGTTATTTGTATTTAACACCACTCTTTTTGCTTCTACAACAGGTAATTCATTGTTTATTTTATACCAATTGTGTTTTAAAAAGATAGCATCCTTAGCTGCAATAGCTTCTAAATCTTCAATACTTACAAGTAATACGCGTAAATTATTAATCTGCTCAATACCTTGATTGTCACAGGTTAGTTTATTACACAATACATCTTCATTTGGATACTGTTCGAGGTACAACAAAACAGCCATTTTTTGTATCTCAGGAAACTCAACCAAACTTGTATACGACTCATCTTCTTCACTGTGTAACTCCCACAAATTATACTGCTTGTCTTGAGCATTTTTAAAACGCTCGTAATTACCATCGGTATCTTCAAACTTTTTGTAAAATGAAAACGTTTTTGATTGTAAATTTTCTTCTATTAAATCAAAAAACTGAACTAAATCTCCATCGGTAGTTACTGCTGTTCCTTGAGTAATTTCAATACTCGACACCGCAGTTTTATCTATAGTGAATTTTGGAGTTACCCCAAACCCACAGGCTATTCCAACACCACTTAAACCTAGCCTTGACAAACGGTTTTGATCATCAAAGTAGTCGATAAATGTATTGAGTTGTGTTTCTGTTAATACCTGATTAGCGTTGAACTTGCTATATTCGGTTGTAATTTCTTTTAGTTTCAAGTTAGTCGTTTCCATACGTATTATGTTTTGGCTGTGTTAATGAATAAACACGTACTATTTTTATGAGTTTTCTTCGTTCGTATTTTCCTTTTCTGATTGTATGTTTCCTATACTAGATTGGTTTAGTATAATTCTTCCATCTAATGCTTCGTCTTCTGCATTACAATCAGTTAATCTTCCTACAGGGTAAATCGTGTTTAATTGCTGCATAGCTTGTATTAGGTTTGGCAACTCGTTATTCTCTGTAGGTTGTTCTTGTTCTAGGTTTGTTTTTGCAAACAAGTATGTTTTGTATGCATTTTCGAACTGTAACAAATCGTTTTCTTCATCTGCGATAGTTCCTTTTCGTTCTCCTACCCAACAAATTCTAGGTAAAATGTGTGATGGAAGTTCTTGTCTAATCACGTCTTCCATATAGCGTCTAAAATCTGGATTTGAAAAACGATAAGTATATCCTGGTAAAACGATACTTACTCTGTAAGAATAAGGATCAATCGTTCCGCAGTCTTCACAGTCTTTTGCACAAATAGGCAAAAAATTTGTTGCTTCATTATTGGTAACATCTGGACGTAATAGCATATGTTCTACTAAAAACATTCCTTCTTCTGTAAAATCTTTTTTAAGAAAAGAAATTGTGTTTAACAATGCTTTTTTTAAATCATTGATATCAGTATAGTATTTGTATTGTTTTGCAATGATGTAATCGGTACTGCTCTCAGGTTTTTCTGGATTGATGACATCAAAAGAATACTTTACTGGAATAGAAGGTTTTGATGGTGTAGATTCATGAATTCTTATAAATCCTATTCGCATATCACTCGTAACACCTTCTTCAAAAGCTTTTTCGATGTCTTTTTCTTTGGTTTGTACGATTTGTAAAACTGCAAAGTATAATTCTTCAATAGCAAAGGCTTTTTTAGCATAGTTTTCAGTTGCTGACAACAATATATTTCCATCATTATCTTTCAGTCTCCATCTATACGTATTGCTACCTTCTGTTACTTCATATATTTCAACATTTGTTTCAGTTAAATGTCTTCTTTTATCATTGGCAATTCCCATTAAACGTGCTATCCGTTTTTGAAATCCAGATACATTATTCGTATCCCATAGATTTTCTTTGGTTTGTTTGTAATAGTTAAAAGCAAGTCCTCTTTCGCTACTAATTACTTTATAGTCTTTTAAAAAGGCTTCTTTGTTCGATAGTACAATTTCATCAGTTGCCGTTCCATACAACGCTTTCATAATAAACGTGTATTCTCCAAATCGTTCTGCAAAACGTGCTAATAAATGATCTAAAATGGAATTTCTACGTGCTACATTATTATCAAACTGATTGAATAAAAGCTTTGTTAATTCATCATCGTTTGACTGTGGATATTCACTTACGAGCTCATCAAAATCTTTAATATCTTTTACTGCCTGCGTAAAAAATGTACGTGTTTCTTGTCCATTAACAGACAATAATGTTCTTACTTCTGATAAGTGTTTGAAATAGGTTGCTAAAATTTGATCGAAAAATGTTAAATACGCCTTTAGTTGTTTTCCCTTTGCTTTTCTTTCATTAGTTACATGTATTCCTAATCCTTCTTGACCAATTCCATAGGTATCAGGAAAATCATTTTGAATCGTTGTGTATTCATGAGAACTTATTACGGTTCCCTTGGGCAGTGTTATTTCTTTGCCTTCTGCTGATATTTTTTGTGCTTCTTCTTTGTCTTCTTTAATTTGCTTCAAATAGGTATCAACCCTGTCATAATTCAAATTCAGAGGAAGAAATCCTTTACTAAAATTGAAGGTGCTTTTTTCACATAAAACAGGTTTTTTATCTGGGTCAATACATACTACCCATTTATTTTCTTGAATAATATTTTCATCGCAAAATCCAACCGATATATCATTAATCAACTTAACTCCTTCAACATTCATGATAATTTTCATCACATCAGAAAGGCGTACTTCTTTTCTTAATTCTGCTTTTTTAAGTTCTTCTGTATCTATAAACCCGTTTGTTAATACCGGACCATCAAACACCTCATCGGTAGTATATCCTTTATCAAGCATTTGTTGCACTGAATAAAACTGTAATGACGGTGATAAGTAACTCTCTATCTGAAATAAAATATTAGCATACACCCACTCTTCATCAGCTTCTGGCACTACATCAATATTTGCACAAATGGCAATAGGCTGCGTATCTACTTCTTTTACTTCTATTAAATCTTCACATAAATTTCTGTTCTTATGATATGCTTTTTTAATATGTGGAAGCACTTGCTCTTTTGTATAGTCTTCCTCTAAATCTATCAATAAAGAATACAATCCTTTTAACTTAAAATCTTTTTGAAACTCTGGTAGAATCTCTTCAAACTTTTGATACCCTAATTTGTTATTCTTACAATCAACAAACACTTTCTTATCATAAATTCTTAGCCAACAGTTTTTTACACCTTCTAAATCAATAAATAGTTTTCTATAATCTAATTCATTGACTGGTTTCGTTGGAAAAATTTCTGATGCTTTATAAAACTGTGCTTGTAGTGATAAATTTGGATCTTTGGATGCTAATAAATCTTCTAGTGGCGTATTAATACGCATCCCTAAATCGGTAATAGCATAACACAACATTTCTAAAATGGTTACTCCAGGATCATGCGAATTGAAGTCAGTCCATAATTTACCTCCAAATGTTTCTAAATAAGAGATTCCTTCTTTTCTTAAAAAAGAAAAATCTAAATCGTCTTTGGTAGATATATTCTTAGGAATACTTATATGTTCGTTTATAGCTGACATGTTTGTTCTATGATTTTTTTGGTTCCTTTACAGGTGGTTAACACCGTACTTACATTATGCTTCTTTGCTGATACTAATATTGATTTTGGATCACTTGGTTCTATCTTATACACATTAGCATCCCCGTTCATCGTTACATTTTGTAAATAATCTACGTAGGGTAATTTTTCTAAGTAATCAATCAAAACACTTTTGTGTAACATGATACCAAAGGTTACTTCTTTGGTTTCATCAAAAGCCCAAGGAGATAAAAACTTTGTGATGTCTGTTTTTAATTGCTCGGTATAGAAATTTTCATCATATCCTTCATAAAAACTCACCTCCAACCCAACACTTACTTCTTCGTAATTAGGATTGATAACTTCTGCATTTACATGTAGTGTATTTAATGTATTGATATACTCTGTTACACTATTTAAAGTAGCTTTACTTACTCGTGGTTGATAAATATCAAACACGTTCTTATTAACAGTATCTGGCACAACTACTAAAGTAACATGACCTGCTGCTGTGAAACTTGTTTGTGAAGTATGATTTAAGCATTTTACTTTATAAATTTCTGGGAATTCTTGAAGAATTAAATGCTCGTAATCCCACAAGGTTATTGCTCTGTTTTTGTGACGCAAACGCTCGCTGATTCTTCTGTAAAAATTATCGTCTGATTCTTCTGGACTTCCTCCAAAAGAGCTGTAAGGTTGTGATACTGATTTAATTTGTGGTATACGTGTAACCATTTTTTTAATGGTTCCGCTAGGTAGTCCGTTTTTTAAATGACTTACCTCATTATTGTTGTTTACAAACGTAGTTTCTACTGCTTGGGCGTGAATACCAATGGCCTTGCATACTGCTTCAAATGATTTACTCATTTGTGCTTTTATCCAAGTATATCCTGATGGTAATAATGTATTATTTGAAGTAGCTTCTTTAGGTATTGAAAATTTAACTATTCCTGATTTTAAGAAGTTATCTGTGTTATTAGAAATGATATTGTTTTCTAACGTTTTCCACTTATTATTACATAATATCGACCAGTTTATCTTTTCATTTTCTCCGAAGCTTTCTACTAGTGGATTTTCACCTCCTTCTAATACTTGGATTAACAGTGAAAGGTTTTGTTGAGGTTCTAAGTTTTCTATTCCTAAAAATAAATGACCTCCTATACAGTATTTTGGTACTAGTGTGATTTGAATAATATCTTTATCAAAAACATCTACAATTCCTTTTTCTTCTTGTAAGTATTTCTTCTCTGCGTAATTTTCTTCATGCTGACCAAAAGGATGTTCATGAAAAAGCTGAATGCGATTTCCTTCCAAATCCATTTCTTCCAGAAGCATGGTTTCTTCTGCTGTATAATCTACAGAAATTGATTCTACTAATGGAGTGTAAGGCTCATTAGGAAAAATAATATCTTTATCATCTGCACTTACTGCTAATGCATACAATTTAGGATATAATTCATGTAAAAAAGATTGCTCTAAACTAAGTTGTAAGGCTTCTGCTTTTCCTATTTCATAAGCATTTGCAGTATTTTCTACTTCAAACTCTGACATATAGCTTACCTCATCAGTCTCTTCATCTATCTCTTTTATAAAGAGATTTTTTATTTCCCCTACAGTTTCATTGGCTTCTCCTGCGGCGTGTAATAATCGTTTTTCTACTTTAAAATGCGTTTCATTATTCACCAATAAGGCTCTTTCATCTATATCTTTTTTAAGTACCTCAATATATTTATTGATTGATGAATAGTTTGGTGATGTTACATATGCTTCATACCACTCTTTAAAATCATCTGGCGTATTTTTCCAACGAAGGTTTACCGTGAAATTTTTCCATTTTTTCGAGAACGCTTCATTATAATTTACACTAAAATTAGATCCTTCAATAGGACGTGTAGTAAAAGGGTGAAATGGTTTTTTAGTTCTTACTGCTCCATTATCATTTTCAACGGTTGCTGATTTTACTCCTTTGACATCTGTTTTTATAGTTACTCTTTCAAGTGTATTTCCAGCTAAAAACCTGTAAAAATCATATCCTACAGTAGTTGAAACATCAAATTCAAAACGCACTAACGGATGTGAGGTGTTATATTTTGTTAGTAAAAACTCTTCGTTATATCCTAATAATCCACCTGAATCAAGCCCTAATGTAAATTTGAAACTTATTTGATTCGTAGTAACTAACGCTCCATCATTTACATTGTTAATAGCAACCAGTGTTGGTTCAATCCACCTTTCTTTTCCACTTCCAAAAATTTGAACAGTTTGAAGTAGTTCGCTTACATCAAAAGAGTTTTCTTCAAAGTTGTTTTTAAAATTAATGGTTATCGTTACTGTTCTATCTCCTTCTTGTAACAATAACATTGGTGAGGCGATTGAAAAACCTACTACTGCATCTGGCAATTCAGCAGCATTTTTCCCACTTGCAGGATATCCGAAAGGATACCAATACGGCGCATCTTCTGGAAGTGGTTCTTCAAAACCATCTTTTGTGTTAGCTACTGCACTTGCTTTTATCTTTTTTAAACTTTCTGAATTGTTATTGTAAATGGTTTTTATAGCTCCTATTGAGGCTTTGTTTGCTATTAGTTCTTCTGTTGTTTCGTAAACCAACGGATTTCCTAAGCTATCTTTTTTCGCATCTAATAAAGTACCTTCTTCAATTCGTTCGTCAGTGATCTTTTTTGCTAATTCAAAAATTATATGTGCTTGATCTGAAACAGGTTCTCGCTTTTGAACTTGTAATATTTCTTTATAATAGAAATCTAAATGACGTTTGGTTAAATTATTAAATCGTTCTTTTGAAAACTCTAATAACTCTAAGAAGCAAACAAACAAGGTTAAATGTGGACTCAACTTTCCTTCCTCCGTATATCCATTAAGAGTTGAGCTAATATTTTCTTTTAATTTTTGATATTCTCTGGTTCCCCTAAAAGGAATATTTGCTGTAGTTAATTTTTTAAAAAAATCTTGCCAATCTCCAGATGCTACTTTATGATTTTCTGTAGGAAAGTAATTTAATTTTTCTGCAAAATTATAGGCAAACAAAATCCAATCTTCTATAGTAAAATCGTGAAGTTCGAAATTGTCAGGATCTAATGCGTCAATATAACGCAGCTCTTGCCCTGTTCCGTTTCGTTGTAATATGCTAGAAATGATTTTACTCATGGTGTGTCTTAATTTATATCGGTTCCTTCTCCTTTATAGAAAGGGAAAACAACATTCGTTCTACTATTGGTAGCTCTAACTCTGTATTCAATTTTTATTATTAACATTCCTTCTAAAGGATCTGTTTCTGAAACATCAATATGAATCACATCAATTCTTGGTTCGTGATATAAAATTGCTGTTTCAATTAAATCTTTGGCATAGGTTATCAGCGTTCTATCTAACTTTTCAAAAAGAAGTTCTTGTAAGTTGCAACCGTAATTAGGTAGCATTACACGTTCTCCTAATCTGGTTGTTAACAATATTTCCAAGCTACTTTTAATGTCTTCTTCTTCAGAAATCATAACCACTTCACTTAGGTCTTTTGAAAACTCTGGTGGAAAATCCCAACCTATTCCTAAAAATGCTTTTTTATTTTCCATTGTTACCCTATTAAAACTGTTGCTTCTCCTAGTACAATAGTTCCTCCATGTGAGGTACTATCTCCCATTCTTGCTGCTGGCATTCCGCCGATTAAAACTGTTCCTGAACCAGCTACTATACTATCTGGTGGTCCTGTACAAGTTGCCATATCACCCACTCTCGCTGCGGGTAAACCTCCAATTAATACCGTAGGTTCTCCTGCGGGTAAAATTGGCCCTCCAACGTGAGGTACAACTCCTGTAACCATCGGGCATACATGCATATCTGTTATTCTTGCTGCTGGATTTCCCATTTTTTTGTTTTTTTGATTGTCATTAAGAATAGCATAAAGTAACCTCCTTTTAAAAGATTCCTTCGTCGTACCTTCTCGGAATGACGTTTTCTTTTTGTCTCCTGTCTCCTAAATATTAATTTATTTGAACTAATGAACCTTTTAAAACAGCTATAGCACTTGTTGAAACTTCCGCTCCAGCACTACCTTCTGCTTTAAATTCTGCATTGGCTGCTATACTCACATTTGTTCCTTCAATATTTACATCTCCTGATGCTTTCAATGAAATATCTCCGGCACTTTCCATTGATATTCCATCGCTGTTTATAGTTATTACATTAGAATTATCATCTTCAATCGTTATGGCTCCTTCATCTTCATCAAGTGAAATAATTTTTCCTGCGGGCGTTTCAATGGTGATTATTTTTTTATCATCATCAAACAACACTTTCATCTCACTTCTTGTAATGATTCCTTTTTCGTGATTATCATCAGTTGCAGTAATTGGTGAAGGCTTTGCACTACTGTGCAGCATGCCTAAAACAATTGCATCGTTAGGATCTTCGTTGATAAATCCTACAATAACTTCGTCTCCTATTTCTGGACGAAAGAAAATACCTCTGCTATCTCCTGCGTCTGGTGAAGCTACTCTACACCAAATACCTTCTTCTTCATTATTTACAATTGGAATTTGTACTAGAATCCTGTCTTCTCCATCAGGGTCTTCTTCTAATTGAGAAACTTTCCCTACTTGTAGGCCTTGAATGGCTGGTAATAATCCTGATGCTGGTTTTGCTGATATTTCAAAAGTTTCTGAAAACCATTCTGTTGATAATCCAAACTGTGCATTGACCACCCAATTTCCTTCTGAAATTACATGCTGAACTCCTGTTACATATATATTTCCGTTGAATCGGTCTCCTACACCTTCTAGTTTTAAAATGGTGTTTGGCTTTACCGACGGAATTCCTTGAAATTTTACACGTCCTCTTACTTTTGCTAATTGTTGAAATAACCATTTAGCATCTGCCCAATCTTGCAATTCGGTATCGGTAACAACACCTCCGTGTCGTAACTCCATACTTTCTAAACCTATCGTTTTGTTTAAATCTGAAACAGATAAGTTTCCGTTTAAACTTACATTTGGGTCTTTTCCTTCAATTTCTACCACTTCTTGGTCGGCATGATTCCAACTATAAGCTGCTACTTTTTTTACTTGATGACGTGCGTCTATTTCTGCATCAAAATCTAGTAACGAACTTCCAAAGGTTACGGTTTCAATTTCTGACTGACTCACATTGGGTTTGGCTATGGTAATGGTTCCATCATCAACAAAACACAATTTCCCGTTTGCTTGAGCCCTTGAAACCACAAAATCCCAATCTGACGCATTGTATTGTACTAATTCTGCGTGATTATAATTGGTAGCTTCTACATCTTTAGATAAGCTATAATTCCCTATAATTTCTTCAAAAATGTCGCTATCGGTACTTTCATAGAAATACTTACTTTTTCTACCTACCGTCATTTTTACTGCTTCATCTTTACACTCAACTATTAACTGTGCTGAGTTTGCTCTAATTCTTAGGTTATGCTTAATAACAATTCCTTTGAAAATAGTTTCTTCATCTGAATGGTATCCTGCCGTAATTTCAATTTCTTTTCCAGGAATTAATAACTCTTCGTTACTTAACTTAAAATCTCTTTGAGAAGCATCTCCATCTAGTAAAACAATTTGAGCTGTAGGTATTTTGTTTACTTCTTTTGCTACAGTAATATTTTTTACCTCATATTGTTTTGAGAGTTCTTCTCCTTCAATTAAGATTTTAAAAGTGACTAAATCAGCACTTTTTGAAGTTTGTATGGTTCCTGTATTATTCATTTAGGCAAATTTTTGTAAGGGTGGAAAAAAGATTTCTTGTCCTGGTTGTAGTTTTCTAAACTGCATTATTTTATTAACACGAGCTACTTCTAAATAATACTTTGAATCTCCATAAATACGATAACACATTAACGGTAAGGTGTCTCCTGATTTTACTTTACGATAGTGTGTTAAGTCTGGTGATTGGTTGTTTTCTCTTGCTACTCGTAAATCATCATCAACAGTTCCTTTTATCTTTAATTTTGCATTGGCACGTAAAGGGGTTCCATCTGGTGCAAACAATCTATATTCTATAGAGAGATCAACTAGCGAGCCTTTAAAAAGTAACGCTCCCCATTTTATCATTAAATAATAAGGTTTGTGCTCTTCTCCGCTATAATCGAATACGATTTTTTTAAATGCCTCTATTTTATCAATAATCCCATCTTTTAAATCTGGATTACCATCTATAACTCCACTACTGTCAAATAATAAATCTAAGTCTAGTTCTTGCGGAGCGATTCTCGTAAAACTTGGTTGTGTTGCACTCGTACCTTGCCCTTGCTCTTCTTCATACTCAGGTTTATAGGCAATCATATACTTCTCTGGATTTACCAATGTTGTAAATTCTCCATCGCCAACTGCTTCGGAAAAAGCAATATCTTTATACGCTTTTATAACTAGTTTTTTTAACTCTCCTTGACTCATTATCGTTCTTTTTGTCTTTCCAAAATATCCATTACTTCTTCAACACATGCTGCAACAATAGCTGCTGTATTTCCGTTTTTTGCTCCACTTGTTTTCCCTTGTGATGCTGATTTTTCATCTACATTTATCTTGATATGTAACTCTTTGATAGTAATAGGCATCTTATACTATTTTAAAATAATTATAGGTTAATTCAAGTGTTTCAATAACTAGTTTGCTTTCTTCAGCATTAAAGTCACCTACATTCCATTTTACAGGGTACGCATGTTTTACATTCCAAGTTTGTATGGTTTGCTCATCTTCCCCCAATAACATTACATTGATATTTACAGGTTGTATTTCGAAGTTTCCTAGAGCGTCTTTACACCACTTAATCACTTCCGAATCGACAAGCATTCCTCTTTTTAATACTAAATTTGGATATTTAGAACGTACAGGTATTGTATGCTTGAACCTATTTTCTCCTCCTTCGGTTATTTCTTCAGTTTCAAGGTCTACTGAAAGACCTGAAACTGATTGAAATGAATTGTCTCCTTGTGAAGTTGAAATATCTTCAAACTCTACTTTAAAACTAAAACCTACTGGCGGATGATAGTTCATTACGATGACATTTTTAATTTCTCAATAGCCCACTCAGCAGTTTCGATAGCTATTTCATTACCATCAGCTTTTAAATCTGTAGGCTGTACTTTAGTGATGTATGCATTCTGAGCTTCCCATACTACTGCTGGGTCTCCATTTTCATCTAATAATTTAATGGTTAAATCTCCTCTAAACTGCTCTCCTCCTTCTTGGAAATAAACAGTTTTAGCCCATTGCTTATAAAATTGCTTGCTTTCATCTACAAAGGTTCCTCGCTTCATAGTAATATTACTATACTCGAACAACCCAGGTTGTTTTGATTTGTGGTATTCTTTATCTGCTCCTCCACGATATTCTATTACTTTATTATCGAAACTTAACCCTGATACTTCTGTACAATTAAATTTCGTGTCTCCAAAGGTTACCTCAAAGGAAAACTTTGGCATTGGATATGACTCTGCCATGATTCTTTATTTTTTTATTTATAATTTTTGGTTAGTTAATCTACTTATGCTTCTTGCATTTTGTGAGAGAATTTAAGGATGATAAATTCAGCTGGACGTACTACTGCCATACCAATTTCTATTATCATATTTCCTTCTAAAACATCTTGAGCTGTCATAGTTTCTCCTAAACCAACGCTTACATAAAATGCTTTTTCTGGTGTAGGCCCTGCAAGTGCCCCTGCTCTCCACTGTTGTGTTAAGAAATTATCAATCATTGCTTTTACACGTACCCAAGTATTTTTATCATTAGGTTCGAAAACAAATTGTTCAGAGGCCTTTTTAATTGATTCTTCTGCCATGTTGAAGAAACGTCTCACAGATATATATCTCCACTCGTTATCATTTCCTGCAAGGGTTCTAGCTCCCCATACAAGATTTCCTTTTCCTACAAAAGATCGAATAGCATTTATTGATTTCCCTGCTTTGGTATCTACATTTAAGTCTTTTTGTGCATCATGCGATATATTAACAGATGGAGCATACACATAATTTAACCCAACATTCGCCGGTGCTTTCCATACTCCTCTATCTGAGTCTACTTTAGCATAAATTCCTGCCATTGTTGCACTTGGAGCTAGTTTAACAGGTAACAAACCTATTTCTGATTTTATTTTGTTATACAACGCGTTGTTATCAACTTTTAAATCAGCTAATGAAGGTAATGTTGTTACACCTCCTAAAAGATCTATTGCTTCTTTTAAGGCAAATAAGTCGTCTGTAGTAGTTTGATCTTCCAAACTTGTATAAATCCCGTTATTAGTCATATCTACTTCATCAATAATACCTAATAATCCAAAAACATTTGTCGCATTAGAAGTTAAACTACCTGTTAATTTAGCTTTGGTATCGTCTTGTTGAAGTTTAAATACTTTACCGTGTAAGTCGGCTAGAGTAGCTTCTAAATTAGCATCCATCCAAGTTGTCATATTTGTACTTGGCGGTGTTAAAGAAGCTTCTCCTGAATCTTCTGCTGCAGAAATCAATTCATTTATTGATGAAGTAACATCCTCTAAATAGCCAATAATATTCTTAACATTGGAAATAGCATTATTTTTAAATGACAGTGCTTCTGCATTATCAGCTGCTCCATCGATAGCATTTTTTGTATCAACCAATACAGTTAATAAATCACCTAATTCTGTTAAATCTATTCCATCGATTACATTATCTGCTTGTACTGACAAGCTTTCTTCTAACCCCTGAATATCAATACTATCCTCATCATAAGAAAAATCTAAAATTGTATTTAAATACGGAAAATATGCTGCTCCATATTTTAAATAGTCTTTTCCTAAAGATAGTTTACTCCTAAGGGCTTCTACTGGATCTACATCTCCTCCTCCGTCATCATATTCTTTATCTGAATACGTGTCAATAATTGTAAAACGATCTTGTAATTTATTACACTGAGTAAGCGCTAATGAATATAAACTATAAAAATCTGCATCTGATGTTAATGAAATTGCATCAGAAAACACAAGCAGGGTTACTTCGTCTATATATTCTATTGCTTCTAAACCTTCTTTTAACCCTTTAAATCCATTATTTCCTACCTCTTCAAGAAGTACGGGATTTGTATTATTATTGGTTCTTGCTGAAGTATAAGTTCCTACTGAAGTTACATAACATGGTCCCCCTCCATTTGCGAAGTACATTTGCATATTATAGTACATTTTAAAAGGAGATGGATTGCTTGGTTGTGTTACTAAAACTTCTTCGTTTGCTTGATTGGCATTTGTTACATTAATTCCAATCGTTGTTTCTTTTTCAGAAAAGCCAAAATATGTTTCATATTCCAACATTGAAGTAATTCTCTTAGGTTCTAACAATAAATCATTATCCTCTTTCTTTTTAGCTTTCTCGGTATAACCAATAAAAGCTGGAATTGCTGTTTCTACTTGAGCTACCGAAGGCGGAAACTTTACAATTTCCTCTACGTAGACTCCTGGTGTTTTGTACGCTGACATAATTACTTGTTTTAAATTTTAATTTTTGTTTATATAAATACTTCCGAATAATAATCTTGCGACTCTTTCTTAATACTTTCTGGAGTGGGATTAGGGAAATAATAATCATCTTGTGGTTGTGGTGAGACATCTTGTTTGTCTATCTCTACACGTCCATTAAGTGTCAAAGGTTTTTCTTCCGATGTAGTCATTACGAGGTTTTCACTTTTTTTTGTGTAACGCCAAAAAGTGGATCTATTTTCAATACAAATAGCAAACTGAGGAAATTCCTCTAACAGACATTGTTTTGGTACATCAAACAATTGTGTTTGCTCATTCTTAACTAGTACTTCTTCTGTTAGGTTTGTGTTGTTATCTCCTGATATCTGGATTTGAACAATACCTATTACCCCGCTATTTTTAATTCTTTTCACAAAAGAATTGATAGTATCTATCACCTTTTGTTCTTCTTCATTTAAAGGAATAGCATTGATTATTTTAGACTCTATAACATCTAATTCTGAAGCTTCGATGTTTGCTATAGTTACTAAGTTTGGTGTAATTGTATCAAACTCCTTTTCACTTTCAAGTTGGTGTAATAGTTTTCTTGTTTCATTATCTGAAATCAAAAATAAACTCCATTTTTTTATTTCTGAAATTGTTTCAAATAAATTGATTGTTGAAGAGCTTTTGTTTGATAAGTAATATAGTTGCTGTTCTTTTTTTTCAATTATGTTAGAAAAGTTTTCAAAATAAGGGTGATCTACTTTTAAGTAAAAAGTTAACGTTAGTGAATCAGATAATGTAATTATTGGACTATATCTATTTACTTCTTGGTTTCCTTCTTCTGCAATTACTTCTAAAGTTTCTGATACTACTCGAATTCCTTTTTTATGGTTTCTAAGTAATAGTCTATAGTTTTTTAAACTTTTTTTGGTCTCTTTTGTAGGCTGAATTGATAAAAACTTGCTAATATCATATTGTTCTTCTAAACGTTTTTTTTCTTCATCTGTAAGAGGTGTTATTCCATTATTTCCTCCATTTAATTCAAAGAAAGTTCGTTCTCCTTCGTCTAGGAAGTAAGAGTGGTATATATTGATATTGAACAGTGTTTTGTACATAATCTTTTAATTTTTAATTATTGATTGTTGTTCAATACCAGAGACTACAGTACCTTCTTTAGTTACAATATCTCTTTCTATTTCTAGTAAAGTTATTTTATAAAGTACAGAAGGATATTGTTTTCCTCCTAAGGTTCCCCATATATAGTTTAACTCCTCAAACGAAGGAGTATATAGTTGTGTAATAAACTTAAAAGTCTTCAAGTCTCCCAATCCATCTATACCTTCAAAATTGGTGTTTTGATGAGTAAATACTTTTTTTCCTTGAAAGAAGGCTAATATTTTTGTTAGGCTCTTTAAAGACTCAGTATAACTAGATTTATCTACACTGAATAAAACATAAAGGTTTAAATATACTTTGGGGTTTCTATAACTAACTGAAGTTCCTTCTACACGATTGTTAGAAGTGTTTTTTAGTGCAAACTCTTCTTGTGTATTAATTAATGTTAATGAAATATCTGGGTTATTTCCTGGAGAATTCCCATCTCCTTCAGCCATAGCTATATTTGATAAGTCTACGGATTTTTCGTCGAAATAGGTGTTTAATTCCTCGGTAATGATTTGTAATACTTCAAAAATCATTTGATAGTAAGTTTGGTTAGTTTTTGCTTGTAGATTGAAGGGTTAGCAATCAGACATTGTAAAATTAACCTCTCTTACGAAGAGTAACCGCAATGAAAAACTCTTTTATAAAAGTAGTTTCTCCTAAAAATTTTTAAATAGAATTACAGGTGCTAAAAAGGGGGAAATCACCCTTACTTTTTTAAATAGGAAGTTTTAAATTTAACGAAAACCAAACAAAAACCTCTTTACGCACAGTATGTAAAGAGGTTTTTATTCTATAATTATTATTAAAGAGCTTATACTTGTTTATTTAGTTTTTCTTTTTCTATCAATTTTTATTGAGTTAACTCCCTAAATAGGCTTTCTAAGTTTTTGTTTTCTGCATTTAATCCAAGTATTTTCAAACCGTTTTCTTGTGCGAAGTCGAAAATTACTGGGCGCATATCTTCCGAAGTGTTAAAGGTTAATATCCAGTTATTTTCTAAGGTGTTTTTATACGCTGTAATATTAGGTAGGCGCTTTATAAATTGTTCTTCTAATTTATAATCAAACGTAACTTTGATTACCTGCTCATTATCCGTCTTAAGCTCCGAAATAGGTTTATTAATTACTATTTCACCTTTGCTTATAATTATAACTCGATCACACATTGCTTCTACTTCTTGCATAATGTGTGTTGACAACAACACTGTTTTATCTTTTCCTAGTTCTTTTATTAATTGACGTATTTCAACTAATTGATTTGGGTCTAATCCTGTTGTTGGTTCATCTAGAATCAACACTTCTGGATCATGCAATATAGCAGCAGCTAATCCTACTCGCTGACGGTATCCTTTTGATAGTTGATTGATTTTTTTATGTGCTTCTATCGTTAGTCCTACTTTTTCAATAATCTCATTTATCTTAGACTTTTCTGCCTTGTGTAAAGATCCTTGAAACTGTAAATATTCTCGCACATACATATCTAAATACAACGGATTATGCTCTGGTAAATAGCCTATGTTTTTTTGTGCTTCAATAGGGTTGGTTATTACATCTACTCCACTTACCAATACCGTTCCTTCTGAAGGTTGAATAAACCCTGTTAAGATTTTCATTGTTGTAGATTTACCTGCTCCATTTGGACCTAAAAAACCTACTATTTCTCCTTTCTCAGCTGAGAAGGAGATATTATTAACTGCTTTTTGTGCTCCGTATGTTTTTGTTATTGAAGTAAGTTCTATTGACATTTCGGTCTTTCTAAATATTAATGATGAGATTCTGAAATAAATTCAGAATGACAATAATTAATGTTTCTCGTAAGAAACGAAACTATAGTCGTATTTATTTTTTTCGTCAGCTTTAAAATCTTCTCGAGCTACTTCTTTCCATATGTTCTTATCTATTTTAGGAAAAAAAACATCTGCTTCGAACTCGTGATGTAAAACAGTGATATCTAATCTATCAACTAAATTTTGCTCTAAAGCTTCCTTGTAAACTTGCGCTCCACCGATTATAAACGCATCTTTTCCTTCTACTAACTCTATAGCTTGCTCAATACTATTTGCTATTAAGCACCCATCTATAAAGTAGTTATTATTTCGGGTAATAATTATTGATGTACGGTTAGGTAAAGGTTTTCCTATACTTTCAAAAGTATTACGTCCCATCAAAATAGCGTGTCCTGTAGTAACTTTTTTAAAGCGTTTTAAGTCGGCTGGTAAGTGCCAAATTAAGTCATTATCTTTCCCTAAAGCATTATTTTTTGCAATTGCAGCTATGAGTGTAATCATAAATTTAGTTTGTGTGGATTACATATTTTTCACCCATTCTTTAATATATCCTGTAAGGTCTCTTTTTTCTGTAGTAGCTTCTTCAAAAGTTTCATTTCTCATATTGTCAACCAACGTATGAATTGCTCTTAATACATTTTCATCGTTAATTTCAGCTATTTTATCGTAGAGATCTTCTTTTAAAACATCAACGTCTGTATTCATTTTATAACTTTTTAGGTGGTTTCTTACAAAGCTACTAAACAATATATATAAAATAAAGTTAAATTATACTGCTACAACTCCTTTTATGTGCGGATGAGGGTCGTACCCAACTAATTCGAAATCTTCAAAAGTAAAATCTTCAATATTTTTTATTGCTGAATTAATTTTCATCTTCGGAAGAGGTCTAGGTTCGCGTGATAATTGCAACTCTAACTGATCCATGTGATTATTATAAATATGTGCATCTCCAAATGTATGAACAAACTCTCCTGCTTCGTAACCGCAAACTTGTGCAATCATCATAGTAAATAACGCATATGATGCAATATTAAAAGGAACTCCTAAAAATATATCTGCACTACGTTGATACAATTGGCATGAAAGTTTTCCTTCTGCTACATAAAACTGAAAAAATGCGTGACATGGAGGAAGCGCTGCTTTTCCATTCGCTACATTTTCTGCAAATGATTTTGAAGTATCTGGTAAAACTGAAGGGTTCCATGCAGACACTAACATTCTACGGCTATTTGGGTTGCTTTTTAAGGTTTCAATTACTTCTTTCAACTGATCTATCTCGTCGCTATTCCAGTTACGCCATTGATGTCCATACACCGGGCCTAAATCTCCATTGTCATCAGCCCACTCATTCCATATACGTACACCGTTTTCTTGCAAATACTTAATATTTGTATCACCTTTTATAAACCATAATAATTCATAAATAATCGATTTTAGGTGTAACTTCTTAGTTGTTACCATAGGAAACCCTTCACTTAAATCAAATCGCATTTGATACCCAAAAACACTTTTTGTTCCTGTTCCTGTTCTATCTCCTTTTTCGTTTCCGTTATCTAAAACATGCTTTACTAAATCGTGATACTGCTTCATCCTTCTGCGTTTAACCGTTAAAATTATTGAATTGTTTAACAACGTAAAAATAAAAAAGCATCTACAAAAAATGTAAATGCTTTTAAAATTATATTAATAAGTTATCAACTATACTTATGCCCAAACACAAGTTCCATTACTTTGACAGTAACCGTAGTCACAAAACTCTTGACCGTTTGCAAACCTAGTACAACACATACGAGGTCCTTTACAGTAGGTATAACGACCTCCATTAATTTCGTTTTGCTCGTTTCTTGATAACGTTTTAATTCCTTTTAAACTTTTCAGTTTTTTCATGATAGATTTAATTTGGGGGGTTAATATTGGTATAAATATATCAAAAAAAGTGGACAAACAAAACTATCAATCTAAAAAACAAGCATTTAACAAAATACTTGTTTTTGTAAAGCATTCTAACCTATGATCATTCCTGCAATGGTTGCCGACATTAACGAAGCAATTGTACCTCCAATTAAAGCCTTCATACCAAATTCAGATAAGTTTTTACGTTGTCCTGGTGCTAGTGAACCAATTCCTCCAATTTGAATCCCGATAGAAGCAAAATTCGCAAAACCACATAACATATAAGTAGCCATAATTACTGACTTACTATAGGTTAAATGTGTAGCACTTGCTACATTCTTTAATTCTGCTAACTGGATATATCCTACAAATTCACTTGCAGCTAATTTAATACCTAATAACTGCCCCATCAACGCCATATCTTCTTTAGCAACTCCAATTAACCACATTAGAGGTGCAAAAGCATATCCTAAAATAAATTCTAATGATAAAGCCTCATAAGGTGTTGCCTCTGCAATTAATTCATTTAAAGAAGTAAACTTCCAACTGAAGTATTCAATTCCATCAAAACCTCCTAAGCTTCCTAAAATACCATTTATCATGGCTATGAATGCAATAAATACTAATAACATTGCTGCTACATTCATTGCTAACTGTAAACCTTCTGTTGTTCCATTGGCTATAGCATCTAAAATATTTGAACCAATTTTTTCTGATGAAACTTGTACATCTGTATTTACTTTTTCGGTTTGTGGATATAATATTTTTGAAATGATAATTGCTCCTGGCGCTGCCATTACTGACGCTGCTAACAAGTGTTTTGCATATAGTAACCGTAACATTTCATCATCTCCTCCTAAAAAGCCAATATAAGCTGCTAAAACTGCTCCTGCTACAGTAGCCATTCCTCCTATCATTACCAATAAGATTTCAGAACGGTTCATTTTTTCTAAATAAGCCTTAATTAACAAAGGTGCTTCTGTTTGACCTAAGAAAATATTTCCTGCTACTGATAAACTCTCAGCTCCAGAAATTTTCAAGAATTTAGATAACAACCAAGCTAAGCCTTTTACTACTTTTTGGATTAACCCTAAGTAAAACAATACTGATGTTAATGCTGAGAAGAATATAATTGTAGGTAATACTTGAAATGCAAAAATGAATCCAAATGAGTCCATATCTGCTACTAAACCACTGAATAAAAATTCACTTCCTGCTCTTGTAAAATCTAATACACTTACAAACAAACCCCCTACTAGCTCAAACGTTTTTTGTACAAAAGGGACTTTTAAAACTCCAATAGCTATTAGTAATTGAAAAGCTAATCCTAACCCTACCGTTTTCCAATCAATACCTCTTCGGTTTGCACTAAATAAAAAAGCAATAATTAGCAACGTTATCATTCCTAAAGTTCCTCTCCATAAACTTTGTATTGAGAAACCTTGACTTGGAATTATCTCACTTTTACTTTCTGCTACTTTCTCAGAGTCTTTTGCTAAAGCTACTTTTGGTTCTGTTGTAAAGTTATAAAGTATGTTTTTTTCTGAAAGTGTTAATACTTCATCTGTTAATTCAACTACATTATAATAGCGAACCGTATCGTTAGGTTGCTTGTAATTAAAAATTAATAAGTTGTTTTGATGAATATAGTTTCCTGAAGCTTGTAAACTATCTTTTTCTACTAATGAGTATGTAAAGTTTCCTTCTGATAAGGTAAAAACATCTATAGGGTCTATAGAAATAATAGAGTCTCCTTGCGTTGTTGTTATTGATGAGAAATTCCACTTTTTTTCAATGCTTTGGCTAAAAGTTATCATCGTAACGCAAAGCATTATGAAAGTAAATAGTTTCTTCATTTTTAATATTTTAAATTAAGAACGTTTGCTGATTTCATCACGAATTCTAGCTGCCAACTCATAGTTTTCATTAGCTACAGCATCGTTAAGTTGTTCGTGTAATTCTTTAAGTGATAAGTGTGAGTAGCTTCCTTCTTCTCCTTCTTCTTCCCCCTCTATTGAAAACTCGATTTCGTCTTCATCCGACTCCAAGTCTTCTTCAATTGTTAATTCTTCATCCAATTTTAGATAAATACCTGCCTTATCTAAAATGTTTTCATAGGTAAAAATTGGAGCTTCAAATCGAACTGCCAATGCTATTGCATCTGACGTTCTTGTATCAATAACCTCTTCTACTCCCTCTCGCTCGCAAATTAAGCTTGAATAAAATACACCATCAACTAATTTGTGTATAATTACTTGCTTAACAGTGATAGAAAACCTATCAGAAAACGTTTTAAATAAATCGTGAGTAAGTGGTCTTGGCGGACGAATTTCTTTTTCCAATGCTATTGCTATTGATTGTGCCTCAAATGCTCCTATGATTATAGGAAGTGTTCTGGTTCCTTCCATTTCACTCAGCACTAAAGCATATGCCCCACTTTGCGTTTGGCTATACGAAATTCCTTTTATAGTTAGTTTAATTAAACTCATGTACAATCAATCATCATAAAATACAAAAAAACTGTCTAAATTTAGGCCTTTTGCTTAAAATTTTAGACAGCCTTCTAAGGTGGGCACAATTTACTAAAAATTATGAGTTGAGCTCTAATTTCTAGAAAAAGAATAAATTACCACTATTTTATGCTTCTTTAAAAGCTTTTAATTTTTCTACTAACTGAGGTACAACTTCAAAAGCATCACCAACAATACCGTAATCAGCAGCCTTAAAGAAAGGTGCTTCAGGGTCTGTATTAATTACTACTTTTACTTTTGAAGCATTAATTCCTGCTAAATGCTGAATTGCTCCAGAAATACCTATAGCAATGTATAAGTTAGAAGCTACTGGTTTACCTGTTTGACCAACGTGCTCACTGTGAGGACGCCATCCTAAATCAGATACTGGCTTAGAACATGCAGTTGCTGCTCCTAAAACATCAGCCAATTCTTCAATCATTCCCCAGTTTTCTGGTCCTTTTAAACCTCTTCCTGCAGAAACAACAATATCAGCATCAGCAATCGTAACTTTTCCTGTTGCTCTATTAATATTTTCAGATTTCACTCCTAATTCAGGTAATGTAGCTTCAAAACCTTCAGCAGAACCACTTACTGCATTCTCATGCGCTCCGTAAGAGTTTTTAGCAACTCCTATTACTTTTTTATCTGTTGAAATTTCAGTGTTGTTAAATCCTTTATTTGAGAATGCTTTTCTCTTAACAACAAAAGGACTTGTACTACTTGGTAATGCCACTGCATTTGAAGCATATCCTGCCTCTAAAGCAACTGCTACTAATGGCGCTAATGTTAATCCATCAACACTAGAATCAATAATTACTGTAGTTGACCCTTTTGCTTCTGCTACTTGTTTAATAATTGAAGCATACCCTTTAGCATTAAAAGAAGTTAAATCGTTTTTTACTTCTACTACTTTTTCTGCTCCGTAAGTATATAATTCAGATGCATCTCCTCCATTAATAGTTAATACTATTAAATCATTCCCTAATTGCTCTGCTACTTTTTTTCCGTATGAAACAACTTCAAAAGCTGTTTTTTTGAATTTTCCTTCCGATGAATCGGCAAAAACTAATACAGACATATTTATTTATTTTTTTAGCCGTTAGCGGTTAGTTTATTAAGCTTAAACACTAACAAATATTTTTATTTTATTTTTTGAACTCTATTAAAACAATTTAACCGATTAAATCACCTTAGCTTCGTTATGTAATAAATCAACTAAATCATCAACATTATCAACTAACTTAACCGCTCCTTTTGGCGCTGGTTTTTCAAAATTTTGAGTTGCTGTTGCTGCTGGTGCTCCTGTAGGTTCAACTACATTTAATGGCTTTTTACGTGCCATCATAATACCTCTCATATTAGGAATACGTAAATCTTTTTCTTCTACGATCCCTTTTTGACCTGCAACTACCATTGGTAACGTTGAAGATACTTTTTCTTCACCTCCATCAATCTCTCTATTTAAAGTAGCATTTGTTCCGTCTATTTCAACACCAACACATCCATTAACGAAGTTAAAACCCAACAAAGAAGCTAACATTCCAGGAACCATTTGTCCATTATAATCAGCAGATTCTTTTCCTGCTAGCACTAAATCATATCCTCCATTTTTAACAACTTCAGCTAATTCTTTAGCAACCATAAATCCGTCAGTTGGCTCAGCGTTTACACGAATTGCATCATCTGCACCAATCGCTAAAGCTTTACGTAAAGTAGGCTCAGTAGAAGCTCCTCCAACATTCACTACAGTTACACTTGCTCCTTGCTTTTCTTTAAACCACATTGCACGAGTTAAACTAAACTCATCATATGGGTTTATAACATATTGAACCCCGTTAGTATCAAACTTTGTATCGTTATCAGTAAAGTTGATTTTTGAAGTAGTATCAGGTACGTGACTGATACAAACTAATATTTTCATATATCGTTGTTTTAAAGAAACTTAATTTTGTGCGACGAAGTTAAGGATTTTTTTTAATTTACTATGCACGCATAGTAAATTTTTTCCCTAACTTTAACCTGCCTCAAATTTAAGGTATTATTATCACTTAATCATTTGTTGATTTTAAAGCTACTATATTACCCCTATTTTTATTATTTTTGCACTCTTGATAAACAACTACTTATAAAACGTATGAAAACAGTACAATTTAGAGAAGCCGTTTGCGAAGCAATGACCGAAGAAATGCGCAGAGATGAAAGCATTTATTTGATTGGTGAAGAAGTTGCTGAGTACAACGGAGCATATAAAGCCAGCAAAGGCATGCTAGACGAGTTCGGTGCAAAACGTGTTATTGACGCTCCTATTGCCGAATTAGGTTTTGGTGGTATTGCTGTAGGATCGGCAATGAACGGTAATCGTCCTATTGTTGAATATATGACTTTCAATTTCTCATTAGTGGGAATTGACCAAATTATTAACAATGCTGCGAAAATCCGTCAAATGAGTGGTGGACAGTTTAACTGCCCTATTGTTTTCCGTGGACCAACGGCATCTGCTGGTCAATTAGCAGCAACACACTCGCAAGCTTTTGAAAGCTGGTTTGCAAACTGCCCTGGTTTAAAAGTAATTGTTCCTTCTAACCCATACGACGCGAAAGGTTTATTAAAAGCTGCCATTCGTGATGATGATCCAGTAATTTTTATGGAATCTGAACAAATGTATGGTGATAAAATGGAAATTCCAGAGGGAGAATATATTATTCCTATTGGGGTTGCTGACATCAAAAGAGAAGGTACTGACGTAACTGTAGTGTCTTTTGGTAAAATTATTAAAGAAGCTTACAAAGCTGCTGACGAATTAGCTAAAGAAGGAATTTCAATTGAAATTATTGATTTACGTACGGTTCGTCCAATGGATCATTATGCTATTTTAGAGTCTGTTAAAAAAACAAATCGTTTAGTTATATTAGAAGAAGCATGGCCTTTTGGAAGTGTTTCATCGGAAATTACATTTAGAGTACAAGACGAAGCGTTTGATTACTTAGATGCTCCTATAAAAAGAATTACTACCGCTGACACTCCTGCTCCATATTCTCCTGTATTATTAGAAGAATGGTTACCAAACGCAAGCGATGTTATATCAGCTGTAAAAGAGGTAATGTACCGCAAATAATTGAAGAAAAAAGAAATTGAAAATAAATTAAAATCCTTTTGACTCACGTCAAAAGGATTTTATAGTAAAAAAAATAATGAAACATTTTCTTAACTTACTATTACTACTAACTGCCAGTGCTTTAAGCGCACAATTAACCATACAAGGTAAAGTAGTTGATGAGTTTAACACTCCAATGCCTTTCGTTAATGTAATTCTAAAAAACACCACACATGGAACCACAACAGACGATAACGGTAAGTTTTATTTAAAAACAAATAAATATAGAGGCGTACTCGAAATATCTTTTGTAGGATTCCAAACTCAAACCATAAAAGTTAGTCAAAAGACAAAGTTTTTAAGCGTTGTTTTAAAAGAGGAAAGCAATGAGTTAGAAGAAGTTGTTATTGTTACTAAACCTAAAAAACGCTTAAAGAAAAAAGAAAATCCTGCTTACAGAATTTTAAAAGAAATATGGAAACGTAAACGAAAAAATGGACTTGATTTAGTTAACCATTATCAATATAAAAAAAATACCTCTATAGAAATTGGTCTAAACAATTTAGACACTTTGTTTTTGAAAAAAATATTCAAGAAAGAATATAAACAAGCACTTCAAGAAATAAAGTATGATAGTGATGGGATAAACTACTACATTCCTATTTATTTAAATGAACAAGTTGCCAAAGTTTATGGCGATAATAAAAACAACAATATTAGAGAAGATATAGAAGCAGAAAAATCTGAAGGATTAAGCGCTCAAGGTTTTATTTTTGACCGAATGGCTAACACTTTTCAAAATATTGATGTTTTTAAAAATAATATAACACTACTTCAAAAACCTTTTATTAGTCCTTTATCTACTGATGGGTTTTCTACGTACGACTACGTCTTATACGATAGTATTGTCAACAATAATAAAAAACTATACAATATATACTTCTTCCCAAGAAGAGATGGAGATTTAGCTTTTCAAGGGAATTTTTGGGTAGCTGATAAAAACTTCTCTATCAAGAAACTAAAAATGAAAGTCCATAAAAGCATTAACTTAAACTTTGTAAGAGGACTTAGTTTTGAAAAAGAATTTGAGGTACGAAACGACAGTATTTACATTCCTATTAAAAATGCTTATGAGGGTGATTTTACGTTCATAGATAAAAATGAAAGCAACAAAGGGTTAACAATTAAAAAGAATATTACTTTTAAGAATTACGTCTTAAATAAAGCTTTTCCTAAAAATTTCTACGAACAAACTATTGAAAAGATTAGACCTGATCAATATAAAAAGGAAGAGTCGTACTGGGAGACTGTTCAAACTGATGAAAGTAAAAGTACACATAAGTTAATTGAAAGTGTTAAAGAAAAGAAACAAATAAAAAACCTAACTGGCTTAATAAACACAGTAGCTAGCGGCTACATTAACACAAACATTGGTGTGCAAATAGGCCCTCTATGGACTGCTTTTGCTAACAATCAAGTAGAAGGATTTAGAACTAAAATGGGGTTTCGAACCTTTGTAACTAAAGATGATCGTTTTCGTCTAGGAGGTCATATTGCTTACGGTTTTAAAGACAAAAGAGTAAAGTATGGTGCAGAGGCTCGCTATCTTTTATCTTACAAACCAAGAATTGCCGTTGGTGTTGCTTACCAAAATGATATTGAACAGTTAGGTAGTACTCTACTAAATACAACGCAACTTTTAGGAAGAAGCTTTGGAACAACTGCATTATTTTCAAGAGGAGACAATTTCTTTTTATCAGATATTGAAAAAATAGCTACGAACTTCGATTATCAAATTCAACAAAACCTACATTTAGGATTTAATTTTTCTCATTCAAAAATAACTTCAGCTTCTGAGAAAGATTTCTCTATGAATTATAGAGATGAAAACGGAAACGTTCAATCACAAGTAACCGATGTTGCTTCCGATATTTATGTTTCATTCACTCCAGGAAGATTTGTATACGGATTAGGTGTAGAAAGACGTTTTGGAAAAAACGTGTTCCCTACTTTCGTATTAAACTACCGAAGAGGCTATAAAGGTCCTTTTAATGGAACCCATAGTTATGATAAAATCCAATTCAAATATAGTCAACCAATTTTACTAAGTAAGTTTGGAACATTAGACGCTAGTTTTGAAGCAGGAAAAACATTTGGTACTGTTCCTGTCGCTTTATTAAGCCCAGTTCCTGCCAACCAAACATTCTCATTAGTTAAAGACACTTTTGCTTTACTTAATTACTACGATTTTGTTACCGATGAATATTTAGCAGGACATTTTGAACATCATTTTAATGGTTATATTTTGAATAGAATACCGCTATTAAAAAAATTAAAACTAAGAAGTTTAGTTTCTTTTAGAGCTGCTTACGGAAACATTTCACAACAAAATAGAGCTATAAACGATGGATTAGTTAATAGTAGTGGAGCACCTAACGTTAACTACAATGCTCCAAACAAACTATACTATGAATACAGTGTTGGATTAGAAAATATTGGATATGGTAACTTGCGTTTTCTAAGAATTGACGCTATTTGGAGAAGCAACTATACACCTCCAACAGGCTCAATTGTTGCTCCAACACCTAAGTTCGCAATCCGTATAGGTATTAAACCCGGCTTATAATCATACATTTAACCATAAATTACCTTTATTTTTTCTTTAAAAAAACTAATAAATCACTACTTTTGCAAACCGATTTTAGAAAACGAAGAAAAGTTTAGAATATATGACCGCAAAAGAAAGAAAGACAGTTGATGTTTTAATTGAAATACCAAAAGGAAGTAGAAACAAGTACGAATACGATTTTGATTTAGGAAAAATTCGTTTTGATAGAATGTTATTCTCATCAATGATGTACCCTGGAGACTATGGATTTATTCCTCAAACTTTAGCATTAGATGGAGATCCTTTAGATGTTTTAGTTTTAGGTGCTGAACCAACTTTCCCGATGTGTGTTATGGAAGTAAAACCAATTGGTGTTTTCCATATGGCAGACGAAAAAGGACCAGACGAAAAAATTGTTTGTGTACCAGTATCTGATCCAATTTGGAACAGATATAACAACATCACTGACTTAAACCCACACCGTCAAAAAGAAATCACACATTTTTTCCAAGTATACAAAGACTTAGAAAAGAAAAAAGTTGATATTGGAGACTGGGGTGATGCAGATGAAGCATACGAAATTTTAGATAAATGTTTAGAGCGTTATGAAAATAGCGAGCATAAAGCAAATGGAGATTTTATCATTTAATATGTAAAATTCATCTTATATAAAAACAAAAAACCTCTCAGTAACAACTGAGAGGTTTTTTGTTTAGTTATTGATTTTGTTATATTTACGAACACTTATAACTAATCAAATAACAATAACATGAAACAAAACATAATATATGTGCCAATACTATTGGCTATTTTAGGACTCATTTTTATGTACATAAAAATGGCCTGGGTAAAAAAGCAAGATCCTGGAAATGAAAAAATGCAATCCATTTCAAAAAGTATTAAGGAAGGAGCTCTCGCTTTTTTAGCTGCCGAGTATCGACTACTATTAATCTTTGTAGTTATTGCTTCATTAGCTTTATTTGGAATCTCTCAACTAGTAGAAACTACAAGTATCATGATTGTTCCTGCTTTTATTATAGGAGCAATTTTTTCTGCTTTAGCAGGAAATATAGGAATGCGTATAGCAACCGATGCTAACGCAAGAACAGCAGAAGCTGCCAAAACTAGCTTACCTCAAGCACTAAAAGTGTCTTTTGGCGGTGGAACAGTAATGGGGTTAGGAGTAGCAGGCTTAGCCGTTTTAGGACTAAGTTTATTCTTTTTATTATTCGTTGGTCAATTTATTACAGATGGCGGAAACTTCTACAATGAAATGACCGTTGTTTTAGAAGCCTTAGCTGGTTTTTCTTTAGGAGCTGAATCAATTGCTTTATTTGCTCGTGTTGGTGGAGGTATTTACACCAAGGCTGCCGATGTAGGTGCCGATTTAGTAGGAAAAGTAGAAGCAGGAATTCCTGAAGATGATCCTCGTAACCCAGCAACCATTGCTGATAACGTTGGTGATAATGTTGGTGATGTTGCAGGTATGGGAGCCGATTTATTTGGTTCATACGTAGCGACTGTATTAGCAGCCATGGTACTAGGAAACTATGTTATTAGAGACATGTCGATAACTTCTCCTTTTTCTGACGCCTTTAACGGAATGGGGCCAATATTACTTCCTTTACTAATTGCAGGAGTCGGTATCGTAGCATCAATCATCGGAACTTTTTTAGTAGGAATCAAAGACAATACGGCTAAAGAAGCTCAAGTACAAAAAGCATTAGATACTGGAAACTGGGCTGCCATTATTTTAACATTAATAGCTAGTTTTTTCTTAATTAAGTGGATGCTTCCTGAAACGATGCACATGAAGTTCTTTGGAGAAGGTTTTAAAGAAGTAGTATCTATCAATGTGTTTTGGTCAGCCTGTATTGGTTTAGCAGTTGGAGCATTAATTTCTGTGGTAACTTCTTACTATACAAGTTTAGGTAAAAAACCTGTATTAAGTATTGTTCAAAACAGTGCTACTGGTGCAGGAACCAATATTATTGCTGGTTTAGCAGTAGGTATGAAATCTACTTTCTTATCTGTTTTATTATTTGCCGCTGCTATTTATGGTTCTTATTATTTCGCAGGATTTTACGGAGTAGCTTTAGCGGCTTCTGCAATGATGGCTACAACCGCTATGCAATTAGCTATTGATGCTTTCGGACCTATAGCCGATAATGCAGGAGGAGTTGCTGAAATGAGTGAGCTAGAAGATCACGTTCGTGAGCGTACCGATATTTTAGATTCAGTAGGAAATACCACTGCTGCTGTCGGTAAGGGGTTTGCCATTGCTTCCGCTGCCTTAACAGCTTTAGCCTTGTTTGCTGCCTATGTTACTTTCACAGGAATTGACGGAATTAACATTTTTAAAGCAAATGTTTTGGCTATGCTTTTTGTTGGAGGAATGATTCCAGTAATATTTTCAGCATTAGCAATGCAATCTGTAGGAAAAGCTGCTATGGAAATGGTGCACGAAGTACGTCGTCAATTTAAAGAAATTCCAGGAATTATGGAAGGGACAGGTACACCTGAATATGCAAAATGTGTGGATATTTCAACCAAAGCTGCTTTAAAAGAAATGATTTTACCAGGATTAATCACCATAATCACCCCTATTCTTATCGGGTTATTGTTTGGTGCTGAACCTTTAGGAGGTTATATGGCTGGTGTTTGTGTATCGGGTGTTATGTGGGCTATTTTCCAAAATAATGCTGGTGGCGCATGGGATAACGCTAAAAAATCGTTTGAAGCTGGTGTTGAAATCAATGGAGAAATGACTTATAAAGGTTCTGATGCGCATAAAGCAGCTGTAACGGGAGATACTGTTGGTGACCCTTTTAAAGATACTTCTGGACCATCAATGAATATTTTAATTAAGCTTACCTGTTTAGTAGGTTTAGTTATTGCTCCAATACTAGGTGGTCATACTTCTTCTGAAATACATGAAGAAACAGAAAATAGTAAAGTTTGGATTGATAAAGATGGAGAAAAGCATGAGGTAAAACTTTCTACTGATGCTGAATTCACTACAGAAAATAAAATGGAAAACATCGTTAAAGTAAATATTGAAAAGAATGATGATGGTACTGCTAAAGCTACTATTACTACTACAATTATTAAAAACGGTGAAGAAAAAACTGAAGAAAAAACTTTTGAAGGTACCTTAGAAGAGGTTGAAAATAAAATAAAAGCCTACGAAAGTTCAAAAAAAGAATAAGACCCCAAATCATATAAAACCTAAACCCGATAGTAGTATTTCTATCGGGTTTCTTATTTTTGTAGCGATGTCAAGAACTGTCCGTATTTTTTCCATAGACACCCCTAAACTTTTCAAGCAAAAACTATTTGTTTGGGCTAAACAATTTGAAACTGCTGTTTGGTTAGATTCTAACAACTATGAACAACAGTACAGTTCTTTCGATTGTGCTTTAGCTGTAGAAGAGTTTACTTCTATTAAAACAGATTACTACAATGCTTTCGAAAAACTTAAAGAATATCAGTCTTTTACCAAAGACTACATATTTGGTTATATTAGTTATGATGTTAAAAATGATACTGAAAGACTAAGTTCAAACAATTTTGATGGACTTCATTTTCCTGACCTGTATTTTTTTCAACCTCAAAAGTTAATTTTCATCAAAGGAGATACAGTTGAATTTCATTACTTACAAATGATTGATGATGAATTGGAAGAAGATTTTGAAGATATCATTGAAACTAATCCTACTATTCAAAATCATCAACAAGATGAAACAAATGAAGTAAAAATAAAACTACGCATTCACAAAGATGAATACCATGAAAAAGTAGAAAAAGTCTTAGAGCATATTCATAGAGGAGATATTTACGAGGCTAACTTCTGTCAAGAATTCTATGCAGAAAACACAGTTATAAATCCATACAAAGTATATACACAGCTAAACGGAATATCAGAACCTCCTTTCGCTACTTTTTTTAGAAATGACAATCATTACTTACTGTCTGCTACTCCCGAGCGATATATTAGAAAAGAGGAATCAAAAATTATTTCGCAACCTATAAAAGGAACAGCAAAACGTTTGATTGATCCTATTGAAGATAATAAAATTGCTTTTGATTTAGCTCGTGATGAAAAAGAACGATCAGAAAATATTATGATTGTAGATTTGGTACGTAACGACTTATCAAGAACAGCTAAAAAAGGAAGTGTTCAAGTAGAAGAACTATGTAAAGTATACTCGTTTAAACAAGTACACCAAATGATTTCTACTGTAGTTTCAGAAATTGAAAACACCGCACATCCAGTTGATGTAATTAAAGACACTTTTCCGATGGGAAGTATGACTGGAGCTCCTAAAATTTCAGCTATGAAAATTATTGAAGAATTAGAAGAAACCAAACGTGGTTTATACTCTGGTACTGTAGGCTACTTTACTCCAAATGGTGATTTTGACTTTAACGTAGTTATCCGAAGTATTTTATACAATGCAGAAAACAAATACGTTTCATACTCAGTTGGTGGTGCTATTACAGCAAAATCTACTCCAGAAAAAGAATACGAAGAATGTTTGTTAAAAGCCAAGGCCATGAAGTATGTTTTAACACACACTAACAAAAGTTAACTATATTTATAGCAAATACTCATAATTAGTATTAATAATCAACAAACTATTACAAAAAATAAAAAGAGATGAAAAACACACTTAAAATTATACTTTTCGTTGCTATCATTGCAACAGTTACTTCTTGTAAAGTAAACAAATATTCCTTTTTAAATGACTACCCAACTAAAACTGTTCCTTTAATTGACAGTACAAACTTTAGTAATCATGTAGAAGGTAAACTGTTAACCAAGCCTCAACAAAAACTTTTAAAACTTCCTTCTATTTTTGAAGAGCAATTAAACAATGAAAAAGCTAAAGTTGGTGTTTCTTATCTTCCAAAAATTTCAGAAAAATTTCAATCAGTAGTATATTATTTTTACCCTAATAACACTGAACTAATCTCTATGCTAGTAAACTATGATGACAAGTTTAATATTATCAATAGTCAAGTATTAGCTTATGATGAAATAGCAGAAGGCATGTTAAAAACTACCTCTACTCTTAATACAAACAGTATTGAATTAGTAGAATATATTTCTGACTCTCCTTCTACTATTATTTTCAATATTTTAGAAGACGGAAACATTACTAGAGACTAGATGACACATAACACATTTACATTTAACTTTCAAAAAACTGAGTTTTTTGGTCAATATTGGAGCCCTGAAAGCGTAAAAGCTATCATAGTACTAATTCACGGAATGGGAGAACATTCTGGCAGATATGAACACGTTGCCAAAAAACTAACTGATAATAATTTTGGTGTAATTGCTTTTGATCACTTCGGTCATGGTAAGACAACAGGAAAAAGAGGACACAATCCAGGTTACAATTATGTATTAAAAAGCATTACTAAACTGATTGAAAAAGCTAAGGAGATTTTTGGCGACAAGCCTGTCTTTTTATACGGGCATTCTATGGGAGGGAATACTGTCGTTAATTACACACTTAGAAAAGAACACAACCTAAAAGGAGTTATAGCTACAAGTCCGTTTTTACGTTTGGCTTTTCAACCACCCGCGTGGAAACTTTCGTTAGGAAAAGTAATACAAAAAATAGCTCCTTCAATTACTTTAGGGAATGAATTAGACGTTAATGATGTATCACGTGATCCTATTGAAGTTAAAAAATATAGTAATGACCCATTGGTTCACGATAAAGTAAGTCCTAACTTCTCTTTATCTTTTATTGATGCTGGTGAATGGGCTATTAAAAATGCTTCCTCTTTAAAAACCCCAATGTTATTACTTCATGGTACAGGGGATAAAATCATTGATTATAAAGGAACAGAAGCATTTGCTAGCAACACACCTAAGGCCAGTATTAAATTATATGAAGGCGGATATCATGAGTTACAAAATGACTTATGCAAAGAAGAGATGCTACAAGATGTTGTTAACTGGTTAAACACTCAATTACAATAGTCACTTATCTATATGCTTCAAAGGTTAGCAACACATATTGACGAACAATTTTCTTTTTTAAAAGAAAAAAAGTTGCTTATTGCTATTTCTGGAGGCGTTGACAGTGTGGTGCTAACCCATTTGTTCCATCAACTACAATTTAATATTTCATTAGCACACTGTAATTTTCAACTAAGAGGAGAAGAAAGTGTTTTAGATGAAGTATTTGTTAAAGAGTTAGGAAAAAACTTGAATATCCAAACGTTTATAACACACTTTAATACGAATGCATATGCTACAGAAAACAAACTATCAATACAGTTAGCAGCAAGAGAACTGCGTTACAATTGGTTTGATAAACTAAATCAAGAAAATACTTTTGATTATACCTTAACAGCGCATCATGCTGACGATAATTTAGAAACCTTTTTAATTAATCTTAGTCGCGGTACAGGTTTAGAAGGCTTGACAGGCATCCCTTCAGTTAATAAAAATGTTGTTAGACCTTTACTTATTTTTTCACGTGAAGAAATTCTAAATTTTGCAAAACAGAACAATATTGAATGGCGTGAAGATAAAAGTAATGCTGAAACAAAATATTTAAGAAACAAGATTCGTCATCAAATAACACCTACACTAAAAGAACTGAACCCCAGTTTTTTAGATAACTTTAATAAAACAATTGGTTATTTAAAAGAATCTCAGCAAATTGTTACTGATAAAATAGAAGAAATCACCAATGAAATCGTTTCAAAAGAAGATGATTTATTAAAAATAAATATCGAGAAACTGTTAAAGTTATCCAACCCAAAAGCATACCTATACCAGCTGTTAAAGCCTTATAAATTCAAGGAATGGAACGATGTTTATAACTTAGTTTACGCTCAGTCTGGTAAGCAGATTTTAACAAAATTTTATACTTTGTTGAAAGACAGAGATTTTTTATTACTTTTACGCACTAATGAAAAAAGTTCTTTTGAGGACGAATATTTCATTATAAGGGAGGAAAACAAAGAAATTACAGCACCAATCAGGCTGCTACTAAAAAGGGTTCAAAAAAAAACTAATACTAATAGTAATAGTATTTACGTTGATGGTGAACTACTTAACTTTCCCCTAAAACTTAGGCGGTGGAACTCCGGCGACTTTTTTTATCCCAAAGGAATGTTAGGACGTAAAAAAGTAAGTAAGTATTTTAAAGACGAAAAAATATCAATAGTAAACAAAAATAAAATTTGGTTGCTCTGTTCCAGTAAAAATGAGATTATTTGGATTATTGGAAAACGACAAGATAGACGCTTTTTACCAACAGAAAAAACAACCAAACTATTAAAAATTAGTATTTAATTAACCCCATCAAACTACAATAGAATGAAAAAATTCTTTACTCTATTTTTATTATTCATAGGTTTAGCGGTATATTCTCAATCTGACGATAACCCCGTAGTTGTTACTCCTAAAGTAGAGAAAATCTCTGATACTGAGTACGACTTAATTTTTGACGTGTTAATTGCTGAAGACTGGCATTTATACTCTCAGTATAACCCAGAAGACGCTTCACTACCTATGACAATTGCTCCAGCAGAAGGGCAATCTGGATATACCTTAAATGGTAAGGCCAAAGAAAGCGAAACAGAAACTCAGTTTAGTGAAATCTGGGGAAAAGACGAAATATTTTTTGTTGAAGAAGGTAAAATAATACAAAGAATTACTGTTTCTGACTCTACATTAACAAAAATTACATTAAATCTTGATGCACAAGTTTGTAAAGAATACTGTTTACCTTTTGATGAAGATTTTACATTTTCTTTAACGGGTGAAAAAGTAGCACAAACTGTTGCTGAAGTAGATGATAAGAGTAAAGAATTGTCTCAATCTTTAAACTTAGATTTAAAGAACACTGTTTTATTAAAAAGTTCAACTGATTCAAATTCAGGAGAAGATGAAGATAATAGTTTATTAAACATTTTCTTATTAGGTTTTGTAGGTGGTTTGTTAGCTTTTTTAACTCCATGTGTATTTCCAATGGTTCCTTTAACTGTATCTTTCTTTACAAAACGTACAGAGAAAAAAGGAAAAGGTGTTGGTAGTGCTGTTTTATACGGTTTCTTTATCGTGTTAATCTATGGATTAATAAGTCTTCCTTTCCATTTCTTAGATACATTAGATCCTGAAATTTTAAATAGTATTTCAACAAATATTTGGTTAAACTTATTTTTCTTTGTTATTCTAATATTCTTCGCAGGTTCATTCTTCGGTTTTTATGAATTAACATTACCCAGTTCTTGGAGTAATAAAGCTGATAGCGCCTCTAATGTTGGAGGACTAATCGGAATTTTCTTCATGGCATTAACTTTAGCTATCGTATCATTCTCTTGTACAGGTCCTATTTTAGGATCTTTATTAGCAGGATCTTTAAGTGGAGGAGCGACACAATTATCAGTAGGTATGGTTGGATTTGGTTTAGCTTTAGCATTACCATTTGCATTATTTGCTATGTTCCCTAACTGGTTAAACACATTACCAAAGTCTGGTGGATGGTTAAACACTGTTAAAGTTGTTTTAGGATTTATAGAATTAGCTTTTGCTTTTAAATTCTTATCAAACGCTGACTTAGTAGGTCACTGGGGATTATTAAAAAGAGAAATTTTCATTGGTATTTGGGCTTTTATTGCATTTTTACTCGCACTTTACTTATTTGGATTTATTGGTAAAAAATACGGTAAAATAACTCTTTTTAGAGTGTTATTAGGATTAGGTTCTTTAGGTTTAGCAGTGTATTTAGCTCCTGGAGTTATGGAAAAACCTGCTTGGAGTCAAAATGAATTATTAAGTGGTTTTGCACCTCCTAAATTCCACAGTATTTACCAAAAAGACAACCACTGTCCTCTTAACTTAAACTGTTTTAAGGATTTTGACGAAGGTGTTGCTTACGCAAAATCAGTTAACAAACCTGTATTATTAGACTTTACTGGTTGGGCATGTGTAAACTGTCGTAAAATGGAAGAAAATATTTGGAGTCAACCAAACATATATTCTTTAATTAATGATGATTATGTATTAATTTCATTATATGTAGATGACCACCAAAGAACCTTACCAGAAGAACAACAATTCGACTTTATTAAGTCTAACGGAAAAGTAAAGAGAATTAGAACTTATGGTGATAAATGGGCTACATTACAGGCAGCTAACTTTAAAACAGCTTCTCAGCCTTTTTATGTATTAATGAGTCCAGAATTAGAGGTATTAAACTCACCTCAACAATATACAGATCATACAACATACTACAATTGGTTAAAAACTGGTTTAGACAGATTTAACTCTAACTAATTTTAGTATTAATACTATATATTTAAAAGCCTCTTTTTTAAAAAAGAGGCTTTTTTTTATATCTTTCAATAAAAAACACATGACACCAGAAACAATTATCAGCATATTTTTAGGAATTGGCTTAGCTGCTTCCGTAGGTTTTAGAGTTTTTCTACCATTGTTTGCTTTAAGCCTTGCTGGATATTATAATATTATCCCTTTAAATGAAAACTGGGCTTGGGTAGCAAGCTCAACAGCTATCATAACCTTGGGAGTAGCCACCATTTTAGAAGTATTTGCATATTATATTCCTTGGTTTGATAATTTACTCGATACAATAGCAATTCCATTAGCAGCTATTGCTGGTACCGCCGTTATGGTTTCAACCGTAGCAGATTTATCGCCAGTTATTACTTGGGCTTTAGCAATTATTGCTGGTGGAGGGACAGCATCAGCTATAAAAGGTACTGCTGCTTCTACTCGACTTACTTCTACAGCAACAACTGCAGGAGTTGCAAATCCTATTATTTCAACTGTTGAAACAGGCACCTCAGTAGTTATGTCTGCCCTTTCTATTTTTTTACCTGTAGTAGCTATTATTTTAGTTGTTTTAATATTTATTGGTATTCGTAAAATGTATAAGTATATTTTTCCTAAATCTAAAAAGGCATAATTCTTGGTACTACTTTTATATAAGTCTAACTTTATGAAAAATATTATTACTACCGTTTTTTTAATAGCATTCGTGTTTTCTACTACTGCCCAAGAAGTTGATAAAAAGGAGATAGCACCTAAAAGTATTTATACCTTTTCTAATACATCTTCTACTTTTTATGACTCATCAACAGTTAATAAAAATCTAGATTTAGCTGGATTATCATTTTTTATTGTAAGTCAACAAGACATTGATAACAATTCTTTTTCCATTCCATTTAATAAGTTAAGTAAAAAGCCAACTACGTTAATTTATGATGATTATACAGATTATCAGAATAACAACCTTTTAAAAGGTTTCTTAAAAAAGAATGACCCAACTCGTTGGAATCCAAAACAAATGCAATTACAGTAGATTTTATTTTTTTCTCTATCTTTAACGAAAAGAGAAAAATATGCTAGTAAAAGTCTATGGAAGTGCCGTTTTTGGTATTGAAGCAACCACAATCACTGTTGAAGTAAATATTGATAAAGGTATCGGCTATCACTTAGTTGGTTTACCCGATAAAGCTGTGAGTGAAAGTTCTTACAGAATTTCTGCTGCCTTAGCGAACAACAGTTACAAACTACCTGGAAAGAAAATCATTATTAACATGGCACCTGCAGATATTCGTAAAGAAGGTGCTGCATATGACTTAACCTTAGCCGTTGGAATTTTAGCTGCTTCCAACCAAATTAAATCTAAAAATATTGACGATTATATCGTTATGGGGGAACTTTCTTTAGATGGTAGTTTACAACCTATAAAAGGAGCTTTACCTATAGCTATCAAAGCACGTGAAGAAGGTTTCAAGCACTTTATTCTTCCGAAGGGAAATGCTAAGGAAGCAGCTATTGTAAACGACTTAAATGTTTTAGGAGTAGACAATATTATGGAAGTTATCAATCATTTTGATGGAAACAGACTAATTGAGCCTACAACAGTTGATACGCGAGCTGAGTTTTATAAACACATTGACTTCCCTGAGTTTGATTTTGCTGATGTAAAAGGACAAGAATCTATAAAACGCTGTATGGAAATCGCAGCAGCTGGCGGACATAATATCATTCTTATAGGACCTCCTGGAGCGGGTAAAACAATGTTAGCAAAACGCTTGCCTTCTATTCTCCCTCCTATGACTTTGCACGAAGCCTTAGAAACTACTAAAATACATTCTGTAGTAGGAAAAGTAAAGATGTCAATTTTATCTAAAAAAAAGAATAAACAATATATTTTAATAATTTACACTCTATTTTGCGAATAGAATAAGAAAAAGTAGTGATATGATAGATTATCAAATAGTTTTAGAAAAACTACTTCCTCCATGCAGACCTAAAAGTTATTGGATAGTTACTTGGATTGATGATTTTTTTTATAGAAATGGAAATGTTTATACTAATATTGAGTTAGTAAACTCTTCTACTTCTTATTTTAGGGTTAATCATTTTAATAAGGAATTAAGAGTTAATCTAACAATTCCAATTCATTATTTAATGGATATTTCCATAGGAAGTGTCTTTAACTCTAAAGGGAAATTAATACCACAGAGTATTTCAAATTATGATTCTTTTAACTGGAGGTATAAAAAAACAACTTCTAATTTTTCAATTAAGGATAATATCTTCCCTATACTGACTCTCTTAAAGGATTTCTATTACCCTCTCCCCAACATATCTTCTAAAGATAATTTCAGATACTATGCTTTAAAGATTCCTTATCTAAAAACTTATAATAAGTTTATAAAAGAAAAATTTTACATAGTTCTAATTCCTGAGATTGTATTAACTAAGTTCTTCTTTTTTGAAAAAAACTCAGTAGACGGTATAAATGCTATGGTAAATGGTCATTTTACGGAAGACATTATAAAGAAAAGATATATAATAAAAAAAGATGGAATCCGTACTGGTTATATTAGATATGATAACAATGTTCTACCTGAACAAAGTATAAGAAAACTTGTAAATCTTCTTTTTTTAAAATCAGATCAGGGCATTAAGGCTATCAAAGAATTAAACAGCTCTTTATATGTAAATAATCAAATAGCTAAAAGACTTCCTTTTAATTCAAACATGAATATTTCATTATATGGGAGGTATTTAGGTAAGAAAAGTTCAAATAAGGAAGGAGTATTAAATATTTTTATGGCTTTTGGAATTAATTCACTTGATATCGAAGATCGCTCTATTTTTACTGTTGATAGATACGATATAACAAAAGATATTGAGACAAACACTACTGATTCAGCAGACAAAGCCCCAAGAGAAAAGTATACTTCTCTGTTACAAAGAAACAGAAATAAGTCAAAAAATCAGAGTATAAAAAATAATAGCAGAGTTAAATCGTCTAGAGAATCAGAAATCATAAAAGATAATACATTCAGTAGTTTTGGAGTAGACCTTCCTATCTTTATTAGAAAAAGAACTGAGCAGGATAAAAAATGGGAAATGCAAGATCAGAAATTAATCATTCATGATACAGATTCCATTACAGGAGATAGTGATATCTGTCAAGACTCTACTTCTTCTGGCCGCAACTATGCTAGACAAAATATAGCCCCTAAAGTAATTGATAGATCTTTCAATTTCTTTAATAAAGTTGCCTCGACTCTTGCAAAAGAAGGAATTTCAGGAAAATACTTAAAAATAAATAACAGAAACTCTTTTTACAACCGTATAACCTTCTGTAATAAAAACTTTTGGTATCTAATCTTTGAAATAGAGTATAAAGAAAAGTATTTCTACCTCATTAGACTCGACCCTAGTCTTACAAGCTATATCCCTCTTTTGAACGAATCCAACTTAAGAAAAATAGAGTTAAATGATTTAAGGTTAATTCTAATTAAATTTGCTAATTCTAATTTTGACATGAGAAAAATAAAAAGCAAAAAATTGTTGAAAAAAATTAACACTGAACTCCATAATTTTAATCATCGTGTTAAAATGAACACAAATACTCATGAGCATTTTGCTTCAAAAATTAAAACCAAGATAGAAATAAAGTTTAAACATCTAATTTAAGTACTTTAAAAACCCAATATGGTAACTCATTTTTATGCTCTCTCCAAAAGTCAGAATAATTAACTTTTTCTTCGGTACATAGTTTTATAAAATTTTGAGGCCAACACTTCATTGTATTGAAAGACTCTACAAGTAACTTTCTTCTTGATATAAGGTCTAGGTATGTAAATTCACTTATTCCTTTCCTTGAGATACTAGAATTTCTTCTATCATAAAAATTTTTAAATTTATTATACTTTTTGCTTGTAGAGCTAAATAAGTTACATAAGTGAAAAAGTATTTTGAAGTAAGTAAATGAATAATGGGTTATTTCATTGAAACCATTATTCAAAATATCATCTATATTTTGTTGATACTCTATATCAAACTTACTACAAACATGTATGTTATTAGATTTTCTTAAATCATAATTACAATTAAAACAAATGAATATTTCTAAATTAGATAAAGTATTTTTTTCTCCTATATCTAGTCGATGAAAAATAATAGGGGATTTACATCTAGGGCAAAAATCTTGCAAATAACAATTACATTCTAAACATAATATTGAGGTAAGTAACCTCCATTGCTTTTTAAAATAGTGTTTCCCTTCTTTAAAACATTCAGAGCAATATAACAGCCCTCTTCTTGTTCTTTTCCTATGATATATACCTAACGGTAAAATTCCATATGTTCTACCATTAGGATTTATTTTTTCGAATAGATATCCTTCATAACTATTAAGAAATAAATTATCTACTTCACTAGTTTTTAAAGGGGTATGGTTTATTATAATATTTTTTAATTCCCTATTTACAACCAAATCAATGTCTCTATTCATAACTGGAATTCCTCCTAAACTTTCTTTACAAAAAGAGTACATTTTTATTTGATGTTCTCTTGAAACTCTAAAAAGCCAGCTAGAAAACAACTCTTCTTTAAATGGCTTTTTGTAACCTGGCCAAATATTTTTCCCTATTTCTTTAATGTATACCATCTTTATTTACACGCAATTATCTAATGAAATTAAATCTTGGTTTATACCTCGATTTTACTATATTTGTTAGGCTAACTTTTAATACTCTAGTTACCAAACTATTAAACACCTCTATATTGCTATGAGAGAAGAACGATTTTTTAACAAAAATCTTACCTGTATTATTCCTTTCGTACAAATACTTAAAGTGTTACTTACTAAAAAAACTAACTAATAAGCTATGTGGAGTGATAATGATACAGAAATTGATTTTTTAGATTTTTCTTACCTGATTCAAGGTACGAAAAACATTATATATAACGACGAGTTGCTTCCTTGCACAATAGGAATTTATGGAGACTGGGGAGGTGGTAAATCAAGTTTAATGAGAATGATTGAAGCCGATATCAAAGAAGATAAAGGTATTCTATCTATCAAATTTAATGGTTGGTTATTTGAAGGATATGATGATGCGAAATCTGTTTTACTTACGACAATAGTAGAAAAGATAATATCTAATCAAAAGCTCAATTCAAAAGCTAAAAATTTAGCTAAAAAATTATTTCATCAAATAGATTGGATGAAATTAGCCAAAAAAGCTTCTGCTCATGGATTAGCATATTTAGCAACAGGAGGTATAGGTAATGCTATGTTATTAGCCAAAGAGGGAATTGATTTTTCTGGTACTGAATTAGGAGAAACTATCAAAGACATCAATTTTGATAATTATGATGCAGTTGTCGAGTCAATAGAGGATACTACCAAGCAAGGCAAAAAACTTTTAACTAGAGGGATTAGAGACTTTCATCAAGATTTAGGTAAGCTAATTAAAGAATCTAAATATGAAAAAATAGTAGTATTCATAGATGATCTTGATAGGTGTACTTCGGATACAATTATATCAACTTTAGAAGCTATAAAATTATTTTTGTATGCTGAAAATTCAATTTTTGTAATATCTGCTTATGAAAAACTTATTAATTATGCTGTAAGAAAAAGGTTTCCTGAAATCCCTGGTGAGGCTAAAGAAGTTGGTCGAGATTATTTAGAAAAGTTAATCCAATTTCCGATTAGAATCCCACAAATGAATACTTTAGAAATTGAAACCTATATTAACTTATTATTTACAAAACTTTATCTAGAAGATGATGGACATTTTTTCACACTCTTGGATAATTTAAAGAAAAATGAACAAGGAACTATTAACTCTAGTAGTTTGACCCATAAAAACATTTCAAATTACCTTGAAACAGTTCCTTCAGAATTAAATAATGCACTAATTCTCTCTTCTCAAATCACCCCCATACTTACAAATGGATTAAATGGAAACCCTAGGCAATGTAAACGTTTTTTAAATATGCTATTAATGAGGAAAGAAATGGCTAAAAACAAAAACATTGATCTAAAAATAAGACTTCTAGCCAAGGTTATGCTTTTGGAATATTTTAGACCTGAACATTTTACAAGTCTATCCGAAATTAACACTGGAGATAAAGAAAAGAAAACTAAGTTTGATTCATTCGAAAAAGAATTTATTAAAAACTCAGAAAGTATAAAAGAGTCTACAAGCAATGAATTTGAATCTTGGAGTAATGATCCTTGGCTTGAAAATTGGTTAAAAATAGAGCCTAGTTTAAACTCGGAAGACTTAATTCCATACTTTTTCTTTTCAAGAGACAACCTAAGAGCTCAACCTATTCAAGCTCAAAGATTATCTCCTCAAGCTCAAGAAATTTTCATGTTACTTGTTTCAGGAAGTAAAGCCAAATTATCAAAAGGAATCCAAGAAATGATTAAGTTAGGACAAGGTGACTCTGCAAATATTTTATCTGCAATATCAGATAAAATAAGGTCTTCAGACACTAAATCTATAATTAATAATTTACTTACAACTCAATGCAAAATATGTGAGGTAAAAACAGAGTTAATTAGTGAGTATTTCGAATTTCTTCAGCGTCTTCCTGAAGGAAAAATACCTATCCAGTTAGTCCCTGCTCTAAAAGGATTAATTAATTCAAATCAAAATCAAAGCCAACAATTTCAAAATCTACTTTCTAAGTGGTCTAAAGGAGAAAATAAAATGTTAATTTCTGCAATAAAAGAATATTTATAACTCATGGGAACATCTACTTCAAGCTCTGGTCCAGGAAAAACACCTTTATTACCTGATTGGTTTGAACCTGACGGAGCCACGCCTGACAATAACAATGAAAATGATGAAAATTCAGAGAACAATAATGCTGATGATAATAGAATAGAAAGTTGGAGATCCGCAAAAACTAACTTAACAAGTTACATAAAAAACAGATCTGCCTCAAAACTTCGTCAATCTGCTAGGAGTTACATAAATAATTACGGTGGTGCAAAAAAAGCTTCTTCAACTGCTATTGTTGGTAAAGCTACTGCATCAAAGTTCATTGGCTTTGTTAATAGCTTATCAAATAATGGTTTTAATTCAACTGCTGAGAATTATGGAATAATCTCATTTGATGGATTAGATGTTAAAAGTGTTTTTGCTATACTATCTAATGAATTAGCTCCTGATGGAGACACACCAGAAGCTGCAGTTGCCAGAGCTGCTATTACTGAAACATTATGTGATATTTATAAAGAAATAGAAGAAGAAGGTAATGCTGATTTTGGTTCCTTAGACACAATTATGAAAGACAAGGAAAACGAGTATGTTATAAAGTATCTCTCTAATTATATATTTTTTAGATGGGTTCATGAACTAGGTGAAACATTAGAAAGAAAAGACATAAGCGCCAATGAACTTATAAATATAGAAAATGAAATGAAAGCCTTTATTAATAGCTCATTAGAAGAAAAGTGGAAACGTTATAATTTAAAAAGTGTAGATTTCAAAACAAGCAAAGGTAAACAGTTAATTGATAGTGTTTTTCAACAAGCTTATTTAATAATTGAATCGATATGAAAATAAATGTTGTTTTAAAATCAGGCGATAATGATGTTTTTGAATTACGAGAAAACTCTAATTCTAAAACAGTTGTTATACCATCTTTTGAGATGAGTGCAGATAATAATAAATTAAGAAACAATATCCTGCGTATCTTAAATAGTTGTAATTTAACTCCTACTGACGATGTTATGGAATTATTTAACTTATTCTACTCAGTATATGGAGCTGATCAATTAGTATCTAGATCAAAATTTGGCTACTTTAGCTGGAGTAGAAACTTTATCATTCATATTGCCGTCAAAACACCTGAAAAATGGGAAGCTGAGAAGGAAAGCCTTATTAAGCTTTTATCATTTTTAAGCGGGGATCATTGGGATATTAAGTTTAGAAAAAAAGGTACCTTAAATCTTGAAAAAGAGAAAAACCCTAAATCTAAAGATATAGATATTGTAAGCCTATTTTCTGGTGGCTTAGATTCTTTAACTGGAGTAATAGATATACTTGAAACAAATCAAAACTTAGCTGTGGTAGGTCATCATAAAGGTGGCGGTACTCAAGAACTAGATACTCAACGTGGTTTATTTAATGAACTTGAAAAACATTACAAAAGTCAAAAATTAAGTAGTTATTTCTTTAATGTTCAACCCATGCAAAAGCATAATGTATTAGGTGGTGAAGATACTCAAAGAGCTAGATCAATTCTTTTTCTTGGATTAGGTATATTAATATCCAATTGCCTTGGTGATTTGCCTTTATATATTCCTGAAAATGGTTTAATTTCTCTGAATGTACCTCTTACCAATGCTAGGCTAAGTACCTACAGTACAAGAACGACTCACCCTTATTTTTTATCCCTTTTACAAAAAATATTAGACCATCTTAAAATTGAAATCCCAATTATAAACCCATTTAAATTTCATACGAAAGGTGAGCTACTTGCTGATTGCTCAAATCCAGAGCTCTTAAAAAAGTTATATAAAAAATCTGTTTCTTGCTCTAAGCCATTTTATTATCGCAGATATAAAAATATTAATAAAGCTCATTGTGGTCACTGTACGCCTTGTATTATAAGAAGAGCTTCATTAAATAGTATTGGGCTTGATAAGCCTTCTGATTATGCTTTTGATATTATTAAAAACCCTTTCCCAAATCACTTAAAAAGTGGTCGTGACGCACGTGCCTTTAAAATAAGTGTTGCAAAAACAATTAAAAGTAAAGACCTTTTACAGTTTAGATTACTGAAATCAGGGTATATTCCCAGTGAAAATAATAACATATTAAAATACACAGATGTTTTGTTAAGAGGAAATGAAGAAGTAAATTCGTTCTTTAATAAAACTGAATGAACCTTATAGATACTCATTTTCATCTTGACTTATTCAATCAGCCCACAAAAGTTATTGAATACCTTGAAAGAAACAAAATATACTCAATTGCTGTAACAAACTTACCCGACGTTTTTGAAAACAGTTATTTGTTAACAAAAGATAAAAAATATGTAAGAGCCGCTTTAGGATACCATCCCGAATTATCTGGAACCTATTACAATAAAATTGATATTTTTAAGAAATCTATTAACAAAACTAGATTCATAGGGGAGGTTGGGTTAGATTTCTCAAAAAAGTACAATAAAGATAACCAAATAAAACAAATAATAGTTTTTGAAAAAATACTAGAAATTTGCTATAATAGAGACAAAATTCTAACTATACACTCAAGGAATAGTGCTTCAAAAGTTATAGAAATGGTAGGAGTTGATTTTAAAGGAACTAAAATCTTACATTGGTTTACAGGAACATTGAATCAAGCTAGAAAAGCTTTAGATTGTGGATTTTATTTTTCTTTTAATAAAGCAATGTTAAAAAGTAATAAAGGAAAAGAGTTATTAAATTTTGTCCCTCTAGATAGAATATTAACTGAAACCGACTCTCCTTTTACAACCCACCCTAATCAAGCAGATAATTCTTTAGAAGTAAAAGAACTATACACTCAAATAAACAAGTTAACTTCTCACAATATCAAGATAGAAAACCAAATTTATATTAATTTTAAAGAAATTTTGAAGACTAATTATAACTTATAGATAGCTTTTTTCCTATCAGATGGAGATGTATAATCTATATTATCAATAATACTTTTTGTTATTTTCTCATAACCATTTTGAATAGCAAAAATTCCACTTAATTCTAAAATCTTAGATATTTCACCTATCAACCCTTCGCTTTTTGATAATATTTTTTTTGCCATTGACGGTTCATAAAGAAAAGATTCTTCTTTAAGAGGTAATAGCCTTTCAAAACTAGCTAATAACCTTAGATATTCTTCATTATTATTCCATTTTGAAAGTATTTTTGGTTCAAATCTATTTGCTAATTGAGGATTAGTCTGAATAGCATTAAAAGCATCCCTTGTACCGGAGCATATTAATGAAATTTGCAGTTCATTAGAAATATATTTGAGAGTGTTAAGAAACACTCTTTGTTTGCTTATTGTCCCTGCTAAAATATGATGTATTTCATCTATAATTAACAATCTAACGTTTAACTTTCTCATTAAATGAAAAGTTCTCCTTTCTCTTATTTCAATTTTCTCTGAAGATTTATAAGGAGCTAAAAGAGCTTCAAGAATGGTATTATAAAACCTCTTCTGATCTGGCTCAGGTGGTGCTTGAACATATAGCACAGGAACAATTGCTTCACTTGTATTTTCATCAATACTAGCTTGATTCTTTGCCATATATCTCTGTAACAAGGCTGTTTTCCCATTATTCGACTCCCCTACTAATAGTAAGTTAGGCATTCTATGAGACCTTGGGTATTCTTTTAATTCATCAAATTTTCCAAGTATTTCTAGCGCTTTAGAATAACCTATCCACTTATTCTTTCGTAAAAGGTCTATCCTTTCATCATTATTAGCATTAACTAAGAAGTCTCTAGTTTTAGTATGTAAATGTTTCATCTTCTATATCATCAAATGGTTCAATTTTAGGGATTATTCGATTTTCTACTTTTGAAATATTTTCATCCTTATTCTTCCCTTTTTTTACTTTTTTCTTTAACATTCTGTAAGTATTAGATTTTAAACTTTTCGTTCTACCAACAGCTTTTAACTCAATTTCTTCCATTTGTTTGTATCCATTAAATATTGCTTCTTCATTAATACTTACTTGATTTTCCTTTAACTTCTTAACCACCATTCTATATTCCCAAATTGAAATAGGTGGTTGAGATGTATCTCTATACGAAATCTCAAAGTACTCATTTAGTTCTGGTTCATAAAAGAAAATTATGCTAATATCTCTAGGGTCTCTTTTAAAAACGAATTTTCTCTTAGAACTCTTTGAAGAATCTAAATCTTTAGAATGAATATATTTTCTCAGAACTTCATCATAATACGTAATATGATCTATGATTACACCATATTCCTGAATCGTTCTCTCTATTGCTGGCATAAAATCTAATCTTACTCTTCTCTCATCATATAATCTGGAAGGAAGTCCAGCCCCTGGTTCAGAAGAGTTTCCCATTATTCCCTCCTTATATTTATTTATAGGTGAGGTACCTAAAGATGAATGAACCTTTTGATGATAAACTTTAGTAATATAAATAGTCAACCACTTTTCTAATTCGTTTAGGGTTAAAGAAGATTTTTCCTTAGAATTATAATTATCTCTGTCTGAAATTTTGGAAAAAGTCGTACCAGGTAAATCATGTATTTCTTTGGAAATAGTCCCCAAAACTCTCTCTACATGTCCTCCCCAATGAGGAGTACCAGGGGGTCTAAACTCAATAGATATACCATAGTTTTGACATGCTCTTCTTAACGTTTTCCCTCTAAACTCTTTTGCATTATCTAAATGTATTGTTTTCATTATTCCCCAACAAGGCCATTTTTCATCAACCCCTATTTTTTCCATCCATAATTCTTTTGGTAAGATTGAATGTGATATACAAAGACCAGTTCCTATTTCTCCTGGAGGGTCAAAAGACAAATAAAACCCTATAATCATCCTACTAAAAACATCCAATGCTAATGTCAAATATGGTCTTTTAAAGGGGTTTCTATAATGCTCATCTACTAAAATAATATCAACTAACGTATGATCTATTTGTACAATTGATAATGGATAATTTGCTCCAGGGAAATGACCTTTAATAGGATGAAACTTATCCCTTGCTTTAGAATATCCATATCTTTTTCTCATTTTTTCTTCCTCAGAAATATTCTTAAGTCTATTTCTTATTGTATTTTCATGAGGAACTTTTACCCCTTTGGTATTACATTCAGTTGTAATTTCTCTCACTAATCTTTTTACAGATTTTTTTGAAGCATTTAAATAAACTTCATTTATTTTTTCATTAATAATAGAGTTTGTTTGTTTACATAACCTTCCTTTGAATTTACCATTTAAATTTCTTTTTCTAGCTAAGGATGATATCATCTCTGTTTTTTCATAAATTTTTATCCATCTATATATAGTAGAGTAATGAAGTTTGTTTTTTTTTGCTATTTCACTAACCATTTTTAAATTCCTTTTCACTCCCAATAGAGGCATTATAATCTCATATCGCTTTTTAGCTTGATTCCATTCATCTTCAGAAAGTATATCGGTACTAATTTCTTTGTTTTTTGTAGACTCATACCTTTCTAATTGATTTACATCTACCGTATAAATAGTATTCTCTTTTAAAATCTTAATAGACACTTTATTTAAATCAATTATTTTTATAATAATAGAGTCTTTACCTTTAAATAGTACTTTCTCTCCTATTTCAATTTTTAATCTATCCATATTTTGGTATCCATATTAATTTTCTTCTTTAAATCACAGTTAATTAACCCTGCTGTTACTAAATACCAAATTAAGTACAGTAGTTCTGCTTTCTTATTTTGATCTTTTGTTAATCTATCAAGAGTATGATTTACTGAAACCTTTTTTGATTTTGGTACATTACTTAAAATATAATCAACATCTACCCAGTTAATATTATCATTATTAAATCTGTACCTCCATAAAAACTTACAATTCTCTAGATAGTCTGTTCTTATTTCATTTTCAGTAACAACTTCAAAAACAAGATTGTTTTTCTTACAAAATTCTTTTGCTGCATTAAATTTTGGTTCAAGAGTTTCTTTCTTTTCTTCCAGTTCTTTCTTGTATTTAACCTCTATTAGCTTTCCTGCATATATTGAATCAATTTCTTTTACTAAAAAATCTGGAGTATATCGTCTTTTCTTTCCTTTGTACAAGTACTCTATAACAATTGGTTGCTCTAAATAATTCCTTACCTTGTAATTAAATTCTAAAATGATTGAATAATCTCGTTCAAGAGAAGATTCAAATTTTACTATCGAATTATTTTTCAAACTCGTTATGTGTCCTGATAATGAGAAATATTTTAAATTTATTTCTCTTACTCGTTTTTTATTCATTTGCAGATATTCCTGTATTTTACGAGTAGTTGAATCCATTTAGATAGGTGTATTTGCAAAAAATATTGTAAAATTTACAAAAAAATATCTAATTATTATCAACTACTCTTGTGTTTAACAGGTGGACAATATCCGCAACCTGGCGAAATTTCTTTAGCACATAACGGTGTTCTCTTTTTAGATGAGCTCCCCGAATTTAAACGTACTGTTTTAGAAGTAATGCGTCAACCTCTAGAAGATAGAGAAGTTACCATATCGCGAGCTCGTTTTACAGTAAATTACCCTAGTAGTTTTATGTTAGTTGCAAGTATGAACCCTAGCCCTTCAGGATATTTTAATAATCCCGATGCACCTGTTACCTCCTCTCCTGCCGAAATGCAACGTTACTTAAGTAAAATTTCTGGTCCTTTGTTAGATAGAATTGACATTCATATTGAAGTAACTCCTGTTCCTTTTGACAAGCTGTCTGATGAACGAAAAGGAGAAAGCAGTGTAGATATTAGAAAAAGAGTTACGCTTGCCCGAGAAATTCAAACAAATCGATTTAAAGATCTTGAAAGCATTCATTACAATGCTCAAATGAATGTAAAACAAATTCGTGAATTTTGTAAACTATCAGAAGAAAGTAAAAGCTTGTTAAAAATTGCCATGGAAAAATTAAACCTATCCGCTAGAGCCTATGATAGGATTTTAAATTAAAATATTTTTTATATATAGTTCATTTATATCTATAAAAAACAAATTAAACTCCACACATAAAACACTGAAACAAAGTTTGTTAACAAATAAAAATTATTTATATTTAGACTCTAAGACTTTAAATATTAATAATCATGAAAATAAAAAAGGCTAAGTATATAAGAGTATCGTCATTAGAACAAAAAAGTGAAAGACAAATTGAAGTAGAGGACAATATAAAACTTTATGAAGATAAAATTTCAGGTTTAATCCCCTTTAAAGAAAGACCAGCAGGAAAAAGGCTAATGAAAGATATTGAAAATAAAAAAATTAATTATGTCATCATTCATTCAGTAGATAGATTAGGGCGTAATGTTGTTGAAATGCAAAAACAGTTAAATTGGTTTATTGAAAATAAAGTACAAGTCTTTGCAGAAAACATCAGAATGGAACTACTTAATGAAGACGGCACAATGAATAGTATAGCTAAAATGATTATTGATTTATTAGGTTCTGTTGCTACTTTGGAAATTGAAGCTTTAAAAGAAAGACAAATGCAAGGAATAAAAATTGCTAAAGCTAAAGGTATATATAAAGGCAGAAAACAAGGTGCTACAATGTCTGATAAAGACTATCTAAAAAGGCATAAAGATGTTGTTAATCTTTTAAAAGATGGTTTAAGTCTAAACAAAATTTCTAAACTAACAGGAAAAGCTTTTGTAACAGTAAAAGCTGTGAAGCTAAAATTAGAATTCACACAAACCAACAATAATATAAACAATTAAAAAACAATTACTTAAGTTAAAGTAATGATTTTTATCAACTACTCCATGAGTACTTTATAAAGCATAATATAATTAGATATTCATATTAGAAAACCTATCTATAATAATTTACTTTCTCTAGAATTTCTTAACTTTTAAGCCAATCTTAGTTCCAAATAGCTTAACGAATCTATCCTCCATAAAATCTTTTAATATATTTTCCTTTCCTTCAACTGTAAAGATACAATCATGTATCGTGAAGATTGGTACTCGTCCACCATTTAATCTATTAAAAGGTCTAGCAACTTGCTCTAGTATAATCTCTGACTCAATTTGAAATAACAAATGAGAAAACATTTTATAATCTTGAACTTCTTTTAACTCTTTAATAAATCTAAAAATGGTAGGGAATATATTTTCAAATGCTAATTCCATATCAACATATGTTTCATTCTTTGAGAATAACATAGATAATAAGTTCTGCTTGGTTATTTTTCTAACATCAAATTCTTCTGTAAAAATCAAATTCTCTCCATCATAATAACCATCATATTGATCTATTAAGTAGCCAATATTTTTTTTTATAAATTTACTACTTACTTTCTCATAAAGCTCTCCATTAACAGACATGTTTTTAAACAGCTCAATCTCTTTGATATCAACGTTTCTAGAGATTTTATTAAACATTAATAGATAATTATATATATTATTATTTAATACTTCTTTTATATTTAAGTTTATAGATTTTGAAAGTAATAAAGAAAAAATAGTTGGAATAGAGTTTACAATATCAACTTCAACTAATTTTTTATCATCATAAGTTAAAAATTTCCTGAATTTTTTATTAAGAAAAGTGAAAGAATTGTGAAATCGACCATCGGTCTCAGGATTATAATGAAAAGAATAACTTCCATTATGTATATTAATTATTTTTTGAAATTGTGATAGGTAGTTAGAATAATCAATACTAAAATCATATTCTTTCTCTATCAATTTTAAAGAAGAGTATAAATCAATATTCAATAATTTACTATCAAAAAACTTAATCATAAATTGAAACTTTCTTTCAATTACTTTTGGTAATATCTTATTAGTTTCTCTTAACCTCTGAACTATCCCTCTACCTTTAGCCGATTTTGTTTCAAGCTTATGAACTTCTAATTTAAAAGCCCTTGTGACATCATTCAAAGCATAATTAAAACAATTATTCTCACTATAAGGATACCTGAAAAGAAACTTGCTCATTAATAAATCTATTGCTCTAGTATAGTCATTTCCATATAGGTAGTGAAGTTTTTTTGCACATAAAGAAACTTTATAATCGAACGTACTTAATTTATGATTTTTGGGAAATTGCATATTCAAAGCCAAAAGCTTAATAACTGTACCAATTATAGATTTAGGAATATTCTCATGAACAGCCTCTTCATTAAGTAACAATTCATAGTTTAAGTTTTGAGGAGACAAAACTAGATAATCATAGCTATTAAAATCATTCATAATAATAAAATAAACATACTATAAATCTATTAAGTTTTAGGGTAACTTAACATTTAAGTATGAAACCTTAATAAAAGTAAGTATTTCACATTAAATTCTTTGTTAAATTTCATATAGTTTTAAGGTATACTCTAAAGGTTAACTACAAAACAGTTAGTTTTTAAAAAAGTAAATTAGATAAATGTATTCTAACAAAAAAGGTCTTATTTTCAATAATTTACTTGTGCTTTTTAACAAACACATATAAAGAAAGGTAGCTTTAATACTACCTTAACTTTTCTTATTAAATTAAATTCTATCTATAATTAATAACTTCCTTACTCTCTTTAATTATATATTTTGGATTATAAGTTAAGCTTAACCTTATTTTATAAATAGAATTTGTTCTATTATCAATTATATTAACTTGGAATTTCCAATCTCCATCTACATCTTTAGTATACATCCTGTTTACTGCATTATTTATCTCTCCACTAGTATTTGCTACCTCTAATTGAGCTCTTCCAAGAGCTTTGTTTCCTCCAACTAATTCACCAAGCTTTGTTGATATACTTTTTGGAACAAAAACTTTACCTACTTCTGTTATTGTTATATCTTCAAAACCATATTTTCTTAATTTCTTAGGCAATCTTTTTTTCATAGCTCCTAAAACAACACTAGATAAATCACCTTGATTTACTTCTTGCATATACTCTCCTTTAAAACTTTCTTTAACTTCAAGAGATTTTTTTCCTTTTGGAGCTTCTTGAGCTTTAATACTAAAGGTTAATAATAAAGTAACTCCTGTAATAATTAGCTTAATTTTTTTCATTCAATCAATATTAATTTTCTCTATAAGGTACTTTAAGAGACTTGTTAAAAAAGAGAAGGCGTGTACCTCTGACTAACATTAAAAACTATACGAGGTATCTGGAAATACCTAAGAAGACAATCAACAGCAGAAAATAACACGCCTATAAGGCGCATTGTCTCAACTATTCCTTCTTCTAATAAAATTTTCCAGATTTTCGTACAGAGAAATAATTAGCAACGCAATCTTTTTACATATGTATCTATAATTATTATTTCATAAATTAAATCTTTACTTTAAACGGGTAAAGATAAATTACATTTTTTAAGTAAACAAAACTACGATCTTAGATAGTCATTAATCATTAACTCTAAGTCCTCATCACTTATTCCTTTTTTTAATGGTAGTTCTTCATTTTTATATCTTTCAGACTCAGGTTTTCTCGCTTCCCAACCTAACTTTATACTATTAGGTTTTTTTAACTCATATACTCTCCATCCAAAAATATTAATTAAAACCCAATCTCTATCAATTATAACATGCTTAAGAATATCTTTAATCTCAGATTTAAACAATTCTAAATTATCGCTAAAGTGATTTATATTATTTTTTAGCGCCATTTCCGAAGATTTAACGCTATTTTCTAAAGTTCTAATACCTTTTTGTCTTTTAGAAAATTCAGCTTCTATTTCAGCTTTAATTTCTAGGTATTCTACTTTAGTAAACTCTGACTCTAGATAAAGATCTCTTGCTCTCTTTCTTTTTTTCTCTAACTTTTTAAGTTCTTTTAAGGAAAGATTAATTTTCGCTTTATTTGATGAAATTAATAATTTAAATTTTTCTCGAACCTCTTTCTCTTTTGTTTTTTTTGCATGTCTTTCTACTACTTTTTTAACCATTCTAAATAACCAAGGTCTATTAATAGAGTTTTTACAATTTGTATCCTTACAAATAAAAATATCAATTCTAGCTTTGGGTATCACTTTTTGGTGCATAGTATTACCACAAATACATTTTATTTTACCTTGAACAATATTTGTATGTATGTTAGTTCTACTTTTAAACTTCTTTCTACTATTTATGGATTCATTTGCTTTTTCCCATAATTCCTTTGACACAATTGCAGGAACTTCTAATATCAAGTCATTATATCTTCTTTCTCCTTTATGAAAAGTATTTCTTATTATACCACTTAACGTACCTCCAGCTATTTTTTTTCCAAATTCAGATTCTATAATTGTGGATATATTTCTCATTCCTAAATCTTTTGAAGCAAGTTCAAATATTCTTTCTATTAATGGTGCTTCTTTTTCATCAATTATTGGTTTACCATCCTCTCCCTTCTTATAGCCTATTATTTTACCTCCAAAAGCTAGATTTCTTCTAGCTCTAGACATTTTACCAGAACTTATTCTTGAGGAAAGTAAACGAGATTCATTTGAAGCTATAACTCCTAATAAAGATATCATCATTTCTGAAGCAATAGAACGCTCTCCACTATCTTCTAATGTAGATATATTCAAATCTTTAATATGTATATTGATTCCTTTTTCAATATATTTTTCTACAACATTTTGAATATCATTATTCTTTCTTCCAAGCCTTGATATCTCTAAAACTAAAATATGTTGAATATCTTTATTATCCTCTATGAATTTTTCCATTTTCTTAAAGCCTTCTCTATCATCTGTTTTAGTTTTAAAGCCACTGATTTTATCTTCAAAAATCTCTACTAACTTAATACCTTTTTCAAAAGAAAATTTCCTTATATCTTCATATTGTCGTTCTAGAGATTGATCCTGTGTACTAACTCTAATATATGCTACAGCTTTCATAAAATATTTTTAACTCTAAAAATAAAAAATATATATGAACTATATGTAAAAAATAATTAATAAAGTATCTCGTACTATTGCCGATTTATCTTCGTCAGAAAATATACTATCTGAACATATTACCGAAGCAATTCAATATAGAAGTTTAGATCGTGAAGGCTGGTTGGGCTAAAATAAAAAAACTCAATTATTGAATCATAGGGCCTTCAAATAACCAGCTACAAAAACAGTTAGGGAAATGTTAAAAAATTGCGCTTTCATTTAAAATCACTAATTTAGGCGTTTATTAAAACGCTGGATAGCAAAATTAAACATACACCCTAATGAAAAAACTAGTTTACTTATTGGCATTTTCTATTGCCTTAGTTTCATGTAAAAAAGAGCCAAAAGATTATGTCACTTTTTCAGGAAAAATCACTAACAAGAACTCTGATTCTGTGGTTATTTCTAACCCTCAGTTTAAGTTTAATAGAGTAATTAAAGTTGATGAAAACGGAGCCTTCAAAGACACTATGAATGTAAAAGATGGTTTCTACAGACTTTTTGATGGTAAAGAATATGCTACTCTATATTTAAAAAATGGAGCGGATATTAATATGACCCTTGACGCTAAAGAATTTGACGAAACTATAACTTACACAGGTACTGGTTTTGAAGAAAGTGCTTTCTTAGCAAAATCTTCTTTAGAGCAAGAAAAAGTATTTGGAGATAAAGAGTTAATGGACTTACCTGAGTTAGATTTCAGATCTAAGGTTTCATCTTTTGTTGATGGTTTTAACAAAAGGTTTGAAGGAGCTTCTTTAGATTCTACTTTTGTAGCTAACCAAAAGCAAAGTATTGCTGGTTTAGAGAAATACTTAACTAAAGTGTATAACGACAAGCAATACATTGCTAAAAACTTAGCTAAAGGTGCTGAATCTCCTAAGTTTGTTGATTATGAAAACAATGCTGGTGGTACTACTTCTTTAGATGATTTAAAAGGTAAGTATGTTTATATCGATTTATGGGCTACTTGGTGTCAACCATGTAAAAACGAAATCCCTTTCTTAAAACAAGTTGAAGAAAAATACCACAACAAAAATATCGAGTTTGTAAGTATCTCTGTTGACAGACAAAAAGATTACGAAATTTGGAAGAAAATGATTGTTGATAAAGAATTATCTGGTGTACAACTATACGCTAAAGAAGATAAAACTTTTATGGATGCCTATAGAGTATCAGGAATTCCAAGATTTATTTTATTAGATCCAGAAGGAAACATTGTAGACTCTAATGCTCCAAGACCTTCTAACCCTAAGTTAGTTGAGTTATTCAAATCATTGAATATTTAGTCTTAAAAGACGTTTATAACATTAAAGCTCGCAAGTTTGCGGGCTTTTTTATTGCCTTAAATTATTCTTCTTTAGATTCATTAAAAATAATTATATTTGCCGAATGAATTTTTTTGTAGAAGAATTATCGTTTAAAATATCTTGTGGTAGCAGAAACTGTTATCAATTAGATTTAGGCTATAAAGTAATAGACTTTACTTTTTGTCAACTATTAGCCTTCAGAAAAAAAGTACTACAACACTCATCTTACGAATCGTTAGAAACTATTATTGACGGTGATAACTTCATACTTCTTTTTGCAGCAGACAACAAGCATCTGTTATTCTTAGATGTACCTCAACTTATAGAACTAAGAGAGCTTCTTTTATCAGTATTTAAGTAGAAAAGTCTTTACTAAGACTAGCTTTAAATTAGGTTCTCTATTCTTTTTAGAGCCTTATAATCTGTATCTTTATAGTATTAAAACTAAACAAAATATTATGGAAACAGCAATAAGAAGAGACATGATTTTAGATGTGGAAGTAGTTGATTTGCTAAACCACCAAATAACAATGGAGCAACAAGCATCTTCTAAATATTTAGCCATGGCATCATGGTGTGATCAAAGAGAACTTAGAAATAGCGCTTCATACTTCTATAAGCAAGCAGAAGAAGAAAGAGAACACATGATGAAGATTTTTAAATTCGTTAACGATAATGGTGGTAGTGCAATGTCACCTGTAGCCACCGAAGTTGCTCACGAATTTGAAAGCTTACGCGCTATTTTTGAAGCTTCTTTAGATGCAGAAATAGAAGTAACCAAATCTATTCATAACGTATTTAAAACAGCAAGAAAAGTAGGTGATTTTACTTCTGAAATTTTTCTACAATGGTTTGTAACTGAACAAGCTGAAGAAGAAGAAAAAGTAAGAGATATCTTAGACCTAATTGGTTTAATGGAAGACATGCCTCTAAAAATGATTGATGAGCGTATTCCTAAAGAATAAAACATCTTATCATCACAATAAAAACACAAAAAATCCCGCAACATTTATTGTTGCGGGATTTTTTATATCTAGTGTCTTGACTCTTGATTCTAAGAATCTAGTATCTATAGTGTTCTGGCTTGTATGGACCTTCAACAGTTACACCAATATATTTCGCTTGGTCTTCACGTAACTCAGTTAACTCAACACCAATCTTAGCTAAGTGTAATTTTGCTACCTTTTCATCTAAATGTTTTGGTAACATATACACCTCATTTTTATACGCATCAGAGTTTTTCCATAATTCGATTTGTGCTAACGTTTGGTTTGTAAATGAGTTAGACATTACAAAACTTGGATGACCAGTAGCACAACCTAAGTTTACTAAACGTCCTTCAGCTAATACGATAATATCGTTTCCTTTAACAGTATACTTATCTACTTGAGGTTTAATTTCAACCTTAGTATCACCATATGTTTCGTTTAACCAACCCATTTGGATTTCGTTATCGAAGTGACCAATGTTACAAACAATTGTTTTGTCTTTCATTGCTTCAAAATGCTCAGCTCTTACGATATCTTTATTTCCTGTTGTAGTGATTACAATATCAGAATTACCAACAACGGTTTCTAATTTCTTCACTTCAAAACCATCCATAGCCGCTTGTAATGCACAAATAGGATCTATTTCTGTAACAGTAACGATAGAACCAGCTCCTTTAAAAGAAGCAGCAGTACCTTTACCAACATCTCCATAACCACAAACAGTTACACGCTTACCAGCTAACATTACATCAGTAGCACGACGAATCGCATCTACAGCAGATTCTTTACATCCATACTTATTGTCAAACTTCGATTTAGTAACCGAGTCATTTACGTTAATAGCAGGCATTGGTAACGTTCCGTTTTTCACACGCTCGTATAAACGGTGTACCCCTGTAGTTGTTTCTTCAGATAAACCTTTAATTCCTGGTGCTAACTCAGGGTATTTATCTAATACCATATTGGTTAAATCTCCACCATCATCTAAAATCATATTTAATGGCTTCTTATCTTCTCCAAAAAATAATGTTTGTTCTATACACCAATCAAACTCCTCATCTGTAAGTCCCTTCCAAGCATATACTGGAGTTCCAGCAGCAGCAATAGCAGCAGCAGCTTGATCTTGCGTTGAGAAGATATTACAAGAACTCCAAGTAACCTCAGCACCTAAAGCTTGTAACGTTTCAATTAAAACCGCAGTTTGAATCGTCATGTGTAAACATCCTGCAATTCTTGCACCCTTTAAAGGTTGCTCATCTTTATACTCTTCGCGTAAACTCATTAACCCTGGCATTTCAGCTTCTGCCAATTCAATCTCTTTTCTTCCCCAATCAGCTAAAGAAATATCTTTAACTTTGTAAGGAACATATGTTGCAGTTTTTGTGCTCATATTTTTGTATATTTATATATCTTAAATTTGAGTCGCAAAATTACGAAATAACTTTCTAAAATATGCCTCTTTACAAAACATTAACGGTAAACAACCATGCTAAAGCACTGATTTGGAAGATTGAAGAATCTTTTGAACAACTTTCTAAAGGTATTTCTTTAACAAGCGGAAATCAACAAAGAGTAGATGGCATGAAGTCCGATTTACACCAAAGAGGCTTTATGAGCGTACGTCACCTATTAAAAGAAATTGGCTATACCGATGATGATTTGATGTATGATGGCTACGGAAAACCACACTTAAAAGACGGTAAATTCATTTCCATAACTCATTCGTTTACCTTTTCGGCAATTATTATTTCTGATACACAACCTGTGGGGATTGATATTGAAATGCAACGCGACAAAATTGTAAAAATCGCACATAAGTTTACTCCAATAGAAGAATACAAATCTATTGCCAACCACGATGCTTTGGTTAGCAAACTAACTATTGTTTGGGGAGCAAAAGAAAGCTTGTATAAAATTTACGGAAAGAAAAAACTTAACTTTTTAGAGAATATTTATATTGAAGATTTCTCTTTTGAAACGAACGTGACAACTGGAAAAATTCTATACGAAGGAGAAACTTTTGAATATGGTATTCAGTTCTTAGAAATAGAAGGTTTTACTTGCGTGTGTGCGTGTTAAAAAGCCCACCATACCCTCCTACCCCAAAACTCTGCAACCCAAAAACCCTGCATCTTTGAAACTAAAAAAACTCCCAAAAGCTTTCCCACACAACAACAACTTAACTTTAGTAACTTTGCATCTTTCTAATTAGGAACAACAATGAAAATATCCGTAGAATTGACTTTAAGTCCACTTCAAAACGAATTTGAAGAACCAATTATCAATTTCATCAAAAAATTAAGAGCCTCAGGTTTAACCGTGTTAGAAAATCCGTTAAGTACGCAAGTATATGGAGATTATGATACCGTGATGAGCTTAGTTACTTCTGAATTAAAAAATGCTTTTGAATTAATTGACAACGGATTGCTATTCATGAAAATCGTAAAAACCGATCGTAGCAATTATGAGCCAACTTTTTGATTTCCTTTTTGGGCAGTATGCTGATTACAACCCTATCCATGTTTGGCTAGAAATTATTGCGGTAATCTTTGGGTTTTTATCCGTTTGGTATTCAAAACAAAATAAAATTTGGGTATTCCCTACGGGGATGATAAGCACCGCTATTTTTGTATACCTCCTATTAAAATGGGAATTATTAGGCGATATGATGATTAACGGGTACTACTTTATTATGAGTGTATACGGTTGGTATATCTGGACACGAAAAGTAGACGCCACCCATGTAACTCCTATTTCTAGAACAACATCTAAAGAAAAAAAACAAAGCGTAGCCATATTTGTAGCCACCTTAGTTTTCGTCTATGCTGTGTATACCGTTTTTGATAAATGGACAAGCTGGACAGCTTATGTAGACACCGTTACCACTGCCATTTTCTTTGTAGGAATGTGGCTGATGGCAAAACGAAAAATAGAAAACTGGATTTATTGGATTATTGGCGATATTATCTCCGTTCCACTGTACTTTTACAAAGGATTTACCTTTACTAGTTTTCAATATTTATTATTTACCTTTATTGCAATTGCAGGATATTTAGCATGGAAAAAGCACTTACACAACAACCCATCAACCTTGTAAAGGTGGTATTATTTGGACCTGAAAGCACAGGAAAAACAACACTTTCTGGTCAACTAGCGCGTCATTACAATACTGTTTGGGCTCCCGAATTTGCCCGTGAATACTTGCAAGACAAGTGGAACAACGAACGTAAAACTTGTGAGCAGCAAGACTTAATTCCGATTGCTGAAGGACAAATGGACTTGGAAAATGAATTGGCTAAAAAAGCGGATAAAGTACTGATCTGTGATACCGATTTATTGGAAACCAAAGTATATTCTGAAGCGTATTATGGTGGATTCGTAGATCCGAAATTAGACGAGGCTGCAATTGAAAACACTTACGATATTTATTTTTTAACCTACATCGATACGCCTTGGGAGGCCGACGATTTACGCGACAAACCCGAGCAACGTTTGGAAATGTTTAAAGCCTTTGAAAATGCGTTGAAAAAATACAACCGTCCGTATGTGTTGTTAAAGGGCGACAAAGAAACCCGATTGAAAAAAGCTGTCGAAATTATTGATGAATTACTGACAAAAAAAGAAAACTTATACTCTTTTTCCGACACCCTTACCGATTTAGACATGCACTTTATGCACCAATCACCCGACACGCCTAATTACGATATGTAAGCATCGCTAAATGTCATTCCGTATTTCATGTCATGAATATAATAGATAAACGTCATTTCGACCAGCGGGAGAAATCTGCTTAATTCTAGTTACAAACACTCTTGAAAACTCCTAACACTCAACTAAAAGATTTCTCACTTCCGTTCCACTACAGTTCGAAATGACCTACGTTTTGTCATTTCGACCAGAGGGAGAAACCGCAAGGTTCAGCGAAGCTAAATCTCACCAATAGGAGTAACTTCTATTATTAAGCCCCCTTTACAAACAACAATAGATTATTTATATTTGAAACTCCTGTTTTTACAGGAACACAGTAACACCTATTAAAGTAGGTTGACTAAAATTTTAAAGCTGTCAATTCGAGTGAATTTTGCGATTGAAAAGAGCATAATTTGTATCGAGAATTTAGGACTTTGACGCTGGAATAGTTCTCGATAGGGCTGCTGAACCTTGAGATTTCTCAGTCGCACACTCCTTCGAAATGACAGCTTTTAATTATTATAATATGATATAAACAACCTGAACGTCATTCCGAACGACGAAGGAGGAGGAATCTCACTAATAGAAGTAACAACTACCCTTTAAAGTTCCAGTACTCAACTAAAAGATTTCTCACTTCCGTTCCACTACAGTTCGAAATGACCTACGTTTTGTCATTTCGAGCGATAGCGAGAAATCTGCTTAATTCTAGTTACGAATACCCTTTAAAGTTCCCAACTCTCACCAATAGGAGTAACTTCTATTATTAAGCCCCCTTTACAAACAACAATAGATTATTTATATTTGAAACTCCTATTTTTACAGGAATACAGTAATACCTATTAAAGTAGGTTGACTAAAATTTTAAAGCTGTCAATTCGAGTGAATTTTGCGATTGAAAAAGAGCATAATTTGTATCGAGAATTTAGGCCTTAGACGCTGGAATAGTTCTCGATAAAATTTTTATCTCGTTAGCACTTGATAAAAACCACTCGAACTGACATTGGAAGTTAATTCCGTTAATGCATTCACAAACACTATGAACAAAGAACAACTTTTAAAAGAACTCAACTTTAAAGCCGTACGAAGCTCTGGTTCGGGCGGACAGCATGTAAACAAAGTATCCTCTAAAGTAGAATTAAGTTTTACGATTGAAGACTCGTTAGGACTCTCAGACAAAGAAAAAGCACTACTCCTTAAAAATTTAGCTAACAGACTCTCTAAAGAAAACACACTCATACTAAGCTCTCAAGAAAGCCGCTCACAACACCGCAACAAAGAATTGGTTACCGAACGCTTTTTTAACCTTTTAGCACAAGCCTTGGTAATACCTAAAGTACGCAAAGCTACCAAACCTAAAAAAGCAGCGATTGCCAAGCGATTGGATGCTAAAAAACAACAGGCTGAAAAAAAAGAAAACCGAAAAAAGTTTCGGTTTTGATTTTATAAAATACTTTACTTTAAAATAAAGTAGATTTAATGTTTTTCAACGGTAAATTGTATGAGTAGTGGCAGATTGGGTGGCACTTCCCTGTCAAACCGCTACGCAGTTTGAGCGGGCTGCAAACCTTGATAATTAACACTTTCCCTGCCATTACTTATACAAAATGTTAGCATTAGTTGTTCCAATTTTCCAAGTATATATCTCTTTTAATTTTGCCCATTTTATGAGAAGTAATCTCGTTGCTATCAACTGGAAAATCGGCCAATTGCATTAGCTCTTTTGTACCATCATCTCCAAAAAGACTCACAAACTCATCCTTTTTATTTTCAGTCACCTTATAGATGATATTTAGTTTCTGCAATAACTCTTTTTTAGCGGTGTCATATCGCTGGATAATATTCAAATCTATTATTGAGTTATCTGGGAAACCATTTTCTATACTATATGAAAAACTAAAGTCATTTATATCCATACCATAAATAAAGGGAGTATCAAGTTTAAATCTAAAGTGCTCATCAAAAGACTTGTCAAAAGGGTTAATGTGTGTATCAATTAGAAATAAAGTTTCTCCTTTAAATCTTGAATTGCAATTATGACAAGAGGGTATTAAATTATATAACGATAATGATAAAAATGGATATTTGCTCTGAGGAATAAAGTGGTCTAAATCTAGTAAAGCTAAATCATTATTTCCAATATTTCTAGTAACGATACTTAACTCGTCAAAGTTGCAATATGGGCAAGGAGTCCTATCTTGAAAACCTAGTTCCCTTAAATGGTTTATGCAAAAATCGGAACTTCTAAATGTTTTATAGTTGAAAATCTCTTTTATTCTCTTTGCTATTTTTGAATCTACTTTTTTCCCTTTTTCATCAAAGTCGTAAAATATGTCTTCTGGAAAAGTGGTGTCAAAATGATTTACTATCTCATTTAGTACTATGGGGCTTCCAGTAATGATATTCTTTAGTCTAATTCTAAGGAATCGGTAAACTCTAGATTCAATTTCACTTTGCGCACTTTCATACTCCTCTTTAAGCTTTGTTATTAGTGCACGTTTCATCAACCCCCCAACTTTTTTTACAGGGTTAAAATGCTTGAAGAAGTCAACCTCTAATTGGTGATTATTATTAATTACTAATTTTAGCATCTTCTAACATTTTTGAAAGTTTCAATTTAATAACATCATCCCCAACGATTGAAATAATGTGAGTAATCTTATTCAAATTTTTCTTCTCTATTACTGGTTCTTTTAACAACTCAACGACTTCTTTTATTTTTGAAAACGCAAACTTGCTGATTGTTCCACTGTTTAGGAAGAATGAATTCGCATACAAATCAAGAAGGTTTGCTCCAAAAGTTTCCGCATTTGACTCTTCGTAAGGTTTTACCATACACATTTCTTCTTCATTCCTATCTAGATAGATTATATTTCTTCTGGGTAAATCTGAGACTAAAAATGGAGAATGCGATGTTAATATTATTTGAATATCTACTTTCACAATTGAGCGTAGGTAATGAAGTAACCTATTTAAGAATTCTTGCTGCCACATTGGATGTAAGTATAAATCACCTTCATCGATACAAATAATAATACTTGGTTTATTATTAATTTTTTTTCGAACAGAATAGAATTGCGAAAATACATTTAGAAAAGCCTTATGGCCTGAGCTAATACCTCCCCAGGAAAGCTCAATTATTCTATTATGATTAAAAATAGTTAGATAATCTTTTAGTATTTTTTTATTCTTAGCATTTAAATCGATTAAATAATATGACCTTGATTGAGTATACTTCCCTTCTTTTATTAATTGTGGATTTAAATATTCAATAGCCCTTTCGAAGTCCATTAAGGACATTGCCTCCTTTTTATTTAAACTGCCAATTTGAGTAAATTCATAAAAAACCTTTTCGATAAATTTTTTTGTAGATTCAATCAGCTCTTTTGTGTTTTGCATTGAAATTTGTTCAAAAGAACGTAAAAACAAATTTTGTAAGTTGCTTATATCAGGATTTACCTCAAATAGTTCACGATTTCTTTTTTGGGTTTCATTAATAGCTTCAAATAGAACAAATGAGTATAAAGAATAGATATATGAATAGGTAAAGTGCTTTATAGGATTTGAGGTTTTTAAAATGCTTTTAAACCTAATACTTACTTCTTCCAAAATCTTATTGTCAATATTGGTTATGTCTCGATTATATCTCGAATAAGATGATTTAGTAATTGTAGATATAATTAAAGATTTTGGACTTTCTAAGTCTAATCCATTATAATCCTCCGTTAATAGAAATTTAAATTGATTTAATATATCACTTTTCCTTCTAGTTAAAGATTTGCTTGGAGTCAAATTGATTACAGTACCGGGAATGTTTAATTCTCTATCATCTTGAATATTTGAAAAGTACGCAAGATTTAGGTTCTTTAATTCATCAGAATCCTGTATCTTTTTTGTTGGAATGGTGCACTTAACTTCAGAATTAATATTTGTATATATATTAAGTCCATCTTTATAATCAGATTTAAAAGCAGCCAAAAATTCAAAAGTAAGAGTGCTTTTGCGGCTCTTTATAATTGTAGAAATTAGTTCTAAAAGGTTACTTTTCCCTGTTGAATTTTTTCCAATAATAGCTGTAACATTCACAATTCCATTACCAAAAACATTGTGCTTTTTTTCAATTGATTTATGTATTAGTTGGCTTTCTTGATGTCTAAATTCTATTTCCAAACTATCCGAAAGATTGAATCCTATGTTGTTAAAGTTTCGGTATCCATTAACCCATAAATATGCTAGTTCCATTTTCTTATTTCTTGTAGAGTACAGGTTTTGTTTTCAATTAATGCTAACTCATTATATACCAAACTTTAGTTCTTTTATCCCGATAAAAGCATGGTGCATCATAAAGTTTAGCAATTTTTATACGCTATCAAATATATTAAAATCAATATCTTATCCAAAGTAAAGTTATTAACGAGTTACTGTTATTTGTTAATTAATTATAAAAGCTAATTGCTGTTACAATTCTCGCGAACCTAACACTAAGTATGTATACATTCTTACGGAATCCCATAACCTCAGCTATTTAAGTCATAAAAGTTGTTTTTTAGAGTAGCAACGGTTCTTTATATCACGGTTTTGGGTCGCTGATATTACGGCATGCTCCGTTAACACCACGGCATGGGTTGCTGATATCACGGCATGCTCCGTTAACATCACGGCATGGGTCGCTGATATCACGGCATGCTCCGTTAACATCACGGCATGGGTCGCTGATATCACGGCACGCTCCGTTAACACCACGGCATGGGTCGCTGATACTACGGCATGCTCCGTTAACACCACGGCATGGGTCGCTGATATCAAGATGTACCAATCACCACAACGGGAAGTTATTGGTTGAGTCGAATGTGTAAGAATATTTTTATATAAAAGAAACTGTCTAAAAAGTAACTAACGTCATTACCAATCCCGATACTTTGGGATGAAGTAATCTGTATATCTTGAACTAGAAACGTAAAGATTACTTCATTTCATTCGTAATGATATTTTTTTATGTCACTCCTGCGGAGGCAGGAGCCTCTGGTAAAAAAACACATCATCTATATTTAGATTCCTACTTCCATAGGAATGATAGCAATAGTCTTTTGCTTACCTTGCTATCTCATTTATTCTGAAAGATTCAGCTGCCATGAAATCCCATATTTGTCTTGACACCATCCGAATTTTTTACCAAACCCGTAATCCCCTGAGCCTGCATAGTTATCAAGAGGAACCATTACCTGTCCCTCATTTGAGGATAGTTTTTCGAATAATGTTTGTATCTCATCTTCAGTATTACAAGAAACAAACAACGACACTCCCGGTGTAAATGACCAAGCGTGATTGTAGTTACTTTCGGAAACCATGTAGTCCACTCCGTTTAAATTAAATACTCCATGTTTTATAAGGTCGGGTGCTCCTCCTTCCTCTCCTTCTAAATATTTTATTATCCTTTTAATTTCCGAATTTGGAAATATTGAAGTGTAGAAATTTATCGCTTCTTCTGCCTTTCCGCATTGATTACCCACAAATGTTAGAAATGTTGTTGTTTTCATCTTTTTGAAGTTTAGTTAAAACGAAATATTTTATGTATGATTTAAGCACCTACAATTTAATAAATACAAACCGAATAGAATATCCGCGATGATTTTAGTAGTGTGAGTACCTTTCATAGAACACAGTATTGGTGGTTTGGTGTTCCTTTTCTTTAATTTTACTAAGTTGAACAAATGGGATTATGTAACACTTTAAAATTTACAGAGTTTGCTATAAAACAACATTCATTAGCTTTTTTATGTAGTTCAATTGCTTTTTCTATCATTGAGTCTTCTGAAACTACAACGGTTGGGCTTAAACTAACCTCAGAGAAATGCCCACTACCATTTGGTTTAGTGATCATAATACCTGTTGCTCTATCTATGTATTTAGTTACAATTATGTTAGATTCAGAACATAAATGTAGATACCAAAGCATATGGCATGAGGATAAAGAAGCTAGTAAAAGTTCTTCGGGATTATATTTAGTTTTATCACCTCGGAATTCTGGGTCAGAAGAACATAAAATATTTGGTTTATTATCAATACTTATAATATGACTTCTTTCAAAGTCCTTGTAATTAGATGTTCCTTTACCTTTATTTCCAGTCCATTCTATGTTTGCTATATAATTATGTTGGCCTTTCATATTATATAATCTTCATTATTCCACCATTTTTTCATCCACTTCTCCGAAACTTGTTTTCCCTTCTCATAATTATCAACAACTACAATTAATTGATTTGAATGGTCACTATATTGCGTTAAAATATTCACATTAGCATCTGCTAATTCTTTACAAAACACACCTAATTGACCAGGTATATCTTGTCTAAGTTTCTGAATTATTACATTACTTATTTTTGTTACTTTTATTCCAGCTTTTGCTAATTCAACTTTTGCTCTATCTGCTTCCTCTACTAAAAAATGAGCTATAGAAGAATTTCCGGTTTGGAAAACTCCTCCTCCTTCTAAACTTATATCACTTTCACCGAGTGTTTTTCCCATAAGAGCTAATTGTCCTGGCTTGTTTTCAAATAAAATTTCTATGTCTTTCATTTTTATAAATTTTAATACTTAGCAAAGTAAATGGATTTATTACGCTAACATTTCATTTGAAAATGAACAATGGAGGAAAAGAAAATAATAGACCAAAAAAAGTTAAATTTTCAAGAGATAAACAATCACTGTTTGATTTGTTAAGTGTTGCTTTGTATTGACTACCAACTGTTACTTAATTAAATATCAAATTTTAGTAGATGCTAACCCAAATAGAAAATCTGCGAGGGTTCTTAGAAGTGGAGAAGAATAAATTATGAATTTTAAACGATTTTGGCAGTAGTGTTTGACTCTTAATTATTGGGATTATTGCTATCTCTATTTAGTTAGATTGATTTTCTTTCTCCTTACATATCTCCAAAAAAAAGACGCTTCTAAAAAGAAGCGCCTTAAAAAAAATATTGATATTTCTTTATTTTTTACAACGGAATATTCCCGTGTTTTCTATTCGGTCTTTCTACTTTTTTTCCTTCTAACATCGCAAAAGCTTTGATTAGTTTCCTACGGGTGTCTTGTGGTAAAATAACCTCATCTACAAATCCGCGTTCTGCTGCACGGTACGGATTCGCAAATTTATCGGCATACTCCGCTTCCTTTTCAGCAAGTTTCGCTTCGTGATCGTCAGCTTCGGCAATTTCCTTTTTAAAGATAATTTCACTCGCTCCTTTGGCTCCCATTACCGCAATTTCTGCACTAGGCCATGCAAAGTTCATATCGGCTCCAATGTGTTTTGAGTTCATTACGTCATAAGCTCCACCATAAGCTTTACGCGTAATTACACTTACTCTTGGCACGGTAGCCTCACTTAATGCATACAGTAATTTTGCTCCGTTGGTAATAATGGCATTCCACTCTTGGTCGGTTCCTGGTAAGAATCCTGGTACATCTACCAACACCAATAACGGAATATTAAAGCAATCGCAAAAACGGGTGAATCGTGCTGCCTTTTTAGAACTGTTTACATCCAAACATCCTGCTAAGCTCATCGGTTGATTGGCTACAATCCCAACACTTCTTCCTCCTAAACGCGCAAACCCAACCACAATATTATCGGCATAATCTTTATGGATTTCAAAAAAAGAATCAGCATCGGCAATACCATCAATCACCGCACGCATATCGTACGGCTTGTTGGCATTATCTGGAACAATATTGGCTAGTTCTTCTCTAATTTCATCGCCTAATTCAAACGGTAGCTTTGCTGTAGTTTCTTGATTGTTCTGAGGCATATAACTCAACAATGTTTTGATATCTTCCAAACATTGTACATCGTTCGCTGCTGTTAAATGTGTAACTCCCGATTTGGTTGCATGTGTACTCGCTCCTCCTAACTCTTCTGAAGTTACTTCTTCATTGGTTACTGTTTTTACTACGTTAGGTCCCGTAACAAACATATAACTTGAATTTTCTACCATAACGGTAAAATCGGTCATGGCTGGTGAATATACTGCTCCACCTGCACAAGGTCCCATAATCGCAGATATTTGCGGAATTACACCCGAAGCTTGTACATTTCTGTAAAAAATATCGGCATAACCTCCTAACGAACGTACTCCTTCTTGAATACGCGCTCCACCCGAATCGTTCAATCCAATTAATGGCGCGCCTACTTTTACGGCTAAATCCATAATCTTACAGATTTTTTCGGCATGTGTTTCCGATAAGGATCCTCCAAACACCGTAAAGTCTTGTGCAAACACGTACACTAAGCGTCCGTTTACGGTTCCGTATCCCGTTATTACCCCATCACCATAAAACTTTTGATTTTCCATTCCAAAATCGGTCGTTCTATGGGTTACCAAAATGCCTACTTCTTCAAAAGAACCTTCATCTAAGAAATAATTAATACGCTCACGTGCGGTTAATTTTCCTTTTTGATGATGACGATCGATACGTTGTTGTCCGCCTCCTAATTTTGCTTCGGTTACTTTATGTTGTAATTCTTCTATTTTAGATTTCATCTATATTCTTTTTTGGGCGTTCCCCAAGGGTCGGGCTTTCCGCTATATCTTTTGTTGGTTCTCGATACTTGCTTCGCAAACTCAAACGGACAACAAAAGGATGCCGCTTTAATCCCTAACGCACATTATATATTAACAAGTTTTTAAAATACGTTGCTCTTTTAAATACTGCTGTAAGGCTACTTGTGCAGCAATCTTTGCTTCCTTTTCATATCCTGCTTCTAACAACTCAGGTGTGTAATATTTCTTTACAAAATGGGTATCGAAATTTCCTGAAGTAAAAGCTTCGTGTTCACATACGAACTTTCCAAACGGCAACGTAGTTTCTATTCCTTTAACTTTGTAATTACTAATGGCTTGCTTCATTAGCTCAATGGCTTCTTCACGTGTATTTCCATACGTAATCAATTTAGAAATCATCGGATCGTAATAAATAGGAATTTCCATTCCCTCTTCAAAACCATCATCTACACGAATATTTTCTCCTTTCGGATGTTGGTAAATTTCCAATACTCCAATACTCGGTGCAAAATTGTCTAACGGATCTTCGGCATACACACGTAATTCTAGTGCATGTCCGTTAATTTGTAAATCGTCTTGAGTAAATGATAGCTCCTCTCCTCTTGCTATTTTTATTTGCTGTTCTACTAAGTCTACTCCTGTAATAAGTTCGGTAACTGGATGCTCTACTTGTAAGCGTGTATTCATTTCTAGGAAATAGAAGTTTTTGTTTTCATCTAATAAAAACTCAACGGTTCCTGCTCCTAAATAATCACAGGCTTTTGCAACTCTTACCGCTGCGGCTCCCATGGCTTCTCTAATTTCTGGAGTTAATACACTTGATGGTGCTTCTTCAACTACTTTTTGATGGCGACGTTGTACCGAACATTCACGTTCAAATAAGTGTACTACATTACCATGGGCATCTGCCAATACTTGAATTTCAATATGGCGCGGCGAACCCACATATTTTTCTATAAACACCGAACCGTCTCCAAAAGCTGATTCTGCTTCTGAAATTGCTCGTTGCATTTGTTCTTTTATATCAGCTTCTTTTTCAACAACACGCATTCCTTTTCCTCCTCCACCTGCTGAGGCTTTGATTAAGATTGGATAGCCAATTTCATTCGCTACTTTCGATGCATATTCCACATCGGTTACCGCTTCGTCAATCCCCGGAACCATCGGAATATCATAGGCTTTTACCGCTTCTTTTGCCGCCAATTTGCTTCCCATCACCTCAATAGCATGTGTTTTCGGCCCTATAAATACGATTCCTGATTTTGCTACCGCTTCTCCAAAGGCTGCGTTTTCACTTAAAAATCCGTATCCCGGGTGAATTCCGTCTACTCCTAATTCTTTCGCTACTTCAATCATTTTATCTCCTAATAAATACGATTGATTGGAAGGTGCAGGACCAATACATACTGCTTCGTCTGCAAAAGTTACATGTGGTGAGTTTCTGTCTGCTTCCGAATAAACAGCTACCGTTTTAATTCCCATCTTTTTTGCTGTACGCATTACACGCAAGGCAATTTCTCCTCTATTTGCTACTAATATCTTTTTCATATTATTCCATTTCTATTAAAACCGTATTCTTTTCTACTTTATCACCTGCCTGAATAGCTACCGATTTTACGACTCCGTCTCTTGGTGCTTGTAAGGTGTTCTCCATTTTCATGGCTTCTAACACCAAAATTCCGTCACCTTCTTTTACTTCTTGACCAATTTCAACATCAACAGAAACAATTAACCCTGGCATTGGTGCCTTGATATCGTTTTCTTTTTTCTCTGCTGCTACTTCTAATCCTAATTCATCAATTAACATATCTAATTCATCAGAAATATTCACCTCATAGAGGTTTCCGTTGATTTGAATGGTGTATGTTTTTTTGTTGAAGTTTGTTTGAAGTATGGTGACCTGATACGATTCATTCCCCTCAAGTACGTGGTAGTTGTTTTTTGATTTTTCTACTATATCCAGCGCTTCAATTTGCGCTTCAGTAAAATCAAAATCATGCGTTTTATTAACGCTAGTTTTAAAAGATTTACTCATAAATATCTGATATTTTCACCACTAAAATATTAAAATTACAATGGAATGCATGAGCTAAATCTATAAATTGATTAGAATGTTTTTTTACTTACTTAAGAACTTACTGTTCATTTACTAACAACCCCAGAAAAACCCGCTATTTATCACTCTTAATTCATATTTCATATTTACCTTTGCACTGTTCTCATAAAGGGGTGCCTTTTGAGTTATTAGTGTTTAGTGAATAGTTGTTAGTCAACTTAAAATTCAACATTAATAGCTTATAATTAAAAGTAGGCTGAGATCATACCCAACGAACCTGGAACAGGTAATGCTGTTTAGGGAAGCGAGCGTAAATAAAAGGTCTGGTAGACCTTTTTAGCAAGTGCAAAAGTAAAGCTATGCTTTACGCTCACAATTATTCAATGTTTAACTAAAGAATAATTACCTCTTTTTATTCGATTTTGTTTTTTATAAAATGAGACCGATGTCTTTCAAACAACAACCACAAGTAAAATTGATAGCTTTTTTACTCGTATTATTTGCAACCTTAACAGCAAACGCACAAACGGTTACTTTCTCAGGAAAAGTAATTGATGGTAACCAAAAACCTTTGGTAGGTGCTACTGTTACTGTTGCCTCTCTTAACAAAGGAACTGCTACCGATTTTAATGGTGATTTTACATTAAATCTATTAAAAGGAACTTATGTTTTTAAAGTTTCTCACGTTGGTTTTGAGCCACTTTTACAGGAGGTTGTTATTAACAAGAATCAACAATTTACATTTCAGTTAACTTCTGATGAAGCTATTTTAGACGAAGTGTTGGTTTCTGCTGTTCGTGTAAAAGCAGATGCACCTGTAACACACTCTAACCTTAGCAAACAAGAAATTGAAAAACGTAATTTAGGGCAAGATATTCCTGTGCTATTAAACTATTTACCGTCAGTAACATCTTCATCTGATGCAGGTGCTGGTATTGGATACACTTATATTCGTGTACGTGGTTCGGATGCTTCTCGTGTTAACGTTACTATTAACGGAATTCCGTATAACGATGCCGAGAGTCAGGGAACTTTTTGGGTTAATATGGGAGATTTTGCTTCGTCTACACAAAGTTTACAATTACAGCGTGGTGTAGGTACTTCTACAAACGGTTCTGGAGCTTTTGGAGCTAGTTTAAACATCTTAACTGATGCTGTTTCGGAAGAAGCTGGTGGAGAAATTTCAAACGCTTTTGGTTCGTACGGAACAAGAAAGCACACCGTAAAATTTACTACTGGAAAATTAAATAATGGGTTTGAGTTCGCAGGACGTTTGTCTAACATTTATTCTGACGGATATGTTGACCGTGCTTTCACCGATTTAAAATCGTATTTCTTACAAGGTAGCTATACCGATGATAATACGTTAATTAAAGCTTTGGTTTTTGGAGGTAAAGAAAGAACCTACCAAGCTTGGTATGGTTTAACTCCTGAAGAACTAAAAGAAAATCGTCGTCAAAACCCGTATACGTACGATAATGAAACCGATAATTATTGGCAAGATCACTACCAATTACACTGGAATGAAAAATTATCTGAGAATTGGTCTACCAACATAGGTTTAAACTATACGCGTGGTAAAGGATATTACGAGCAGTTTAAAGGAGGAAGTGATGCTGCAGACTATGATGGTTTAATTGTAGATGGTAGTGATGTGATTGTTAGAAGATGGTTAGACAACCATTTTTATGTTGCTAATGCGAATGCTACTTACAAAAATGGTAAACTAGAAATTATTTCTGGAGCTTCTTATAGCACCTTTAATAACGACCATTATGGAGAAGTAATATGGGGAAGCGATTTAGCTCCAAATACCAATATTAATGACCATTACTACGATAGTACTTCTGAAAAAACAGACTTGAGTGTTTTCTCTAAAGCTACGTTTAGTCTTTCAGAGCAATTTAAAGCGTTTCTTGATTTACAAGGAAGGTTTGTAAATTATCAAACGAAAGGATTGACATCAGACAGAGCTCCTATTGATGTTGATAAAGATTATAACTTCTTTAATCCTAAGTTTGGACTTACCTATACCATAAACGACGAACATAGTTTATATGCTTCGTACGCTAAAGCGAACAGAGAACCTAATAGAAATGATTTTGAAGGTGGCAATTCTCAACATGAAAGCTTAGATGATTATGAATTAGGTTGGCGTTTGGCTAATAAAACAGTTCGATTAAATACAAACGTATACTATATGAATTATCAGAATCAGTTAATTCTTACCGGTGCTATTGACCCAAATACTGGAGAACCTTTACGTGCTTCTAGTGGTAGTAGTTATCGCTTAGGATTAGAGATTGATGCAGATATTACTTTATCTGAACAAGTATCTATGCGTCCTAACATTGCTTTTAGTAAAAATGTTAATAAGGATTACAATGCTGAAATTAATGGGGAATTACAAAATTTAGGAGATACTCCTATTACTTTTTCTCCTGACATCGTTTTTGGAAATGCCTTGATATATCAACCAATTAACAATGTACAAATCGCATTCTTATCTAAATATGTTGGAAAACAATTTATGAGTAACCTAGATAGTAGAGTATCTGATTTAGATGTTTTAAAAGGATTCTTTACGAGTGATTTAAATATTGTGTACGAGATTAAAACCAACAAAATTTTTAAATCTATTGTACTTACTGGGTTAGTAAACAACATTTTTAACAAAGAATATGTTGATAGAGGATACTATTACACATATGATTATGATGTTAAAGATAATTTAGGGAATGTTACAGGAACTGCAACAGGTGATGGTGCTGGGTACTATCCGCAAGCTACTAGAAACTTTTTAGTAGGTGCAACGTTAAAATTTTAAGTGGGAAAATGCTAGAAAAACAAAAAAACCGAGACAATTGTCTCGGTTTTTTTTATGAAGCTTCTTTTTACCTTTGACTACTCAATTAAAAAACAATCAAATTACTATGAAACTGAAAGAGATTTTAATAATATTACTTTCATTAACATGTATAGGACTTGGGATTTATTCTTTTAAATTAAACAAAGAAATTTCTCTCTTAATGGATTCTAAAAATTTTACTTTTAAATGGATAAATAATCACGAAATCTTAACTAGCTACTGGAAAGAGAACAATAAAATATCTAATCAGTTTTTTGATGTAAACTTTGATTACAATTATGAAATTGCTAGAGTTTATACTACTTATGGAAAAGTATATCAAACTTGTTTTGACAGGAATGAAAATGGCGTTTATGAAAAAACTGATTGTTATAATTCAGCTGGAGATAAAGTTGGTTATTCTCTCGATAATGATGAAGATGGAGTGCCAGAAGAATTCGTTTTAATTTATGATTCAAAAAAAGAATTAAAATTTATTGATAGTGATTTTGACGGTAAGTTTGAAAAAATCATAATAATTAATAATAGCAATGAAACTGAATTATTAATCAAAACAATATTTGAAGAGTAATTAGATGAATAAAAAATCCCGAGTGTATTACTCGGGATTTTCTTTTATTCTTTATTTTTCTCTGTCCATTCTAAATAGCCTCCTAAAACATTGTAGGCTTCATAACCTTTTTCAGCTAGAAGTTCTGTCGCTTTTTTACTTCTACCTCCAGATCTACAGTAAATATATACAGGTCGAGTTTTATCTAACTTTTCTAAAACTTTTCCTTCAAAATCATCTCCAGTAATATCTATTTTAATTGGAGTTTTAATAACTCCTTCTGACCATTCTTTTGGAGTTCTAACGTCTAATAACTGTACGTTATCTTCATTTTCTAAAACTACTTGTAGGTTTTCTACCGTGATATCTTTTGCCTCTTTGGTTTGAGGTTTACACGATACTACCATCGTTAAAAATAAACCTACTAAAAATATACCTCTTTTCATTATTCTTATTTTAAAGTTGATGGGCATACCGTTGTTGTTCTTGGAATATCAGTTTCTTTAATAGCCTTATATCCTCCAGCAACATCAATTACATTATGGAATCCTCTTGCTTTTAAAATAGAAGCTGCAATTACTGAACGGTATCCACCAGCACAGTGTACATAAAAATCTTCTTTTGTTGGAAACTCTTCTACATGTTCGTTTAAGAAATCTAACGGTGTACTTGGTGCATCTACAATATGCTCATTTGCATATTCTCCTGGTTTACGAACATCAAAAACAGGAGCCTCTTTTGTTATTGCTTCTGCTAAAGCATCTGCAGAAACAGAACGTAACATATCTACTTCTTTTCCTGCTGTTTTCCATGCATCAAAGCTTCCATCTAAATATCCTAACACGTTATCAAACCCAACGCGAGATAAGCGTGTTATAGTTGTTTCTTCTTCTCCTTCTGAAGTAACTAGTAAAATTGGTTGGGTAACATCTTTAATCAATGCACCTACCCATGGAGCAAATGTTCCTCCTAAACCAATAAATATTGATTGCGGAATGAATCCTTTAATAAACTCTGATTGATGGCGTACGTCTAATACTAACGCATCTGTTTCGTTTGCTATTTTTTCAAAGTCTGCCACCGATAATGCTCTTGCTCCACTTTTGATAACTTCATCAATAGATTGATATCCTTCCTTATTCATTTTTACATTTAAAGGAAAATACTCTGGTGGAGGTAATAATCCGTCAGTTACTTCTTTAACGAACTCCTCTTTGGTCATATCTGCGCGTAATGCATAATTGGTTTTCTTTTGATCGCCAATAGTACCTACCGTTTCTTTGCTTAAGTTCTTACCACAAGCTGATCCTGCTCCGTGTGCTGGATATACAATTACATCATCTTCAAGAATCATAATTTTTGTACGTAAACTACCGTATAACATTCCTGCTAACTCCTCTTGTGTTAAGTTTGCTGCTTTCTGTGCTAAATCTGGGCGTCCCACATCTCCTAAAAATAAAGTGTCTCCACTAAAAACTGCATGGTTCTTACCATTTGCATCTTTCAATAAATATGAAGTGCTTTCCATAGTATGCCCTGGTGTATGTAGCACTGTTATGGTAATATCTCCTAGTGTAAACACCTCTTCATCCGTGGCAATATGTGCTTCATAATTTGTCTTTGCTGTTGGTCCATATACAATTGTTGCTCCTGTTTTTTCTGCTAGGGTAACATGACCACTTACAAAATCTGCATGAAAGTGAGTCTCAAAAATATATTTGATCTTAGCGCCATCTTTTTCAGCTTTATTTATATAAGGAGCTACTTCACGTAATGGGTCAATAATAGCTATTTCTCCGTTACTTTCTATATAATAGGCTCCTTGTGCTAAACAACCTGTATAAATTTGCTCTATTTTCATAATATTATAATTATTTATACGCTTGATGTATATACTGTGCGTATTTTTTCTGATTTTGATTATCTCCTGTTTTATAAAAATTTACGGCACCGTTGGCACGCATAAAAAAGTGATCTAGACTTACAACGTCTAATAAACCTCCTCTAAAAAAGGCATCTCTTACAGGCCCCTTTACTCCTGCAAAATAAAATTGAATATTGTGTTTATTAAAGTAAATAATACGTTCTTTTAACATCTCTATTCCCGTACTATCTACTCTATTAATACTCTCTGCATCTAATACAATCAATTTTAATGCCTTCCCTTTTTCTTCTGCCATTTCGTCCAATTTATCTCGGAAATAGTTTGAGTTTGCATAAAATAATTGCGCATCAAAACGAAATACTAAGATTTCATCGTCTAAAATAACTTCCTTAAACCTATTTTTATTACGATAAAAATCCGAATTTGGTACTTTTCCTAACTCAGCTACATAGGGTCTTGAGGTTCTAAAAATTAAAACGATTAATGATAGCACTACTCCAATTAAAATTCCGTATTCAATTCCGAAGAAAATGGTAGCCAAAAAAGTAGCTAAGAGTAGCCAAAAATCTAAATTATTAGCTCTCCACAATCTTCTAGCTTCTCTTACATTTATCAAGTTAAAGACTGCGACGATAATTATTGCTGATAAAATAGTTTTTGGTAAGTGATAAAAAACGGGGGTTAAAAAAAGTAATGTAAACACTACTAAGATTGCAGAAACAATAGCAGAAACTCCTGTCGTACCTCCTGATTCACCATTGATAGCAGAACGAGAAAAACTTGACGCTGATGGATACGATTGAAATAATGATCCTACCATATTACTTAAGCCCAAAGCAACCAGTTCTTGGTTTGGTCTTACTCTATATTCATCTTGTTTGGCTTCCAGCGTTTTTCCGATTGAAATCGTTTCTAAATACCCTACCATAACTAGTGTTGCGGCTATTGGCATTAATTCACGTATTAGAGCTACATCAATTACTGGCATTGAAAATTTTGGTAACCCTGAGGGAATATCCTTTACAATAGCTACATCGGAAAGTTGTGTTCCAAAAAAACGTATGGTTACTATTCCTAATATAACAACAATTAATGCATTTGGTATTTTTTTATTAATCCTTCTAAAAATTATAATAATAGCACATGCTATTAAACCAATAATTGTGGTATTTGTTTTAAAGTATTTAAGCCTGAAAAGAATATCTTCTAGCAGTACATGGATTTGATCGCTCTGTACAAACTCTACTCCAAATAAGTTTCTAAATTGATTTAACCCAATAATTAAAGCTACTGCAGATGTAAATCCGGTTATTACAGGTCTTGATAAAAAGTTAACTATAAACCCTAATCGAAAAATCCCCATTAAAAACTGAATGGTTCCTACCACTAATGCGAGGAGTATTGCTATAGCAATATAACTTTCAGAACCTGTTAACGCTAAGGTAGAAACTCCTGTTGCTACGATTAATGAATCCATAGCTACTGGTCCGATTGCTACCTGACGTGATGTTCCAAATATAGCATACATCAATTGAGGCATTAAAGCTGCATACAATCCATAAATAGGAGGTAATCCTGCTATAAGTGCGTAGGCAATACCTTGTGGAATTAATACAATAGCGACGGTAATACCTGCAACTACATCACCTCTTAACTGCGATTTTTTATAGTTGGGTAACCATTCTAGTATCGGTATGAGTTTTTTTAGTAGTTCCATTTTATTTAAAAGAGCTCTCCTTGACTAGTTCCTTTAATTTTTCCCAAATGTTTATATGCCAAATCAGTTACTTCTCTTCCTCTTGGCGTACGCATAATAAACCCTTGTTGGATTAAAAAAGGTTCATATACTTCTTCAATTGTTTCAGCATTTTCGGCTACTGCTGTAGCTAAGGTTGTTATCCCAACTGGACCTCCTTTAAACTTATCAATAATAGTGGATAGAATTTTGTTGTCCATTTCATCTAAACCATGTGCGTCTACATTTAATGCTTTTAGGGCATATCTCGCTATTTCTATGGTAATAGTACCATCACCTTTAATCTGCGCAAAATCACGTACTCTACGTAGTAATGCATTAGCTATACGAGGTGTTCCTCTACTTCTACCAGCAATTTCGATCGCTGCTTCCATAGAAATAGGCATTTTTAAAATAAATGCACTTCGTTGTACGATGGTTGTTAGTAATTCTGTTGAATAGTAATGTAAACGACTGCTAATACCAAAACGTGCTCGCATAGGAGCTGTAAGCAATCCTGAACGCGTAGTAGCTCCAATTAATGTAAATGGTTCTAAATTAATTTGAACTGTACGTGCATTGGGCCCTGATTCGATCATAATATCGATTTTATAATCTTCCATTGCTGAATACAAGTATTCTTCTACAATAGGACTTAATCGATGTATTTCATCTATAAACAGAACATCTCGTTCATCTAAATTGGTTAGTAAACCAGCTAAATCTCCAGGCTTGTCTAATACAGGGCCTGAAGTAACTTTAATTCCCACTCCTAATTCACTCGCTAAAATATGTGCTAAGGTGGTTTTTCCTAAACCAGGAGGTCCATGAAACAAGGTATGATCAAGCGCTTCATCTCGCTGATTAGCTGCCTCAACGAAAATTTTTAAATTATCAATTGCCTGCTCTTGACCAGTGAAGTCTTCAAATGAGAGAGGACGTAGTTTCTTTTCTACATCTAACTCTTCACTTGAAAAATGAGTATTTTCAGGGTTTAGGTTTTCATTCATATTGTTGCAAATATACTTGAAATAAAATGTTCACTTTGTAATATTTGTTACTTAAACATTAATCCAATCATTATGTAAATGTAAGAAGTTTGTAAGTTATTATCTTTTTATTTAAAGATTACTATTTCATATTTCAGACAATATTAAATTGTGTTTTTATTTTTACATAAACTTTAACCACCTAAAAAACAAATAATTACTCATTTAAAAGTATTATATTGCTACTATAACAAATAAAAAAATGATTATGTTAAAACTTATTTTAAATTTAAAAGAGGTAAAAAAACTAAAAAAATCTGAACAAATAAAAATTGAAGGTGGTGGTCCTCGTCCTTTATCATGTGAAGGAATTATTTGCCCTAGTTATTGCCATTGTGCAAGCTCTAAAGATCATTGTATTTTTTCTAGTGGTCCTAAAGAAGGAACTTTTTGTTATTCCCTATAATTAATCAAATACTATTAAAAGTCAAAAAGCCTTCCAAATTGGAAGGCTTTTTAATATTTATATTTTTATCTTAAGACGGTTCTTCACCATCTAATAATGGTACATTTTGCGGTACGAAATCTTTTCCGTGTACATACTCACCATTTTCATCTGTTTTACTGTAATCATAAGCCCATCTGTGAACTTCAGGAATTGCTCCTGGCCAGTTTCCGTGAATGTGTTCAACTGGAGTAGTCCACTCAAGTGTATTCGCATTCCATGGGTTTTGCGTTGCCTTTTGACCTCTGTACATAGAGATAAAAAAGTTGGCAATAAAAATTAACTGTGCGAAACCTCCAAGAATTGCCATGATAGTCATGAACACGTTAATGTCTGCTAAATCATCAAACATTGGAAAGTTTGTATTTGTATAATAACGACGTGGTAAACCAGCTAACCCGATAAAGTGCATTGGAAAAAATACTCCGTAAGCACTGATAATTGTTAACCAAAAGTGCCAGTATCCTAATGTTTTGTTCATCATTTTACCATACATTTTAGGGAACCAGTGGTAAACACCAGCAAACATTCCTAATAAAGCAGATACACCCATTACTAAGTGGAAGTGTGCCACTACGAAATATGTATCATGAACGTTAATATCTAAAGCAGAATCTCCTAATACTAATCCTGTTAAACCTCCTGTTACGAATGTAGAAACTAATCCGATAGAGAATAACATTGCTGGATTTAACTGTAAGTTACCTTTCCATAACGTAGTTACGTAGTTAAACGCTTTTACCGCAGATGGAATTGCAATTAATACAGTTGTAAAAGTAAATACAGATCCTAAGAATGGGTTCATTCCAGATACGAACATGTGGTGACCCCATACAATCGTAGATAAGAATGCAATTGCCATAATAGAACCAACCATTGCGCGGTAACCAAAAATTGGTTTACGTGCGTTTGTTGAAATTACTTCTGAACTAATACCTAATGCTGGTAATAAAATAATATATACCTCTGGGTGACCTAAGAACCAAAATAAGTGTTCGAATAATACTGGCGACCCTCCTTGATAATGTAATACTTCACCAGAGATAAAGATATCTGATAAGTAGAAAGAAGTACCAAAGCTTCTATCAAAGATTAATAATAATGCTGCTGATAATAATACAGGGAATGAAATTACACCAATAATTGCTGTAATAAAGAATGCCCACATTGTTAATGGCAATCTTGTCATCTTCAATCCTTTTGTACGTAAGTTTAAAACTGTTACGATATAGTTTAACGACCCGATTAATGAAGAAGCAATAAAAATTGCCATAGACACTAACCATAATGTCATTCCTGTACCAGAACCTGGAATTGCTTGTGGTAAAGCAGATAATGGAGGATAAATTGTCCATCCTGCTGATGCTGGTCCTGCTTCTACGAATAATGAAATAATCATTATTACTGAAGATAAGAAGAATAACCAGTAAGACACCATGTTTAAGAATCCAGAAGCCATATCACGAGCTCCAATTTGTAATGGAATTAATAGGTTAGAGAATGTACCACTTAAACCTGCCGTTAATACAAAGAATACCATGATTGTACCATGAATTGTAACTAACGCCAAGTACATATCTGGGTTCATAATTCCATCTGTTTGATGGTTTCCTAAGAATGCTTCAACAATTGAAAACGATGTATCTGGCCATGCAATTTGTAAACGAAATAACATAGACATGAAACCTCCTATGATACCCATGAATATACCTGTAACAAGGAACTGTTTCGAGATCATTTTATGATCTTGACTAAATATGTATTTAGTTACAAATGTTTCTTTGTGATGATGATCTGACATAATCTATATATACTTTAAAAAAATATCTTATTTAATAACTTGTGCTAATGTTTTTTGTTCTGACAACCACTTGTTGTATTCTTCTTCTTCAACAACTGTGATTTTCATTTGCATATTGTAGTGAGATGCTCCACATATTTTATTACATAATAATAGGTAATCAAATTCATATGGGTCTTCTCCATTAGCTCTTCTAATTTTGTTAATTCCTTCTGTTTTTGCAATTACTTCAGAATTCTGACGCATTTCTGTAGTAGTATACTTTGGTGTAAATGCGAATTGAGTAACCATACCCGGAACACAGTTCATCTGCGCTCTAAAGTGAGGCATATAAGCAGAGTGTAATACATCTTGTGAACGGAACTTGAATAATACTTTTTTACCTTTTGGTAAGTATAATTCTGTTACTTGTTTATCATCCTGTGCACTTGGATCAGACATATCAACACCCATTGTGTTAATACCTTTGATAAAGTTTACATTACCTAAACCTAATTGGTTATCTTCACCTGCATAACGTGCATCCCAACGGAATTGTTGAGAGTATACTTCAATTACGATAGGGTTTTCATCATCTCCAACATACATAATGTTGTTCCATGCCCATAAACCATATCCAATTAATAATACAATTGTTACTGCTGGAATGGTTGTCCAAATTAATTCTAACTTGTGACTATCTGCATAAAATAATGCCTTGTTGTTTTTGTTTCCTCTATACTTATATGTAAAGAAGAAGATTAAAAACTGCATTCCAAACTGAACTATTCCAATTAACCAAAAAGTAATGTTGAAAAGGTTATCATCATGCTCTCCTTCGAAAGAAGCAGCTTCTGGTAACATGATTACGTTCATGGCAATTAAGCAGTAAATCATCATTGCATAAAGGAATGCTAAGAAACCTAAAGCGTATTTACCTTGTTTTTCGTTGTCTTTATCTGTAGCAATTACAGAACGGAAATTCATTATACGAGTAATTTGCCAAAAACTTACTCCAATTGCAACTGCTATGAAAATATAAAATAAAGCGAGCATATTATCTAAACTATTTGTTTATTAATTCTTTTTATTAATGATGATTACTATCTTCTCCTCTGTGTTCGATATTATAGTAATGATATGTTTCACTCTCGTGTAAATATGGGTTACCTTTTGGTACTGGATTTGCTTTAGCAAATGCACTAAAAGTAGCGAAAATGAATAATCCTATAAAGAATAACAATCCACTAATTTCACCTATTCCGAATCCCCATTGACCTCCAACTGTTCCAGGCATAACCATTACAAACAAATCGATATAGTGACCTGCTAAAATTACAACACCTCCTAGTATAACAAACCAAGGCATACTCTTAAAGTCACTATTAATTAATAATAGTATTGGAAAAACAAAGTTCATAACTACCATTGCTAAAAATGGTACTTTATATTCATTAAAGCGTAATAAGAAATATGTAGTTTCTTCTGGCATATCTGCATACCATATTAACATAAATTGAGCAAACCATAAGTATGTCCAGAATACAGAGAAACCAAACATAAACTTAGCTAAATCATGAATATGACTATCATTTACTAATGGTAATACTCCTTTTGAACGTAAGTAAATAGTTACCATTGCTATTACTGTTAAAGCAGATACTAAGAAAGTAGCTAATACATACCATCCAAATAATGTTGAGAACCAGTGTGGATCTATTGTCATAATCCAATCCCAAGATGCCATACTTTCAGTAATCATAAAGAATACTAAAAAGATAACTGTTGCATTATAGTTTTTCTTGTGTTGTTTTAAATCTCCATTATCTTGTGCTAAAGACCACTTTCTGATAAGGAAACGATACACATTCCACCCTGCTAAGTATACAATACTTCTAATTAACCAACCTGGTGTATTTAAATACCATTTTTTACCGTCTACAAGAGCATCGTAGTTTGGACTTGCTGGGTCAGTTACTCCTTCTCCCATCCACGTAAATAAATGATTCATATGCATTGCCGTTGCAATTAAGAATACTAACATTAGTATACTAACATAGTGTAAGTTTGAAGTGATAGCTTCCATTACTCTATGTAATACTACAGACCATCCTGCTTGTGCTGCAATTTGTGAACCATAGAAAGCTAACACCAATAATGTTATTCCTAAAGAGAATAATAAAGCAACATACAAAGCAGACCAAGGTCTGTTTTGCATTTGGTGTAAAGCATGTTCTGCATGAGCATCTCCGTGATCTTCACCATGAGCTTCTGCTACTTCAGTATGTGCTTCAGTTGTTGTTTCATTTGCTTCATCAGCTGCAGCTTCTTCATGAGTATCTTCGGCTACGTGTACAGCTGAACTGTCTTGTGCTTGTGTATTTTCTGTAACTTCATCTGAGTGCTCTTGCTCACCATTGTGTGCTGCTTCTTCAGTATGTGTCGAAGTACTATCTGCAACATGCTCTTCTGTTGTTACCTCTTCTTCATGCTTTTCAACTTCAACATGCTTTTCAACTTTAGCTTCCTCTTTATGCCCCTCTTCTGCATGATCTGCTTTCGCATCATGACTTCCATGGTGTGCATCTTGTTTTGCTAAAATTTCTTTTGCTTCTTCTAATGTTTTAGGTGCTGACATAAAATTGTAGGCAGTACCTAAAGCTCCTAAAATCATAAGAGCAATAGCAAGCATTTTTAATTTTCCTGAAAACTGGTACATATCTTAACTATCTATTATAGACTTATTTTAATTCGCTTCTTAATTTTTCTACGTATTGTACAACTTGCCAACGCTCATCGTATCTTAACTGTGACGCATGAGACCCCATTAAGTTTTTACCATACATAATTACATGATAAATGTTACCTGGAGTTAATTCTCTATCTGCGTAATTTGGAATACCATTGAATTTATCTCTTTGAGATAATACTCCGTTTCCATCTCCTTTTGTACCATGACAAGACGCACAGTATATACCGTATAACTCTTTACCTTTTTCTAAGTTAGCCTCAGTTGTAGGTAATGGGTTTTTTAATTCAGCTTTTGCTTTTTCATATCCTTCATTAGTATCTGGAATATCATAAGCTACAACTCCGTTTCTACTTACAGTACCTGCTACTGGTAATTTATTTACCATTTCTTTATTTAACCCTTCAGCTCCATTTACATCATAAGGTACAGATACATACATATCTGGCATAAACTGTAATTGTGGTTTGCGTTTATCGTTACAAGAACTCAAGCTTGTTACTACTACAGCTAAAGCGATAATTATTTTTAAACTCTTCATATCTCTTTATTAGTGCGTTTCTACTACGTTAATTTCTACAGCTCCCGTTGTTTCTAACAATGACACTAATTCTTCTTCACTTCCTTTAACAGGAATCTCCATTAAAAAGTGATCATCTGTAGTTCTTGGATCAGGATTTTCAGCTTCTTTGAATGGCCAAATCTTACTTCTCAAGTAAAAAGTAATTACCATTAAGTGTGCTGCAAAAAACACTGTTAATTCGAATAATATTGGTACGAAAGCTGGCATGTTCGCTGCCCAAGAAAAGTTTGGTTTTCCACCAATATCTTGAGGCCAATCAGCAATCATAGTATACCATGTTAACCAAACTGCTACTGATAAACCTGTAATACCATATAAAAAAGCAGTAATAGCCAAACGTGTTGGTGCTAAGCCCATTGCTTTGTCTAATCCGTGGACTGGAAATGGACAAAATACTTCTTCAATGTGATGATTCTCTGCTTTAACTTTCTTAACGGCATCCATTAAGATATCATCATCATTATATAATGCGTGAATTACTTTATTAGTGCTCATTGTTCTCTTCTCTTGATTTTTTAAAATTCTCACCTGATGATTTCAAAATAGTCTTAATCTCCGCCGTAGGAATTACTGGAAATGTTCTTGCATATAATAAGAATAATACAAAGAAGAATCCTATAGTTCCTACAAAGATACCTACGTCTACAAACGTTGGCTCAAAACGCCACCATGTAGATGGTAATTGTCCTTTACTTAATACAATTGCAATGATATCAAAACGCTCAAACCACATACCTATATTAATTACAATAGAGATGATAAAAGACCAGATAAAACTTCTTCTGATTTTTTTGAACCATAATAATTGTGGAGTGAAAATATTACAGATTAATAATGACCAGAATGCCCATCCATAAGCTCCTGCTTCTGCTCCAAATGATAAGTATGTATAATTTTCATAAGGAGACCCTGTATACCACGCAATAAAGAATTCTGTTGCATAAGCTACTGCTACAATACCTCCTGTTAAGATAATTACGATGTTCATATACTCTACGTGTAAACGTGTAATATATGCTTCCATATTCGTAACCTTACGCATAATACCTAATAAGGTTTGTACCATTGCGAATCCTGAGAAAATCGCTCCTGCTACGAAATAAGGAGGGAAGATTGTTGAGTGCCATCCTGGGTTGATAGAAGTAGCAAAGTCCATCGATACAATTGTATGTACAGAAAGTACTAATGGTGTTGCTAAACCTGCTAATACTAATGATACTTCTTCAAAACGTTGCCAATCTTTTGCTCTACCTGACCATCCAAAAGATAATAAAGCATAAATTTTCTTTTGAAAAGGTTTTACAGCTCTATCACGAATCGTTGCAAAATCAGGTAACAAACCAGTCCACCAGAACACTAATGATACCGATAAATACGTAGAAATTGCGAATACATCCCATAATAATGGAGAGTTAAAGTTTACCCATAGGGATCCGAATTGGTTAGGAATTGGTAATACCCAGTATCCGTTCCATGGACGCCCCATGTGAATAATTGGGAATAATCCTGCTTGAAATACTGCAAAAATTGTCATCGCTTCTGCAGAACGGTTAATTGCCATTCTCCATTTTTGACGGAATAATAAAAGTACTGCAGAAATAAGTGTTCCTGCGTGACCAATACCTACCCACCATACGAAGTTGGTAATATCCCAAGCCCAACCGATGTTTTTATTTAATCCCCAAACACCGATTCCTGTTCCTACGGTGTAAAAGATACATCCAAATCCCCATAACATTGCTGCTAAAGAAATATAGAATGCTATATACCAATTTTTGTTTGCTTTCCCTTCAATAGGTCTAGCAATATCTTCAGTAATATCATGGTAACTCTTGTTACCAAGTATTAAAGGTTCTCTATAAGATGATTCGTAATGAGACGACATAAATCTATATACTTATTAATTTTACTATTAAGCTTCGTTTGTATTTCTTACTTTCACTTGATACACTACGTTTGGTTTAGTACCAATATAATCTAACACGTGGAAAGCTCTTCTATCTTCTTTTAATGCTGCAACTTCATCTTCAGAGTTATTTACATCTCCAAACACCATTGCTCCTGTAGAACATGCTGATGAACATGCTGTTTCAAACTCATCCTTATTAACAGCTCTACCTTCTTTCTTAGCCTTTAAGATAGTAGCTTGCGTCATTTGGATACACATAGAACATTTTTCCATAACTCCACGAGAACGAACTACTACGTCTGGGTTTAACACCATTTTTCCGTACTCGTTATTCATGTTAAAGTCAAACTCGTTGTTCTCAGCATAGTTAAACCAATTGAAACGACGAACTCTATATGGACAGTTGTTTGCACAGTAACGTGTACCTACACAACGGTTATATGCCATTTGGTTTTGACCTTGACGACCATGTGACGTTGCTGCTACCGGACATACTGTTTCACATGGTGCGTGGTTACAGTGCTGACACATCATAGGTTGGAAAGCAACCTGTGGGTTTTCTGCTGGATTTTCTAAAGCATCAAATAAATCTCCTTTACTTAATTTTAATACTTTTTCAGTATAACGTCTTTCAACTTCTTGATTCGCTAAGTTTGGATTTTCTTTTTTGAACTGCTCTAAAGTTATGCGAGGTTCACCATTTTCATTGTTCTCGTATTGTTTATCTTCAACCGTAGAAGAATAATAACGATCAATGCGTAACCAAGCCATATCTCTACCAACTCGTACTTCATCTTTACCAACAACAGGAACGTTGTTTTCAGCGTGACATGCAATAACACATGCTCCACAACCTGTACAAGATGTTAAATCGATTGATAAATTAAAGTGATGTCCTAAAGTTCTATCATGTTCATCCCATAAGTCGATCTTACTTCCTTCAACTTCTTGATGATCATAAGAAACCATAAATGGTTTATTCCAAGTATGCTTAGGATCTAATTTTTTATTATTTACTTCTTTTAATGAAGCTTCTCTTAAGATATCGTGACGACCAGCTAAAGTGCTTTGTACTTGCATACAAGCAAACTTGTGCCATCCTGAAGCTTTTTCAATAGAAACATTGTATTGAACATTGTTTCCGTTTTGGTAGAAAGGATATGCATTAATACCTACTTGCATTTCTGACTTTAATCCTTGAGTTCTACCGTAACCTAACGCTAAACCAACTGATCCTTTTGCTTGACCTGGTTGGATAATAACTGGAATTTTGTTTATTGTAACTCCATTAACTGTTACGTTAGCATAGTTACCATCAATAGCGCCGTTATCTTTTACTGGGTTTTCAAAACCTAATTCTTTGGCATCTGCCATAGAAACGGTTAAGTAGTTATCCCAAGAAGCACGTGTAATTGGATCTGGTAATTCTTGTAACCAAGGGTTATTAGCTTGTTTACCGTCTCCTAACGCTGTTGATGAATATAGATTTAATTCGAATCCTGAAACATTATTAGCATTTCTTACTAATTGAACTGCTGCTGCGTTTACATCTACTGTTGATTCAAAAGCTATTTCTTCTTCTGTAGTAATGTTTTCAGCTTTAAAGAATCCATCATGTAATGCTTGATTCCATGAAGCTCCTCCTAATACATTTGTACTCCAAAATTCTTTTAAAGTATCGTAATAGTTTACTGAACTTCCTGACCATTTTAACAACACATCTTGTACTTGGCGTGTATTAAATAATGGTTGAATGGTAGGTTGCATTAAACTATAAACACCTTGTTTTGCCATAACATCTCCCCAACTTTCTAAGTTATGAGGTGCTGGCAATGTATATTGTGTAGCATTAGCTGTAGCGTCATCTTGAGTAGATAATGCAACAGATAATTTTAAGTTCTTAATTCCTTCTGCTAAATCAGCTGCATTTGCTAACGCATATAAAGGGTTTACGTTGTACGTAATTAAACCTTTTACTTTACCTCCTTTAACATCTGCTACTAATTGAGCTACTTGAGTATCGTTACCTTGACGTCTTAAGTTCAAAGTCTCTGTATCGATTACCTCACTGTTTAATGCTTTATTAATTGCTAGTGCTATTAATTGTGCATTTTTATCATTTAACCCAGTAACAACAACTCCTTTTGAACCTGCTTTCTTAAGGTCTTTAGCTAATTGCTTAACCTCAGCATCGAAAGCTGTTGTTTTAGAAGAAAGACTATTTCCTGTTACTTGGTTATATAAATTTATTAAAGCGTAAACTTGTTCAGATGGTTTAGCAACGATTCTTTTATCAGCATTTGCTCCTGCTAAAGACATGTTACCTTCTATTTGAACATGGTAAGACATTTTACCTGTCTCTACTCTACGACCTTCTGCATACGATTTCTCATATCCACCTTGCCAATCTCCTAAGAAATCTGCTCCAATAGATGCAATAACCTCTGCTTTAGTAAAATCGTAATTTGGTAAAGCTCTTTTACCATACATAGCTTCAAAAGCATCAGCAGCTGCGCTTTCTGAAATCGCATCGTAAACTACATGCTTAACGTTTGGATAAGCAGTGATAAAATCAGCAATTACTTTTTCAGTAGAAGGACTTGCTAAAGTACCTGTTAAAAACACTACTGGTTCGTTAGCATCTTTTAACTCATTAAGTTTAGCAACGATTTCTTTATCTGCATCTGCCCAAGAAATTTGAGTTTCCCCTTTTCTAGGTTCTTTTAAACGTAATTTCTCATCGTATAATGATAAAACTGATGCTTGGGTACGTGCGCTAGTTACTCCTCCTGCCTCTTTGTTTGGCATGATTTGAATTGGACGTCCTTCACGTGTTTTTACTAATACGTTTGCAAAATCAAAACCATCTGCAATTGTAGTTGCGTACCAATCAGCAACACCTGCTACGATATCATTTGGTTGCACTACATAAGGAATTGATTTTCTTACTGGACCTTCACAAGCTGCCAATGAAGCCGCTGCAGTGGTAAATCCAACATATTTCAAGAAATCTCTACGTGATGTTGATGATGTTTCTAAGGTTTCTTTGTCGCCTAAAAATTCATCTGTAGGAATATCTTGTACAAACTCATTATTACGTAGCGTTTCAACAACAGAACTACCTTTTAGTTCTTCAACACTTTGCCAGTATTTTTTGTTTGAAGCCATTTATATATGTGTTTTTCTACTTTCTAATTTGATTAATAGTGGCACTTACCACACTCTTTTCCTCCTAATTGCGCAATAGTTACTTGCTCAACACCGTACTTTTCAGCTAATTCTTTATGAATTTTAGCATAGTACTCATTACCTTTTAAGTCAACCTTAGTCGCCTTATGACAATCAATACACCAACCCATTGTTAATGGCGAGTGTTGATACACTTCCTCCATTTCTTCTACAGGTCCGTGACATTTTTGACAAGCTACACCTCCTACTGTTACGTGTTGTGAATGGTTAAAATATGCAAAATCTGGTAAGTTATGAACTCTAACCCATTTAACTGGCTTAGTATTACCTGTATACTCTAATTTATCTGCATCCCAACCTGCTGCATCATAAATTTTAGCGATTTCTTTATCTAAATCTGCCTTCACTAATGTATGATCATCCATTACCACTTTAGTATCATCAGCAACTTCTGAAATATTCTTATGACAGTTCATACAAACATTTACTGAAGGAATTCCAGATGTTTTACTATGCTTAGCAGACGAGTGACAGTATTGACAGTCTATCTTATTATCTCCTGCGTGAATTTTGTGTGAAAACGCAATTGGCTGAATTGGCTGATAACCTTCATCAACACCTATTTTAAACAACGTACCAAATAAAAAGTAAGCTGCTATTAAAGCTCCGAAAATTACTGTTAATACTTTTAAAAATGTGTTTTGTTTAATACCTTCCCACAACTCAGCAGTTTGACCCATTAAACCTGGAGTTTTAGGAGCTCCTTTTAATTCACTAATAGTTTTCAATAAACCACCAATAATTAAAAACGCTACAACGATTGCCGCAGCTAAAATATACAACAACCACTTTGGTGCCTGATCGCCTTGAGAATCACCTGCAACCTCAGCTCCTGCAACAGCAGGCTTATTTATTTCCCCTACAGTTGTATAATAAAGAATATCATCAACGTTTTGGTCTGTTAACTGCGGAAAAGCAGTCATATTAGAACCTTTGTACTCTTCAAAGATTGCAATTGCATCTTTATCTCCAGAAGCTCTAAGTTCAGCATTGTTTTTAATCCAAGCTTTCAACCATTCGTTAGTTCTTTTTTCTTCAACTCCAGCTAAAGCAGGACCCACAAGTTTTTTATCTAACTTGTGACACGAAGCACAAAGAGACTTAAATAATTTCTTCCCTTCTTTTTGACGCGCTTCGTCAATATCTTGTGAAAACGCCGAGAAACTTACTAAGAAAACTAAAAAGAAAGCTAAACTCCTTACTAGAGTTTTGGTTAATCTACTGTGATGATTCACACTTTTCATACTATAAAATATAAGTTTTGTATCTATTTTGGTACAATTTTTTCTGTTACATCATTTTAAAAATAAGTACACAGAAAGTTGCACAAAAGTACTACTTCTGTCTAAATTGTGAAATGTTAAGAGAATCCTAATCTGTAATTTATACTAATTCTAAATAAACCGCGTTAACAATGTATTAACTGACAAGTCATTACTTTTGTAAAAAGATTCAAAAAAATGAAAAAACACAGCATATTAATTACTTTTTTACTCATTATTTCTGGCAGCGTTTTTAATGTAAAAGCCCAGGACAAACACACTGAAAATAAGGATATTATTTCGTTATTAGAAAAAAAACGAACTTATAACAAGCACAATGGAAGTGGGTATAGAATCCAATTATACAATGGATTAGAAAGACGCGCAAGAATCTTACGCAATAGGTTTCGAGTTGAATATCCTGATGTTTACACTAAGCTAACCTACAAAGCACCTGAATGGAAAATACAAGTAGGAAATTACAAAACACGCTTGCATGCCGATAGAGCCCTAAATGAAATTCGTGAAAAATTCACAGGAGCAATTGTAGTTCCTATGTAAGAAAGCACATTTGTAAATAAAAAAAGAGTAATCGAAAAACGATTACTCTTTTTTTATTTAATAGGGCTTACTAGTAATTAATAAGCTCTTTTATCACTTCCTTCATAAAAATTGATGAATGCTTGATTCACCACTCTATGCCCTCCATCTGTAGGATAATCTCCTGTAAAATACCAATCTCCTAAATTATCTGGACATGCTTTATGCAAACCACTTACTGGTTGGAAAATCACTTCTACTTCAGCTTTAATTTCTGATGTTTTTAGCATTTGTGCAATCTTTGCAGAAACTTGTTTATCAGTAAAAGATGCATAGATTTCTTTTACATAATTTACCACATCTTTATCTTCGTTGTTTTCTTGTTGTTTACATTTTTGATACACTTCATCAACAATGTGATATTGATCTGTTTCTTTCAGCAATTCTAAAGCTGCTTTAAACGCAATAAAGTCGTTTATCCTAGCCATATCAATACCATAACAATCTGGGTAACGAATTTGAGGCGCCGAAGAAACCACTACTATTTTCTTAGGGTTTAATCGATCTAAAATCTTAATGATACTTTTCTTTAAGGTAGTACCTCTTACAATACTATCATCAATAATAACCAAGTTATCTGTTGGCTTTACCACACCATAAGTTACATCATAAACATGTGCTACTAAATCATCACGACTACTATCATCAGTAATAAACGTACGTAATTTTGCGTCTTTTATAGCTATCTTTTCGAAACGTGGTCTTTTTGAAAGAATTTCAATAACTCTTTCTTTTGAAAGCTTTCCTTCACCTGCTAAAATTGCATCTGTTTTTTGTTGATTTAACACATCTTCAGCAGCTTCCATCATTCCAAAAAATGATGTTTCTGCAGTGTTAGGTATGTAAGAAAATACCGAGTTTTCAATATCACTATCAATAGACTTTAAAACCTCAGGAAAGACGTACTTACCTAAGTTTTTACGTTCTTCATAAATTGAAGCATCACTTCCTCTTGAAAAATAAATACGCTCAAAAGAACATGCTTTTTTAGGTTTCTCATCTAAAACAGGAGCCATTGTTGTTTGACCATTTTTCTTAATAATCAACGCATGACCTCTATCTATCTCCTTAATTGTATCTATCGGAACATTAAATACCGTTTGAATTACCGGTCGCTCAGAAGCTACTACTACCACTTCATCATCTTCATAAAAGAATGCTGGACGAATTGCCGAAGGGTCACGTAATACAAACGCATCACCATGACCTAATAATCCTGCCATCGCATAACCGCCATCCCAATTTTTTGCAGAACGTTGTAAAATACGTTGAATATCTAAATGTTCTTCAATAAAAGGAGATGCATCTTTTTTACTAAAACCAGCTTCTTTTGCTTTTAAGTATAAATCAGAAACTTCTGACTCCAGAAAATGACCTATTTTCTCCATCACAGTTACTGTATCGGTAAACTCTTTTGGGTGTTGTCCTAAATCAATTAAATCATTTAATAATTGTTTAGAATTTGTCATATTAAAATTCCCTGCAACAATTAAACTTTGATGTTTCCAATTACTTTGACGTAAAAAAGGATGTACACTCTCTATAGAGTTTTTACCGAATGTACCATAACGAACGTGTCCTAAAAACAAGTTTCCAAGATATGGTACGTTTTCTTCTTGCCATTTTACATCATCAACCTTATCTGGATTTTCTTCAAAAACCCCGTTAATTCTATGATTAACTTTCCCAAAGATATCTTGAATAGGTTGTGATTGATTGGAACGAACTCTACTAATATATCTTGTCCCAGGCTCTACATTAAATTTTATACTTGCTAATCCAGCACCATCTTGTCCTCTATTGTGCTGTTTCTCCATTAACAGGTACATTTTATTTACACCATAAAACGCGGTACCATATTTATCTTTATAGTACTGTAATGGTTTCTTTAATCGAACCATTGCAATTCCGCATTCGTGTTTAATAGCGTCACTCATTTAATTTCAAGTATTTAGTTGTGTTGTGGTTTTGTGTGTTATATAAAAAAATCCGCAGCAAAAAGCGCGGATTTGTATTTTATGATAGTGCTATATCAAATTGTGTTAATTCTTTAAAAGCTTGTAAACGCGCTTGTACTTCTTCGCTCGTTAGCTCTTCCATACGTTGTGTTCCGAACTTTTCAACACAGAACGATGCTAAGTTGGATCCGTAGATAATTGCATTCTTCATGTTTTCGAATGAAATATCTTCTGTTTTAGCTAAATACCCGCAGAAACCTCCTGCAAAAGTATCTCCTGCCCCTGTTGGGTCAAACACCTCTGCTAATGGTAAAGCTGGTGCAAAGAACATGTTTCCTTCATTAAATAATAAAGCTCCGTGTTCTCCTTTTTTAATTACTACATATTTCGGCCCCATCTCATGGATTTTCTTAGCAGCATTTACTAATGAATATTCTCCACTTAACTGACGTGCTTCTTCATCGTTTATCGTAATAACATCTACACGCTTTAACACTTCGTGCAAATCGTTTAATGCTATATCCATCCAAAAGTTCATAGTATCCAACACTACTAACTTAGGTCTTTCATTCATTTGATCTAATACCGATGCTTGTGTTAATGGGTGTAAGTTTCCTAACATTACAATCGGTGCATCTTTAAATGCTTCTGGAACTACTGGTTGAAAATGTTCTAATACATTTAATTCAGTTACTAAAGTATCACGAGAGTTCATATCGTTATGATATTTCCCACTCCAAAAGAATGTCTTTCCTTCTTTTACGATTTCTATGCCATTCGTATTGATTCCTTTTTCGTTCATCATATCTAAGTATGATTGTGGAAAATCTCCTCCGACTACAGAAACCACTCCTGTTTGCACTCCAAATTGCGAAGCTGCTAATCCTACAAAAGTTCCTGATCCTCCTAAGATTTTATCAGTTTTTCCAAATGGTGTTTCTATAGCGTCAAATGCTACGGTTCCTACTGCTAATAATTTACTCATAACTCTACTTAATATCCCTTTACCTAAGGAAATGTATTTGTTTCATTAAGCCCCTATAAATCACTAAGACTTAAAATTTTACTAATTCTACTCATTAAGACTTAAACTCTCATGTCAACTGCCTTTTTTGTCGTAATTTTGCGTCTTTAATTAAAAACGGTCTTTTTGACTCTGCAAAAATAGTTTTAAAAAATGACTATCAAAGAAATACAAGAAGAAATTATTGACGAGTTTTCAATGTTTGAAGACTGGATGGAGCGTTATGAGTACATTATTGAGCTAGGTAAATCGCTGCCTTTAATAGATGAAACTTACAAATTAGATGAAAACCTGATTAAAGGTTGTCAATCGAAAGTATGGTTACATTCTGAATTAAAAGGTGACATCATAGAATTTACTGCCGACAGTGATGCTATATTAACCAAAGGAATTGTGGCGTTATTATTGAGGGTTTTTTCTGACCAAACACCTAAAGCAATTTTAGAAGCCGACACTAACTTTATTGATGAAATTGGTTTAAAAGAACACTTAAGCCCTACTCGTGCTAACGGATTAGTATCTATGGTAAAGCAAATAAAAATGTATGCGATTGCGCAACAAAGTAAGTTAGCAAATTAAAGAAGTAAAAATTATGACTGAAGATAAATTAGAAGAATTAGGAGATAAAATCGTTCGTGTGTTAAAAACAATTTTCGACCCTGAAATACCTGTTGACATATATGAACTTGGATTAATTTATGATGTTTTTATATCAGAAGAGAATGATGCCAAAATATTAATGACATTAACTTCTCCAAATTGTCCTGTTGCTGAAACACTACCTGTTGAAGTAGAGGAAAAAGTAAAAACCCTAAAAGAAATTAACAATTGCGAAGTTGAAATTACTTTTGATCCTACTTGGACACAAGACATGATGAGTGAAGAAGCTAAATTGGAATTAGGAATGTTATAGTGTGATATATAACTAAAACAACTACTTTCGCAAAAAATTAATTAAAAATAATCATGAAAAAAATCACACTTTTATTTGTTACTTTAATAACTATTACTTCTTGTACATCTGACAAAGAGATAATTGAAAAAGAAACACCTAAATTATTAAACAAGCAAATAGCTACAGAAAGCTACGATGATGATGAAAACCCTGATACTCCATTTGTAGAAACCTCTAGAACTAGTACTTATCATTACAATGACAAACACGAATTAGTTAAAATAGCTCATGAATCGTCAGAAGAGAAAGAAGAAACCTTATTTACTTATACTGACGGGAAAATTACTAAAGTAGAAGATATAAATAGTAATGGTGAAACAGACCGTTATAATGAATATGAGTACACCGGTAACTTGCTTACTAAACAAACTAATTATAGTTCTAATGGTGAAATAAACAGTATTGCTAATTATGAATACAATTCTGACTCTAAAATACTTAAAACCACAAAACAAGTGTTTTTTGACAGTAGCAATAATGTTTATGTAACAAAATATGAATACATATCTGATAATAAGGTTAAGGAAATTGAAGGAGATTCATATACAATTTACACATTAGATAATAAAAATTCTCCTCTTATAAATATTGTTGGTATTAAAGCTATCTTACAGTCAGATTTTGAAGGTGGTGGGATACATAACATAACATTAGTTCAAGAATTTGATAAAGACAATAATGAATTAGGTTCTTACAAAACAATTTACAAATACGATTCTGATAATTTCATTATACGAAAAGATGATTCAAGTAATGATTACTCATATATCGTAACTTACGAATACAATAAGTAGATTATTAGTAATTTTTTCAAAACAACAAAATCTTCATCTTTAAAACAACATTATAGATGAAGATTTTTTATTTTTACAATAAAACAAACATGGCAGACAAAATTATAAATAGAGTTGCAAATAGTAAGCTTACAACGGTAGATCTTGAAGATTTTTACCCTGTAGGTAGGCGTATAGTGTTTGATATTAAGGATTGGTTATTTGAAGAATTGATTCTTCGTGAAAAAGACTTTAGGGAATCTGTAAAAAATCATGATTGGTCTCAATATCAAAACAGTTATGTTTCTTTAACATGTTCTACTGACGCCATTATTCCTTCTTGGGCCTATCTTTTATTAACTACAGAACTTATTCCCTTTGCCAAAAAGGTTGTTGTTGGTGACTTAACAGTATTAGAAACTGTAATATATCAAGAGATAATTCAACAGTTAGATGTCTCTGACTACAAAGACAGACCTATAATAATTAAAGGGTGTTCGAATAAGCCAATACCACCTTCTGCATACACACTTTTAATTGAAAAAATTAAACCCGTAGCTAAAACCATTATGTTTGGTGAGGCTTGTTCAACCGTACCACTTTATAAGAGAAAAAATAATTAGATTTATAAAACTCCTCAACTTTTATTACCAATGAAAAAGCTGTTTTTAATCTTGTTTTCATGCTGTACTTTTTCTATAGTTTCCCAAGAAACTCCAAAAGACAGTATATCTACTCTAGATTTAGTAAACTCCCCTTTAGATACTACTTTTGCGTCTTATATCTTTAACAAACGAGTATTTGCAGAGCCTTTAGTTAAAAAAAATCCACCAAAAAAATGGACTGTGACGGGGAAATATACTTTCCTTTTTAATCAATCATCTTTTTCCAATTGGGCAGCTGGTGGAAATAACACCGTTGCTGGAAATATGACACTTGGTTACGATTTTAATTACAAGAAAAAAAAATGGAACTGGGATAATAAAGTTATTTCTGCTTATGGTTTAAGTTATGTAGATGGTCAAGGGGTTAGAAAAACAGAAGATCAGTTTGAATATAACTCTTTACTTGGTTTAAGAACTTCAAAACTATGGTTTTTCTCTTTTTTTAGTAATTTTAAAACGCAGTACACTAGAGGTTATGATTATAAACAAGAACCTAAATTAGCTGTTTCAGATTTCTTTTCTCCTGCATATTGGAGTTTTGGTCCTGGTATGTTATGGAAAAAAAATGATGATGCAAGAATAAACGTTGCTCCTGCTTCAGCTCGTTACACATTTGTTTCTGATGAGTTTTCAGGAAAATATGGTGTAGATGAAGGTAAGAATATAAATTTCAGTTTAGGTTTCAATCTTTCTGCTTACTTTAAAAGTGAAATAATGAAAGATGTAACTATGGAAAGTATTGTAGCAGTATATTCTGATTATTTAAACAAGCCACAAAATATTGATATTGATTATCAGCTAAACATCATTGTTCAAATTAATAAAAACCTATCTACAAACCTAAGCTTACACACCATTGTTGACGATGATGCTTCAAGTAGAGTACAATTTAAAGAAGTTTTTGGTCTTGGCTTAAATTATATTTTTCATAAAACGTGACTTTTATCATAACAACATTGTCTAAACCTTAAGTTAAGCGTACATTCTCGCCCTCAAAAAATTAATTTAAAACTATTAAAATGAAAAAATTATTAGCTATTGCTGTTTTGTTTGGAGCATTAACAGCTAACGCTCAAGAAGAAAAAAAAGAAGAACCTAAAGAAGGGTGGAAAAGAAGTGGTAATATTTCTTTTCTATTCAATCAATCTGCCTTCAACAATTGGTTAGCTGGTGGTACTAACAATATTTCTGGTACTATTGGCTTAAACTATGATTTTAACTATACCAAAGGTGATTGGACTTGGGACAATAAATTGATTGCTTCTTACGGTTTAACAAAACTAAAAAAAGAATCAATACAAAAAACAGATGACCGTTTAGAATTAAACTCATTAGCAGGTAAAAAAGCTGGAGGGTACTGGTATTACTCTGCTTTTTTAAATTTTAAAACTCAAATGTCTTCTACCTACGTTTCTGGTGAACAAACATCTCATTTCTTTTCTCCTGCATATTTTCAACTTGGACCAGGTATGTTATGGAAAAAACATGATAATTTAAAAGTAAACATCGCCCCTGCTACCTCTAAGTTAATTTATGTACATAAACATTTAACCGATTTTGGCCCTGCTTTTGGGGTAAAACAAAACGAAACTACTCGTTATGAAATAGGTGCTGCAGTTAACGCATATTACAAATTAGATGTAATGAAAAACGTATCTGTAGAAAATATATTAAACCTTTATAGTAATTATCTGGAAGATTTTCAAAATGTTGATATAGATTACACCCTTAATGTAGTAATGAAGGTTAACAAATATTTATCTGCAAACCTATCAATGCAAGCAATTTACGACGACAATTCCTTTGAAGGGTTCCAAACTAGAGAAGTATTTGGTTTAGGAGTGAATTACGGTTTCTAAAAAAACAAAATACAATAGTAAAACCTCAAGAACATATTCTTGAGGTTTTCTTTTTTATGTATTTTAGCTTAAAAATTTAACGAATGACATTATTAATTGTTTACGCCACATTATCTATATTTTTCTCCTTTTTATGTTCTATACTAGAAGCTGTTCTGCTAAGTGTTACTCCTACTTTTGTTAACCTTAAAAAGAAAGAAGAGAAGGCTTACGCAAAAGACCTTGAAACATTAAAAAAAGATGTAGACAAACCTCTTATTGCTATCTTAACTGTAAATACTGTTGCACACACCGTAGGAGCTATTTTAGTTGGTGCCCAAGCGAAGAAAATATTCAGTGATGAAGGAAATGGTGTTTTTATTATTTCTGCTATAATGACTATTTTGATTTTAGTTGCTTCTGAAATCATTCCTAAAACTATTGGTGCTACTTACTGGAAATCTTTAGCTGGTTTTACAACCAAAGCCTTAAACATATTGATTTTCTTTTGTAAATACACCGGTATTATTTGGTTATTACAGTTGTTCACTAAGATGTTTGGAAAAGGAGCACATGGTGAAAGTGTTTTAAGTAGAGAAGACTTCTCTGCCATGACCGATATTGCCGAACAAGAAGGTGTTTTTCATGAAAGTGAAGGTAAAGTAATTAGAAATATGCTAAACTTTAAAGAAGTTCAAGCTAAACACATCATGACACCTCGTACAGTGCTTAATACTGCTAATGAAAACCAAAGCATTGAATCTTTTTTTAATGAAAATAGACCTTTACGTTTCTCCAGAATACCTGTATATGCTGAAAACCCAGATAATATAACCGGGTATGTTTTAAAGGATCAACTATTACTTTCTTTAGTTGATAACAAAGGAAATGAGCCTTTAAAAACAATTAAAAGAGAAATTATTATAGCTAGTAGAGAATTATCTATTCCTAATCTATTTGAAAAACTAATTGAACAGAGAGAACATTTGGCTTTAGTTGTAGATGAATACGGAGCTGTTAGCGGTTTAGTGACTCAAGAAGACGTTATAGAAACTCTTTTAGGCTATGAAATAATGGATGAAAGTGATAATGTAGCTAACCTACAAAGTCTAGCAAGAAAAAGCTGGGAACAGCGTGCTAAACGACTAGGAATTATTAACGATTCTGAAAACGAATAGCAAATTTTAAAAAGTTTGTAAAACAAAAAAGAGGCATAAACTTATTTATGCCTCTTTTTTTATTATATATCTTAACTATCTCTAATCATTAATTGTCCAAGAAACATAGTACATAGAACCAATTAATCCAGATCCTGGTGCAACCATGTACTCATTACCTGTTAGGTTAGTTCCTCCCAGTTTAAATCTTGATTTAATAGCAGGTACTCTATAGTTTATTTGCGCATCTAATACCGTTCTTGCATCAACTGTATCATCTAAGAAGCTTGACTGCCAATAGAACTCATCTTGCCATCTTAAATTCACATTAAACCCAAAGTTTTTAAACAAGTTTGGGTTTCCAAACATTACTTTTACTTGATGCTCTGGAGTATTAAATCCTGCTTTAAAAGTAGGATCATCGCTTTGATCAAAAACTAATTTTGAATATGTATAGTTAGCTCCTAAGTTAAATGTCTTAAATACTTTTGTATTTAACCCAACACCTACACCATACGAATCTACATTAGCTGATGTATTTGTATTAAGAACAAACGAAGTATAATCTTCATTATCTATTGCTGCATCAGCTTGTGCATCTGGTGTTCCATCAGCCTCTAAACCTCCGTAATTAGCCACAATAACATCTTTAAATGCCACAAAATCGTTATACTGGTTGTAATAACCATTAATATCTAATTCTAATATATTTCTACTATTTAAATCGATAATACTTCTATATCCAACTTCATATGAAGTAACCTTTTCTGGTTTAATTGGATTCACATCAAGTTTAACTCTATTATCTCTTCCAACTAATGCATTTCCAAAAGCTTGTCTACCAGTAATTTCACTAGTAGTACCATCTTGATTAACTACAATAGTAGAAAAACGATCTAGGTTTTCTTCTGAAGTACCTAAAATATACTTACTTGGTCCTGAACGTAATCCAAAGTATTGCTCTAAAGTACTTGGATTTCTAAATCCTGTTTGATAAGAAGCTCTTAAAATATGGTTTTTTGATTCTCCTAAAGAATAATTTAATGCTACCCTTGGCGAGAAGTTTCCTTCAAAGTTTTTAGATTTATCATAACGAACAGATCCTGTAAACTTTAATCTATCATCTAAGAATTTCTTTTGAATTTGAGAATAAACCCCTATCATATCAAACTCTATACTACTATTTTCATCAGTAAATAAAGTTCCATTTGAATTAATATCAAATTTACGGTAAGAACCTCCTATTTGAATCTCTCCCCAACGGATAATATCTTTAAAGTTATAATTAGCGTCAAAATGGTAAAAAGAAGTCTCATCTTTTAATCCTGCTCCTCCTTTGTTTATTGGAGTATTAATTACCTCTTCTAAAGCTGTTTTAAATTCAGATGATCCTGGTACAAATCTATTTCTATTTGCAAATCTTCTTGCATCAGCATCGTTAAGAGGTGTATATCCAGGAACTGTTAATGCTCCACTATATATACCAGCGTATTCTTGATACCAATTTTGAGTTGGATTGTATTTTTCATTTAACGCAATAGCTGCGAATCGTAAATCGTGACTTTTTCCTGAGTCATTTCCTGTATAATATCCTCTTACAAAAAAGTTTCTTCCTTTAAGCTCTAATTTATACTGCTCGATAAAATATCCTTTTTGAGAGAATCTATTTGTTCCTTGATATGTATTATCTCCACGAGAAAAACGAGAGTTTACTATAATTTCTAATGCATCATTTGCCCACGGTCTGATATGAATAGATCCATCAAATTTTAAGTTATAACCATTATAATTAGTTAAATCTTTTTCTTCGTACCCTGTTCTAGTTACATTACCTATACCAGACACTGGAATTGAAAAATCATCACCATATACATTTACACCATCATAATCAGTGTTTGCATCTCTATCTCCATCAATAGCTGTTCCACCAATTCCTGTGGTGTTTCTAGTATCGACAGCATGCCATTCTTCAGCAGAAAAATAAGTTAAATTAGCTTTTGCTGCAACATAATCATTGAACTTATATGCCATACGAATTCCTGCATCATAAAACGGATTGTTTCCAGCTGCTTCTTGCGACATATTACCAGTTTTGATATAAGTACTTATACCTGTATTATCAAAAGGATTTTTACTACTCATTAGTAAAATACCGTTAAACGCATTTGCTCCATATAAAGCAGAAGAAGCCCCTGGAAGAATTTCAACATTTTTAACATCTAAATCTGAAAGCCCCATAATATTTCCTGCCGAGAAATTCAACGCTGGTATTGATGTTTCTACTCCATCAACTAATTGTACAAACCGAGTATTATCGAAAGTAGAAAAACCACGAGAGTTTACAGATTTAAATCCGTAATTTGCTTCACGTGATTCAATTCCTTTTAAGTTTGCTAATCCGTCATAAAATGAAATTGATGTATTTCTTTTAACATCAATAACTCCAATTCTCTCAATAGTTACTGGAGATTCAATAACTCGTTCAGGAGATCTAGATGCTGAAATTACAACTTCATCTAGCGCTACACTTTCTTTTAAAATTACATTCATTTCTTGATCTAATGAAGTAACCTCAATTATTTCTGTTTTATATCCAAAAGCAGAAACTTGTATAGTTATAGGGTAAGTTGACTTAACTTGTAAAGTAAAATTTCCTTCAAAATCTGAGGTTGCTCTAGCTTCTCCAGAAAGAATTACTGCATTTGGAAAAGGCTCCAAGTATTCGTCGTAAACTTTTCCATTTACTGTAGTTTGTGCATAAATAGACATACTACACACTACCAAAACTAAGGATAGTAGTTTTTTAAACATAATGCTTATTTTAATTGATTTGTATTAAGTTATTTGTGATTTATTTACTCATCAAGAGCAAACATAATAGGGAATCCGTATTTTACTGAGGTTTGATCTCCTGACTTTTTAGCAGGTATAAACTGAGGTAGTTGAGATACTACTCGAACAGCTTCGTTGTTTAGTAATCCTCCATTTTTAGGTCCTAAGGTTTTAATATTCTTAACCCGACCATTTTTGTCAATAATAAAGCGTACCCAAACTTCTCCTTGAATAGATTCTTTTACCGCTTGACTAGGATATCTGAAATGTTTTTGAATATGCTTTACCATTTCAACATTAAAACAATCTAACCTTTCATTTTTCTTTGCTTTTTTGCATGCAGAAAACAAAGGTATTCTATCAACTGTAGTAAATTTTTCAGCTTTTCTTACTTCTTCTGCTGATAGTTTACTTGTTATATCTTCTAGATTGTTCTTTAAAGTTAAAGATTGATTTAATTCTGTTTGACTAGTTGTACCCTCTACTGCTGCTGTTCCAACTCCTGATAATTCAGTAGCGCTTGAAACTTCTTTCTTTTTTGAGATTTCTCTCTTTTTTAAATACCTTCTATTAGCAGATACTTTTACAGAAATTTGTCTTGTTCCTTTGTCCTTTTTACTTTTTGGAGCTATAGTACATTTTGTTATACTATTTAGGTCTAAAGACTCTTCTTCTGGGGTTTCACATACTTCACGTTGTGACACAACACTAGTAGTATAAAAACAAACTAATGTTATTAGTAAAATAATTTTTCTCATACCTAAGGGGTTTAACATTTTTTCAATCAACTAATTATAGTTATTATTTGTGAAAAATGTGGCGTGCAAAGGTATTCTTTTTTTTATAGAAATTAAATTATTTTAACACTCTAATTTTCAGAGCTATTTAAGCTAAAATTCATAGGAAAGCTATACGCTACTCTTGTATTTTTACCTTGCTGTTTTCCTGGAGTAAAATTAGGCAGTAATAACACAATTCTTTTAGCCTCATCTTTCAAGAGTTCATGTGCATTTACTCCTTCAGTCTTAATATCTCTTACCTTACCAGTTTCGTCAATTACAAAGCTTATTAGCACCTCTCCTTCTATCCCCTTATCCAAGGCTTCGTTTGGATACACTAATGTATTGATTATATGATTTTGCATTTCATAATTAAAACAGTTCACCTTATCTATTAAAGGATCTGTACACGTCAAAAACGCAGGGATTTCATCTACTATATCAAAAGAAACAGCTTTTTTCTTTATCGTTTTTGTAATCGGAGTAACATTATACAAACGACACGTAGCTAAATCATTAGTTGTTTTCATCAACTTAACTTCATTTGCTTTTATATCATTAGCCAAGCTAATAACTTTTTCAAAGTAAACACGTTTTCTTAGATGTCTTCTACTAGAGATTGTAGTTACAACAGGAGTTCCCTCACCATTCTTATCTACTTTTTTTTCTATTAAACATTTATCAACTACGTTTACATCTACTGAATGAGGATTTTCAGATGTACACTTCTCTTGTGCTGTAGCAAATTGAAAACCACAACATATTAACAAGAGTATAATTATATTTTTCATCATGATCTATTCAGATTAACACATGGTAACTCAAAAAAGAGTGGTCATTTCATCTAGCTTTAAATTTTTGCACTTAAAACTTTATGAATACTTGGTAAGTTAGCTGGTTAAATAAGATTGAATTACTAGAGTAAAAGTTATGCTTTCTTATTAGCTGATTGATCTAAATAAAATCGTCTAGATTTTGTTTGTGAAGTTTTATTATTTTTCATTTTCAGGGGGATAAAATGGTTAAAAATATTAATTTACAATGCTTTATAAAACATAGAAAAAACTATGTTAGGGATTATAAATATAACAAAAAAGAACTTAAAATTACAATTCTTTAAGTTCTTTTTAAGTTATTGTTGTGTTTTTATACTGTAAAAAACTAATACTCTTGGTATAAGAAATCGTTGTAAGGAAAACGTTGAATATGTATTTTCTTTACTTCTTCATACACTTTTTCTTTAAAATTTTCTAGGTTATCTTTATTCAAGGCTGAAATAAAAATACTCTCTGTTTCTAAGTCATTCATCCATGTTCTTTTCCAATCTTCTAACGTATAATGTTCTTTTGTTTTTTCTGTAATTAAATCATCTTCATCAATAGTTTCATGGGTATAAGCATCTATTTTATTAAATACCATAACCGTAGGTTTATCTTTACTATCAATTTCATCTAAAATTTTATTTACAGAAGCTATATGATCTTCAAAATTTGGATGAGATATATCTACTACATGTAATAATAAATCGGCTTCACGTACTTCATCTAAGGTAGATTTAAATGATTCCACTAGTTGAGTAGGTAACTTTCTAATAAATCCAACAGTGTCCGTCATTAAAAAAGGGATATTCTTTATAACTACTTTTCTAACTGTAGTATCAAGCGTTGCAAACAACTTATTCTCAGCAAACACTTCACTTTTGCTTATTACATTCATTAATGTAGATTTACCAACATTAGTATAGCCTACCAAGGCAACGCGTACCATTTTTCCACGGTTTTTACGTTGTATTGACATTTGCTTGTCAATAGTTGCTAGTTTCTTTTTTAATAAAGAGATTTTATCACGAATAATACGACGGTCGGTTTCTATTTCTGTTTCCCCAGGACCACGCATACCTATACCTCCTTTTTGCTTATCAAGGTGTGTCCACATTCGTGTTAATCTAGGTAATAAATATTGATATTGTGCTAACTCAACCTGTGCTTTTGCCGAACTCGTTTGTGCTCTGCTAGCAAAAATATCAAGGATTAAATTCGTTCTATCTAAAATTTTACAGTCTAAAAAACGTTCAATATTTCTAAGTTGTGCTGGTGATAGTTCGTCATCAAAAATAGCTGTTCCAATATCATTGGACTCTATATACGCTTTTACATCTTCTAACTTACCTGTTCCTATAAAAGTTTTTGGATGTGGTTTATCTAGTTTTTGAACAAATCGTTTCACAGCTACTCCTCCAGCTGTAAGTGTCAAAAACTCTAGTTCATCCAGATATTCTTCTGATTGTTTTTCATCTTGATGTTGGGTTATAATACCTATTAAAACCGTTTTTTCTGATATGGCTTCTCGTGTTTCTATCATACCTTGCAAAAGTACAAATTTATCAACGTATGTTGTTTAACTTTCTTATCGTATTAAAATCGCTATAATAGCTTTTTTACTGTGCTTTTCAATACTGGTAAAACATCTTTTTCAAACCATGGGTTTTTGGTTAACCAAAATCGGTTTCTTGGTGATGGATGCGGTAATACAAAATAGTTAGGCAAGTATTCTTCAAAAGTGTTCACTGTTTCTGTGAGTGTTCTTTTTGTTTTTTCTTTTAAGTAATAGTTTTGTGCATACATTCCTATTAAAATAATCAATTTAACTTCTGATATTTCTTTTAATAGAGGCTGATGCCATTGTGGTGCACACTCTTTTCTTGGCGGTAAGTCTCCTGTTTTCCCTTTTCCTGGGTAACAAAAACCCATTGGAATTATTCCAAAATTATTTGTATTATAGAACTCCTCATCAGTAACATTTAACCATTTTCTAAGCTGCTTACCGCTGGCATCATCCCAAGGGATTCCTGATTGATGCACTTTGGTTCCTGGTGCTTGACCTACAATAATAATTTTTGACTTTTTACTAGCAAAAACTACAGGGTTGGGCTCTATGTGTTCCTCACAAATTTTACATTCCTTTATTTTTCGTAAAAGATTCTCCACACCGTAAAGTTACTATTTATGTATAAAAAAACACTCGATTACATTGTAAAACGAGTGTTTTTTTTAACTTTAATTATTGTAAATCTTAATTATTGATTGCATAGCTTGCGGCATTGCCCAAATCTGATAAAAACATTAAAAAAGATTTCATTAATTTTTTTTCCTTTTTGATTAGTAGTTGTTTTTTCATTCTTCTAGTTATTTTATTAATTTCCGTGTGGTAAAATTAATACACAACTACCTGATAGCTAAAAGGGTTTTTACCCTTTTCAGTCTATTTAAACCACTATTTTTCAATCAGTGAAAAGGGTAGTCAAAATTCAGGAATTATATAAAAACCACCTTACTACTACTATAAAAGGTGTTTTAATTTCGAAGAAAATCTAAGTAAGTTTATTCCTAAATCAGGAATATAGAATGTGTTTTTTAAAACTTTATAAAGTCTTCAAAAGCGACATAATAAGGCTTATCTTTAAAGACAGGTAAATCTACGCTTTCTGCATTTGCTATTCCTATACCAGCATACCAAACATTTGCGTTTTGTTTTTCGGCGTGTTTTTTAAACGTTTCCATCCACAATACATCGTACTCTTGTGGTGATTGTATATTATTAGTTGTTTTTACCAATACAAAAATGGTAGGTTCTTCTTTTTTATACAATACGAACTGTGGATGCTTTTTCAACTCACTATTAACAGCAATAAACTCATACCCCATTTCTTGTAGTTTTGTACCTACAATATTCATCCCTAAATTATGAAGTTCTTGTTCTGTAAGTGCTTGCATTATTTTTTCTTATTGCGTTTGTTATAGTTTTTATCACCTCTTGTTTTAGGCTTTTTATACTTCTTTGCAATCTCTCTTCTGTACGAACCTCCTTGATTTGTTTTTTTATTCTTTTCCTTTTTCTCGTGAAAAGCGGGTCCTGGAATAAATTCTTGAGACGTTCTGTTCTTATTAACCTCTCCATCTTCTTTTGGACGCTCTTCTTCTGTTAATTCTTTTGAAATTTCAACCTGCTCTGGAATCTCTAATTTAGGAATCTCATAATCCATCAACTCCTCAATTCTTTGTTTAGCTTCCTGTTCTTTTTCTGTAGCAAATAAAATAGTTTTTCCTTCGCGTTCTGCACGACCAGTACGACCTATTCTATGCATATAATTCTCAGGAAAATGTGGTGCATTAAAATTTATTACATGTGTAACTTCTTCCAAATCCAATCCACGTGCTATAACATCAGTAGCAATTAAAATTCGTTTTTCTCCTTTATTGAATTGTTCAATAGAGCGTAAACGATAGTTCTGCGTTTTGTTTGAGTGAATCACACAAGATTGAGACGGATATTCTTCTGCAACGCAATCAAACAACCTATCTGCATTCCGTTTATTTGGCGCAAATACCAATACCTTACTAAACTCTGATTTATCAAATAATAAATAGTTTAATAGGTTAACTTTTGTATAAAAATTTGGAACATCATAACTTGTTTGCTGAATGTTATCTAATGGTGTTCCGCTAACTGCAATAGCTATTTTATGTGGCGCAATAAAAAAATCATCAATTAACACTTCAACATCCTCTGTCATAGTTGCAGAAAACATAATGTTTTGACGTCGTTGAGGCAATAAATCGAAAATGTTTAATAACTGAAAACGAAATCCTAAATCGAGCATTACATCTACTTCATCAATTACTAGCTTCTGAATAGATTTTAGTTTCAACACTTTGCTTAATGCTAAGTCATATAAACGTCCTGGGGTAGCAACAATAATATCTGAACCTTGCATTACTGCTTCTTTATGACGGTTTAAATTCACACCTCCATAAACTCCAATAGCACGTAATGTTATATATTTTGATAGCTTTTCAATTTCTTCAACAACTTGCACTACCAACTCACGGGTAGGTACTAAAATTAACACTCTTGGGTGTTGTTGTTTAGAAAACTTTAAATCACGTAATATTGGCAATAAGTATCCGAAAGTTTTACCAGTACCTGTTTGCGCAATTCCAACCACATCTTTTCCTGATCGGATTACAGGAAATGCTTGTTCTTGAATAGGTGTTGGATGTACAAAACCTAATTCTTCAATTGAATTTCGTAGTGGATTTGATAAGTCTAAATCTTGAAAAGTTGTCATTAACAATAATTTGATGCAAAGGTACAACCAATATTTTGTATATTTAAAGGAGTTAATTCTTTTTGATTATGGAAATACCTAAACGACTAGAACAGGCGCTTATTAAGCTTTATAATGCTTTTCATAACGATGAATTGAATCCTGAATGTTGTTCGGCTTGTGCAGTTGGTAATATTTTAGATAACCAAGATAGCTGGAAACATTTAACAAATGATCATGGTTCATTGAGGTTAAGTTACGTGGGTAGGGTACATCAAAATTTGGGTAGAAAGTTTAATGGTTATACTCCGCTTGAATTACTACACATTGAAAAAGTATTTTTAGAAACATGTGGATTCACTGTTCCACTATGTCACTACAATCCAAAACCTAAGAATCCTACTAACAAGGAGAGGCTTTTTAATAGCTTATGTGCTGTTGTTGCACATTTATGTAAACTTGAAGATATACCTAACGTTATGGACTATGCTAAAGTTTTTGAATATGAAAAAGATAGTCCTATTTATAAGTTTGATGTAATTTATAAGTAAGCTATTTAGCTAAAAACATTGTTTTACATTCATGACACTTAAACCTTCTCTTATTAAAAAATATTATCTTTTGAAATAGACTTCTTCTCCTTCTTCTTACAAATGTAGATTTACAATTTGGACAGTTCATAGGTTAGTTTGGTTTAAATATTTAGTAGGTAGCTACAAAAGAAAACCATTCAGTTTAACTAAAAGTTAAAAAAACTATAATTGGTTGATTATTAATTATAAGTGGTTGTTTTTATTGTATAAAAAAACCGATACAGTACTGTATCGGTTTTATATCTAGAGTCACTAAGTGATTATCCTCCAAAATCGTCAAAACGAATGTTCTCATCTGGAATACCAAAATCTTCACCCATTTTTTGCACTGCCTTGTTCATTAATGGTGGTCCACAGAAGTATAATTCAATATCTTCTGGTGCATCGTGCTTACTTAAGTAATTATCGATTACACAGTTATGAACAAACCCAACGAAACCATCACCTTCATCTTCCATACTATTCTTTACTTTCCAGTTATCTTCTGGTAAAGGTTCAGATAATGCAATATGGAACTTAAAGTTCGGGAAGTTTTTCTCTAAGTCATAGAAGTGATCTAAGTAGAATAATTCACGCTTAGAACGACCACCGTACCAGTAAGATACTTTTCTTCCTGTCTTTAAAGTTTTGAATAAGTGATATAAGTGAGAACGCATTGGTGCCATACCTGCTCCACCACCTACATATAACATCTCTGCATCAGACTCGTTAATGAAGAATTCTCCATAAGGTCCAGAAATAGTTACTTTATCTCCTACTTTTCTTGAAAATACATACGATGATGCAATCCCTGGATTTACATCCATCCATCCTCCTTTAGCTCTATCGAACGGTGGAGTAGCAATACGAACGTTTAACATGATTTCACGCCCTTCTGCTGGATAAGAAGCCATTGAATAAGCTCTCTCTACTGTTTCTGGGTTCTTCATTACTAAAGGCCATAACTTAAACTTATCCCATTCTTCTTGGAACTTGTCTGGTGTATCATGCTCTTCAGGATGCGCTGTAATATCCATATCTGAGAACTTTACCTCACATGGTGGAATTTCAATTTGAATATACCCTCCTGCTTTGTAGTTCATGTCTTCTGGAATCTCTACTACGAATTCTTTAATAAATGATGCTACGTTATAGTTACGTACCACGGTAGCCTCCCATTTCTTAATTCCGAAAATTTCTTCAGGAATAGAAATATCCATGTCTTGTTTTACTTTAACCTGACAAGCTAAACGAACTCCGTGTTGTAATTCTTTACGTGTAAAATGTGGTGTTTCTGTTGGTAAAGCTTCACCTCCACCAGAGTTTACATGACACTCACATTGAACACAAGAACCTCCACCACCACAAGCTGATGGTAAAAAGATTTTTTCATCACCTAATGTAGATAACAAAGTTCCTCCTGATGCTACTTCTATTATTTTTTCACCATTGATTGTAATTTTTACAGGTCCAGATGGTGCTAACTTTTGTTTTACAAATAATAATAAGGCTACTAAAACTAAGATTACCGCTAAAAACGCTAATACTGTAATAGCAACTGTTCCTCCTGTGCTTACTTCTAAAAATACCATTATTCTGTAATTTCTTTAGTGTTATTAGCTAATTCTTCTGCTTTCTCTTCAGTCTTATCAATTGCCTTCTCTTCTACCTCTTTCTTTTCAACCTTAACTTCAGCAGTTTCTTCTTTTTTACCTGCATCATCACCTCCTGTTAACATTCCACCGAAACTCATAAATCCGATAGCCATTAAACCTGTAATAATGAATGTAATTCCTAATCCTCTTAATGCTGGTGGTACAGATGAGTATCTGATTTTTTCACGAATAGCTGCGATTGCTAAAATTGCTAAAAACCATCCGATACCAGAACCAACTCCATAAGTTAACGATAAACCTAGTGTTGGGATTTCACGAGATTGCATGAATAAAGACCCTCCTAAAATTGCACAGTTTACAGCAATTAACGGTAAGAAAATACCTAAAGAGTTATATAATGCTGGTGCAAATTTTTCAACAATAATTTCTACCAATTGTACCATGGTTGCAATAGTTGCAATAAACATGATGAATGATAAGAAACTTAAGTCATAATCTACATACTCTTCTCCTAACCACTTTAAAGCTCCAGGTTGTAATAAATATTGATCTAACAACCAGTTTATAGGTACTGTAACTGCTAATACAAAGATTACTGCAGCTCCTAAACCTACGGCTGTTGATACTTTTTTAGATACAGCAAGGTATGAACACATTCCTAAGAAGGTAGCAAATACCATGTTATCTATAAATATCGATTTGAAAAATAATTCTATATGTTCCATTTTCTATATTTTTAATGAACACTAACTAGGTTAGTCTTCTACTAATGCTTTATTTCTTGTACGTTGTACCCAAATAATAATACCCACAACTATTAATGCCATTGGTGATAATAACATAAACCCGTTGTTTTCGTATCCTAAAGCATACAATCCTGTTTTTTCAATAGGATCTCCTAATACTTTAAACCCTAATAAAGTACCTGAACCGAATAATTCTCTAAAGAATCCTACAATAATTAAGATTACTGCGTATCCTAAAGCATTTCCTATTCCGTCTAAAAACGATTTCCATGGTCCATTACCTAAAGCAAAAGCTTCAAAACGTCCCATAATAATACAGTTCGTAATAATTAAACCAATAAATACTGATAAGGTTTTACTTAAATCGTATGCAAATGCTTTTAACACTTGGTCTACAATAATTACTAATGTAGCTACTACGATTAACTGTACAATAATTCTAATTTTTGATGGAATAATATTTCTCATTAACGAGATTACTACATTCCCTACTCCTAATACAAATAATACCGATATAGACATTACAATAGAAGCTTTTAACTCTGCTGTAATTGCTAATGCAGAACAAATACCTAATACCTGAATTGTAATTGGGTTATTATCTGCTAATGGATCAGTAATTAATGCTGCGTCTTTTTTTGATAAAAGTCCCATATTTATTTTAATGTTTTAAAGTAAGGTACGTATAAACCTAATTCAGATTTAATCATTGCAGCTACTCCGTCACCAGTAATTGTTGCTCCTGCAATTGCATCTACCTCATTATCATTTTTATCTTCATTCTTTGGATCATTGTTAGATTTAGAAACTGCAATTCCTTTAAAAGAACCGTTACTCATTAAATCTTCTCCAATAAAATCGTCCATAAAGTAACGTTGCTTAATGTTAGCTCCTAAACCTGGTGTTTCCCCTTTATGATCAAAGAAAACTCCTTGAACTACCATATTTTTATCCATTGCAACGTATCCCCAAATAGCATCCCAAAGACCTTTACCTCTAATTGGTGCGATATAGAAAGTTTTACCTTCTTTCTCTCCCACAAATAATGGTAATTTTCTTGTTTTACCTTCTTTGGCTGCTGTTTGTTGTTTCTTTACATCAATTAAATACGCTTTAGCATCTTCAGAAACATTATCTCCTTCAATTACTAATTGTTTTTTGATGTATTTACCAAACTCTTCTGCTACTTTATCTTTAGAAACAAATTCAATACTTGTTTCATCATTACTGTTTACCCCCATAGCATACAAAATGTTTTGTTGCTTCTCGATACGTTTATTAGCATCGATTGTTGGGCGAAGTGATGACGCTGTAAAAGCTAACAACGCACCTACTACTAACACCATTCCTATGGCGAAAAGTACTGTATATACATTAGTATCTGTCTTCTTACTCATAATTAGGCAGTTTTAACTTTTACACGTTTTAATCTTCTCTTTACATTTCCTTGAACCACATAGTGATCAATTGTTGGAGCAAAAACGTTCATTAATAAGATTGCTAACATTACTCCTTCTGGATATGCTGGGTTAAATACACGAATCATAATTGAAATAAATCCAATTAAGAATCCGTAAATCCATTTCCCTTTATTGGTTTGTGATGCTGTTACTGGATCAGTAGCCATGTATACAGCTCCAAATGCAAAACCTCCAATTAATAAATGCTTCCAGAAATCTAAACTCATTAATCCGTAAAACTTACTTGTTTCACCAATCCATCCCATATCAACTACTTGATTAAAGATGAATCCCATTACTAAAGCCCCAATAACTGCAGATAACATAATTCTCCAGCTTCCAATCTTTGTAAAGATTAAGAATAAAGCTCCTAATAAAATTAATAATGTTGATGTTTCTCCTACTGAACCTGGAATGAATCCGAAGAACATATCAGAAACTGAATGATTTAACGGTTGTGATTGTGCCAAACTACCTAAAATAGTTTCTCCTGAAATTGCATCTGCTGTTCCAGCAGCATCTACAGCTCCTTGTACCCATACTTTATCTCCAGACATCCAAGTTGGATATGCGAAGAATAAGAATGCACGAATTGTTAAGGCTGGGTTTAAGATATTCATCCCAGTTCCTCCAAATACTTCCTTACCTATTACAACACCAAAAGCTACTGCTACTGCTAACATCCATAAAGGTAAGTCTACAGGTACAATTAACGGAACTAACATTCCTGTTACTAAGTACCCTTCTTCTATCTCATGTCCTTTGATTATACAAAAAACAAATTCTATTGCTAAACCAACGGCATATGAAACAATTACTAATGGTAATATTTTAACTAAACCTATTAGGAAGTTACTCATATTCCAAAATTCTCCAGAAAAGAAGCCTGTTGCGTTTGAAACAGCTTCTATTTGAAGGTTATGCTGATATCCTGCATTAAACATACCGAATATTAAACATGGCACTAATGCCATGATTACTGTATTCATTGTACGTTTAAGATCATCTGCCGACTTAATGTGAGTCCCTCCGTGAGTGGTCTCATTCGGCATATATAAGAACGTATGAAAACCATTAAATAGCGGAGCCATTTTAGTTCCTTCATATTTCTTTTTTAAATTATGTAAGTTTTGTTTTAAGCCCATATCTTATCCTAATTCTTCTCTCATTAAATCTAATCCTTCACGAATTATTTTTTGGTGAGGTTGTTTCGATACACAAATAAATTCTGTTAACGCAAAATCTTCTGGTGCAATTTCGTAAGCTCCTAATCCTTCCATTTCGTCAAGATCTTTATACATACAAGCTTTTAATAATTGCATCGGATAGATATCTAATGGAAAAATCTCTTCATACGAACCAGTTACTACAAATGCTCTATGCTCTCCGTTAGTATTGGTATTTAAATCGTATGATTTTTTTGGATTTAACCAAGAAAATGTTAATGCTCTAGAAGTAGATATCTTATTAAAAACTGGTTTGTTCCATCCAAATAATTCATAATCATCTCCTTCAGGAATGGCAGTAATCAAGTTATCATAGTATCCTAAGAAACCATCTTCACCAACTTCTGAACCGCTTAACACGTTTCCGCTAATTACACGAGCGTTTTTAGCATCTAAATTCCCTTTAACAACATCAGCAATGTGAGCTCCTGCTTTTGCAGTTACATACTGTGGTTTGTTAAATTTAGATCCTGCTAAAGCAACCGTACGAGTAATATTAAACTTACCTGTTAATAACAACTCCCCCATAACAACTAAGTCTTGAGGTGTAACCACCCATACAACTTCTCCTTTGTTAATAGGGTTAATTTGTGCTATTTGAGTACTCACATTCCCTACAGGGTGTGGTCCTGAAACCTTATGTAATTCAACTCCCTTCACATCTTTAAATGGTGATAGTGTTGAGTTTTTAGCTACAGAAACATGTACTTTACCTGCTGTTAATTTGGTTAACGCTGTTAAAGCAGCTTGTAGCTCTGCTTCTTTGCCTTTTAACGCATAATCATAATCTGCTGCTAAAGGTGCACTTGCGTAGGCTGATACAAAAATTGCTTTTGGTGCTTGATTAGGGTTTGCAACCACGTCGTACGGACGTTGTTTTACAAACGGCCAACAACCTGAAGCAAACAAGTGGTTTTTAACCTCTTCTCCAGACATTGCGTCTACATCTTTTTTACCAAAATCTTTGTATTCCTGCTGTGCATCAGCAGTGATTTTAATTGCTAAAACTTTTCTTCGTGCTCCACGAACGATTTCTGTAACTTTACCACTAACAGGACTTGGAAATAAAATACGCTCATCACTTTTTGAATAAAAAAGTGCTTCACCTGCTTTTACTTCTGTACCTTCTTTTGCTAAAATTTTAGGAATAACGCCGTGAAAATCATCTGGCTTTACTGCAAACACACTACCTAATTGAAGTTCGGTAGTTTTCTGTTCTGCCTCGCCAACTAGCTTGATGTCCAAGCCTTTCTTAATACGGATGTCTTTTGACATAGGAACTGATTAATTTGATTTTCTTAAAAACACGCAAATTTAAAAATTTTGCCCCCCTTTGTAGAACAAAACCATTCTTATCTTTAAAAAACAACATTATTTATATTTATTCTAAATAAAAATCTTGTCTTTGGCTTATATTTTGATACTTTTGTTACATCATGATAAAAAAAGAACTATCTATAATTGCCTTTTTACTAGTTGTTTCAGTCTTTGCTCAAAATGTAAAAACTGTACAATTACGCCCTAAAAACAACCCTAACTTTTACGCTCCAATTGTTCGCTTAGGGGATGTTCTAAAATTATCTTTTGATGATTTAGATGCCGACAGTAAACAGTACCAATACAAGATTGAACATATGACTCATGACTGGAAACCTAGTTCAATGACAAGCAACCAATACATTGAAGGTTTTGAGCAAAATGAAATCATAAATTTCACCAATTCTTTTAACACTCTACAACCCTACACTCATTATTCAGTAGAAATTCCAAATCAAAATACAATTATCACCAAAAGTGGTAATTATTTAATTTCTATTATTGATGAAGACTACGAAGTTGTTTTCACAAGGCGTTGTGTATTTTACGAGGATATCACCACAGTAGGCATCGCCGCATTTAGAAGTAGGAACGCTACAACAACTAACCAACAGCAAACAGTTCAATTTACTGTAAATCACCCTAGCTTACAAATAAACACTCCATCTCAAGAAATTAATGTTACATTATTTCAGAATCATAATTGGAACACTGCTCTCACCAATCTTCAACCTATTTTTATCAAACCTCAACAACTCTTATACAACCATACTGTCAAAACTAATTTTTGGGGAGGAAACGAGTTTTTAAACTTTGATACTAAATTTATACGAAACTCTAGTTTAAATGTTGCCAGAGTAGAACGTAAAAACCTATACCACAGCTATCTTTACACAGATGAACCAAGGGCTGATAAAATATACACTTACAACCCCGATATTAACGGACAGTTTGTTGTAAGAACCACTGAACGTGATGTTATTGACAATAAAGACAACACTGAGGCTGATTATTCTTTAGTTCATTTTTCTTTGGATGCTTTTGAGCCTTACAAAAACAAAGAGGTTTTTATTTATGGTGCTTTTAATAATTACGAATTGTCTGAAGAAAACAAAATGTCTTATAATACCTCTGAGAAAGTTTACAAGGCTACACTACCTTTTAAGCAAGGGTTTTACAACTATACATATGTAACCTTAGACAGCAACAAAAACATTGACTTACACGAGATTGATGGTTCTTTTTACCAAACCGAAAATGAGTACACCGTGATTGTTTACTACAAACCTTTTGGTGAAATTTATGACAGAGTAATTGGTGTTGGTTATGGTTTTTTTAATCAAAACAGGTAAGGTATCTACAGAAACGTTGACTAAAAACTGAAAAAGAACTATCTTTATCATATGTTTCAGCAAGTTACAAAAGGCATTAAGATCTCTGTAAAAACATCTTTTAGAGGCTCTGTTTACAGAGGTCATCGGCAATACTATGCTTTTAGTTATTATGTTTCTATAGAAAACAAGTCGAAGGAAACCGTAAAATTACTAGAGCGTTTTTGGGTTATTTTTGACGCTCTTAACAGCACCGAATATGTAGAAGGAGAAGGTGTTGTTGGCGAAACCCCAACCTTAAAACCTAACGATATTTATAATTACAGATCTAATTGTTTTTTACTTTCTACTACTGGTGCTATGGGAGGCAATTACAAAATGATTAACACAGAAACACTTGAAGAATTCCTTGTAATTATTCCAACCTTTCAATTAACCACTACTTCTATTTTAAACTAATGATTAAAAAAAATAAAGTTCCAGTTGTTAGAGATGCCAACTGTTTAAATTGCGGATGCCCTTTTACTAATAGCGAAAAATTTTGCCCTGAATGTGGACAAAAAAACAGGGGAAAAAAAATTACCTTGAGTATTTTTCTTCGTGAACTTTTTGCTGGTTTTTTCTCTTTAGATACTAAATTTTGGCGAACACTTATCCCTCTACTAATAAGTCCAGGTAAAGTTTCAAAGGATTATATTGAAGGAAAAAGAATTAAATACACAAACCCTTTTCGATTCTATTTAGCTACTTCTATTATTTTTTTCTTAATTATCAGCTTAACCGATAGTTATAAAAAGTTCGAAGAGTTAAGGATTGGTAGATCATCAAAAATCAAACTAAACAACAACGACGCTGAAGCTATTCAAGTAGACTTAGACTCTATTCAAGATGTTGTTTTTAAGCAACTTGAAGAACAAGACTCTGTTAAGGCAGAGCAAACACAAACTAAAACTGACTCTACCAAAGTCTCATATGACACAGAACTAGAAACAGTTAAATCTGACCTCGGTAGTTCTTTTGATATCGTAAAGTTTATGAAGTTTCAAAAAGAGCATCCTAAAGTCTCTATTGATGCCGCTTTAGACAGCTTACAAGTAACTAGAAACTTTAGCAATCGTTTTTGGTATTCCCGTGCTAAAGTTTTTAATTCAATTTTTTTAGACAGAGATGAAGCGAAAAAGTTTTTCCGTCAAGTCTTATCGTACTCTTCTATTGCACTTTTCATACTACTTCCGCTGTTCACCTTATTTTTAAAATTTATTTACATTAGAAAGAAGTATACTTACGTAGAACACCTAGTCTTTGTCTTCCATGTACAAACCGTACTCTTTCTTCTCTTTTCTATTTTCTATATCATAGACTTTTTTAAGCATTCTAACAGTTTTTTACCTATTTTCTTACTACTCTTTATGATTTACTTATTTATAGCCATGAAAAGGTTTTACAATCAAGGGTATTTTAAGACGTTTGTAAAGTACATGCTAGCCAATACAATGTTTTTTATCCTAGCCATGCTTGGATCTGTTGCTATATCGTTTGCTGCGTTTGCTTTGTATTAATTTAATACTTGTAAAAAAAAGTTTTTTGAAGTGTTTTTTAATTCTACAGTTGCTTCTAACTGATTGTTATTAGTTACTAACAACTGTATTGTTTTTACCTTATCTAGGTATTTATTTTTTAAAGAGTAAATACCTCTGTCTTTTTCTTGATAATTGGCGACATTAAACAAGAAATAAAACTTATTGTTTCCCTCGATATCTTTAGTTAGCTTTTGATTTTTTTCAGATGTAAATTTTAAGCCATTTCCTTTACAAAAACTGTAAGTAGTAAACAAAGGCATCAATGTTAATAGATCCTCATTCTCAACTCTCTTAATCACTTCTTTTTCTTTCAAGTAATCACAAAGATCGTTTCCTTGCAACTCAAAAGTAACCTTAGGTGTTATTGTTTTTTGAATTTCCTTCTTTTCAACCTTATTAAAATCATCATCATATTCATAAGTTACAATCGTATCTGATTTTTCTATAAAAGAAGTAAGGTTACAGTCTATTACCCCATTCCATTTATTAGTAACAGAATCTAACGATAATGTTGTAAGTTTTCTAAACTTTTCCTTAAAACTTCTATCTAATTTGTCCGCTAATATTTCAGTATTTAGCTTACCAGATATATTTACTATTGAACCAATTACTGATCTTGCCTGAAAAGACTGAAACAGATTATTTTCTTCACTTAACTCACCTTGGATTCTTAAAACTCCTTCATCAATAATAAGCTTAAAAAAATCTCCCTGTAAAGTATTTATAGCTATAGATGTTTCACTGTTTTTTATTTGTTCGAAAATTAAATCTTCTTCAGAAAAATAATCATCATGATTTAAAGCAGATAATAATTCAGAAGATACAATAGCTTTTTTATACTTTTTAAACAGAACTTGTAGTGAATTATTTTGCACTACACAGCTCACTCTTCCTTTTGTATAAACTATAGTATTTTTAACCTTTTGCCCTGTAAATCCTTCTTCTTTTAATGCTTCTGTAAATTTAGCTTTTACAGGTATTTGATTACTTATAAAAAAGTCTTTAAATTCTTGTTGATTGGTATAAAAGAACACACTGTTAGGTACTTCAACTTGATCTAATAGCGTTATTTTTTCTTCCTCTTTTGTCGTTGAGTTTTTTTTTGAATCAAACTGTGAAAGTGGATGCTTTAAAAAGCTAAGAAGTATGTTATATTCTATTTCTCGAAGATTAACATAAATCACAGTTTCTGCTGAAGTGGGTACTTTTTCTGTATAAGTTACGGTTGGATTATATCTAAAAAACCCAACCGTAACAATAATACAGCATACTATTACAAGTATATATACTATTCTTTTTATCATTTAGCTTACTTCGCTACTGTATTGATAAATTCTAACAATAATTTTAAGGTATTCTCTTCTGTTCCTTGTGTAGAAATTTTTAATTCAGAAGAAATTGTATTTCCTTTCATTCTAGAAACTCTAAACACACCGTCATTTAAATTCTCTGTTGAAAAACGCATTGCTTCTTTTTCAGACTTACTCATCCATTTATTAGGTATCTTATTTAAAATAGCCTTTGCGTCAACAAAAAATACTGTTGAGTTATTTCTAACCAACTTGCTATGTTTTTTAGTATTAAAACTATTATTTCCTCTAGCAATACTTAACGCACTAGTTTTTGATGTAGTTAAGTACAATATGTCATTTTTAACTACTGAATATAAGTTAAATGGTATATCAGACTTTTTAGTTTTAAACTCTACCACGTTATTTTCAATCTCTAACGCTTTGTGTTTTTCTCCTATCTTAAAAAACTTGTTCAATAAGTCTTCCTCTTTTGAACCAATCATTAACGTAAAATCAGGGACAAACTCTTCTTTAGTTTTCGTTACTTCTTTACGCTTATAATCTTTATCATACTTATAAGTAGTATATTCTACTTCTTCTTTAGAAAAATCATTTAACACTAAAAGAGCATCACCTGTAATTAATTCTCCTACAGCTTTTTCATCAATAACTAATGAAAATAAGTCACCTACAATTTCCATTTCTTCTTGAAATTTAGGTAAAATACCTCCATACATTTTGTTCACTAACTCAGGGTATTGTTTTAACATTTCTTCTGTACTTAAAGAAATACTCCAAAAAGCCAATGCTTTGTCATGATCAAAACTATTTACTAGGTTACGATTCATTCTTTTATTATAAATCTTTTTGAAAGATTTTTTCATATCTGAACTAACCGACATATCTAATAAAACTCTAGCGTCGTTTTCACCGAAAAATAAACTAGCAGTTACTTCTTCAATTCCATAAATATTTTGATCTCCAACTTCAGCATATAAAGGATAAAGCGAGTTACCAAAAGATTTGAATAAATCGGTCATTAACATTCCATAGTTACGAACCCAAAGTGTTGCTGATGCATTTTTCTTTTTACTTTTTTGAAACTTCGTGTTAGAAGCGATAGAGTTTGAGAAGCTTTTGTTAAAAATGTTTAAAGCGTGTTCTTTTGTCCACTCACTAGCAAGTCTTTTTTTGAACGAATAATTATACTCTCCTTCTTTTTTTAATTTTTCTAATCGTTTTCTATGCTCAGAAAAATATCCTCTAGATACACTTCCGTTTATCATTAAAAGAGAATTATCATTCCAAACCTTAATAGAATTACGCCCTACAATATAGCTATACCCATCTGCTCTTTTAATTTTTTCCTTTTCTCTTTTGTATAATAGTGATTCGAACACTTCTCTGTCATTTAACTCTACATAAAAGTTATGATACGAAATACTATCACCTTTACTAAAAAAGTAGTACGCATTCGACTTTATATTCACACCTGCATTAGCTACAGAAGATATATTTATTCTCTCCTCAACTTCTTCTTTTTGGCTCTCTTTTTTTTCACTCGACTCAACATCCTCTACCACAGAATCAACTAATGGAGTTTTCTTGTTTCTATTTAAATCTTTTAAAATTTCTTTTCCAATAGCATTTTCGTCAATATCTGATACTTTTATCAACTTAAATAAATTTTCTGCGTTTGCAGAAATCAACACGTCTACATTGTTAGGTATCTTAGATTCTAACCTTTGAGCTTGTATAGCTGTAAATGTGTTTAAAAACAGTAGTGTAGCAATAATTTTTTTCATCCTAATTTTAATTCTCTAATTGTATTTTATTCTTGATTGATTGTTTGTTTGCTATAATGTCTTGTGCTTGTAAATGCAACATAATAGCTTTTTTACTTTGTGATATTCTTGCTTGGTTATTCTCCGTTGACTTTATAGGCGTTTCAAACCTATAAACACTTGTGTAAGTAGCAGTTTCAAATACCTTACGATCTTGATTTTTTGTTTTTCTGAACTCCTTCCCTAAATCAAAATGATGGCTACGTGTAAATGTTTTACTCTTTTCATTAAAGGTAAAATGTCTGTTCTTTTTGATAGCTTCTATATGTTTTTTAGAGCTAAAATTAGCTATTACTTCATTCAAAGCTTCCACATTATCAAAATCACATGAAACTGTTACGATGAACTCATTAAAGTCTAACGTATTTTCTACATTATGAACTCCTTTGGTTCCTTTAATCTTAGAAACTATTTCTTGTACTTTTTTTCTTATTGTTACTTTTGAAGGTACTTTATAACCATTTATACTATCAAGTAGCATTATAGAAGCTAGCTTCGTTTTACTTTTACTTAAATTTATGGTTAACACAGCACTCCCTGAACCATCTTTATTAAAAGTAACCTCTTCAACAAACTCGAAGCAACTCGTAAATAAGAAAACAGAAATTACAGAGAATAGTAGTAGTAATCTTTTATTCATAAAATCTTTTTTGCAAAGATATTAAATAGGTTTTATTACAGGCGAATGATTTCTACTCCTATTTTGTTAATATTTGAATGTAAATCATAGTAACTCATAGTAAGCTCCTTTTCATTTTTTATAACCGACGTTACACTCACTGTTTCTACATTTTGACGTTTCATTTTTATAGAGACCTCTTTGTTACCTTTCCTTTCATCTTGATGAAAAGCAATAATGTCTTCTTGATTAAAATCTTTGTTATTACCTAACCAATCGGCAAACCATTCTTTTCTCAACTGCTTCATTTCATCATTATACAATGTAGATGACGACCAAATTTTAGGAGCATTATCTAGCTCTTTAAAATACTTTTTAGTTCCATCCCAAACCAATTCATAAGCTCTTAAATTATTACTCCAATCAACCAAAACAATAGTAAAAGGCTCAATTCCTTCAAAATCGAAATGATTAATTATTTCAACAGGATTATCAATAGTTAACAACTGTTTTACAATAACACCTCTGCTCATCCGATACGACTCCGCTCTTTGATGTTTTGTAAATCCTCCGTTTAATAAACAAATCAACCTGTTTTTTTTACTCAAACCAATCCATGTTCCTCCTGCGAGTTCATCTTTAGGATAGGTTAGCTCCACTCCTTCTTCATTATAAGTTTTAGGTGGAATTGTTTTTCGTTTCGGATCCTCATCTCTATTTGAGGTTAATATAAAATTATTATTCCCTAAAGGTAAATAGGTTACCGTACACATATTGTTTTTCTTTTAATAAATTCAAGCCTTTTGGCCTTTTAAATATTCCTAAAATAACCGTAACTTTGTACGTCTTAAAAATCTCCTTAGATTTTTTCAGAAACAAAGAAAGAAATTTAATTCAACAAACAACATACAAAATGGGAAAAGGATTTTTTCACGTACCAACTGCCATTAACGAAACCGTAAAAAGCTACGCTCCAGGATCTTCTGAACGCGAAGCGGTTGCGAAACAATACAAAGAATATTTTAACGGATCTGTAGATGTACCAATGTACATCGGTAACGAAGAAGTTAGAACAGGAAACACTCGTAATATGACTCCTCCACACGATCATCAACACGTTGTGGGACAATACCATATTGGAGACAAAACACATGCAGCAAAAGCTATTGCTAATGCTTTAGAAGCTCGTACTGAATGGGCGCAAATGCCTTGGGAACAAAGAGCCGCTATCTTTTTACGTGCTGCGGAATTAATCGCTGGTCCTTACCGTGCAAAGATTAACGCTGCAACTATGATTGCACAGTCAAAAACTGTTCACCAAGCTGAGATTGATGCTGCTTGTGAGTTAATCGACTTTTTACGTTTTAACGTAGAGTATATGACGGAAATTTACAACGAGCAACCAAACTCTGATGACGGAATTTGGAACCGTGTTGAATATCGTCCGTTAGAAGGATTCGTATATGCTATTACTCCATTTAACTTTACTGCAATTGCTGCAAACTTACCGGCATCAGCAGCAATGATGGGGAACGTTGTAGTGTGGAAACCATCTGATAGCCAAATTTTCTCAGCAAAAGTAATTGTTGATGTATTTAAAGAAGCAGGTGTACCAGACGGTGTTATCAACGTAATTTACGGTGACCCTGTTGAAATTACTGAGGTAGTGTTAGCATCTCCTGATTTTGCTGGAATCCACTTTACAGGTTCTACGTACGTATTTAAAGAATTATGGAAAAAGATTGGAGAAAACATTCACACCTATAAAACATACCCAAAAATTGTAGGAGAAACTGGTGGTAAAGATTTTATCATCGCACATCCATCAGCAAATGCTAAACAAGTAGCTACTGGTATTTCTCGTGGTGCATTTGAATTCCAAGGACAAAAATGTTCTGCGGCTTCAAGAGCATATTTACCAAAATCATTAGCTGAAGAAACCCTAAACTATGTAAAAGAAGATATCGCTTCTTTTAAAATGGGTTCTCCAGAAGACATGAGCAACTTTATTACAGCAGTAATTCACGAAGGTTCTTTTGATAAATTAGCGAAGTATATTGACCAAGCAAAAGCTGATACTGATGCTGAAATTATCGCTGGTGGTAACTACGATAAATCAAAAGGATACTTTATTGAACCAACAGTTATCTTAACTACCAATCCTAAATACACTACGATGGAAACTGAATTATTCGGTCCTGTAATGACTATTTACGTGTACGAAGATGCTGATTGGGCTGATACCTTAAAGTTAGTTGACGAAACTTCTGAATACGCTTTAACAGGTGCTGTATTCTCTACTGATCGTTATGCTGTTGTTGAAGCTACCAAAGCTTTAGAAAACTGTGCTGGTAACTTCTACGTAAACGATAAGCCAACGGGTGCTGTTGTAGGACAACAACCATTTGGTGGAGCAAGAGCTTCAGGAACCAACGATAAAGCAGGATCTGCTCAAAACTTATTACGTTGGGTGTCTCCTCGTTTAATTAAAGAAACATTTGTTTCTCCAACTGATTATCGTTACCCTTTCTTAGGATAAGAAAAGAAATTCCAAACAAGGAATCTTATATACATTAAAAGCAACCTCAATGAGGTTGCTTTTTTATTTTTTTTGAATCTTTTTCCACTTTTAAATATCTTTCGCCAATAAAATTGCTTTTAAAAATGAAATCACTTTCTTTTTTCATCCTTACTTTATTTTTTTTAAGTTGTAGCAAAAGAGTATACATCAATAAAGAATGGAATACAAAAATCGATTTATCAAACTCTAAAATTATCTTTGATTCAAAGATTAGAAATAACAAAACTCTAAACTCAGATTTTTTATTATTTAAATTACCCAAAACTTATTGTCGAGTTGAAGACATTGATTTTCAACCTGAATTTAAGATTTATAATAAATTTCTTAAAGAAAAAAATCCTGATCACGAACAACTAGCTAACGTACTTCACACGTATTTAAATCAACACTTTGAAATACTCAATTACATGAGAACAGACAAAGATGATTATGGGTATTTATTTGGGTTTGTTGTTGAAAATAAAAACAGATATCTATATCATTATCGATTAATTAATTTAAATGGTTACAACTATTTAATTGAAATGAAATATACTTTTGACACATCTCTTAAAACACAAAAGCACTTTAAGAAATTAGTCAAATCAATTAAAGCTATATAAAACCGGCTTAATCTTAAACTCATTACTTTCTATGAGGTTTTTATTTGTTATCAAACAGAATTCAACTAATTTCGTTTAGCATCAATTCGTTTTATTTTAACAAGCAATGAATTACAAAGAAATACTTGAGAACGTGTATCAAAAAATAGCTCCTATTGAAAATATTGGAGAGTTAGCTACCTATATTCCCGAATTAGCTACGATTGATGCTGATAAATTTGGTGTACATATTTCAACCGTTGCTAACACCAATTTTGGTTTAGGAAACTTTCAAGAAAAGTTCTCCATTCAAAGTATTGCCAAAGTATTATCACTTTGTTTGGCGTATAAGCATCTTGGTGAATCTATTTGGGACAGATTAGGTGTAGAACCTTCTGGAAATAGTTTTAATTCATTGATACAACTGGAAACGGATAATGGTATTCCTAGAAATCCGTTTATCAACGCAGGTGCCATCGTAATTGCTGATATTTTAATTAGTAGCTTGGTAAATCCTAAGGAAGATTTATTGAATTTCATTAAAAGTCTTTCGGTAAATCAAGATATTAACTACTCTGCAAAAATTGCGGCTTCTGAAAAATCGGTAGGATATAGAAATGTAGCCTTATGTAATTTTATTAAATCCTACGGAAACATATACAACGACCCTGAAGTGGTATTAGGTTTTTATTTCGATTTATGTTCGTTGGAACTGACTTGCGAACAACTTTCTGAATTGTTTTTCTTCTTAGCCAATAACGGACAAACACGACAAGGAGAACAAATATTGACCAAAAGTCAATCGAAAAGAATTAATGCGTTGATGCAAACCTGTGGTTTTTATGACGAATCTGGGGAGTTTGCTTTTAAAGTTGGACTCGCAGGTAAAAGTGGCGTTGGTGGTGGTATTATTGCCATACACCCTAACCAGTATGCGATTGCAGTATGGAGCCCTAAATTGAATAAAAAAGGAAACTCGTATAGAGGTATGCGCTTTTTAGAGGAGTTTACCACGCTTTCTGAGCAATCTATTTTTTAGGTTTATATTTATCCCTTTTGAATTAATTTCACTAAAAAGAAGAAAGTTGATTGGACCAATTAATATTTATGAAAAAGAAAAAATTATAAATTTACCTATGGGGGTTTATGATGTTTACCTTATAGGTGGGTGGTATATTGATTTATTAAGTTTTAATTTTTTGTTATCTAAGATCAATGGCGAAGAGGTAATTAAACCTGAAGAAGCAACATTGAAATCTCAATCTTACTATAAAAGAAAAAGAGCTAAAAAAATATTTTCTTTTTCCGTTAACAGAGGAGGTAATTATAAAATAGAATTTAAAGGACAAAATTCATTAATCTTAAGAAAACAAAGTCTTATGATTGGTTATTTGTTTGGAAAAAATATTGAAACAAATTCAATAGAAATATTTATCGAGAGAAATTAAAAGTTAACACAAGCGTACAATATTTAATAGAAACATTGCACGCTTTTAAGTTTTAAATCTTTAACTCAACTCAATTTTCATATTCAAGTACAACCATTTTGTTGGAACGTTTGACGATTGTCCGTTTACTAATTTATCATAATCAATACCCCAATCCAATAAATTTACTTGCCCTTGTAATACCAGTTCGCTAGACATGCTTTTGTATGAATCTCTAATTCCTGTTGCAAAAAACTTCACCTCTCTTTCAACTCCTTTAATAGACATCATTCCGTTAATTTGATACCAATCTACTCCCATCACAAAAACATTCGTAGTTCTAAAGGTTATGTTGTCGTTCTTATCATTAATAAAAACCCCTTTTGTTTTAATTCTCGCAGTTAAATCAGCCTCATCACCTCTACATACTCTAAATGAGTTTGGATCAACCTCAAACGAAATACGCATGTTTTCTAACGGATTTCCAGCATCCATTCGTACAGGAATATCTACCTTTAAATCATCTACAATACCTCCAAAGGGTGTACTACAATGACCGTGTGTTACAAACATATTAATCGTCTTGTTTTTTACAACTTCGGTTACCTCTTTTATTTCTTTTGGTGTAACTGTTGAAGTACTTTTAGCAAATCCGCTTACAAGCACTATGGCTAACAATGCCCCAACTAACAAAATTCTATTTTTAATGGTTTTCATAATATTCGTATTTAAAGTTTTCATCAAAACTATCGCAACCTTCCGTTAAAAGTGTAAATCAATTGTCAAAAAAGTGTAAAAAAGCTTTAACCAGTGTACTTTTATTTAAATTTACCTCCAAAAACCACTAAAATCTATTTTTCTAACGCTTTAAAATGTCACAAAAAACCCAACTTAAAGAAGTCGCCAAATTATTTTTTAAACTAGGTTGTATCTCTTTTGGTGGACCTGCCGCACATATTGCCATGATGGAAGACGAAGTTGTTAAAAAAAGAAAATGGATGACTCAACAACATTTTCTAGATTTAATGGGAGCTACTAATTTAATACCAGGCCCCAACTCTACTGAAATGACCATGCACTGCGGACATGAAAGAGCGGGTTGGAAAGGGTTAATTGTAGCTGGTTTTTGTTTTATTTTTCCTGCCGTAGTAATTACATCAATAGTAGCGTGGTTATACCAAGAATATGGTCAGCTTCCTAAAGCTGAACCCTTCATTTACGGAATAAAACCTGCAGTGATTGCTATTATTCTTATGGCAGCTTATCGATTAGGTAAAAAAGCTGTAAAAAATGCATCATTAGCTATTTTAGGGTTAATAACTTTAGTTGCTTGCCTTTTAGGCGTTAATGAAATAGCAGCTTTATTTGGCTGTGGCTTATTAGGTGCCTTACTCTATTTTTTCAACCAAAACCGTAATAATTTAACCAGCATACTTCCATTTTTTCTATTTCAAGCAAGCGAAACGCTTCAAGCCAACAACCTGAAAATTTTATTGACCTTTTTAAAAGTTGGTGCAATTTTATACGGAAGTGGTTATGTATTATTTGCTTTTTTAGATGCAGAGTTGGTCGCTAACGGATGGCTTTCTAGACAGGTACTAATAGACGCAGTGGCTGTAGGACAAATAACCCCAGGTCCTGTTTTATCTACCGCTACTTTTATTGGTTGGCAAATGAATGGAATAACTGGTGCACTTGTAGCAACTGTTGGAATCTTTTTACCTTCTTTCTTTTTTGTTTTAGTTTTAAATCCGTTGATTCCTAAAATGAGAAAATCGAAGCTTATTGGTAGTATTTTAGATGCTGTAAATGTAGCTGCCGTTGCGTTAATTATTGCTGTTTGTATAACAATGGCTAAAGATACTATTACAGATTGGCGCACTATTGTTATTGCCATCATAAGTCTACTTGCTGTTTTTTATTTAAAAAAAGTAAACAGCGCATTTATCGTTTTAGGAGGTGCATTTTTAGGTTATATCTTAACTTATTGCTAAACCCTGTAATATCATTCGTTTTAACCTACCTTTGCAAAAAAATATTTGATGCAGTTTTCAGACCTACACCTTAGCAAGTCTATCTTAAAAGCACTTACCGAAGAAAGACACCACAAACCAACCTTGGTACAACAAGAAGTAATTCCGTTAGTATTAGCTAAGAAAGATGTAATTGTTGCTGCTCAAACAGGAACAGGTAAAACTGCTGCTTTTGCATTGCCTATTATTCATGAACTTTCTAAGGAAGCAGATGTAGAAAAAAGAGCTAAAAAAATAAAAGCGCTTATTATAAGTCCTACTCGTGAATTGGCTATTCAAATTCAAGAAAACTGTGAAACCTATAGCAAATACACCAATTTAAGGACTACCGTTATTTACGGGGGTGTTGCTACCCAACCTCAAAAAGATATTTTAGCAAAAGGTGTAGACATTTTAATTGCTACCCCTGGGCGTTTTATCGATTTACATAAACAGGGAAGTATTGATGTACGTCAGTTAACAACTTTTGTTTTAGATGAGGCCGATTTAATGTTAGATATGGGCTTTATTGATGATGTTCGAAAAATTGAAGAACTATGTCCGCGCAAAAAACAGACTTTACTTTTTTCAGCAACGATACCTGATAATTTGAGTGATTTAGCTAAATCTATGTTGCATAACCCTGAAAAGATAGATATTACTCCCGCAGAAACGACCTCTTCAAACATAGGTCAATTACTGTATTATACGCCTAAAAAAAACAAAGTAGATTTGTGTTTACACCTACTACGCAACACCATAAAAGGGCGCATTATTATATTCCGTCGTACCAAGTTTGGAGTTGATAAATTAGAACAAACACTTCAAAAGAACGGATACAAAGCAACCAGCGTACATGGCGATAAATCGCAAGTTTTACGAAATCAAGCTATTGAAGATTTTAAAAACAACAAAGTCAATATTTTAATTGCTACTGATGTTGCTGCTCGTGGTATTGACATTAGCAAAGTAGATGCTGTGATTAATGTAGACTTACCTAATATACCTGAAACTTACGTACACAGAATTGGTAGAACGGGTAGAGCTGGAAAATCTGGAATTGCTTTTTCTTTATGTAGTGCTGATGAAACTTCGTACGTCAAAGCCATTCAAGAATTCATGGATCGATCTATCAAAATTGTGGAAGATCATCCGTTTCCACTTGCTAAACCTAAGCATAAAAAACAACCAAACACCGTTAGCAAACACAAAAAAGGAAGAAAATCAGAAGCTTCTAAAAAGAAGAAAAAACGCTGGTATTAAATCTTTTATAAAAAAAATAACACTAAAAATTTTGTCTCTTTTACTTATTAATCGTAATATTGCAATATAAAGATAAAGGTATGGGGATTACAAAATCAGAAATTTTTACAGAAGAGCAAAATCAGCTTGCTAATACAGCAAAGGTCTTAGGACACCCTGCTCGTATTGCAATCCTGCAACACCTCTTCAAAATAAACTCTTGTGTTTGTGGTGATTTGGTAAATGAAATTGGCTTGGCACAACCCACCATTTCACAACACCTAAAAGAGCTTAAAAACCTTGGTATTATCAAAGGTACTATTGAAGGAACAAGCGTTTGTTATTGCATTAACCCTTCAGCATGGAAAGAAATTAAAATATTACTTTCTTCTTTTCTAAACCTTGATGTAGATAACCCTAAGTGCTGTTAAAAAAATTTGACTTTATTAATCGTAATATTACAATAAAAATTAAACAACATGAAATTATCAGAAATTAAACAACATTTAGCTTCGTTAAAAACGATCGCTTTTGAATTACCTGATGGAAGCTTAGTTCCTAATCATTTTCACGTAACAGAAGTAGGTAAAATTACTAAAAACTTTATTGACTGTGGTGGAACCATTAGAAATGAGGAAGTCGTAAATTTTCAATTATGGAATGCCAATGACTATGACCACAGATTGCACCCTGAGAAACTAGTTCACATTATAGAATTATCAGAAAAGGTATTAAACATTCCTGATTTAGAAATTGAAGTAGAGTACCAAGGAAGTACTATTGGTAAATATGGATTAGACTTTGACGGAACAAACTTTTTATTAACGACCAAACAAACCGACTGTTTAGCAAAAGATAACTGTGGGATTCCACAAGAAAAACCAAGAGTAAAATTATCTGATTTACAAAAACAAACTGCATGTGAACCTAACTCAGGATGTTGTTAATATGAAAGCAAGAACCTCAACTCTGTTTTCTGAACTACAGAAAACTATCTCTAGTATACCAACTGTTTCGGAAGAACGAAAAGAAGTTTTACAACCGCTTGTAAATTACATTCAGGAAAAACTGGAGAATAAGGAGATGATAAGCCTAAATTTTATTTGCACACACAACTCCAGAAGAAGTCATTTGTCGCAAGTATGGGCACAAACCATGGCGTATCACTATCAAATACCAAATGTAAACACTTATTCTGGTGGTACAGAAGCTACCGCTATGAATTCAACAGTGGTAAAAACATTAGTTGATAACGGATTTAAAATTCAACAATTATCTGATGAAACAAATCCTATTTACGCGATAAAATACGCTAAAAACACGCCTTCTGTCATAGGTTTTTCTAAAAAGTATGACGATGACTTTAATCCAACCTCAGCTTTTGGTGCCATAATGACTTGTTCACAAGCTGATGAAGGATGTCCTTTTATTGCTGGTGCAGATAAAAGAGTACCTGTTACTTATGAAGACCCTAAATTATATGACGAAACATCTTTAGAAAAAGAAAAATACTTAGAGCGCAGTTTACAAATTGCAGCTGAAATGCACTATGTTTTTTCTACTGTAAAAGCTTAACCTTTATATTTCATAGGTAAATGCACCACTTTTTTGGTTTCGAAGAAATCTTCTTCAAAAAAGTCTGGTAAATCATAAATGGTGGCTTTAGGGAAGTTCGCAAGTTCTTCGGTAAGGTCACCTCCTTTTAGGTATAAAATCCCATTTTTAAGTGCGTGATTTTGTTTTTTATGCACTTTGTTTTTCACCCAACGCTGAAACGTTTCCATTTGTGCCACCGCCCTACTTACAATAAAGTCGTACGTATCATTTACCTCTTCAACACGGCCATGAGTAGTTTTCACGTTTTTCAACCCTAAACCTTCTACAACCTCATTTACCACTTTTATCTTTTTCCCAATAGAATCTACCAAATGAAATTGTGTTTCAGGAAACAAAATTGCTAACGGAATTCCTGGAAATCCACCACCTGTTCCTACATCCATTACTTTAGCGCGAGACTTAAACTCCATCACTTTTGCTATTCCTAACGAATGTAATACATGACGTAAGTACAATTCATCAATATCTTTACGAGAAACAACATTAATTTTTAAGTTCCAATCTTGATACAATTCTTGCAACTTAGAAAATTGTTCTAACTGCGTTTCTGATAAATTGTCAAAGTATTTTTTTATAAGTTCCATGAAGTCATTTTTTCCGTTGCAAAAATAAAAAACTAATTGGTATTGTTAATTTTTATATAAAAGATATTAATCTAGTTAAAAAGTTAGCCTTTAGCAATAACTGTGAACCAAAAACGTTTATTTTTGCGGTACAAATAAACAACAAATGAAGACAGTAAACTTCTCAAGAATAGATAACGCTAAGTTTTTTAGAACTCTAAATAAAAGAGTTAACACTTACTTTAAAGAAAATAACATTAAGCGTACAGGTAACTGGAAACTATATTCAAAAGCTATTATTATGCTAGCTATGTTTATTGTTCCGTTTATACTGATTTTAACTATTGATATGTCTCAATGGATAAAATTAGCCCTTACCGTTTTAATGGGCTTTGGAATGGCAGGAGTTGGAATGAATGTAATGCACGATGCCAACCACGAATCTTTTTCAAGTAAAAAATGGGTAAACAAACTTTTTGGAAGTAGTATATACATTTTAGCGGGGAATGTATACAATTGGAAAGTACAACATAATGTATTACACCACACTTATACCAATATACAAGATCATGATGAAGACATTGATGCTGGTAGAATAATTCGTTTTTCTAAACACGCACAGTGGTTATGGATTCACAAATTTCAAAAATACTATTCTGTATTCTTATACGGGTTGCTAACTATAAACTGGGCAATTACTACCGATTTTAAACAAATGCGCAATTATTTAAAACGTAAACTATCATACGGTGAATTTCCTAACCCAGCTAAAGAATGGACTAAATTAGTAGTTTCTAAAGTAATCTATTATTCACTTTGGGTAATATTACCTATCGCAGTGATGGATGTAACTTGGTGGAAGGTGTTAATTGGGTTTTTTGTAATGCACTATACTGCAGGTATTATTTTAAGTGTTGTATTTCAATTAGCACATGTTGTTCCTAAAACAGAAATGCCTTTGCCTGATGAAGATGGTAACATGAAAAACACATGGGCTATACACCAATTATACACTACATCAAATTTTGCTCCTAAAAACTGGTTAGTTAATTTTTATACTGGTGGTTTAAACCATCAAGTTGAACACCATATTTTTCCACACATATCGCACATTCACTACGATAAACTAGCTAAAATAGTGAAAGAAACTGCAAAAGAATTCAATCTTCCTTACAACGAATATAAAACTACTCGTAAAGCAATTATTGAGCACTTTAGACATTTAGCTGAGTTAGGAAGAAAACCTCAATTAGCATAAATCAACATACAACATAACAACACAATGTCAAACGCATTATCAAACAGAATTAACAGTTTACCAGTATCGCAAACTTTAGCTATGGCTGCTAAAGCAAGAGAATTAAAAGCTGAAGGTAAAGACATCATTAGTTTAAGCTTAGGGGAACCTGACTTCAACACACCTGATTTTATTAAAGATGCTGCTATTGAAGCCATCAACCAAGATTATAACTCATACACTCCAGTTGATGGGTATGTAGAGTTAAAAGAAGCTATTTGCGAAAAGTTTAAGCGTGATAATAACCTAACATACGCTCCAAATCAAGTAGTAGTTTCTACAGGAGCAAAACAATCAATTGCTAATGTAGCTCAGGTATTATTAAACCCTGGTGATGAAGTGTTATTACCAGCACCATATTGGGTAAGTTATTCTGCGATTGCAATTTTGTGTGAAGCTAAATTTACAGAAATCCCTTCTTCTATTGAAAATGATTTCAAAATCACTCCAGAACAATTAGAAGCTGCTATTTCGCCAAAAACAAAGATGATCTTCTTTAACTCGCCAAACAACCCAAGTGGAACAATTTATAGCGAGGAAGAATACAGAGCTTTGGCTAAAGTATTAGAAAAGCATCCTCATATATACATATTATCAGACGAAATATATGAGCATATTAACTACGGAGCTAAGCCATTTAGTTTTGCAGCTATTGAAAGCATGTATGACCGTACTATTACCGTTAACGGATTAGCGAAAGCTTTTGCGATGACTGGATGGAGAATAGGTTATATTGGCGCTCCTCAATGGATTGCTAAAGCATGTACTAAAATGCAAGGTCAAATTACTTCAGGAACTAACTGTATTGCTCAACGTGCTGCAATTACAGCTGTAAAAGCATCTCCAGAAAAAGTACAATATATGGTGGATGAATTTAAAAAGCGTAGAGATTTAGTTCTTGATTTATTAGGAGAAATTGAAGGATTCAAATTAAATGTACCTGAAGGAGCTTTTTATGTATTTCCTGATATTTCTGATTTCTTCGGCAAAACCATCCAAGGAAAAGAAATTAAAAATGCAAACGACTTTTCTATGTTATTGTTAGAAGATGCAAATGTAGCTACTGTAACGGGTGAAGCTTTTGGTGCGCCAAACTGTATTCGTTTATCATACGCTGCTTCTGAATTACAATTACGCGAAGCAATTAAAAGAATTAAAGAGGTTTTAAGTTAATTAACTTAGAATATTATTTCATAAAAAATCCGTGAGAAATGTCTTACGGATTTTTGTTTTTATACCTCATAATGTAAAAGAAAAAATACTTGTCCATTTTTCGGTTGCTCAATAAATTATACCATCAGTAATTTGTATCAAATTATTTAAAGATGGAATTTAAAAACTTACACAGTCAAGACAAACCTTTATTAATCGCAAATGTTTGGGACGTCCCAAGTGCCAAAATTGCTAAAGAATTAAACTTTAAAACTGTTGGAACATCCAGTTCAGCAATTGCTTCGCTTCTTGGATACCAAGATGGAGAAGAAATGGCCTTTTCAGAATTAGAATATATGGTAAAACGAATTACTACAAATTCTAACTTGCCTTTATCTGTTGATTTGGAAGCAGGTTATAGCAGAAACCCAAAAGAGATTACGAATCACATTAAAAAGCTAGCAAGTTTAGGCGTTATTGGAATCAACATCGAAGACAGTATCATAGATAAAAACAGAACACTATTAGATGCGACAAAATTTGCTCAAACACTTTCTGTAGTTATTGAAAACCTTCAAAAAAAGAATATAAACATTTTCATAAACGTTCGAACCGACACTTTTTTATTAGGCATTCCAAATACGATTGAAGAAACCAAGAAAAGAGTCAAACTTTATGAAAATGCTGGAGCAGACGGAATTTTTGTTCCTTGTATGGAACGAGTTTCAGACATTAAGGAAATTGTAAATTGTACTACATTGCCAATCAATGTAATGTGCATGCCCAATTTACCTGATTTTGACACATTAAACAACTTAGGTATAAAACGAATAAGTATGGGGAATTTTATCTTTGACACTATGTACAGTCAATTCAAATCCAAAATCAAAGAAATTCTAAATCAAAAATCCTTTAACCCTATCTTTTAATGCGAATTACCGAACATAAAACCATAGATAAATACTACGAAGCTTTGTTGGAAAGAAAACAAAATTTCGTAGGCATCTTTTTTGTTGGTGTAAAAACAACCTCTGTTTTTTGTATTGCTACTTGTAGAGCTAGAAAACCAAAAAAAGAGAATGTTGAATTCTTTACAACTTTTAAAGATGCTTTAGATAATGGTTACCGACCTTGCAAGGTTTGTAAACCTACCGAAAATGCCAACGAAGCACCCGAACAAGTACAAACAGCTATTCAATTGATTAAGGAAAACCCAAAATCAAAGGTTACAGATTCGCAACTAAGACAAATGAATATTAGTCCCGAAGTTATAAGAAGATGGTTTAATAAAAATTATGGCATCACTTTTCAAGCCTATCAAAGAATGTATCGAATAAATGTGGCATTTCAAGAACTAAAAAATGGAAAAAGAACTACAGCAACTGCATTCGATGCTGGCTACGAATCTTTGAGTGGCTTTGGCTATACTTTTAAAAAACTAATGGGTAATCCACCCACAAAGAGTACTACCGAAAATGTTATTTTAATAAGTCGACTAACAACTCCTTTAGGACCAATGTTTGTTTGCACCACCGAAAATGGAGTCTGCTTATTGGAATTTGTTGATCGAAAAATGCTTGAAACAGAATTTAAAGATTTGCAAAAAAAATTGAAGTCTACCATTATTGTTGGAGAAAATGAGCACACAAAACAAGCGAAAAGAGAAATTACCGAATATTTTGATGGAACTAGAAAAATATTTAACGTAAAACTTGAAACTCCTGGAACGGACTTTCAAAATTTAGTTTGGAGCTATTTACAAAAAATAGAGTATGGTACAACATCAACATACCAACAACAGGCTAAAAACATCAATAATCCAAAAGCTGTAAGAGCCGTTGCTTCAGCAAATGGATTTAATCGAATATCAATTATTATTCCTTGCCATAGAGTCATTGGAAAAGATGGAAAACTGACTGGTTACGGAGGAGGTTTGGAACGTAAAAGATGGCTCTTAGAACACGAACTGAAAAATATTGATGAATAATTGTTGAAGACTGTAATAAACCACTCCAATACAAACATACTAAGTATTCAAAAAAATATTTAAGAATTTCGAGGCAAGCCTCGGGGGAATTAACCCCTTGGCTATCGCCCTGCGATTAAAATGGAACTTTTAATTTTCTAACTTTTTTCTTTTTAAGCTTCTTTAGATACAATGCTTTCTTGTTATAATCAATAAAGGCTTTTCCCAACTCTAAAATATCTGCGCCTATAATCCCATCTACCTCATCAGCATCATGCTGTTTTAAAGCCGTATTTACATGCATTAAATCAAACAATACTAAATCACACTCATTCGCTTTCCACTTTCCTATTTTAAGAGAATTATTTCCTGACTTATGTGTTTCCATATCCGTCGCTCCTGCTCCTGCAGCTTTTACTTCACTTTCTTCAGAAACAAGTTTAAAACGTTCTATTAAATCTAATCCAACACACGAATTAGAAGCACCTGTATCTAAAATAAACCTTCCTTTAATACCATTTATCTCTGCGTCCAACTCTAAATGATTAGTCACCATTTTTTTAAGTTTTATCTTGATGTATTTCTTTTTTCGTAATACTTTTTTCAAACTTGCCATTTCTCGTACTTTTGTCCCGTAAAGATACAGCAATAAATGATTACAGATACACACACCCACTTATATTCTAGTCAGTTTGATGAAGATAGAGACGAAATGATACAACGTGCTAAAGACGCAGGTATATCTCGTTTTTTTATTCCTGCAATTGATAGTTCGTATACGCAACGTATGCTTGATTTAGAGAAAAACTACCCGAACGATGTGTTTTTAATGATGGGCTTACACCCAACTTCTGTGAAAGAAAATTACCAAGAAGAATTAGCGCATGTAAAAGAGTGGTTAGACAAACGTAATTTTTATGCAATTGGTGAAATTGGTATCGATTTATATTGGGATAAAACTTTTTTACCTCAACAACAAGAAGCTTTTCGCACACAAATTCAGTGGGCAAAAGAAAAAAAGTTACCGATTGTAATTCATTGTCGTGATGCCTTTGATGAAATTTTTGAAGTCTTAGAAACTGAAAAAGGAGATGGTTTATTCGGAATTTTTCATTGTTTTACAGGAACGTTTGAACAAGCTGAAAAAGCAATTTCTTACAATATGAAATTAGGAATTGGTGGTGTTGCAACGTTTAAAAATGGAAAAATTGACAAGTTTCTAAATCAAATAGACATTAAACACATTGTGTTAGAAACTGATTCTCCCTACTTAGCCCCTACTCCATATCGCGGAAAACGTAATGAGAGCAGTTACATTACCCAAGTTGTGGATAAGTTAGTAGATATTTACGGATTGTCTTTCGAAAAAATTTCAGAAATTACAACGCAGAACTCTAAAGACGTTTTTGGTGTCTAACATACAAACCACATATTATAAAACTCCAATAGGAATTGCAAAGATTAAAGGTGATCAAAACGGAATTCAATCAATTTCTGTAATAGATGATGACATTGAAACTCTAACAGAAGTTCCAACTTGTTTGCAAGAATGCGTTACCCAACTAGATGAATATTTTGCTGGAACAAGAAAAGAGTTTGATCTAAAAATGAATCCACAAGGAACAGTTTTTCAACAATCCGTTTGGGATGAGCTGTTAAACATTCCTTTCGGAAGAACTAGATCTTATTTAGAGCAAACCAAACAATTGGGAGATGTAAAGGCAATTCGTGCGGTAGCTTCTGCCAATAGTAAAAATCCTATTTGGATTATCATCCCATGTCATAGAGTTATTGGCTCTAATGGCTCACTAACAGGATATGCCGGCGGTATTTGGCGTAAAAAGTGGTTGTTAGAACACGAAAGCGGCATTAAACAGCAAACATTATTCTAATTTTTAGAAGAGTAAATAATGAGGTAACGCTTAATTCAAATTACGTTTTTCAATAAAAAATTTCTTCAGTAAAAGGCCACATTCTTCTTCTAAAACACCTGATACTACCTTGGTTTTTGGATGTAGTTTTGTTTGTAGAACAGAAAATCCCAATTTAGGTTCACTTGCTCCATATACAATTTTACCTATTTGTGCCCAATAACTTGCTCCTGCACACATTTGGCAAGGCTCTAACGTAACGTACAATGTGCAATCTTTCAAATATTTTCCTCCTAAAAAATCAGCTGCCGCTGTAAATGCCTGCATTTCTGCATGGGCGGTAACATCATTTAGCAATTCCGTTAAGTTGTGTGCTCTCGCTATAATCTGATTGTTAAAAACAATGACCGCCCCCACAGGAACTTCGCCTTTATCAAAAGCTATCTCTGCTTCTTGTAAAGCTTTTTTCATGAAGTAAGTGTCATCAAACGGATTCATACATGTGAGTTTTTATCAGTAAAAAAACAAATGTAGCCAAATTTTGTTTGTGTAAACTCTGCTTAAAATACTTATTTTTACCAAAAATTACGATTTGATTTCAATCAATACTTCTGAGAATAAAAAAATCTATTTTGCTTCTGACCAACATTTAGGAGCTCCAACTTCTGAAGCTAGTTTTCCTCGTGAGCAAAAGTTTGTTCAGTGGTTAAATGAAATTAAAAAAGACGCTGAAGCTATTTTTATTCTAGGTGATTTATTCGATTTTTGGTTTGAGTATAAAACCGTTGTTCCTAAAGGCTTTGTACGTGTTCTAGGGAAACTTGCCGAACTAAAAGACAGTGGCATTCCGATTTACTTTTTTGTTGGTAATCATGACTTATGGATGCGTGATTATTTTGAAAAGGAACTTAATATTCCCGTGTATCACTCCCCTCAAGAGTTTAAAATCGACGATAAATTGTTTTTAATTGGTCATGGTGACGGGTTAGGCCCTGGAGACAAAGGCTATAAACGCATGAAAAAAGTATTTACCTTCCCTTTATTTAAATGGATGTTTCGTTGGCTACACCCAGATTTAGGAGTTCGATTAGGACAATATATGTCTGTTAAAAACAAATTGATTTCTGGTGATGAAGATGCTAAGTTTTTAGGAGAAGATAATGAGTGGTTAGTGCAATATTGCAAACGTAAATTGGAAACCAAACACTACGATTATTTCATTTTTGGGCATCGCCATCTTCCTTTAGAGATTCAACTTAAAGAAAATAGTGTTTACCTCAATACTGGTGATTGGATTCAGTATTACACCTATGCGGTTTTTGAAAACGATAAATTATCCTTAAAAGAATATAATTCATAAAAAAAGCACCTTAAATAAGGTGCTTTTTCGTTATCAAATATCACAATTAAAAACAAACCATTATGTTATTAATTAGCATTTTCACTAAATGGTGTTGGAAAAGCATCAATAATATTATCCCCTGATCTATCTAGTGGAATATAGGTCGGATTCAATCTATTTAAACGCCTTAAATCAATCCATCGATGTCCTTCCCCTAGTAAAGAGTATCTTCTTTGTTTTAAAACTTCTTCTACCAACTCATTATCAGAAGTTCCTCCAGAGTAATCAGGTAAACTCGCTTCATTCCTTACAACATTAATTGCAATTACAGCCTCTGTATTATCCGTTCCAATATTCGCTTCTGCATACATTAAAATTAGCTCCTCATTCCTAATAAGATAAACAGGGGATGTATTACTTTTATACACGGAGATTTGATGAGTACCTGCAAGACCGTCATGAGAGCCTGAGCTATCTAACAATGAAGATTTACTAGACACACGAAGATCACCTGCCTCTCCATCAGCTATCCATGAATTATGAACAACAAATTCATTTCCTTTTTGTTTTACATAAAACAAATCGTTTTTAATATCATTACCTGTTAATCCAAAAACATGTGATACACCGAACGACATAGATTTATTTAAGTCAAAGAAAGACTCATTTAAAAAAGTTAACACTTCTGTCATGTTGTTTTGATATAATGCAACCCGTGCAGCAATTGCTCTATTAAACTTTAAAAAACCGCTTGATAAGAGAGGCTGATCTGTCGGCTTTAAATCATTATATCCAGGACTAAAAAGAAATAGAAAATTACTCGAGGATACTTCTAAATCACTTTTAGCTTCATTTAATAAATTTTTGATTGCGACTAAAGCTTCATCATAACCTACAAAAGGACCTAAGTTATCTGGATCTTCTACATCTAATCTTATTCCGTTCGTATATTGCCTATTTGCTACCATTAAAAGAGCATATGCCTTTATTGTCTTAGCGTATCCGTAGTAAGATTTTTTTTCTGCTTCAGAAAAACCAGCATTTGAATTCTCTACAGCTGTAATTAAAACATTAGCTGCTTTAACTATTCTATACCAGGCCGCAAAAGAACGAGTTGTTAAAAATCCATTATTATCTAAAGGACCTTTTAAAATTTCTCCTGTATATCTTGGATCTGCTGTTGATAAATCATAATACTCTCTTGCTAAATAGCTTACCGTTTCATAATGAAAATCTAAATCATTTCTCATTACAGCCTCTAAACCAACTGCTAAAGCTTCGACATCAGCTGCGGAGGCACCATCCGTATATGAATCCAATGTCGGTGCATTTTGATTAGGTAATTCATCTAACTCACAACCCTGTATAAAAAAGACAAAAACAATTAGTATTAATTTGTAAAATATATTTTTCATAATTTATTTACTTTAGAAGATTAAAAATTAACTTTTAAATGAAAATTAACAAACTTAGATGCAGGGTAAGGAGTTACTTCTACATTATTAGCTAATACATTATTTCCAAAATTCGATGCTTCTGGATCATAACTATTATAATCAAAAATGTTGATTAAGTTTCTACCTGATATCCCCACTTTTACTTTTTCTGCCCCTTTAAAAACCTCGTCATTAAATGTATAAAAAAGGCCTACTTCCCTTAATCGAAGATATCCTGCGTCCTCTATTAGAGGCTTAGTATTTCTAATATTTGCTTGCGCCAACCTATAAGGCCCATTAGTAAGCGTGCCTGTTGGGTCTAAACCTGTATCATCAAAATCCCATGTAGTTCCAGCATTATCATATAAAAAAGTTGTTAAGTTAATACCATCTCCTCCTTTTTTCCAGTGCCATAAAAATGATAAATCGAAGTTTTTATAACGTATGTTGTTTTGCCATGACATTTGAAAGTCTGGCTCTGCATTACCATAAACAGCAAATCCATCTCCATCAGGATCAATTACAGCTATTTCTTCTGGAGTAAGTCCGCTAGGATAAGTTCCTACAATTTGTGTAGCACTCTTACCTTCTTGTATTAAAAAGGTTCCTAAAAAAGCTGCAAAACCTCCTTCTGTGAATGCTGGAACATCTAATTTATTAATTTTAGATTTGTTTTTCCACCATTTAAAATTTGCATTCCAAGAAAAATCTTCTTTTTCAATAAAGTTTGCATTTAAACCTAATTCTATACCTGTATTTTCAAGCTCTCCTCCATTTTTAATTTTTCTAGTAAAACCAGATGATGTTGGAAAATTTTCCTGAATAAGTAAATCGCTTATTTTTTTGTTATATACCGTAGCCTCTAATGTAAACCTGCCATCAAACAACCCTAAATCTAACCCATACTCTAATTCTTTTTGACGTTCTGGACCTATGGTAGGATCTCCTTTAAAGGTTCCAGGGGCAAAACCAGAAACCCCACCAATAAATTGCGGTGCAGCCAAGGTAAACTGATCATTAAAGTTTGGAAACCTTCCGGCTTCTCCATACGCAATCCTAGGCTTTAAACTAGTAATTTCTTTTATATTCCAAAAATCAAACTTATGTAAATTAATTGCTAAATTTGCCTTAGGATAATAATACATTTTATCCGAAACTCCATTATTGGTTGACTTGTCACCTCTAACCCCAATAGTACCTATTATTTTATCATCGTAATTTATTTCCTCTTGCACAAAAAAACCTGTATCTCTTTGAAGTCTAAAAACTTGCTGTGATGATAAATTCTCTGCTAATGATAAACTTGTTAAAGAAGTATTGAAACCCGTACCTACAGTTATAACAGTATTACGATTAAAGTCTTGAAAAAAAGTTCCTGTTTGAGTTGTGAACTGTAATCCATTGTTTAAACTTAAGTTGTGAACTAAGAAAGCAGACAAGTTGTAGTTAGTATTCCTCGTCGTTCCAGATATTGAAGCTCCCTTTAAAGTAGATCGATCTCTGAAATAAGTTAACTCTCTAGGGAAAATACTTGTTGTACGAAGTGTATACTGATCAAAACCTGCTTCAAGCACTAATTTAAGTCTGTTTTTATCTCCGTTAAGAATTTTGATATTAGATTTAGCACTTCCTATAAACCTATTTACATTTTCTCTATTAGTAGTAAGCGCTATTGTCTCTAACACATTTGAACCTGCCCCTCCAAAAGGATAGACTCCATCAACAGGTGATAGGTTTTCCCATGGATAAGTAAAAGCCAGGGCGTACCCTATAGTTCTATTAGCATTACCATTATTAAAAAAACCTCTATCTGCTTGAGAGCTTATATAATTTGAAGTTACATACAAATCTAACCAATCTGTAAATTTTTGACCTATATTTAAACGAACTGCTGCTTTTTCATAGCCTGTGTTTTCAACTAACCCAGGCTCATCTTTATAAGTAACACCAAAAAAATAATCACTCCTCTCAGATCCACCAGAAGTTGTAAATCGAGTAGTTGTAGAAATCCTAGTATGATCAAATAATTCAGCTTCGTAATCCCTTAATTTAGCATTAGCAGGACCTCCTAAAGCAATAACTTCTGAATCATCCCAATCTCTTAATCCCAATAATCTGGTTGGGCTTCTTAAACCAACTGTTTGTGAAAAAGACACTCTTGGTTTCCCTTCTTTACCCCTTTTTGTTGTAATAATTACAACTCCTCCAGCTGCTCTTGATCCATAAAGAGCTGCCGCCGAGGCTCCTTTCAGTATTTCTACAGTTTCTATATCTTCAGGATCAATATCTGCAATTCTGTTAGAAGCATCATCCTGATTTGATGATGGATTACCTCCTCCTGCTGCTTCACTTACAATATTATTTCCAGAAGAAATTGATGAATTATCTACATATACACCATCAACCACAAATAATGGTTGCTGATCTCCAAAAATGGAAGTAACTCCTCTTAACCTCATTGAAATCCCTCCTCCTGGAGCTCCAGAATTTGCTTTAATCTCTGCTCCTGTAAACTTTCCTGACAATGCACTATCAAACCCTGATTGTGATGTAACCTGTGTTAATTCAGCAGCTGAAATGGTCGAAACTGTGTTAGCTAAATTAGACCTTTTTGTTGTCGTTGCTAGTCCCGAAATCACTACTTCTTCTAAAACATCAGAATCTTCTCGTAATGTTACTTGCAAAAAAGTATCCGTATTCGCTACGTTCTTTTCTACTGTAACAAACCCTAAAGAAGATATTGTAACTACCGCCGGAAGCTTTTTTACATTTAAACTAAATTCACCATTCTCATTAGAAGTGGTACCATTTGTCGTTCCTTTCTCTATAATGTTTGCAAAAGGAATACTTTCTCCATTTACACCCACTATTTTTCCTTTTATTGTTTGCCCGTAAATAAAACTAGAAAACAGAAAAATAAGTGCGTTAATTAGCAGCGTTTTGCTAAAAGACATTTTCTTCATAAAATTTAAGTTTAAAGTTAGTAGAAGCTAAATTTCATTTTTTTTATCCACAAAAGCAAATTATAAATAACTTATTTTCAACTAAATAAATCAATCAACCAGAAACTTAACTTTAAAAAGCAACACCTTTCAGCTTGTAAATACAAGGTTTAACCAACTTTTAACAACTAAAAAAACACTATTATTGTAGCTTTGTTTCATAAACAATTCTAATTTATTTCAATTACTATGGATATAGATGTAAGAGCCATCAATGAAAAAATAGAAAGAGAAAGTTCTTTTGTAGACTTATTAACTACAGAAATGAATAAAGTAATTGTAGGTCAAAAACACATGATTGAACGATTACTAATTGGACTTTTAGGAAATGGACATATCTTATTAGAAGGTGTACCTGGGCTTGCAAAAACCTTAGCGATTAACACACTTTCAAAAGCTGTTGACGGAAGCTTTAGTCGTATTCAGTTTACTCCGGATTTATTACCTGCTGATGTGGTGGGGACAATGATATACAATGTAAAAGAAAATGACTTCTCTATTAAGAAGGGACCTATTTTCGCCAACTTTGTATTAGCCGATGAGATTAACCGTGCTCCTGCTAAAGTTCAATCTGCTTTATTAGAAGCCATGCAAGAGCGTCAAATTACTATTGGTGACGAAACTTTTAAGTTAGATGAGCCTTTCTTAGTAATGGCTACTCAAAACCCAGTTGAACAGGAGGGAACTTACCCTCTGCCTGAGGCACAAGTAGATCGTTTTATGTTAAAAACAGTAATTGACTATCCAAAATTACAAGACGAGCAACTCATTATGCGTCAAAACTTAAATGGAAGTTTTCAAAAAATAAATCCTGTAATTTCAATAGAACAAATAATTAAAGCTCGTAACGTAGTTAATGAGGTTTATATGGATGAAAAAATCGAAAAATATATCTTAGATATTGTTTTTGCTACTCGTTATCCTGAAAAATACAATCTAGAAAAACTACAACCACTTATCAGTTTTGGTTCTTCTCCTCGTGGTAGTATTGCATTAGCAAAAGCTGCAAAATGCTATGCTTTTATTAAACGAAGAGGGTATGTAATTCCTGAAGATGTTCGAGCAATAGTAAACGATGTTTTACGTCATAGAATTGGTATTACTTACGAAGCCGAAGCTGAGAATATTACATCTATAGATATTATCAATTCTATTATTAACGAAGTGCAAGTACCTTAATCAATTATCAATAAGCAATTATCAGCTTAAAATATTTTACTGATTAATTGATAACTGTTAACTGACAATTGAAAATATGGATACAAAAGAGTTACTAAAAAAAGTTCGAAAGATAGAGATAAAGACACGTAGGTTGTCTAATCATATTTTTGGAGGAGAGTATCATTCAACCTTTAAAGGTAGAGGTATGACTTTTTCTGAAGTTCGTCAATATCAATTCGGAGACGACATTAGAGCAATTGACTGGAACGTTACTGCTCGTTATAACGAACCCTATGTAAAAGTTTTTGAAGAAGAACGTGAACTAACTATGATGTTGGTTGTTGATGTTTCAGGCTCAGAATTTTTTGGTACTTCTGAACAATTTAAAAAAGATACCGTTACAGAAATTGCAGCAACATTGGCATTTTCTGCTATTCAAAACAACGATAAAGTTGGTTTAATTTTATTCTCAGATCAAATTGAACTCTACATTCCTCCTAAAAAAGGAAAAAGTCATGTGCTGAGAATTATTCGAGAACTTATAGAGTTTCAACCAAAAAGTAGGCAAACTAGTATTAGTGAAGCTCTAAAATTTTTATCCAACATTATGAAAAAGAAAGCTATTGTTTTTATACTTTCTGATTTTATGGATGATGATTATGAGCGTACACTGAAGATTGTTGGTAACAAACATGACGTAACTGGTATACGTATATATGATAAACACGACGAAGAAATTCCAAACCTAGGGATGGTTCCTATAATGGATGCAGAAACGGGAAAAACACAGCTAGTTAACACTAGTTCAAAATTAGTTAGAACTCATTATAAAGCAAATGCTTTACGTTTGTCTGATTATTTTGAAACTACTTTTACAAAAAGTGGTGCAGGAACAATTAGTAGCAGAGTTGATGAGAGTTATGTACGAAAACTGTTAGGTTATTTTAAACGAAAAGGATAAGAACAAACAATGAAACACAAACTACTTTACATATGCTTGTTTTTAACTTCTTTTGCCTTTGCTCAACAACCTCAGGTAAAAGTAGAAGTCGACACAACAAACATCAGAATTGGTGAACAGTTTCAATATAAAATATCTGTTGACGAAACCAAAAATGTTATCATTCCTAAGTTAGAAAATTTAAAAGGATTAGAGGTTATTGATACATTAAAAATTGATACCATTGAAAACAAACTAATTCAAAAATATATTTTAACAGGTTTTGATAGCGGTGCTTTTTACATTCCACAGCAACAAATTTTTATTAGAAATCAAGCTTATCTGACCGATAGTTTATTAGTTAACATAGTTACGGTTCCTATCGACACTACTAAAATTAAAAAATTTCCAATTAAAGGAATTAAAGGAGAACCATATCAACTTGATGATTTCAAACAATATATTTGGTGGGTTATAATAGCTTTAGTTGTTATTTTGACACTACTCTATTTCTTTGTTTTCAAAAAGAAAAAAGAACAAAAAGAAGTTGTTGTTGTTCCTTTATTAGCTCCTTATGAAGAAGCAATGCAAAAGTTGGAAGAGCTGGATAAAAAACTATTATGGCAAAACAATCAAGTTAAAAAATATTACAGTGAATTAACGGACATTATTAGAGCTTATATTGAACGAGAGTTACATGTTCCTGCCTTAGAAAGTACTACTGATGAGTTAGTTGATGTTTTAAAAGATTTTAACGACACTAAATCAATAGAAACTTCCAAGGAAATTATTAGCAAATTAAAGGGGCTGTTACAAGAATCTGATTTAGTTAAGTTTGCAAAATCAAAGCCTTTATCTCATGAAATAGAAAAGGACAGAAAAGATGCAAAACTTATTATAGATAATTTAAAACCTAAAAAACAAGTAGAAGAAGATGAAGTGGAATAATTTCGAATTTCATAGTCCTGAGTTTTTATGGTTGCTACTATTAATCCCTTTATTAGCTTTTTGGAGTTTTTATAGCAGAAAGAAAGATAGTGCACAGCTTAGAATGCCAAGTACTAAAGGTTTTAAAGTACAAGGTTCTATTTTACCTAAATTAAAACCTCTACTACACCTATTGAGATTACTAGCTTTAGCTTGCCTAATAGTTGCTTTAGCACGTCCTAGAAATGTAGCTGTTAGTAAAAAAACAAAAACAAATAGAGGAATTGATATTGTTATGGCTGTTGATGTGTCAGCTAGTATGTTAGCAAAAGACCTTAAACCAAACCGATTGGAAGCTCTAAAAAGAGTCGCAATCGATTTTATAAATCGACGTCCAAATGATCGTATTGGTATTGTAGTATATGCAGGAGAAAGCTTTACACAAACTCCAATTACTAGTGATAAATCTATTGTGAAAAGAACTATTTCAGAAATTAAATGGGGACAACTAGAAGGAGGAACAGCAATCGGAATGGGCTTAGGTTCTGCTGTTAACAGACTAAAAGATAGCAAAGCCAAAAGTAAAGTTATTATCTTGTTGACAGATGGTGTAAATAACGCTGGTTTTGTTGATCCTAAGACAGCTACTGAATTAGCTAAAGGGAATGAAATTAAGGTTTATACTATTGGAATAGGAACAAACGGAATGGCTCCTTTCCCATGGGCTAAAGATCCAAGAACTGGTAAAATTTCTTTTAAAAACAAACCAGTTGAAATTGACGAAGATTTGCTAAAGCATATTGCCAACGAAACTGGTGGTAAATATTTTAGAGCAACTAACAACACCAAATTAAAAGAAATTTACGACGAAATCGACAAGCTAGAAAAAACTAAAATAGAGGAGTTTAAATATTATAATTACTCAGAAAAATATCGTTTTTTAGTACTCCTAGCAGGAATCTTTTTACTCTTAGAATTCACCCTAAAAAACACAGTATTTAAAAGTTTTATTTAAGCAAGATGTACAAACTAGAAGAACCAATATATTTTTATCTTTTTGCAATTATTCCTGTAATAATTGTGGTTTTCCTATTCGTTTTATGGTGGAAAAAACGAACTCAAAAAAAGTTTGCGAATCCAGCGCTTTTATCTAAAATAGCACCAAACACATCAACCTTTAAATCAGTATTAAAACTTGTTTTCTTTTTAATTGGATTATCTTTTCTAATTCTATCATTAGTAAACCCTAAAATGGGAACTAAGCTAAAAACTGTAAAAAGAGAAGGTGTTGATGTAGTATTTGCTTTAGATGTTTCTAAAAGTATGTTGGCAGAAGATATCGCTCCTAACAGACTAGAAAAAGCGAAACAAATTATATCTAAAACTATCGATAAATTAGGAAGTGATAGAGTTGGTATTATTATTTATGCAGGTAATGCTTATCCTCTACTTCCTATTACCACAGATCATGCTGCTGCAAAAATGTTTTTGCAAAACGCAAATCCAGATATGGTTTCAAGTCAAGGTACAGCTATCAATGAAGCTTTAAATCTAGCAAACACTTATTATGATAACGATGAGCAAACTAATCGTTTTTTAATCATTATTTCAGATGGTGAAGATCATCAAGAAGAAACTAAACAAGTTGCTCAAAACATCGCCAACGAAGGCGTTAAAGTATATACCGTAGGTGTAGGAACTGAAAAAGGAGGCCCAATTCCTATTAAATTAAATGGCGCACTTATTGGTTATAAAAAAGATAGAATGGGAGAAACGGTAATTACCCAAAGAAAACCTGATGTTTTACAAGGAGTTGCTGATGCTTCTGACGGACAATATTTTGATGGTAATAAAACTGAAAATCCAGTAGAAGCCATTGAGAAGATTATTGGAAATGCACAAAAAAATGAATTTGAAACAAAACAATTTTCTGATTATAAAGACCAATTTCAATGGTTTGTAGGAATTGGACTGTTGTTTTTAATTTTAGATATGTTTTTATTTGATAAGAAAACCAAATGGTTGAAGAAAGTAGATTTGTTTAACGAAGAATCTTAAAGTGTAGTATGAAAAGTTTACAAAATTTAATGTTTATTCTAGTTTTTGCAATTTCTGCAATGGCAAATGCGCAACAAGACACACTTAAACTACAACGTGAAGCACGTGCTTTGTTACGAGAAGGAAACAAACTATACAATAAACAAAAGTTTGGTGATGCTGCTATTGCCTACCGAAAAGCTTTGGGTAAAAATAGTAAGTATGAAAAAGCAAGCTATAACTTTGGTAATACTTTATACCAAGAAAAGAAATACAAAGAAGCTGTAGAACAGTTTAAAGTAACTACTGAGACTTCAAAAGATAAAATGGCTCAGGCTGAAGCTTATCATAACATTGGTAATGCTATGATGGAACAAAAACAATATGAGCAAGCTGTAGAAGCCTTTAAAAACTCTCTACGCAGAAATCCGAATGATGATGAAACACGTTATAATTTAGCCGTTGCCCAAAAAGAAGTTAAAAAGCAACAACAAAACCAGAAGGATAACAAGGATAAAAATAAAGACCAAAAGAACAAGGATCAGAAAGATCCACAAAAGCAAAACGACAAAGACAAAAAGAACGACAAGAATAAAGATCAAAAAGGCGACGATAAGGACAAAAAAGATGATAAGCAAGATCAGAAAAATGACGATCAAAAAAATCAACAAAAACCTAATCAAGACCAAAAAGACAAACAGAATCAAAAGCCTAAACCTCAACAAGGTAAAATGACTCCTGAACAAATGAAACAATTGTTAGAGAGTTTAAATAATGAGGAAAACAAAACGCAGAAAAAAATGAATGCGAAAAAATCAAAAGGAAGAAAAGTAAAACAAGAAAAAGACTGGTAATTTTACAGTTTTTAAAATCTTAATTATTTTTATACATTTTTGAAAATTAACATGAAGTTGAAAGTATACATATCGTTATTAGTTAGTTTTATAACATTTACCATTAATGCACAAGACGCTGCGTTAACGGCTAAAGTTAGTAAGAATAAATTGGGCAAAAATCAACGATTACGTATTGAGTTTTCAATCAATAAACAAGGAGCTGATAATTTTAAAGCTCCTAATTTCATCAATTTTAAAATCGTTGGTGGCCCTAGTCAGTCTGTAAGTCAATCTTGGATTAATGGTAAAGTATCTTTTAATCAATCATACACTTATATACTGCAACCCAAAAGAAAAGGAGAATTTAACATTCCTTCAGCAAGTATTGAAATTGAGGGAAAAACAATAAAGTCGAGTCCTGTAAAAATTATTGTTTTAGATGCTGTAGACATTCCTAAAAACCCAAATGACCCTAGTTATATTGCAGAACAAAATATTCACTTAGTTGCTGAAATTTCTAAATCTCAACCTTATGTTGGTGAAGGAATTTATGTGGAATATCGTTTATATTTTAGCGACAATGTTGGTATTTACGACAATGCAATTACAGAAGCTCCACAATACAATGGATTTTGGAATCAGGAAATTAAGCGTAACGGAATGGGAGTTAAAACTGGTACATATAACGGAGAAAATTATCGTTATGCAGTTTTACACAAGGCATTATTAATACCAACCACTTCCGGTAAGCTAACGATAGATCCCATGAAAATGGATATCGTTGTGGCAGTACCTACTGGAAGAGCCGATTTTTTTGGAAATGTTATCACGCGTCAAGTTCGCAAAGAATTTTCTTCTGCCAAGAAAGTGATTAATACCAAAGCATTACCTCTTCAAAACAAACCAGAAGGCTTTACCGGTGCTGTAGGTGAATTTTCATTCGATGTTTCTTTAAGCAAAAATACTTTAAAAGCAAATGAGTCTTCACAGATTAAGGTAACTGTTAACGGTAAAGGAAATTTAAAGCTTTTTGAACTTCCAAAGATTGAAACTCCTAAAGAATTAGAAGTTTATCAACCAGAAAGAAAAGAAAATGTTCGTATTACAGGAACTGGATTATCAGGTTCAGTTACCGATAGCTATACAGTTGTTCCTGAATTTAAAGGAAAATATAGAATTCCTAAAACTAGCTTTTCTTACTTTAACCCAAAAGAAAAAGTATACCAAACCATTACTACTGATGATTTATATGTTGATGTTTTAGAAGGAAAAAATGTTCCTACAAATTCAGATGCTAATACAGTAGCAAAACAAGATGTAAAAGTTACAGGCAGCGATTTTAGATACATTCAAACATCTACCGATTTACAACCTATAAAAATAGATGATTTCTTTAAATCTACCTTGTTTTATGTTCTTTTATTGCTTCCTATTTTAGCAATTCCTGTTGGAATCTTTATTCAAAAAAAGAAAGACGAACGAGATAGTGATGTATTAGGAAATAAACTACGAAAAGCAGACAAACTTGCTAAGAAATATTTATCAAGAGCACAAAAACAATTAGGTAATAAAGAAGCTTTTTATGAAGCCTTAGAAAGAGCCCTACATAATTATTTAAAAGCAAAACTAGGTGTAGAAACTTCTGATATAAGTCGTGAAAAAATCACTGATTTATTAGCTAATAAAAACGTTAATAAAGAAACTATTAATAGTTTTATTAAAGTATTTAACAATTGTGATTTTGCTAGATATACTCCAATTACCAATGTACAAATGAAAGAGGAGTACGAAAAAGCAAAACAAGTAATAACGCAATTAGACAGACAGTTATAATGAGAAAGTTAGTTATATATTTATTCTTATTTGTGTCAACAGTTACGTTAGCACAAAATGCCAATGAGTTATTTTTAAGCGCTAATTCTTTATATAAAGAAGGAAAGTATGAAGAAGCAATTAAACTATATGAACAAATAGAAGATGAAAACCTAATATCATCAGAAGTGTATTATAATTTGGCTAACTCTTACTATAAACTTAATAAAATAGCTCCAACTATTTATAATTATGAAAAAGCATTACAGTTAGATCCTTTAAATGAAGATGCTAAAAACAACCTAATTATAGCAAGACGCTTAACTCTTGATAGAATTGAAGCATTACCAAAATCAGTTTTGCAAAAATTTAATAAAAACTATTTGCAAAAATTTACTTATAACACTTGGGCTATAATTACCATTGTGCTTTCTTTTATTGCTTCTATTTTATTTTTGCTGTTTTATTTTGCCTATACTCCAAATAAAAAAAGAACTTATTTTACAACTAGTATTATTTCTTTTTTACTTTTAACAACCTCTTTGATTATTACATATACACAATACAATCAAGCTAAAAAAAACATTGAAGCTATTATTTTTATCGAAGAAGTTCCTGTTAACAATGAGCCTACTGATAACTCAAATGATATTTTCACATTACACGAAGGGACAAAAGTTAATGTGTTAGATTCTGTAGATAATTGGAAAAAAATAAAGCTTGCTGACGGAAAAATTGGATGGGTGAAAACTGAAATTTTAAAAGAACTATAACATTTTAGATGTAAAAAATTAATTACTTTTGCCTCTAAATAAATAGAAAATTATTTTGAAATCTAAAATCGCCATCTTTTTTATCGTTTTGTTCGCAGGCATTGTTGTTACGCCTTCGATAATTACGTTGGTAGATGAAGATCAAGATATTACTATTTTCTTAAGTCTAAGTGAAGAGGAAGAAAACACTAAACATGTTAAGGTAGCTGAATTAAAGGCTCACCCTAATGAAGATTACACTTCTTTTTTATATAGAAAAATTCAAAAAAAGAAAAACGTACGTTTTCAATCTAAAAACTACGTTTCACAGTATCCTAAAATTCTCACTCCACCTCCCGAACTTTTTACTACATAGTACCTGAGTAAGCTACTTCTTATATAAGATGTTAAGCTAAGTATGGGGAAATATTTCGGTGAATTAAACAATTATCATTGAAGTGTTTTAAGTTTCTCTTAGTGAGTAAAAAATCAATTATTTAAATAAAAAATACACTCTAAATTTTTGTTTAGAGTATAAAATATACGCATATATTATGTTTAAAACTATTAAAAGTGACTTGCCCGCAAGTATTGTCGTATTCTTTGTTGCTTTACCTTTATGTTTAGGTATTGCTTTAGCAAGTGGAGCCCCTCTTTTTTCAGGTGTAATTGCAGGAATTATAGGAGGTACTGTTGTTGGAGCCTTAAGTGGCTCAAAAATTGGAGTTAGTGGTCCCGCAGCTGGTTTAGCTGCTATTGTTTTAACCGCCATAGGATCTTTAGGTGGTTATGAAAACTTTTTAGTAGCTGTTGTATTAGGAGGTGTTATTCAAATACTTTTTGGTGTTCTTAAAGCTGGTGTTATCGGTTATTACTTCCCTTCATCAGTTATTAAAGGAATGCTTACTGGTATTGGTATTATTATTATTTTAAAACAAATCCCTCATTTCTTCGGATATGATACTGAACCTGAAGGTGCTGATAGCTTTATAGAAGCTTCAGGAGAAAACACTTTTTCAGCTATATTAAGTATTACTGATAATATTACCATGGGATCAATGGTTATTGGTTTTATTGGATTAGCAATTTTAATTCTTTGGGATAAAGTTTTAAGTAAAAAAGGAAGAATCTTTCATTTAATTCAAGGGCCATTAGTAGCTGTTGTAACAGGAATTATATTTTTCACCTTAATGCAAGGAAATGAAACATTAGCAATACAAGCTTCACATTTAGTAAGTGTGCCAATTCCTGAAAGCTTTGATTCTTTCTTAACACAATTCACATTCCCTAACTTTAATGCTATTACAAACTACGAAGTTTGGGTAACTGCATTTACTATTGCGTTAGTAGCAAGTTTAGAAACTTTACTTTGTGTTGAGGCTACAGATAAATTAGACCCAGAAAAAAATGTAACTCCAACCAACAGAGAATTATTAGCGCAAGGAACAGGTAATATTTTATCTGGTTTAATTGGAGGTTTACCTATTACTCAGGTAATTGTAAGAAGTTCTGCCAACATCCAATCAGGAGGTAGATCTAAAATGTCTGCAATTATTCACGGATTATTATTGTTACTATCAGTTATTTTAATTCCAACCTTATTAAATAAAATACCTTTATCTGTATTAGCGGCAATTTTATTAGTTGTTGGTTATAAACTAGCAAAACCTAGCTTATTTAAACAAATGTTTGCATTAGGATGGAAACAATTTGTGCCTTTTATTGTAACAGTTTTAGGTATTGTTTTCACCGATTTACTTACAGGAATTTCATTAGGATTAGCAGTAGGAGTTTTCGTTATCTTAATAAAAAGTTACCAAAATTCTCACTTCTTACACATTGAAGATAAAAGTAATGGAGTACACAAAATAAAAATGACACTTGCTGAAGAAGTGACTTTCTTTAACAAAGGAGCAATCTTAAAAGAGTTAGACAGCTTACCTCAAGACACTCATTTAGAGCTAGACGTAAGAAAAACTAGATACTTAGATAATGACATTGTTGAAATTTTAGAGGATTTTGCATTTAAAGCTAAAGAAAGAAACATCAACATTAAACTTATTTCAGAACGTGGTGTTGTAGAAAACCCTGAAAGCTTTATTAAGTTCTTTAAGCTTAGACCAAAAGCAGCTTAACCATAAGTTGCACACCAAAATACTTTACTAACAATACTTAATTAAGTATTGTTAGTATTCATAAAAACGACATAAATAATTTTATAAAAATATATATCATGAAAGCACACACTAAAGAAACACAAGCTACAATGACACCTGAAAAGTCATTACAATACTTAAAAGAAGGAAATCAAAGATTTCAAAACAACTTAAAAGCTAATCGTAACTTATTAGAGCAAGTTAACGATACTAGAGAAGGGCAATTTCCTTTTGCTACTATTTTAAGTTGTATAGATTCTAGAGTTTCTGCTGAATTAGTTTTCGATCAAGGACTAGGAGATATCTTTAGCGCAAGAATTGCTGGTAACTTTGTAAACGAAGATATTTTAGGCAGCATGGAGTTTGCTTGTAAACTAGCTGGTACTAAATTGGTTGTAGTATTAGGACATACAAGTTGTGGAGCAATTAAAGGAGCTTGTGATAATGCTGAGCTAGGTAACTTAACCAACATGTTAGGTAAAATTAAACCTGCTGTAGAAGCTGTGACTGAACCTAAGGATGAAAGTTTGAGGAACTCTTCTAATTTAGAATTTGTAAACAACGTTGCAGAAAAGAATGTACAATTAACTATCGATAGAATTTTAAACGAAAGTGATGTACTAGCTGAAATGCATAAAAATGGTGAAATTATGATTGTTGGAGCTATGTATAATATTAAAGATGGTTCTGTTACTTTTTATGAATAAAAAATATCTCCTATAATTATTATTATAAAGAGAATCTAAACTTAGTTTTAGGTTCTCTTTTTTTATTAACTTCGGTAATTATATTGCTTAACTCAAAAGCAAGTATAAAAGATTCTTCCAACAAACAATTTTTATACTAATGAATCTATCTAAAATTTTTAAAAACAATAAAGAGTGGGTAAAAAACAAACTATCTACCAATAAAGATTACTTTAAAAAATTAAATGAAGGACAAAGTCCTGAATTGTTGTATATAGGTTGTTCTGATAGTAGAGTTTCAGCAGAAGATTTGATGGGTTCAAGTCCTGGTGAAGTTTTTGTACACAGAAACATTGCTAATATGGTACCCGCAATTGACTTAAATTCCGCTTCAGTAATTGAATATGCTGTTGAACATTTAAAAGTAAATCATATTGTCGTTTGTGGTCACTACTCTTGCGGAGGAGTAAAAGCGGCTATGCAATCTGCCGATTTAGGATTGTTAAATCCTTGGTTACGTTATATCAGAGATGTATATCGCTTACACAAAGATGAATTGAATAAAATTAAAGATGAGAATGCTCGTTACGATCGCTTGGTTGATTTAAATGTGCAAGAACAATGTGTTAACCTAATTAAAACTGCTGCTGTACAAAAAGCTTATAGAGATAGAGGGTTAAAAGTACATGGTTGGGTTTTTGATATTAAAACAGGAAATCTCATCGATTTAAACATTGATTTTGAACATATCTTGGAAGACATCATGGAAATTTACCACTTAGATTAAATTAGTAAAAACGGATAAAAGTTATCCGTTTTTTTATATTGTTATTTTTATCTCCTCACTATTATCGCTTTCCTCCTCTTCTTCTTTTATAATTGAAGGAAAAATTGTTGGAGCAATTTTTTTCACAGGCTTAAATAAGATAGATTCTTCTAAGCTCTCTTCTTTCACAAACGGAATAGTATCATTCATTTTCCCGAAAAAAATAAAAATTACGCTTAAAATTAATCCGATTTTTAAAGCTCCAAAAACACCTCCTAAAATTTTATTTAAAATCCCTAGAGCTGCAAAATCCGCTATTTTGGTTAAAATTTTTCCTAATAAAGCTATTACTACAATTATCACTACAAAAGTTCCTGCAAAAGCTGCTAAAGAAATATACTTTTCATCCCAAGTAACACTGTCTTTTAACCAATCTCCTATAAAATAAGAAAAGTGTATAGCACCATAAACCCCAGCTACAAGTGCTACCAAAGAGGCTATTTCTACAAACAAACCTTTCATTAAACCACGAACAAAACCAAAAAGTAATAACGCAGCTATTATTATATCAAATGTATTCATTGTTGTTTTCTGAAATTCTAAATTAACGAGACTTTATAGAAAAACACAGCAAAATTAATTATGTGTGCAGATACTATACAAATATACATAACTCATTCCTATCTTTGCTTTTTTCAAAAAGCACAAATGACAAAAGAAACCAACTTAAAAGAAAAATGGGATTTTCTAATAACTCAGTTATCAGAACAATTCGCAGATGGTGACGATCTTAATATCGACGGAGTTATCTACTTAATTGGTGTTCAAGAATTAGGACAAGGACACCGTAAGTTTAAGAAAGATGAGAAAGTCAATCTTATGCATATTGCTATTTGTAAGTTATTGGAGCCTTACGGATACTATGAATTTGATTTTTTTGATGATGAAGGATGGCCACATTATAAAACTCTAACTGAATTACCTAACCTAAAGCCAGGTGAACAGTCAGTTTTAATGAAAGAAGCCATCATTAATTATTTTGAGATAATTAACTTTTTTGATTAAGTAACGCTTAACTTCCGAATCATTTTTGACAACAGCTTAGGAAAAAAGCGTTTGGTATATACACCTAATTTTTCCTTTGCTCCAGCTATATAAACTTCTTCTTTTTTATTTCTTATCGCTTTTAGCATCAATTCGGCAAACCTATCTGGATGTATACCATTTGCCGTAGCTGAGTCCATTTTATTTTGAGGAGTTCCATTTCCTGTTAATGCATTTCTTGACACATTAGTAGTTACAAACCCGGGGCAAACCAAAGTAACAGCAACATTATCATTATAATGTTCTGCTCGCAGACTGTCAAAAAAACCATGCAAAGCATGTTTAGTTGCTGCATAGGTAGAACGCAGTGGAGTTCCTATTTTTCCAACAATACTTGTAGTTACAACAAAATGTCCCGATTTATTTTCAATAAAATGAGGCAATAAAGCTTTTGTTAAAGCTACAGTTCCTAAATAATTAATATCCATCAAACGTTTATCAACTTTTATCGAAGTATCTTTCACCAACGATCGTTGACTTATTCCTCCATTATTTACTAAAACATCAATGCTACCAAAAAACGAAACCGCTTTGGTTACCTTATCCATAAGGTTTTCATAATCTTCTAAATCCAAAGGTAAAACCATAACTTTTTCTGGATATTTACAAAGTTTTTTCACTTCTCTTAAAAAGCTTTCATTTCTTGAAGATATAATTAACTTTGCTCCATAATTAGATAACTCAACCACTAGAGATTTACCAATTCCTGAAGAAGCTCCAGTTACCCAAAATATTTGTTCTTTAAAGTTCATGTTTTCAAATAATTAAAAAAACGTTTCTAAAATACATAAGAAAAAATAAAAATGGTACACTTCTTGGATAGAAGTTCGCAAATGACTAGTTTTAAAACCTTATTAATAACCCTTTAAAATATTATGATGAAAAAATTACTGGCTCTATTAATATTCACCACATCACTTGTAAATGCACAGTACACCGTCAAAGGTACTATGACCCCTCCCGACAAAGGAGACTGGGTTATTTTATATAAAATTGAAGGAGCAAAACAAAAGTTTCTTGCAAATACTACAATTAAGTTTGATACTGTTGCGATAAGTGGTGAACAACAAGTTTTAGGAAAGTTCAGTTTTGAACTACCTAACACAGCTACATCTGGTGCTTACAGAGCTACTTATAGAAATACCGGTGCTGGTTTTGTTGATTTTTTCTTCAATAAAGAAAATGTTGAATTTGTTTTCAATCCAAGGTATCCTGATCAATCAGTTCTTTTCACTAGCTCTAGAGAAAATAAGCTATACAGTGAATACTTACAAGCATACAATGCTGTGCAAAAAAAGATAGATTCATTACAAGCTTCTTATATCGAAACTAAATCAAAAGACACAAAAAAGGCTTATAAAAAAGAGCTTAAGAAACTAGAAGACGTACAAGAAACTTATGAAAATAAGTCTGAAGGAATGTTGGTAAATAGCTTTATAACAGCTTCTCATCGTTACAACTCATCCAATCCTCACGATAATGTACAAGATTATTTATCTGCTACTAGTGAAAACTTTTTTGAACATATCGATTTTAAAAGTGATAAGTTATATAATTCTTCTTTTTTAATTGATAGAATTAACGACTACGTTTTCTATTTAAACTATTCTGAAGACAAAAGTGTTCAACAAAAACTAATTAAAGAGTCTATTACTAAAGTTATGAAGAAAATTTCTTCTGGCAAATTAGAAAAGGCAGTTACTGATTATTTAATTAGTGCACTTACTGATAAGCGTAACGGACCAATTGTAGATTGGATGTTTGCTGAATATTATGATAAGCTCCCTGCTAAAGATCAAGACGCTAATTTTAAAAAGGAAAAATTGGACATATTACTTGCAACTGTAGGTAGAGTAGCTCCTGACTTTTCTTGGAAAGAAAAAGATAAAGAATATAAGTTATCTACATTAAATGATGGTAATAAGTATTTATTAGTATTTTGGAGTACTGGTTGTCCTCACTGTGTAAAGGAAATCCCAGAACTTTATAAGTTTATGCAAAATCATAAAGAAGTATCTGTGGTTTCTTTTGGTATTGAAAATGAAGAAAACGAATGGGATGATTTTGTTAAAAACTTACCTGGGTGGCATAATGCAATAGGAACTCATCCTGAATATAAATTTGATAACGAAACGGTAAAAAAGTATAACCTACTTGGTACACCTTCTTATTTTGTATTAGATAAAGACAAGAATATTATTGCAATGCCTGATCACGAAGAAGATGTAGAAAAATACTTTAATAGTGACAACTAACTACTAGTATAAATAATATAAAAAAAGCTCAACAAATTTGTTGAGCTTTTTCTTTTTAAAAGTATAAGAAAGCATCTTCAATATGCTCAATTGTAAATTCATTTCGCTGTTTAACAACAGCAATAATATCAAACCGTATTTCTACATCTAAGTCATTTTCTGTTACATAATTATCTATAGCTGTAACTAATAGTTTTATTTTCTTTGGGTTTACAAAACCTTGCGGGTTTCCAAAGTAAGCTGTCGACCTTGTTTTAACCTCTACAACAGAAAGTAACTGTTCTTTTTGAGCAATAATATCAACCTCGGCTTTTTGAAATCGGTAGTTTTTTTCAACAATAGTATATCCTTTTTTAACAAGAAAATCTATCGCTAATTGTTCTCCTTTCTTACCAAGTTCATTGTGTTGTGCCATTTAAAAACTTATATTTGAGTAACCTTAAATCTTTTTATCATGAAAAAAAACATGGGAAATACCGACAAGGCTATTAGAACTTTAATCGCTCTAATAATAGCAGCTCTATCTTACTTTGAGTTTATTACAGGAATTCTTGGTAATGTTTTACTCGTATTAGCAATTATACTTTTAATTACAAGCTTAATTAATTTTTGTCCGCTATATAAGTTGTTAGGAATAAATACTTGTAAAACAAAAAACTAATTAAATTCTACCAAACACTCCTTACTTTTACTTATCGATAACTTAACTTCTCTACCCATTATCAACGCTCTATTATCTGGTTCGTGACCTGCAGGGAAGTTAAATAACACTGGGGTCTCTTTAGGAATAACCTCTAAAATTAATTGTTCTATCGAGCTTCCCCATGGCGTTGTATTTCTTTTTATCTTAGTCATATCACCAACAACAATAGCTTTAACTTTTGTAAAATACCCTGCACGTTTTAAGCTTTGCAACATTCTATCAATTGAGTATTTATATTCACCTATCTCTTCAATAAACAAAATTTTTCCTTCTGTGGAAAGTTGACTATCTGACCCTAACATAGAAGCTAAAATAGCAATATTACCTCCCACTAACTCGCCTGAAACCTCTCCTACTCTATTCTTCTTTGAAGCAGGAACCTCATAGCGTAATTTCTCTCCAAATAATGCTTTCTTAAAAGTAGCAATTGTTTGTATTATTTCTTCTGGTTTTTCTTCTATACTCGTACCCATCATGGCATGTAAAGTTTCAACACCTAAATTATGAATGTGATTATGAAACGCTGTAATATCAGAATATCCAACAATCCACTTTGGATGTTTTTTAAACTCAGTAAAATCTAATTTATCTAAAACCCTCACAGAACCATACCCTCCACGTGCACTCCAAATCGCTTTAATACTCGGATTATCTAATGCATCTTGAAAGTCTTGACAACGCTCTTCATCAGTACCTGCAAAATGATCATTCTGATTAAACATATGTTTTCCATACACTACTTTTAACCCCCAACTTTCTACCAATCTTTTAGCTTTATCAATTGTATGCTTACGGTTCTTTAAAATTCCTGCAGGAGCTACAATTGCAATTGTATCTCCTTTTTGTAAATATGGAGGTGTAGTTAACTTCATAGTGTTATTTTGCGCATAGACTGATGTAATTATCAGTAAAAAAAATAAAGTGAAAATTCTTTTTTCCATAAACAAGTCTCTTTTCTTGATCCTAAAAGTTTAAAATCCATCAAATGTACCTAATTTATAACAGTATAAAAAATTGCTTTTTCGTACTTTTGCGCTTTAATTTTAGCAGAAAAACATGAGTACACCAAAAAGATATACAATTACAGCAGCATTACCTTATACAAATGGCCCAATCCATATTGGACATTTAGCAGGGGTTTATGTTCCTGGAGATATTTATGCGCGTTATCTGCGTCAAAAAGGAAAAGATGTAGCCTATATTTGTGGTTCTGATGAACATGGAGTTGCAATACCAATGCGTGCTAAAAAAGAAGGTGTTACTCCACAGGATATTATTGATAAGTACAACGGAATTATCAAAAAATCGTTTGAAGACTTCGGAATTTCATTTGATAATTATTCACGTACTTCAGCAGAAATACATCATAAAACTGCTTCTGATTTCTTTACGAAATTGTATAACGATGGTGAATTTATTGAAGAAGTTACGCAACAATTATACGATAAAGAAGCCAATCAATTTTTAGCTGATCGCTTCGTAATAGGTACCTGTCCTAAGTGTGGCAATGAAGAAAGTTACGGCGATCAGTGTGAAAAATGTGGTACTAGCCATAATGCAACCGATTTAATCAATCCTAAATCAGCTATTACTGGTAATGTTCCTACCTTAAAAGAAACAAAGCACTGGTTTTTACCCTTAGATAAACACGAAGCATTTTTACGTGAGTGGATTTTAGAAGGACATAAAAATGATTGGAAACCAAATGTATTAGGGCAATGTAAATCTTGGATTGATGACGGATTACGCCCTCGTGCTGTAACACGTGATTTAGATTGGGGAATTCCTGTTCCTGTAGAAGGTGCTGACGGAAAAGTGTTATATGTTTGGTTTGACGCACCTATCGGGTACATCTCATCTACTAAAGAATGGGCGGAACGCGAAGGAAAAAACTGGGAAGACTATTGGAAAAAAGACGATACTAAACTAGTACACTTTATTGGTAAAGATAATATTGTGTTTCACTGTATTATTTTTCCTGCAATGTTAAAAGCACACGGAGATTTTATTTTACCTGAAAATGTACCTGCTAATGAGTTTTTAAATTTAGAAGGCAATAAATTATCAACCTCTAAAAACTGGGCGGTTTGGTTACACGAGTATTTGGAAGATTTTCCAAATCAGCAAGATGTGTTACGTTATACTTTAACAGCCAACGCACCTGAAAATAAAGACAATGACTTTACTTGGAAAGATTTTCAAGCTAAAAACAACAATGAGTTGGTTGCTATTTTTGGAAATTTCATCAACCGTGTGGTAGTATTAACAAACAAATACTACAATGGGGTGATTCCTGCTGCTGGTGATTTATCAGAAGTTGATAAAGACACCTTGGAGCAATTAAAAGAATTCCCAAACATTATTGCAAAATCTATTGAGCGTTATCGTTTCAGAGAAGCTTCTCAAGAATTGATGAATTTAGCTCGTTTAGGTAATAAATACTTAGCTGATGAAGAGCCTTGGAAGGTGATTAAAGTTGATGAGGAACGCACTAAAACCATTATGAATGTTGCCTTGCAAATTGCAGCTGGTTTAGCGGTGTTGTCTGAACCGTTTTTACCATTCACTTCAACAAAATTAAAGTCAATTTTAAATATTGATAATAATCTTTCTTGGAATGATGTTGCTGAAAAAGACATTCTCTTATCCGAAAACCATCAAATTAACAAAGCGGAATTATTGTTTTCTAAAATTGAAGATGCTACAATTCAAACGCAGTTAGACAAATTAGAAGCTACTAAAAAAGCAAATGAAGCGGCTAACAAAGTAGTAGAGCCTCAAAAGGACACTATTGAATTTGACGATTTTACAAAAATGGACATCCGAATAGGAACTATTGTTGCGGCTGAAAAAGTAGCTAAAACAAAAAAGCTACTGAAGCTTACCGTAGATGTTGGTATCGACACACGTACGATTGTTTCTGGAATTGCTGAAAGTTTTAAACCAGAAGACATTGTTGGTCAGCAAGTATCTGTACTATGCAATTTAGCACCAAGAAAATTACGTGGTGTAGAAAGCCAAGGAATGATTTTAATGACAGATACTCCTGATGGTAAATTAGCTTTTGTACAGCCTTCTGAAAAGGTTAATAACGGTGAGTTTATTGCTTAAACAAAATAATAGCATTTATTATATTCGCAACCTCGCAAATTTTGCGAGGTTTTTTTAATTAAATTCCTATGAACAAATTTGTAATAATCTTCGTTTTATCTTGGTTTACATACGCCAATTCTCAAGAAAAAATTGGAGAGTTTTATCTTGAAAAAAGCAGATCAAAATATGCTATTAAAAAGTCATTTTCAATTTTTAACAACTACAATAATAGTATTGCCTCTTTTTTATTAGAAAAAAAGACAATTCATGGCTATGTCTTAAACAAAAACCTCAGCATTCAAAAAAGGTTAGTTTTAAAAGATTTAAAGAAAAAATACAATGTTATTGTTGGTAAATTGTACAGTAACCAAAACACCTACACTTTAATACTTTCTAACAAAGAAAAAGATAAGTTTGCCTTGATTAAATTTAACTTTGATTCAAATAAAGTTGAATTTATAGAAGATGCTCTAAAGGTAAAAAAAATGATATTTCTTCAGAGTGTTAATAAAGGAGCGACTTCTCATCTACTTTTTTTAGATGAAAAAGAATCTAATATTATCTCCAAAAACTTTACAATTAATGACAAAATAACAACTACAACCTTTCTTCTTAAAAACGAGCAATTCTTAATTAATAATGATAGAGAAATATCTCTAAAAAAATTATTACCCGATTATAAAAAAGCCAATCACAGAGAAATTAAAAATATAGAATATGAGCTTACAAAAATTAAAGAGACCCCTTACAAAACCAACATCATTGAAAACACATTTTTTGAAGGAGCTGTGTATTCTACTAAAAGAGCTCAATTATCTCCTACCTCAGTAGAGCTAACATCAAGATATAATAAGCTATATATTAACAACAACGATGTTATTATTACCCTTGATAAAAATCAATTTTACACTCAGATTTTAACGTTAAACCTAACCAACGGTTCCCATACTTTTGAAAAAATTAAAAAACCTTTATTCGAAGAGCAAAACATGTATAAAAGATCAAATTCTTTTATCTATGACAACAATATATTTCTCATTGCTACTTCAAAAAACAAACTAGTTTGCACTATTTATAATTTAAAAGACAAACAAAAAATTAAACAAATCGAAGCAAACAAAAATGAACCTATCAGTTTTAAAAATTCTTCAATAGTTCAAGAAGGAGGCGCTTTTAATAAGCATAGAAACTTTGAAGAAACAAATAAATTTCTACGAAAAATTTCTGAAAGCAACATAGGTATTGGGGTAACAAAATATAATAATACTTATGAAATCGTCATCGGAGCGGAAAAACAAGCTATGAAAGGAACTTCAACTGCTTTGATATTCCTTCAAATGGGATTCATGGGCTTTTCTTCAAATATGATAAACACTGAGAGTTTTATCTCACCAAACTCTAATTCCTTTTTTTTTAATTATCTAGCAACCAAATCGATAAAAATACACTGTTTGTTTGATGAAAATTTCAATCATAAAAAAGGATCAGTTAAAAGAAACGTTTATGATCAAATAGCTGATTTTATAAAATCAACAAAAGATAAAAATACCGATGGAATTTACCATAACCATGACATCGATTTTAAAAATCCTAAGGTAATTAACATATTTAAAATAGAAAACAGAACTATTTTAGGAGCATATTTACCCAAAGCTAAAAAGTATACTTTTTATAAATTTGACTAACTTATAATATTCGAAAATGCAACTTATCTCCTATATAACCTCTCGTACGCAAATCTCACAAAAATCAATTCAAAGTACTATTGAACTATTAAATGAAGATTGCACCATTCCTTTTATAGCGCGTTACCGTAAAGAAAAAACAGGGAATTTAGATGAAGTTGAAATTGGACAAATTGTACAACTTAAAGAACAATTTGAAGCTTTAGAGAAACGAAAATTAGCCATTTTAAAAGCTATTGAAGAACAAAATTCTTTAACTGATGAACTGAAAGCCAAAATTGAGAAAACAGAAGATTTAATCACTTTAGAAGACATCTATCTTCCATATAAAAAGAAACGAAAGACCAAAGCTGAAACGGCTCGTAAAAACGGGTTGGAACCCTTGGCTAAAATGATTATGAGTCAGCGGGTAAACGATTTAAAATTTACCGCTTCTAAATATACTTCTGACGAAGTAGAAACTCCTGAAAAAGCTTTAGAAGGTGCTCGCCATATTATTGCTGAATGGATTAACGAACGAGCTGATATTCGTAATAATATCCGCTACCAATTGGAACGTTTTGCTATGATTGCTGCCAAAGTTGTCAAGACTAAAAAAGATGAGGATGCCGCTCAAAAGTTTAAAGATTACTTTGATTGGGAAGAAAATTTAAGTCGAATTCCTTCTCACCGATTGTTAGCTATTCTACGTGCCGAAAAAGAAGGTTTTATCCGCATAAAAATTAGTATTGATGACGAACGAGCGCTTCAAAAAACGGAAGAAAGGATTATTCGTTCGCATAACGAATGTGCAGAACAAATAGAATTAGCCATTGCCGATGCCTACAAACGTTTATTGTTTCCTGCATTGTCAAACGAAGCTTTATCGATTGCCAAAGAAAAGGCAGACGAAAACGCTATAAAGGTATTTGCTAAAAACCTACAACAATTATTATTAGGTTCTCCATTGGGTGAAAAGCGCATATTAGCGATAGACCCCGGTTTTAGAACAGGTTGTAAACTTGTTTGTTTAGGTACCCAAGGTGATTTACTGCATAACGAAACTATCTTTCCTCATGCGCCACAACATCAATCGAAGGAAGCAATGAATAAAATTAGTTCTTTAGCCGATGCATATAAAATTGAAGCCATTGCTATAGGTAACGGAACTGCCTCGAGAGAAACCGAACAATTAGTAAAACGTATCCACTTTAAAAATGATGTAGAGGTATTTGTAGTAAGTGAGGCTGGAGCTTCTATTTATTCCGCATCAAAGATTGCGCGTGATGAGTTTCCGAATTACGACGTTACCGTTCGTGGGGCAATTTCTATTGGACGAAGATTAGCAGACCCATTAGCTGAATTAGTAAAAATTGAAGCAAAATCGATTGGTGTGGGACAATATCAACACGATGTAGATCAAACACAGTTAAAAAAATCGTTAGACACCGTTGTAGAACATTGCGTAAACAAAGTAGGTGTTAATATTAATACTGCTAGTGCTTCACTACTAAGTTATGTTTCTGGAATTGGACCTAAATTGGCTGAAAACATTGTGAATTACAGAAATGAAAATGGAGCTTTCATCAATAGAGCTGCTATTAAAAAAGTCTCTCGTTTAGGTGGAAAAGCATTTGAGCAATCGGCTGGTTTTTTACGTATTAAAAATGGTGATAATCCACTGGATGATTCTGCAGTACATCCTGAACGTTATTCTTTGGTAAAACAAATCGCAAAAGATTTGGGCAAAAAAGTAGATGACTTGATAGATAATTCTTCTGTCTTAAAGCAAATTAAATTACAACAATATGTAACAGATTCTTACGGATTACCAACATTACAGGATATAGTAAAAGAGTTGGAAAAACCAGGGTTAGATCCTCGTGAAAAGGCAAAAGCTTTCAGCTTTAATGAACACATTAAAACTATTGATGATGTGCAAACAGGCATGATACTTCCTGGAATTGTAAATAACATTACCAACTTTGGTTGTTTTGTAGATATCGGTATTAAAGAAAGTGGCTTAGTACATGTTTCTAACCTTTCTGATACTTTTGTGAAGGATGTAAATGAGCATGTAAGCTTACATCAACACGTTCAAGTTAAGGTGTTGGAAGTGGACATTGCAAGAAAACGTATTCAATTAAGCATGAATTTTTAATATAAAAAAACGAGCTAATTAAATTAGCTCGTTTTTTTATTATATGAATGAATAACTTCTTAGTTATTAATTATCCAAGAAAGGTAATATAGTCTACCTATGTTTCCTAAACCTGGAGCATGTTGGTATTCTTTACCAAATAAATTCGTACCTCCAACTTTAAACTTAGATTTTAAACTAGGAATACGGTAATTTAATTGTGCATCTATAACCGTTCTTGCATCAACATTACCTTTTACAAAAGTTGAAACCCATCTATACTTGTCTGTCCATCTTGCATTTATATTAAATCCAAAATTTTTGAAAAGCTTTTCATTACCAAACTGAATTTTAGCACTATGTTTTGGTGTATTAAAGTTAGGTTCAAAAGATCCAAAATCTAAATCTTCTTTCATTTCAAAATCTGTGAAATTATAGTTTGCACCTATATTGAAATTCCTAAATAACTTTGTATTGAAACCAATACCAATACCGTAAGAGTTAATCTTAGATTTAGCATTGGTAATTAAATTAAACTCTGTTACACTTGCTGTTCTAATTGCTTCAGCAGCTAAAGGGTCTAATTGACCTGTTGCTACAACTTTCCCAATATTTGGCACCACCACATCTTGGAAAAATACAAAATCGTTGTGTACACTATAAAATGCGTTAAAGTCTATATCTAAGTTAGTATTATTTATATTTAAAAGACTTCTATACCCTAACTCAAACGTTCTAACTTCTTCTGCTTGTATTTCTTTATATTCAGATTTAATATTTTGTCCTCTCTCATCAATAAAACCTAAATCATATACAGACCTTGTTAATAAAGCATTATTAATTATATCATCTCCTGTTGTAATAGAATTTTCTGTTACAGTATCACCTGTTGTAGGATCTTCATATCTACTAACAGTAGGTATTCCTATTCTTCTTAGGTTATCATCTGTAGAACCTACGGTAATTTTCCTGGCTGAAAAAGCGAACATATACTGCTCTTGAATTGTTGGATTTCTAAATCCTGTTTGATACGATGCTCTAATTATATGCAATTTTTCTTCTCCTAAAGCATAGTTAAGCGCTAACCTTGGTGAATAGTTTGCTGAAAAGTTTTCAGATTTATCGTAACGAATAGAGCCTGTAAACTTTAATCTTTCATTTAAAAATTTCTTTTGAAGTTGTGTATAGAAACCGTACTCTTCAATATTTATTTCTTCGTTAGCATCATTAAATATTGTTCCTTTTGATTCTGGATTATAGTTTCTATAAGAACCTCCAACTTGAATATCTGCCCAATCATTAAGTAAGCTTCTAAAGTTATAGTTTGCATCTACATGTGCATAAGCACTTTTATCGTAAATTTTACTACCTCCTTCAGTTATTAATGTTGATGTAATTGAGTTAAATCCGTTAGTAAATTCAGTAGTACCTGGATTTAACCTGTATTGGTCTGCAAATTCTCTAGACATTGCTATAACTCTTGGATCAACATCGTTAACGTTAAAAGCATTTCCAGAAGCCCCTATAAGAGACGGATCATTATTTATAAGATCCATGTATTGTATTGCATAATAATCTCCCCAAGTTGGTCTATAAGTTATACCAGATAAAACAGGAATTTTAGCATCTGCTAATGAGTTTAATCTTTGAGCTGTGCTTGTTAAATCGTAACTATCTCCTGCATCATTACGTGTATAATATCCTCTTACAAAGAAGTTATCTCCTTTTACCTCTAACTTAGACTGCCCTATATAATAGTTACGTTGTGCAAATCTTGATGCAGCTCCTTGAAACATGTTATCACCCATTGCTATTCTTGTAGCTAACTGAATTTCTAACGATTCATCTTTAAAAGGTCGGTAATGTAATGAGGTAGAGAACTTTAAGTTTTTAGATTTATAATCTCTAACCAATTCTCTTTCTGTATATCCTTTTCTACTAATATGCGTTCCTATCGGGAATTTTAATTTAGAATCTTCATCTAGTGATGATGCCTCTAAATACCTTAAATATACAAGTACAGGAGTTGAGCTAGTTAAATCTGCAAAATCTTCATCTCCATACATGTTTACACCATCATAATCTAAACTTTGAGAAGCATCGAAACTTCCGTCAATAATCTCATTAGTGTCAATTCTTTTGTTTCTATTATCGGTAGCATGCCACTCTTCTGCCTCAAAATAAGAGAAATTTACTTTTGCTGCAAAAGCATCACTAAACTTATATGCCATTCGAGTACTAACATCATAAAAAGGATTATTTCCTGCCGCTTCTTGACTAGTCATTCCTCCTTTTACTAAAACACTTATTCCTGTATGATTAAATGGGTTTTTAGTATCCATTATCATAATACCATTATAAGCATTAGCTCCATATAAAGCCGAAGATGCTCCTGGTAATATCTCAACACTTAAAATATCTAACTCAGATACACCTGATAAGTTACCAACACTTGTATTTAAAGCTGGTGCTGCTGTATCCATACCATCTACCAACTGAACAAATCTTGAGTTATTAAAATCAGCAAACCCTCTAGTGTTTATAGATTTGTAACCATAACTAACTTCTCTAGCTTCAACTCCTTTTAAATTAGCTAATCCGTCATAAAAAGAATTTGAGCTATTCTTTTTAATATCAGTTAACCCTAACCTTTCTATGGTAACTGGAGATTCAATAATCTTTTCTGGAGTTCTAGATGCTGATATAATTACTTGATCTAATAAGAGGTTTTCTTTTAAAACTACGTTTACCTTTTTCTCAAAAGAAATTATTGAAACCTCTTCTGTTTTAAATCCAAAAGCAGAAATTGTTAATGTTTGAGGTAACGTATTACTTGATAAAACGATTGAAAAGTTCCCTTCTTCATCTGAAACTGCAAAAGTTTCACCACTTGAAATTTTCGCATTGTAAAACGGCTCTAAATATTCATCATACACCGAACCTGATATTTTTACCTGAGCATAACTTGTTATAGCAGCTAAGGTAAAAACAATCATTACTAATTGTTTTTTTAACATTTTAAATTTAATTGATTTTTATTCTTCTAATGAAAAGTTTATTGGAAAACCATATTTTACAGGCACTCGTTTTCCTCTGTTTTTTCCTGGTTCGAAGCGAGGTAGCATAGATACAACTCGTTTTGCTTCTTCATTAAGGATTTCTCCTCCATCAGGGCCTAAAGTTTTAATATTTGTTACATAACCATCTCTATCTATAACAAATCGAATCCAAACTTCTCCTTGAATTTGGTTTCTTACTGCTTCTCCTGGATAGCGAAAGTGTTTATTAATGTGATTAACCATCTCTAAGTTAAAACAATCAATTCTGTCATTTTTCTTTGCTTTTTTACATTTACCAAAAGATGGTATTTTTTCTGTATGATAAAGCTTTTTTGCTTCAGACAACTCTTCTTTTGATAACATTTCTGTTATCCTTGTTAGATTATTTTTATAACCCGATGTTTTCTTAGCAATCTCTTCATTTTTTATCTTCACACCTTCAGAAGCTGAAACATCATTAACATTTAAGGTATTAACAGAACTTATAGCTTGAGCCCTTTTTTTCTTAACATCTCTTTTTTTTAAATACCTTTTACTTGCAGATATTTTAACTTTAATTTGTCTATCTGCTTTTTTCTTTGAGTTTTTTACAGGTTCAATAGTACATTTTGTTATACTATTAACATCTAGTAAAGATTCATCAGGAGATTCACACACTTCTTGTTGAGCGTAAAAATTGAAAAACGACAATAAAAAAACTACTAAAAAATACTTTCTCATATAAATAATTATATAATTAATAAAAGGTATAGAGTATTCTTACGAATTAGATATGGTTGGGGGAATGGCCGGCAAAATTAAGTGTTTTTTATATACCATTTCATTTTTTTTTACAAAAAAAGAGAACCTATTTTCAAGGCTCTCTTTTTTATCTCTTTTTCAACAACTTACCCACTTATTTATTTCCTAACATCAACAATTCATTACAAACTACTTCTGTTATATAACGTTTATTACCTTCTTTATCTTCAAAAGAACGAGAGGTAAGTCTCCCTTCTATCATAACTTCTTTTCCTTTTTCTAAATATTTCTCTATAATCTCTGCTGTTTTATTCCAAGCTACGACATTATGCCATTGTGTGTCGGTTATCTTTTCCCCTTGCCCGTTTTTATAAATTTCATTAGTGGCAATAGTAAATTTTGCTAGTTTCTTTCCACTTTCAAGAGTAATGATTTCTGGAGTGTTTCCTAAATTCCCAATTAACTGTACTCTGTTTTTTAGTGCGTTCATAATATTTGTTTTAATGTTAAACAGTTAAGAATTTGCCATTCAAACGAATTGACACTGCAAAGATGAAACAGCAAACAAATTAAAACCGGTTAGTAATCATTTGTTTTCGTTTGTAAATGAATGTAATCGTTTAATTATTTTTAATACCTTTGTTTCCTAGCACCTAAAGCATGAATTTTTATTTAGAAACCGAACGTTTAATTTTACGAGAATTTCAAAAAAACGATATCGAAGGGATTTTTGAGTTAGACTCTAACCCTGAAGTGCATAAATATCTTGGCAACAAACCTATTACTAGTTACAAACAAGCTGAAGATAATATAACCTTTATACAAGAACAACACAAAGAAAGAGGCATTGGTAGGTTTGCTTGTATAGAAAAGTCTTCTGGTGACTTTATTGGATGGTCTGGATTAAAGCTTAATCAGGGAGAAAAAGAAACCTTAAACGGTTTTACTAATTTTATTGATATCGGCTATCGTTTAATTCCACGTTTTTGGGGAAAAGGTTATGCTTCAGAATCTGCTTTTGCTTCTTTAGATTATGGTTTTAAACAAATGAATTACGATATAATATACGGAGCTGCAGAAACAGGGAATATTGGCTCAAACAAAATTCTACAAAAAATAGGCTTGCAATTTGTAAATGAATTTGATTATAAAGGAATTGATGTGAACTGGTACGAATTGAAAAAATCGGATTATGAACAGTAAGAAATGTTTGGAGTGTGGAGAAAAAGTAATTGGTAGGGTTGACAAGAAGTTTTGTTCCGATTACTGTCGAAATGCCTATAACAATAAAATTAATAAAGAAAGTAAAAACCTAATTAGAAACACCAACAACCGCTTGCGAAAAAACTATAAAATTCTTTCTGAACTAAACACTTCTGGTAAAACAAAAGTAACGCGACGTAAATTATTTGATAGAGGATTTGATTTTAAATTTATCACATCTCTTTATATCACAAAAACAGGCAACACCTATTTTTATGTATATGACCAAGGATATTTAGTATTGGAAAATGAGCTGTACTTATTAGTTAAGCAAGATTAATTATTTCCACGTATTTCCTTTTAACTTCATGGCAGCTATTAGTACATCTTTTTGACTAATTTGCCCTACTAATTTTCCATTTTCAACAATAGGAAAGCGTCTTCTACGTGATTCTAAAAATTTATTAGCAGCATCTAAAATATTCATATTGCCATCAATCGTTTCAACTTCTTTCACCATGGCTTTCCCAACCGTATTACTCTTACCAATTTGGGAGTTATAATACCTGCTCTCCGATATTTGTTTTATACAATCACCTTCTGAAATAATTCCTACCAATTCATTTTTTTCATTAACAACAGGTCCTCCTGATATTTTTTGCTTGATAAGTATATCTATTGCATCTTCAATAGGTTGTTCTTCTTTAAATGTAATTAGTTTTTTGGTCATATAATCTGATACCAAGATTGGCACCTTCTCTTCTTGAGGTGGATTAGACCTCTTTCCTTGAAAACTTTTAATAGCCATAATAATAAAATTTGCTATTAAATATACTGATTTTTAATCGATTATAATTTTCCTTGTTAAAAAATAAATTACTTACTTTTATAAGTACTAAAATCCAACTATGAAATCATCAAGAAATTACCTTGCAGTTATCATCATTATTTTAACTGTTTATTGGAGCTTTAATGACATAATACCAAGCGCTACATCTGCTAAAAAAGAAATTAGCCCTACAGAATTTTCGATTGATAATGCACTATACCATCTGAAAAATATTTCTAAAAAGGCACATCATACTGGATCAGAAGAACACAAAAAAGTACAAGATTATCTAGTACAAGAGTTGAAAAAATTGAATTTAGAACCTGAAATTCAATATCAAACTGCTGTTAATAAAAAATGGAGAGCAGCAACTACTACAGAAAATATCATTGCTAGAATTAAAGGAACCGAAAAAGGAAAAGCTTTATTGCTTTTAACACACTACGACTCTAATCCGCATTCATCATTAGGTGCAAGTGATGCTGGCTCTGGTGTTGTAACTATTTTAGAAGGTATAAGAGCTTACTTATCAGCAAATAAAACTCCTAAAAACGATATTATCATTCTCTTTTCTGACGCTGAAGAGTTAGGGCTTTTAGGAGCACAAGCTTTTGTTGAAAATCATCCATGGGCACAAGATGTTGGGTTGGTGCTAAATTTTGAAGCTCGTGGTAGCGGTGGTTCTAGTTATATGTTAATGGAAACAAATGGTAAAAACAAAACATTGTTAACTGAATTTTTAAATGCAAACCCAAATTACCCTGCTGCCAACTCTTTAATGTACGGTGTATATAAAAAGCTTCCTAATGATACCGATTTAACTGTTTTTAGAGAAAAAGGAAATATTAACGGATTTAATTTTGCCTTTATTGATGATCATTTTGATTATCACACTGAACAAGATTCATACGAAAGGTTAAATAGAGAAACACTGTTACATCAGGCCGATTACTTTACAACTTCATTAAACTATTTTGCAAATGCTGATTTAACCAACCTGAATAGCGATACTGACTATATATATGTAAATTTCCCTTTTATAAAGCTTTTAACCTATCCGTTTTCTTGGGTGTTACCAATGCTTATCATTGCCTTTTTGTTATTTATAGTGCTGGTTGCAGTAGGCATATATAAGAAGAAGATGACAGTAATGGGTGTATTAAAAGGTTTTATTCCTTACATACTGTCTTTAGTGTTATGCATAGGTATTTCCTACGGATTATGGCAATTATTATTGATTATCCATCCACAATATACCGACATGCTTCATGGTTTTACATACAATGGATATCAATATATTATTGCTTTTGTTCTTTTAAATCTTTGGATTATTTTCAAAGTATACAATAAATTAAAAGAAGCTAAAACCATAGATTTACTAGTCGCTCCTATAATTTTTGGATTGGTTATAAATGTTATAATTTACATGAATTTACCAGGAGCTGGCTTCTTTATTATTCCCGTTTTTGCTTCTTTATTGCTTTTAGCAATCTTACTGTTTATGAATATAAATAAGGCATCTAGAGCTACACTTTTTGCAATTATATCTATTCCTACAATTTATATGATTGCTCCTATGATTCAGTTATTTCCTGTAGCGCTAGGTTTAAAAACATTATTTATTTCAGCCATACTTTTAGTGTTTCTTTTCGGGTTGATGCTTCCTGTTTTTTATCAGGAAAAAACTAAAAATGGATGGCAAACATTAACTGGTTTTCTGGCGTTATTATTCTTTGGGTATGCTACATTTAATAGCGGTTTTTCAATTGAAAAGAAAAAGCCTAACAGCTTAGTTTTTATTCAAAACTCTGACACTAACACTTCATATTGGGCAAGTCATAATAAAACCTTAGATGGATATACCAAACAATATTTTAACGATGAATCTAAACAAGGTGGTGCTGATTTAATTTCAGGAAAAAGTAAATACAACACTTCTTTTAACTATTACCAAAAAACAGAAAATAAAGATATCCGTATTTCTAACATCAAAATTAATCAAGATACAATTATTAATAACCAGCGAAGTATTTCGTTAACAATCACTCCTACTCGTAACATTGACAAATACGAGTTATACACCAACACTCAAATAGAATTAACTAATTTTACTGTTAACGGAACTTTGTACGATAAAGGAAAGGCTTTTGTTGCTGATAAAGGAACCTTGTTAATTTATCAAATGGCAAATACTGATAAAGACTTGACTATTTCTTTTACTATTGATAAAAATACCAAGCCTGATATTGTAATTAATGAGATATCAAACGATTTATTATCTCACCCTAAGTTTACTATACGACCTAGAAGTGAAATAATGATGCCGATGCCTTTTGTGGTTAATGATGCTATTATTTGTACACGAAAGCTTGAATTATAAAACCAAAAAGCTCAACTTTTAAAGTTGAGCTTTTTCTATATTTTATTGTCTTTATTTAGTCAATATGAGAAACACGTAACGTGTTTACCATACCTTTTGCTTTTACAGGCATTGATGATAAGTTTATCATAAAATCTCCTGTTTTTACATAGCCTTTTTCTTTAGCTATTTCGTTAATATCTTCAATCGTATCATCGGTACTTAATTCTCTATCGTAAAAATAAGCCCTAACACCCCATAAAAGATTTAACTTTCCTAAGATTCTCTTTTCTGATGAAAATGCTAATACGTGTGATTTTGGTCTCCAAGCAGAAATTTGAAAAGCTGTATATCCACTATTAGTTAAAGTTGATATTGCTGCTGCATCAATATCATCAGCCATCAATGCTGCATGATGACATACTGATTTAGTTATAAATCTTTTAGTACGAATGTGAGGTGGCTCTTGCGGAACTTCTATTAAATCTGAAAATTCTACGCTTCCAATAATTTCAGTCATTTTTTGAATAACTCTTATTGGGTGTTTTCCTACTGAAGTTTCTCCTGAAAGCATTACAGCATCTGCTCCATCCATAATAGAATTTGCTACATCATTTACCTCTGCTCTTGTTGGCACAGAGTTTTCAATCATGGTTTCCATCATCTGAGTAGCTATAATTACCGGAATCCTTGCTTGCTTAGCTCTACGAACTAACATTTTTTGTATCAAAGGTACATCTTGCATTGGTACTTCAACCCCTAAGTCACCACGAGCTACCATTAATCCGTCACAATATGGAATTAAGGCATCTATGTTTTCAACAGCTTCTGGTTTTTCTATTTTTGCTATTACAGGAACTCTATAACGTGATTTCTGTTTAATTATATCACGTAAAATACGTAAGTCTTCTGGCGTTCTTACAAACGAAAGTGCAATCCAGTCTACTTCTTGCTCTAATGCAAAAACTACATCTTTTTTATCTTTTTCTGTTAAAGCTGGTAATGAAATTTTAGTATTTGGAAGGTTAACTCCTTTTTTCGATTTTAACGCTCCTCCAACTATTACTTTAGTAACAACTTCACTTTCTTTATCTGTTGCTGTTACTTCAAACATCAACTTACCATCATCAACTAAAATCTTCTCTCCTACCTTTACATCTTTAGGAAAACGCTGATAGGTCATAAAAGCTTTCTCTTGTGTTCCTTCACATTTTTCTGTAGTAAAAATAAAGGTGTCTCCTGCTTTTAATTCTACTCCATTTTGCATTACACCAACTCTAAGCTTTGGTCCCTGTAAATCTGCTAATATTGCTACGTTATAGCCTCTTTCATCATTTATCTCTCGTATTTGACGTACACGTTCTTTTACTACTTCATAATCGGCATGTGAAAAATTAATTCTAAAAACATTTACACCAGCTGCTGCCATATTAGCCAAAATTTCTTTTGTGTTTGTTGCTGGACCTAATGTTGCTACAATTTTTGTTTTCTTGTTGTGTGGCATATAATTAAAAAATTAAAAAATCTTTCGATTTTAATGAGTTTACCTCTATTTGATAAGAGGTTATAATTTGAGGAATTTGTTTAATTACTTCTATAATTTTTAGAATTGAGTCATAATCAAAATCTCCTTCTAGTTTTAAAAAAAAATCAACCTTTTTCTTTTCTGGTATCAAACGCGTAATTGAATCACTTTGATTAAAAAGACTTATTGATTCTGATTCAAGAATTGACTTATATACATTTGCAATTAAAAACCAATCTTGACATAGTTTTGCATTGGTATATTCATATACTGTATAAGATGATTGACTACCTTTTTTAATAAAGTCTAAGTCATAATTTGCCCTATTAAACTTAATTTGTAAATATTGGTTCAATAAATATGCTAATTTATACTCACCTAAAGTAGTATGAATACCTATCAATGTATAATCATCGTTAGAAAATTCATTTATATTCACCTCATAAATTGGCATAAAAACAATTATTTGTTTTTGCTAAATTAATGAATGTATAGAAAATACTATGTAAAATTTACGAAAACGTTTTTTGTTTACGTGTTAAGAATTTAGCATTTGCTTTTGCATAGCAAAATATACTCTTTTTGCTGCAATTTCCTCTGCTTTTTTCTTAGACGTTGCTCTACCCTTAGCTATGATGTTACCATCTATACTAACCCGAACACTGAAGTGTTTCTTACTTTGGTTACCTGAATCTTCGTATGATTCAAATTTATACTTTTTCTTTTGCTTTTGACACCACTCTATAACAAAACCTTTATAACTAGATATTTTTCCTTCCAATCGTTCAATATCTACGTAAGGCATTATTACTTGTTCATAAATAAACTGATGACAATAATTGTATCCTCTATCTAAATATATTGCACCTACTAGAGCTTCAAAAATATTTCCATGAATGTTATTACTAACATGTTCTTTGGAAATGTTACTTTTTATAAACCTAATTAGCTCAAGGTCTTTACCTAAACTATTTAAGTGCTCTCTACTTACAATCTTAGAACGCATTTGCGTTAAATACCCTTCATCTCCTTCAGGTACTTTTTTAAACAGGTAAGAAGCTATAACTGTACCTAAAATGGCATCTCCTAAAAACTCTAAACGTTCGTAGTTAACAGGGTGTCCTTTACTATCTACTAATTTTAAAGATCTGTGCGTAAATGCTTTTTTATAATACGATAACTTAATTGGTTTAAAATTAAGCAGTTCTTTTAATTCGTAGTAGAAGTTTTCGTCCTCTTTATTTTGGGGTTTAACAATTCTACGAAGGAAGTTCATAAAAGATTAATCTAGTTTTCTAAAGGCTACACAAGCATTATGACCACCAAAACCAAATGTATTACTCATTGCAACTTTAATCTCTCTTTTTTGAGCTTTGTTTAACGTTAAGTTTAACTCTGGGTTGATGTTTTCATCAACGTTAGTATGATTAATTGTTGGGGGAACAACACCGTGCTCCATTGCTAATAACGAAGCAATTGCTTCAATAGCACCAGCAGCACCTAACAAATGTCCTGTCATAGACTTTGTTGAGTTGATATTAATGTTCTTAGCATGATCTCCAAAGACCTCAGAGATTGCTTTTAATTCTGCAACATCTCCTAGGGGGGTTGAAGTACCGTGAGTGTTGATATGGTCTACGTCTTCTGGTTTTATTCCAGCATTTTCAAGACAGTTTTTCATTACTGCAATAACACCTATTCCTTCAGGATGTGGTGCTGTCATATGGTAAGCATCAGAAGACATTCCTCCACCTATAACTTCTGCATAAATTTTAGCTCCACGAGCTTTGGCATGTTCGTACTCTTCTAAGACTATTGCACCTGCTCCTTCTCCTAAAACAAACCCATCACGCTCAGCATCAAAAGGTCTTGAGGCTGTTTCTGGACTTTCATTTCTAGTAGATAAGGCATGCATAGCATTAAAACCACCCATACCTGCAATCGTAACAGCAGCTTCACTACCACCAGTTACAACTACATCACAATGACCTAGTCGAATATAATTTAAAGCATCAATCATAGCATTAGCCGATGATGCACAAGCAGATACCGTTGTATAATTTGGCCCCATAAATCCATTCTTAATAGAAATATTTCCAGGCGCAATATCTGCAATCATTTTTGGGATAAAGAACGGATTGAAACGAGGAGAACCATCTCCTTCAGCATAATTTAACATCTCATTTTGAAATGTTTCTAACCCTCCAATACCTGCTCCCCAAATAACGCCAACTCTTAATTTGTTGACTTCGTCTAGATTTAAATTAGCATCAGCAATTGCTTCATCAGAAGCAACCATAGCATACTGTGTAAATCTATCCATTTTACGCGCCTCTTTTCTATTAATAAAATCGGTCGCGTTGAAATCCTTAAGCTCACATGCGAAACGAGTTTTGAACTTGGCAGCATCAAAATACGTTATAGGTGCTGCTCCGCTAACTCCGTTAACCAAGCTATTCCAATACTCTTCTTTATTGTTTCCTATTGGCGTTAATGCGCCAAGTCCAGTTACTACAACTCGTTTTAATTGCATATAATCTTATTTTTTTGCGTCTTCAATATAGCTAACCGCTTGACCAACAGTACCAATATTTTCTGCTTGATCATCTGGAATTTGAATATCAAATTCTTTTTCGAATTCCATGATTAACTCAACCGTATCTAAAGAATCTGCTCCTAAATCGTTTGTGAAGCTTGCTTCGTTAGTTACTTCGTTATCGTCTACTCCTAATTTGTCTACGATAATTGCTTTTACTCTTGATGCAATGTCTGACATAATTTGTTTGTTTTAAAATTTAAAATCGAGGCAAAAATACAAATCTTAGTTATTAATTCTAACTTTTGCTCAAAAATGTGATGTCTAAAATAAAAAAAATACCTGAATATTTTGCTACAAACACCACCATTGTTAATAATTATTCTTTTTTTTGTAGTAACAAAACAACTAAATTTTAACATGAAACGCATCGTTATTTTTGCTTCTGGTTCTGGTTCTAATGCCGAAAACATCATTAAATACTTTAATTCAACTAAAACTGCGATTGTTACTCATGTGCTTTCTAACAACCAGCGTGCCAAAGTTTTTGACCGTTGTGAAAGGTTAAATATTGACGCTTCTTTATTTGACAAAGAAAGCTTTACAAAAGATGATACCGTATTAAATTTTTTACAAGCAGAAGCAGATATTATAGTATTAGCGGGGTTTTTATGGCGTATTCCTTCTAAAATCGTAGAAGCTTTTCCTAATAAAATAATCAATATACACCCTGCATTATTACCTAAATATGGAGGGAAAGGAATGTACGGAATGAACGTACATAATGCTGTAAAAGAAAATAATGAAACTGAAACAGGTGTCACCATTCATTATGTAAATGAAAATTATGATGAGGGAGCTATTATTTCTCAAGTTAAAACCTCTATTTCTTCTGAAGATACTCCTGAGACCATAGCTCAAAAAGTTCACGAGTTAGAATATGAACATTTCCCAAAGGTTATTGAAGAGATAATTTTACAGAATGGGTAAGAAAAAAAAGTACTATGTAGTCTGGAAAGGCAAAAAAACAGGTGTTTTTTCGTCTTGGGATGCTTGTAAAAAGCAAATTGACGGATTTACTGGTGCACAATACAAAGCTTTTGCTGATAAAAAAGAAGCCGAATTAGCGTTAAAGAAAAGCTATAACGAGTATAAAGGAAAAGACACTAAAAAAACAACGCTTTCTCTGGAGGAAAAAGCCAAATATGGTTCTCCTATTTTAGAAAGTATATCTGTTGATGCTGCTTGTGCAGGAAACCCTGGTTTGATGGAATACAGAGGTGTTTTAACTCATAATAAGAAAGAAATATTTAAAATGGGACCATTTAAGAACGGCACTAATAATATTGGTGAGTTCTTAGCTCTTGTGCATGGAATTGCTTTGTTAAAAAGTAAAAACATGGATTCTCTCCCAATTTATTCGGACTCTAAAATAGCTATGAGTTGGGTTAGAAAGAAACAATGTAGAACCAATATTACATTTGATAGTTCTAATAAAGAAATTTTAGACTTAATTAAACGTGCTGAAACCTGGTTACAACAAAACTCATTTAAAAACCCATTGTTAAAGTGGGAAACTAAAGCTTGGGGCGAAATTCCTGCTGATTTTGGTAGAAAATAAAAAACCGAGTATATAAAATACTCGGTCTAATTCTCTTATTCTGCAAAATATTGACTTATTTCACTGCCATTTTGGTCTCTTCCTTCCAAGTTTGTACGCTTGCTATGGCATTATCTTTAAAATCGATTTCTTTCAATCCATCTTCTTTCCACATAAACCATTTACCTACTTTTTTTCCTGCTTCATAATGACCAATAGCCACTTTATTTCCTTTCTTATCAAAAGAAGTCCAAGTACCTGTTAACTTTTTATCTTTGAAAAAACCTTGCTCTTTAATAGCTCCATCCTCATAAAAATAAGTGGCTTTTACTAAATTACCCTCAACTTCATATTTTGGTTCTATGTCCTGAGCTTGTAAAAATGCTACAGATAACATACAAGCTACTATTATTAATTTTTTCATAATCTAAATCTTTTAAAGTTAATACCTGTTAACACAAATATACAAAAAATTTACATATTTGAAACATTTACGTAACGTTAAATTAACATTGAAGGTTTTTAATAATTACTCATCTCTTAAAAAAAGTTTTTAAAAGCTTATATTTACATGTATTAATCTTTAAAAAAATTATTATGGCAGTAATGAAAGTTATTGAAATTTTAGCAAATTCTGAGAAAAACTGGGAAGATGCCACTAGAAAAGCCATTAAACAAGCTTCTAAATCAGTAAAAGGAATTAAATCCGCTTTTGTACAATCACAAAGTGTAGTTGTAAATGATGATGAAGTAACCGAATTTAGAGTAAACCTAAAAGTAACTTTTGAAGTAAAATAACCTTAATACATACTAACTACTACATGCGGTTTTGATAACTATCTAAACCGCATATTTTATCTTTATCTTATTATGAACATTACACAATATATTCTTTTATCAATAGTTGCTTTCATCCACTTATACATTCTAATATTAGAAATGCTATTATGGACCACCCCAAAAGGAATAAAAACTTTTGGTTTAAAATCCAAGGTTTTTGCAGAAGAAACAAAAGTATTAGCCGCCAACCAAGGTCTATATAATGGTTTCCTTGCTGCTGGCTTAATTTGGTCTATTTTATCACAAAAAATTGATGTCGCTATTTTTTTTATGATTTGTGTTTTTATTGCTGGTGCTTATGGTTCTTTTTCTACAAAAAAACCTCGTATTTTTGCCATTCAATCTATACCTGCTTTATTAGGGCTAGCCAGTCTTATGCTATAAAAAGCCAACTACTACTTACTAAAATCATTTATTAACAACTAAAATTTACCATAAGAAATGGAAAAGTATTTAGAAAAATTTCAAGATTTAATAATCACCTACGCTCCAAAAGCGATTATGGCTATTATTATTTACATCGTAGGTTCTTATATTATTAGCCTTCTACTTAGAGCTACCAAAAAAATAATGGTTAAAAGAGAAGTAGATGTTACACTACAAAAATTCCTAGTTAATTTACTACATTGGACATTAAAAATTCTTTTAATAATCACAGTAATAGCAAAACTAGGGGTTGAAACTACCTCATTTGCTGCTATCTTAGCCTCAGCTGGTTTAGCTGTTGGTTTAGCTTTACAAGGTTCTTTGGGTAATTTTGCTGGAGGTGTTTTAATTATGCTTTTTAAACCTTTTAAAATTGGTGATTTGATAGAGGCTCAAGGAGAAATAGGTATTGTAAAAGAAATAGAAATTTTCACTACTAAACTTACAGGCTTATCTAATAAAGAAATAATTATACCTAATGGTTCTTTATCTAACGGGAATATTGTTAATTACTCTACAGAAGGTACTCGTAGAGTAGATTTAACTTTTGGTGTTTCTTACGATGCAGATATTAAACAAACTAAAGAACTATTAATGGGTGTTATTACTTCACACCCTAAAGTATTGAAAGATCCTGCTCCTACTGTAAATGTATCTGAATTGGCAGATAGTTCTGTGAATTTTGCTGTTAGACCTTGGTCTAAAACAGAAGATTACTGGTCTGTTTACTTCGACATAACTGAAAGCACTAAAATTGCCTTAGACAACGCTGGAATTGAAATTCCTTACCCACACTCTGTTGAAATTCACAAAGAGGCTTAACGTTTTTTTTCAGGCGTAACTACAAAATCTTTTAGATAAATCACTCTGCACTAAAAACGCATAAGTTTATTATACGGGGCTAAAAGCCCCTTTTTGTGTTCTAATATAAAATTAGAATTGTCTGAATTTGCACTCCTATGGCTCTCTAAATATTCGTTAACCATTTCATCTGTTATATTACCTGTACTCCTAACTCCATGATCAACTCCCCAAAAATGTTTTCTCAAGTTAAAATCACTTAACTTTGGAAATTTTTATTGAAACTTATTAGGGCTTCTCCCCTTGAGTTATTTTACTAAATAGCTTATACTTGTAAGCATATTCTATATGCATATGATCAGAACTAACTACTCCTTTTAATATCTGGTAGCGATATTTTGTAACTCTAACTAAATTGTGGGTTAACCTACTAACTGTATCAGAACCTTTACATGTACATTCTTCCATACCAAAAGATAGTAATTTTTAAAATAACTAAGAACACTGCTATTAAACTATAAGAGGTTTTAACCCTAAGTTGAGATATAAAAAAGTTAAGAGAATATTAACTAATCAATTCAAAACTTCTACTAAGTCAAGTTTTATATCCGAAGTTCAATTAGAAAAAAAAGTTGTATATTTCCAATAAATAAATTATTATGAATTTCAAAAAAAAAATATTATTTCTTTTTTCTTACCTAATTACAGTTGCCGTATTAAAAGCTCAAGAGAATGATTTTGCTCAATACAATGATGGCTCGTACACACTCTCTACTTTTTCTAAAACAAGCAAAAGTATAAAAGGATCTCCTTTTATTCAAGATCAACATACCCCACTTAAAATATCTAGTTTCAAAAATGATTTACTAGTAGGTAAATATAATGCTCATCAAGATTATTTTGAAATAAAATTAAACAACGAAATAAAATCATTTATACCTGACAAATATTCTTTAGGTAAGGATGTCTTTTTAAAGAGTAATAAAGTATACAGAGCCTTTTATTATGATGACAATAATATTGGTTTCTTCGTTATTACTTTTAACAGTAAAAAAGCAACATTATTAACAAAGGAACAAATTTCTTTTAAAAAAGCTCAAAAACCTACAACTGGCTATGATAAATATAAACCAGCAGCTTTTCACAAAGAAAAAGATGTTTTTTACATTCATTTTAAAAACTCTAATAATTTAGCAATTAAACTGCCTACCAATAAGAAAAAGTTTATAAATCTATTTGGTAAGAACTCTCAAAATATTAAAAAGTTCATAAAATCTAAAAAGATAAATATTCGTAAAAAAGAAAACATAAAGAAGGTTCTTATCTTTTATAGCAACTTATAGTTTTCTTTTTTCGAGTGTAACTACAAAATCTTTTAGATAAAAAGGTTCAAAATAAGCGACATCTTCGATGTCGTTTTTTTTGTATTTATCAAAACTTAACTTTACCATTTCTTTTGCTGAAGGAAACTCTCCGTCAATAAAAGTTGCATTTTCGTGCGTAATAACTTCTTTACATTTTTCTGCTCCATCACCTAAAAAATATACTTTTCCTATTGACAAATACTCTTGAAAAGAATTTTTATCTATAATTTCAGCTTTTATATCTCTTATTTGTTCGCGTTTAGAATTATATACAGCTGCATATACTTCCATACGGCGAGCATCTAACATCGGAATAATTACTCCCTCCTCTATAGAAACTTTATAAGCCAAAGATTGTAATGTTTCTATAGATATTAAAGGTTTATCAAATGCAAAACACAATCCTTTTGCAGCCGAAACTCCAATACGTAATCCTGTGTAAGAACCTGGACCTTTACTTACTGCAACAGCATCAATATCACTAAAGGAAAGTTTTGTTTCTTGCATTACCTGCTGAATAAATGGATGTAACTTTTCGGCATGTGAATAGTTGCCATCATTTAATTCTTGCATTGCTAAGAGTTCTCCTTTTTTTGCTACGCTAACCGAACAGTTTTTAGTTGCTGTTTCTATATGTAAGATTGTTGCCAAATCTGAAATTATTTTTGGCAAAGATACATTATAAAGAAAAACCTCATTAGTAAAATTCTAACAAGGCTCTTCCAACAATAAATATATCTTTCTTAGTTTTAGTTAGTCAACGATTGACTCTCCATAGTAAAATTTCAATACTTTCGTTTTAAATACATAATCGTATTTAGCTCTAATCATTGCTCCTTCTGCATTTACCAATCGATTACGTACTTGATCGAAATCAAATTGAGTCATTGATCCATAGTCATAGCTAACTTGAGCATTTTTAAAGGCTTCCTTTTGGGCTTCTAATGATACTTGTGCTGCTTCATAAGTTTTAGCTGCAGCTTTTGCATCTAAAAAAGCGCTTTCTATTTCTTGTTGTAGTTGTAATTTTTGATTTTCAAGAGCAAGTTGAGAAACTTCTTTATTTATAACAGATTTTTTAACTCTGTTTTTTGTTTGAAAACGGTTAAAGATTGGAATGTTAAGTGACAAACCCAAGTTATATCTAATTCTATCTTTTGTTTGTTTAAAAAAATAGTCATTTGTTTGACCCGGGAACAAGTTATTGAACTGATGAAAGTAAGAACTACTAGCTCCTATTGAATAAGATAAGTTAGGGAGATAAGCTCCTTTTTCTAATTTTATATTTAAATCAGCATTACTTACATCCAATTTTGCTCTTTCTATATCTGGCCAAGCAGATAAAGCTTTTTCATATACTACGTTAGAATTTTCATATAGCAATGCTGCCGAAGGAGTTCCCACTTCAATATCAGCTACATCAAAGTCTTCTGATGAAATCTGTAATAGTTGGCTTAATCTTAATAATGCTATGCTTAATGTATTTTCTTGCACTACAACATTTTGAACATCACTTGCAGCTGTTGACTCAACATTTAATAAATCTCCTTTTGGAATTACTCCACCTTCAAACTGAGCTCTTGCTCTTTCTATTTGTTTTTTACTAATCTCTGCTTGAACTGTTGCAACCGATAAGTTTTCTTTTGCAAACAACACATTTAAGTATTCATTCACTACATTTAAAGAAATATCATTTTCGATTTTAGCTAAGTCCAGCTCACTTCCTTTTACACTTAATTGTGCCTGCTTTTTTTGATTTAAGTTTCTAAATCCATTAAAAATAGTCCCTCTACTTGATAGTCCAAATGAAGAATTGAAATTCTGAGTATTCTTTAAAACCCCAGTTTGGTCTGGTGATAAACCAGAACTAAAACCAGCGCTAGATGAAGCGTTTAAATCAGGCAAAAAGTTTCCTTTAGATATTTCAACATCTTTTTCAGCCAATTGAACGTTTAAGCGATTTTGCTTAACTGTTATATTATTTTTTAAGGCGTAATCTACACACTCTTTAAGTGTCCATTGTTTTTGTGAAAAAACAGCTATAGAAGTAAAAATAGCTGCAAATAATGCAATTTTAGTTTTCAAAAGATCAATATTTTTTATTTAAACTCAGTTAGTTTATATTTCTAAAAGTAGAAATATATTGCTTTTCTGTTAATTATAGAAAAACTAGCAAACAATTTTACACTCTAACGTATAAAAACGATAAATTATTTTTACTGCGTCTATATGACGATTAAAACTGAGAAATGTTACAAAAAATATTCCTGATTTAAGAATACTAGTTTTTTGCTTTCTTTTTATGGCGATAAATAAAGTAAAATAATAGCCCTACTAATATGTACGGAAACACCATTAAATAAGTAATTCCATTATTTACTCCTTCAGCAATAGTTTCATTACCACCTTCAATCACTGCCTTACACATTGCACATTGTGCAGAAGCATCAATCGAAAATGCAACAAACATTAAAAGTATAATCTTTTTAAACATAATAAGGTGATATCATTAAATAAACAACTACTCCTGTAACCGCTACATATAACCATAACGGAAATGTAATTTTTGCAATTTTTTTATGTTCAGGAAAATTACCTAAACGAGCTCTCATAAATGTAATTAGCACAAACGGTATAATTACTATTGATAACAATATATGAGTTATTAAAATGAAAAAATACACATATTTAATCATTCCCTCTCCTCCAAACTTAGTAGAGTCCGAAGTCATATGATATGCTACATACATCACTAAGAATAATGCAGAGCAAATTATAGCCGTCGTATTTAGCTGCTCATGCAGCTTTCTTTCTCCCTTTTTAATAGCTACTACCGACGCCACCAGTAATACTGCTGTAAAACCATTTATACTCGCATAAATAGGTGGTAAAAAAGATAACGGTTCTACGTTAGGTATTTTTACACCAAATAAAGCGGCCACTGCAATAGGTATTACAATAGAAACTATAGTAATAAACTTTTTATATTTTTTTTCTTCTGCTGTACTCATGTTATTCTTTAAGTAATAACTTAATATCTTCTTTTAACTCACTAATTTGGTTTCCAAAATTATGCTCATCTAAAGCACGGTAATACATAACTGGATTCCCGTGTTCATCATAACGTGAACGAATATACCCGTCTTTATCTACTAATGCAAATAACCCAGAATGTTCAAATCCTCCATGGCTTGCTTCTCCTTTTCCAGCATACAACTTGAAACCTTCATTTGATAAATCATATACAACATCCTCTGGCTTTCCTGTTAGTAAATGCCAGTTTTTATGATTTATTCCATTATTCTTAGCATATTCTTTTAATTGGTGTGGGGTATCAATTTCTGGAGTGATTGAAAATGATGCTATACCGAAGTTAGGATTCCCCATAAATTCATTTTGAATTTCTACCATTTGTGCATTCATTAAAGGACAGATAGTTGGACAAGTAGCAAAAAAGAACTCAACCACATATACTTTTCCTTCATAGTCCTCATTAGTAATTGTTTCACCGTCTTGATTGATAAACTCAAAATCCGGTACTTTATTAAACTTATGTAAATTGGCTGTTTGGAAGTGTGCTACAATTTTAGGAATTGCATAAATACCAAAAAGTAATACTATTAATGAAATACCTATGTATGAATAGTTTTGTTTTTTCATGTGAGTCCTTCTTAAATTTCTCTATCTGCGTTATTCTTTTTTAATGCTAAACGATATTCTGCTAACACCACCTTAACATCATCTTTCATCTTGTTGTTAAGTTCTGCTACAGATTTCATATTGTAACCAAACAACTTACCTTCTGCACTATCCTCATCATCTGTTCTTCCTCTTAAACCTCCATCTTTATCAATTATAAAAGCTTTTGATGAGTGTAATTCTCTATCCAACGATTGATTTGTTTTAAAACTATCATACAATACTTCAATTTCTGCATCATTAGCAAAAATAAAGTTCCATTTTATCATGTTTGTGAAAGCCCCTATTTCTTTTTGAAGTTTTTCTACATCTTCTTTAGATTTTTCTGAAGCAATAACAATTAACTGGAAGTCTTTAAAACCATAAAATGGTTTGTATATCTTTTCATTCAGATTGAACAATTCTCCTTTAGCTTCTTCTATATTACTTCCTAAAAAGGTAACTATTGATATTCTTTTATCAAACTGATGCTTTTTACTAATTGAAGAAATATCAATTACATTTTCTGTAAGCACAGGTAACTTAGCAAAGTTATTGATTCCTAATGATAAAAATATATAAAACAATAACGGCACAATAAATAGCGTAAACAATACTATGTTTCTTTTTGTTTTATCCATTTTATTATAAATTTTAAGTATAAAAAAAGGTGGTTAACACCACCTTTTATTTTGTTTTATATGATTACCATTTTACTAATGGTGCTAGTGTATCGTATAAGTAACCACCTTCTATTAATACTAACGTTACTAAATAGCATATTAAGAAAACAGCTGTCCAAACAATTGCTCTTCTAAGCCATGGTTTTTCACCTTCTAAGTGCATAAAAGCCCAAGCAATGTAATATGCCTTTACAATTGTTAAGATAATGAATATCCAGTTTAACCAACTAGTACCCCATCCATGTAAGTGTAACCCTGCTGGTTTTACAATACCTAAAGCTACCTCTACTGTTGTTACTATTGTTAAGATTGCTAAAACAATCCAAATTCTTTTTGTATTTGATTCGTGTGCGTGACCCATTTTACTATTACTTTTTGATTATACTAAGTAGAAGAAGGTAAATACAAATACCCAAACTAAATCTACAAAGTGCCAATATAAACCTACTTTTTCAACCATCTCATAATGCCCTCTACGTTCATACGTACCTAACACTACATTAAAAAAGATAATGATATTAAGAACTATACCTGAAAATACGTGGAAACCGTGGAAACCTGTAATAAAGAAAAAGAAATCGGCAAAAATTGGGTTACCATACTCATTTACATGTAAGTTGGCTCCTTCTACTACCATTTGAGCTTTTCCTAAATGAGCTAAACTCTCTTCTCTAGATAAGATTATTTTTTGTTTGGTTTCAGGATTAACTTTTTCAATTCTAATTAATAAAGATGGATCTGCTTTAAAAGCTTCCTGTACCTGAGCTACTGAATACTGAGAAATTGTTGCTTCTTTTTCAAACCACAATCCATTTTCTCTTTGATGTTGAACTCTTTCATCTTTTCTATCGGCATGAACAAAGTCTGCTAACGCAATTTGATGACCGTCTTTTACAAATTGTAAAATATGATTATCTGTAGTCTTAACAGCTCCGTAAGAACCGTTAATAAAGTTTTTCCATTCCCAAGCTTGTGACCCAACGAAAATAATACCAAAAACGATAGTAGCAAACATATACCAAGCTACTTTTTTCTTTTGCATTTTATGACCCGCATCTACCGCTAACACCATAGTTACCGATGACACAATCAGAATAAACGTCATTAATGCTACGTAGTACATTGGTGCGTGTACACCATGTAATCCTGGAAAGTGTGTAAATACTTCATCAGCAATAGGCCAAGAATCAATAAACTTAAAACGTGTTAAACCATACGCTGCTAAAAAGCCCGAAAAAGTTAATGCATCTGATACGATGAAAAACCACATCATCATTTTACCATAACTAGCTCCAAATGGTTTTACACCACCTCCGCCCCAGGTTTCTTTGTTGTCAGAATTTACAGCAATATTTGCTCCCATAAATCTCTTATTGTTAATTTTTGTTAAATCAGTGCGCCAAAATTACGCATTTTTCATCATCTAATAAAATAGAAAAAGAAAAATAGATAAATCCACAGTACATCAACGAAATGCCAAAAGATTGCACCGAGTTCAAACCCAAGCATATCGGTTGAAGAATACTTCTTTTTAAAATGATTATAAATAACAACTAAAAGCACTATTACACCTGCTAACAAGTGTAAAACATGCATAAATGTTATTCCTATAATAAACGATGTAGACACCGTACTCTCAGGCCCTGTAAAATAAAGCCCTACAGCCTTTAATTCATTAAACCCTACATATTGATACCATACAAAACCTAAACCAAGTACTAATGTAACTAACAACAAAGTAAATGAAGCTTGTATGTTTTCCTTTTTTAATAGCTTTTGAGAAAAAAACAACGTAATACTACTTAACACTATTAGTACTGTACTAATATAAAACGCTTGTGGTAAGTCGAACGTTACCCAGTCTTCACGATTCATACTAACTACATAAGCACTTGTTAATCCTGCAAAAAACATCACCATACTAATCATGGAAATCCACAACATTGGTTTTGCTGATTTACGCTTGGCTACTTTTAATTCTTCTTGTAACGTTTGTTCACTCATTAGTGTAAAAATTTATCTACCACATATATTATGGGTACTATTGTAATATAAAAAACACTGGCAAGCATTAATTTACGTGCATCAGTATTTTTTTGTGTTTTATACAGTTGTATGCCGTAGTACAACATCAACACTCCTAACAGGAGTATAATTACAGCTGTTATTGGATATATATAGAAATTACCTGTTACTTTTAACACCGGTGCTATCGACATTAAAATCATAATACAGGTATAAAATATAATTTGTACTACCGCTCCCTTGTCTTTTTTATCCATTGGAAGCATGTGTAAACCTGCCTTATTATACTCTTCAAACTGCAACCATCCTATTGCCCAAAAATGTGGAAACTGCCAAAAAAACTGAATCATAAACAAAAATCCTGCTTCTATACCAAATTTACCTGTTGCAGCAACCCAACCTAACATAAAAGGAATGGCTCCTGGAATGGCTCCTACAAATACCGCTAAAGGGGTAACAGCCTTTAAAGGTGTGTAAGCACTCGTATATAAAAAGATAGAAATTGCACCAAACAAGGCACATTTAGGATTTATAGCATACAAAATGGCTATACCAGCAATCGTAAAAATAGTTGCAATGATTAATGCTGTAGTTGTAGACATTCTTCCTGAAGGTAACGGACGGTTTTTAGTGCGCTGCATTACGGCATCAATATCCTTTTCTATTACTTGATTAAAAGCATTAGATGCCCCAACCATTAAATACCCTCCTAAAGCTAATAAAACTATTGTAGTGTAGTTAATCGATTCTGCTCCTAATAAATATCCAGTGATAGATGTAAAGACCACACTAATTGACAACCCAACTTTCGTTAACTGTTTAAAGTCTTTAACTATTGATTTTACGGAAGTTTTAGTATGTACAGATGAAACAGAATCCACTTCTAATTTTAAAAATTTCTGCAAAGATATTCCATTCTTATTGAACCACCATATATTTTTTTTGGAATTAAAATTGAAAAAAAATGAAAACTGTTTTGTAATTAAAAAAATGGTGTTATATTTGCACCCGCATTCGCAGTAATGCACGTTCATTAAAATAATTTTTGACTACGCGAAAGTAGCTCAGGGGTAGAGCATCACCTTGCCAAGGTGAGGGTCGCGGGTTCAAATCCCGTCTTTCGCTCAATCCTTTTTAAAGAGAATATGCTGAAGTGGTGGAATTGGTAGACACGTTGGACTTAAAATCCAATGAGCCGTAATGCTCGTGCGGGTTCAAGTCCCGCCTTCAGTACCAAGAAACCTCACTTGTATGAGTGAGGTTTCATTTTAACAGTAGTCAAAAAAAAGCGTATACGCTGAAGTGGTGGAATTGGTAGACACGTTGGACTTAAAATCCAATGGGCCGTAATGCCCGTGCGGGTTCAAGTCCCGCCTTCAGTACAAAAGCCTTAACATTTATTTGTTAAGGCTTTTTTTGTATCTAAATTTTTCGAAACATTCTTTGTAATGTATCTTTCAAACGCACGTCTAAACTTCAAAATCGAAATCATGCGAAAGATATTTTTACTTTTTAGTCTTACTTTTTTCTTACATACCTCTGCACAAACTAGTGTTTTTGATACACTTTTAAAAAAACATGTAGACTCCAATGGAAATGTAAATTATAAAGATTTTAAAGCAGACGAAGCACAACTTCAAACCTATTTAAATTATTTAGCAGTAACAAAACCTCAAAAATCTTGGTCAACTGCTAAAATCAAAGCTTTTTGGACAAATACATACAATGCCTATACTATTAAATTAATTTTAGATAACTACCCTTTAAAAAGCATTATGAACATTAAAAAGAAAGGTAAAGATGCATGGAGCATTCCTTTTGCTAAGGTTGGCGGAAAAACCTATACCTTAAATCAAATAGAACACGAAATACTACGTAAAAAATACAATGACCCTAAAATTCATGTAGCAGTAAATTGTGCTTCAGGCTCTTGCCCAAAATTAGCTAACTATGCTTTTACAGAAGGAAATTATGAAGCAAAAACTAAAATATTGATGAAGAACTTTATTAATGATGCCTCAAGAAATAAAATTTCAGAAAACAGATTACAACTATCTAAAATATTCGAATGGTTTCAAGGAGATTTTACGAAAAAAGGAGATTTAATCGACTTCCTGAATCAATATTCAGATGTAAAAATCAATAAAAAAGCTACCATTGGCTATTTAGAATATAACTGGTCTTTAAATGGAAGGTAGTATCTCTACAATTTGGTATTTTTACTTTTTATTGGCACCGCTAAAGGGTAAAACACACCAGAGGCTTATATCGAAATTAAAGTCAGTATCAATAAATGCCTCGTGTGCTTGCTCCGAGGTAGTTTACTAAAAATAAAAAAACATGTCTAAAACATATTACGACCCTGCCGACTTACGTAAGTTTGGTAAAATAACAGAATGGAGTGAAGAACTTGGAAACAAGTTTTTTGATTATTACGGAAAAGTCTTTGAAGAAGGAGCTTTAACTGCACGTGAAAAAAGTTTAATCGCCTTAGCTGTTGCACATACTGAACAATGCCCTTATTGTATTGATGCGTATACTAAAGACGGATTACAACGCGGAATTACCAAAGACGAAATGATGGAAGCAATCCATGTGGGTGCTGCTATTAAAAGCGGAGCAACCTTAGTACACGGAGTTCAAATGATGAACAAAGTCAATAAATTAGAAATGTAAGCAGACTCTTAATTTTGCTTCTAGCAAAATTTTAGAGGTCGCTTATCCTGAGCGAAGTCGAAGGATATCAAATACTAAAAATGATGAGAAGCTGAACTTATTTCAGCTTTATTAGGAAGGATGATGAAAAAATCTTTAAAATCTAGAAACAACGATTTAGCAAACACGCAACGCCAGCTTGAAATTTTATCAAACGGAATTTTTGCTGACGGTGAATTGCCTACGTTTGCAAAAAAAATAAAAGAAACCAATCAGTTTCCATTACGCCCTAAAAAATTAGAAATTCTTCAAATTAATTTAGGATACATGTGCAATCAAGTTTGTGCACATTGTCATGTAGATGCAGGTCCCGATCGAAAGGAAATCATGACCAAAGAAACTATGGTGCAGTGCTTGGAAGTTATTAAAAAAACGGGAGCACACACGTTAGATTTAACTGGTGGAGCACCAGAAATGAATCCGAATTTTCGATGGTTTGTTGAAGAAGCATCCAAAGCAGGGATTAAAGATTTTATTGTCCGTTCGAACTTAACCATCATTTTAGCCAATAAAAAGTACCACGATTTACCAAAATTTTTCAAAAAACACAATGTACATGTGGTGTCGTCAATGCCACATTGGACACGTGGAAAAACCGATAAACAACGTGGTGATGGAGTTTTCGATAAATCAATAGAAGCTTTAAAAATGTTAAATGCTGTGGGTTATGGAATTGAAGGGACAAGCTTACAATTAGATTTAGTCTATAACCCGTCAGGAGCATTTTTACCAGGAGATCAAACAGGGCTCGAAAGAGATTTTAAGAAAGCACTACAAGAAGATTTCGATATTACATTCAATAATCTTTTTGCCATTACCAATTTACCCATCAGCCGATTTTTAGATTATTTAATTGCTTCTGAAAATTATGAAGACTATATGTATGCTTTAGTTGAAGCCTACAATCCGATGGCAGTAGAAAATGTAATGTGCACCAATACACTATCGGTAAGTTGGGACGGATATTTATACGATTGTGATTTCAATCAAATGCTGAACCTAAAAGTAGCCAGTAAGTCGCAACATATTTCTGAATATAACGAAGCATTGTTACAAAACAGGAATATAATTATCAATCAACACTGTTATGGTTGTACTGCTGGTGCAGGAAGTAGCTGTCAAGGAACAGTAGCATAGTTCAATGAATTAATGAAACAATGTAGTAATGTAGTAATGTCACATCGAGTGGTTTTTCTGATATTTTGGAAGAAAAATTGTATCGAGATGTAATCACTTTAATCCTCTATAGATTTTATCAAACACCATTGAATATCTTTAAACATGAAAAACCTCATCTTTCTCATATTTTTAGTGTCTGTAAATTCTTTTTCTCAAAAGAACCTACAACAGTTATTGAAAAAACACAATACCGAAAGTATTCCGTATATTTCTATTAGTGAACTACAAAAAGAAAAGCCTTTCGACTTCGCTCAAGGTGACGGCATAATTATACTAGACGCTCGTGAACCTAAAGAATTTGAAATCAGTCATCTTAAAAACGCGATGTGTGTTGGTTATGATTTTTTCAATTTAGAAAACACCTTATCAAAACTTCCTAAAGACAAAAACACTAAAATTGTAGTATATTGTTCATTAGGAATTCGTTCAGAAGACATTGCCGAAAAGCTACAAAAAGAAGGTTTTACCAATATTTTTAACCTATATGGTGGTATTTTTGAATGGAAAAACCAAAATAATACCGTAGTAAACAAACAAAACAAACCCACCGAAAAAATCCATGCTTTCAACAAAGAGTGGAGCAAATGGTTACATAAAGGAGAAAAAATATATGAATAATCAAAATGAAGTGTCATTTCGAGCGCAGTCGAGAAATCTTCTCCTAATATTTACTCGAAACCCTGAATTAGGTAAAGTAAAAACACGTTTAGCTAAAACAATCGGAGACGAAGCTGCGTTAGATATTTATAAATTCTTATTAGAACACACAAAACAAGTCACCCAAAATTTATCTTGTGACAAAGCCGTTTATTATTCCGTAAAAGTTCGTGAAAATGATATTTGGAGTGAAGAATTCTATCAAAAACACCCTCAAAAAGGAGATGATTTAGGCGAAAGAATGCACAATGCATTTCAAGATTCTTTTTCTGAAGGATATGAAAAAGTGATCATTATTGGTAGTGATTTACCCGATTTAACTTCCGAACACATCAATGAAGCTTTTGAAAAACTCAATTCAAACGATGTAGTTATCGGTCCTGCAGAAGACGGAGGCTATTACTTACTTGGAATGAAAAAACCACATCCAAACATCTTTAAAAATAAAGACTGGGGAACAGCTTCAGTAAGGCAAGACACGCTAAACGATTTAAAAAAAGTTACTGTACATTTGTTGGAAACCTTAAATGATGTAGATGTTTTTGACGACATCAAAAACAACCCAATATTCAATCAATTTTTAAACTAACCGTCATTCTGAACAAAGTGAAGGAATCTCCTCAATAAGATTACCACCTCACTTCATTCTTAGCAATGACAAACACAATACAAAAAATGCTTAAAAAACAACAACTTCAAGAAACACAAGAATTTCTTAAACATAAAGGAATTACCAACCCAGAAATAGGAATTGTTTTAGGAACAGGTTTAGGTAAATTAGTAGATGAGATAACCATTGAACACGAAGTACCGTATGCTGATATTCCACACTTTCCACAAGCAACTGTAGAATTTCACTCCGGAAAGTTAATTTACGGAACCCTATCGGGTAAAAAAGTGGTGGTAATGTCGGGTCGTTTTCATATGTATGAAGGATATAATTTATGGGAAGTAACCTACGGTATTAGAACCATGCACGCATTAGGTATTAGAACTTTGTTAGTTTCTAATGCTGCAGGTGCTATCAACCTTTCTTATAAAAAAGGGGATCTAATGCTATTGGAAGATCACTTGAATTTACAAGGAGGTTCTCCCTTAGCCTTTAAAGGAGCAAACGAGTTTGGGAATATTTTTGCCGATATGTTAGAACCGTATTCAAAAAAATTGAACACTCAAATGAAAGCTATTGCTAAAACTAACGACATAGACCTGAAAGAAGGAGTATATGCAAGTGTTGTAGGTCCGCAATTGGAAACCAGAGCTGAATATAGAATGTTACAAATTTTAGAAATAGATGCGGTAGGAATGAGTACCGTTCCTGAAGTAATCGTAGCAAAACAACTCAACATTCCGTGTGCAGCCGTTTCGGTATTAACCGATGAATGTGATCCTAAAAATTTACAACCTGTAGATATTACCGAAATTATTGAAGTTGCTGGAAAAGCTGAACCTAAAATGATTACGCTGTTTAAAGAACTGATTAAAAATTTATAACGTCATTCCGAACGTAGTGAAGGAATCTTATGAATGGGAAAAACATCCAACCTTGAGATTTCTCGCTTTAGCCTGTCTTGAGCGGCAGTCGAAAGGCTCGCAATGACAACAAACAAATTATAAAACAAGACTATTAGACTCAAGAACTAAGACAAACAATACAAGTCTTTATTCTTTTATCTAACAGCGTAGCGGTCTTTAATCTTAAAAAATATGAGTTACTTAGAAACCACCAAAGATGTATATAAAGAAGCAGCCTTAACTCCAGATGTTGGTTTATGCTGTACAACAAACCCTATTTGGGAATTACCGGGATTAAAAATTCCGAAAATTATGCAAGAAATGAACTACGGATGTGGTTCTACAGTGCATGCTCGCGATTTAACCAACAATCCTAAAATATTATACGTAGGTGTTGGTGGCGGAATGGAATTATTACAATTTGCATATTTCTCACGTCAAAAAAGTGGTGTAATTGGAATTGATGTGGTAGATGAAATGTTAGAAGCTTCTCAAAATAATTTTGTGGAAGCAGAAGCTCAAAACCCTTGGTTTAAAAGTGAGTTTGTAGATTTACACAAAGGTGATGCTTTACACTTACCTGTAGAAGATAATTCGATTGATGTGGCTGCTCAAAACTGTTTGTTCAACATTTTTAAAGCAGAAGAATTAAAGAAAGCCATTGCTGAAATGTACCGCGTATTAAAACCTCACGGACGTTTGGTAATGAGCGACCCTACCTGTGAGCAACCTATGAATGAAACGTTACGTAACGACGAGCGTTTGCGTGCTTTATGTTTAAGTGGAAGTTTACCGATTGTGGAATATGTAAAGATGTTAACCGACGCTGGTTTTGGAACCATTGAAATAAGAGCTCGTAAACCGTATCGAATTCTAGATCCTAAAAATTACCCTACCGATGAATTGATTTATATTGAATCGATTGAAGTAGCAGCGATTAAAGACCCAATGCCTGCTGACGGACCTTGTATTTTTACAGGAAAAGCAGCGATTTACTTTGGTGATGAAGACTATTTTGATGATGGCGCAGGACATACCTTATTGAAAAACCAACCGTTGGCTATTTGCGATAAAACAGCAGCCGCTTTAAAAGCGTTGGGAAGAGACGATATATTTTTCTCAGAATCTACCTATCATTATGATGGTGGTGGATGTTGTTAGAAACAAAAATTAAAATTAGTAGAAGCAATCTCAAATGAGATTGCTTTTTTATTTGATTCTGATTCTCTTTTTGATAAATTACTACCGTATAATATTCATTATTAATAATGATGGATATCTTTGCTTCTAATTTTTTTCTTCTCTCAAATGCGAAAATTGAAAATACAATCATTAATTTCACTACTTATTATTTTTATAATAACTACTTCTTGCGTTTCCAAAGTTGTGAGACCTAAACTGATAGGAGTAATAGTCAATGAACAAGGGAAACCCATAGATAGCTGTATAGTTGGAGAAACATATACTGACAAAAATGGAAAGTTTGAGTTATCAGAAATAACAACTAGAGAGTTTTTTAGCATTTTTGGGACTTCCTCTGTTTTTATCTCAGAACAAATTAGAAAAGAAGGCTACGAACCTAAGGATTTAATTGCCAGAAATCGTTATGGTAGTGTCAGAAAAGGAAGCATTTGGAATATGGATACTATTTTTTTAAGAAAAAAAATCAACAATTTTTCAAAAATAGATTTAAATGATTATTGGCTAGCGAGCATGACTAAGAAATTAGATACTGTTTTTATGACCAAAAAAAATTTAGAATATGATGAAATGAAAATAGATTTTATTTCAAGAAATTATGATACTTATTCCAAAGGATACTATTATTTAGGAATAAATAATCTTCCTAAAAATGTTTTTGAAAGGTATATTGAATTAGATTTAACAGATACGATTTTAAAAATTCAACGAGTATTGGTTTATGGTGATTCTATCACAAGTGAAAAAACAAAATACGACACTGTTTACTCACAAGGAAAATGGAAACAAGACAATCAATTATTATATTTTCAAACTGACTTACCTGAAATAAATGGAACTTATAAAGTAACTGATTTTAACCATGATTCTATGGAGTTAATTAAACAATAATTTTATTTTAAAAAGTTTAAAATGTTTAACATTCTCTTTTAAACCTTCACAATTTCACCAACGAATCTTCGTTTTTAGTACAATGAAAACATTGAAAGAAATACAATTTCAACTTAGAGAAAACAAGAAATTAACTCTTTTGTTAAAATATGCTACAGGATTCATACTGTTTGGAATTCTTTTAGTAGTACTATTATTCTCCTTAGTGTATTTTGAGGTGTTTGGTAAATTACCCAACAAAAAAGAGTTAACATCTGTCATAAACGAAGAAGCTTCTTTAATCTATTCATCAGACGATGTTATTATCGGGAAAATATTTGCTGAGAACAGAACTAATGTTCAACTAGAGCAAATTCCTAATCATTTAAAAGAAGCTTTAATAGCTACAGAAGATAAACGATTCTATTCACACAACGGATACGATGGTCAAAGTTATGCCCGCGTTTTCTTTAGAAGTATTTTACTACAAGATGCCTCAGGTGGTGGTGGTAGTACTATTACACAACAATTAATTAAAAACCTCTACGGAAGACAATATCATGGTTTTTTAAGCATGCCAATCAATAAAATAAAGGAGCTTATCATCGCTAGTCGAATGGAAAATTTATATAGCAAAGATGAAATATTGTTGTTGTATTTAAACTCGGTTCCTTTTGGAGAAAATAATTTCGGAGTAGAATCGGCTGCTAATCGATTTTTTAATAAATCTGTTAACGAATTAAACATTGAAGAATCAGCTGTACTTGTGGGTATGTTAAAAGCCAACACTTATTACAATCCGAGATTAAATCCAGAAAATGCTAAAAAACGTCGTAATACGGTACTTCAATTAATGAACAACGAAGCGTATTTAAGCAATGAAGTTACCGATAGCTTACAAAAGCTACCTATTACACTCAACTATCATAACCTTGATATAAATACAACAGCGGGTTATTTTACTTATCAAGTAAAGAAAAAAGCTGCTGAACTCATAAAAAAGAGTAACGAAGCTTCTAACAGCAACTATAACTTAGAAACCGACGGGTTAAAAATTCATACAACGTTGAATTACGATATTCAAAAGATTGCAGAAAAATCTGCTAAGGAGCAACTCATTGTCAAACAACAACAATTAGACAAAGAATTAGCTTCAAACAGGTTAAAAAATAGATGGCTACAAAAGCAACAATTCATAGAAAAAGATAAACAAAAGAGAACTATTCAACTTTTTGATTGGGACAGTACAAAAACAATTACTGGTAACAAAATTGACAGTCTTTGGTATTATGATAAAATGTTGAATGCATCTGTATTAGTTACGAATCCGAAGAATGGCGCAGTAATCAGTTGGGTTGGCGGAAATAACTTTAACACACTTCCTTTTGATATGGTGTTATCACATCGTCAAATAGCTTCAGCTTTTAAACCATTTTTGTATGCTACAGCGTTAGAAAATGGAATTTCTCCGTGTGATTATTTTGAAAACGAAGAAAAAACCTATCCAGAATACGATAACTGGAAACCACAAAATGCTGACCATAGCACTACTCCTGATAAAAAAGTTGCCATGTGGTATGCCTTAATTAAATCGATGAACATCCCTAGTGTTAACCTTTATTTTAAACTAAAAAAAGAATGGTTGATTGACACTTGTGAAAAGTTACTATTCCCCGAAATTACTGACGACGCTCCTTCTATTGCTTTAGGAACGCTAGATTTATCCCTATTTGAAGCTACAAGAGCTTATGGTGCTTTTGCCAATAATGGTGAAATGAATGATTTGTACATGATTCATAAAATTACCGATAAGGAAGGAAATATCATTTACGAAAACGCAGCACAAAAAACCGAAAGAGTATTCACAGAAGAAAGCACGCAAACCTTAACCACTATTTTGCAACAAGCAGTAGAACAAGGAACGGGAGCTAGCATAAGAAACAGGTATAAAATTAAAAGTCCGTTAGCCAGTAAAACAGGTACCGCTCAAAACTATACCAACGCTTGGTTTATGGCATATACACCGAATATTGTTCTCGGAACTTGGGTAGGAACTTCTAAAAACGACATACATTTTACTAGCGGAAATGGTTCAGGTTCTTCATTAGCATTACCCATCGTTGCCAATATTTTGAAGGAAATAGAAAATAATTCTGAATTAAGAGAAAAATATTTAACTTCATTTGACATACCAAAAGAAGTTTCTTCCTCAATCGAATGTCCTCCATTTAGAGAAAAAGGAATTAAAGGTTTTTTCAATAGGCTATTTGGGAAGAAAGAAAAAGAGTAATTTAATGTAAGAAATGCTATCAGTTCGAGTATCGACCAAAGGAAGATGTATCTAGAACCAACTAATGACGTCTCGATACAATTCCGATACAATATCGGAATCACTCGACGTGACATTTTAACAATCTAACTCACATTTAAATTAATTTATGCAAACAAGGTTGCAAAAGCTTCTTCAATCTTACTCACTAAAATCAGTTTTATCGAATGATTTTTACTGGTAATCTTGTTGTATTTTGAGGTTACAAAGGTTTTATACCCTAATTTTTCAGCTTCGGTAATACGCTGATCTATCTTGGAAACAGGGCGAATTTCACCTGCTAAACCAACTTCGGCTGCAAAACATACGTCTGGGTTAATTGCCAAATCTTGGTTAGACGATAAAATCGCAGCAACCACCGCCAAATCTATCGCAGGATCATCTACATGAATTCCACCCGTAACATTTAAAAAAACATCTTTTGCTCCTAATTTGAAACCCGCACGTTTTTCTAACACCGCTAAAATCATGTGCAAACGTTTCAAATTATAGCCTGTCGTGGTTCGTTGTGGAGTTCCGTAAACTGCTGTTGAAACCAGAGCTTGAATTTCTATCATTAACGGACGAATTCCTTCTAATGTTGATGCAATAGCTGTTCCGCTTAAATCGTCATCTTTTTTTGAAATTAAAATTTCTGAAGGATTGGATACTTCACGTAATCCATCTGATAACATTTCGTAAATTCCTAATTCAGCAGTAGAACCAAAACGGTTTTTTTGCGAGCGTAAAATTCGGTAGGTGTGATTTCTATCTCCTTCAAACTGTAAAACCACATCTACCATATGTTCTAAAATCTTTGGCCCTGCAATATGTCCTTCTTTGTTAATATGTCCAATTAACAATACCGGAGTTGCTGTTTCCTTAGCGAATTTGATAAGTTCTGCTGAAGTTTCTCGTATTTGTGAAATGCTTCCTGGTGAAGCTTCAATAGAATTGGTATGCAAAGTTTGAATAGAATCGATTACCAATACATCGGGCTGAACTTCTTCTATGTTTTTAAAAATCTGTTGGGTATTGGTTTCTGTAAGAATTAAACAGTTAGGATTTTTTCCTTCTACACGTTCTGCTCGCATTTTAATTTGCGACTGACTTTCTTCTCCAGAAACATAGAGTACTTTTTGCGGAATTTGTAAGGCAATTTGTAGTAGTAAAGTAGACTTACCAATTCCTGGCTCTCCTCCCAGTAGCACCACAGCTCCTTTTACCAATCCGCCACCCAAAACAGTGTCTAGCTCTTGATTCTTCGTTCCAAAACGCTCTTCTGGATTCAGTTGAATATCTTCAACTCGTAAAGGTTTTGCAACTCTTTTTTGTTTATTTTCAGGCGATTTCCAATTTCTTTTTTCTTCTTTTTGAATCACTTCCTCAACAATAGTGTTCCATTGTTTACAAGAGCCACATTGCCCTACCCATTGCGCATGTTGCGCTCCACAGTTTTGACAGAAAAAAGTTGTTTTGGTTTTTGCCATTCGATTTGTAAGATTTACTTACAAAGAAAAGAAAACTATTTGTTTTTATTGTAGATAGGTAAGAACAAAAACGCCAATCCTCCAAACACAATAATCATAGCTGTTTGAGCGGTCCACATAATCCATCCAAAAGCGGTTGCTGGTTCTTCTGCTATTCCGAATAATGCTAAGGCTCCAGCTACTGCAATTGGGTATAAACCGACACCTCCATTAGTAGCCGCAATACTAAATCCCCCTGCAATAAATCCGATTAAAACACCTCCTAACGGAACGTGTAACCCATCAATTGCTGGAATGGTTGCCCAAAACATCAATACATACATCAACCAGATAAACACAGTATGGAAGATAAACGCCCATTTGTGTTTCATTTTAAAAATACTGGTAACCCCTTCAACCAATCCAACTACAAAGTTTTTGATTTTTAGTCCGATTCCTGATTGTGCTTTCTTTACAAAACGTGTAAAAACCACAAACACCAATGCTAAGCCTCCTAAAAGGATTCCAATTTTAATCGGATCGAAGTTTTTGATTAGTAACTCATAAATAAAATCAAATTGTACAAAGAGTGTAATTACAATAATACTAAGCATCATAATCAGATCTGCCATTCGTTCGGCAACGATGGTTCCAAATCCTTTTTCAAATGGGATGTTTTCATAATTTGTCATCACCGCTGCACGAGACACTTCTCCTGCTCTTGGCACTGCATAATTCACTAAATACGCTACCAAAACCGCCATGGTGCTATTACCAAAATTTGGCTTGTACCCCATTGGTTCTAACAAAAACTTCCAGCGATAGGCACGAGATAGATGACTTAAAACCCCAAAGAACAGTCCTAAAGCTATCCATCCATAATTAGCATCTCTAAAGTATTGAACTAATGTTTCAATTGAAATTTTTGACAATGAATACCAAACTAAAAAACCTCCCAAAATGAGAGGTAATAGTATTTTTGTGATTTTTTTGACTGATAAACTCAAACTATTCTAGCAAGTTATTTTCTTCGTTAGGAAATACTAATTGTGGTTTAAACTTTTTAGCCTCTTCTAATTCCATAAAAGCATACACAATTAAAATAAGTACATCTCCTTTTTGAACTCTACGCGCTGCAGCTCCATTTAATGTGATTTCCCCACTTTTCCTTGGACCTGGAATAGCATACGTTTCTAAACGTTCTCCGTTATTGTTATTCACAATTTGAACACGTTCTCCTTCAATAATTCCAGCAGCATCCATTAAATCTTCGTCAATGGTAATGCTTCCTATATAATTTAAATCCGCATTAGTTACTTTAACACGGTGTATTTTAGATTTTACTACTTGTACTAACATGCTGCAAAAATAGTTGTTTTTTAATGAATACTAAATTGTTTTTAGATGATTTTAACATAACTACAGACCCTACATTTAAGCCTAAATAGCAACTAATTAATTGTTCTTTAAACGAATATTATCAATTAGACGAATGTCTCCTGCAAAAACAGCTATAAAGGCACGATATTTTTTATTTCCTTTAACCTCTGTTACTGTTTGTAATGTTTTTTCTTCTGCAATGGTGAAATACTCCAACTCCAATAACGGGTGTTTTTTGAACTGTTTTTCAACCCATTTAGTTAATTCTTCTGGATTTTTTACACCAAATTTATTTTTTGCTTTTTTTAACGTTTTATAAATAAAAGGAGCTGCTTCTCTATATTTTTTGCTTAAACGAGTATTTCGAGAACTCATTGCAAGCCCATCTTCTTCTCTAAAAATAGGTCTTCCTTTAATTTTTACTTGGAGTTTGTATTTCTCAACTAACTTCTTAATGATTTGCAACTGCTGAAAGTCCTTTTTTCCAAAATAAGCGGTATTTGGCTCAATAATTTCAAAAAAAGCTTTTACAATCGTTCCAACTCCATCAAAATGACCATCCCTAAACTTCCCTTCCATTTGGTGTTCTAATCCGTCAAAATCAAAGTTCTCTGAAGCTATATTTTCAGCATAGATTTCTTCTACTGTAGGAAAAAACAACACATCACAATCAACAGACTCTAACAACGCTACATCACTCTCGTAAGTCTTAGGGTATTTATCTAAATCTTCTTTATTATCAAACTGTGTAGGATTTACAAAAATGCTAACTACAGCAATATCATTCTTTTTTTTCGCCTTTTTAATGAGCGATAAATGCCCCTGATGTAGAGCTCCCATAGTTGGGACAAATCCGATAGATTTCTTATTCTTTTTTAGAGTAGATAAAAACTCTTTTATTTCGGATTTTCTTTTGAAAATTTTCATTGTTATTTTATTGAAATGCATGCAAAATTAGCAATTTAACACGATTTTTGCATTAAATTTCGTATTTTTGCACATTCAATAAAAGAGACCGATTTAATGAAGGATAAGAGAGTTTTATATGTTTCATCAGAGGTAACACCATATTTACCAGAAACAGAATTATCGTCTACCGCATTTAACGTTGCTAAAAATGCACATTCTAAAGGAATTCAAACCCGTATATTCATGCCTCGATTTGGGGTAATCAATGAACGAAGGCATCAATTACATGAAGTTATTCGTTTATCGGGTATGAACTTAATTATTAACGACATGGATATGCCTTTAATAATTAAAGTTGCTTCTATACCTAAAGAAAGAATGCAAGTATATTTTATTGACAATGATGAATACTTTAAGCGTAAAGCTGTGTACTCTGATGAAGATGATAAGCTATTTGACGACAACGATGAGCGTATGATTTTCTTCGCCAAAGGTGTTGTTGAAACGGTTAAGAAGCTAAACTGGGCTCCAGATATTATTCATGTTCACGGATGGATGGCTTCATTACTACCTCTATATTTAAGAGAATTTTATAAAGAAGAACCATTGTTTGCTGAAAGCAAGATTGTAACTTCGCTTTACAATAGTAATATTGAAGATTTGAGCAAAGAATTAGCTAACAAAGTTCGCTTTGACAAAATTGAAAACTCTAAAGTAGCTACAATTGAAACACCAAGTCATATTAATATTTTAAAAAGCGCTATTGAAAATTCAGATGCTATTATAAAAGGTAGCGAGGTTTTGCCTGAAGAAATTGAAACTTTCATTGATGAAAGCAATGTAAAAGTATTAGACTTTCAATCAGAGGAAACTTTAACTGAAGCATATTTAGAATTTTATAAAGGAAACGTTTTAGAATTAAGCGAATAATGATTAGAAAAATTGGTGTACTTAGTATTAGCTTGCTATGTTTAGCAGCTATTACATCGTGTGAAAAAGACTTTAGTGAAGTTGGCACAAACGTTGTTAACAACGATAAGTTTGAAACAGGAGAAATCTTATTGGATGTTGAAATAACTCCTAAAAATATTGAGAGTGTACAAGCTGACAATATTAACGCTAGTATTAGTGATTATTGGCTTGGAGTATATAATAATCCAAACGCAGAAAAAATTGAGGCTTCAATAATTTCTCAACTTGGATATATTTCAAACTTAAACAATAAAGATACAGACACTACTGTATTTAACCTTGACAAGGTTATCTTAAAAATTCCATATCAGGCAACCTCTACAGGCACCACTGATGGCGTGACAAGATTTAAATTAGATTCAATTTTAGGAAACCCTGATGTTGCTACCTCTATTCAGGTACTGGAAAATGAGACTTATTTAAACACACTAAACCCTAGTGATCCTTCAAAAAGAAATACATTCTTTTCTGATGATGAATATTTAGGGGATAATGTATTAAGCGAAGGTGGCATCTACCAGTTAAAACCTAAAGCTACAGATACGACATTTATTTTTGATAGAGTTGACAGGTCTTCTTCATTAACAGGCACAACTACATATAAAGATACTATTAGAGCTATAAACTCTCAGAAACTTAAAGTTCCTTTTTTAGCAATTCCTTTGGATATCACAAAAATGAAAACTTTATTTTGGGATAAGTTTCATAGTGGAGAATTTTTATCTAAAGAAGCTTTTGATGATTATTTTAGAGGAATTAAAATAGTTGCAACAGGAAGTGATGGATTATTAATTCCATTAAACCTAGCTTCTTCACCTGCTCCATCTGTAGATTTTCACTACACTATATCTGAAGTGGATGGTACTACAGTAAAAGATACTCTTCAAAAAAAGTACTCTTTTCCTCTGGCTGGTGTAAGGAATAGTCATTATAAAATGACTCCGGCTACAAATTCAGCTCCTGCCAATAACTTTGTTGTTCAAGGAACTGCTGGTAAAATGGCTAAAGTAAAAATTTTAGGTTTAGACCTAAGTAAGTCAGAACTAACTCAGCAATTTAAAGGCGACTTTAATGATAATTTAAACGATTACGATATTGATGACAATGGTTTCTTGAGCTTAGATGAGCTTCAAAAACTATTTAACTACAGAAAGAATATTTTAAAAAGTAATTCTTATTTATTAATGAATGATGCATCTCTTACTTTTTATATAAATCAAGCAATCAACAACGATTCTAACATTATTCCTCAGCAGTTATTTTTATATCAAAATAAAGAAAATGAAACAGGAGGTATTTCACCAACACAGTTAACAGATGCTTACGTTGATCCGACTTCATTTGGTGGAACTTTAAAGAAAACTGATGATAACCCTGAAAAATATACTTTTAGAATTACAGATTACATTTCTAAACTATTATCTGGAGAAGAAAACACAACTACTGATCCTTTAATTTTAAAAGTCTACAATCCTACAGATTCTCCTGTAAACAATAATGTTTTAACAACTTCTGTTAAATCTTATAATTGGAATCCTAGATCAGTGACATTATTCAACGGGAATGAGTCTGCTAACGGAACTAAAAGAGCTGTTTTAAAAATATCATATTCAAAAGAAAAGTAAGCTGTTATGTGTGGAATTACTGGATACATTGGACATAGAGAAGCTTATCCAATTGTAATTAATGGATTAAAGCGTTTAGAGTATAGAGGTTATGATAGTGCTGGAATCATGATGTATGATGGTGAGACAATGCACTTATCAAAAACCAAAGGAAAGGTTTCCGACTTAGAACTGATTACAAACAAAGAAGAGGAAAGAAAAAAAGGTAAAATAGGTATTGGACATACTCGTTGGGCAACCCATGGCGTTCCTAATGATGTAAATTCTCACCCTCATTTTTCTCAATCTGGAAACCTTGTAATCGTTCATAATGGCATTATAGAAAACTATGACACCATTAAAAAAGAATTACTTTCTAGAGGTTACGAATTTAAAAGTGACACCGATACTGAGGTTTTAGTAAACCTTATTGAAGAAATAAAGAAAAGTGAAGGTTGTAAATTAGGTAAAGCTGTTCAATTAGCCTTAACTAACGTAATTGGTGCTTATGCAATTGCTGTTTTTGACAAAACAAAACCCAATGAATTAGTTGTTGCTAGATTAGGAAGCCCTATTGCTATCGGGGTTGGAAAAAACAATGAAGAATTTTTTGTTGCTTCTGATGCCTCTCCTTTTATTGAATATACAAAAGATGCAATTTACCTTGAAGATGGTGAGTTAGCCATTATAAAAAAAGACAAAGGGATTAAAGTTCGTAAAATAGATAACGACAAAGAAATTGATGCGAACATTCAAAAACTACAGTTAAGCCTTGAACAGATAGAAAAAGGTGGTTACGACCACTTTATGTTAAAAGAAATATACGAACAACCTAAAGCTATTATAGATACCTATAGAGGTAGGATGCTAGCCAACGAAGGCATTATAAAAATGGCAGGTGTTGATGATAATATGTCTAAATTCTTAAATGCAGACAGAGTTATTGTTGTAGCTTGTGGTACTTCATGGCATGCAGGCTTGGTTGGAGAATATCTTTTTGAAGATATGGCTCGTATTCCTGTTGAAGTTGAATATGCCTCTGAGTTTAGATATCGTAACCCTATTATTACTCCAAAAGATGTAGTTATTGCTATTTCTCAGTCTGGAGAAACTGCTGATACTTTAGCTGCTATTAAACTTGCTAAATCTAAAGGGGCTTTTGTTTTTGGTATATGTAATGTAGTAGGTTCTTCTATCGCTAGAGAAACACATGCTGGTGCTTATACACATGCTGGACCTGAAATTGGTGTAGCATCAACTAAGGCATTTACAACACAAATAACAGTACTTTCATTAATTGCTTTAAAACTAGCTCAAGCTAAAGGAACTTTATCTACATCTGCTGTGAATACTTATTTACAAACGATGCAACAAATTCCTGCTCAGGTAGAAAGTTTATTAAAAATTGATGCCCAAGTTAAAGAAATAGCGGCCGTTTATAAAGACGCTAAAAACTGCTTATATTTAGGTAGAGGGTTTAATTTTCCTGTGGCTTTAGAAGGTGCTTTAAAATTAAAAGAAATCTCTTATATCCACGCTGAGGGTTATCCTGCTGCAGAAATGAAACACGGACCTATTGCCTTGATTGATGAAAACATGCCTGTTTTTGTTATTGCAACAAGCAGAGGGCATTATGAGAAGGTGGTAAGTAACATTCAAGAGATTAAGTCTCGTAGTGGAAAAATAGTAGCAATCGTTACAGAAGGTGATGAAACAGTTAAAGAAATAGCTGATCATGTCATTGAAATTCCAGATACAGAAGAAGCTTTTTCTCCTTTACTAACAACAATACCGTTTCAATTATTATCATACCACATAGCAGTAATGTTAGGTAAAAATGTTGATCAACCAAGAAACTTAGCAAAATCAGTTACTGTAGAGTAACAATCGATTTTATTCAAAATACAAATCCTGAGAGTCTTCTCAGGATTTTTTATATCTCTTTTTCAAAAGTTACATATATAGGAAAATGATCTGAAAAACCTCCTTTATAAAAGGGCCCTATGAAAGTTCTAAACGGACTTCCTTTATACTTTCCTTTGTATATTTTAAGCCAATCTTTATTATAAATTTTCGCGTTTAAAAAACTATGTTTGCTCTCATTAACATTAAAAAAAGCTTTTGAAAACATTATTTGATCAAACAAGTGCCATTTTTTATAATGAGTTGTAGTTCCTAGCCCTCTTTCATATAACGGCTTCATAGGATTGTACAAATCATCTGATATTAAATACTCTTTAATGCTTTTATTAGTTGGATCATCATTAAAATCTCCCATAACAATAAATTTCGGAGCTTTTTCTTCCTTTTTAATCTTATCTATGATACTTCGAGTTAATTGCGCGGCTTTTATTCTATTTTTTTCACTTTCAGTCTCCCCTTCTCTACGTGAAGGCCAATGGTTAACTAAAACGTGTACTAACTCATCATTAAACATACCTTTAACCACTAATAAATCGCGAGTATAATCTACTTCTCCTCTATCATCGGTTAACAAAAGCGGATATGTTTCGGAAGATATTACCTCAAAAAAATCTTGATTATACATCAAAGCAACATCAATACCTCTTTCATCTGGTGAATCATAATGAACGTAATCATAATTAAATTTTGACAGGTTTTTATGCTTCACTAAATCGTTTACGACCATAGCATTTTCAACCTCAACCAATCCAATAATAACTGGTGGATATGCAGATTGATTATTACCTAATTGACTAATAACAGATGTTATTTTTCTCAATTTATGGTGATACTTTTTCTTTCCCCATTTTAATTTACCATTTGGTGTAAAATCATTATCATAAGTATTGGGATTATCAACAGTGTCAAATAAATTTTCAACATTATAAAAAGCAACTGTGTACCTATTTCTTCTCCTATTTGATGTCATTTAAAAATTGTTTGCGTACCGAAAATACAAAAATGCAAGAAGCTAATAACATAAAGCTAACCTTAATAATTAACGAATTACATAAAAACTAAAAACAAGTTTATTGATATTAATAAAAATTATTGAATTATTTAAAACTCATCAAAAAAGAAAGGTGAAAAAGAGAAATATTATCAATATTAACAAGGTGTAAAAGAATATAAAACTAAAACTTAGTTTACTTTAAAACAATACTTTATTAATCAATAAAAACCATTTAAAAAACTCATTTACAATATTTTTACATCGTTAAATTTTAACAAAAAACTTAAAACAAACCCTAAACCTCTAAAAAATGAAAAAGTTATTTGTACTAGTATTCGTAACCTTAATGAGCACTTCAGTATTTTCAACAAACGAAAATCCTACTAAGGAACATATCAGAACAAAAATCGTTGAATTATTAGGTAACCCTAATTTTGTTCTTGATAAAGAAGTAAAAACTACCGTAGAGTTTTTAATAAACAAAAACGGAGAAATCGTTATTTTGAACGTTAACTGTGAGACTGAACAAATTTGTCACTACGTAAAAAGTAGATTAAATTATAAGTTTATAAATAATGAATTAAAGTTAAAGAACCATATTTATAAAATGCCTTTAACCATACAAAAAAGTAGTAGTAAGTAATTATTATCAATCATCCCCTAATAAAAAAGCCTCATAGAATTTCTATGAGGCTTTAATGTTGTTATTCTGTATATATTACACCGCTCCTTGATCAAGCATTGCATCAGCAACCTTAACAAAACCAGCAACGTTTGCTCCTTTTACATAATCAACATATCCATCTTCTTCTGTACCATATTTTACACAAGCTTCGTGAATATTATTCATGATAGAATGTAATTTAGTATCTACTTCTTCACGAGTCCAAGACAAACGTAAAGAGTTTTGAGACATTTCTAAACCAGATGTTGCTACACCTCCTGCATTTGAAGCTTTTCCTGGTGCAAATAAAATCTTTGCGTTGTGGAATACTTCAATAGCTTCTGGAGTAGATGGCATGTTTGCTCCTTCAGCAACACAAATACATCCATTATCAACTAATATTTTTGCTTCTTCTCCGTTTAACTCATTTTGAGTTGCACATGGTAAAGCTACATCACACTTAATTCCCCAAGGTCTTTCTCCTTTAAAGAATTTTGCTGATGGATACTGCTCAACATACTCGTGAATTCTTCCACGTTTTACGTTCTTTAACTCTTGTATAAAAGCTAATTTTTCGGCATCTATACCAGCTTCATCATAAATGTATCCTGAAGAATCAGATAATGTTACAACCTTACCTCCTAATTGAGTCGCTTTCTCAGTAGCATATTGCGCTACGTTACCAGAACCAGAAACAACTACAGTTTTTCCTTCAAAAGAATCTCCTTTGGTTTTTAACATATTCTCAGCAAAGTAAACATCTCCATAACCAGTAGCTTCTGGACGAATTAATGAACCTCCCCAAGAAGCTCCTTTACCAGTTAATACTCCTGTAAACTCGTTACGTAAACGTTTGTACTGACCAAACATATAACCTATTTCACGACCTCCTACACCAATATCTCCTGCAGGTACATCAGTATCAGGACCAATATGACGAGCTAACTCAGTCATAAATGATTGACAAAATGCCATTACCTCACGGTCAGATTTTCCTTTAGGGTTGAAGTCAGACCCTCCTTTACCTCCACCCATTGGTAAAGTTGTTAATGAATTTTTGAAAACTTGCTCAAATCCTAAAAATTTTAAGATTGATAAGTTTACTGAAGGGTGAAAACGTAACCCTCCTTTGTAAGGACCAATTGCTGAATTAAACTCAACTCTATACCCTCTGTTTACTTGAGTTTCTCCGCTATCGTCAACCCAAGGCACTCTAAACATAATAGTACGTTCAGGTTCAACCATGCGCTCTAGTAATTTCTTACCTTGATATTTTGGATTATTTTCTATAAACGGAATTACTGTTTCTGCTACTTCATGTACAGCTTGCAAAAACTCTGGTTCATATGTATTACGTACTTTTACGTAATCCATAAATGCTTGTATCTTAGATTCCATAAACTTAGTTGTTGTTCTGTTATTTTATAATATTAACAATTTTACTATGCAAATATAATTATTTTACTATTCCTTAATTTCTATTTTTCTGTTTATTTCCCTTATTTTATTGGTGTTTTTGCAAACACAATCAAAAGTCCTTTTTTTTACACAAAAAAATGTAAATTTGCACCTTAACTTTTGGAAAGATTATGTTAGACAAGGTAAAAGAATTGATTGGAGAGGTAAATGCTTTTAATACCACTTCAAAAGAAGAAATTGAAACATTCAGAATTAAGTACTTAGGAAGCAAGGGGATTTTAAAAGATTTATTTGCTGAGTTTAAAAATGTACCTAACGACCAAAAGAAAGAGTTTGGACAAACCATCAATTTACTTAAAAATTCTGCTGAAGAAAAAGTAAACACTTTAAAAGAAGCTATTGAAAATGCTGTTGAAGAAAAAGGTGTTTATGGAGACTTAACACGTCCTTCTGAGCCTATTAATTTAGGTTCTCGTCACCCAATTTCTTTAGTAAAAAACCAAATCATCGAAGTTTTTAACCGTATTGGTTTTACCGTTTCTGAAGGACCAGAAATTGAAGATGATTGGCATAACTTTACCGCTTTAAACTTACCAGAATATCACCCAGCACGTGATATGCAGGATACTTTCTTTATTGAAAAGAATCCTGATACGTTGTTAAGAACACATACCTCATCGGTACAAGTACGCTATATGGAAAATAACGAACCTCCAATTCGTACAATATCTCCTGGGCGTGTGTTTAGAAATGAAGATATATCTGCTCGTGCACACTGTATTTTCCATCAAGTAGAAGGATTATACATTGATACCGATGTGTCTTTTGCTGATTTAAAACAAACCTTATTATACTTTACCAAAGAAATGTTTGGTAAATCTAAAATACGTTTACGTCCATCTTATTTCCCATTTACTGAGCCAAGTGCTGAAGTAGATATTTACTGGGGATTAGAAACCGAAACGGATTACAGAATTACTAAAGGAACAGGTTGGTTAGAAATTATGGGGTGTGGTATGGTAGACCCGAATGTTTTAAAGAACTGTAACATTGATCCTACAAAATATAGCGGGTACGCTTTCGGAATGGGTATAGAACGTATTGCTATGTTATTATACCAAATTCCAGATATTCGTATGTTCTATGAAAATGACAAACGTTTCTTAGAGCAGTTTAAATCTGTAATTTAATCGCAGGGCGATAGCCAAGGGTTTAATCGAGGTTTGACTTAAATGCTAAAACTAGTATCATTTGAATACCTCGTAGGCTTGCCCCAATGTAGTTGATTTTTAAATAAATTCAAACAAAATAAAAGACGAAAGCACTAAACTTTCGTCTTTCCTTTTAAAGAAGTACTCGATGAAAAAAGATATTGAAATTCCTAAGGTAACTGGCGTTGAAATCGCAGTAGTTTTAGAAACCAATGAAATTGACAATAAAGAAGATTGGAATGTATATATTCTAAACAAAAAAGATGTCGATTTGGAAATGGTAGTCATTGTTTCTCAAGGCTTCTCCGACACTAAAACCACTTCTGTTTTCAGAAGAAAAATAGACAAACTTCCTGCAAATAGTTATCAAAAGTTTGAACTAATGCAACCTGAGTTATTTGATTTAGACAATCGTTTTCAGGTTACTTTTTTTGAAAATAACAGACTACACGATAAAACTTTTATTTTTCAAGCAGAAACAATCCAAGAAGGCTTTTTAAGAGACATCGAATTTTTAGGAAAAAAAGGTATTGTTTGTAAATAAATATGATACATATAAAATTCACAAAAGAACGATAGTTGTTAATTCACAGCTATCGTTCTTTCTTTTGTATTCACTTTTAGTACTTTCGCTTAAAATATCACTTTATGTTTGCAAGCATTCAAGACTTAGTATCTCAATTTTCTTCTTGGGTATGGGGAATTCCTTTATTAATATTACTTATTGTTGGTGGTTTATACCTCTTTATTTACTCAGGATTAATTCCATTTAGATATATTGGTCATGCTATTGCTATTTTAAGAGGAAAATATGACAAAGCTGATTCTCCAGGAGATTTATCTCACTATGAAGCTTTATCATCTGCTATTGCAGCTACAGTAGGAATGGGAAACATTAGTGGAGTTGCCATTGCTATTGCAACAGGAGGTCCTGGTGCTATTTTTTGGATGTGGGTGAGTGCTTTTGTAGGTATGGCCACCAAGTTTTTTACCTGTAGTTTATCAGTAATGTACCGCGGAACAGATGAAAACGGAAATGTAAAAGGTGGTCCGATGTATGTGATTACAGAAGGATTAGGAAAAAAATGGAAACCTTTGGCACTATTCTTCTCTGCGGCAGGATTAATAGGAACGCTACCTGCATTTCAAGCAAACCAGCTAACGCAAACCTTAGTAGATGTTTTTCAAGTACACGAAACCAACCATTTTACAGCTAAATTATTATTAGGTATCACCACTGCAATTATTGTATCGATGGTAATTTTTGGGGGAATTAAACGAATTGGTAGTGTCGCTGGAAAATTAGTTCCTGTAATGGTTGTGGTGTACCTTCTTACAGTCTTAACCATTTTGTTTTTAAGGTTAGAACAAGTTCCTGCGATTTTTTCTTTAATTTTTGAAGATGCTTTTTCAGGAAAATCTGTTTTAGGTGGTGCCTTAGGTGCTTTGATAATTACAGGAGTGAAGCGAGCTGCTTTTTCTAACGAAGCAGGTTTGGGTACTGCACCAATGATGCACGGAACAGCGAAAACAAAAGAGCCTATTCGTGAAGGATTGGTTGCCATGTTAGGGCCTGCTATTGACACTTTGTTAGTTTGTTCCCTAACCGCATTAGCTATTTTAGCTTCAGGTGTTTGGAAAGGGTTTGAAGGTAATGGAATTTCAATGACATTAGCTGCATTTGATGCTGTACTTCCTCACAATATCGGAAGCGTTATTTTAACTATTTGTGTATTAATTTTCGCTTTTTCAACGTTGTTTACCTACTCTTTTTACGGATTGAGCTGTTTAAGCTTTTTAACCAATACTAAAATTGGAAAGAATTATAACTACATTTATATTTTTACAATTGCAGTTGCCTCTATCATCAAATTAGACTTTGTAATTAACTTAATTGATAGCGCCTATGCTTTGATGGCAATTCCTACAGTAATTTCAACATTAATCTTAGCTCCTAAAGTTAAAAAAGAAGCTAAAAAGTATTTTCAGAAGTTAAAAGCGAATGCTTTTTAACACGTTTAAGCTTTTCAATTATCTTAGAGGATAAAGAATCTATTTTTTTTGATGTCTCTTTTATATATTCTTGATGCTTTGTTGAATCCTTTACAATATCTAAAGTTGTTTTAGTCGAATTGATATACCAGTCTTTCCATGCTGAAATAATTGATAATTGAGTTGATAAAGAATCTCCTTTTTTTAATGCTATTTCACTTTGTCTTTGTTCTTCTTGAAGCCTTGACATAGCTGATTTCTCAATATTTAATAATATTGATTTAGCTGTAGTATTATTTGCATTTAACAAAGTATAGGCAGAAGCTAACGAAGATACTCCTACATTTTTAAGCGTTTTTTGAGACACTTTATCGATTCGATCGTTATCTGTATGATAAAATTGGTCGGTAAAATGCCAGAATAGAACGCTAGGAATATTTCTCTTTAAAAAAGGTACATGATCACTACCTCCTTCAAACGGATTTGTATTAACTACCCAATTTGTTCTCTTTCCTTGCTCCTTGAATTTATCAATTAAAAAATCATTTAAATAATGAGGTTTCATTTCTTCTAACTTCATTTTGCTTCCACCCCATTCGGTATGTTTATCATTACCTCTTGTCCAAATAGCACTAGGATCAGGCATTTTTTCAATTAAAAAAGTACCGCCAGTTTTTTCAGTATCTTCTCCAACCATATCTAATGAGATCCCCCATTTAATATCTTTTGCCCTTATACTATCTTCTTTCACATATCTATTTGTTGAAACAATTTCATCACCCCATAAAAAAGTTAAGGTTCTATTGGGTACAAATATGTTGTTTTTGATAAGCTCAGCTGTAAGTGTAGCCATTTCTAAAGCAACACCAACACCTGTAGCATTGTCATTTGCACCAGGTTCTTGTATATGAGCACTAAAAACCAAACGTTCTTTAGGTTCCTTATTCCCTTTTATATCAGCAACAATTGTCAATTCTTCTGATGGATAAATATTTGTTTCAATAGTTACTTTTAAGGATACTTTTCCTTTTGAGAATTCTGCTTTTAATTTCTCTTTAGCCTTATAAGACATCGCAATTGCCCAAGACTTTACTTCTTCATTTAACGGGATAGATCTAAATTGAATAGAAGTAGTGTTCTTTTGAGGTTGTAAATATTTTGGATTGCTATACGTAATAAGTCCCAGAGCTCCTCCTTTTACAATAGCTTGGTTAAAGATTCTATGAGGACTTGTTTCTGCAAAAACAATCTTTCCTTTAACATCTATATCTTTTAACTTTTTTAAGTCTTTAATGTAAACGACCTCTGCACTAATTCCTTCTTTAGGAGTACTGTAAGAATTTAAAGCAATCATATTTCTATTTGTACTGTGCTGTAAAAGGAGAACATCTTCCCCAATTATATTTACAGAAGCATTTACAGATTCCCAAGTAGGATTTTTTAAGGGTCTTTTTTCTATCCTGTAGGTTAAAATATCATTACTCGTAGCACTATCTTCTTTAACAAATCCTGACTTTTCTAATTCTTTAGCAATTTTATATACACTTTTATTAAAGCCAAGATTACCAACAACACGCCAATATTTTTCTACAAAAGAAGTTGTTTCATAGGCCAAGTCACCCGTAAATTCTTCATTTAAAACATCAAAATAATTAGAGGTATTTAAAACGGGAACTGCTTTTTCATTCTTACAACTTATAAATAATAAAAGGAAAGGTAATAGATAAAGTTTTTTTTGCATAACGGGATTTTATGGCTTTAAATGTACACTTTTTATGTCTTCTTGTGCTTGTCAATTTTACTTTCTTAATGACGATAATTCATTTAATGTGTTACAAAAACTGTAAACTGTTTTACTCTCTCCCTATCGGATAATCTTCATAAAAATCTTCAAAGGTTTTATCCGTCGTATATTGATCTCGTAATACTTTGTAAACCATTAACACTACTAGTAATTGACCAATAACTGTAAGTATAAACACCCAGCTAAAGCCTATATCAGTATAGACCAAAGCAGTAAGCACTAATAAAAAAATAGTGACAAACAACACCCAAAACATCGCCGAATTCTTCATAATCACACATTACCCTATAATTTACAAAAAAATCAATAAATAATAAAGCCCTTATTACTTTATAAAAAGTAACCTTAGGTTTTTAATATTACTGTGGAGTATTTATTTAAGATAGAAGAAGTAGACTAATTCTCTAAAAAATCCTTAACGTTTTTTTAGCGCCTCTCCTTCAAAAAATAGGCCTTCAAAACCAGTTTTTATAAAATTTCTAATGTTTTGGTGATCTGTTCCTTCAGGATTTTTTAAAACATCCTCAAAATAATGCTGTCCAAAACAAGCCAAGGTTTCTTCTTTACTAAACCCCTGTTGTATAGCAAACGAAAACACTTTACATGAACCTTGATTTTTTTCAGCTTCATTGTATAAATCTCCATTTTTAAAGGCAGTGGGTGTAAAATTATATAAATTTTCAATCACTGACATAGTATCAGAAAACTCAACTTTTTCTGGTGTATTTTGTATCGTTTCTTTAAATCTATCTAGTGTCATTTTAAAAAGGTTTTACGCTACAAAACAAAAGATTAAAACTCATAAAAACTAACTAGTAGTAATTTTTTACAAACTAACATTTATAGTTAAATTTGCACAGCAAAAATTTCAAGAAATGTACAGAACGCATACTTGTGGTGAATTAAGAGCATCGCACATCAATACTGAAGTTACCCTTTCTGGATGGGTACAAAAATCACGTGATAAAGGTTTTATGATTTGGGTAGATTTACGTGATCGTTACGGAATTACACAATTAATTTTTGACGAAGAGCGCACTTCTAAAGATTTAATGGAAAAAGCGAAGACCTTAGGACGTGAGTTTGTAGTACAAGTAACTGGTAAAGTTATTGAGCGTCAATCTAAAAATGCCAATATCCCAACAGGTGATGTAGAAGTTTTAGTATCAAACTTGGAAATTTTAAACGAAGCTAAATTACCTCCTTTTACCATTGAAGATGAAACCGACGGTGGTGAAGATATTCGTATGAAATATCGTTATTTAGATATTCGTCGTAACCCAGTAAAAAACAGCTTGGTTTTCCGTCATAAAGTATCGATGGAAGTTCGCAAATATTTATCTGACAAAGGATTTATAGATGTTGAAACTCCATATTTAATTAAATCTACTCCAGAAGGAGCACGTGATTTCTTAGTTCCATCACGTATGAACGCGGGACAGTTTTACGCCTTACCGCAATCACCACAAACCTTTAAACAGTTATTAATGGTAGGTGGAATGGATAAATACTTCCAGATTGTAAAGTGTTTTAGAGACGAAGATTTACGTGCCGACCGTCAACCAGAATTTACACAGATAGACTGTGAAATGGCGTTTGTTGAACAAGAAGATATTTTAGAGATTTTTGAAGGAATGACACGTCATTTATTAAAAGAAATCAACAACATTGACGTAGAGAAATTCCCAAGAATTACGTTTGATGAAGCAATGCGTAAGTACGGTAACGATAAACCTGACATTCGTTTCGGAATGGAGTTTGGTGAATTAAACGAAGTTGCACAACATAAAGATTTCAAAGTATTCAATTCAGCAGAATTAGTGGTAGGTATTGCTGTACCAGGAGGAGCTTCATATACTCGTAAAGAAATTGACAAGTTAATTGATTGGGTAAAGCGTCCGCAAGTAGGAGCTTTAGGAATGGTATATGTAAAGTGTAACGAAGACGGAAGCTTTAAATCTTCAGTAGATAAATTCTACGATCAAGAAGATTTAGCTAAATGGGCTGAAGCTACAGGAGCGAAGGCAGGAGATTTAATTTGTGTGCTTTCAGGAAATACTAACAAAGTTCGCGCACAATTAAGCGCTTTACGTATGGAAATGGCAGAACGTTTAGGTTTACGTAAATCAAACGAGTTTGCTCCATTATGGGTAATTGATTTTCCATTATTAGAATTAGATGAAGAAACAGGTCATTACCACGCAATGCACCATCCATTTACCTCTCCAAAACCAGGTCAGTTAGCCTTATTAGACACCGACCCAGGAGCCGTGAAAGCGAATGCCTACGATTTAGTGTTAAATGGAAACGAAATTGGTGGAGGTTCTATTAGAATTCACGATAAAGAAACACAAACTATCATGTTTAAGCATTTAGGATTTACCGAAGAAGAAGCGAAAGCTCAATTCGGGTTCTTAATGGATGCTTTCGAATACGGAGCACCACCACACGGAGGTTTAGCTTTCGGGTTGGATAGATTGGTAGCTATTTTAGGAGGACAAGAAACTATTCGAGATTTTATTGCCTTCCCAAAAAACAATTCAGGACGCGATGTAATGATCGATGCACCTGCAACCATAGACGATGATCAACTACAAGAACTAAGCATCAAACTAGATGTTAAATCTTAAAAAAATAAAAACCCTGCAAAATTTGCAGGGTTTTTTATTACCTTTAATGTACGTCATGAGAAAGGTTAAACTTCACGAAAACAAATCAATAACATATCATGAAACAATCTGTTTCTAAAAAGCTAAATGAATTAGAGTCAACTGCTATTTGTGGTAACGACATTAGCTCTTCTGTTTTGTATGTATCAGCATTAGCTATTGCCTTTGCAGGTCAATATGCATGGATAACCCTTTTAATCGTATCGGTTGTTCTGTTTTTATTTCGGAAAATTTATGGTGAAGTAGTTGGCGCAATGCCCTTAAACGGTGGTGCTTATAATGCTTTATTAAACACTACTAGTAAGTTAATGGCCTCCTTTGCTGCTACACTTACCATACTTTCTTATATGGCAACTGCAGTAATTTCTGCAAATGAAGCAATTCACTACTTACATCATCTAATTCCTTCAATGCCTATAATTATAACAACTGTTGGGCTTTTATTTTTTTTTGCTTTATTAACTATTGGAGGCATAACAGAATCGGCTAAAGTGGCTGTCGGAATTTTTTTATTTCACCTACTATCGTTACTTGTACTTGCTTTTTTTATTCTCTTTTATTTGTCTCAAAACGGAATTGATATACTTTTTAACAACTGGAATCATCAATCCGAAAACAGTATTTGGTATGCTATCTTTTTTGGTTTTGCCGCTTCGATGTTAGGAGTTTCTGGTTTCGAAAGTTCTGCAAATTTTGTTGAAGAACAACAAAAAGGAGTGTTTCCTAAAACATTAAAGAACATGTGGGTAATTGTAAGTATTATTAATCCTTTGATGGCTGTATTTGCTTTATCTCTTTTCGCTATCCCTGTTTTACAGAGCTCAGACTATCAAAACACCTTGTTAGTTCAGATGGGAGATTTTGTTGGTGGCGAATGGGTTGCTGCAGTTATTGCTATAGATGCTTTTTTAGTATTAAGCGGAGCTGTTTTAACAAGCTTTGTAGGTGTTACAGGTTTGTTAGAGCGTATGACTTTAGACCGAATAATGCCACAATTCTTTTTAAAAAAGAATAAAAGAGGTAGCTCTTACCGAATCATTATTTTATTCTTTATCCTAGCTGTTTCTGTATTACTAATAACTAATGGAAACGTTGCCTTATTGGCTGGTGTGTATACCATTTCTTTTTTATCGGTAATGGCGTTGTTTGCTATAGGAAACATCTTATTAAAAATAAGAAGGAATCAATTACCTAGACCTGAAAAAGCAACCTGGGCTTCCGTTTTATTAGCTATAATTGCTGTATCATGTGCTTTAGTAGGTAATATTTTAATGGAACCAAAAGATGGTTTACCTAGTAATACTTCAGTATTTTTAAACTACTTTATTCCAACCATAATTTTCATTATAATAATGCTAAACCGTACTGTTTTATTAAAACTAGTACTACAAGTAATTTATGCCATTTTTAACCCTCTAAGACGACTAGTTTCAAGTACGGATAAAAAAATTACACAAACCATTAATAAAATAAACGACCAAGAATTTGTCTTTTTTACAAAAGGTGATAACATTGCTACTCTCAATAAGGTTATGTTATACATTATTAAAAATGAGCATACTAAAAAAATAAAAATTGTATTGGCTCTTGATGAAGGAGATACAATTCCTGAGAACCTACCTAACGAAATTACCTTTTTAGATAGAGAATACCCAAAAATTAAAGTCAACTTTCAAGTTGTTCAGGGGAAGTTTAGCCCCGAGCTAATTAAAGAGTTATCTAAAAAGTGGAGAATTCCTATTAATTTTATGTTTATAGGTGCTCCAAGCGATAAGTTTCCCTACAAGGTTGAAGAGTTAGGTGGAGTTCGATTAATTGTATAATAAAATTTTTCATCTTATTTAATAAATTAAAAAGAGGATAGTATCTTTAAATATTCTTAACTAGCTTTTCAAAAATTAACTAAGAGTCTAGAAAACAATGCCATCATCTAAAGAAGCTTATAAAAAAATATTAATCTGGAGATACAAACATATCTCTGAACGACAGTTTGTATATGTTTTAAGCGTTTTAGTCGGATTTTTAGCGGGTATTGGTACCTTAATCCTTAAAAATCTTACTTTCTACTTTCACCGGATTTTAGAAGATGGTCTTATCAAGGACTACCATCATTCTTTATACTTCATCTTCCCTATTTTAGGATTATTTTTAGTTTATTACATTAAAAAATACCTCATCAAAAAAGATATTGGTCATGGTATTTCTACCACCCTACAATCCATTTCTAAAAAAAACGGAATTATAGAACGCTATAAAATCTATGCTTCTTTAATTACTGCACCAATAACTGTTGGTTTTGGTGGTTCGGTAGGGTTACAAGGTCCTGCTGTTAGTACAGGTGCCGCCTTAGGATCAGGAGTAGCACAGTTATTTCATATGAATATGAGAACTCGTATGTTATTAATTGGTTGTGCTACCGCCGGCGCGATGTCGTCAATGTTCAAAGCCCCCATTGCCGCTATTATTTTTGCAGTGGAAATTTTCAGCTTAGACCTTGCCTTTGCATCGTTAGTTCCGTTATTATTAGCATCTGTTTCTGCGGTAATTACTTCATATTTCTTTTTAGGAAAAGATGTACTGTTTAGTGTGCAACTACAAGATGCTTTTGAAATTAACGACCTTATTTTTTACATTGCTTTAGCCATTTTTACAGGGTTCTCTTCTGTATATTTTTCTAAAATATATTTTAGAATCATTAATTTCTTCAAAAAATATAATCCTTTTAAGCGACTAATTTTTGGTGGAATTGCCATTGGTATAATGCTCTTTCTAATTCCGCCGCTATTTGGTGAAGGATACGGAATTATCAATAACTTATTATCTGAGAATGCTAGTGCTGCTCTTAAAAGCATTCATTATAACATTGATTTTGATAATGTTTGGATGGTTATTATTTTTCTGTTAATCATTGGAGTTTTTAAAGTAATTGCCATGACTACTACTTTTGCTGCTGGTGGAGTTGGTGGTATTTTTATTCCTACACTCGTTATGGGAAGTTCCTTAGGAAATGTTACGGCTAAAATTATCAACCAATTCGGGTTTGATGTCTCAGAAACTAATTTTACGTTGATTGGTATGACAGGGCTAATGGCTGGTGTTTTACACGCTCCGCTAACCGCAATTTTCTTAATTGCCGAAATTACTGGAGGATATGATCTGTTTGTTCCACTGATGCTTGTTTCTGCAGTTTCTTATGCCATCACTAAATACTTTGTGTCTAATTCCATTTACACTATAGAACTAGCAAAACGCGGTGAACTCATTACTCACAACAAAGACAAAAATGTAATGATGATGATGAAGATTAGTAAAGTTATTGAAAAGAATTTTATTAAAATTCATCCAGACATGACTCTTGGAGAAATGCTAAAGCAAGCCGTTTCTAAATCGAAACGAAATATTTTTCCTGTAGTTGATAGTGATAATAAATTTAGAGGAATTGTTTTGTTGGATGATATCCGCCCTATGATGTTTAATCAAGAACTTTATGAAACGACTACCGTTAGAGATATTATGAAGATACCGCCCGCCATTATTTTTTATGATGATAATACAGAAAAGGTAATGCTAAAATTTAAAGAAAGTGGTGCATGGAACTTACCTGTAGTTAAAAACGGTGTTTATGTTGGTTTTATATCTAAATCAAAACTACTATCAGTGTATCGAAATAAGTTAATAGAAGTTACTGTTTAGTTAAATACTGTACCATTTTATCTGGAAAATCAGTAAAACCGCCATCAACATCTGCTTCAAAAAGTAATACTTGCATCATTTCTTCAAAAGAATAAAACTCATCTAGTTGATCTGATCTAAAGGTATATGGATGTACTTTTAAACCTAGTTTATGAGCTTCTTCAACCAATGTTGTAAACTGCCATCTAGTTCCTTCTTTCTTATCTAAAATTTGTTTGTACCACGGACCTAACCCATCTGCATAAGTCGCAAAATGTTTAAGCTGCTTCGTTTCTTCTGGAAACTCAATCAATTGTACCAAAAACAAGTTTGATTTTAGTTCTTTTCGGGCTCTCTCCAGCTCTTTCGCATCGAAGCATTGAAACATGCATTTATCATTCTTAGTTTTATAACCGTATTCAGAAAGAATGTTCAATGTAATTTTAGCAATGTCTTTTTCATTTTGATGATGAAACTCAGGGTTTTTAATTTCTGGATAAATTCCGATATTTTTTCCTGTGGAAGCATTCAGACCTTGAATCAATTCTATTTCTTGTTGAAATGAGTGTAACTTAAAACTTCCTTTTCCCTTCGGAAATCGATTCGGATATATTTGTTTTCCAGTTTTTGGATCAAATCTTTCGGTAACATTCAGCCGCTGCAATTCATCAAACGTAAAATCAATCACATAAAAACGTTTGTCTTCTCGTTGTCTTTCTGGGAATTTTTCAGTTACATCTGTAACATCATCCAAATAAATATCATGAATTACTACGGGGACATCGTCTTTACTCAATACTAAATCTTGTTCTATATAATCAGGATTCATAGCATGTGCCATGACTTTAGCTTCCATAGTATGTTCTGGTAAATATCCTGAGGCACCCCGATGAGCAATTACAATTTTATTTTTCATATTGGTCAATTTAGTTTCTGGCTTACATCCGAAGAAAAGAAACAAGAAAAACAATGCATAAATTTGTTTCATTCTTTACAAATATACTTGAGCGGTTAAAATAATCATTGTAAAAACCGTTAAGATAATTACTAACGGAATTACAAACTTTAACCATTTATCATACCCTACTTTCACAATAGCTAATGAAGCTAAAATTAAACCTGTTGGGTTGATAAAAGCAAATAGTCCCATTCCATATTGATAAGTATTTACAATTACTTCTCTACCTACTCCTACTGTATCTGCTAATGGAGACATAATTGGCATAGTTAATACTGCCATTCCTGATGAACTAGGAATGAAAAATGATAATCCTGAATAAATAAAAAGCATTACGTTGGTAAAAATACCTTTAGACATTCCTGTAGTAAACTCACTTGCATGTTGTAAAATAGTATCACTTATCAATCCTTGTTCCATTAATACTGAAACTCCTCGTGCGATACCAATAATAAAAGCAACTCCTAATAAATCTCCTGCTCCTTTAATAAAAGTGTTTACAAAGTTTTCTTCTTTCATTCTGGCTAAAAAACCAATTAAAATAGCACCTATTAAAAATACTACAGTCATTTCTTCAAACCACCACCCTAAACGAGAAACTCCATAAATCATAATTACAAAACACATAGCAAAAATGGTTAATATAATTCGTAGTCTACCTGTTAAAGTATGCGTATTTGAAGTTGTGCTACCAAACAGCCCTTCTATCATTTCTTTTTGATCATAAATAATCGATTTCGTTGGGTTCTTTTGAACTTTATTGGCATAACGTAAAATGTAAATCACACAAATAATAATCCCACCAATTAACATTAACAATCTTCCTGTAAAACCAGTTGTCCAATTAATTCCTGCGGCATCTGAAGCAATAATAACACTAAACGGATTTACTGTTGAGCACATTGTACCAATAGATGACCCAATATACACACAAGCTAAAGCTACTATGGCATCGTATTTTGCTGCTAAAAATATCGGAATAAGAATCGGATAAAAAGCAATAGTTTCTTCTGCCAATCCAAAGGTTGTTCCTCCTACAGCTATTAAGGTAGTTACAACAAATATGAGCCAATATTCTTTTCCTTTTAATGCTTTTGCTAACCAAGCTATTCCTGCGTCAAAAGCTCCTGTGAAGTTCATTATTCCTATAATTCCACCTAAAATTAGGACAAATAAAATTATATCAGACGATTGAATGATTCCTTTTATAGGAGATTTGAAAAAATCTAAAAACCCTTGTGGTTTTGGAGCTAACTGCGAGTAGGTTCCTGGTACACTGATTGGTTTTGCGATATCTCCATTGGTAAACTTTTCTAATGGGATTTTAATTCCCAAGTTTTCTAATGTTTCTTGACTTGCTTGTATTGTTTTCTCTTCTTCTAGGTGTAAATACGTAAATGAATTATTATTTTTCTGATACTGTAACGTATCAAACTTACCTGCTGGTACAAACCATGTTAAAACAGCTACCAATCCTGCTATAAGCAATAAGATCGTATGCGGAGTTGGGAATTTAATGTTCTTCAAGACAAAAGTTATTATTTATCCGCATAAAAGTAAAAAAAACCAAGAGATGTACATCTCTTGGTTAGGTAATAATTACAATGATTATTGAGAAAAGACTTAAGTTTTCTAATTTAATATAGACGCTCTAGCACCTCCTGGCTGAAAGATTGCTCTCATTCTATTACGTTGACCATCTGTAAACATATACATGCAAGCATCATCAACATAATCCATATAGTTCATTGTCATATCTGGTGACTTACAGTTAACTGTTGGATATGAAGGACACCCATAATTAGGCCCATCAGAAGCAGGTGTGTCTTCTACAAAATCGTCTTGACGACATCTCCCATCTCCCCAAATATGGCGAAGGTTTAAATAATGTCCTATTTCATGAGTTAAAGTTCTACCTTCATTATAAGGTGCTGCAGAACCTCCTGGTAAACTAGAATATAATAGAACTACTCCATCGGTAGCTGAGTTTCCTCCAGGAAATTGAGCATACCCTAAAATTCCTCCTCCAATATTACACACCCAAATATTTAAATGAGTTTCGGGTGTAATTGGTGGATAAGCTTGCTTTACTGCATTATTAGTTCCCCATGAAGACTTAGAGTCATCATATCTAAAAGTACCTGCTAGTGTAAACGTTATTTCGGTATTAGTAGCATCATTAATAAAATCGGTAGCGCCCGAAGGTAACTGATTTTTATTGGGGCTTGTAAAATCACTATTGATCACATTCATTTGTGATTGAACTTGTAAATTTGTAACCGCGTTTGCATTTGGTAATACTATATGAAAATACACAGGAATATCAATGCTTAAACCATCATCTATCGGTTCAACATCAACATCTCCACCTCCATTATTTCCTCCATTTCCATTTCCACCTCCTGGTGTTCCATCTGGTTTTTTACTATTTAGAAACTTCCTTGTAGCATATTCGATGTCGTACATTTTCTTGTATAACCCTGGGACTTCTTTTACTTGCCGATTTAAAACCTTCATGGAATAACATTTGTTAGGTATTGTTCCTTTTGAGGCAACCTCATCTGTTTCAATATAAAAATCACTCATATCAACAGCTACTTCTTGGGCTATTTCTTCTTTATTATTTGTTTCATCCTGACAGCCAATTAACAGACTTGTTACTACTACAAATCCTAGAAAAATTTTTCTCATTTGTTAAAGTTTTAAAAGTTAGTTAAAGTTTTCATTTTATAGCTATCCAATTTACAAAGAACAAAAACAAACAAAAACAGGAAAAACACCTGATAAACAACACATTAAACGCCTTTTATATAGAAATTATAGTAAAACCTTAAAACAATCTTATCCTTAGAGCACAAGACATTGTTCCTGAAATTCAATTCTTTTCAAAAGAAAAAAGCCAAGAGATTTAAATCTCTTGGCTTTATAATAATTATAAATAATTATTGAGAACGTCTTTTAAAAAAGACTTTGGTTTCTTAGTTTAACATAGAGTCTCTTGCTCCTCCAGAAGCAAATAAAGCTCTCATTCTGTTACGTTGACCATCAGTAAACATATACATACAAGCATCATTTGTATAATCCATGTAATTCATAGTCATATCAGCTGACTTACAGCTAACATCTGGGAAAGTTGGGCATCCATAGTTTGAAGCATCAGAAGATGGAGTATCAGCTACGAAATCGTCTTGACGACATCTTCCATCACCCCAAATGTGACGTAAGTTTAAGTAGTGACCTACTTCGTGAGTTGCAGTTCTACCCATGTTATATGGAGCAGATGAACCCCCTGGTAAGCTTCCTGCTAATAACACAACACCATCTGTAGATAAAGAACCTCCTGGGAATTGAGCATATCCTAAAATACCTCCTCCTATTTCACATACCCAAACATTTAAGTGAGTTTCTGGTGTTACTGGAGGGTAAGCGGCCTTTACAGCATCGTTAGTTCCCCAAGAAGACCTAGAATCATCATGTCTAAAAGTACCTGCTAATGTAAATTGGATTCCTGTATCAGTTGCATCATTGATAAAATCAGATGCTCCTGAAGGAAGTTGATTTGTATTTGGATTGCTAAAATCATCATTCAACACATTCATTTGTGCTTGAATTTGAGAATTTGTAACACTGTTAGAGTTAGGTAAAACAACGTGTACATATACAGGAATATTAATAGTTCCTAAACCATCTTCGATTGGAGCTACATCTACATCTCCACCACCAGTGTCTCCTCCTCCTGGTTTACCTTTCGCTGTTGTTAACTTTCTTGTAGCATACTCAATATTATACATTTTCTTGTATAATCCTGGGTTTTCTTTTACTTGTCTGTTTAAAACTCTCATCGAGTGACATTGCTCCGATCCTCCTTTATGAGAAACTTCTTCAGTTTCTACATAAAAATCGCTCATGTCAATTGCTTCTTGAGTTGGTAACGCTTCATCTTTAGCGTTTTCCTGACACCCTACTAAAACTGAGGCTGCTACAGCTAGTGTTAAAAAAATTCTTTTCATGTTGTGAATAATTAAAAAATTAGTTATTGAAAAACTGCCCATAGGGCAATAAATTTGTTAAAAAACTCAAAAGCGGAAGTTTCATTAATTAATATGTTAAATAACTAACACTTTGGTAATTATTTGAAGGGTTTTTTAACGATGTGCAATATATAATTTTTTTTTAATGCTAAAAAAAAGTTAAAAAAAAGTTAATTTATTAGAGTTCATCACTTGGGACCCCTATTTTATTAACAAAATCAAAATGTTAAAATTTAACAAGAATGATGTAAAAAACGTCAATTTTAAACAAAACAAGTTGTCAATACGATATTTTTCAATCATTTAAACTACGTTTTTTGCAATACAAGTCGACGAAGTTAAAATCACCTAAAAAACATATCTTTACATCCTATTAAAAAATTAATTATGGAAAACTCATTTGAGCCAAAAGTGCTTGTGGCACAAGTATCAGAAACTGATAGAATTGCTTTTTACAAAAAAACCTATGCGCACGTTGCTGGTGGTGTATTACTGTTTGTTTTGTTTGAATATTTATTTTTACAAAGCGCTACTATTGTTGAATTTGCCTTATCAATGACGCAAGGTTATAAATGGCTATTGTTACTAGGTGGTTTTATGTTAATTACAAACTATGCAGAAAGTACTGCTTTAAAAACCTCTGATAAAAACTTACAATATTTAGCATATTCAGGGTATATTTTTGCGGAAGCATTTATTTTTATCCCTTTAATTTACATTGCCATATCCTACGCTAATAATTTGGATGTTATAAAACAAGCAGGTATTGTTACACTAGCATTATTTGTTGGAATTTCATCAATCGTTTTTATCACAAAAAAGGATTTTTCTTTTATTAGAGCGGGATTATCTGTTGGATTCTTTATCGCTATTGGACTGATTATTGCTGGTGCTTTATTTGGATTTAATTTAGGGTTATGGTTCTCAGTTGGAATGTGTGTATTAGCCGCTGGTTCTATTTTATATCAAACATCTAACTTAGTTAACAAATTCTCTACAGATGATTACATTCCTGCAGCATTAGGTTTGTTTGCTTCTTTAATGTTATTATTCTGGTATGTATTACAAATATTTATGTCGAGAGATTAAGACTAAGTTTATAAACTATACTAAAAAAAGCCTCCTTTTGGAGGCTTTTTTTTAGTATAAATCCCAATTTCCTTCTCTATAATAGGTATATAATTTAGGTGAAAAAATTGTGTTAACTTTTATTCCTGTAGTGTCTGTTAATGGTTTTCCAAATGCTATTAGTTGAGGTATAACATTATTATTTAGCCATTTTAAATTTAACTCAGATACGTTTACTTCTATAATTTCTTTCTTAGAAACACTATTATGTTTTGCCATAACCCATCCCCATTCTCCTAAAGTTAAAATTTGATTATGCATCGGTATAGTTTTCAATCCTGCTGCTCTTAAAGTTTTATCAATACAGTAAAAAGCTTTGGTTGCATAATAAGGACTACCAGCTTGTGTTATAAAAACACCATCTTTTTTTAATTTTAATTTACATAATTTATAAAACTCTTTTGTGTATAATTTGTTTAAATCGACATTATTAGGGTCTGGTAAATCAACATAAATTACATCATATTTTTCTTTAGTTTCTTCTAAAAAATTGAATGCGTCCTGTGTTATTGTTTCTAATCTAGGATCATTCATCGAATTATCATTTAATGTTTTAAAAACTGAATAATTCTTACCTAAATCAACCATATTAGGGTCTAAATCTACCAGTGTTACCTTTTGTACATCTTCATATTTAAAAACCTCTCTAACCAAGCAACCATCACCTCCTCCTAATACTAATATATTTGCATGTGACTTTGTTAAGTTCATTGGAAGATGTACCATAGGTTCATGATACATAAACTCATCAAAAGAAGAGAGTTGTTGATTTCCGTTTATGTATAACGAATACCAATTTTTCCATTTGGTAACTACTATTTTTTGGTATTTTGTTTGTTTAGAGTATACTATTTTGTCTTTATACTTTACTTGTTCACCGTATTGAACTATTGGTTTTGAAAAATACAAACCTAAGAGAATAAGAATAGTTACCAAAACATACGTTATTTCAAGTCTTTTCCTTGCTTTTAAAGACACATGCTCTTTTAATACTCTAAATAAATAATAAGAAACTCCTAGGTTTAAGAAGCCTAATAAAAAAGGAGTATACGTTAGCCCCAAATAAGGTAATCCTACAAAAGCAAAAAATAAACCTCCAATTAAACTTCCGAAATAATCTTTTTCTAAAATATTCGAAATGTTTAGACGTAATTCTTCAAACTCATCATTAATTCTTGTAGCAAAAGGAATTTCTAACCCTATTAATAAACCTATTAAAATAGACAGGAAGTAAATTACCAACCATGAAACGTCAGTTACACCATAAACAACATAGGATACCAAGGCTGAAAATGATACTAGAATTGACAAAATCAATTCTGTTAAAATGAAATAAACAATTACTTGCTTAGTAAAAAACTTACTAAACCTACTTCCCAACCCCATAGCAAACAACATTATTGATACTATTAAAGTAAATTGTAAAATAGCATTTCCAATAAAGTAAGAAGCTAGGGTAGATAAAATATATTCCGCTACAATACCACTAATTCCAGTGGCAAATAGTGCTATTTTAAGCGCTAGGGATTTTTGTTTTTTTGTATATGCCAAATCTATTATTTTCCGTAGCCACCAGAACGAGACCTAGTTGAAGAACCGTTTGAATACCTTGAAGAACTTCTTGATGATCTTCTATTTAAGCTACTCCATTTCTTTACATTTTGTGCTTTTCTTGAGAAAAAAGAACTTCTATTGGTTCTTTCATAAGTACTTCTCGTTCCGTAGGTATAATTTCCTCTTGAGGATTGATTACCATAATACGGGTTTCCATTATTATTATAAGTTCTATACCCATTATAATCACTTCTGTAAGTATTTCTTCTGGTTCCTAACCAATACCAAAAAAAAGGACTGGTACCATGTGTTCTCCATCTTCTTTGACTGTTATTTGTTTTTGTAGAATCTTTAGAAGTTCCTTCCCATTTCCCATGCTTTTTATCTCCAATTGCCCAACCAAACCCTACAGGTTGTGCTACTCGTGATAACCTTCCATTATGACTAGATACTATTTCCATACCTAAATCATTTTCATGCTTTTTAAAGTATTTCTTACTTACAGTTTGCCATGGGGTTTTTTTAGTATGTAACGAATCTTTTACTAATGTTAATATGTTATATTTCTGCTGATACACCATATAGTCGGGTTCTTCCTCTATTTTCATATCATCTAAAACTACAGAAAAATCTTTGTCTTTATTTTTTTTGATAATCGCTTCTGTAGGTTCTATTAAAACCGTTTTTGCTTGCTTATAACTTTTAGAGCACCCTATTAGGAAAAAACTCCCTATTAGGAAATAACATAGTAATTTATTCATGCTTAATTTTCTTTTATATTTTTAATTTTTTTAGCTTTTAATTCATTTCCTAAGAACACCTCATAGCTTCCATCTTCCCATTTTTCAATTGTTAACTGCTCTTCATCTTCTGCATAAAAAAGGGAACATTCAAGGTTTTCTCTAGAAGAATACGTTGTTAGATTCTTATAATCTCCTGTATACACTTCATCGAGTACATACATTTTATTTTGAAAAATTATTTCTTTAGTATGAATTGCATCAATTAAATAAGCTTCTTCTATAGAAATAGCTTCACTATAAGTTAGTTCATAGTCTCCTTTATAGAGTTCAACCTCTAAAAAAGCTTCTTTACTTGAAGAAACAATAGTATACTCAATACTAGAGTTATCCATACGCCAATCGTACTGAGCTACTTCAGTTATTTTCCAGTTTGTTCCATGAAGAGTAAAAGTATATCCTACTTTTAACTTATCTAAATGGTATTTTTTCGAAGGTTTCCAAAACATATTACTTGATTTCTTTTCCACAATGTGGGCAATTACATTGTTCAGTTTTAACTCTTAATTTTCTCACTTCTTCAATATAAGCTGAACTTATGATTCCTGTAGGTAAGGCTACTATTCCTATACCTAAAAGAGCAATGAAAGCACTTAAAATTTTCCCTATTCCTGTTATAGGATAAATATCACCATACCCTACTGTCGTTAATGTAGCAACTGCCCACCACATGGCTTGACCTATATTTTGAAAAGCTTCTGGTTGTGCTGTTTTTTCGATATTATACATTAGTGTAGATGCCAAAACTAATAGTATAAAAACTAAAAATATAGTAACTAATATTTCATTTTTAGTCTTTACTAATACACTCTTAATAATACTCAAGGATTTAAAGTATCTTTTTAATTTTAATAAGCGTAATAGCCTAAACAAACGAAGAGTTCTAAGAATTCTTAAATCAATTTTTACAATGTATGGTAAGAAAAATGGAAGGATAGAAATCAAGTCTACCAGCCCCATAAACGACGTAATATATTTGAGTCTTGCTTTTGCAGGTTTTAAATTGGGGTGAATTATATCTGCAATCCAAACTCTTATAAAGTATTCTAGTGTAAAAATTATAATTGAAAAGACCTCAAGAATGTTGAAGTAATATGCATAAGCTGTATTAATTTCAGGATATGACTCTAACACAATGGCAACCATATTTATAATGATTAACCATGAAATAAAATACTCTACAAGTTTATCTCCTTTTAAATTACCTTTTTCATCGTCAAATAATAATGTTACTTTTTGTTTAATCATCATTATCTTATTTTATCTAAAAAGCCTCTTTGACTAGAGTTTTTATCTATTTTCTTAGCTCTAAACTGTTTTTGAATCCAAAGAATTCCTTCATTAAGATCAAACGATTTATTACAGGTAAAAAAATCTAATGCAACATAATTGTGTTCTGGCCAAGTGTGAATTGCAATATGACTTTCCTTTATTACAATTACCCCGCTTATACCAATAGGCGAAAACTCATGGATTGTAGTATTGACTACTGACAAGTCCATAATCGTTGCTGCTTTTTCTAAAATATGTTTTATGGAGGTTACTGAATCTATAATTGTAGCATCACAATCATAAAAATCTACAGTAGTTTGATACCCTAAGCTCTTTTTCATTCCTCAAATATACATTTTGTATACTTATGTAAAAAACAAATTTAAAAACCCGCTTTTATGATAACATCATCTGTGCTTTCTTAACCGCGCTTACCAGTACATCAGCTTCTTCTTTGGTATTGTAAAAAGAGAAGGAAGCTCTTACTGTTCCTGGAATACAATAAAAATCCATAATAGGTTGCGCACAATGGTGTCCTGTACGAACAGCAACACCTAACTTATCTAAAATTGCTCCAACATCGTACGGATGGATTCCTTCTAAATTAAAAGATATTACTGATGTTTTATTTGTTGTTCCGTAGATTTTTAATCCCTCTATTTTTTCTAACTCTTGCGTTGCATACGATAACAATTCGTTTTCTTGTTTTTCAATAGTATCAAAACCAACTGAATTCATATAATCAATAGCAACTCCAAAAGCTATTCCTCCACAAATATTAGGTGTCCCAGCTTCAAACTTATGAGGTAACCCTGCGTAGGTTGTTTTTTCAAAAGTTACGGTTTCAATCATCTCTCCTCCTCCTTGATATGGCGGCAACAATTTCAGTAATTCTTCTTTACCATATAACATTCCAACACCTGTTGGCCCACACATTTTATGTGCTGAAGCTACATAAAAATCAACATCTAGGGCTTGTACATCAGGTTTTACATGAGGTACTGCTTGTGCTCCATCAATTAACACATAAGCTCCGAATTTATGAGCAGCGTGAATAATTTCTTTTATAGGGTTAATTGTTCCTAATGCATTAGACACATGATTACAAAAAACCAACTTCGTTTTTGAGTTTAACAATTCATGATAGATATCCATTCGTAAAGAACCATCTTCATTCATCGGAATTACCTTTAAAATAGCTCCTGTTTTTTCACATAACATTTGCCAAGGCACTATATTAGAATGGTGCTCTAAGGCAGAAACAATAATTTCATCTCCTTCTTGTAAAATTGATGCAAAACCAGAAGCTACAATATTAACACCATGAGTAGTTCCTGAAGTTAAAATAATTTCATAGGAATGTTTTGCATTAAAATGCTGTTGAATTTTTATGCGTGCTTCTTCGTATTTATCAGTAGCCTCTTGGCTTAATGTATGTACTCCTCTGTGAATATTAGCGTTATAGTTAGAATAATAATCAACAATTGCATCAATTACTACTTGTGGTGTTTGCGAAGTTGCTCCGTTATCTAAATACACTAATTTTTTCCCATGTACTTCTCTATTTAAAATAGGAAAATCAGCTCGAATTTTATCTATACTAAACATGTAAAATATCAAATTTAGCACAAAGGTAGGGCTTGCGTTTCAAATACAAACATCAAACAATTAAATTCTTACATTTGCTATAAACCTGTCACATGAAAATTTTAAAAAGAATCCTTCTTCTCATTTTAATTGCCCTCGCAATTACTATTTTTTACAACTATCCGAAGTTAAATATTCTTGCTGGATACTCTGCTAAAAACACCGCTTCATCTGTGTTTCTTGCGGAAAGAAGTTTAGCTTTTACCGATACAAATGACAATAATTTTTCTCCTATAAATATTACTTCTGATGAAATTAATATGGAAGAAAAATCAGCTACAGGTTCAGTATACGGATTGCTAAAAAGAAAGGCTGTATACAGAGTAGGATTGGGTGCTGTTTTAGTTACCGATGATTTTGACATCACCAAACCTCAACTCACTCCAAAACGTTCAAAACCTGATAACGTCACTCCATTTCCATACGGAAATGCAGATCATAAAGACACTGTTTTTGCTAACATTGATTATACAAAACTAAATGAAACCATTGATACTATTTTTAATGATAAAAACCAAACACGTTCAGTAGTAGTCGTATATAAAAACAAGATTGTTTTTGAAAAATATGATACTGGTTTTACCAAAGAATCAAAACAGTTGGGTTGGTCAATGACCAAAAGTATTACAGGAACGTTGTTCGGGATTTTAAAATGTCAAGGAAAAATTAATGTTCAAGAAGACAACTTATTTTCTGAATGGGAAAATGACGACCGTAAAAATATTACAATTCATAATTTGCTACAAATGAATTCTGGTTTGGAATGGAATGAAGATTACAACACTATTTCTGACGTTACTAAAATGTTGTTTTTAGAAAAAGACATGACCAAGGTACAAGTGAACAAACCTCAGGTAGGAAAACCTAACGAAACGTGGAATTATTCTTCGGGAACTTCTAATTTGTTATCTGGTATTTTACGAACAAAATTCGACACACACCTAGAATATCTTGATTTTTGGTATAGCTCTTTGATTGACAAAATTGGAATGAACTCTATGATTGTTGAAACTGATATGAGTAATCACTTTGTTGGGTCGTCATATGCATGGGCTACTGCAAGAGACTGGGCTAAATTGGGGTTACTGTACCTTCATAATGGTGAGTGGAACGGAGAACATTTGTTTGATAAAGATTGGGTAAACTACGCTACAACACCCACCCCGACTTCTAATGGTTGGTATGGTGCTCAAATTTGGTTAAATGCTGGTGGTAGATATCCTGATGCTCCAAAAAATATGTTTTCTTTTAATGGATATAAAGGTCAAAATGTATTTATTTTGCCTAGTCAAGATTTGGTAGTGGTTCGTACAGGGCTTACTAAAAACGTAGACGTAAATACCTTGTTAAAAGGAATTATCAATTCTATTAAAAACTAAACCATGAACCCATTTTATTATGTACTTTCAGTAAACGGATTACTTTTTTTATTTAGCCTTATTTTTCATTTCTTCCCACCAAAGAAAATCAATTCTATATATGGTTATCGTACTAACAAAACCATGAAAAATGATACCATATGGCAGTTTGCTAACACTTTTTTTACCAAGCAGTTTATCAAATATTCAGCAGTTTCACTAGTAGCTGCTTTGATATTGGCGTATATTTCAAAAGAATTAACATGGCAACCCATGGCAATCATGTTATTGTCGCTTGCTGTATCGGTTATTAAAACTGAACAAGAAATAAATAAGAATTTTGATGAAGAAGGAAAGAAACGCAAATAATTAGTTTGCGTATTCTTCTTTTAATACTGTAATGTCGTCAATAATTTTTTGCATATTTTCTTTTTTGGTTCCATCATACGAACCTCGAATACGTCCTTCTTTGTCTATTAATACAAAATTTTCGGTGTGAACCCAATCGCTTTCGCCACCATCTCCTTCATCTAATACAGCAAAATAATGCTTACGTGCTAAGTTGTAAATATGTTTCTTTTCTCCTGTGGCCACATTCCATTTCCCATCAATCACACCCTTTTCATCAGCATATTTTCGTAATTGTGGTACACTATCCATTACTGGGGTTACGGAGTGTGATAAAAACATGATATCATCATCATTTTTGTAATGCTCTTGCAACTCACTCATATTATACGCCATGGCAATACAAATAGTTTGACAACGCGTAAAAAAGAAATCGGCTATATAAATCTTTCCTTTATAATCAGCATTCGTAATCGTATCTCCATTCTGGTTAATTAAGGTAAAATCTCCTACTCTATGATTCTTTGTCCTATTTCTTACAGAAGCATCCACAAGTTTAGGATTAATATCAGCAGGGTTATAAATAGGTAACTTTTTATCAACCTTTACTAAGTGATAGAAAACAGGCACACCAATAGCACAAAAAACTAAAATAAAAATTAAGGTGCTTTTTGATTTTTTAAAGAATTTAAAATCCACAGTACTAAAATTTTCTACAAAAATACGACTAAAAACAGCGTTTATAAACCACTATACTAAAAACTTTGTTAAAACAAATGCCCAACTGTAACACAAACTTTTAGAACTGTACTGAAAAACGTACATTTGTCAGATTTTAAATTTAGACGAACACCATTTATGGAGATTTTAATAAAAGCATCACAGTTTATTTTAAGCTTATCGCTCTTAATCGTTTTGCACGAATTAGGACACTTTATTCCCGCCAAATTATTCAAAACCCGAGTAGAAAAATTCTACCTGTTTTTCGATTATAAATTCTCTTTATTTAAAAAGAAAGTTGGGGAAACGGTTTACGGTATTGGTTGGATTCCGTTAGGTGGTTATGTAAAGATTGCAGGAATGATTGATGAGAGCATGGATACCGAACAAATGCAAAAACCTGCTCAACCATGGGAATTCCGTTCTAAACCAGCATGGCAACGTTTAATTATTATGTTAGGTGGAGTTATTGTTAATTTTGTATTAGGTATTTTAATTTACATCTGCTTAATGTGGGCATATGGAGAAAAATACCTACCTAATGAAAGTTTAAAAGATGGTGTTTGGGTTCAAGATCAACTAGGAAAAGATTTAGGTTTAGAAACTGGAGATAAAATCTTAACAATTGATGGAGAAAAAGTTGAGAAGTTCGGAGAGCTTCCTCTTGAGTTTATCAATGGTACTAATTACACTGTTGAAAGAAACGGAACTGTTCTTAAAAAAGAAATACCAACCGATTTTATTTCAAAATTAGTTGATAGAGGCAAAGATGCTGGAGCTTTTATAATGTACAGGCAACCTTTTGTTATTGGACAAATCTCTGAAGATTCTCCAAATAGAAAAAGTGAATTACAAAAGAAAGATATTATAACTGCTATTAATGGTGTTTCTACTCCTTATTTTGATCAGGTTCAAGTAGTTTTAGAAAGTAAAAAAGGTCAAGAAATAAATGTTACTGTTAAACGAGGTAACCAAAACATAACTATTCCTGCTAAGGTTTCTGATGAAGGAAAATTAGGAATTTATGCTACAAACTTACCTTTAACAGATTTAGAAAAACTAGGTTACTATAACTTAGCGGAAAAAACATATACTTTTGGAGAAGCTATTCCTGCTGGAACCAACAAAGCATGGACAACATTAACCAACTATATTAAGCAAATGAAAAAGATTTTAAATCCTAGTACAGGTGCTTATAAAGGTTTAGGTGGATTTATTTCTATCGGAAGTATATTCCCTTCAGAGTTTAGCTGGGAAACATTCTGGAATATTACAGCATTCTTATCAATAATGTTAGGGTTTATGAATTTATTACCAATTCCTGCTTTAGATGGTGGTCACGTTGTGTTTACCTTATGGGAAATGATTACAGGTAAAAAACCTGGTGATAAGTTCTTAGAATACGCTCAAGTTACAGGGTTTATCTTATTGATAGCTTTGCTACTATTTGCAAACGGAAACGATATATTTAGGTTGTTTAAATAACCTTTTAAGACATAAACAAAAAAGCATCGTACTGAGTACGATGCTTTTTTATTTTGTATTCTATTTTAATTACCTTTTACTTATTCAAGTTTTCTGCTGCACGACGCTCTAATTCTGCTTGAAATTCTTCCATAACAGGTTTTACAGTACTTTCAGGTATATCTGCCACCTTGATATACATTAACCCATCAATTGCGTTATTAAACTTAGGATCTACATTAAACGCAACCAAACGTGCATTTTGCTTCACATACTTTTTAATTAATACTGGAATACGTAATTCTCCTGGTTCAAGCTCGTCGATAATCTTATCAAACTTTTGCATATCTGCCTCTGTAGCATCAAATACAAAGTCTTTATCAGCATCTTTTAATTTTACCTTGAATTCTTTCTTCGGACGAATGTATTGTGCCACATACGGATCGTAATAATGTGACTTCATAAACTCAATCATCAACGATTTTGAGAATTCAGAAAACTGATTACTAATACTTACTCCACCCATTAAGTACTTATATTCTGGGTGACGCAATGTAACATGCACAATTCCTTTCCATAATAAGAAAAGAGGCATTGGTTTTTGTTGATACTCTTTAATAATAAAAGCACGTCCCATTTCAATGGTTTGCTCCATCATTGGGTACAACTCTGGTTCTATTCTAAATAAGGTTTGAATATAAAAGCCATTTACTCCGTGCTTTTTATAAATATCTTTTCCTAACCCCATTCTATAGGCACCTACCAATCTGTTTTGTTGGTCATCCCATAAAAATAAATGGTGATAATATTTATCAAATCTGTCTAAATCAATAGTTTTATTCGTTCCTTCTCCTACTTCTCTAAACGTGATTTCACGTAATCTCCCTATTTCATGTAAAATATTTGGTATTTCTTTTGCACTTGCAAAAAACACCTCATAGTTCTTACTTTGTAATAATCTACTTCCCTTGTCTCGTAAAGCATCAACTTCTTTTACAAATAAATCTGGCGACTTTTGAGAGGTGATTTTTTTAGCTTTCTTAGGGATTTTTAAATTGTGTGTTGACAATATCTTTGGAGATGCTTTCTCATACGGATTAGCCAACATGTATGTTTTTCTACGTAAGAACTGGTAGAAATCTGGTATTTTAGTAAACGCATCTTGGTCTTTTACTGAAATTGGCTTACCTATTCTTACTTTGATAATTCTATTTTTTTGAGATAATAACTCAGACGGAAGTTTTGCTGTTCTAAGGGTATCACTAATTTTAGATAGTGTGTAAAACAGTTGACTATTTTTTGCGTGAAAATAAATAGGGATTACAGGTACTTTTGCTTTTTTAATCAAACGTACTGCTCCTTGCTCCCATTCTTTATCTACCATTAACTTCCCATCACGATACGTAGATACTTCTCCTGCAGGAAAAAGTCCTAAAGGCCTTCCTTCTTGTAAGTGTAATAATGCATTTTTTACTCCAGCAACACTCGACTGTGCATCCTTATGATTTTCAAAAGGATTCACTGGCATTACATAGGGCTTCAAAGGCTCTATTCTATGTAATAAGAAGTTTGCTATAATCTTATAATCGGCTCTGTGCTCTAATAAGAGTTTTAATAATAAAATACCATCTATCCCTCCTAACGGATGGTTAGAAATTGTTATAAACGGTCCTTCTTTAGGAATACGCTTTAAATCTTCTTCTGGAATTTCAAATTCAATCTGAAACTCATCAAGCAAACCATTTAAAAAAGGTAAATCTTTTTTGTGCTTATGCTTATTATAAACTTCATTGGCGGTAGAAATTCGCAAAACTTTCATCAGCAACCAACCTGAAAACGTCCCGAAAACGCCGAACTTATCGGCTCCTATTGCTTTTGCAACTTCTTTAGGTGTTACTAATCCCATACATAGTTATCAATTGACATAACTGCAAATATAATCGATTTTTTGCAAGCTTTACATGTTTTCTTGAATCACTAACTGTGCAGTTTCAGTATTTATTTGACGAATAATAGATTTCCCTCGTTTTCTTATCGTTTTTATTGCTTCATCATTAAAGTGACGAATTGTGTATAAAGTAGCTCCTTTGTATGCTCTTATTTTATAAGCTCCTTTCAAATCGTTATAAAAATCTTCAAAATTATGGTACTTATCTTCTATACAAACAGAAAAACTAATCGCTGAATTCTGAATTAGATTCACTTTTAAGTTATAATCGTGTAATTTCTTAAAAACATCGCTAATATTATTTTCAACCATAAAAGAAAAGTCTTTTGCTGAAATAGCTACTAAAATTTGATTCTTCTTTACGATAAAACATGGAACCTCTGGCGTTATTTTCTTTCCTCTACCCACACACGTTCCAGATTTTGTAACATCTTCAAACGAACGTACATACAACGGAATATTTTTTTGTTCTAACGGTTGAATTGTTTTTGGGTGAATTACAGATGCTCCATAAAATGCCATCTCAATAGCCTCTGTATACGAAATTTCCTGTAGCAAAGCTGTTTCAGAAAATACTCTAGGGTCAGCGTTTAATACTCCTTGCACATCTTTCCAAATAGTAACACTATCGGCATCCAAACAATACGCAAAAATACCTGCCGTATAATCAGAACCTTCTCTTCCTAAGGTTGTTGTTTCTGTTCCAAACCCTCCTAAAAAACCTTGCGTAATATTTAGCTTAGATACATCTACTTTTTCTTGAATTTGCTGTTGGGTTAACTCCCAATCAATTTTTGCATCACGATAATCACCATCGGTTTTAATGTATTCTCTTACATCTAACCATTGATTGCCTACTCCTATTTCAGATAGATAGGTGCTTACAATAGTAGTAGAAAGTAATTCTCCAAAACCAACCATTTGATCGTACACATAGTTATAATCTTTGGATGTATTTCGAGCCATGAAACCGCTCAATTCACCAAATAAATGATTTACTTTATTATATATCTCATGGTTTGGACTAAATAAATCGTTCAACATATTTTGATGGAAGTCATCTACAAATCTCAAGGAATCTTTAAGGTTTTCTTTTTTGTAGAAATAATCGTTTACCACTTGCTCAAAAGCATTGGTCATTTTTCCCATGGCAGAAATTACTACTAGCGTATTTTCTGTTCCTTCATGCTGCAATACTTTTGCTACATTTTTTACTCCACTCGCATCTTTTACCGATGCCCCTCCAAACTTAAATATTCTCATTACAAAATTGTTGTAAGCTTTGTTCATTCATATGGCAAACTCTCCACTCATCGTATACAGTGGCTCCAGTACTTTTGTAAAAATCGACAGCTCCTGTATTCCAATCTAATACTTCCCAAGCGACTCTTTTACAATTATTTTTATGTGCGTGGTCCATTACAGCACTGTACAATGCTTTTCCTGCACCAATACCTCTTTTTGATTGGGTTACCATCAAGTCTTCTAAATGAATTGCTTTCCCTTTCCATGTGGAGTAACGTTCATAAAACAACGCCATTCCTATAATCTTATTATCTTCTTCAGCCACAAAGGTTTTAAATTTTGGATTTTCAGAAAAACCATCTTTAACGATGTCTTCAACCGTAATTTTAACCGCATCGGGTTCCTTTTCAAAAACAGCTAATTCAACGATTAAATCTAATATAGCTTGAGCATCTTTTTGCTCTCCTGATCTGATAATAAAACTCATTTCTTAATTTTTTTTGGTAAAGATACCTCTCTTAAAACTTTCTGATAAAACAAATAAAAAATTAAAACACATCATATTTTTTTGTTGAAAATTTAAAATACTAAATAAAAGTTGGCATCTTTGTACGCACAACACAAAAATTTGACATGAGTAACAAGCATATGACGCTGGGTGAGTTCATCATCAGCAAACAAAAAGACTTTAAATATTCTTCTGGTGAATTATCTCGTCTAATAAATTCTATTCGTTTAGCTGCCAAAGTAGTAAATCACGAAATTAGAAAAGCAGGATTGGTTGATATTACCGGAGCTGCTGGTGATATTAATGTACAAGGTGAAGCACAACAAAAATTAGATGTTTTAGCGAACGATTTATTTAAACAAACATTAATTAATCGTGAAATTGTTTGCGGTATTGCTAGTGAAGAGGAAGACGATTTTGTAGTTGTTGAAGGTCAAAACAAAGCCAACGAAAACAAATATGTATTGTTGATGGATCCTTTAGATGGATCGTCTAACATTGATGTAAACGTTTCTGTAGGAACTATTTTTTCTATTTACAGAAGAATTTCTCCTGTAGGAACTCCTGTTACCAAAGAAGATTTTTTACAAAAAGGCAGCGAACAAGTAGCTGCAGGTTATGTTGCATACGGTACCTCAACCATGCTAGTATTTACTACGGGAAATGGTGTTAACGGATTTACTTTAAATCCAGCTATTGGTACTTTTTACTTATCGCATCCAAATATGCAATACCCTGAGATTGGTAGAATTTACTCAGTAAGTGAAGGATATTTTACGCATTTCCAAGAAGGAATGAAGCGTTTCTTGATACATTGTAAAGAGTTAAACGAAGCAGACAATCGCCCTTACACAGCTCGTTATATTGGATCGTTAGTTTCAGACTTCCATAGAAACATGATAAAAGGAGGAGTTTATATTTATCCTGCTACTGCCATAACTCCTAAAGGAAAATTACGTTTATTATACGAATGTAACCCTATGGCGTTTATTTGTGAGCAAGCAGGTGGTACAGCTTCTGATGGGTTTACTCGTATTTTAGATATTAAACCAACAGAACTACACCAACGTGTACCTTTTTACTGTGGAAGTAATCAACTCGTTGAAAAAGCCGAAGAATTTATGACTAAATTTTCTGCTGATGAAAAGCCAGTCTATTAAAGAATAGTTATTATTTATACTCAAATAAATTATCCATAAGGCAAACAGTTGTTTGCCTTATTTTTTTGAATTAAATTTACATTCGGAAAAACGAAAAAATTAATCTATTAAAAAACAAATAATTATGGCTTTTAACTTACCAGAATTAGGATATGCTTACGACGCTTTAGAACCAAATATAGATGCTAGAACTATGGAAATTCACCATAGCAAGCACCACAACGGATATACTACTAAATTAAATGCTGCTATTGAAGGTACTGATTTAGAAGGAAAATCTATCGAAGACATTTTAACTAACTTAGATATGAACAATGCTGGTGTTCGTAATAACGGTGGTGGTTTTTACAATCACTCTTTATTTTGGACAGTAATGAACCCAGAGGATAGAGGTTATTTATCTGGAGAATTAAAAGATGCTATTGAAGCTGAATTTGGTTCAAAAGAAGCTTTTATCGATGCTTTTTCTAAAGCAGCTGCTACTCAGTTTGGTTCAGGATGGGCTTGGTTATGTGTACACAAAGGAGGAAAAGTAGAAGTTTGCTCTACCCCTAACCAAGACAATCCATTAATGCCAGGTGTTACTTGTGACGGAACTCCTATTTTAGGATTAGACGTTTGGGAACACGCTTATTACTTAAACTACCAAAACCGTCGTCCAGATTATATTGAAGCTTTCTTCAAAGTAATCAACTGGAACGAAGTAGAAAGAAGATATGCTGCAGCTAAATAATTAATAGCTTTTGTAATAAAAAAAAAGACCTGCAGAAGTGCAGGTCTTTTTTTTATGATACTTTTTGATATCGAAAGCTTTGTGCTCTTTCTTCAAAACTAGTTTGTTCTACTGGTAAAACAGCGTTTTCGAATAGCTCTAGTAAATCCTCAGTATGTTTTGCTGACGATAATTTTAATAAATCAAAATACACGAAAGAACTCCAAAGTATCGCTTTTAAGGCTGTCTTCTCTTCATTCCACATACGTATTTCTACTAACAAATTTCTATCTCCATAATGAATTAACTGCGAATCTATCGTTACCGTTTCCATTAAGGTTGCTGGTTTTAAATAGGCTATTTGATGCGAACCTACTACCCAACTCTTTCCTCGCTCTTTTCCATGTTGGTAAATATCTAAATTGTAATTAGCAATCAACTGGTCTTCTCTAGCGTTGATAAGGTAATTAAAATAAGAAGCATTGTTTAAATGATTGAAAGGGTCGCAATCTTGAAATCTGATTTTTGTTTTACTTTCTAAAATTTTTGGTATTTCCATGGTATTAAATTTAAAATATACCAATCGGTATATTTATGATTAAAAAAATAGTTATTTCTGTAATTCTTGTTTTATAATTTGCTGTAATAGTACGGACACATCTGTTAGATAACTATCATCTTTCATAATATGAGTCATATACACAGCTCCTTCAATCATGTAAAAAAAACGTTTGGCGTACAACATACTGTCGATAGACTCCTTAACTTCATTAGCTTCTTTTGCCATCTCAATCAGTTTAGAAAATTGATCTAAGATTCTATGATTATACGATTGCACTAATTGCGCAATCACCTTATTTTGATTGTTAGAGTCTACTCCGATATTTAAAATTGGGCATCCACCAAATTGTTTATTGTACTCATAATAGTCTTCATAAAAAACAGCTATTTTTTTCAACATTGCTAAAGGTGTTTCTCCTTTGTTTACAGTTTTATTTAAGTCTTTTAACACTTTTCTTACTGAAAACTTAAAGGATTCTATAGCTAGCTCTTCTTTGTTTTCAAAATGTCCATAAATAGCCCCTTTGGTTAAACCAGTAGCTTCTGTTATTTTTGATAAGCTCATGGCAGCATACCCATTCTTATTAAAAATAGGAGCTACAGTTTCAATTATAAAAGCCTTTGTTCTTTCTGATTTAGACACTTTTCAAAAATATTAGAGATACAAATATATAAAAAATATACTGAACGGTATATTTTGTTTTTATATAATAAAAATCCGAAGCTTACATACTTCGGATTTTTTCATTTTTATTTTTAATAGTCTTTCTACTTTGAAAGCGCTTGTTCTAAATCAAACAATAAATCGTCTATATCTTCTACCCCAACACTCAAACGAATTAAAGAATCTGTAATTCCTATTTTTAAACGATCAGCTTCAGGAATGGAAGCATGTGTCATTGTTACTGGATGACTTACCAAGCTTTCTACACCTCCTAGTGATTCTGCTAACGTAAATATTTTAGTGTTTTCTAAAAAAGTTAAAGCCGCTTGTTTACTTTCATCTTTCAATCTAAAAGAAACCATTCCTCCAAAATCATTCATTTGTTTTTTGGCGATTTCATGATTTGGATGATTTTCTAATCCTGGATAAAACACTTCTCCTACTTTTGGATGTGCTGATAAGTATTTAGCTACTGCTTTTCCATTTTCACAATGACGTTGCATACGTAAATGCAAGGTTTTTACTCCTCGAAGCGCTAAAAACGAATCCATTGGTCCTGCGATAGCCCCCGCAGCAAACTGAATAAAGTGTAATTGTTCTGCTAACTCAGCGTTTTTAGTCATTAAAGCCCCCATGACCAAATCGGAATGCCCTCCTAAATATTTAGTTGCTGAATGCATTACGATATCAACGCCTAAATCTAACGGACGTTGTAAATACGGTGTTGCAAAGGTATTGTCAACCGCTATTACAATGTCTGCCCTTTTTGTTTTTACAGCCTTGGTAATTCCCTCTATATCCGCAATTTTCATTAACGGATTGGTAGGTGTTTCAATCCAAATTAGTTTTGTTTTTTTTGAAATTGCATTGACTACATTCGTAACCTCATCCATGTCAACATACTGAAATTTCAATCCAAATTTTTCAAACATATTGGTAAACATACGATAGGTACCGCCATAAATATCATCCCCTGCAATGACCTCATCACCCGGATTTAATGTACGTAACACACAATCAATCGCTGATAAACCAGAAGAAAAAGCAAATCCGTGTGTTCCGTTTTCAAGAGACGCGAACGCGTTTTCTAAGGCAGTACGTGTGGGATTTGCTGAACGTGAATACGCATATCCCTTATTCACACCCGGACTTGACTGTGCATAGGTTGACGTTTGAAAAATTGGAGGTATTACTGCTCCTGTAGCTTCTTCAGGTTGTTGACCTCCGTGTATTGTTTTTGTATTGAATTTCATCTGCTAACATTTATTATTTTTTTCAGAATAAACATCAAGATCAAGCTCTTAGAGATTTAAACCAATTTACTCAAGTTCATAATAATCCCCAAATGCATTCCTTCATGTAAATTATTAAAAGCTACAGCACTTTCAAAAGAATCAATCACAAAACCTGTACTGGTTTCATATTCTTGATATTCTGTAAAAATCCCTGCTTCAAAATCTTCTTCTAAGGTTTCTGGTAAACCGATTAATAGTTCTTTTACCTCTTCAAATTCTTCTTCGGTAAAATCTTTCGTTGGAAAAGTTCCTTTTCTATAACCTTCAATTAACTCATCCGGTGCTAAACAATTTAATCCTGATAACTTGTAATGTAATAATTGTTGTGTAACTACTAAATGTGCTACATTCCATGCAATGTTATTGTTAAATCCTTCAGGGATTATGTGCAATTGTTCTAATGATAACCCTTCTATTCTTTTTAAAACTAAGTCTCTTGATCTTTTTAAAACTTCAAACTGTTTGTTCATTTTTCTACTTATTTTAGCTACATCAAAGATACTATTTAGCCATGAAAACCTATAATGAGTATTTGTTATTTAATGGTTAAAACTAATCTATAACTAATACGATAAAAACTTATATAATGAAGAAAGTTTATTTTTTACAAACCTGTGATACTTGCCGACGAATTTTAAAAGAAGTAAATCTTGACGGATTTGAAAAACAAGAAATAAAGGCAAATCCGGTTACTGTTGCTCAATTAGAAGAAATGCGCAAATTGACAGATAGCTACGAAAGCTTATTTAACAAGCGCGCAAAACTGTACCGTGAAATGGATTTGAAAAATCAGAATTTAACAGAAACTGATTACAAACAATATATTTTAGATGAGTACACGTTTTTAAAACGTCCTGTTTTTATTGTTGACAACCAAATTTTTATTGGAAACAGTAAAAAGGTAGTAGAGAGCTTAAAAGAACTTGTGGGTTAAATAACTACAAAACTCCGACTGTAAAATGTCGGAGTTTTCTATAATGCTAAATTTATATACTTCCCTTCGACTACGCTCAGGGAACATAGAAGTCTTTTAATTTGAAGCTATACTTTTGTTTTTTGTAGATGCTTCTACCATAGCGGATAATTCATCCATGGTAAGGTTGGTTTTAATTCCTAATAATACCATTTCATCACTTTTATCGTGAACGTTTACAATAATTTCTTTGATACGGTCTTTTGTCTTTCTAAAATACACTGTAACTCTTTCCTTACCATCCTTTACTCTTACTAAAGTTTTTAAATTATTTCTTCGAGCAAACTTTTGAAAATCTTTTTGTACTGAAGCCATGTTGTTATTGAACACCATGATTTTATAGTTTTTAGATTTCTTTAAGAAGACCCCAAACTCATCAGTATCTTCATCAGAGATAAACATGTTAGCAAAAAAACTTGGTATGTTTAAAGATACTTCAGCTTTGTCTTTATTAGATTGATAAAAGGCTTTAAAATTTTCTTTTTGCGCAAAAGAACTTAGTACAAAAAAACAGAAAAAGATAGTTGCAATTCGTTTCATAATAATAGTGTTTTAATTGAAGACGATCTTCTTAGGCGTTTGTTACAAATAAAACTATCGTTACTGCGAACGTAGTAAAGCAATTTATTCTCTATCAACAGATAGCCACGTCGTTATCACTCCTCGCTATGACGTTTATTATTATTACTGTAAGGTAATTCTTTCAAATACTTTAATTATAAAACTGTTAATTGCTCACTGTAATAGTTTACTACAAACAAAAAAAAGCCTTAACTTCTTCAGTTAAGACTTTTTAGTTGGCCCACAAGGACTCGAACCTTGAATATTGGTACCAAAAACCAGTGTGTTACCATTACACCATGGGCCAATGTTTACAATGCAAATATAAAAACAAAGTTTTATATTTAGAAATCATTAAACAACTTTTATAAAAAAATCCTTACGAAGTTCGTAAGGATTTTGTTGGCCTACAAGGACTCGAACCTTGAATATCGGTACCAAAAACCGGTGTGTTACCATTACACCATAGGCCAATTGCTTATTGCGGGTGCAAATATAAAACAAAGTTTTATTTCAGCAAATTTTTTATGCTTTTTTTCGTTTACTACTTTTTAAACCTTTAAAAACTCATTTAACAGAACTTTAAATGAAGGGTTATATTAGAAAAACTATCAAAATTATATTTTTGTTTTCAACGAAAAAATCATTAGTAATTAATACATTCGTACTTTATATCTAGATAAAAAACTATGACTGAGTTTAACTATAAAAAGTGGAACATCATTTTAGGGTGGGTTTCGTTTGCAGTAGCGTTAATCACTTATACCTTAACTCTTGAACCTACTGTGAGTTCGTGGGATTGTGGAGAATACATTGCAACTGCTGTAAATTTAGAAGTTGGACACCCTCCTGGTGCTCCTTTATTTCAAATGTTAGGTGCTTTTTTCGCTATGTTTACTAGCGACCCTAGTCAGTTGGCAAAAATGGTCAACTTTATGTCAGGACTTGCAAGTGCTTTTACCATCCTTTTCATGTTTTGGACGATTACCAATTTAGCCAGAAAAATGGCTATAAAAAACGGAAAGTTAGGTAACAATGAAGCTATTGCTGTGTTAGGAAGCGGATTAGTAGGTGCTTTAGCTTATACTTTTTCTGATAGTTTTTGGTTTAGTGCTGTAGAAGGAGAAGTATATGCCATGTCATCTTTCTTAATGGCGCTACTATTTTGGTTAGGATTACGTTGGGAAAGTGAGTTAAATACTCCTAGAGGAAATAAATGGTTGGTATTAATCAGTTTTGTAGTTGGACTATCTTTTGGGGTTCATATACTTTCTTTATTAGTAATTCCATCAATTGTTTTAGTATACTTTTTCAAAACATATAAAGACATCAACATAAAAACAACTGCAATTGCTACCCTAGTTGCTATACTAGTTTTAGCTTTTGTCTTTAAATTTTTATTCCCTTTTACTTTAAAATTCTTTAGTGCTGCTGAGTTATTCTTTATCAACCAAGTAGGATTACCTTATAACTCAGGGACTATTATTGCAGGGATAGTTTTAATCGGTTTGTTCTTTTACGGTTTAAAATACACGCGTAAAAAGAACTTGGTTACAGCTAATACCTTAGTCCTTTCTGTGTTATTCATCATGGTTGGATTCTCTTCTTGGTTAATGTTGCCAATTCGTGCGAATGCCGATACAATTATCAATGAGAACAACCCATCAAGTGCTCGTGAATTATTGGCTTACTATAATCGTGAACAATATGGTGATTCCAATGTTTTTTATGACAACTACTATTCTTTTGCACACGATAGAGAACAAGATGTAGAAAAACCTTATAAGGACGACAAACCTAAATACGAAAAGAAAGACGGTAAATACGTTATTGTAAACAAATACAAAAATGTACTTCCTAATTTTTCTAGTAAACATAAAGGATTTATTCCTCGTATGGTAAATCCTGCTTCCGAACAACAATACAAAAGTATTGCTGGTATTCCTGCTCGAAGCAAAAGACGCCCAACATTTTTAGAGAACATAAAATTCATGGTTGACTTTCAATTTGGATATATGTACGGACGTTATTTTATGTGGAACTTTGTGGGACGTCAAAACGATATCCAAGGACACCTAGATGTTGAAAACGGAAACTGGTTAAGTGGTATTGATTTTATTGATGAAGCTCGCTTAGGCTCTCAACAAAAGTTACCTGACGATGTTAAAAACAACAAAGGTCGTAACACCTATTTCTTTTTACCTTTCATTTTAGGTCTTATAGGTTTGTTATATCAATTAAATAGAGATAAAAAGAGCTTTTTTGTATTAACACTGTTCTTTTTATTTACAGGGTTAGCGATTATATTTTACACTAACCCTAAACCATTTGAACCTCGTGAACGTGATTACGCTGTAGTTGGTTCGTTTTACGTCTTTGCTATTTGGATTGGTTTTGGAGTATTTGCTTTATACGATTACTTTAAAAAATATGCCAGTGAAAAAGTAGTTGCCATTGCTGTTTCAGTAGTTTCATTACTAGCTGTTCCTACTTTAATGGGCTTCCAAAACTGGGATGATCACGATAGAGCTGACCGTTATTTAGCGCAATTGAATGCACAAACATATTTAGAAAGTTGTGACCCCAACGCTATTATATTTACTATTGGAGATAACGATACTTTTCCTCTTTGGTATATGCAACAAGTAGAAGGTGTACGTAGAGATATTAAAATAGTAAATACAAGTCTTTTTCAAACAGATTGGTACATCGACCAAATGAAAAAGAAAACGTATGATGCCGATCCTATTCCGTCACAGTTGACACACGATCAATATAAGTATGGAACCTTGGACATGGCGTATTACTATGCTCTTCCTCAGTTAAAAGATTCTCTACTTACTATAAAAGATTTTATGCGTTGGATTGACAGTGATAACGATGCTACTTATTTAGACGCTGGTGATGGAGCTAAGGAAAAATTTTATCCAACTAACAAAATTCGTATTCCTGTTAACAAAGAAAATGCTTTAAAATCTGGTTTAGTGGCACAAAAAGATGCTGATAAAATAGTAGACCATATTGATATTACAGTGGATAATCGTGGTTTATCAAAAGCAAGACTTTTAATGCTAGATATCTTAAATAATTTTGATTGGAAGCGACCTATTTACTTTACTGGCGGTGCAAATGCAGATGAAGAATACATTTGGTTAAAAGATTACCTACAGTTAGATGGAATGGCTTATAAACTAGTACCTATTAAAACATCTAATAAAGGACGAACAATTTTTGACATGGGACGTATCGACCCAGGAAAAATGTATGCTAATGTTAAAAAATGGGATTGGAAAACGATTAACAGTGGTGAAATTTACTTGGATGAACAAAGTAAGCGTAACGCTATTTCATTACGTAATAATTTAATTCGTTTATCAGAAGAGTTTTTACAGAAAGGAGATTCTGTAAAAGCGAAAGATGTATTAGATTTATCGTTACACAAAATGCCTATTAAAGATTTTGACCATTACAACTTCTCTTTAGGGTATCCAGAATTGTATTATCGTATAGGTGATATTGAAAAAGCTCGTGAAACGGCTGAAACTTTGGCTGATATTTTTCAACAAAAACTCGTCTATTACGATACCTTTAAAACTGAGGATATTGGTTTAATTATTGATAATTTAGAAACGGCTTTATACATGTATCAAAATTTGGTTCAGCAAATCACTCGATACGACAAAGATGAAGACTTCGGTAAAAAGTTTTTTGAAGACTACCTAACTCATGCACGTTTATTTGAGCGTTTAATGCCTGAAGACGAACCTGAATCACCTCAACTAGACACTATTAAGCCTTAATACATGAGGTTATATTTTACAAAGACACCACGTATATTTAAAAGTTTATTCGCTAAGTATACGTGGTCTTTTTTTTCTGACAGAAAAGAAATCTATCTCACTTTTGATGATGGCCCTATTCCAGAGGTTACTGAATTTGTACTTAATCAATTGAAAAGGTTTAACGCAAAAGCTACCTTTTTTTGTATTGGTGATAATATTCGAAAACACCCTGCTGTTTTTTCAAGAATTATTAACGAAGGACATTCGGTAGGAAACCACACTTTTAATCACTTAAACGGCTGTAAAAACAGCAATACGGCTTATATTGAAAATGTAAGTAAATGTGAAAGCTTATTAACCCATCAAAAAACAAAATTATTTCGTCCTCCGTACGGAAAGATAAAAAGAAAACAAGCCAAACAACTTCTTGCGATCGGCTATAAAATTATTATGTGGGATGTATTATCAGCCGATTTTGACTCGACTATTACTAAAGAAAAATGTTTGCAAAACGTACTTAGAAATGTAGAAAACGGAAGTATTATCGTTTTTCACGATAGTATAAAAGCTAGCGACAAATTGTATTATGCGCTTCCAAAAGTTTTAAAAGAATTTTCGCAACAAGGTTATGAGTTTAAAGCAATTTCTTAAACAAACTGCTGAACTAACCCTATTAACGTATTAGCATCTTGCTCACCTGTTTGACGCCACTTCATCTCACCGTTTTTATAAATCATAAAAGTCGGATTTCCCTTAACTCGTAGAGCATCAGCAAGAATCTCATTCTTTTTAATATCTATTTTAATTACTTTGGCTTTGTCACCTAATGCAGCAGCTACATCACGTAATGTATCTAAACTAGGTTCAAGTTCACTCCAATCTGCATAAAAATCGATTAACACAGGTTTGTTAATGCTTATAATTTCACCAAACTTTGTCATCTTTTGCATACGTTTAATCACTAAAGAGCCTAAAATTACTAATTTTTTGTTAGGTAATTATTATGAAAATCTTAAAAATACTGAAAATCAAGCTTTTTTTAACTCAATTACAGTAATTTCTGGCCAAATTCCTACTCTACCGGGGAAAGCATGATACCCAAAACCTCTATTTACGTTAATGTATCTATCAAACTCTTTATACAATCCTGCCCATTGTTTATATACATACTTTGAAGGACTCCATTTAATCCAACCAGGAATTTCAATTCCAAACTGTAAACCATGTGTATGCCCACTTAAGGTAAGTTGATAATTAAAATCATCTTGCTTTACTTTATATTCCCAGTGACTTGGGTCGTGAGATAATAAAATTTTAAAATCATCTTGTAGCACTCCTTTAGAGGCTAATTGTAAATCTCCTGCTTTATTAAATCCTTTACCCCAATTTTCTACACCTACTAAAGCAATTCTTTCTCCACCTTTTTCTATATAGCGATTTTCATTCAACAATAACTCAAATCCTATTTTTGGATGAATATCTTTTACTGCCTGAAAATTTGCTGTTTTATCTTCTGGTGTTTTCCAATCAGAATAATCTCCATAATCATGGTTTCCTAGTATCGAATATTTTCCCATAGGAGCTTTTAATTCCGAAAACATTGATACCCAGTCATTCATTTCATGAGCAAAATTATTAACGATATCTCCTGTAAATAGTATCATATCAGACTCTTGTTCATTAATTAAATCTACTCCATACTTGATTTTTTCTTTATTATCAAAACTCCCTGAATGAATATCGGTAATATGAGATATTGTAAAACCATCAAAAGCCTCAGGTAAGTCTTTAAAACTTAATTGATACTTCAGTACTTTGTAATTGTACTTCCCTTTAAAAATACCATATAGTAAACTTGCAAACGGTAATGCTGCCAACCCTAAAGCGAGCTTTGAAACAAAAGCTCTTCTACCGACTAAATCTTTGGTTCCTTCTTTAGATAAAAATGAGATTCCTTTTTGAATCCATCTTACTACATCTTCTCCAAACATCATTATAAAAATTACCACTTTAGGAACTAAAACGAGTAAAAGCATTCCCATTGCCCACTGAAATTCTCTTGTTTGACCAGAACTTCTATCATAAGTAAATATCACATAAAAAAAGTTTACATATGCTAGCAACCCTATTAACAACCATCCATAACGGATGATTTTAATTTTAGTAAGTGTTTTTATTGCCTGAAAAGCATATGCTTCAAACACAATAATTATTGCTGATATTATAATAACTGTTACTAACCAACGAGACATCTATTTCATTTTTAAGGAGAAACAAAGATACTGCGATTCTTAAAATTGATTTTTAACATCTTGTTAAAGTTTTGTAGCTTTACCTCCAGAGTTGATAGAAACATTTGTTTTCTACTTTTTTCTGTAAACAAATCGGTATCAACATTTTATTTCAATAGGCTTAAGAGACAACATGGCAAATCAAAAACGACTTTTTTTACTCGATGCATACGCTTTAATTTTTAGAGGTTATTATGCCTTTATTAAAAACCCACGTATCAACTCCAAAGGATTAGATACCTCAGCAATTATGGGGTTTACTAACTCTTTACTAGATGTAATAAAGCGAGAAAAGCCAGATTATTTAGCTGTGTGCTTTGATAAAGGCGGAAGTGTTGATCGTGTTGAAGCTTTTGAAGATTACAAAGCAAACCGACAAGAAACTCCTGAAGCCATTCGTTTAGCAGTGCCTTATATTGAAAAAATATTAGGAGCCATGAACATTCCTGCTATTGTAAAAGAAGGGTATGAAGCCGATGATATTATTGGTACGCTGGCTAAAAAAGCCGAGAAAGAAGGATTACACACCTACATGGTAACGCCCGATAAAGATTTTGCCCAACTAGTTTCTGATCATATTTTTATGTATCGCCCACCTCGCATGGGAAATGGATATGAAAAATGGGGTGTTGAAGAAGTAAAAGCTAAGTTTGGTGTAAAAGATCCTTTACAAGTAATTGACTTTTTAGGAATGATGGGAGATGCTGTTGATAATATCCCTGGGTTACCTGGTGTTGGTGAAAAAACAGCTAAAAAATTCCTTGCTGCATACGGAAGTATGGAAGGCTTGTTTGAAAATATTCATGAGTTAAAAGGAAAAATGAAAGAAAAGGTAGAAGCTAACCAAGAATTAGGGTTGCTTTCTAAAAAACTAGCAACTATTATGCTAGATGTTCCTGTTAAATTAGAGCTGGATAAATTAATTTTTGAGCAACCTAACATTGATGCTACCAAGGAGATTTTTACTGAGTTAGAGTTCCGTCGTTTAACAGAAAACTTCTTAAAAACATTCGCTCCTTCTGAAGAAAATACTACTCCTGTTGAAAAACCAAAAGCTACGAAAGCTAGTACAGCTGGTCAGTTTGATTTATTTGCAGCTCCTGGTGGTGGAAATACTTCGGAAGAAAATAATATTAACGGGTATAAAACCATTGAAAACACTACTCATTTCTATCAATTAGTAAATACACCTCTTTCAAGAAAATTGTTATTAGATAAACTAATGCAACAAAGTTCCGTATGTTTTGATACCGAAACTACTGGGTTAAAAGCTTTAGAGATTGAATTGATTGGAGTTGCTTTTTCTTGGGGAACTGGAAAAGGTTATTATGTACCATTTCCTGAAGACCAAGAAGAAACTAAAGCTATTTTAGAAGAATTTCGTACGTTTTTTGAAGCTGAACATATCGAAAAAATTGGTCATAATTTAAAATATGATATTAAAGTACTTTCAAACTATGATATGCCTGTAAAAGGGATATTGTTTGACACCATGATTGCGCATTATCTTATCAATCCAGATATGCGTCATAACATGGATATTCTTTCTGAAACCTATTTAAACTACCAACCTGTTTCTATTACAGAACTCATTGGTAAAAAAGGTAAAAATCAACTTTCTATGCGACAAGTTGAGTTACCAAAACAAACCGAATATGCAGTTGAGGATGCCGATATTACTTATCAGCTAAAAAAGCACTTTTCTAAGGAGCTTGAAAGCGGTAATGTTACTAAATTATTCAATGAAGTAGAAACTCCACTAGTATCGGTATTAACCGCTATGGAAATTGAAGGTATTAATTTAGATGTTGACTTCTTAAAGATTCTTTCAGGAGCATTGTCTAAAGACATTTCTCAACTTGAGCAAAACATATACGAACAAGCTGGTGAAGAATTTAATATTGCATCACCAAAGCAATTAGGTCCTATCTTATTTGATAAATTAAAATTAGTTGATAAACCTAAAAAAACTAAAACAGGTCAATACTCTACAGCAGAAGATGTACTTTCTTATTTAGCGAAAGATCATCAAATCATTGCCGATATTTTAGAATATCGTCAGTATAAAAAGCTTCAAAGCACCTACGTTGATGCGCTTCCGAATGAAATCAATCCAAAAACAGGAAGAGTGCATACCGTTTATGCACAAGCAGTTGCTGCTACAGGGCGTTTGAGTTCTAACAACCCGAACTTACAAAACATTCCTATTCGTACTAAACGTGGACAAGAAGTACGTAAAGCATTTATTCCAAGAGACGAAAACTATGTGTTATTGGCTGCGGATTACAGTCAGATTGAATTACGGATTATTGCTGCTTTAAGCGAAGAAGAAACCATGATTAAAGCTTTTCAAGATGGTGAAGATATTCATGCTTCTACCGCTGCAAAAGTATTTAATGTTCCTATTAACGAAGTAACTCGTGAGCAGCGTAGCAACGCTAAAACAGTAAATTTCGGAATTATTTATGGGGTTTCTGCTTTCGGATTAAGCAATCAAACCGATTTATCTCGTAAAGAGGCCAAAGAGTTAATTGACACCTATTATGAAACCTATCCTAAGCTCAGGAATTATATGTCTAAGCAAGTTGATTTTGCTCGTGATCATGGTTATGTAGAAACTGTTTTAAGTCGTCGCCGTTATTTAAAAGACATTAATTCTCGTAATGCTATTGTTCGTGGTGCTGCCGAAAGAAATGCCGTAAACGCTCCTATTCAAGGTTCTGCTGCGGATATTATCAAACTTGCCATGATTAACATTTACAACCGATTTGAGCAAGAAAACTTCAAATCAAAAATGTTATTGCAAGTACATGATGAATTGGTATTTGATGCACATAAAGATGAACTTGACATTATAAAACCTATCATTAAACAAGAAATGGAAAATGCTTTTAAAATGAGCGTTCCGTTAGATGTTGAAATTGATACAGGAGCAAACTGGTTAGAGGCACATTAAAGTTTAGTAATTGCCTTTTCTAAAATCTCTTTTACCTGAAGTTTTAAGCTTTCGGGTTCAATTATTTTGGCATAATCTGAAAATACAATGTACCATCTTGAGAAACCATGTTCAAGATACGATGTCATGAATGTCATTTCTACTTGGTTTCCTTTTATTTTTTCAGAGACAAAACCATGGTGCATTTTGCTGTTGTTTATATATCGTACTACACTTTTATCAACAGAAATAACAACTTTTGTTTTTGGTGTATTTTCATATTGACTGCGATATTCATCTAACGTAATATGTTCTCTAGTAAAATTATTTTGAGTTGATTTAATAGCCAGCATTCTATCGGTTCTAAACTGTCTATAATCACTTCTTAAATGACAAAAAGCTAACACATACCAAAATCCTGATTCGTGATAAATACCAACGGGTTCAACAAAACGTTCTGAAGGAGTTTCTCTATTTAACGCTTGATATTTTAAAAACACCTGTCTTTTTTCACCAATACTTTCAAACAACGTTTCAAGTGCATTTGGTAAACTATCGCTAAATAGTTTATTTGTAGGGTCAACCAATATTTGTGATTCTAAAGCAGAAATCCAATCTTTTTCACGGCCACGTAAAACTGATTTTAGTTTCATCATTGCAGATTCGTAGTAATTCCCTAACGACCTATCTACAAACTTCTGCATCAATTTTTCGGCAGCCACAAAACTCCCTACTTCTTCTCTCGTAAACATAACGGGCGGCAATCGGTACCCTTCCATAATAGAATAACCAACACCTGCCTCACTTATAATGGGTACACCCGATGCTTCAAGCGTTCGTATATCACGATAAATAGTACGTAAACTTACTTGAAATCTATCAGCTAATTCTTGTGCTTTTACAATACGTTTGGATTGTAACTGAATAAGGATGGCTACAATTCTATCAAAACGTTTTACCGTATCTAAACTCATAATGCTATAACATATTTCCCAAAGATAGGATTTCAGGCTGAAGTATTTTTTAAATTTTAGCTTCAACATAATGACTCTACTTCTTATGATATACAAATAAACATACAGTAAGTGACAACCGCTTGTCAATAGACATTTTTAAAATTTATTTTTTCCTGCTGACATAAAGCTGTCACTACCCCATATTAATTTTGGTTTCAAATAATAAAAATTACAATTATGGAAACCACAACAAACATCGCGTTACAACAAGTAATTACACCTTCTGAATTATTAACACATTGGCAAGGACACCGAGGTTTGACTCGTAGAACTATTGAAGCTTTTCCTGAAGAAGCCTTTTTTAACTATTCTATAGGAGGCATGCGTACTTTTGCTGATATGGTTATGGAACTTTTAGGTATAGCTGGCCCTGGCATCAAAGAAATTGCTACTGGGAAAATCCAAGAGTTGATTGAAGAAGTAGACCACGGTAACAAAAAAGCAAAAATTCTTGAACTTTGGGATAAAGCTACCGATGAAATAAATACCTATTGGGCACAAATTAAACCAGAGCAATTTCAGCAGAAGGTTAAAATATTTGGTCAATATGAGGGCACAGTTTGGTCTTCAATATTCTATTTTATTGATAATGAAATCCACCACCGAGGACAAGGGTATGTTTATTTACGCGCTTTAGGTATTGAACCCCCATTTTTTTATGAGCGTTAATCAAAATTCATTTAAAATGAAAACAGTTTTAGTATTTAAAACATCAATTACAAAAAACAAGGAGATTAAAATTGTTCAACCAACATTAAATCGTTTAATTACCAAAAATGACCGCTGGAATTTTGACTTAGAAGATTGTGATAATATCCTTCGAGTAGAAACTCAAATGATTAAAGCTGATGCTGTTTTAAAAGCGTTACAATATCATGGCTTTTATTGTGAAGAATTGTTGTAAAAACAATAAAGTATAATGTAACAAGAAACCGAATAGAGAAGCAATTAGTTTCTGTATTCGGTTTCTTTATTCTTTCAAGAGACATTATCTACTTTATCACAAATGTTTCATTTTGCACCCAGTTAGCCCTTAATTTAAATACTGTTCCAAAATAGACGATTTGCTCTGGTTGTTTTCTTAATAAGAAATCACCTGTATCCCACATACGGTTCTTATTTTCATCAACTATAGCTCTAACGCTGTACTCTTTGGGTTCTAACAGGTTAAATTCTATCCTCTTAGAAGAAGTGATATATCGTTTTTCTACAACTTTATCTTGACTTAACAACTCAATAATAACCGGAGATTCTGTTTCGTTTTTAACATCTAATACTATACTTCCATAGTCTTCTATTGTTCGTGTTGAAAACTTATAATCTAATGTATCGTTTGTAGTTTCATAAATATCAGTTATCCCTTCTGGTAACCCTTTAAAAATATAACCGTATTTGGGTTTCTTTTCAAATAATACTGCTAGTTTATTAATAGATTGTTTTTTCAATTCAAAAGGTACATCAACTGTATCTTTATCAATTAATGAGAATTTAGATTTATCAAAGGAAACGATTGGGTTGTTTGTTTGAATAAACATTGTGTCTTTTAAATTTAAATCTCCACTTACACTCGATGATACGGATAAAGAGTCAATCTGCTTTTTTCGCAAGCGTACCGTTATAGTGTCTTTAAAGTTTTGATTATTTACTATAAAATTCAATGAATCTCTTTCTATAGGTGTATGCCAATAATTAAGTGTGTCTTTATCTTTTTCAAACTGAGTAAATGATTTGAAGTCTTCCGGAACTTCAGATAACAGTTCAATATTCATATCTTCCTGCCTCCCTTCAAATCCAAATTGGATTCTTCCTTTTGTTACCTCTTTTCCTCTCTTAAATTCATACGGTTGAACTTCTTTAAAAAAGCGAATAGGTTTGTTAATTATAGTATCTTGAGGCAACGTAATTGTATCTACTACAAAACCTATTTTATCTGTTCTACTGTTAAAAATATAATCGTTCGAAGGTTCTTTTAAAGCTAGCATTAAATATTTCCCTTCACGCAAATTACTAAACTCAAAATTTGTGGAATCTAACGTACTTGTTACATAATTTGGTTTTTGTTTAAAAATAATAGTGTCGTTGTATGTACTATCAAGTTTATATAGTAAAACACTTACTTCTTTCACCTCTTTTTTATCAAAAGCATCAGCTACAGCTCCTTTAATTTTTAAAGAATCGATATAATCTCCTGTTGAAAACACATATTTAAAACTCTCTAACTTGTTGTTTTCATTATTGTCTTGTACTGCATTTCCAAAATTGAAAGTATAAGTTGTGTTTGGTTGTAGTGTATCTAATATCTTAATATTAATATACTTACTTGGTGTTCCTTGCGGTGTAATTAATGGTGGGTTTTTCATTGGTGGAGAAACTACCAACTGTTTTTGTAAGTCTTTTAAAACAATATATTCATCAAAATAAATACGAATGTTATCATCATCAAAATGAATAGTTTCATAAGGAGGAGTTGCAGTAACCATTATCGGTGCAGTTTCATCCTTTGGTCCTCCTTCTGGTCGTCCTTTACGCGCACAACTACTTATTATAAAAGCGAAAAGAGTTACTAAAATAAGGTGTTTATTTTTCACAAATTGATGGTTTTAAATCCATTTTCAAAAGTAGTAAATTAAGATGGAATGATATTAGTCTTTTTGTGTATACGCCATTGTAGCAACACTTATTGTTATGTTTTTTGTTTTTAAAAGTTCATTTGCACAAGCTTCTAATGTTGCCCCTGTGGTAATGACATCATCAATAAGTAAAACATGCTTATGTTCAAAAAATGTAGTATCAAGAATTTTAAATTTTGTTTTACTATTAGAGAACCTTTCAAATCGTTGTTTTAACGTTTGTGTTTTAGCTATAGAAGTTCTGATGAGAATATTCGGTTTATACTCAACATCTAAAATATAACTTAGTCTTTCACCAAACTCTGTTACTTGATTATAACCTCTCTTTTTAAATTTTTTTGAATGTAGCGGAACTGGAATTATATAATCCACATCAACAAAAGTAGTTGATAATCTTAACTGCTCTCCAAACCAATCAGCTATAAATATTCCTATTTCTGGTTGATTCTTATATTTTAATTGATGAATAAGTTTTTGGGTAACTCCCTCCTTTTTATAAAACAGAAAAGAACGTACGCCTTCTATGGGTACTTTTCCATAAAAATTTGACATTAATGTAACATTTGTATGCTTATTATCGTCTATAATTGGTAAGTCGTTTTTACAAGTAGTACACAAGAATTTTTCATTTTGTAGCAACGTTATTTCACAGTTTACACATAAATTGGGGTAAAATAAATAGAATATATCTTTTAAAAATCGCATCTTTACGAGCCTGTTTTTAACAGAAAGATACAAAAAACAACAGAAGTCATATTTTGAGTAAAAAGTTTAATTTTTTTAAAGAAGCTGTAAAAAACTATAAAACATCAGGTACAGTTGTGCCAAGTTCTAAATACTTGGCAAATAAGATGCTAAAAGAAATTGATTTTAAAACAGCAGAAGTTATTGTTGAACTAGGCCCTGGAAATGGAGCTATAACACATCATATTTTAAAAAAGCTTCAGCCCAATACTGTCTTAATATGTTTTGAAATAAATGAGGCTTTTTATAATGAATTAAAAAAAATAAAACATCCACAATTAATTATTTTAAAAGCTTCTGCCGAAGATATTAAATTTGAAATAGAAAAATTAGGGTATTCAAAAGCAGACTATATAGTTTCTAGTTTGCCTTTAACTATTATTCCAAAAGAAATATCACATTCTATCTTAACAAAAAGTCATAGTTTTTTAACAGCTACTGGACTATTTATCCAATATCAGTATAGCTTAACTTACTACAAAAAACTAAAAGAAGTATTTGGTAATGCCATCAATTTAAGCTTCGAACCTTTAAACTTCCCTCCTGCTTTCATTTATAAATGTGTTAAAAAATAAATAGTATATTAGCACGGAGCACAATCGTTCATTATAACCCCAAAAATGATGCCTGCCTCAAAAATAAAAAACAACGGCTTCATTGCCTTTTTAATTTTACTAATACTTGTTATTGGATTTTTATCCTATGAAAACGCTAAGGACTACTCTGAACTTAAGGCTGTTTTTGAGCTTGAAAAAAAGGAGCTAGAAAGTGAATTAACAAACATAATTGAAGATTATGAAGAGGTAAATTATACGAAAAGTAAATATTCTTTAAAATTAAAAGATGAGATTCATAAAGTAATTCAACTTAGAGATTCTGTTAAAAACTTAAAAGAAGTAGACTATAAGTTTATTAGATACTATAGAAAAAGAACAGGAATACTTATTGAAGAAAATGAAAAACTTTTCACTCAAATAAATCGCCTTAACACAATTAACAATGAGCTAATTTCAAAAAATGATAGTGTTAAAGAAGCTTTATTAGTAAAAGAAAAACAAAACACTAAACTTGCTAACATAAACCGTTTCTTAAGCAAGGAAAAACACGACTTAAGGAAAAAGATAGCTACTGCTGAAGTAATTGAAATATCTACTATAAAGGCAGAGGCTATGAAAAAGAAAAGAAATGGAAAATTTACCTCAACAACAAGGTCTAATAAAGTAAATGCCTTTAAAATAGAATTTGATTTACTAGAAAACAAAGTTACATCCTCTGGCCCTAAAGAGGTTTATATTCAAGTAATCGATACAAACAAAAATGTTATTACTCCAGTTAAAGAAGTAAGTTTGCAAAACAATAAAAAAATATGGTGTAGTGATGTTTTAATTGCTGAGTATAATAACAAGCAGCTATCTATGATTTCTTTTGTGAATGTAAATAGTAAAATAAGAGCAGGCACATATCATATTAACACATTTATAAATGGTATTTATGCTGGCAACAAATCCCTTGCATTAAAATAAAAATCAATCTTAAATTAATAAAAACTAATCAATCCCCCTAAACCATGAATCAACAAAAAACAAAGAATGTTTTAATTTTAGTACTAATTATTTTATCCCTTATACTTTTTTATTACTCTTTTCAAAAATCAAGTGAAAACGAAAACCTTCAAAACATTTTCTTAGAAGAAAAAGCTGAATTACAGCAAGATCTCGACGAAATGATTAAAGACTATACAGATGTTGTTGTTGGTAAAAAACGTTTAGCTGACAGATTAGAAGTAGAGTTAATAAAAATGAAAAGCTTGAGAGACTCAATAAAAGACTTAAAATCTGATAACTTTGGGCTTATAAGAAAGTATCGAAGTAGAATTGCAAGCTTAGAGCGTGAAAACAAAAAGCTTTTCATTCAAATAGACTCTTTAAATAGCGCTAATGATGCTTTAACACAAGAAAATGTTATAGCGAATGAAATTTTACAGCAAAAAGATAGTGTTAATGAGACTTTAACGGAAAAAAACAAAGAATTAGAAGCTAAAGTGGCTATTGGAGGAGTTATCAAAACAAGTCCTGTAAAAGTAGTTGCGATGAAAGAGCGTAGTAGCGGAAAACTAACATCTACAAGTAGATCTAGCAGAACTGATGCTTTTAGAATTAATTTCGACTTGTTAGAAAACCCAATAACTACAGCAGGTGAAAAACGCGTATATATTCAAATTACTGATGAAAGCAAAAACGTAGTCGCTCCTAAAGGAAAAACCGACCTAAAAAATGGACAAAAAGTTCAATATACAGACTCACTTGAGGTTAACTATAGTAACAACCGCTTAAGTCTTGTATCTTTAGTCTTAGTTAATAGAGATGATATTAAAAAAGGAAACTATGTTATCAGTGCTTTTGTTGATGGTGTTTACTCAGGAAACACAACAATAAAACTAAGATAAGCAGCACTAATAGATATTAAATGTAAAAAAAAAGTGAAGAGTTTAATTAATTCTTCACTTTTTTCTTTTTCCATACCCATAGTTTAAATCCTTATTTTATTTTTGCAACATGGCAAAACAAGAAGATCAATTTAAAAAAGTATTATCACACGCAAAAGAATACGGTTATGTGTTCCAATCATCTGAAATTTATGATGGTTTAAGTGCGGTGTATGATTATGCTCAAAATGGAGCAGAATTAAAGAAAAATATTCGTGATTATTGGTGGAAAGCAATGGTGCAAATGCATGAAAACATTGTAGGTATTGATGCGTCAATACTAATGCACCCAACTACTTGGAAAGCCTCAGGCCACGTTGATGCTTTCAACGACCCTTTAATTGACAACAAAGATTCAAAAAAACGTTACAGAGCTGATGTTTTAGTTGAAGATTATAGAGAAAAAATCAACGAAAAAATTCAAAAGGACATAACTAAAGCTAAAAAGCGTTTTGGTGAAGCTTTTGATGAAAATGAGTTTAGAAGCACAAATCCAAACGTTTTAAGACGTCAAAAACAAATTGACGAAATAACAGTTGAGTTAACAAGAGTTCAAGAAGAAAACGATTTAGAAGGGTTTAGAAATTTAATTATAGACTTAGGCATTACATGCCCTGCATCTGGCTCAAAAAACTGGACAGAGGTTAAGCAATTTAACTTAATGTTTGGAACGCAACTAGGAGCTTCAGCCGACAGTTCAACACAAGTATATTTACGCCCAGAAACAGCACAAGGAATTTTTGTAAACTTCCTTAACGTGCAAAAAACTGGACGCATGAAAATTCCTTTCGGAATTGCGCAAACAGGTAAAGCTTTTCGTAACGAAATTGTAGCACGTCAGTTTATTTTTAGAATGCGTGAATTTGAGCAAATGGAAATGCAATTTTTTGTAAAACCAGGGACTCAAATGGAATGGTACGAAAAATGGAAAGAAACTCGTTTAAAATGGCATATGTCTTTAGAAATGGGAGAAGAAAACTACCGTTTCCACGATCATGATAAATTAGCCCACTATGCTGATGCAGCTGCTGATATTGAATTTAAGTTTCCTTTTGGATTTAAAGAATTAGAAGGAATTCATTCTCGTACTGATTTCGATTTAAGTCAGCATGAAAAGTTTTCTGGCAAAAAACTACAATACTTCGATCACGAAGATAACACTAGTTATGTACCTTATGTAGTTGAAACTTCAATTGGTTTAGACAGAATGTTCTTAGCCGTTTTCTCTAACTCTCTTAAAGAAGAAAAGCTTGAAAATGGTTCAACAAGAACAGTTTTAAAACTACCTGCAGTTTTAGCACCAACTAAAGCAGCTATTTTACCATTAGTTAAAAAAGATGGTTTACCAGAAATAGCTCGTAAAATAGTTGATGATTTAAAGTGGGACTTTAATGTGGTGTATGACGAAAAAGATGCTGTTGGTAGAAGATATCGTCGTCAAGATGCTGTTGGTACACCTTTCTGTATCACTGTAGATCATGACACTTTAGAAGACAATACTGTTACCATTCGTCATAGAGACACCATGGAACAAAAACGTGTTAAAATAGAAGAATTAAGCAACATTATTAAACAAGAGGTAGATGTACGTTCTTGGTTACAAAAAATGGAAGCATAAATCTTAAAATAACAAAATAAAGCAAGAATCCTAAACGTAACTGTTTAGGATTTTTATTTTTGCAATAGTTAATAACTTTGTACGAAATAAGTCATTACATTTTTTTAATTCTTACTGACTTATTACAACTTACCTATAAAATAAAAATGGATGAAAACTGCACTTAAAATATTATTTATCACCTTTTTACTTTGGATGATAGCAGGAGCTTACCTTTTAAACACAGAACATCCTAAAGCCCAAATAGTAATGGGGTTAGGCGTTTTATTTATGTCTTTCATATTAATGCCCTTATTTATCTACTACAGATATAAAGATGGTAAGTATAAAAAATATGTTATAAATTCTGATAAAGACAAAAAAAAAGCTGAAGATTAATCTTCAGCTTTTACTTTATTTTGCTCACTATTGTAAAGTAGGCGAGTAATTTGTTGGATAATTATCTGGTTTTGCTAAACCGTCTTTACCTTCTGTAAAATTAGAACCATAAGTTTTATCAATAGCTTCTAACATTTTATTAGCCATTAATGCATATCCTCTTGCTGTTAAATGAATTCCATCTAAACTAACTAAACCGCCAGTTACCAAACTAGCATTCATATTATAGTCTCCAAACTCTAAACCTGTTGTAGAAGCTTTTTCTAAAAGAGCTTTAAAATCAACAAAGGCTAATCCTTTTGCTTCAGCAGCTGCTTTTATTGTAGCATTATATCCATCAGTAGCCGTTTTTATTTCAGCTTGTTCTTCTGGAGTTAATACCCATTTATCTTCAAGAGGTAATGAAACACCTTCTACAGAAAACATTCCTGCTAACTGTTGTGGTAAACCTTGCAACATTAAAAATGCTACTGAATCAGTGTTAACTTCTCCTATTATAGTACTACTTGGCAACACTAATAAATCGTCCTCTGTTGCTTGTCTAGCTTGACCGTAATAAGTACCTAATAAACCTGCTACTTTTTGTAATGTAGTGGCATCAGTAGGTAACCCAAAGCTTGCCACAAAAGGAGGAAACGTAGGACTTGCTAATAAAGCACCAACAATTTGAGCAGTTTTATCTTCTAAAGATTCATCTTTAATTACAACAGCACTTGCAGCGTCTGTGGCAAAAACTATTGATCTTTCTGGAACACCAATAGCTTCAAAAACACCATTAATAGCTCCAAAAACATTGTTTAATGTAGGTATTTGAGCTCCAAAGTCAGGGTTACTAGGATCTAATGGTGCATAAGGCACAGTAGTAAAATGTGGTAAACTTGTGATATAAGGTAAGTTTGCTACTACTCCTTTAGCATCTGAAGTTGGCGCTAGAGTATTAATAATAGCTCCAAACACTTGTTCAAAAACAGCTTGCTCAGTAATTTCTCCCGCTGCTCCTCCAGCAATAGCGTAGTCTAACACATCATTCCCTCCAATTTCAGACAATGTAAAAAAAGTTGGTTGTTTAGATGCTATTTCTGCTAACAAGGTAGATTGAGTAGGACTCATTCTAACAAAATACGGATTTGCTGTGGCCGGTTCAACCTGCAAACCAGCTGGATTACCATAACCAGGCGCTAAGAAATGAAAGCTTTTTGCCCCAGGAATTCCATAGTTATTAAAACTTGTGGCGTTAGTAGCTGGAACACCGATCTTAGTTGAGGGTATTTCATCCAATCCTGTAGGTTTTCCTGTTAAAGCATTAAAATAAAGCCTTGGATCTAAAGTAACTTCACCAGATATAGGATTAATCATTCCTCCAATGTTATCTTCCATTAAGGGTTGATTAAATTCTCCACCTCCAACCATAGCAAACTTACTGGCTAAAGTGTTTGGAAAAGAATATTGCTGTCCAACATTAAACAATGCTCCATCTGAGAACCCTGCTGTAAAAGAAGCTCCTACTGACACATATTTAGAAAAATCTGCACTCCCTGCTTGTAATGAAATTGTATTCTCCGCTTCTCCTTTAATTTCTGGTAATGTATTGTCTACATCACAGGCGGCAAAACCTAAAAATAACGCAGACAGAAAAGTATATTTAATTGTATTTTTCATTGTTTCTTTTTTTAGTTATTGATAGTCCAAGAAATGTAGTATTGAGAACCTACTGCTCCTACTCCAGGTGCACTTATGTATTCTTCACCTGTTAAGTTAGACCCTCCTACTTTAAACACTGACTTAATTGAAGGAACAGAATAATTAACTTGAGCATCAAGAACTGTTCTTTCCTCTACATTTCCTTCTAAGAAAGTAGACTGCCAATAGAACTCATTTTGCCAACGAGCACTCACATTAAATCCAAAGTTTTCAAATAAGTTTGGATGACCAAATTGCATTTTCACTTTATGTTCTGGAGTATTAAACCCTGCTTCAAAATCTGGATCAGCTGCTTGATCAAAATCAAACTTAGACCATGTATAATTTAATCCAACATCAAATCCATTAAATACCTTAGTATTTAACCCTAAACCTACTCCATAAGAATCTACATCAACTGTTGAGTTCGTTTTTACACTAAATGTTCTTACTAAATCTCTATTAGTTAAGTTATTCACGGTAACTGGTGTGTTTGGATCTACTAATACAACTACATCTTTATTAGAAATAAAGTCAGAATACATATTATAATATGTACTAAAATCAATAGACAACTTATTTTCTCCTAAAGGAACTGCTGCACGATAACCAACTTCAAAAGATTTTACTTTTTCTGGCTCTACTAAAGCTGTTTTAACTAGTGTAGGTTCTGGAACACTTGGATCATTTAGTGCCTCTGCTTTTTTATTAATAGATGCAGCTGAATACCCTCTATTAATTACATCTTGACCTGTTAGTGTAAATGTTCCTGTTGTTGTTATTGCTGGTGCAGAAAAACGCCCAATATTATCTGGAGCCGTTCCTAAAATAAATCCTGCTCCTGTCGCTAAACCAATATATTGATCTTGTGTTGTTGGGTTACGGAAACCTGTTTGGAATGATGCTCTAAAGTTATGGTTTTTGTTTCCTCCCGCTGCATAAGCTAATGAAACCCTAGGCGTAACATTACCATCAAAATTATCTGACTTGTCATAACGTAAAGACCCTGTAAACTTTAAACGATCATCCATCATTTTCTTTTGAATTTGTGTGTACACACCATATTCTCCGTATTTAATAGGGCCATCATTATCAGTATAAATAGTTCCATAAGAATTTAATCTATACTGTCTGTAAGACCCCCCTACTTGTACTTCGGCCCAATCAATATAATCGCGTAAGTTTAAGTTTGCATCTGCATGATAGTAGCTTGTATTATCTCTAAACTTTGATCCTGTTAATAAATCTGGATCAGCTGTTACTTCATTAAATAATCTTGTAAACTCTGCTGAACCTGGTTCTGGTCTTCCTATATCAGCTACTTGTCTAGCGATTGCATGAGAACCATGCATTAAGTAAGCTCCTGCATATTCTTGAAACCAAACACTGTTAGATTTCCATTTACCATTCATATTTATTGCAGCAAAACGAGTATCATAAGAGTCTCCTGCATCTTCACCTGCGTAATATCCTCTAACAAAGAAGTTTTTACCTCTTACTTCTAATTTATGTTGCTCCATAAAGAAGTTAGCTAAATTGTAACGGTTTTGTCCTTGATAAATAGTATTACCTCTACCGTATTTAGAATTCCAAATAATTTCAACACGGTCATTACCTAAAGGACGGTAATGAATAGCTCCATTGAATTTTACACTTTTAGCTTCATTAGACATTAAGTCTACTTCTCTATACCCTGTTCTACTTACTTTTCCTACTGCTCCACCTAAATCAACAGAAACCTCATCTCCATAAGTATTAGCTCCATCATAGTTTGGATCATCTGAATGACTCATTCCTGGAATATATGTACCTCCAATACCTGTTGTATTTCTATAATCAGTTGCATGCCACTCTTCACCTTTTAAGTAAGAGAAACTAGCTTTAACAGCAAAGTAATCATCAAAAGCATGTGCCATTTTAATCGTAGCATCATAATAACCATTATCACCTGCTGCTTCTTGACTTGTTAAGCCTGTTTTTAAACCAACGCTAATACCTTGCTCATTAAATGGGTTCTCACTACGCATTAACATAATACCATTAAATGCATTAGCTCCATATAAAGCCGAAGCTGCTCCTGGTAAAATTTCAACACTTTTTACATCTACTTCAGAAATTCCTAATAAATTTCCAATAGCAAAGTTTAAAGCCGGAGAAGCGTTATCCATCCCATCAACTAACTGTACAAAACGTTCATTACCAAACGTAGCAAAACCACGTGTGTTTACCGTTTTAAATGTTAATCCTCCTGAGTTGATATCAACTCCTTTTAAATTTTCTAATCCATCGTAATATGAAGCAGAAGCTGTATTCTTAATCGCTCTAGAGTCAAAACGCTCAATTGTTACAGGTGATTCCATAACACGTTCTGGAGTTCTCGAAGCTGATACAACTACTTCATCTAAAGATGTTGCATTTTCAATTAAGCTAACCTCAACAACTTGGTTGTTTTTTGTTATCTCAACTTTTTTTGTTTGATACCCTAAAGAAGATATTTCAATGGTGAACGGAGGGATATCTGTTACCGTCATTGTAAACTTACCATCAAAATCAGTAGATGTTCCTACTGCTTTTCTCGAAACTTTAATGTTTGCTCCTGGTAATGGCCCTCCAAGGGAAGCATCATTAACCGTACCTGTAAAGGTAGTTTGAGCAACCATCATTGCTGTACCAAATAGCACAAATGCAACAAGTAATAGTTTTTTCATCATAATGTAAAATAATTTGTTAACTGTAGTGCAAAATACAATTTTTTTTCATTTGCGAAATATTTACCCCATTTTTTTATAATTATACTAATTATAAAGAGAAAAACTTACCAAAAACTAATTTTAGGTTTTATTTATTAATTTATTATTTATCATCTTATACAAATTGTATTTTTGCCTAAATTTATTAGTAGCCTTGGAAATTATACATTCTATTTTTGACCTTACTCCTTCTCAAAAAACAATGGTAACCATTGGTACGTTTGATGGAGTACATATTGGGCATCAAAAAATTATTGAGAAACTGGTTAGTGAAGCAAAGGCTGGCAATAAAAAATCCGTCTTGCTAACATTTTTCCCTCACCCAAGAATGGTGCTACAAAAGGATGTTTCCATAAAACTAATAAACACTATAAATGAAAGAGCGCAACACCTTGAAAAATTAGGATTAGATTATTTAATCATTCATCCTTTTAGTAGAGAGTTTTCAAGACTCACCGCTTTAGATTTTGTTCGTGATATTTTAGTAAACCAATTAAATATTTCTAAACTTATTATTGGTTACGATCATCATTTTGGGAAAAATAGAGAAGGTAATATTGAGCAATTAACTGAATACTCTCACTTGTATGATTTTATAGTTGAAGAAATTCCTGCTCAAGATATTGATGAAGTATCAGTTAGTTCTACCAAAATTAGGAAAGCTCTTGCCAACGGACATTTAAAAACTGCTAATAATTATTTAGGATATAATTTTTCACTTACCGGAAAAGTTGTAAATGGAAAACAATTAGGTGGAAAAATAGGGTTTCCTACGGCAAACATTGATGTACATGAAAATTACAAATTAATTCCTAAAACAGGTGTTTATGTAGTGAAATCTGATATAGACAATACGACTGTTTATGGAATGATGAATATTGGTAACCGACCAACGGTTGATGGTGAACACCAAACAATTGAAGTACATTATTTCAATTTTAACCAAAACTTGTATGGTAAAGAGTTAACTATTGAGCTGCTTTACTACTTAAGAGACGAGCAAAAGTTTGATTCTGTTTCTGACTTAATTTCTCAATTAAAAAAAGACCAGCAAAATTCAATACTCTTTTTAAAAAGTTACGCCAAACCCTAACCTTAAAATCGTACTTAAAGCCCCCACGGTTTCAAATATCTTTAGAATTAGTATTATTGACGTAACTGCACACAAAGTTGTTGTTTTTTTAAAACCTATATAATGACAAGTATGTCATTATGTAATTCATATGTTTTTAAGAATTTGTCTCAAAAAAAGAATGATGCTGTCAAAAAAGGAGATAACCTTAAAAAAGGTAGCCCTTTGTGTAAAAATATTAAGGGAGGAGTATCATATTACTTCTAGTGAGTTTTATATTGATACTGGAATACATTTAGCAAGAATAGAACAAGGAAAAACAAATGTCACTATTACTACTCTTCAAAAAATATGTGATTATTTCAATATTACTTTATCAGACTTCTTTATGATGCTTGAAGAAATTTAGTACACAAAACACATTGCTTAAGTCTATAGCTTCTTTTATCTTTGCTTTTCTTAAAAAATTAAAAAGATGTTACAGGTTCAGTTTATTAGAGAAAACAAACAAACTGTTTTAGACGGGTTGGCAAAACGTAATTTTGCTAATGCCGAAACAATTATTGAAGAAGTATTAACTGCTGATGAAACGCGTAGAACTACACAAGTTTCTTTAGATAATGTTTTAGCTGAATCTAACAAAATATCCAAAGAAATTGGAGGTCTTTTTAAATCTGGTAAAATTGAAGAAGCTAATCAGTTAAAAGCAAAAACAGGTGAATTAAAAGAACAATCTAAGCAATTAACAGAAGAGTTAAACACTGCTGCTGATAGGCTAAACGAATTGTTATATCAAATACCTAATGTTCCTCATCCTTCAGTAAAAAAAGGGAAAAACGAAGAAGACAATGAAGAAGTTTTTAAAGAAGGAATTATTCCAGAGTTAGGAGAAAAAGCTTTACCTCATTGGGAATTAGCAAAGAAGTATGATATCATCGATTTTGATTTAGGCGCAAAAATTACGGGGGCCGGTTTTCCTGTATACAAAGGAAAAGGAGCTCGTTTACAACGTGCTTTAATCAATTATTTCTTAGATAAAAACACTGCTGCTGGTTATAATGAAGTTCAGGTTCCTCATCTAGTAAATGAAGCTTCTGGTTTTGGTACGGGGCAGTTACCAGACAAAGAAGGACAGATGTACCATGTAACTGGTGATGATTTGTATTTAATTCCAACAGCTGAAGTTCCTATAACTAATATGTTCAGAGGTGATTTAGTAAAAGAAGCTGATTTACCAATTACTGTAACGGGGTATACACCTTGCTTTCGTCGTGAAGCGGGTAGTTACGGAGCCCATGTTCGTGGATTAAATCGTTTACACCAATTTGATAAGGTTGAGATTGTTCGTGTTGAGCATCCTGATAATTCTTACAATGCATTGAACGGAATGGTAGAACACATTAAAGAAATTTTACGTGAATTAAAGTTACCGTATCGTATTTTACGTTTATGTGGTGGAGACACTGGTTTTACTTCTGCCTTAACATTTGATTTTGAGTTGTATTCTACAGCTCAAGAGCGTTGGCTAGAAATTAGTTCTGCTTCAAATTTTGAAACGTTTCAGGCAAACCGCTTAAAGTTACGTTTTAAGAATAAAGAAGGTAAAAGTCAATTAGTACATACACTAAACGGAAGTTCATTAGCCTTACCTCGTGTATTAGCAGGTATTTTAGAAAACTACCAAACTGAAAACGGAATTAAAATTCCTGAAGTATTAGTTCCTTACTGTGGTTTTGATATGATTGATTAATCAACCTTCCATATAAAAATGAAAAAATCCCAAGCCTCAATTACGATGCTTGGGATTTTTAATTAATCAATCCCCATTGAAAAAAATATGTTTAGTTGGCAACTACTGCTACCATTAATCTCTTATATTTATTCATTTCTAACAAAGCTTCAAAATATTGAGGTATTTGACCCTTTCTCATAAACTCATTTGCATTCTGCTTTGCTATTTCATATTGTGTTGTAAAATTTCTCATAGTTTACATTGTTTAGTTGTTTTACTAATAAGACAAAGTTCGTGCCAAAATGTTACACTACTATTTAAAAAAGCACCTCTTTTAATAGTATTTTAACAATTTTGTTCTGTACTTTTGATAGATGAAACCGCTCTTAGCGGAATTAGGCATAAAGCACAACGCTTAAACTTTTCCAAAATGAAGAAAATCATTATCCTATTTAATTTACTGATTTTAAGCTTGTTTTGTCACGCACAACAAAACGAATTTATTATTGCTGAAAATTATTTTAGAAATAATGAATATGAAAAAGCAATTCAGTTGTATAAAAAATTATACGATCAAAGCCCGTATAATACAACCTACTTAAAAAAATTAATTACTTGTTATCAAGAAACAGAACAATTTACAGCTGCTGAAAATTTACTCACCCAAAAATTAAAAGAAAAACCTAACTTATCTTATCTATATGTTATTCTTGGTCATAATTTTGAGCGCCAAGAAAAAATTGAAGAGGCTAATAACTACTACCAAAAAGCAATTGAATCCATTAATAAAAAAACTAATTATGGTTCTTTAATAGCTGGACTGTTTAAAAACTATAGCAAATTAGATTTGGCCATTGAAGCTTTTAATAAAATAATGGTAGTTAATCCAAAAGCTAACTATGGATTTCAATTAGCACAGATTTATGGTGAAAAAGGAGATTTTGAACAAATGTTCAAATCATATATTGATTTGGTTGATAAAAACGAAGGCTACCTCAACAATGTTAAACGTTATGCAGGTAAATATTTAACGGATGATAGCGAAGATGAAAACAACATTTTATTTAAAAAAGCACTATTACGAAAGTCAATAAGTAACCCCAAAGATATCTGGAACGATTTACTTTCTTGGTTATTCATTAGGCAAAAACAATACAGCAAAGCTCTTATTCAAAACAAGGCATTACTTACAAGAGACTCAGATAATTTGGGTAAAATTAATGACTTAGGTAAAATAGCTCTAGAAAATAAAGACTATGAAACTGCTAAAGAGTGTTTTAATCTTATTATTGAAAAAACTAATTACCCTAGAGACAAGTTTAAAGCAATAAACAACAACTTAAAAATAGCTATCGACACAAAACAACCTGATGTAGATGAGCGTTTTAATTCCATCTTCAAAGAGTATGGAATAAATTCTAAAACTCTTTTCACACAGGTAGAATATGCTAATTACTTAACCTTTACAAAGAGCAACCCAGAAGAAGCATCTGTTATTTTAAAAAATGCTTTAAACTTTACCAACTCTAAATTTATAAAAGCCACTATAAAGCTTAAACTCGGTGACGTTTTTGTTTATATGGGGAAGTTTAACAAAGGGTTAATTTACTTTTCTCAAGTTCAAACGCTATTCAAAAATCATTACATAGGTCAAGAAGCCCGTTTTAAAGTAGCACAAGCATCTTATTTTAAAAATGATTTTACTTGGGCAAAGGCTCAGTTAAAAATTTTAAAAGGATCCGCAACACAACTCATTGCTAACGATGCTGCCGATTTGTTTTTAACAATTTCAGGTAACGAACCTAAAGACAGTATTGATACAGGTTTAAGAGAATATGCTAAAGCTGATTTGTTAGCTTATCAAAATAAAAACGACGAAGCAATTGCCATTTTAAACAATGTAATTGCTAATTACAAAGGTCAATCTATTGAAGATGAAGCTTTATTTAAACAAGCTCAATTATTTGTTAAAAAGAAACAATATGACGAAGCTATTTTAAATTACACTAAGATAATAGCCTTAGATAAAAAAGGTATTTATGTTGATGATGTATATTATCATATGGCTGAATTATACAACAATAAATTAAATACCCCAGAAAAGGCTAAAGAATACTATCAAAAGATTATTTTTGACCACCCATCGAGTATCTATTTAGTAGAAGCTCGAAAAAAGTTTAGAATACTCAGAGGAGACGATATTAATTGATTTTCCTAAACTACTGTAGTAATGAAATAATTGATACATAGCTACATTTTCATAGACTCATTAAATCATTAAAACTATGTACATATACAACGTAACAATAAATATAGACGAGAGTATACAGGCCGAGTGGCTAACTTGGATAGAAAGCCATATACCAGAAGTGTTAGCAACAGGACATTTTTTAAGTGCTAAAATGACACAGGTATTGGTTGAAGAAGAAATGGGTGGAATTACCTACTCTATTCAATATACTGCAAAAACACGTGAAGATTTAGATAATTACTATAAGTATAGTGCAGAAAAACTACGTAATGACGGTATGAAAAAATTTGCTGATAAAATGTTAGCCTTCCGTACTGAGTTAAAAGTTGTAAATGAATTTTTTCCTGTAGTAAACAGCAATTAACGATGAAAAAAATACTTATTTTCTCATTTTTATCTTTAATCCTTTTCAATTGCAAGAATGGAACAAAGAAAGAGAATTCGATAGCTATTGAAATTGTAAAAGTGTCACCTAACTCATACAGACATACTTCATTTTTAAAAACAGAAGAGTTTGGGAATGTTCCTTGTAACGGAATGATTGTGGTTGATAAAGGTGAAGCTATCATTTTTGATACACCAACGACGACGAAAGCATCTGAAGAACTTATTAAATGGGTGAAAGATTCCTTAAAATGCAATATCAAAGCAATTGTTCCTACTCATTTTCATGTAGATTGTATTGGTGGTTTACCTGAGTTTCACAAAAAAGATATTTCCTCATATGCTAATTTACTAACGACAGAGTTAATCGATAAGACTAATTATAGTTTACCACAAAACTCCTTTGATAAAGAAAAAGATTTTTTTGTAGGTGATAAAAAGGTGATTGCTCGTTTTTTTGGTGAGGGACATACTAAAGACAATATTGTTGCTTACTTTCCTAATGACAATGTTCTTTTTGGGGGGTGTTTAATCAAAACCCTAAATGCTTCAAAAGGAAATTTAAATGATGCTAACACCAACGATTGGTCATCAACTGTAAGAAAAATTAAACAAAGTTACCCTAATATAAAAACTGTTATCCCTGGGCATGGAAATAGTGGCGACGTAAAACTTTTAGATTACACCATTAATTTATTTGAAAATTAAATAACATGACCGTAAGAGCAAAAAAACACTTAGGACAACATTTTTTAAACGATGAAAACATCGCGAAAAAAATAGCTGATTCGTTAACCGAAAACGGATATGATAACGTATTGGAAATTGGTCCTGGTATGGGAGTTTTAACAAAGTATTTGTTAGAGAAAAAACCAAAAGTTACGGTGATGGAGTTAGATTCTGAGTCAGTAACCTATTTACAAGAAACCTTTCCTGTTGAACATTTTAAATTAAATACTTCAAAAGAGAAGTTTACCATTATTGAAGGTGATTTTTTAAAAAAGAACTTTACTGAAATATTTGACAAACAACAAGTTGCTATCATTGGGAATTTCCCATACAATATCTCTTCTCAAATTGTTTTTAAAGCAATTGAAAATCGTGAATTTGTTCCTGAATTTTCAGGAATGTTTCAAAAGGAAGTTGCCCAACGAATTGCCGAAAAAGAAGGGAGTAAAACCTACGGAATTTTATCAGTATTAACACAAGCTTTTTACGATGCTGAATACTTATTTACTGTACCTCCTTCGGTCTTCAATCCACCGCCAAAAGTTGATTCTGGGGTTATTAGACTTATCAGAAAAGAAAACTACACCCTTCCTGTTGATGAAAAATTATTCTTTAGAGTGGTAAAGACTGCTTTCAATCAACGAAGAAAAATGTTGCGTTCAAGTTTAAAATCTTTTAATCTTTCGGATACCTTAAAAGAAGACCCTATATTTGCGATGCGTCCCGAACAATTATCGGTACAAAAATTCATTGAGTTGACACAAAAAATAGCTCAAATCAATAGTTAAGAGCTTATTTTATTTAAAATAAGTCTTCTTTTTGAATTAGATTTCGGAATATTCAAATCTCGATTATCGAGCAAAATTGCAAACGATGGCATTAGAAATCACTAAAGACTTATTAGAAAACGTACAAGAACTGATTAAAAATCAAAAAGACACAGCTCTTTCTGAGGTTTTTTCAGACATTCACTACGCCGATATTGCTGAAGTTTTAGATGAACTGGCTTTTGAAGAAGCTGTATATATTATCCGCTTATTAGATAGTGAAACAACTTCGGATGTATTAATGGAAGTTGATGAAGAAGTTCGTGAAAAAGTTTTTGAACAGCTGTCTGCCAAAGAAATTGCCGAAGAAGTTAATGAGCTTGATACCGATGATGCTGCCGATGTTATTGCAGAACTTCCTGAAGAACGAAAACAAGACGTTATTCGGAAAATTGAAGACCGTGAACATGCCAAAGAAATTGTAGAATTACTACGTTATGATGAAGATTCTGCTGGTGGTTTAATGGCAAAAGAGCTTGTGAAAGTAAATGAAAACTGGAATGTACTTACCTGTGTAAAAAAAATGCGTCAGCAGGCAGAAGAAGTTACTAGAGTTCATTCTATTTATGTAGTAGATGATGAAGGTAAATTAAAAGGACGTTTGTCTTTAAAAGATTTATTAATGGCGTCTACCCGTGCTAAAATTTCAGACGTTTATATTCCACAAGTAGATTTTGTACATGTAAATGATGAAGCAGAAGATGTAGCTAATATCATGCGCAAATACGATTTAGAAGCCATTCCTGTGGTAGATGAATTAGGCGTTTTGGTAGGTAGAATTACCATTGATGATATTGTTGATGTAATTAAAGAAGAGGCTGAGAAAGATTACCAATTAGCAGCGGGTATTACCCAAGACGTTGACTCTGAAGATAGCATCTTACAATTAACTAGAGCACGGTTACCATGGTTGTTCTTAGGTTTAATTGGAGGTATTGGGGCAGCAAGAATTATGGGCTTTTTTGAAGGTGCTTTAGAAGAAAATGCTATTCTTTTTATGTTTACTCCTCTTATTGCCGCTATGGCAGGTAACGTTGGAGTACAATCATCAGCAATTATTGTACAAGGGTTAGCGAATGATGATGTAAAAGGGAGTGTTTCCAATCGCTTACTTAAAGAAATGTCTCTAGCGGCTGTTAACGGGCTTGTTTTAGCTATTATTTTGTTCTTCTTTATTTGGGCTTGGAAGTCAGATATGATTATAGCTTCTGCTATCTCAATCTCTTTATTTGCTGTTATTATAGTAGCTGGTTTGGTAGGTACTTTTATTCCTTTGTTTTTAGATAAGAGAGGTATTGATCCTGCAATTGCAACTGGTCCTTTCATTACAACGAGTAACGATATTTTTGGAATTTTAATCTACTTTTGGATAGCAAAAATGATCATTGGATTCTAATCGATTGATTCTACTTTCTCAATCAGATTATCAATCTTACTTTCAGGAATAAATCCTTTTAGCATTAACACAGCTCCAAAAACGATTAATAACACCCCCATTCCTCGTTTTATTCGGTAAATAACTAATGGTGTCAACTTACTTTTTAGCTGTTTAGCAAGTAATATTTTCCCTAAATCAGTAATAGCATAACCAGCTATTACAGTTCCAAAATACCAAACTAAATACTTCGGGTTCATATCATACGTAGGTCCTATAACCACAATTAAACCTAACCAAAAAGCTAATACTCCTATATTTATAAAGTTTAAGAAAAAACCTTTAAATAGTAGTTTTAAATAATTATTACTTTCTGGCAACGTCACATCAGGGGCTTTTGCTTCTTTTTTATTGTTTTTATCTAAGTAAGTAATTAACCCATAAACAATAAGTACCAGCCCGCCAATAAGAAACAAACGCGGATCATCTTTTATTTTTTCTAGTAGACTTCTACTCCCAAAATAGGCTATTAACATAAAAGAAATATCTCCTAAAATCACCCCTATATCAAAAGCAATAGCTGCTCGAGCACCTTTTAAAATACTGGTTTTAATTAGCATAAAAAATACAGGCCCAATCATAAAGGCCATGAAAACACCTACAAAAAATGCGTTTTTAAAGTCGTAAAAATCCATCCTATAAAGTTACACTTTTACCTAAACATCATCAAAGTCTATCACTATTTTCTGTGTTGTTGGATGTGCTTGACAAGTAAGCACCAAACCTTCTTCTAATTCATCATCCGTTAAAATAGAATTTTTAGTCATCACCGCTTTTCCTTCCGTCACTTTTCCTATACAACTGCTGCAAACTCCTCCTTGACATGAGTATGGAGCGTCGAGTTTATTACGTAAAGAAGCTGCCAAAATAGTATCGGTTTTTTCCATCATAAAAGTATGCTCTTCATCATCTAACAATACTTTTACTTCCGATTTTCCATCTGGAATATGTAATTGCGCCTCTTCTTCTGAAATACTTGCAGTAAATAATTCAAAATAAATCTTTTCTTCGTCAAATCCATTCTCTTGAAGTGTGTCAGAAATCGTTTGAATCATTCCTTCAGGTCCACACAAGTATGCTGAGTTAAAAGAAACATCTTTATGAATATTCTTTACAAAATAATTTACATGTCCTTTATCAATTCTACCTAATTTACTGTTTGTTCTAACCTCTTGACTGAACACATAGTGCAAGTTAAATCGAGTAGGATATTGTTCTACTAGCTCATTTAATTCTTCATAAAAAATCGTGCTCTCAGCTTTTTTATTTCCAAAAACTAGTGTTATTGTTGAAGTCGATTCGTTTTCTAGTACCGTTTTTACCATTGATAAAACAGGTGTAATCCCGCTTCCTGCAGCAAATGCAATATAATTTTTATCTGCCTGTGGCTCTAAAATAAACTTTCCTTCTGGTTCAGAAACCTCTAAAAAAGTATCTTCTTTTAGTTTCGTTGTTGCATAGGTTGAAAATGTTCCATGATCAACGGCTTTTACCGCAACCTTAATCTGATTACTATTAGGTGAAGCACATATAGAATATGCTCTTCTTATTTCCCTATCATCTAGAGTAGCTTTTATGGTAATATATTGTCCAGCAATAAAAGTATAGGCTTCTTTTAATTCTGCTGGAATAGCAAATAAAATAGAAACAGCATCAGCAGTTTCTTTTATTATTTTTTCTATGCGTAGTTTATGAAATGTAGACATCTATTCTTTTTAAAGAGCTACAAAAATAAGAAACTCAAGAAGAAGAAAAGTTAGGGTTTTTATAAAAAATATACATAAGAGTTTTATACATAAGGAAATTATGTATATTTGTATACCTAAAATTCTTAGGCATAAGAAAACTCATAATCATGGGAAACCAAAAACTATACAAAGGGTCACTACAAACTATTATTTTGAAACTATTAGCTCAAAATGATAAAATGTACGGATATGAAATTACTCAAAAAGTAAAAGAACTTACCAAAGGAGAGTTAAAAATCACAGAAGGTGCTTTGTATCCTGCTCTACATAAACTAGAAGCGGAAGGACTGTTAGATGTTGAAGTTGCTAAGGTTGGAAATCGCTTACGTAAATATTATAAGCTTACTGAAAATGGCTCCAAAGAAACTGTAAACCGACTCTCAGAAATGCAAGAATTTTTAAACACCATGCAACAATTGGTAAACCCTAAGTTAAATTTGGAATAAAAATATATCGCTATGGAATTAACAAAAGAACAAATACAGGAGATTGATAACTACATTTCTTTATGTGGTATTAAGTTTTATGATGTAAAAACAGAATTAATTGATCATTTTGCCTCAATTTTAGAAAAGCGTCTAATTGATGAACCAAATTTAGACATTAAAAAAACGATTATAGAAGAACATAAAAAATTTGGTGATCAAGGTTTTAAAAAATTATTAAAAACAAAAACAAAGGCTGTTCATAAGCGCTTTTATAAACTTACCTTTTTACATCTTCAATCATTCTTAAAACTACCTAAAATATTAATTACAATAGCTCTTTTTTTTATATTCAAAGAACTAATGAGTCTTTTTGAAAACAAAGAGCACTTCTTTGATTTACTTTCTGGTATTGGTCTTTTAATTATTACACAGTTGTTAATTCGTATTTCTATTGAATTTGGTAATCAAAGGGAACTCTTTAATCGAAAGGAACATTTTTTAGTACTCAATAAATCTGATATTTTTTTACAGTTTATTAACCTAATTTTTATCTTTTTTAATAGTAGTGTTACTTTCAGAAACGAACAAAGTTTTACTAATAATAATTATAATTTAATTCATTTAGGAGTATTTGTTTTATTACTACTTTTTTACTGGTCAAGTGAATATGTGTTTTATCAAAATAAACAAACTGTTAAAAGACAATATCCAAACGTTTTAATATAAGCTATGGAATTAACAAAAGAACAAATTAAAAAAATAGACCTTTTTTTAGAAGGAATAGGAATTGAATATATAGATATTCGTTTTGAAATGGTAGATCATATTGCTACTGAAATTGAAAATAACATTGACGATACTACTACTTTTTTTGAGTATAATGGCTTTCAAACTCCTTTCATAAAATATATGTTTAGCAGAAAAAAGGAATACTTCGAAAGCTATAAAAAGCAAAAAAGAAGGTCTCTTTGGGTGAATATCAAAAAAACACTAGTTACTGTTTTCAAAGAGTCTATAAAACCTATTAACTTTATATCTATTTTACTCTTTTTATTTGCTATTAACCTCCTAGAAAAGTTCAGTCTAAAATATACAAGTGAAGTTGTTTTTATTTCATTTTTTCTTACTTTCTTTTACTTTACAATAAAATTTAATCAGTTTAAAAAGAAGTTTGGAGACGTTAAGATTATTCATTCTTATACATCTATTTTAATGTTTAACTACATTATCTCTTTTCACTTTCCTGGAATTACTCCTATTTTTAGTGAAGGTAATTATTCACCTTTTCTTCTATATAAATGCTTTACAGCTCTAATTATTAATTTTTTAGTCTTTATGTGTTATCTGAATGAAAAAGCAAAGATTGAAAAACGCTTTAAAAATTTAGCTTAAACACTATGAAATTAACCGACCAACATATAAAAAAATTATACAAGTTTACGCGTCAACATTATGTAGAGCATTACGATGTACAAACCGAATTAGTAGACCATCTGGCTAACTATATAGAACAAATTTGGAAAGAAAACCCAACACTTACTTTTGAGCAAGCACGTGATAAATCGTTTAAAAAATTTGGCGTATTTGGTTTCATGGATGTTGTAAAACAAAAGCAAGGTCAAATGAATAAAAAGTACTTTAAAATCATTTTAGGTTTCGTAAAAGAATGGTTTTCTGTTCCTAAAATAGTATTAACAATAACAATGCTTTATTGTTTTTATCTTCTTTTACAATTTCCTTTTGCACAATATTTATTCCCTGGATTTTTCTTTACCATTTTAATAATTGAATTTATTGTAATATTTAAAAAAAGAAAAATGCTAAACGCTAAATTTAAAAAAACAGGAAAAAAATGGATGCTAGAGGATATCATTGAAACACAAGGCCATGGGAATATTGTGCTTGTATTATTCTATGTGTTTCAGTTTTTAATCCCAAACTCATATGAAAACTTAAGTACATTAACCAGTATAATTATTGCAGTAGCAACAACATTGGCTTTTATTATTGGATATGTAAGTTTAGTAGTCGTTCCTAAAAAGGCAGAAAAACTATTAGAAAAACACTATTCAGAATACAAACTGGTTAACTCTTAAAAACAAACATTTAAACCCTTCAACAAATCAACGTGCATAAAACTACTTTTTCCCATCAACTACAACCACGATTTCACCTTTAGCTGGTTTTTCAGTATAATATGCTAGCACTTCTTTTACACTTCCTCGTTTGGTTTCTTCAAACAATTTTGTCAGTTCTCTAGAAACCGATATTTGTCTATCCTCTCCAAAATACTCTGCAAAATTTGCGAGTGTTTTCAATAACTTGTGTGGACTCTCATAAAAAATCATCGTACGAGTTTCTTCTGCCAAGAATTTTAATCGTGTTTGACGTCCCTTTTTTACAGGTAAAAAACCTTCAAAAACAAATTTGTCATTCGGCAACCCAGAATTCACCAAAGCTGGCACAAAAGCTGTAGCTCCTGGTAAACACTCTACATCAACACCATGCTGTACGCACGCTCTTGTTAATAAAAACCCAGGATCGGAAATTGCAGGAGTTCCAGCATCGGAAATTAATGCAAACGTTTCACCGCTTTGTATACGTTTTACAATAGTATCCACTGTTTTGTGTTCGTTGTGCATATGATGCGATTGCATAGGTGTAGCAATATCAAAATGCTTCAGTAGTTTTCCGCTTGTACGCGTGTCTTCTGCCAAAATATAATCTACTTCCTGTAAGACTTTAAGCGCTCTTAACGTAATGTCTTCTAAATTCCCAATTGGTGTGGGTACCAAGTACAATTTGCTCATACAACAAAACTACAAAGTTTTTGGTCTAAAAAGTTAGGAATCTCTACCTTTTTGTACTTTTGCTATATGTCGAACGACCTTTTGAAAAACATTCAAATTCCTGCTGATTTGCGCAAGCTAACATCAGAAGAATTACCACAGCTCGCCCAAGAATTGCGTGAGTTTATTATTGATATAGTTGCCACAAAAGAAGGGCATTTAGGCGCAAGTTTAGGCGTGGTAGAATTGACTATTGCGCTTCATTATATGTTTGATACCCCGAACGATTTATTAGTTTGGGATGTAGGGCATCAAGCCTACGGACATAAAATTTTAACAGGAAGAAAAGACGCTTTTCATACCAATCGACAATTTGATGGTATTTCTGGTTTCCCTAAACGTTCAGAAAGTGAATACGACACCTTTGGTGTTGGGCACTCCTCTACTGCTATTTCAGCAGCTTTAGGAATGGCTATTGCTTCAAAACTACAAGGAGCAAAAAAACATCATATTGCTGTGATTGGAGATGCTTCTATCGCAAGCGGAATGGCTTTTGAAGCCTTAAACCATGCAGGGGACACCAATGCAAATTTATTAGTTATTTTAAACGATAATGCAATTGGAATTGATCCATCGGTAGGCGCATTGAAAGATTATTTGACAAAAATAAAAGCTCCGCGACTAGAGATTGAACAGCACAATATTTTTGAAGCATTAAATTTTGACTATTCAGGGCCTATTGACGGACATAATTTTGGTGAATTATTATCAGAATTAGAGCGCTTGAAGAATATACAAGGGCCTAAATTTCTTCATGTAATTACCACGAAAGGTAAAGGACTACGACAAGCTGAGCAAGATCAGGTAAAATATCATGCTCCTGGGAAGTTTGATAAAATTTCTGGAGATGTGCTACCCAAAGAAGAAAGCAAATACACTAAGTTTCAAGATGTTTTTGGGAAAACCATTGTTGAACTAGCGCAACAAAACGAAAAAATTGTGGGGATTACTCCTGCAATGCTAACAGGAAGCTCATTAAAGTTCATGATGCACGAATTTCCTGATAGAACATTTGATGTAGGTATTGCTGAACAACATGCGGTAACCTTAGCTGCGGGTATGGCAACTCAAAGGCTAATTCCTTTTTGTAATATCTATTCTACCTTTTTACAACGTGCTTACGACCAAATAATTCACGATGTTGCTTTGCAAAACTTGCCTGTCATTTTTTGCTTAGATAGAGCAGGGTTAGTAGGTGAAGATGGAGCAACACATCACGGAGTTTTTGATTTAGCGTATTTACGTTGCATACCCAATTTAATTGTATTTGCCCCTCGTAACGAAATAGAGCTACGTAACATAATGTTTACCGCTCAACAGGGTCTTGAACATCCGATAGCTATTAGATATCCAAGAGGAAAAGGTAAATTAGAACAATGGCAACTTCCTTTTGAAAAAATTAAAATTGGAAAAGGAACCTGTTTAAAAGAAGGAAATCAAACAGCAGTGCTATCTATTGGAACTATTGCTGATAATGTCTCAGAAGCAATAAATCAGCTTGAAAATAAAAAGGTTGCTGCACATTACGACCTACGTTTTGTAAAACCTTTAGACAAACAACTTTTAGACACTATTTTCAAAAAATTTGACACTATTATCACTGTTGAAGATGGCACTATTAAAGGTGGATTTGGAAGTGAAATTTTAGAATATGCTTCCGAAGTAAACTATCAAGGAAAAATTAAACTATTAGGAATTCCTGATGAGTTTATCCATCATGGAACTATTCAGCAGTTACAAGAGGTTTGTGAAATAGATGCTGCTTCTATTAGAAAAACAATTCAAAATTTATTATAAAAAAGGTGAAATACTATTAGTATTTCACCTTTTCAACTATTAAAAAACTTCTATTTCAAAATTATTTTTTCAGAAAGTTTCTTTTGTCCTAATTCATCATATATTTCAACAATGTAGATTGAGTTTTTTGAAATTATGGAAACATCTATCGAATTATTAATTACAGGTGCTTCTATTACTTTTCTTCCTGATACGTCTATTATTTTTGCTATCCACAAAACTGTATTTTTTCCTCCTTTAATATAAATCCTATCAACAGCTGGATTTGGATAAATACTCATTCCTGAGGTATTTGTTTCTTCTATTTTTTGGCTTCTTAATTGTGCTTTTGCAGAGGTATTCAAACAAACCTGTTTAGTCTCCGAAGACCCAAAGCTTCCTCCTGAAGCTAATACGTCGCCATTATTATTAGTTATTTCATACGAACCGCTTCCATAACTACAGCAAATGCCATCACCATATGTATCATTAATTGTAAAGTCATAACAACCCACTAGTAAGCATTTAGATACAGTTATTGTTTCTCCATTTCCTTGTGAATAATCTCCCCCACTCATTACCGTTTCTCCATTAGAGTTCTTTAAAGTCCATGAAGTTTCTGAAGAATACTTATCAAAGGTAATTGTTACGTTTACATCCTCACATTCTGGAGTTTCTCCTCCTCCATCTCCATTATCGGGATTTCCAGTGCTATAAGTAACTACTAATTTTGGTGCACTCGCACTAGTTCCATCGTACGATTCTGCTGTTCGTTCTCCTGTTCCAGAAATATAAAACATCATTGAATTACCAGTTGCCCAATTAGATTTGTTCACAACATATTGTACCAGTGATTTTAAATCTGGTGTTCTTTGTGCTGTCCCCGAGGCTCCAACTGAACTCCACGAACTAGGATTCCAAGCAACTGATTGACTATAATAACTCCTTGACGTTATATTATAGCTTTGAGAAGTAATGTCTGGTGCGTTTGATGAATCTTGAATCTTTATTGCTAATGATGTGCTTCCTGAATTTGTTTCATCTGTAGTAAATTGTATGTATGCATCTGTAATCGTAGCATCAGCTGGTACGTTTAAATTTCTAAATAATAATCCTATATGCTGATTTCCTTTCGAGCTTCCATCATAAACTAATTCTAAATCAGAACTATTCATATACATCGTTCCAGACGACTCATATTGTTCAGCATCATCATTTGTACTATTAATTGTTGATGTAACCGTCTTAGAAACATTTCCTACAAAAACTGAAACCTCTTCAGAAGTAGTTTCGTATCCGTCATTATCTGTAGCCTTTACTTTAATAGTATATGATTGGTTATCAATTGAAGGTGTCCAATTATAAGAGTAAGGAGCACTTGTATCTGTACCTACTAAAGTATTATTTACATAAAACTTAACACTTGAAATTGTTCCATCACTATCATTTGCTGTAGCGGAAATTGTTACTGGAGTGTTTACTGTATGTGACGACCCTGATAATGGGCTTGTAATTGCAACTTCTGGGTAGCTAACATTACTACTTATAATTGTTACTACACTTCCATTAGATGGATTCCATATATCTAAATTCGATGGTATTGTGAATGGATTTTGATTTGAAACTGAACCTACACTATTAGCATTATCTACCTTAATAGTTCTAACTTCAATTTTAGATTCTTCAACAAAAATCCATTTAAACTGATTAAATGTACTCGCATTTCTCGTCCAGTTTTTTGAATCATTAGATGAACGTAAAGGTGCTCCCCAGCAGCCTTCTCCTACGTATATAGTTCCATTAGCATCATCTCTAACAAAACCTTCGTCACAATTACTTCCACTAGAACACGGTTTTACTGGCCATGTTGTTTTTACTGTATGAGAATCTGATTCAAATACTAAATTCACGCCTTTATCATAAAACAATTGAGACCAACTTGAATACTCATCATTTCCTTCTGATTTTGATGATACATGTGGACGCATAGGTTTGTGATATTGAGCTGATTTCCAAATAGAATTATTTGCATTCAACTTTTGACTTAACCATGTATACTGAGTTCCTCCAGCTGAAATTTCTGAATTTAACGTATAAATTGTATATAAGTTATTTCCAAAAGTTATGTCGTAATAAACACTTGTTGAAGGAACATTAAACAGGTTATAAATACTACTATTTGAACCTTCGTGATTTCCTCGCGTTGGTACAATAGGAAACATTCTTCCGTCATTTGCAGTCGTATATTGCCAATCGTTAAACCAATCTTGCCATTCAGAGCTTGAATCTCCGTTCGTCATATCTCCTCCAAAAAACACAGCGGTAGGCTTCAATTTAGAAACTAATAAATTAGCATCTCTTCTTGGTGTTCTATTGTTTCTTGAATCACCTCCAGCAATAAATGACATTTTATCGTTAGTGCTAGGTGCTGTTTTAAACCAGAAGCGACTGCTTACTCCTTCGCTGTCTTTAATTACAAAATAATAGTTGGTATTGGGGCTTAATCCAGTTAATTTAGCAAAGGTGTTACTCATTCCTTTATAAGAAACTGAACGATCTACAGATTTAGAACTTGGGTAACTTGACCAATTAGTTCCATTATCACTGGTTCCGTAGTATACAACTGGGTTAGATCCTGAAATTTGATTCCAGCCAATCATAATGGTTGTTGCCGGATTGTCTGTGATGATTAATCGGTACTTATCATTAGAGGCATAAGTACTAAGAGCTGCTAATAATAACAGTGTTAAAATAATTTTTTTCATTGTGAGGGACTTTAAAGTTTAATAGTTAGTTACACAAATATATTTTTTCCCTTTCAATTTAATAGGTTATTTTTATTAAAAATAATCATATAATAATCTGGTTAACATTCACCTAACTATATTTTTATGGTTTACTAATCTTATTTTAACAAACTACATACCCCCTATTTTTACTTTTGTTTAAACCTTACTTATGAATAACAAAACCCTTCTCCAGTTCTTAAAAATTAGTTCCTTTTTTATTTTTTTTGGTAGAGCTTATCAGCACTTATTTTGGGATGCTCCATACAGAAGTTTCTTCTGGGATCAACTATTGTTAGAACCTGTAATTAGTTTTGTTTTTGACACTACTTGGCAATCGTATGTTACCAACCTAAACACCGACCATGCTATACAATTTCTTACCAAAAGCATTGGTGTTTTATATCTAGTTTGTGCTGTTATTTCAATTTTAATAAATGAAAACTCAAAAAAGTGGATGCGTAATATTTTAAAGTTAGGCGCAGTAAGTTTAGTTTTTTTAGCTTTAATGATTACAAAAGATAAATTTTATCACCTTATAATGTTTTTTGAGCACACCATTCAATTTGGAGTGCCTGTTGCTTTGTTATATTTCTTAAGACATAAAAACATATCTCTCTTGATTTTTTACTTAAAAGTTTTTATTGCATTGGCTTTTACTTGTCACGGAATGTACGCTATTGGTGTTTTTTATCCGTTACCAGGTAATTTTGTTACCATGACCTTAAACATACTACCTGTACAAGAAGAAATGGCTAAAAACCTATTATTTGTAGCTGGTGTTTTAGATTTCATTATTGCTATCGCTATATTTATTCCTAAACTTTCAAAAGCAGCCTTGCTATATGCATGCTTTTGGGGTATTGTAACTGCTTTTGCAAGAATTCTTAGTGGCTTTCATTATGGTTTTTCTTTAAGTATTATGCATCAGTATTTATACTTAACAATATATAGACTTCCTCACGGATTAATACCACTAATGGTTTATCTATACTTAGTCAAAAACAATTCTAAAAAGCCTAGAACTAACAACAGTTTGGTTTCTACTTGATTTACTTAATTAATATTTAAATGACACTTGGTAAAATAAATTTGAAGTTGTTTTGTTGAACTTTCAGAAACTAATGATTTGTAAGGTTTATATTCGCGAAAAATAACCCCCAAATTTTTCAAAAATGAAACTATTATTTAAAACTTTAATTTGTTCTATTTTTTTATTCCTTTCATGTAGTGGTAAAGAAAGTATCCCTAACGTTGAGCTTAAAACTTATTCTTTTGATTCTGAAACCAATTCTAGCTTGATGTTTCAAGACGGAGAGTCACAAGAAATAATGACTTCAGAGTCTCGTATGTATGAAATTAGTAAAGTAATAAGAGTTAAACCCGTTGACAATAAAACTATTGAAGTCGCTAATTTTGCGCCAATAGATATAGAAGATATCACTATTACAGCTACGATTGAGACAGAAGGTTTTCATAAACCTATTAAGTTGTTTAAAATCGATAAAATTAGAGCTCATGGTAAGCAAGAAATTAACTATCCTTTTATAGATAATTCTTCTTTATTTTTAAATACCAGTAATCAAGAAGTTGATCTTTCAACTTTTAAAGATACAGGTATAGACCCTAGTAATATTGTTTTTGATTTTACTGGTGATAACGAAATTATCCAAAAACTTAAAAGTTTACATAAACTAAAATGGACGATAAAATACCACGATTTTGATACAGACAACAATCCAGATAACAATTGGGCTGAGGATATTACTCCAAAAGACATCCGTAGATTCACAGGGTTAATAATTAACCTTGGTGTTGTTTTTGCTTCTGATAATTTTAAAAATGAATTTATTAATGAAAACATTATAGGAAATGATGGCACAACTGCTTTAACAGAAAACGAAAAAAAAGGAGCTTATAACATTATTTTAAACAAAACACGCTATAACTGTGGTAAGGTTGTTAATGTTTCTGGTTTAGGTGGTGGTGCAACCTTTGGTGTAGCTGAACATGTGCTAAGAGATTATATTCGTAAAGAAACTGGTTTTATAACAGCACATGAAATAGGACATACTATTGGCTACAATCATTCTTCAAATATGACATACCCTCATGAAGTAGATGGAGTAAATACTGGAATTAGTCCTGTTACCACAAGAATTATGAATCAGTTTTTTGAAAATGATTTATACCCAGTTACGATAGAAAACTATTACCTCTCATCAGACTTTGAGTAGGATTAGATTAATAAAAAAAGCGAACCAAATTGGTTCGCTTTTCTTTTTATAAGTTACTCAACGTTAAATGTGATTGGTAATGTATAACCAACTCTTACAGGTTCACCTTCTTGAAATCCTGGTTTCATCTGAGGTAATAATTTTAGTATTCTTATACCTTCTTCTTTGAGTTTTGGATGTGGTGCCCTAACTTTAATATCCTCTACCTCTCCTGTCTTACCTATTTTAAATTGAAGATAAATTCTTTTTTTTCCTGAGCTAAGAACACTAACACAACGTTTCTCATAAACCTTGCTTTCTTCATTATAAACTTCTTTTTCTTCTAAACAGTCTATAATTTTATCATTAAATTTCCTTGTAACATGTTTATTTAACTTTAAATTAAAACATCTTCTTTTTTGTAAAGATTTTTCACAACCTGGGAAAACAGGAACCTCTTCAATTATAACGAAAGGGATGTCTTCTGTAATTTCTTCAGTTAAATTAGTTGCTTTTTCATTGTTTTGATCGTTATCTTTTTTTTCTTGAGAAATAGAAAGATCTGTTAAAAACAGAATAAATAAAAACATCGTTGCTTTTAATAATTTTTTCATAGCTATAAATTTTAATTCGAAAATAGTGATTCTTAAAAAAGGAAAAAAGCCAAAACTTAAATAAGTTTTGGCTTTTTTATATGATTGAAAATATTTTTCTAGTTGTTCAATGCTTCTGCTCCACCAACGATTTCTAAAATCTCATTCGTAATTGCAGCTTGACGTGCTTTGTTATACGTTAATAATAAATCATCACGTAATTCCGTTGCATTATCAGTTGCTTTGTGCATTGCAGTCATACGAGCACCGTGTTCGGCAGCAAATGAATCACGAATTGCCTTGTATAATTGCGTTTTTAATGACTTAGGAATTAATTCTAAAATAATCTCTTCTTTAGACGGTTCAAAAATGTAATCTGAATTTACATTCTCATCTCCTTCAATTGGTTGAATTGGTAAGAACTGTTCTACTTGAGGTATTTGCGTTGCCGCATTTTTAAACCTATTGTAAATAATCTCTATTTTATCGTAAGATCCATCTACATATAAATCCATTAACTGTTCAGCTATTTCGGCAACATTGTCAAAAGTTAAGTCATCAAAAATATTACTTCTATTTTCAATAACTGTGTACTCTTTTGATAAAATGTCATTTCCTTTTTTACCAATTGTTAATAAATCAACAGCAGCAGCATTGTATTTCTTATTGATTGTTTTAACTGTTTCTTTAATAATAGACGAGTTAAAACCTCCACATAAACCTCTGTTAGAGGTAATAGTAACTAACAATACTTTGTTTACTTCTCTTTCTGTTGAATACACTCCACCTGCATCACTATCTAATGTAGCACTTAAGTTTTGTAATAATTCGGTAAGCTTAGATGAATACGGGCGCATTGCTGTAATTGCATCTTGAGCTTTTTTCAACTTTGCAGCCGACACCATTTTCATGGCAGACGTAATCTGCATTGTTGATTTAATCGAAGTAATTCTGTTACGTATTTCTTTTAAGTTTGCCATACTTTGTAGTATTTAGTATTGAGCACTGAGTATTGAGAAGTTTCATCTCAATACTCAATACTAAAGTCTTTTATTAAGCTGAAAATTTAACTGAAACTTCTTTAGCAGCGTCTCTTAAAGTATCAATTACTTCATCAGTTAACTTTCCTGCTTTTAAAGTATCTAAAGTATCTCTGTGCTTAGCATTTAAATACTCTAAATAATCTTTTTCAAATTCTTTCACCTTGTTTACAGGTACATCTTTTAACAAGTTTTTAGAACCTGCATAGATGATAGCCACCTGATCTTCCACAGTATAAGGGTCGTTTTGAGCTTGCTTTAAGATTTCAACGTTACGCTTACCTTTTTCAATTACATTTAAGGTAGCAGAATCTAAATCAGAACCAAACTTAGCGAAAGCTTCTAATTCACGATATTGAGCTTGATCTAATTTTAAAGTACCTGATACTTTTTTCATTGATTTAATCTGAGCATTTCCTCCTACACGTGATACCGAGATACCTACGTTAATCGCTGGACGAACCCCTGAGTTGAATAAATCTGACTCTAAGAAAATCTGACCATCTGTAATCGAAATTACGTTTGTTGGAATATATGCCGAAACGTCTCCTGCTTGTGTTTCAATAATTGGTAATGCAGTTAAAGAACCTCCACCTTTAACAATTCCTTTTAAAGAATTTGGTAAATCATTCATTTCACTTGCAATTTTGTCATCATTGATAACTTTTGCAGCACGCTCTAATAATCTTGAATGTAAGTAGAATACATCTCCAGGATATGCTTCACGTCCCGGTGGTCTTCTTAATAATAATGAAATTTCACGATAAGCAACAGCTTGTTTAGATAAATCATCATAAACAATTAAAGCTGGTCTACCAGTATCACGGAAATATTCTCCAATTGCAGCTCCTGCGAATGGTGCATATACCTGCATTGGTGCAGGGTCAGATGCATTTGCAGCAACAATAGTTGTATATGCTAACGCTCCTTTTTCTTCTAACATGTTAGCAATAGCTGCTACTGTTGAAGCTTTTTGACCGATAGCTACGTAGATACAGTACACTGGTTGTCCTGCATCATAAAATTCTTTTTGATTTAAGATAGTATCAATAGCAACAGTTGACTTACCTGTTTGACGGTCTCCAATGATTAATTCACGTTGACCACGACCAACTGGAATCATTGCATCGATAGACTTGATACCTGTTTGCATAGGCTCAGTTACAGGCTCACGGAAAATAACCCCTGGTGCTTTACGTTCTAAAGGCATTTCAAAAGTTTCACCTTGAATTGGTCCTTTACCATCAATTGGTTGCCCTAATGTATTTACAACACGTCCTACGATTCCTTCTCCAGCTTTTAAAGAAGCAATTCTTTCTGTACGTTTTACAGTAGATCCTTCTCTTACTGAAGTAGAAGCCCCTAATAATACAACACCTGCATTATCTTCTTCTAAGTTTAATACGATACCTTCTAATCCATTATCGAATTCAACTAATTCTCCGTATTGTACGTTAGATAATCCATAAACACGTGCAATACCATCACCTACTTGTAATACAGTCCCTACTTCGTTTAATGAAGCCTTAGACTCAAAATTTGTTAATTGTTCCTTTAAAATTGCTGATACTTCAGCTGGTTTAATTGCTGCCATCTTATTTCTTTTGATGTATAATTAAATTTTTGGAATGTAATGACTCTTGTCAAACTCTCTCCTTAACTCATTAAATTGGTTCGAGATACTTGCATCATACTGCACATCTCCAACACGTAAGATAAATCCTCCTAAAATATCAGGATTTACTATATTTTCAATACTTGCATTGTTTCCTGTAAGGGCTACAATTTTAGCTTGTATTTTATCTTCTAATTCTTTTGTTAAAGCTACTGCTGTGGTAACTTTAGCAACGTTAATGTTCTTGTGGTAATCGTATATAACGGCATATTGCTTAGCAATAGACTCTAACATTACCATACGCTTATTTTCCTCTAATAAATTAAATAACCCTTTTACTATGTTATCTACTTTATCACCAAAAAGTGCATTTAAAACTTTACGTTTATCTGCAGCTTTAATTACAGGGCTTCTAAGCATAACATCTAAATCAGCACTTCCAGCAATTGTATCAACGATTAACTTCATGTTATCGTTTACTAAAGTTTCGCTTCCTGAATCTTTAGCTAAATTTAAAACTGCCTTTGCGTAACGTAATGCTGCTCTTGCTTCTTTCATCTGCTGATTAGTTTAAAATAACCTCTTCTAACATTCCTTCCACAAGCCTTAATTGATCATCTTGTGAAGCTAATTCTTTTCTTACAACTTTCTGAGCTATTTCGATAGATAAGTCTCCTACCTTTTTCTTTAACTCAGCAATTGCTGCTTGTTGCTCTTGCTTAATAGTAGCCTTTGCATTCTCTACCATAGTAGAAGTTTGCTCTTCAGCTTCTTGCTTTGCATCAGCAATGATTTTATCTTTAATCTCACGAGCTTCTTTCATCATCGCATCTCTCTCAGCTCTTGCTTCTTTTAATAAACGTTCGTTATCTGCATGCAAATTTTGCATTTCTTTACGAGCATTTTCTGCTTGATCTAATGCATTTTGAATACCTTCTTCACGCTCTGTTAAAGCAGCCATAATTGGTTTCCATGCAAATTTGAACAATAAAACTAGTAAGATTACTAATATTAATGTTTGCATAGCAAATAGCCCTGGAGAAAAATCATTTATTAACTGATCCATTGTATCTGAAATTTAATCTTTTTACTGTTTGTTTTTTGTTTAATTTGAAAACATTTCCTGCGACCAATCGTCACAGGAAAATGTTTTACTTCTGTTTTGTTTCGGAATTATTTTCCTAAGATTAAAGCACCAAATGCTAATCCTTCTAATAATGCTCCGATAATGATCATCGCTGTTTGGATTTTATTAGCTGCTTCTGGTTGACGTGCGATAGCTTCCATTGCACTACCACCAATTTTACCTAATCCTAATCCTCCTCCGATAACGATTAATCCTGCTCCAATTAAATTGTACATACTGATTGATTTATATATAATTAAACAAATTCTTATTCTAAATTAATGATGTTCGTGCTCTTCAACCGCCATACCAATAAATAATGACGATAACATTGTAAAAATAAATGCTTGTAAGAACGCTACTAAAATTTCGATTACTGTGATAAATAACGCCAATAGTAATGAAATACTTGTTGAACCTACAGCTCCGAACTGATTCTTTAACGTAATCATTAATGCTATTAAACTCATTACTACAAAGTGACCTGCTGTAATGTTTGCAAATAGACGCACTAATAATGAGAAAGGTTTAATTAAAATAAACCCAATCAATTCGATTACCGCTAAAATTGGTCTTAAAATCACAGGTACACCTGGCATCCATAATGTGTGCGCCCAGAAATCTTTGCTACCATTTGTCAAATAGATTACCAACGTAAACAATGCTAAACATACCGTTACTGCTATTTGTCCTGTTACGTTAAATCCAAAAGGAGTTAACCCTAACAAGTTCAATATCCAAATAAAGAAGAATACTGTTAACAAATAAGGCATAAACTTCATGTATTTTTTTTCACCGATATTAGGCTTTGCTATTTCATCTCTTACATAAAGCACTAAAGGCTCTAATACACGACCAAACCCTGTTGGAATTGCTCCTTTCTTATAACTTTTAGCTAACGACCCAAAACCTAACAGCATTAACAACCCTACGAACAACATACCGAACACACTTTTAGTAATAGAAAAATCTAATACTCTATGCGCATTGGTAGCGTGATGAGTTTCATCAAAAGCAACTGCTTCCTCTCCTTCGTTTAACTCGTATATTTTACTGTGAATTTTAGTAAGTTTTACTCCACCTTTTGCCACAATAACATGACCGTCATCGTTGTGGTGAAATTCAGAAGACATAAAGGTTTTCAAACCTTCACTCGTCCAAACAATCACTGGTAACGAAAACCCAACATGCTTGCGCTCTCCTGTATCGTTTGTGTACGAAAACAATGTGAAATCGTGTGAATCTGCTAAGTGATGTTTAATGTATCCATCAATTTGCTCTCTTGTATTAATTTGACCTCCGTTTGAAGTATCACCTCCTCCAGCAAATGCTGTAAATGAACTAAATACTATTGCTAGTACCGTTAAAAAATAGATAGGTTTTTTTGCTATCGTCATACCTTACTAAATATAGAATTATGGTCTCTAAATTTCCGTGCAAAGGTACACAATAAATTAAAACTACAAACGGTTTTTTTATTTAGTTTTCCTGAGTCTTTTAAAGGCTTACAAAAACAGCAAACTATCTATTATTCAATAACTTTGAAACACCAATAGCCTCAACTAATAAAAAAGTAAGAATAGGAAGTAATATTGAAACTTTTTCAGGTTTAGTTAAACCCGTTTCAGAAAAAATAGAATCTTGATACAACATAATAAAGACTCCAAACTTTACCAACATTAAACCAAGATATAAGTAACCTGTTTCATTAGGTAAATAATTTATGACTATTTCTACAGCAATATAAATTAACAGCGAAGCAAGTACATTAAATACATATACTGATATTAACGAAAAAGATAGGTTTATAGTATTTTTCTCTATGAAATAATTATTAATAAAAAATCCTAAAGCTGCTAAAACAACTACAACTACAGCAAAAAATATAATTCGTTTAATCATCTTTCTTCGTTAGGTTTGTCACTTGCATAATTACCGAAATCATAGCTCCGAAAACTGCCACAAGTGTACAAATTTTTACGTAAAGTTGGTTATCGTTTGGGTATTTTTGGTCTAACCATTCACCTAGTAAACTTCCTAAGTAAATAGTTAGTCCCATTTGAAGTGCAATTCCTGTGAATCGTATGTATTTATTAAGCGGTTTTTTCTTTGAGTCCTTCCTCATTTTTATTTAATTCTTTTACCGCTCCTTTCATTGCACAAGTAGCATTGAATTCAGCTCCTGGCTCTACAGATAGTTTCCCTATAACAACATCTCCGGTAATGTTTGCTGAAGATTTCACTGTAAGTGTGTTTGATACAAATAACTCTCCTGAAAACTCTCCTTCTACATCTGCATTAGTACACTCAACTTTTCCTTTGATAAGACCAGTACTACCAATTATTACTCTGCCATTAGTTTCTATAGTTCCTTCTAAAGTTCCATCGATCCTAAAATCTCCTTCAGAAATAATTTCACCAGTTATTTTAGTGTTTTTTCCAATAATGTTTCTTTCTGCAACTTTGTTTTCGGTTGTTTTTTTACTCTCTTTACCAAACATATTCGGGGAATTTAAGGGTGTTTTATGTTTTATTTAATTGTTCTATTATTTCTTTTGCCTTTTTACCTTCTTGAGTAGTTGCATAACTAACCGCAACAAACTCTAACGCTTTTTTATAGGTATCTTTATCTTGATATTTACCTATAGCCAAGGCCTTTAGGAGTGCGAATTTAGGGATTAAATTTGAGTTTTTTATTGTAGTTGAAAAATTATCTATTTCTTTAACAGTTTCTTCAAACTTATTCTCTTTATATAAATAGTATATTTCTTTATACTTATTTAAAACTTCATCTTCTTTTTTCTCTTCTACAAGTTTTTTATCAGGGTTTAAAATTATTTGAGCAAAACTTGTTTCTGAGTATTTCTGTATGATAACATTCTTATACTCATTTGCTTTAGCTACATCACCTTCCTTTTTATATATTTGATACAAATGGTAACTTATTGGTAACTCCAACTTATCATCTGTACTAACTTCTCTTAAGCGTTCTAAGTTTTTAATTGCTAGTGTAGCATTTGTAAACTGCTCTTTATAAATTAGCCCTAATTGGTATAATGCATCATTTCGCTCTTGTACTAGGTCGCTAATTATTTTTTCATCTGTAGGTACTGCATCAAGGTATGTTGAAAGCTCATATCTCTTGTTTATTTTTGTTTCATTATCGTCTTCTGACACATCATCTGCAACACTGATGGATTTATCTGATAATCGCCAGTTATCTTCTAAAGGGCGTGTTCCCCATGTTTTTTGAAACTCTGCTCTTCCAAAACCTAATGCTTGTGTATTGTAAAAGTACCACTTCCCTTTATTTGCATTATTATTTATAGAAGCTCCACCTCCAAAACCACTTCCGAAATTTTGAGCATTAAGCATTTGTTGCCTCTTTTCTTCGTCTTCTTTTTTTATTTTTTCAATATATGCTTTAAAAAAAGAAGTTCTTTCATCTGGTGTCATTGCAACCAAACTAAGAATACTGTCGTTATTTTTAACAGTTTCCTCATACTTTCTTAAGGTTGTAAGACCTTTATTCTTTCTACGGATTCTTCTGATTCTTTTTTCTTGATCAAATTCCTTAGAAACTACTTGCATTACACTATCATAATACGAGCCTGCTAGCAAATAATTTTCTTTTTCAAAGGCCATATTTGCTAAACGTTCATACGCATAGGTTTTTTGATAATTGTTATTATGTTTTGCTTCTAAAGATTTTTTGTAATATTCTGCTGCCGCTTCTGGGTTATTTCTTCCTTCTTGAATAACTCCTGCCTGGTAGTATAATTCGTTTAAGAACTTTCGGTTATCTGAGTTTTTAATTAATTTTCTTAACCTAGCTAGCATCAATATTGATGTTGAGTCATTCGGAGTATTCTTAGCTAGTTCAATATCAGCTCTAATACGAAACCTATCTGGTGCTCTTTTGTGGTCTGCTAGTTTACGAAACACCATTCTTGCCGAATCTTTTCTATCTAATTCGCTATAAATTTGCCCTAAAACAAACATGTTTCGAGCTGATTGTTCTTTGTTATAGTGTGTTTTAGTGGCTAACTTTAGATAATCTACCATTTTTTGAATGGTATCTGTTTGTTCATAAGCCATTGCCATGGCTGTATAAGCTTGTTCTTTTACCGATTTATTTATTTTTTCTTTCTCATCTAAAACGTCTAATAATAACGATAATGTTTCTATAGCTCTTTTTTCGTTACCTAAACGAATATTTGTTTTAGCTCTCCAAATTTTTGTTTCGTAGTTTAAATCGGCTTTAGGATAATTAACTATCACATAATTAAAAGCTTCTAATGCAGGAATGAAGCGTTGTGTATAGTATCTAGACTTTCCTAACAGTAAATAAGCATCATCTATTTGGCTATTCTTTTCATACCCATTAATATTCATCGAATGGGTTTGAACAGCTTTTATAGCTTTTTCTTCTGCTTTTTCAAAAGGTGTTAGGTTTTTGTTTTCTTCCTCTTCTTCAGCATTAAATCCTGTACCAGGAGTAAGTACTTTTGTTGTTAGCTTACTTTCATCAAAAGATATAGGTTCAATTTGTAAGCGTTTCCAGAAGTTGTCTTCATGCTTTTCTTGAATTTCTTCAAGTCCTTTTAAATACGCTTGCTCTCCATTAAAAAGCACATTGTATTTAGTGGTAACAGCATGATAACTTCTATTTAAAAAAGCATCCTTTTTAACACTACACGAATACGCGATAGCCGCTAAAACACTGAATACTATTATCTTTACCCCTTTTTTCATATACTATTGCTTTTACAGTACAACAACGTAATAATTATGTTTTTTGTACGTAAAGAGGTAAAAATAATAATTATAAGATGATTTTTACCCTGTTTTATGCAGAAAAATAGCTTTCTAATTCTTGCAGGGTTTTTTGCGATGTATTTATATCTTTTACAACGTTCCCTTTATCTAAAACTACAATACGCTCGCAAACCTCTGTTACATGGCTTAAATCATGGCTAGAAACTAACACAGTTACATCATTATTCTCTGTTAGTTTTTTAATTATTTTTTTTAGTCTGATTTGCGTTGTAGGATCTAAGTTTGCAAAAGGTTCGTCTAAGATTATTACTTGTGGATTTCCCATCATTGCAGCTACAATACCAACTTTCTTTTGATTTCCTTTACTTAAACTTCGTAAATACTTTTTCTTTCCTAAAATTTCATCATTAAAAAACTCATCAAATTGAGCTAAGAACCCTTTTACATCTGCCTTATTCATTCCACGTAAATCTCCAACAAAATCAAAATATTCTTCAGGTGTTAAGTATCCTATTAAAAAAGTTTCATCTATAAACGATCCTGTAAATGTTTTCCAGTTCTCACTTATGTTTACAGTAACTTCATTATTTATAATTTGCCCTGTTGTTGGTCTAATTAAATCTAATAACAAGTTAAACAAAGTTGTTTTTCCTGCTCCATTATTCCCTACTAACCCAAAAGATTGTCCGCTAGGAATCTTCAACTCTTCTAGGTTTAAAACTTGTGTGGTTCCGTATGTTTTTGAAATATTATGTATAGATATCATTTTGTTTAGTTTTTTGGTTGGTTATGATTTTTGGCCAAATGCATGTATTACTGCGTACTTACTTTTAATATACCTTTTCTCTATTAAGTCCATAAAGTAGTTTTTAAATACGAGAGCTAATATTCCAGCAATTGCAATTGCTAAAATCCCTGCATTAAAGCTAACAAACTTGTTGAAAACCCAGAAAAGAAACATAGGAATTCCCATTATTGGAATTATTATTAAAAATTGTGTTGCGCTAGTACCTTGATAGTTTGAGAATCCACTTTTATTTAAGTCTATACGCTTCCTATTAAAAGAGCCCGCAAAGAGCAAAAAGAGAGAATTAAACCCTATATTAAAAATTGCCCCAGCAGTTATCATTAAAAAAATATCTAATCCGTAGAAATAAACATAAGGAATACTTAACAGGTATAATGCTCCTGAGACTACAACCATTAAATACCATTTACTTTCTAAAAACTTTCGATAACGGATATTTTGACTCATAAGCATTTTGTAATACTCACTATCCCATGCAGGGATGAACTGCCCATAGTTTAGGGTAAACCCTCCTGTAACAAAAACTGCAGCAAAGACTAAAAAAGCAGGCATTTGTTCTCTATACATTTCTTGTCCAAAGAAAATAGCTCCGTAGAAAAGAAATAAAAACGACATAAAAAACACTGTTTTAGTTCGTTTATTCCTCCAAATTTGACGAATATCATTTTTAATAAATGGCGCTACATCTCCCAATCTATCAACAAAAGATAAGTCTGATTCTTTTGCTACTTCTTCTTTACTTTTTATAGCATCATCTAAATATACTTTTTCTCTTAATAATTTAAAATTTACATAGTATAGTCCTACTAACAAGACCACTCCTATTACTGACAAAGCAGGAAAGTTATATACTGATTGAAAAATAGGCGCAAACACATCATTTACGTTAAATAACTGATATTTATTTGCAAGAAATAATATTCCGAGTACAGCAATCATCCCTCCTAATGCATAATTATTTTTATTGATTAGAAAGTTTACATAGTTAGCACTTAATACTAGCATAATCATTAAAGACAACCATCCTAGAACTCCCATAGTATTATATCCCTGTCCTATTAACACTATTGAAAAAGGCACGTAAAAAAACAGCGGCATTATATTGAAAAATGATAATGCTGATTTTCCTAATACAAAATGAACTAATTTTTCTTTTTTTACAGGTAAGTTTAGAAACGGCTTGATGTTTAGTACTGGTAGCTTTTGCATTAAATAGCGAAAAATTAAATCTGCTATTAGTAAAAAAATAAGAAATCCATTTACAAACAACAATGGGTCTGTATTTGGATATTCTTTTTTAATAAAAAAATACCCTCCTATTCCTATCATTAAAAATGAAGCTAGCATATACAATGCAAAAAAGCCCATGATAATTTTTAGTGCAATACTTTTTCCGAAATAAGAAGAGCGAAAAAATTGCTTCCACTCTAACTTAAAAAAATGTGCAATCATTTGGTTATGTATTTAGTTGATTATCTTATATGTCTTTTTCTACAACCTTTTGTTACATAAAAAAAGCATCAATTTAAAAATTGATGCTTTTGAATTTATAATTTTAAAAAGATTACTATGCCCATTGGCAAATTACTCCTCCCATTAAGGCTAATGTAATAATCCAATAACCAGCATTAATAGCTACATACTTAACACTTTTTCTTTCAAATAATGCTTGTGTAGCTAAAATAGGTAAACCTATAAATAAACCTATCATAGTTCCGTGTAGTGCTCCGTGTTTAAATGTTCTAAATCGATCTCCAAAATTGGCCATAAATTCTTGGAAGTAAGCATAAGCTCCACCTGTTTGTTCTACAAAACCTGGCTCACCCATTAAGGTTGATTCAACTCCCCATTGATGAATAACTAATGTTTGTAAGATAAAAGCTAATAAAAAACTAAATACATAGGCTAGCCCAAAAATGAGCCCCATATTTGAACCCTTCATAGATTCATCGGTAAAACCTACCTCTTTCATCCATGCATTTTTAAAAAGCATAGGTCCATACCAAATAAATCCCATTACCATAGGAACTAATGCAGCAATTGCTGTAATTAAAAAATTAAATTTCATAAGACTATAAAGTTTTGGTTGTCAATCAAATATAACAAAAAAAGCATCAAACTTACGTTTAATGCTTTTACTTATTTCTTATGAGTTATCTTTTATTTTATTTTTAAAGACTTTGCTATCGCTTCTAATTCAAAGATAAAATCTCGTTTATTTACTGATGGAGCATATGTAAACCCTTCAAAAACAATTACACGTTTGTTTTCTTTATCAATTATTGTATAGTTAATAAATGGTCCTGCCATGAAATCATTTTTCACTTCCCATTTACCTCTAGTTTCATAAGCTTTTTTACCATCAATTTCTGCATCAAAAGTAAATGGAGTATATGCTTGTTCGGTAATCATATGCATCCCTTCTTTAGTTCCAGGAATATATTTTTTACCTATTGTATCTCTCATTCTTGTAATGTTGTCTGCTACTTTACTTTCGTCTTCTAACGGATAACTGTATACTAAAACATTGTTACTTCCATCACCTCTTGCAATTCCACTTTTTAGATGTTGACGTAACCATAAAAAATCTCCCGTATCTTCAACAAGTCTAAATCTCTCAGGAATGGTTAATGTAATTCCTAAGTTTTTAACTGTTTGAAACTTACTTTCATCAAGTTTTTCTTTTTTAAAGATTCTTTGTGTAAATCTTATATCTTCATCTTTAAATAACTTAATTATTTCTTTCCCTCTGTTTCTAATTAAATCTACCAAAGCTCCTTTACCTTTGGCTGTTGCATAAACTAGTATTTGAGGTTCTGCATATTTATTTTTTTCTACAGTTATTTTTTCTTTTTCACCTTCTCTAACAATTAAAACTGCTTTTGCATGTCTCATAAAACCTTTAAACCCTACAGGATCTATTTGACCTACTGAAAGTAATGTTTCTGGTTGTGGTAATCCTACTTGATGCTCTCCAAAAACACTACGAATTTCATCTCCTATTTTACCTTCCCAATCATTTCCTTTAATAACTACCAATATTTTATTGGTGTTTCCATTTGAAGTTGGTAAAATATAATCGCTTTTCCCTTTATTTTTACACGAAACTGTTATACAAATTAGGGCAAATAATGCTATTAGTTTATTCATAGTTTGTGGTGTTTAGTAGTTGTATTTTTAGCTTTTAAAAATTTTAAGTTTCATTCCTGGTTTCAAACTCTTAACACTCCAAATATTGTTCCATTTTTTAATTTCATCAACAGAAACTGATGGATATTTTTTTGAAATGATCCATAATGAATCTCCTTCTTTAACAACATACACCTCATGCTTGCCTGTTGGTGTTTTATATTTTTTCTTTGAAACCTTTTTTGGAACAGCCATTCTTTTAGGATAAACACTTAATCTTTGACCTATTTTCAAGTGATGTGTACGTAAACCATTCCAACGTTTAATATCACTTACTCGTACTCCAAATTTATTAGCTATTTTACCTAAATAATCTCCACTTCGAACCCTGTAACGAATGCGCTTATCCATTTCGAAGTATTTTGGTAATGGCTTTTCTCTTTTAGCATCATCTTCATTTGCTAAAGCATATATTTCTTTTTCCTTTTCTAAGAAATCCATTAAGTCTCTTCGAGGTAATCGAACTGCATAGTTTTTTTCTTTCACATACGGAATAACATCTAGCTTATACGACGGATTTAAGAACGCTAATAAATCTGAGTCTATTCCTGTTTTTTCTGAAATTTGATCAAAACTAATCGTTCTTTTTACACGAACGGTATCGGTTTCAAAATTGAAAATCTTAGGTGCTTCTGGATAAATATGATGCTTTTCTGCATATTCAAAAATATACATCGTTGCGTAAAATGCCGGTACATATCCTGCCGTTTCACGAGGTAAAAACGGACGAATATTCCAATAATTTTTATAGCCTCCAGAACGTCTTATTGCTTTTGATACGTTTCCTGGACCTGAGTTGTATGCTGCTAAAGCTAAGTCCCAATCACCGAAAATTTTATATAGTTGACTTAAGTATTGACAAGCTGCTTTTGTTGATTTTACTGGGTCTTGACGTTCATCTACATACGAGTTCACCTTTAAATCAAACTGGACTCCTGTTCCATACATAAATTGCCATAAACCTGTAGCTCCTACCCAAGAACGAGCGTCTGGTCTCAACGCTGACTCAACAATAGCCAAATATTTCATCTCTAACGGAATATCATATTGATCTAGGTATTGCTCAAACATTGGGAAATAATATTGAGCACGAGCCATCAATGCAGGATAGTACTTTTTACGATATTTTAAATAACTATTAATTACTTTTTCTAACGCAGGGTTGTACTCTAAATGAAAAGGTGTTCTTACGTTTAAGTCTTGTAACCTTTTCTTTAATAAATCGGTTGTAAGAATTGTTGTTGTGTTACCTAAGATATCTTTATCATTAATTACATATTGAATGCTATCAAACAATGATGAATTAAATTTTTCTTCAACTAGTAAGCTATCAATCATCTTTAAATCTTCCGTAGAAAATAGCTCTTGGTTTTGCGCTGAATTTATAGAATCATTTACCACAACATCAACACTGTCTTTAGCTACAAGAAGGCTATCAATAGGTTGTTGTGCGAAAATTGAAGTTGTAAAAAGGAGTAGTGTTAGTAATTTTTTCATCTTGGTTTTATAAATCTAATTCAACTGCAATTGGGCAATGATCTGAATGCTTTGCTTCTGGTAAAATATACGCTCTTGAGATTTTATCTTTTAAAGTTTCAGTTACCATGTTGTAATCAATACGCCAACCTTTATTATTTGCTCTTGCATTTGCTCTGTAGCTCCACCAAGAGTATTCTTGTTTTTCTGGATGTAAGTGACGGAAACTGTCTATAAATCCACTATTTATAAATTTTCCTAACCACTCACGTTCTTCTGGTAAAAAACCAGATACCCCTTTCATTTTAGGGTTATGAATATCTATTGCTTCATGACAGATATTATAATCTCCGCAAATAACTAAGTTAGGAATTTCTTTTCTTAACTCTGTAGCATACGCTAAGATTTCATCCATGTAATTGAATTTATAGTCTAATCGAGCACTGTTTGTTCCTGAGGGTAAATACATACTCATTACAGAAACCTCATCAAAATCTACACGAAGATTTCTTCCTTCAAAATCCATCGATTCTATTCCTGTTCCGTACTCTATATGTTTTGGTTCTTCTTTACAGAAAATTGCTACGGATGAATATCCTTTTTTTTCTGCTGAAAACCAATAATGATATGGATACCCAGCCTTTTCAAACTCAGTTACATCTAACTGCTCTTTGTGTGCTTTGGTTTCTTGAATACATATTACATCAGGATTTGCCGCTTGTAACCAATCGATAAATCCTTTTTTTAATGCCGCTCTAATTCCGTTTACGTTGTATGAGATTATTTTCATCTATATATTTAAAATACAAAAACGTAAAGCATAGTGCTTTACGTCTTTATTTAACCTTATAATTTTGTTAAATATCCATTTCTGGAACTTCACCATTAATTATCAGAGTTCCTTCAGTGGCTTCCTGAATCTCTTCAACAGTAACCCCTGGTGCTCTTTCTAATAAGTAAAACTTATTGTCTTTAATTTCTAATACGGCTAAGTTTGTTACAATCTTTGTTACACAACCTACCCCTGTTAATGGCAATGAACATTTTTTAAGTAGCTTAGATTCTCCTCTTTTATTGGTGTGCATCATTGCTACAATAATATTATCGGCAGAAGCTACTAAATCCATAGCTCCACCCATACCTTTTACCATTTTTCCTGGTATCTTCCAGTTGGCAATATCTCCATTTTCGGCAACCTCCATAGCTCCTAAAATAGTTAGGTGAACGTGTTTACCTCGAATCATTGAAAAACTGGTTGCAGAATCAAAAAAACTAGCTCCTGCCATAGTTGTTATGGTTTGTTTTCCTGCATTGATAACATCAGCATCTTCTTCTCCTTCAAAAGGAAAAGGCCCCATACCTAATACTCCATTTTCTGATTGAAACTCAACCTCAATATCATCACGAACAAAATTGGCTACTAATGTTGGAATTCCGATACCAAGATTTACATAATATCCGTTTTTTACTTCTTTTGCGATTCTTTTCGCTATTCCGTTTTTATCTAACATAACTAGCTTCTTTGTCTTACAGTTCGTTGTTCAATTCTCTTCTCATACTTTTCTCCTTGGAAAATGCGTTGTACAAAAATTCCTGGAATATGAATTTGATTTGGATCTAATTCTCCTACTGGAACTAATTCTTCAACTTCAGCAACTGTTATTGTAGCTGCCCCACACATATTTGGATTAAAATTCCTTGAAGTTCCTTTGAATATTAAATTCCCAGCTGCATCACCTTTCCATGCTTTTACAAAGGCAAAGTCTGCTTTAAATGCTGGTTCTAAAACATACATTTTTCCGTCAAACTCACGAGTTTCTTTTCCTTCTGCTACTTCTGTACCATAACCTGCTGGTGTGTAAAAAGCGGGGAAACCCGCTTGAGCTGCCCGACATTTTTCTGCTAAAGTTCCTTGTGGTGTTAATTCTACTTCTAATTCTCCAGACAACATTTGACGTTCAAATTCATCATTTTCTCCAACATAAGAAGAAATCATTTTTTTTATTTGACGATTTTGCAATAACAACCCTAAACCAAAATCATCAACTCCTGCGTTATTGGAAATACAAGTAACATCTTTTACTCCTATTTTTACTAACTCAGCAATAGCATTTTCAGGTATTCCACATAAACCAAACCCTCCTAACATAAAGGTCATTCCGTCTTGTACACCTTGTAGTGCTTCTTGTACGTTATTTACTTTTTTATTTATCATTATAGTTGTTGTTTTTAAGCTTTACTCACTAAGTGAGGTTTTAAATACGCTACAATTATACTAAAAATCTGTATCGTCTGGGGTTGTCTCTTTTTCCTCTCCTTCTTTCGGTTCCTCTGTTTTAGAGCAATCTAAATTTATACTTATATTTTTAGGCTTCTCAAAATTCCCTTTACTTATCTCTAATGTCTTATCTTCATAACACTTCCTCATAAATATAGCCCATGTAGGTAGCGACATTGTTGCTCCTTGTCCATACTTTAACCCTGCAAAGTGTGTAGCTCTATCCTCTCCTCCTGTCCAAACTCCTGTTGCTAAATTAGGAACGATTCCCATAAACCAACCATCTGATTGGTTTTGCGTTGTACCTGTTTTACCTGCAATAGCATTAGTAAATTTATAAGGGAAACCTGTTACTGCATCTCCTCCTGATGTCCACGTTGATCGTAAACGAACTCCTGAACCTAACCTTGTTACTCCTTGCATTAAATCTAAAATTACATAAGCAGACTCTTCACTTAATACCTCTTTAGTTTCTGGTACAAATTCCTCTAAAACAGTTCCATTTTTATCTTCTATTCGGGTAATCATTAAAGGACTTACACGTAACCCTTTATTAGCAAATGTTGAATAAGCGCTTACCATTTCTAATAACGATAAATCAATTGCTCCTAATGCAATAGACGGGTTTGCCTCTAATTTAGACGTTATTCCTGAAGATTCAGCAAGCCTAACTACATTTATAGGTGAGACTTTATCAATTAATTGTGCTGTAATTACATTTATTGATTTTGCTAAGGCTTCTTTTAACGTGAGTTCTCCTCCATATTTACCTCCTGCATTTTTAGGTGTCCAATCTTCTGGCATTCCATATTTTTCCTTAGGAATAGTGTATGGTGTGTTTGGCAATTTATCACAAGGAGACATTTTTAATTGATTAATTGCAGTAGCATACACAAAAGGTTTAAATGTAGAACCTACTTGACGTTTTTGCTGCTCAACTGCATCATATTTAAAATACCTATGATTTATTCCTCCTACCCAAGCTTTAATGTGACCTGTCTGTGGTTCAATAGATAGTAACCCTGAACGTAAGAAGTACTTATAATGTCGTATTGAGTCATAAGGTGTCATTACTGTATCGCGTTCACCTTTCCATGTGAAAATACGCATATCAGTAGCTGTATTAAAAGACTTGTCTATTTCTTTTTCTGACTTACCTTCAGCTTTCATTCGTTTGTAACGATCTGAATTTTGCTTCGCTCTTCTTATAATCTTCTCTATATCCTTTTTGCTTATATCGTAAAAAGGAGCTTTTTTATTTCTTTTTTGTTCTTTGTTAAAATATGATTGAAGGTTCGCCATATGTTCATATACTGCTTCTTCTGCATATTTTTGCATACGAGAATCTATCGTTGTATAAATTTTTAATCCGTCTCTATAAATATTATACTCTTCTCCATTTGGCTTTGGGTGTTCTTTTACCCATTCTTTCAAAATACTTCTTAAGTGCTCTCTAAAGTATGTTGCTAAACCATCACTATGACCTTCTCTATTAATATTAAGCCCTAAACCTAGTTTTTGTAAGGAATCTTTTACCTGTTCAGTAATAAAATCATTTCTATTCATTTGCTTTAAAACAACATTTCTACGTTGTTTTACCATCTCTTTTCTTCTTAATGGATTAAAAAGAGAAGAGTTTTTAAGCATTCCTACCAGCATTGCTGATTCCTCTACATCTAGTTCTTTTGGTTCTTTTCCGAAATAAATTCGAGCTGCTGAACGAACTCCTACTGCTTGATTTAAGAAATCATATTTATTTAAATACATGGTTATGATTTCTTCTTTAGTATATTGACCTTCTAGTTTTACGGCCACTACCCACTCTTTTACCTTTTGAAGTACTCTTTTAAAAATATTTCGAGAAGCTTTTTTAGTAAACAACATTTTTGCTAGCTGTTGAGTTATCGTACTCGCTCCTCCACTTCCTGGTTTTAAAATAGCTCTTGCCGTTCCTCTAAAATCAATTCCAGAATGCTCATAAAAACGTTCGTCTTCTGTTGAAACCAAGGCTTTCACCATGTTCTCAGGAATATCTTTATATTTTATAGGTGTTCTATTTTCAACAGCATATTTCCCTAAGGTTTTACCATCTGAAGAAATAATTTCGGTTGCTAAGTTATTCTCTGGATTTTCTAACTCCTCAAAAGTTGGCAATGCTCCAAACACTCCCCAAGAAGCTAGTAAAAAAAGTAGGCAAACAAACAGGAAACCTCCTAAAATGATACCCCAAAACCATTTAATGTACTTACTAAAATTTGTTGTTTTTTTCTCTGTCATTACTTTATTTTTTCAATTCTAAACCCTACATGAGTTATCCCTTTTAGTTCTTCAACACCTTCAATTTCTCCATTTTTTCGCATGGCTTGTCGAACTTTAAAAGTATACTCTCCTTTGCGGGGAAACGTTATGTTTTCTTTATAAAAAAGTTTGTTTTCTTTAATATCAGTAAAACCTTGTCCTAAAAACTTTCCTCTAACATCTGCCATATCATACTCCAATGTATCTATGATTATTTGCCCATCAGGAAAATCCATTTGTGTAATTAAAAAAAGATTACTGTATGCATAATCTTTATTATTTCTAAGATTTATAAAAAGGTTTTTCTTACCAATAGAGTCGTTAATTGGAAATGTAAATTGTATTGCATTTTTTTTATTCCATGAACTTTTTGGAAGCGCCAGATAGTTGTCAAACTCACTATTTGAATCACATGAAGCAAATAGCGTAGCTACTAAAAAAAAGATGCCAATTTTACTTCTCATTATTGGTGTTGTTTTTATTGTCGTTATTGTTTTTTTTACGTTGATTGTTGTTTTTTCTTCTTTGGTTTTTTGGCTTTTTATTTTGAGCTTGTGGTTTTTCAGCTGTATTACCTTCTGGTTTAGGTTTTCTGCTTCTTGGGTTGTTTTTAGGTTTTGGTTTCCTATTATCAACTCTCTTCTTTTCTGTTTTCTGACCTCCTTCAGTCTTTGCTGGTTTTACTTGTGGCTTTTTCTTTGGCTTTTTGCTTGTAGGTGTAGAAGGTTGTTTCTCTGCTTCTTTCTTATTTGTTGGGGTTCTTTTTTTACGTCTATTATTTTTACGCCCTTTTTTAGGGATATCAAAACGTGTTAAACTGTCTTGACCAACAACATTTTCAAAGTCGACAGAAACCTCTTCAGTTATTTCTAATTCGTACTCTTCTAACGGTAAAGCAAGTTCATTATTTTTATTTAATTCTATAATCTCTTGAACCTGATCTAACGATAGTTTATACCATTTAAAACTTTCTTCCTTGTAAGTATACCAAAGTAATTTTTTAAAGATGTCCATTTTAACGAAAACAGCATCTCCTTTTTCTGTTTTTAGTACTTTGTCTTGTTTAGGAAAACTTTGTAACGCATCTAAATACGTATCTAATTCATAATTCAAGCAGCATTTTAACTTACCACATTGTCCTGCTAACTTTAGCGGATTTAATGATAGCTGTTGATAACGAGCTGCTGCGGTATTTACTTTTCTAAAATCGGTTAACCAAGTAGAGCAACATAGTTCTCTACCACAAGAACCTATTCCCCCTAAACGGGCTGCTTCTTGACGCATACCAACCTGACGCATTTCTACACGAATAGAAAAAGCACTAGCCAAATCACGAATTAACTGACGAAAGTCTACGCGTTCATCTGCTGTATAATAAAAAGTAGCTTTTGTTCCATCTCCCTGATACTCAACATCAGAAAGTTTCATCTTTAAGCCTAAACGACTAATAATTTCCCTTCCCTTTCGTTGGGTTTCTTGCTCGCGATCACGAGCAGTCTGCCAAACATCAATGTCCTTTTGAGATGCTTTTCTGTAAATTTTCTTTACCTCATCACTATCTGCAGTAATTTTTCTTTTTTTCATTTGAACTCTTACAAGTTCTCCTGCTAAAGAAACAATACCAACATCGTGTCCTGAAGATCCTTCAACCGCAACCACATCTCCCATTGAAAGGGTTAGGTTTTCTGGATTTTTATAAAAGTGTTTCCTTCCATTTTTAAAACGGACTTCAAAAATATTAAATGGGGCTTCACCCGTAGGTAAAGTCATGTTCGATAACCAATCAAAAACAGCGAGCTTATTTCCACTTCCACATGTACCTGAAGCACAATTTCCGTTACTCTTACAGCCATTTGGCACACCGCTTTTGTTAGTTGAGCAACTGCTACAACTCATAAGATAGTATATTTTTTTGAAATATTTTTTAAACCTGTGATATTTACAGTATCAAAAAACATTTTTATTATTTGATTTTCAGTTGTATAAAATTTACTTTATAACAACTATCCTTAATCTGTAAAGATACATATTCTAATGAAAAGTGAAAATTGATTTTTTTGTTAAAAAAAACGCTGCTTTTAAGTTAAAAGCAGCGTTTTTTATTTGTTTTATGTCTTTTGGTACTAATTATTTTTTTTTGCCCAGTTATCTCGTAATCCAACTGTTTTATTGAACACCAAATTTTCAGGTGTTGAATCGTCATCAACATTAAAATACCCTAAACGTTGGAACTGAAAACGGTCTCCAATTTTTGCTGTTTGTAAACTTGGCTCAACATAAGCCGTGATTTTTTCTAACGAATTTGGATTTAAAAACTCCATAAAGTCTTTGTCTTTGTGACTATCTGGTGCTTCATCTGAAAACAACCTGTCATACGCTCTTACCTCAGCTTTTACCGCGTGTTTTACCGACACCCAGTGTAGGGTTCCTTTTACTTTACGCTTACTTTCTTCGGTTCCACTTCCTGATTTTGTTAATGGGTCGTACGTACAGTGGATTACTGTAATATTTCCGTTTTCGTCTTTTTCCACGCTATTAGCAGTAATAAAATACGCATTCTTTAAACGGACTTCTTTTCCTAATTTTAAACGGAAGAACTTTTTGTTTGCTTCTTCTCTAAAATCTTCACGTTCTATATAAATTTCTCTTGAAAAAGGCACTTCTCTCGTTCCAGCATTTTCATCCTCTGGATTGTTTTCAGCAATTAAAATCTCTTCTTGATCTTCTGGATAATTATCAATTACCACTTTTACTGGATCTAAAACTCCCATCACTCGATTCGCTGTTTTGTTTAAATCTTCACGAATTTTAAACTCTAACAACGCTACATCAATCACATTTTCACGTTTAGAAACCCCTACAGTATTCACAAAACTACGAATAGAAGCTGGTGTATAACCACGACGACGTAACCCTGAAATAGTTGGCATACGCGGATCATCCCATCCAGAAACAATTCCTTCTTCAACCAACTTCATCAACTTACGTTTACTCATTACTGTATAGCTTAAGTTTAAGCGTGAGAATTCTCGTTGTTTTGGTGGTAATGGATATTCTGATTGGCTATAATTATACACATTATCTCTAAACCAATTGTATAGCTCACGATGAGGTTTAAACTCTAATGAACATAATGAGTGAGAGATTTGTTCTATGTAGTCACTTTCACCATGAGTCCAATCGTACATTGGGTAAATTACCCAATCGCTTCCCGTACGGTGATGTTCCTTCTTTAAAATACGATACATAATAGGGTCACGCATTAACATATTTGGTGAAGCCATATCTATTTTAGCACGTAACACATGAGATCCTTCTTCAAACTCACCATTTTTCATACGTGTGAATAAATCTAAATTTTCTTCAGCACTTCTGTCTCTATTCGGACCTGCGACTCCTGGTTGCGTTGGCGTTCCTTTTTGCTCAGCCATAGCTTCAGAAGATTGGTTATCTACATATGCTTTCCCATCTTTAATCAATTGAACTGCCCAATCGTATAATTGCTGGAAATAATCAGAAGAATAACATTCATTTTCCCATTGATATCCTAACCAAGATACATCACGCTTAATAGCATCTACGTATTCTTGTTCTTCTTTTGCTGGATTTGTATCATCAAAACGAAGGTTTACTGGAGCACTGTATTTTTCTCCTAAACCAAAACTAATACCAATAGCTTTTGTATGACCTATATGTAGGTATCCGTTTGGTTCTGGTGGAAAACGAAAACGCAAATTTTCTTTTGGCATTCCATTTGCCAAATCTTCTTCAACAATTTGCTCTAAAAAATTCAATGATTTCTTTTCTTCTGACATCTTTATAAATTATGTACGGTGTTCTATTTTTTCAGCCCTTAATCTAGCTTTCTTAAAACATAATCAATTAAGAGCTACCTAAAAGGTTTAAGCGACAAAATTACATAGAATCTATGAGATAATTACACAAAGAAAATTATGGATTAAGTTTTAGCAATAAAAAAACGGAAAACCTATATAGATTTTCCGTTTTTAGTATTTTTTATCGCTAAATTTTACTTACCGTACGAATTGTTTGCTTGATTTACATCTGCCATTAATTTGGACGAATCTATCTCAACTGATTTTACATCTTTTTTAGCTGTAAAAGTATAAGTTGGATGTGCGAAAGTCCAGTCGGTAATAACTGTTGCGTTTGTTGGTTTTTCTCCACGCATCATACGTAACGGAATGTTGAATGATTCTTTTGAACCGTCAGTATAAGTTACCTCAACATCAATTGGCATTGGCATTTGACCAATACGTTCTAAGGTAATTTCTTTTCCATTTACTGATTTAATTCCGTAATCAATAGTATGTGTTGTTTGCGTCCATTCATTCAAATACCAATCTAACTGAAGTCCTGAAACTTTTTCAGCAGTACGTTTTATATCATTTGGTGTTGGATGCTTAAAAGAAAAATTTTCAAAATATTTCTTTAAAGTTTTAGCTACATTTTCTTTTCCAATAACATATTCTAACTGAGATAAGAAAATATTTCCTTTTGAATAACTAGCTACTCCATATGCTGTGTTAGTATGATATCTATCAGCATGCGTTGTTAAAGGTTCTTCAATATTGTTGCCTACTACGTAATTATACCCTCTATAAGAACCTGCATGTGGATTTTCTTTTCCTTCTCCTAAAATTTCATTTTCTGCTTTGTTTGAAATATAGGTTGTAAACCCTTCATCCATCCAAGGATGCTTGCTTTCGTTGGTTGCTAACAAGAATTGGAACCAAGTATGTGCTAACTCGTGTGCTGTAACACCGAATAAGCTTCCCCATTTACGTTGACCTGTAATTAAAGTACACATTGCATACTCCATACCTCCATCTCCTCCTTGGATAACCGAGTATTGCTTGTATGGGTATTGACCAATATGTGAACCAAAATAATCCATTAACTCTGCTGTCTTAGGTTGTAATTTTTTCCAATTTTCTAAATATTCAGCATCTAATGTTTCTTTGTATAAGAAGTGTAAATCTACTCCATTATCCATTTTATAGGTGTCGTGGATAAACTCTGGATCTGCCCCCCAAGTAAAATCGTGTACATTTGGTGCTGTAAACTTCCAAGTTAACTTGTCTCCTGAAGGAAGATTCATTGCCTTTGTTTTATCTTCATATCCGTGACCTACTTCTTGCGGGTTTTGCACATATCCTGTCCCTCCAACTACATAGTTTTTATCAATATGAAGTGTTACATCAAAATTACCCCAAACTCCGTGAAATTCTCTCCCTAAGTATGGGGGTGTATGCCAACCTTCAAAATCGTATTCAGCCATTTTTGGGTACCATTGCGTCATAGATAAGGCAACTCCCTCAGCACTATTACGCCCAGAACGACGGATTTGTTTTGGTACTTGAGCATCAAAAACCATATCAAACGTTACACTTTCTCCAGGTTGAATTGATTTATTCAATGTTACTTCTAAAATCGTTCCAACAGTTTCGTGTTTTACTATCGATCCATCTTGTTTTAATGAGTTAACTTTAATGTATCCTATTTCTGATGGTGATAGCTTACTAATACGATCTCCTACTCTTCTGTCTGGGTCTTTGATGTTTCTTGAACGAACATCCATTTGAGAGTTTGGTTGAAATGCATTGAAGTATAGGTGATAGAATACTTTGTTTAATGCATCAGGAGAATTGTTTGTGTACACCAATTTCTGCGTTCCTTTGTATTGATATGTTTTAACATCCATATCAATATCCATGGTATAATCAACATGTTGTTGCCAATACGCTTGGTTTGATTGCTTGTGTACTTTTGTTTTTGTTACGGTTTTATTTTTTGTACTATTTACGGTAGCACAAGAAATAACCGGCAACAGTAAAAGGCTTAAGATTATTTTCTTCATATTAAACTGGTTTAATTCCCATTGAGATTAGTGTTTTCTTAAAGTCATCTAGTTCTTTTTCATTTTTTAATACTGGAAAACTACGCCTTTTCCCGTTACGTAACTTTAGAAAAATTCGTTCTTTTCCATAAACTTTCCTTGTTTCTATTCCTTCTATTTTATCAAGCAAGTATTTAGACTTCCATGATCTTTTTACTACATAATAAAATATTACTATTACAGAAGCTACCGCAAGTAAGAGCATAAAAACAAAAAGAGTTTCATTATTTTGGTAACTCATTAAATACAACTGAACCCCCATATTAATTCCATTAACTAACATCAAAGAGATAATTAACCATGAATGCATTGGTACTTCATCTTTAATTGTTAATTCTTGTGTTTTCTTATTGAATTCTAATTGCATTGTGTTTTCTTATAACAAAAAAAGAGCATCAAAAAATAATGCTCTTTTTTTAGCTTGTTTATAATGATGTTATTTTCTTCCGTTTACCATTCTATCAGCCATTCTAACCGCATTGTATGCGTTTACAACACGCCCTGATACCGATAACTCAGAGAAAGGAACTTTTACTGGTGCAGTACCATATCTAGCTCCTGTTCCTGGTTTAACAACCTCTAAATCTATTTTAGTTCCAGAGTTCATTAAAATATGTTTTACTTGACTTGCTGTTAATTCTGGATAATAAGAACGTACTAATGCTGCAACTCCTGCTGCTGCTGGAGATGCCATAGAAGTACCGTTGAATTTTTTGTATTCATTATCTGGAGTTGTTGAATATACTTGTACTCCTGGAGCAAATACATCTACATTCTTTTTACCATAATTAGAAAAAGTTGCTGGCAATTCTTCAGTATACTTTGCGCTCATTGCTCCAATTGTTAACACATTGTCTGCAATTTCATTTACTAAATCTGGTGCATCGTTAGGAAATGTTTTCTCTACGTCAATATTTTTACCATCATTACCTGCTGCGTTTACGATTAATACATCTTTAGATGCTGCATATTTAATAGCCTCATAAACCCACTCTTTGTTTGGTGAAAATCCTTTACCAAAACTTGTGTTGATTACTTTTGCTCCATTATCAACTGCATAACGAATACCTAAAGCAACATCTTTATCATACTCATCTCCTTCAGATACCGAACGTACTGCCATGATTTTCACATTAGCAACCCCATTCATCCCTTTTTCGTTATTTCTTGTTGCTCCAATGATACCTGATACGTGAGAACCGTGCGCTTCATCTTTTTCTGAATGACCTGTATTACCATTTCCATACCCTGGTTTATCGTTAATGTCATACGCATTATCACCAACAACTGTACGGTAATCAGTTTTTAAATTGTCTCCGCTAATTGTTTTTTGAGCTTTCTTTATTCCATCCTCAAAATACTCTTTTGCCTCTTCAAGCGTATCAAAATATCCAAACATTTTAGCTGAAAACCCTTTTGCTTTGATTAACATTGGGTCGTTTGTATTGATAGCTTCTACTTCTTCTTTAGTATATGTTGACTTTCCAAAGTATTTAGCAAATTCTTTATCAGACTCAACAGCTCCTGTTTTTAAGTTCTCATAACGACTAACTGTTTTTTTAGCCTCTTCTACTTTTTCAGCCTGAAAAGCTTTTACTTCTGCTAAAGTTTCAGCATCTGCTACTTCTGGCTTCATTAAAATACGCTCGTATTCTAAATGTTCTTTGTATGAATCTCCTAAGAAGTTCCATCCATTGATATCATCAACATAACCATTTTTATCATTATCAATTCCGTCTCCTGCTACTTCTTTAGTATTAACCCAAGCAACATCAACTAAATCTTCATGTTTTAAATCGGTACCAGAGTCAACTACACCTACCACAACTTTTACATTCTTTTTTCCTTTTAAGAAATCATACGCTTTATTTACGCTCATACCTGGAATAGTATCAGTCGCTAAATCTAAATGTTGCCAATTTTCTTGTTCGTAATCGGTTAATTCAGCTTTTTTTGCTGGAATGTTTACTACGGTATTACTTCCTGCTGGCACAGGGATATTGCTTACTGTTTTACAACTAGCTAAGGTAGCCACTGCAATTGCCGAGTAAAATACGGGCTTTAAAACTCTCATAATCTCTATTCTTAATTAAAAATATCTGTAAATTTAAATGTCTCGTTTAAACGAACTCCTTTTTCAGTATGCTTTACTGTTATTACCTCATTATAAGCATCATGCTCTAAAAAAAGGTAAAATTCTTTATCAGCCGCTTCGTTTAAAAAAGCTTCTTTTTCTTTTAAAGTAAGTAGTGGTCTTGTATCATATCCCATAACATAGGGTAACGGAATGTGACCTACGGTAGGCAATAAATCTGCCATAAACACCAATGTTTTCCCTTGGTATTCTATTTTCGGCAGCATTTGTTTTTCGGTATGTCCATCTTTGAACAGCACATCAAACCCAACATAATCCTTTGCATTTAGATGCAAAAAGTTTAATTGTCCGCTTTCTTCAATTGGCAAGATATTTTCTTTTAAAAAAGACGCTTTTTCTCTTGCATTTGGGTGTACTGCCCAATCCCAATGACGTTGATTACTCCAAAAACGTGCATTTTTAAAAGCTGGTTCGTACCCAGTCCTGTCTTTATTCCATTGGATTGCTCCTCCACAATGGTCAAAATGTAGGTGTGTTAAAAACACATCGGTAATATCATCTCTATGAAAACCATATTTTGCTAAAGAAGTATCTAATGAAAAGTCTCCATATAGATAGTAGTATCCAAAAAATTTATCGGATTGCTTATTACCAATACCTGTATCAATCAGTGTTAAACGATCACCATCTTCAATTAGCATACAGCGCATGCCCATTGAGATCATGTTTTTTTCATCGGCAGGATTTGTCTTTTGCCAAATCGTTTTCGGAACCACGCCAAACATAGCTCCTCCGTCTAATTTAAAGTTTCCTGTTTCTATCGGATAAATTCGCATAGCTACAAAGATGCAGAATTTTAGCGAATTAATTTGTTAAGGAAAACAAAAAAGCTCATCAAATTTGATGAGCTTTTTGAGGTGTCGAGCGGATTCGAACCGCTGTAGATGGTGTTGCAGACCACTGCCTAGCCACTCGGCCACGACACCTTATATTGATAAGGACTGCAAATTTACAGCTTTTATCTTTTTTTGCAAGCTTTTTTTACTTTTTACGCACTTCTGATAAAACAATTGCTACCTCAGCAACATTTCCTCCAATGGGTGGGTTAATTTTTGCTACGCTAACTTCCGCTTCATCAACCAGTTGTATTTCTTTAAAAATTCTATCTAAAATTCGTTGAGCAACATGCTCTAGTAATTTAGAACGAATTGCCATCTCTTCTTTTACAATTTGATTCAAATGCACATAATCTACCGTATCAACCAGTTCATCAGTTTGTGATGATTTTTGTAAATCGGCTTTTACTTCGATATCAACTCTATATTCCGAACCTATTCTTGCTTCTTCCTCTAAGCATCCGTGATTTGTAAAAACACGAATGTCGTTTACACGTATTATTCCCATACCGCAAAAATAGGAATGTTTGCTTATTTAAACTTATTGTTTTTCGAAAAGCGCAAAAGACCTTAACACGGTTATTCACTTTTTTAAGTAATAAGATTTCTCACTTCGTCAGAAACGACGTATTTATTAATTCGTAAAGAAACTAAAAAATGTTACAAACTACTTTATTTCAAATGTTTGATTCAACTCACCCATCGTTACTTTATATTTCCCTTTAGGTAAATAGTATTTGTCATTCTTTGCTTTTTTTATCTCAGCATCTTTATGTTTCTTTAAATACTTTTTTCTTCCTTTTTCAGAAAAAGAAACATCATATACTACTTCATTAAATCCTTTTGTCGCGTTAGTTTTTATAGTGTTTACCAAAACTTTACCTGAATACATTTTTAACTCAACTTCTTTATTCGCATTAACATAAAACGGAATGGTAATTTTTGGTGTATTAGGTTCTAACCATTTGCTCCAAGAACTCCCCCAAGATTTTCTTTTCTTAATATCCTTAATGCTGAAAACAGCCTCTTTATTATCAAACTCTTGTAAAGAAGTAATATTTGCTTTGTATAAACTACGCCCATGTGTTCCTATTAATAAATGTTTTGCTTTAGGTTGAATTACTAAATCGTGTACTGCAACATTTGGTAATCCGTTACTAAAAGCTTCCCATGTTTCACCTTGATTGAAAGAAACGTACAATCCATTATCAGTTCCAAGATATAGGATATTTTCTTTTTCTGGATCTTCCTTAATCACATTTACCGCAGAAGTCGGAATGTTACTACTAATGTTTTTCCATGTTTTCCCATAATCATCAGACATGTATACATACGAAGTAAAATCATCAAAACGATACCCGTTTAACGTAACATACACTTGTTCTTTCTTATATTTTGAAGCTATTACACGACTTACCCATAAATTTTGTGGAAAAGTATTTGAAATTTTTTCCCAACTTCCTCCTCCGTTTTTAGTTACCTGCACCAATCCATCATCAGAACCTACGTAGATTAACCCAAATTGAAACGGACTTTCAGAAATAGTAGTTAAGGTTCCGTAAGCCACATTTCCTTCCTTTTCTCCTTTGGTTAAATCTCCTGAGATTTCTTCCCAGTTATTACCTTTGTTTAATGAACGGTGTAACTTATTTCCTCCTAAATATAAAATATCTTGATTGTGTTTTGATAACTGAATAGGAGTTTGCCAATTAAATCGGTAAGCTGGTTTGTCTTCTTTGGGTTTTGGCTGAATGTAGGTCTGTTTTCCTGTAGCTCTATCTATTCGATAATAGTTTCCAAATTGATATCCTGTATATACAATATTTGGATTTCTGTCATCAACCGCAACTTGCATTCCGTCACCACCCATCAAACTTTCATAAGGGTTCTTTCCTGTTTGATGCCATCTTTTATCAATTTTGGCATTGTGGTTTCCTGCCCAAACGCCATTATCTTGCATACCTCCATACACCTTATAATTTTCCTGATTATCGGCATATACCGTGTAAAACTGACCAACTGCTGGCTGATTTAATTTAATCCAGCTTTCACCGTCATCATAAGAGATATTCAAACCACCATCATTCCCATCAATTAAATGTCCTTGTTTTTTAGGATTTACCCACAATGCTTGATGATCAGCATGTACATTTTCTTTACTAATAGATGTAAATGTTTTTCCCCCATCTTTCGACTTTAAAATTGGAACTCCCAATACATAGATTCCATTTTTGTCTTGCGGATCAACACGAATTTCTCCAAAATAATATCCATACGAATAGTATAAATCATCTAAATGACCCTCATGTGTTTTTTTCCAAGTTTTTCCTCCATCAGTAGTTTTAAAAACCTCCGCTCCTATTACTGGAGTATCAAATAATGCTGCATTCGCATCTTTTAAATAACCAACTAAATCACTTGGTTTCATTTCCCCTGGACTAGAACGTATAATTTGTTTTACATTCTCTGCTCGGTATTTTTCTTGAAGACCATTCATTTTTATATATGAATTCAATTTTTTGTCTTTCATATTTAAAAGCTCATCAGTTGAAACTGATGCAAGTTCTTCTTTTGTCAGAGCTCCAGATCCTTTTGCACTTTTAGTAGAGTCTTTTTTTCTTCGAAATTGATTATCATGAAAAGCGTATACTGTGTTTTCGTCATATACGGCTAATCCTATTCTACCAACTCCTTTACCATTTGGAAAACCATTATTGTCAGAAATTTTAGTCCAAGTATTTCCAGCATCAGTCGATTTATAAATTGCTGAATTTTTCCCATCTCCATCAAAGTTCCATGCTTTACGCTCTCGTTCCCATGCAGCAGCGTATAAAGTATTGAAGTTGTTTGGTACAGGTTGGATATCGATAATCCCTGTATTTTCATCAATAAACAACGTTTTTATCCATGTTTTTCCTCCATCAGTAGTTTTAAAAACTCCTCTTTCTTTATTTGATGAATATAAATGACCAATAGATCCAACGATTACCTCATCAGGATTGTTTGGATTGATTAAAATACGACCTATGTGATGTGAATCTAGTAATCCTACGTTTGTCCAAGTTTTACCTTTATCGGTAGATCTTAAAATTCCAATTCCAGCATATGACGAACGAGAAGAATTGTTTTCTCCTGTTCCTACCCAAATTGTACCACTCTTCCAATCTACAGCAATATCGCCTACGTTTTGTGTAGGAGAACTATCTAAGATTGGAGTAAAAGTTGTTCCGTTATTATTGGTATGCCATACTCCTCCTGAAGCATATCCTACATAAAACTCTGTAGTATTTTCTGGATTTACATCAATATCTACCACACGCCCACTCATCACTGTAGGTCCAATATTTTTAAACGGTATGTTTTTTACTATCGAATTTGTTGTTAAAACTTCCTTTTGTTGTAAAGCTTTTTGTGTTTTTTCTGCAGAAGTAGGTTGTTGTGCTACTAGTGCAAGCGGGAATAAAGCAATAAAAACTTTGGTTAAGATTCTCATTATAATTTGGTTTAGAAGAAGTGAAAATACTGTAAGCAAATACTATTTCAAAAAAATTAACAGAATATTGAGAGACTTCATTCAGAAGCTTTTGTCAAACAAAAAATTATTAGCTTTGTTTAACCTCAAAATTTTTAGGCTATGACTATTTTTATTCTTTCTGTTAGTGACCAAATTTATTCAACACAAAGAATATACAAAGAAGCTCGTCGTCGTGGACATAACGTTGAGATTATAAACCATTTAAAATGCTCTATAAAACTAGGAAATGATAAGCCTGCAATTATCTATCAAGGAGAAGATATTATTGATGTTCCTGATGTAATTATTCCTCGAATAGGTGTTTCAGCCATGAAACACGGAGCTACGGTTGTAAAAGAATTTGAAATGAATGGAACTTACAGCTCTGCTAGTTATTTAGGTATTGTTAATGCTCAAAACAAAGCTCGTACCTTGCAAATAATGAGTCGAAATGGACTTCCTATTCCGCAAACTGTTTTTTCAGTTGATACTGAAAATATTGGTGAGCAAATAAATTTATTAGGTGGTTCTCCTGTAATTATTAAATTACAAGAAGGAACACATGGCTCAGGTGTAATTTTGGCTGAAAGTAAAAAATCTGCCATATCGATTATAGATACCATGCACGGAACAGATACAAGTATTTTACTACAAGAGTTTATTAAAGAAAGTAATAGTGAAGATATTCGTGCTTTTGTTGTAAATGGTAAAGTAGTATCTTCAATGAAACGTAAAGGGCTAGAGGAAGATTTTCGTTCTAACATTCATAAAGGAGGAAGTGGACATAAAATTACGTTAACTCCTGAAGAGGAAGAAATAGCTATTAAAGCTGCTCAATATTTAGAACTTCCAATTGCTGGCGTTGATATGATACGATCAAAAAGAGGATCCTTATTAATTGAAGTTAACTCGACTCCTGGATTACAAGGAATTGAAGCTTACACCAAGAATAATATTGCTAAGGCTATTATTAAATTTTTAGAAGAAAAATGTTCGAACAAAACTTTAAAAACGAAATCATAGAAATTCGTGGACAAAAAATTGGTTTAGGTGAATCTAAATTAATTAAAATTCCTATTGACAGGTTACCTACAGGAACTCTAATAGAAATTCCTGTGTATATTTTTAATGGTGACCAATTAGGACCAACCATTCTACTACAAGGTGGTTTACATGGTGACGAAGTAAATAGTGTTGAATTGGTGCGTAGAATGTTAATTGATAAATCGTACAAAATTCATCGTGGTTGTGTTATTGTAGTTCCATTATTGAACATTTTTGGTTTTTTAAACATGTCTCGTGATATGCATGGTAAAGATGTAAATAGAAGTTTTCCAGGCTCAAAAACTGGTTCTTTAGCAAGCAGAATGGCATATTACTTAATGAAAGAAATTACAAATAATGTAGATTTTGCTATTGATTTCCATACAGGAGGAGAACAACGAAACAACTTTCCGCAAATACGATATACTCCTGAAGATGAAAGAGGACTTCAACTAGCCAATATTTTTAATGCTCCTTTTATGTTTGGTTCTAAACTTATTCCAAAATCTTTTAGAAATCAATGCTATAAAAACAACATTCCTGTTATTGTGTATGAAGGAGGAGAATCATTACGACTCGAAGAAAAAGCTATTGAACAAGGTATCAACGGAACACTTCGCATTTTAAAACACTTTAAAATGATAAATCAAAGTATCAAAATAACTAAAAATGCTACTTCAATACACATTAACCAACGAAAATGGATTCGAGCTAAGGTTGCAGGATTGTTCACTCCCACTGTACATAATGGTCAAAAAGTAAAAAAAGGGCAAATTTTAGGACATATTATGGATACCTATGGAGAAACAAATTTTTCAGTAAAATCTCCTTACGACGGTTATATAATTGCTAAAAACAACTTCCCTATTATTAATATGGGCGACGCTTTATTTCATTTAGGAAAAATATAACAAACTGATTTTATTTGTTTTATCCGTAATTTTTCACTTACTTTAATTCCAATTAACTAATCAAAAATTATAAATTATGGAATTTCTTATTAGCTTATTAAGTGGAGCAGTAGGTGGTAATCTTGCGGGTGCTTTATTAAAAAAGTTTTCTTTAGGTACCCTTTGGAACTCTGTTGTAGGGATTTTAGGCGGTGGTCTAGGAGCTCAATTATTAGGAATGTTAAATGTTGATATTTCTGGTATTATCGGCAACATTGCAGGTAGTGGTGTTGGTGGAGCTGTTTTACTGGTTATTGTTGGTGTTATTAAAAGCGCCATGGCTAAAAATTAAACACATATTAAAACTCAAAAAAAGACGTCTTAAATAAGGCGTCTTTTTTATTTATAAGCGATGCCAATAAATAGCAGTACCTTTGTTGGCTCATAGTAGTTGTTTTATTTAGAAACTACTGAAGAATTATATATGACATTTACATCGTTAGGTTTATCAAAAGCTTTAGTGAAAGCTGTAACCGAAAAAGGGTACGAAACACCCTCTCCTATTCAAGAAAAAGCAATTCCTGTTATTTTAGAAGGCAAAGACGTATTAGCCTCTGCACAAACCGGAACAGGGAAAACAGCAGGTTTTACCTTGCCTATTTTACAAAACATATCAGAAAAAAAGAATCCAAAATATCGTCCAATCAAAGCATTAGTGCTAACTCCTACAAGAGAATTGGCGGCTCAAGTATATGATAATGTACGCGAATACAGCACACATTTAAATATTAAATCTACCGCTATTTTTGGTGGTGTAAAACCAAGTTCTCAAATAGCTACTCTTAAAAACGGAGTAGATGTTTTAGTAGCTACTCCTGGTAGATTAATTGATTTACACGAACAAAATCAACTATCACTAAAACGTGTAGATGTTTTAGTTTTAGATGAAGCTGATAGAATGCTTGACATGGGTTTTTTACGAGATATTAAAAAAATCATTTCTTTTTTACCTCAAAACCGTCAAAATTTACTGTTTTCAGCTACTTTTTCAAAAGAAATAAAAAAATTAGCACAAGGTATTTTACACAACCCTGTAATGATTGAAGCAGCTCCTGAAAATACAACTGCTGAAAAAGTAAATCAGAAGTTATACAAAGTTCCGAAAAGCAAGAAAACAGAATTAGTCGGGCAATTAATTTCAAAAGGAAATTGGAGCCAAGTCTTAATTTTTACTCGAACTAAACACGGAGCTAATAGGTTGACTGAAAAACTAGTTAAACGAGGAATTTCTGCCGCAGCTATTCACGGAAACAAAAGTCAAGGAGCAAGAACCAAAGCTTTGAAAGGCTTTAAAGACAATTCTATTAGAGTATTGGTGGCTACCGACATTGCTGCTCGTGGATTAGACATTCCATTATTACCTCACGTTATTAATTTTGAACTCCCTAATGTTCCTGAAGATTATGTACACCGAATTGGTAGAACAGGAAGAGCAGGCGCAAGTGGAGAAGCGATTTCATTAGTATCACAAGAAGAGGAAGCATACTTAAAAAGTATTGAGAAGTTATTAGGACAAAAAATTGTCGCTTCTCAGTTAGAAGGGTTTGATTTATCTACCATAAAAGATGAAGTTAAAACTGAACGACCAAAGCAGCAACCTAGAAATAAACCAGCTAAAAAATCGTTTAAAGCATCTTCTGACTTAAAGAAAAAAGCAAAAAAAACTTCAGCAGAAGATACTAAAAAACATACTCCTAGAAAACGAAACAACCGTAATAGAAGAAATAATAATAAAACACCTCAATAACAACCTTATCTTTTTCGTTATCAGCCGTTTCAAAACTTTACTAATTAAGAAAAACAATATTTTGGTATAAATCTTGTTATAATTACTGTGTATTACAAAAACCAATAATTATGAAAAAACATGTTTTATTACTAGTTGCATTAGCAACTTTTTTTACCGCCTTTGTTAGCTGTTCTAGTGACGACCCTCAAACGTCTAAAGTAGCAGTACGCTTAGTAGATGCTCCTGGAGATTATGATGAAGTAAACATCGACGTACAGGACGTTATGATTAACTCGGGAGACGAAGAAAACGGTTGGCAAAGCCTTGGAAACGTAGTGCCAAAAGTGTATAACTTATTAGAGTTAACTGGTGGAATTGATGCTTTGTTAGTGGATACTGAAATCCCTTCAGGAAAAATCAATCAAATTCGTTTGGTATTAGGTGAAAACAACACGCTTGTAAAAGATGGAGAAACACATCCATTAGCAACACCTAGCGCACAACAATCAGGATTAAAACTAAACGTACACCAAGATTTAGTAGGTGGTGTAAAATACACGTTTATCTTAGATTTTATGGTTGATAAATCAATCGTAGTTCAAGGCAACGGTGGTTATAGTTTAAAACCAACTATTAGAGTGACTACTGAAGCTGCTTCTGGAGCTATCTCTGGAATGGTAAACCCATTTGAGTATCAAGTAGAAGTTGAAGCAGCTTCAGCAACTGATACAATTACAACGTTAACAAACGAAGATGGTAAATTTATGTTACACGGTGTTCCTGCAGGTACATACAATGTAACTTTTACTCCTGATGAAGCTTCTGGATTAACTGCTAAAACAGTTGAAGGAGTTTCTAGTGTATTAGGAGAAAATACCGATATGGGGACAGTTGAGTTAGAATAACTCACCAACATAAATTATTTCAAAGGATGCTGTAAAAAGCATCCTTTTTTTATACTTTTAAGCTAAAATTTATTCCGTAAAATGGACGCTTCAAAAAAAATAGTAGCACAACACCTTCAAGAAATCGTAAACGATAATATATTAAACGATCTCATTCCTGAGGTTATTGATCATTTTAAAGAATTTTCTTTATCAAAAAATGAATATTTTGTTGAAAAAGGAGAAGTTTGCTCCTATTTCTGTTTTGTGGAAAGTGGCATTTTACAACATGCTGTATCGGTTTCTGGAGAAGAAAAAACTACCTATTTAGCTTTAAAAAATAGCTTTACCTCATCGTTAAAAAGCTTTTTACAACAAACCTCTTCTCCTAAAAATATTAAAGCACTTAGTGCTTGCAAACTTTGGATTATTACTATAGATGATTTTAAACACTTAATGAAACATAACAAGGCTTTTCATCAATTTTATTACAATTTAGTTGAGCATCAAATTTTTTTAATTGATGATTATCGAATTGATTTACTGATTTTAACTCCTGAAGAACGTTATAAAAAACTTCTTGTAAATGAGCCTAAGTTACTTCAGGAAGTTCCGCTACATTATTTAGCTTCCTTTTTAGGAATTTCTACTCGACATATGAGTAGAATTCGAAAAAATATAAATTAGCGCCAAATGGCTAATATTTGCACAGTTTCTTTCCGTATTTTTGAGGGAATCTTATCAATTTAATTGAATCATTATGAAGTACGACGCAATAAACAGTCAATTATTTATAAAAAATCGCAAGAACTTTATGGCTCAAATGAAGCCTAATAGTTTAGCTGTTTTTAACTCAAACGATATTTATCCTGTGAGTGCAGATAGCACTTTACCTTTTGAACAACATCGTGATATTTTCTTTTTAAGCGGAGTTGATCAAGAAGAGAGTATCTTAATTTTATTCCCTGATTGTCCGAAAGAAAATTTACGTGAAGTACTATTTTTACGTGAAACTAATGAGCATATTGCTGTTTGGGAAGGTGAAAAACTAACCAAAGAAAAGGCTTTAGAAACTAGCGGGATTAAAAACGTACACTGGTTACAAGATTTAGAAAAAGTATTAGCTGAAATGATGGCTTTAGCTGATACCGTTTATATTAATACCAACGAGCACTATCGTGCAAATGTTGAAACTGAAACTCGTGAAGCTCGTTTTACTAAATGGTTATTAAACAAATATCCTGCACATTCAGTTGCAAAAAGTAACCCTATTTTACAACGTTTACGTTCAGTAAAAGATCAAATTGAAATTGATTTAATTCAAAAGGCTTGTGATATTACTGAAAAAGGTTTTAGACGCGTATTAGATTTCGTAAAACCAGGTGTTTGGGAGTATGAAATTGAAGCAGAATACATTCACGAATTTATCAGAAATCGATCTAAGAAATTCGCTTATACACCTATTATTGCTTCAGGTAACAATGCAAACGTGTTACACTACATTGAAAATAACCAACAATGTAAGGCTGGTGATTTAATTTTAATGGATGTTGGTGCTGAGTACGCTAACTATTCATCAGATATGTCTCGTACAATTCCTGTTTCTGGACGTTTTACAGACAGACAAAAAGAGGTATATAATGCTGTAAATCGTGTAAAAAATGACGCGACAAAAATGTTAGTTCCAGGAACTCTTTGGGCTGAGTATCATGTTGAAGTTGGTAAATTAATGACTTCGGAATTATTAGGTTTAGGGTTATTAGATAAAGCAGATGTTCAAAACGAAGATCCTAACTGGCCAGCATATAAAAAGTATTTTATGCACGGTACTTCTCACCACATGGGGCTAGATACGCATGACTACGGATTGTTACATGAGCCAATGCAAGCAAACCAAGTATTTACAGTTGAACCTGGTATTTATATTCCTGATGAAGGTTTTGGTATTCGTTTAGAGGATGATGTTGTTGTTCAAGAAACAGGTGAGCCATTCAACTTAATGCGTAACATACCTATTGAAGCTGACGAAATAGAAGATATTATGAATAAATAGTATCATTTCCCATACTTTTAAAACGTCATTAAAACTCCTTTTTTTGGAAATTTTAATGACGTTTTTGTTTTTCTTGTTTTTTACTATTTTTAGTGTTTAAAAATTGTTATGATCATGACTTATTTAGAAATGATTGGAGTATGGCAACTAATTTTAATCTTAATTATTTTAATTGGAATTATTCCAACAATTATTGCTCTTGTTGATATTTTAAAAAGTGAGTTTAAAGGAAACAATAAAATTGTTTGGATTCTCGTTGTTTTATTAGCTAACTTTTTTGGTACTGTTTTATATTTCCTAATTGGAAGAGAGCAAAAAATAAAAAAGTAAACAAAAACCCTTCACCATGAAAAACCTACTTTACATCTTTGCTTTTGCATTGATTTCATGTGCTTCTAGCCAAATAAACAAATTTGATAATTCCGATTTGGTCGGAACATGGAATTGGACCAATACCGATGGTGGTTTTGGAAACCACATTCATAAAACCCCTGAGTCACTTGATAAAAAAGTACAACTTACCTTAGAAAAAGACTATCAGTTTTCAATTTTTGAAGATGGTAAAGAAACTTTAAAAGGCACCTACGCTCTAACAACAAAAAAAGCTATTTATTCAAATAAAGAAGAAAGATTCATACAACTATCTGGTGACCAACAAATTTCTGGAATTATACTGTCAGGAATCATTAGAGTTACAAAACCTAACGTCTTAGAGATTTCCGATAATAATTACGACGGACTAGGAAGCATGTTTTCACGTGTTGAATAAATAAAATCTTTTTTTATTAAAAACACAAAAGAGCCCTAAATAAGGGCTCTTTAAAATTATTAATCAAATTTTAATTATTACTTCACCGTTAAAGTGTATTGAGGTGTTGGATTCAACGGGCAAAAGTAAACGTACTCTCCTTTTGTTAAGGTTACTTTTTTAGAGCTTGACTTACTATTGTTTTTTACCAAAGATGTTACGTATGCATTTTTTATATGATGCTTTTCATCTGTTTTTCCCTTTGGCGCTAATACAAAACCTACATCATGTCCAACATTTTTATTAGAAATTTCAAAAACATAAGTTCCTTCAGAAAGTGTTAAAGACTGTTGGGTAAACTTTCCTTTTGTTTGTTCTAAAGAAATGGTTTTTGCTTTTTGTGCATTTGCTGTAAATGCAAATCCTACTAATAATACTAAAATAGCTACTACTTTTTTCATTTTTATTGATTTTTATGGTTTTACTTTTTTTAAGACGAATAGCTTTGCAACCAAAACCCCATAACTACACTCTGTTAATAAAGCTACAAGAGCTATTCGTTTTTTATGCGTTTTGTTTAAATTTTCCTGCTTCTACTTTTGGAAAATCAACTTCGGTTTCTGCAATATGGTTTACATAATTTGTTAAGGTATTTGCAACAACATTTAAAACGATTTCTAAAATATCTCCGTCATTATATCCTGCTACTTTTACCTCAGCTATTTCTGCTGAACTCACATTTCCTTTGTTTTTTGTAACACTTTGTGCAAATTTTAAACCTGCTTTGGTTTTTGCATCAGAAGCCTCAGCTTGTCTATTTTGTTCAATTTCTTCTTCTGATAAACCATTGTTTTTTCCAATGGCTGTGTGTGCAGATAAACAATAGTTACATTCATTTTCTTCTGCAATAACTAAAGCTAATTGCTCTCTAAACTTGTTTGAAAAGTTTCCACTTCCGTTTAATTCTCCTAAGCTTAAATAACTTTGTAAAAGTGCTGGTGAATTCCCCATTACTTTAATTAGGTTTGGAATAAATCCTAACTTATTTTGAACTGCATCAAACAATTCTTTTGATTTTCCTGTTGTGGTTTCTGGATCTAAAGTTTCAATTCTTGTACTCATAATTTTAATGTTGTCTTTTTAGTTTATTTTTTCGCAGTTACATAATTCTCTTTCTGGAAACTGCTCGTCGTATTCTTGATATCCCCAACAATTTGGGCATTGGTTAATTTCTGTTCTCATAATTCCTTGTTTTTGAATTCTGGTACAAAGGTGCGACAGGAATAGACCTTAAAAAATGGACAAAGGTTCTTAAAACTTGGACATACTTTTTTGCTAACAGTTTTCTTACAAAAAGCTAGCTTTTTATTCACGGTTTCATAAAGTACAGGTAACGTATTAACATGTTTACTGTAGTACTTTTATCTCGTCGAAAAAAGGTTGTTTGTATTAGTGTAACAAAAAACTTTATTAGTTGTGTAGTTTACCACGCGTTGCGTGGTTTTTTCTTTTATAAGCTATAGCTTCTTTTAAATTGTTTTGGCGATTGCCCAGTAGATTTTGTAAAAAATCGAGAAAAGTACGCAGGGTCATTGAATCCTAAATCAAAAGCAACTTCTTTAATAGAATCATCTGTATATAACAACAACCTTTTTGCTTCGGTTATAATTCTATTTTTTATAAAGTCGCTTGGTGTTTCTGTTCCTATTTTTTGAAGGTGTTTGGTTAAGGATTTTGGTGATAAACCTAATCGATAGGCATATTCTGTAACTCGGTGTATCTTTTTAAAATTTTGTTCTACCAATAAACTAAAATCTTTAAAAAGCTTGGTTTCTACACTCTCCTTTACAACATCTTTTTCTTTTTTTATACGTACAGAATATACAATAAACTGCTTTAAAAGCGATTGTAGCATATCGTATTGGGCTGTTTCTTCTAACTCAAACTCTTCTATTAGGTTTTGAAGAATAAAATCTAATTTTTGCGTTTCTTTTTCTGAAGGTACTACAAAAGGTGTTTCATATATATTATTAAACAATACTCCATTACACGATACCTCAGCATCGTGCGTTTGAATACAGTAAAAATCTCTAGTAAAACTAAGCTGATAGGCTTCTTTAATTTTTTCTGAATCTACTGAAAATATCTGCCCTGGTGATAAAAAAAACAATACTCCATCTTCAAAAGAGTAACTTTTAAAATCGATATTATACCTCCCTTTTCCTTCTTTTATCCAAAACACCTTGTATTGATCTATTTGCTGTGGTGAGTTTACCACACACAGTTCTTCAAACTGAACTGTTTGTAACGAAAAAATATTTTGATAGGAATAGTTTTGAATATCTTGTACCGCCATTTATACATAGTTTTATCGTTTGTCGAAAAAAACAGGAAGAGCTGACAAGCTTTTTATAATTAAAAATTCGCTTTAAAATCCGAATAGTTTATTGTTCGGGTTTTAAAGCGAATTTCAATAAGCTTATTTAAGTTACTAGACCCTATAACGGTATATTATTTAGTTTTCTATGAATAGCATCATTAATCATTTTACTAAACGTATACTTTACATCTTTTAAAAAAGGTTCAAGCTCTTCATAAGCGCCATACGGATCTAATATATATATATCCGGATCTTCTTTATCTTCGTCTAAAAAAAAGATACTATATATACTATCTAGTCTATCAAAGACAAAATAAGGTCGATTCATTGTATATCCACAATTTTCTAAACTTTCTTCACAATCTTCTCTTAATTCTTCAAAATCATCATATTCATATACCATTCCCGTAGCTTCACTTTCTCCTCCAATTAAAAAATATTCTTCTAAAGATTCAGGAAACTCTTTCCCTTCATTAAACTGATTTCTAATGTTTTGTATTTTTTTTCATCAAGACCTTTTAAAGAAATCCTATGACTCAACTTAGGATTATCTTTCAACTGTTGCATATATTTTAATTCCATATTTCTATTTCTTTAGATTTTCTTTATAAATTTTATTATATTTATTAATACTTTTTTTTATCTCTGGATAAGTTCTCTTTAGTTTAGTAAACCCTTCTATTGTTTCATCAGTTTTAACCACAAACTTCACTTTTTTACCTAGTGTCTTTAAATATTCTTCCAACATAACAAACTCACGAGAACAACTGGTACACTGAGCAAAAATATTACTGGTTTCTATCACAAATTCATCAGCTTTATTTTATTTACGTGGTTTTTTTAAGAAAAAAAATATAACTATCATCTTTGATACTAAAAAGCGATTCCATTTTATCTTGAATCGCTTTTTAAGTTTCTTCTATAAAAAGAATCTTTATTCTTCTTCTATTTTATAGTATTTCCCTTCTTTATTTTTTTCTATTTCAAATAAAATCATGTTAAAATTATGGTAGTATAAAGGCTCTCCCGTTTCATCTGAAATAAATAATAAATCTATATTATCAAAAATAGCTTTGACGAAAACTGTCCAACAAGGTATAATTTCTCCCTCTGATATACCAAAACCTATTTTATATTTTTCTTTAAATAATGCTCCATCTGTACAATCTTCGAAATAATATTCACCTCTAAAGTCTTGTATAATTTTCTTCGCTTTTTTTATAATTTGTTCTTCTGTATGTTTCATAATTTTATTTTTAATAAATCTATACCTGCTTTTTCTCTTACACTATTTACGTATCTTAAACTATGCTCTAGCTCTTTTTGTGTCCAATTTCTTTTTCTTGACCAAATTTGTTCCCAAACATAGGTTTCTTTTTGCCACGGCTTTAATGGATGATATACTTCTCCTAATTCTTCAAAATGCTGTAGATGTGCCTTTTCATGAAAAGCAACCAATTCAGTTGCTTTTTCTCCCAAAACCATCTGTTTCGTTTTTGCATCAAAAGCACCTGCAAAACCTTCTTTTTTCATGAAATAAAATAAATCTTGCGCTTTTTCAAATTTTATTCCGTTTAGTAATATTGGTTTAAATTGATTGGTTAATTTCTTGATTTTTAAATCTTCTTCCAAAAGTAATAAAACTCCTTTCTTCTTCAATTCTCCTCTTAATTTTCTTATTTGAGAAGCTCTTAACACTTTTCCTCCCAATTTACCAATTTCTGGTGGACGTGCCATTAAACTGGCTTCAATTATTTCATTAAGAGCATCATTTTTACCAACCTCATCCAACTCCCCTTTCTTTATTAAATCATCTAAATACTTTTCTAAATCATCTGTGTTTTTGACAATTTCTTTTGCGCTCTTTTGTAATCTTTAATTACTTCTTCTAATTCTGGATAAAAGTCCTTTAAATTTTTAAATTTTTTTATTCTATTATCCGTTTTTACTATAAAACTAACTTTTTTCCTCTAGCCTCAAGAATTTGTTTTAAAAGTATAAATTCAAAATAAAAATAGGTGCACTTTTTATTTGTGCACCTATGTTATTATATAGATCTATTTATTGATACTTACCATATCCCTCTTTCAACAATGTCATAGGCTTGTTCAATAGCTCCTTCAATCCCTTTACTAAAGGTATTCTTAGATTTTACTATTTTTTGTGTCTCAAAATTATTATTATGGTCATAATCTACAACATAAATGTATGGATCGTCTCCTTCATCTAAATAGAAAAAAACAAATTGCTCACAACCATTACTTTCGGCATATAGCCAAAAGGGTCTCTTAATTTTTGTTCCAAACTCCTCCATTGTTTCTTTCATAATTTCTTGATGCCAATCGGATGCTAATGTTTCCAAATCTGCAGTATCATATAATGGTAATGCTCCACAATAGTCTCCAGCCAAAAACAAAAATTCTCTATACGCTTGAGGAAACTTTATTTTAAATTTTTTTTCTACTTTGTCAATTTCTTCCTCTGAAACTCCTCTTATCTCTCTTACTCCTATTTTTTTATTTTCTACTAACTTTTTCAAATATTTTATATCCATAATTTATGCTTTTTAGATTATTCCTAGTTTTTTTAAATCATTATTTCCTTGAACAAATTCTCCTTTCCCTAAATAAACTGCTCTAACATCTATGTCCTTAATATCATAAATTTCTTGACGAATAATAATCTGTTTTTTACAAGATATACAGGGTTCATACAATGTGTTTAATATCATATTTGTTACCTGAATGTTTTCTTTACCATATGTAACATGAAAAACAGACAAATCTTCATCAAACGTATCTAGCATTTTTACTTCACTATCTTGAAAACGATTTTTAAAATCACCTGTTTGTTTGTCTATCGCTTGAAAATGACTATCTAATTCGTTCCTGTCTTTTAACTCCAATTGCCTAATTAGATCTTCTTGGTTTGCCGACTTGACTAAACCTTCAGCTGATTGTCCTTTTCCTGCAATTGCTTTATACTTTAAAGTTACTTTTTTTCCCTGAACTAACAAATCTACTTCTAAAATGGCTGTATTTTTATTGAAAGCACTTTTCTTTAACTTTCTCAAGTCTAATAATTCCTCTATCTCTGATTTTAATAATGGCTTTGATAAAGCAATGCTATTCCATTTTTCGATAATAACTACATCAGAATTTAATTTCAATAAAACACTTTTATACTGTTTATAAAACACCTGTTTCAATCTTCTTAAAAATGCTTTTTCTGCAGCATGTGTTAACTTTGGTACTATTCCTAATACTTTTAAGTCTTCTATATATTGTCTATATACTGTAAATAATTCTTCATAAAATTTAAACTCTTCTAATTCACTAATCTTTTCATTTCGGACAAGGTCATCTAAAGATTTAGTGAATTTAGGGTTTTCAACAAGTTCCTTAGCTGTTTTAGATAATTTATCTTTTAAAAACACTGTTGCTTCACCCGCTAAAGACAACATTTCTAAATAAAATAAGTATTTGGTTATGGCTTTTCCTAATTCAGTATCTTCAAAACCTGTAAGTTTAAACAAAATATTTACGGTAGCTGCACTTGTTTCTATAAGCCCTGTAGCAGCTGTTACTGCTGTAATTGCTGTAGTGAGTTGTTTGGTTTTAAAAAATAAGGTTTTTCCGTTTTTTAATAAGTTTACCAAGCGACCTGCTTTTAGAATGTTTCCTACCCCAGAAATCGTGCTTAAAATATCTACTGTATATTCCGCTCCTTTTAACACATTTTGCCAAAAAGCTGTTTCGTTATTTGCAAATAATATAAAGGCTGGTAATTTAGTAAATAGTGTATTTGAATTTTCTTCTTCTTTTAAAATAAACTTAGGGTTTTCACTATTTACCAATACTACAGGTGAAAATGGATGATATTGATACGCTATCTTTTCTTTCTTTTCTACTAAAATTTTTTGTGTTGTGTCTTCTCTCTCTATTTCTTTTTCTTCTAACTCTCCTGTCTTTATAATTACCGAAATATCCATTAGGGAATTTTTACCTTCCCAGTTTATATTAGCATTGTCGGTATAAAACCCAAGTTTCTTATCAGAACGATAGTCTAACAACACAGGGCTTTTTTCGGTAATGTTGATTAGCTTATTTGTTTCTGGGTTGATGTCAGCATATGAACTACTTTTCCAGATCTTCCAAATAAAATATACGTAGGTTTGAAACTGCTCTCCATCTAACCCTTTTACAAGCTTATACAACAATAGTTTACCATCTACTTTTCTGGTAATTAAATTGGTGATAAATTCATTATTAATACCTGCTATATGTTGCTTTTCCTTTTCGGTTTTAATAGTTCTATTACCAAATGTCTCTTCTATCTGTTTATGCGTATATCTGTGGTAAATAATTTTTAACAGCTTTAGTATCAAGTCTTCTTCGTTAATACTTAAGTTATTACGAACATACCCTTTTGCTAAAATTTCTAAGGTGTTCCATAAAGAGGCATTCCCTTTAAACCTATCGTATAAAGGTTGTGATAAGTGATATATTAATGCTACTTTTTTTCCATCGGCTCCACTTCTATTTAAAATTCCTACTATATGTGCTGCAACTTCTACTAAAAAATAGCTACGCCATTTTGAGCTGTAATCATTAAACTCATCGTAATAATAAAAGATGGTTTGGTTTAAAAAGCTTAATACTGTTGTTAACTCTTTAAAGTGAATTCGTATCCCCATAAAAGGATAATCTTCTTCAGCAGGTACTGCTCTTCTAACTTCGTTACTATCTTTTTTATAATAATATGATAATTGATAAGTATATTCTCCTCTTGCACCACTTCTGGATAAAATAGGAAAACGATGTAATAACCCTCCTGTATTTTCAGATTCTATTTTTATTTTTTCATTAGCAGAAGTTCCATATACGTTTGTATAATGGTATGTTACTATAGGTGTAAATTCTTTTATGTAAGAAAATGTACTAGGTTTATAGCTTATATAATCGTTAGAACTACTAGCATAGGTATTAGAAACTACCGCTACTAAATGATTTTCTTCATTTATATAAAATTCATATCCTTCCTTATATAGTTCATCTGGTATCTTTACTTCTTTAAGGCTAGCAAGATCTTCTTTATCAAAAACTCTTTCATCTTTATCATAAGAAATGTTTTTATAAAAAATTTCTCCCGAACTAAAAGCATGTATGGTATATGCTACATTATTAGCACCTATATACAAAATTTGAGGTATACTAACTTCCTTGTATACTTGTTGAAAAGCCCGTATTTGCATTACCTCTTCTTCAAATAATGCTTGTTGTGTAATTTTCTTTAAAATTACTTCTTGGCTTCCTTTTTCTTTGAATTCTGGTATTTTCAAGTACTCAAGTAAATCTTCTATATCTATAATTTTTTTCATTCTTTTTCTTTTAATTCAACAATCGATATCCTACCCCAATGTTATGGGTGGGTTGATTGAGTTGGTTGATATTTACTCGGTAACTAGCAAACCATTTTCCTTTTCGGTTGTATTGCAATCCGAAACTGAGGTTGTCAAAGGTTTGTGGATTTCCTCCCATCTCGGTAAAGAGATACAAGCCACTTCTATAGGTTTTTGGATGCTCAATCGTTTTGGTAATGGTTATCTCTCGAGGTACTTTGAGTTTGTATGATAGCTGGCTATCTAACATTTTTCCTTTTACCAAATCGTAGTTGTAAATCTCGATATCGGTGTTTTGTAAGGTATCTCGGTATATTTTTGCCACTACATAATTGGTGGTATCTTTTATAAAAATGGTGTCTTTTACAATCTTGGTGACATCATTTTTATGCACATACACTTTTTGGTATTTAATGGTTTGTACCTTAAACGTGTCTATTTTGGTTTGCCAAACGGTGTCTTTTACTACCGTAATTTTAGGGGTTTGGGGTATTATTTTTTGACTTCTCTTACTAAAAAGATTGACAAATAACAGCACTATAATGACACCCAATAGCAACCTATCGGTTTTATGATTAAAAAAATTCATGATGTTGTTGTTTTAGCGTTTATACCATTTACAACTTGAAATTATAACTGGTATTAGAAAAATGTTTGTCAGTTCAAAGAGCAAAGGATGAGTGACGAGAAACCTCTTAAAGATGAGATTTCTCCTCGATTGCTTCGCAACATACTTTCAATCAAAATATATTTTGATTTCAGTAGCGATCGAAATGACACAGAACACTAAAAATTACTTGAAAAAAGAACCACTAAAAACTGATGTTAGTGGTTAGACTTTGTTTTGGGTTATGGTGTGTATACGTTTGTTTTGTATGAGCCACTTATTCTAAAATCTCCACCTGTAAAAGTGACTAAAGGTATACTAAGAGCGTCTGTATAATTATATAACGCAATTTCTGTAAAACCAAACCAATCCATAACTGCTCTATCTAAATTACTACTACTTATATCTGAATTCTTTAAAACTTTAATAATAAAATTACTAGTTCCTCCGAATACTTGGTTTTCTGGTAATCCAGTTACTTTTAAAGTGCCTGTAGGAGTTCCAGAAGTAGTAATATTTTCAAAAGATATATAAAAATTCACAATATTTCCTGTTCTCGTGTAGTTAGCCATTGTAGTTCCTACTGAATAAGTAGCTCCACCTCCATCATCTACTAAAGATGGAGTAAAACTATCTTCCTTGTAAAAATCAGGTTTTTGTAAACCCGCATTTGTACTTGTTACTGTTGGTATAATTGCATCTGTTCCTGTGCTAGAGGCTAAAGTTCTTGTTGTTGCATCGTATGATAAATTGGTGGCTCCTCCGCTACCTCCAGTAGCATTAATTACGGGTTGTAATGGATCAGTATTATCAATGGTAATATTTGTTCCTGCTTGATATTGAGGAATACTATCTTTTAAGTTACTCAAGTCTACTGTAAAAGTAGAATTATCGTCTCGTGTAAACGTTGCTAATCCATTAGCATCAACAGTACCTGAAACCAAACGTGCTAAGTTGGTATTATCTAAATACGGTGTTAAGTCAATTTGTGAGACGCTTACTCCGTCTTTTAATAAATCAACCGTATTAGTTCCAGAAATGGGTGATAAGTTATATTCAGGCACTTGTTGTTCAGAAGCTACACTTACCTCTCCTGTTTCATCAATGACAAATCTTCGGTTCGCTTCTCCTTCAGGCTGTTTGGCATCGATATAACTATCAATTAAATCGGAATATTGTTGTTGAGTTGGCTTATCGCCTGTTTCAAAAAATTGCTTTAAGGTTTCTTTGTTTTGTTTCATTTTTGTTCTTTTTTATCGTTTTTAAATTTGTTTTTGATAAAAAAGAGCCACTAAAAACTGTTTTTGTTAGAGGCTAGACTTTTGTTTTTAATTTAAATATTAATTTCTATTTTTTTTACTTCTAACCCTCTGTTTGTCTTGATGTATATGAGAAGCTTATATACAACGTTTCATTATTCCAGACTCTATCTTTTAATTTTACTCTTGCAAAAACTGGCTGAATGAAACATCCGTAATTTTCATAAGTACCTATATTATAAACTATTCCAGAAGCTCCCACACCTACTGGAAACCCTATACCATTTAAAGTTATATATACCTCTTCATAAGTAGCTTGCCCATCGGATGTTACACCTGATAGTCTTATATCTACAAAAACACGATCTCCAATAGTATAATACTCCCCTTCTGAATTCTCTACTGAAAATGAAGAACCTGTAGCAAAAAAACTAGGTGTAAATACACCTTCTGTAACATTAACTCTAGGTGCTGCGTTAATCACTGGTTGTAAAGGATCTGTTTCATCAATCATAATATTAGTTCCTGCTTGGTAAGTTGGAACTTGCTGTTCAGAAGCTACACTTACCTCTCCTGTTTCGTTAATTACAAACCTTCGGTTGGCTTCTCCTTCTGGTTGTTTGGCATCAATATAACTATCAATTAAATCGGAATACTGCTCTTGAGTAGGTTTATCGCCTGTTTCAAAAAATTGCTTTAAGGTTTCTTTGTTTTGTTTCATTTTTGTTCTTTTTTATCGTTTTTAAATTTGTTTTTGATAAAAAAGAGTCGCTAAAAAGAGTGTTAGCGACTAAACTTTTTCTTTGTCGTTGTTTTTTTGTTTTTCGGTTGTTTGCTCTAAGGTACTTTGCATACCCGCTTGTTTTAACAAACTGTGCAATGCTTTAAAGGGGTTTACTCCATAAATTTTGTTGTAGTTTTCTAAAATTGACTTTGTTTCGGTAATAGCTATAAATCCTGCTATTATTTTTAAAAAAGGAACTTCATTTACAATGTGTTTTTCTAAAAAATAAGCTGATATTATTACCAAATTATAAATAACAAACTTAGAAATGGTATGTCCAATTCGTTCACTTTTTATAGGTATTTGTAATTTTAAAGAAGCATAGGCTCCTGTAATAAAATCAACTACTATTAGTAACATCATGGTAGTTAACACTCCATTTAAAGGCGACAGTAAAGCAAGCAACCAAAAAATGAAATGCGAAAATTTATCCATTCTTTTTTAGTTTTCTAAAGTCTAATACCCTGTTTTTAGGATATGCTTTAATACTTACACTATTTCCTTGATTACCACCTAATAGATATACATATCGTCGGGTTTCTTTAATTAAGAACCCAACATGTCCTTTCCAACTATTAGGATTTTCTCTCCATAAAACCACCACATCTCCTGGTTCTGGATTTGTAGTAGAGTCTCCTACCGACAACCAACTACGTGCTGTTAATTGGTTAGTGTGTTCATAACCTGCTTTTTTGGCTACCCAATTTGCAAAGGCACTGCACCAAGCGGTTTCATCATTAAATTTTCCTCCATCAAAACCTAATGAAGTAAAATAGTTTACAATTTGAGGATGATCTTTTGAGCCTTTCACCTCTTTGACTCCGTATTGCGATAACGCTACTGATATTAAATTATTCATACAAATGTTTAATTTTTTTAAAGCGCTTGCAGACAAAACTTGTAAGTTGTTGATTCTTTTTCTTTTTCTAGACCTGAAAGGGGTTAATCATAACTTTTTTTCGTTTCTGCTTACATTAAAGATTAATAAATAACAATGAACTGTTAGAAAAGCAAGACAAATATACAACATATTACAATTAAAAACAAAACAAATTACAAATATTTTGCATTATGTTTTAATTCAGAAATGTTCTTGAAAATTCCCTATAACTTTTTACATAAAAAAAACCGCCTAAAATTTTAGGCGGTTTTAAAACTTCTATCAAATCTAACTAAGCTTTTATAAAAATATTTTTAATCTATAAAGCTTGATAAGCTTCTTTAGCTTCTATAACTTCATTTTTAAAACCATTAATATTCGGTGAAAACTTATCAATTAAACCGTCTAGACAATCTATAAACTCTTTACTTTGTAACTCATAAGAAACCTTTTCAAATCTAGAACATATCCACTCGATAGACACAAGATCTAACTGATTTAACAACTCTATAGTAACACTAGGCTCTTTTAACAACACCTGCTCTATTTCATCTAGTAAAACATCTATTTTAGGATCATTTACATGAGTGCTTTCCATGTACTCAACGTCTTTTTTTATTTTCTCTACTAATTCTTTCATTATCTTAATTTTAAAAGGGGTTAATTTCTAATTCTTGTACACTCTTTCTTGGTTGCATAGCATTATCTGGAAAAATAGTTGCTGGTTTTCCTTTATACCAATATTCCAAACCTGTATACTTCCCTGAGCCATTATCATCCAAATTTTCGTGAAATACCCTTATTTTTTCTGGTCTTTTTAATTCTTGATTCATAACGACTTTAAAGATTCTTAAAAATTAGTCTTTCCTAATAATACAACTATTACTTCTAAAACTTTCGATATGTAAAATCATGGGAATCAAAATCAACCAAGTTACCACTCCAATCATACCATTTTCCAGAAGTGGTATCTTTAGGGTCCAGCTCTATTCCACCACCAACATCTATTCTAACAATGGCCTCTATCCCTTTATAAAGATTATTACTCAAACATTGACAATATTCACCCAAAAAATAGACAGCACCATTTTCATCAACTGCAATGTCAAAATTTTCTGGTCTATACAGTCCAACTACATATAATTTTCTCCCTAAATCTGAAGCATAATCTTCTGCTACAGAATCGGCCCCCATACCATCTGAATCTAATGGGTTTAAATAAGTTTTATTTATAACACTTGTGTCGTTCTTTTCAAGAAGTTCTAAAATTTTTAAACCTCCATATTCTCTAATAAATTCTCTAATAAATTCTGGATAATCATATTTTTCCATAAAGTCATCATAGGTGTGAATTTTTCTGTTTGGGTACCAACCAAATTCTTTTAAGTGACTTTGCATTTCTTGTGTAAAACTCATTTTTCTTTATTTTATTAATTCAGTTAAATCTTCAATTATTCCAAAATATTTTAACATTGGATTACAGCTTTTACAAGCTTCTTTAAAATTTCCATGGATTTCTGGCTTCTTATGGATTTCTAAGGCTTTCGAAATGGAATTTTGATCTAATAAACCTCTCACTTTTTCTAATGATAATTTACCATATCTCTTCTCTAAACTATGCAATAACTGATTTAATGCGTCAACCTCTGCGCATTTCCCATGTTGCCATAACCTCTCTACAAAACCTTCATCCATTTTAGCCCATCTTTTTTGAACCCAATCATCCAATATTGGATGTAATTTAGGAAATTTCCCTCTCTCAAAACCTTTAAAACTTTTACCATAAAAAGACTCTCCTTTATATTGAATAGCACAAACCGCTCCTTTTTTATCTCTAGTTTTCTGAATGGCTTCAACCACTTCGTCAGCATATTTTTGTAATCTTAAGTTTGTTTTATTTGGAAGTCTTTTAGCTTTAATAGCTATTAAACTTTCCTCTAATTCATCTAAATACTTTTTGGCATCAGCCTCACCAAGTTTTTTTAGTTTGTCAGCAAGTTCTTCTACTTCTCTTTTAGAGCCTCGAAAAACTTCTTTACCATCTTTTACTAAAGCATATAGATTTTCTCCAACAGGCACTGGAACACCACTCGCCAATACAGGTTGCTGAGGTACTTTTTTAATAGCTACATCAAACTTTTCAAAAAGTGCATAAATATCATCCCTAAAAGTTCTGGTTGCCTTAGACAACCCTTCAAAAAACTCATCTAACCATTTTCTTAGTGTTTTAAGGTGTTTTGGAATGTTTTTTATAAAGTCTGCAATAATAGTACCTAGCTTTACAAATGTATCGATACCAAACTGTACAGTATTCCCTAACGCTTTTGCTGCTTTTTTTGGTATTTCTGCTAACGCTTTATACGATCGTAACGTTTCTTTTAATGCTTTAGCAATCGTTCCTGTTCCTCCTGTTAAAAAGAAGGTAGCAACCTCTGAAGCTACAAAACCAACAAAGAAACCAATATAATACCCTAAGGCTCCTGGGTCTATTTTTACTTTTATATCTGAGGTTAAAAACCTAAATACAATTTTTACAGCATACGCCGGCATACTAGCTATAAAGCCAAAAACAGCTTTTAAGTTCTCTAGCGTAAACAGCGCTACAAAACCATCAATAAGGTTTTCAAAACTCTCTGCAAACAAACTTAGGTAACTAGCAGGATTTTCAAAGAACTCAGTGCTTTGTATAGCTGCGTTTAGCACATCAAAGAGCATTGCTAAAATATCAATAAACGATTTAACAAACTCTATAATACTGTTAATTAATCCTACTAACAATCCATTGATATATTCGTATAAATCCAACAAATGGTTTGATACACTATCAAAAAAATCCTGTAGCTGTGTAGGAATAGCATCCAATACCTCTATTGCCTTACTAATATCAAATGGTATCAGTTTAGCAAATCGTCTTTTTTTAAGCAGTAATTTTGCTATTGAAGTGGCTTGTGTAGCTGCTGGTTGTATATAGGTTTTATAAACGTCATTGCTAAATTTTTCTACATCAAACAAATTATCTTCTCCTCGTAATTTAGGTAATAACGGGTTGTATTTAGACCCAGATTCATCTTTAAAAGCCGTATTCCACCGTTCTTCTCCTAACTTTAATTTGTCTACTTCTTTACTTGCGTTTTTTAACCCACCTGAGATATCTGTAAAAACATCTTTGGTAGACCATCGTATGATTCTTCCTCCTTTCAGTAGCTTTTTAGTAACCAGCAAATAAAACAAACTATCTTCCTCTGCTAATTCTTCTTTGATCATTTCAGAAAGGTCATTGGTTTGTACCTGAACTCCAAAAGCTTTCGCTACTTTAGAAAGGGTTAATCTATCTACCTCTGGTAAAGTTTTTACATTTTTTCCTTTATGGATTCTGAATACCGTACCAAAAGCATTTGTACCTCCACCAGATTCTATAAACACAACTATTTGATGTGTATTTACTTTGGTAATATTTTGGTACGCTCTTTCTAGTTTTGCTCCGTTATCCGACACAAATACCGTAATGAATGCATCGTATTCAATGCTGATTTCTTCTTTCTGTTTTGATTTTGAGCTGTTTTGAATCTCAAAAAAAGCATCATCTTTAAGTATGTCTCCCCAAAGCTTTATATAAAACTTTTCGTTTATTTTATAATAGGAAATTTCCCCAAGACTAAAGTCATAATACGACTCTATAAAAGCTGTGTTTTCTGGGCTTATATCGTAATCAAAATTATTTAAAATTTCACCTACTGGTTGTGAATTTTCTTGCAAAAAAAAATCTCCATATTCTCCAGATAATGTACTATTGATATGTAAAAACCACTTATTGGGATTTTGTACCCCCTTTTCTATTTCTACATATATATTGGGGCTTGGAACTGCTGTTTCTTTTATTTTTTGTTGCTGAACATCTGAAAACACCACCAAATCTTTAAAATTGGTTTTGTGTTTAAAATGTTTGCTTCCATATTCATGAGCATGCATATTTTTTTGTTTTTTATGATTAGTAAAAAACAAACCTCACCCAGCCCTCCTCTTCTCAAAAAGAGGAAGGAACTAACAAATACAATACGTTTTATTGATTTTTTACAGGTGAGGTTTGTGACTGTGTGTATATAAAAATGTTTGTTAAACAAACATTTTTACTGCACTTATGCTACATTGTTGGTATCGCCTACAATATCGTAATCTACACCATCTGGTCCATCTCCTATCTTATAGGTACTTACATCAAATAAGCCTTGACCTTCACAGTCTGGATTACACGGCAAACCTCCTTCATTTAATACTACAGAATCTGCTTGTAACACGGTTAACGCTGTTGGCACACGAGTTTCCCAAGTACCTTCCACTTCACCTTCAATGGTTTGCATTTCTTCCGCAACAGAAACATATAAATCGTCGTCCATATCGGTAACCATTCCTTGACCAAACCAAACTTCTCCTGTTTTCATATACCAGTTTACCATTTCTTCAAAACCTGGACGTACAGGTACTACTGATCTTGCCATACCACTTTGTAAAAAGGCTTGGAAAATAGGATCGCTACCTTCGTTATATTCAAAATTAGCATCCCAGTTAGCTTTAGCTCCATAGTAATACGGATAAAAAGTATATGCCATAATTTCCCAATCGAAAGCTTGCTCGAAAAATTTTACCGTTTCGGCGTGTTTCTGGAACTTTTCTTTATCTTCTATTCTTTCTTTCAATTCTTTAGAAGAATTTGCTTTATAATGATCTCCTGTCGTTTCAACCTCATGAGGTTTAGCCATTAAATCAATAGCAATACGCTTTAACTCACGTTTTTCTATACTACGATTCATTTGTGAACTTAGCTCTTTTTTCTTTTCATAAACCTCCTCGTCTACCTCTTGATTTCGTATAAAATCATTATACTCTAATAAACGCTTATTATATCCATCCATGATCACCTTGTAAATTTCATTTTGCCATTTTTCATAAACCTCATCGGTTCTTTTACAATAAACTGTTACACTAAAATTTCCTGAATGAATTTCCCAAGCGTGATATGAAAAAGGTACTGAATCTGTATATGCATCCGAAAAATCATAGCTCGCTGTATTAATTGAGCTCTTTCCTATAACTTTTTTTAATGAATCTCCTAAACTAATAGCTAGTGTGGTATTTCCATTTTTTTTAGTAGTAACAGACCAATAAACTGTTCCTTCATACGCCATATAATCTTTAGGTATTTTAATATCATTTGATGCAAAACCTGTAGAAACGTAATTTTTATCATCTTTCTTAAATGACCTACCTATTTTTATATATTCTTCTATTGGAGCTTTTATTTCTACATCATACTCTGAAGCAATCCTTTGATAATTATTTTCATTTAAGTCTCTTGCATTCAAAATCCCACCTATTAACTTACTTGGATGCAGAGGTTCTTTTGGCATTATTAACCCTTTCGGGGTTTTATCTTCATTTGCTTTAAGATATGAATTAATATAAAACTTAGCTGGTTCTGGTAGCGCAAACTCATACATTAAGCGTTTTCCGTAGTTTATCAGTTTATTCTTATAAATCTTATCTACCCAACGATATACCCCCGTCACATGCTTATCTCCTTTACGGTTATCAAATCCATGTGTGTTATTTTCCTCAAACTCACGCAACATACGAGACGTACGTTTTGTGCTAACTTTTTGCACTACACGTTCTAAGGCTCTTTCAGTAACCTCTTGTGCATAATTTTGTGCTTGTAAATTTGATTTAGAAGCCGAATTAGAAGATGAAGAATTATAATTAGCTCCTGTTGAAAATTGTACACCCCATAAATCACCCGATACACTTGCATTAGCCCCAAAACTTGTTGAACTATCATTATTAACAATAGAGGTAGTTTCATTTTGCAACTCATTACGCTCTGTCGTAGTAGTATCCGTTAAGTTTTCTACTTCTTTTTCTGTTGTTTTCTCTATCGTAGTTTCAGATACTCGTAAATCTCTAGTAGAACGCTCTTTATATTCTCGTGCCATGATATTTTCAATATGTGAGACTTCTCCAGGCACATAACAACATACCTCTTGCTCTACACGTCTGAAATCAGCAATTCCTAATTGAGATATTCCATACAATACTGTATTGTCAATATCTACTGCTGCCTCCTCCTCTGCAATAGGATCTCCATTTTCTACAATATTCGTCGCTATTCCCGAATAATTACCTACAAGCTCAATTCTTCTTAACCTTCTCGCAGTAAGATACATATCTTCAAAAGAAGGAACCTTTCCTGTAATACCTAACAACGAGCTAAATTGTACTTTCTTACCATTACTTAATGTTAATTCACCTGAAAATGTATGCTCTCCTAAAGTTAAAGACTCACCACTAGGGAAAAACTGAATATTTAAAAGATTATCAGTACTCGATAGCTTTTTTACAGTATTCCCTATTATTGTATTTCCACTACCATCTTTTAACTCGTAGGTTGCATTTTTTACATAAGCATTTACATACCCTACATTAATACTCATAGAAATAACATTCTTATCTACATAAATGGATGGCTTTACACTACCTGAGTACGAATATAATGGCACTCCCTTCATTGCATTAAGGGTTAGTGTAGTACCACCTAAACGAACTTTTTGAGTATCTTGTGGTGTTATATTGTATACCTGTTGATAATCTTTTTTAATTCTTTCTCTTAAAATACTTTTAATTTCTCTGAAAGTGTCATACACACTCAACTCCTTAGAGTTCAAAAGTTCTAATGTCTTAGCAGAAAATGTAGTTGTAGATTCGTTTCTATCAATTTCTGGGACATTTTCAAACTCAAATTTTGGCAATTCTAAATCAGGATAAATTTTATGTTTTTTTAATAGTCCTGTTTTTTCTTCAAATACAGATTGAATATCTGGAATAGCTTCCTTCTGTATTTGCTCAATAGAAGTTTCATACGCTTTTAATTCAGTATCATATCGCAAACTTTCTGCTTTTTTGTAGGCAACTTCTACCTCCTCAATCTCTTTTAAAGTAGTTTCATGCAAGTGAATTCTATCTTTAGCTAACGCTGATTCCAATTGAGCCTGCATATACTCCTCAGAAGTACTTGATAAACCTGAATTCGTATACGAAAACTCATTCTTTGCTGCAATAATCACCTCTTTAGGCACAATAACACTTGCATTTGCTAAGCGTACAAATTCTTTTTCATTTTCTTCGGTAAAAACAATTTCCCCCTCTATACCTTCTGTAAAACTATTCGTAAAAGCATTAAATGCTTTTAAAAACTTATTTGCTACTAATACTTGTATCAAAGCTTCTCTTACAGCAACTGAGTCTTTGTCAATTGTTTGATGAAATAAATTTTCCCATAACACAAACTCTTCATTTATAGTAAGTTCTTGTGCTGCATTCAAATTAGCTTCAATACTAGCATACGATAGCACATTTTTATTGCGTATTAACCACCCAGAAAACTGATATAACTCTGGGTGTAAATTTTTAATTTCAAGCCTACTTTTTATCGGAGTAAAACTTGTACTATAAGCCCCTTTTAAGGCTGTTTTTCTTTCTTCGTCTGTGGTAGTTCCTTGTACTGCTTGAAAAGCTAAACTTTCTGATTCTTTTTCTTCTGGAAACGAAACAAACCCGATTTCTTTGTCTTCAATTAATTGTGGACTACGTAATGTTACAAACCTAAATAGGTTTGATTTGATTGGTTTTTTACTCATTTTTATAAAATTTAATTAATTCTTAATCAAGCTCAAAAAGAGCCCTGTTTAGTTGCTTTTCTAACAGTTCTTTTTTCTTGATTTTTAGTTTTATTCAAAAAAATGTTTGAATAAACGAGTATAGATTTCAAAAAAGTGAAGAAAATCAAATTGAAATCTTAAAAACACAATCGCTAAAACCACACAAATGTTTGATTATTACAATTTTTTTGTATATTAGCAATTCATTAACGATGCAAATATAAAACATATTACACATTTAAACAAACAAAAGTTTAATTATTTTTGCAATATGTAAAAACATAAAATGTTATGGGAATTTCCGAAAAAATAGCAGCAATTAGAGATGCTTTTAACTTAAATAACTTTTCTTTTTCAAAAAAAATAGGTGTTACTGGAACCACTATAGATAGCATTATTAATGGGAGGCCTCAATCTGACGGCAGTAGAAAAAAAACGAAACCTGGCTATGATGTACTTACTTCTATTATTAATGAATTTAACATTAATCCTGACTACCTCTTTGGAAAAAGTGACATCATGTTAAAAACTGAACCTACTAATATTCAAACATATTCTGGAGTACCTCAGGTTGTTTCTGTGAATTCTTCAGGAAATGAAAACGTGGTTTATGTTCCTATACAAGCAAGAGCTGGTTATTTAAATGGTTATGGTGATTCAAACTACATAGAGCAATTACCTTCTTTTAACATGCCACATCTTAATAATGGGACTTTTCGTTGTTTTGAAGTACAAGGAAATTCTATGGTGCGTACTTTTTTTGATGGAGATCTAGTTTTTGGAAAGTATGTTGAAAATTTACGTGATATTAAAGATGGTCGTATCTATGTAATTGTTAGTAAGAATGATGGTATTGTTTTAAAACGTGTAATTAATAGAATAGAAGAAAGAGGAAAACTTATTTTAAAAAGCGACAACAAAGACGGAAACTACCCTACCTATACTATAAATGCTGAGGAAATTATGGAAGTTTGGTATGTTACTATGTTCGCCTCTAAACAAATGCCTGAACCTGTTGATGTTTACGACAGATTGCACGATTTAGAAAGCAAAATTGTGGAACTTGAAGAACAAATTGGCAGTAAAAACTAATTTTATGCTTACAAAGCTGCTTTTTTTAGTTCTTTTATTCCCTTTTTACACCAATGCTCAATCCAACTGGCAACAATTTAAAAAACTACAAGGAGCTCAAAAAACATGGGTACTACTCCACCCTTTTAAAGCTAAAAAAGCTTTTATTGTTTCACGTGAAGCATCAAAAGTAAGTGACTCTCTAAGAGCTTCTCCCCTACTAGACGGTGATCACGCAGGTGGACAAATAGATGCTTTTCGTCATGCTTTTTGGATGGCTTTGTTACGGCAACAAATTGGAGAAAATGCAGCTCGTTCACTTGGTAAAGCTCACGAAAAAGACAACTACAAAACCTACAAAGAGCGAAAGTTAGAAGATGGTGTTATTCCTGATAAAATTTCTTCTGAAATGGATTTATTTAACAACGAGGTTGGCTTAACTTTATCCAAAAAAGGCAACAACCTTCCTAAAAATGGATTGATTTACAGAGTAATCAACACTATACACCAAGGAAAGTTAAAAATTATAAAGAAAGATAAAAAAGGTGCCTTTTTAACTTGTAATGATGAGGTTATCCCTAAAAAAAGACTTTTTGGTAGATGGGAAAATAATAAGTGTTTAGTTAATTCTAATTACAAGAGGTAAATGCAAAAAGTATATGTAATTTCAGGTACCATGTGTACGGTAGATTTGTGGCAATATGTTTTTCCTAAACTGAAAAACATACTACCAATTCATATCGATATTACTCCTGCTAATTCTTTTGAGGAAATTAATCAAATTATACTGAATCACATTGAAGAACCTGCCACCATTATTGGTTTTTCTTTAGGTGGATTTTCTGCTATGAACTTTAGTGTTCATTATCCTGAAAAAGTAAAAAACCTAATTATTATAGCTGCCAACACTTATGGATTGAGTGATTCAGAAATTCAATTACGAAAAAGTACGATTGATTTTTTAGAAAAACATACGTACAAAGGAATTTCACAAGCGAGAATTCAACAGTTTCTACATCCTGATAATCACAGTAATTCCGAAATTATTTCTGTTATTAAAAAAATGGATACTGATTTAGGAAAAGAAGTATTGCTTCGTCAGTTAAAGGCAACTTCAACTAGATTAGATATTTCACAAAAGGTTTTAAACTTAAACACTCCTCTCTTTTTTATTGCTGCGGAAAATGATGCACTCATCAATCCAAAAAAACTAAAAGAACTTGCCAATAAAGCTCAAAAAGGAAAATATATAATGATTAAAAACTGTGGTCATATGATTCCTCTTGAAAAACCTGAAGAATTGGCATCAATACTAAACTTAACCATCAACTAACAATATAAAATGTCAACTCGTCTTAACAATGTTATCAGTTACAGCCCTAATTTTTTAACTGAAAAAGATGCTGCAAATCTATTTCAACAATTAACAAGCCTCTCTGAACTCACAAATATGATGGAAATGAAACTTCCATCCGATGAGGTAATTAAATATAACTTTGGTAAAATGATGTTTGTTGACTCTGATTTGATCAAGAAAGATGTTTTTCCAAAATCAGCTTGGGGAAACGTTATAGAATGGCCTGAATATATGCTTCCGGTAAAAAAACAAGTTGAAGAGTACACCAATCAAGATTTTAAAACTTGTGTGTGTATTTTTTACCCCGATGAAAGCTCTGGTATTGATTATCATTCAGATAAAATGGCTTTTGGAAACACTAACATTATTCCTTCAATTAGTTTAGGTGAAGAGCGTTTATTTTGTCTTCGAGAAAACAAAACGATGGTAGAAAACAAAATGCTTCTAAAACACGGAAGTTTATTAGTAATGAAAGATGGTTGTCAAGAACACTATGAACATAGTCTACCCGAAAACCCTAGATATTTAAAACCAAGAGTTAATTTAACTTTTAGAAAATATGGTTTTTAAAAGCAACTCAACATAGAAAACTATAAGATTATTACGTTTTCGCCCTTAAACAGTAAGAAAACAGTTTTCACCAACCACTATTTAAACCCATTCTAAATATTTAAGAAAACAATTCGTAAAGTTTGTTCAAGTACTGTCATCCTCTTAAATTTGTGCTATTATTTAATCAACAAACAAAATAATGAGCGGATTACTAAAATCTTCTATCGGAAGAAAGTTTGCCATGGCACTTTCGGCATTCTTCCTGATGTTTTTCTTATTACAACATTTTGCAATTAACATTACTTCGATTTTTCCAGATAACGGAGCCACATTTAACAAAATGTCGCACTTTATGGGGACAAATCCGTTAATTCAATATGTAATGCAACCAGTTTTAATTATTGGTGTAGTATTTCATTTTGTAATGGGATTCATCTTAGAAATTAAAAACAAAAGTGCTCGAAAAGTTAGCTATGCTAAAAATAATGGAGCTGCAAACTCTACTTGGATGAGTAGAAACATGATTTACAGTGGAGCAGCTATTTTAGCTTTTATTGTATTACACTTTATCGATTTTTGGTTTCCAGAAATCAACACCAAATTTATTCAAGGTGATTGGAGTGGTTTACACGATGGTGAGTTTAGATACTTCCACGAATTACAACATAAGTTTGTAAGCCCAATTAGAGTTGGTGCTTATGTGATTGCTTTTGTGTTCTTAGCATTACACTTATTACACGGATTTAATTCTGCTTTCCAATCAGTTGGAGCAAACAACAAATACACTAAAGGATTGAAAACTTTTGGTAAGCTTTACGCTATCTTAATTCCATTAGGATTCGTAGTTATTGCATTATTTCATCATTTCAATCATTAATACGCAACAAGTATGGCAACTTTAGATTCAAAAATTCCAAAAGGTCCATTAAAAGATAAGTGGACAACTTATAAAGATAAAATTGACTTGGTAAATCCTGCTAACAAGCGTTTAATCGACGTAATTGTAGTAGGAACTGGTTTAGCGGGTGGTTCTGCTTCTGCAACGTTAGCAGAGTTAGGATACAACGTTAAAGCTTTTGCTTATCAAGATTCTCCTCGTCGTGCACACTCTATTGCTGCACAAGGAGGTATTAACGCAGCAAAAAACTATCAAGGTGATGGTGATTCTTTTTACCGTTTATTTTATGATACTGTAAAGGGTGGAGATTACCGTTCTCGTGAAGCAAACGTTTACCGTTTAGCTGAGGTTTCTGCAAATATTATCGACCAATGTGTTGCTCAAGGTGTACCTTTTGCACGTGATTATGGTGGACAATTAGATAACCGTTCGTTTGGTGGGGTATTAGTATCTCGTACATTCTATGCGAAAGGTCAAACAGGTCAACAGTTATTATTAGGAGCTTATTCAGCAATGAACCGTCAAATTGCTCGTGGTAAGATTGAAATGTTCAATCGTCACGAAATGTTAGATTTGGTAATTGTTGATGGAAAGGCTCGTGGTATTATTGCTCGTAACTTAGTTACTGGTGAAATAGAGCGTCACTCTGCACACGCAGTAGTAATTGCTTCTGGAGGTTACGGAAATGTATATTTCTTATCAACCAACGCAATGGGTTCTAATGCAACAGCAGCTTGGAAAGTTCATAAAAAAGGAGCATTCTTTGCAAACCCTTGTTATACACAAATTCACCCAACATGTATTCCACGTTCGGGAGACTATCAGTCTAAGTTAACCTTAATGTCTGAATCGTTACGTAACGATGGTCGTATTTGGGTTCCGAAGAAAATGGAAGATGTATTAGCTATTAGAGAAGGAAAATTAAAACCTACTCAAATTGCTGAAGAAGATAGAGATTATTATTTAGAAAGAAGATATCCTGCCTTTGGTAACTTAGTTCCTCGTGATGTGGCTTCTCGTGCTGCAAAAGAGCGTTGTGATGCTGGTTATGGTGTAAATGCTACTGGAGAAGCAGTGTATTTAGACTTTAAATCGGCTATTGAGCGTTACGGTAGAGAGCAAGCAAAATTAAAGCATATTACTAACCCTACGGCGAAAGAAGTATACGACTTAGGGAAAGCGATTGTTGAGGCTAAATACGGAAACTTATTCCAAATGTACGAGAAGATTGTAGATGACAATCCATATGAAACTCCAATGATGATTTACCCTGCAACTCACTATACTATGGGAGGAGTTTGGGTAGATTATAACTTAATGACTACCATTGATGGTTGTTACGCTATTGGTGAAGCTAACTTCTCCGATCACGGTGCAAACCGTTTAGGAGCATCTGCTTTAATGCAAGGTTTAGCTGACGGATACTTCGTATTACCTTATACAATTGGTAATTATTTATCAAACGATATCCGTACAGGAAAAATCTCAACAGATACTAAAGAATTTGAAGAAGCAGAAAAATCGGTTAAAGACCGTATTGATTTCTTCATCAATAATAAAGGAGAGCATTCTGTAGATTACTACCACAAGAAATTAGGAAAAATCATGTGGGAAAAATGTGGAATGGCACGTAATGAACGAGGTTTAAAAGAAGCTATGGCTGAAATTAAAGAATTACGTGAAGATTTCTGGAAAAATGTAACAGTTCCTGGTGATGCAAATGAAATGAATCCAGAATTAGAAAAAGCAGGAAGAGTTGCTGATTTCTTAGAGCTAGGAGAATTATTTGCTAAAGATGCATTAGACAGAACTGAATCTTGTGGAGGTCACTTTAGAGAAGAATCTGTTGAATTAGACGGACAACAAAAAGGTGAAGCAAAACGTGACGATGCTAATTTTGCTTACGTTTCTGCTTGGGAATATAAAGGTGAACCAGCTGATGCTGTTTTACACAAAGAAGAATTAGAGTTTAACGATATTGAATTAAAACAACGTTCATACAAATAAGAGAGAATTATGAATTTAACACTTAAAATTTGGCGTCAGAAAAACGCAAGTGATAAAGGAAAAATGGTTGATTATAAGGTGACCGATATTTCTGAGCATATGTCTTTCTTAGAAATGATGGACGTATTAAACGAACAATTGGTAAATTCTGGAGAAGAACCAGTAGCATTTGACCATGACTGTCGTGAAGGAATTTGCGGTATGTGTTCAATGTACATAAATGGTGAAGCTCACGGACCAGATCGTGGTGTAACGACTTGTCAGTTACACATGCGTATGTTTAAAGATGGTGATACGATTACAATTGAGCCATTTAGAGCTGCTGCTTTCCCTGTAATTAAAGATTTAGTTGTTGATAGAAGTTCTTTTGAAAGAATTCAACAATCAGGAGGTTATATTTCAGTAAACACCTCTGGTAATACCACTGATGCAAATGCTATTTTAGTACCTAAAGAAGACGCAGATACAGCAATGGACGCAGCAACATGTATTGGTTGCGGTGCTTGTGTTGCTACCTGTAAAAACTCTTCTGCAATGTTATTTGTGGGTGCTAAAGTATCTCAATATGCTTTGTTACCACAAGGACAGGTTGAAGCTACTGAGCGTGTTAAAAACATGGTTGCTCAAATGGATTTAGAAGGTTTTGGTAACTGTACAAATACAGGAGCTTGTGAAATTGAATGTCCTAAAGGAATTTCTTTAGAAAACATTGCTCGTATGAACTCAGAGTTCTTAAAAGCGAGTTTTAAAGGATAGAATAGACTTTATATAACATAAAAAAACCGAAGCAGATGCTTCGGTTTTTTTATGCTCAATATTTACACACTCATGCCTTTTTTTAGTTTAAAGAAATAAAAAGAATATACATTTGTCGCCGATGATTACAATATGATAATCTGTGGGGGACTATCTATTTACTAAATCAATCATATCTCAAATGAGATAAGAAAGCCTGAGTTTTTAAACTCAGGCTTTTAATATCTTAATTTTGTTTGTGTTCTATTTCCAAGTGTTTTCAGCTTCGTTACCACTCCAAATTACCGTGGCTAGATAAGGGTTATCAATAAATGGGTTTCTATTTCCTTGCTCATTAGCAACAACATTGTTTCGTTGCTTTTCTAAACCTGATACTGGATCTTCAACATTCCATTCTAACAATAAATTAATCATGTTGCTATCAGACGCTACAACAGATCCCACAGCCACATTTTTTGGTAAACATTGACTACCATAACGCAAATACATATACATAATCATACGCGCTACATCTCCTTTCCATTCATCTCCTGGATACCAGTTCCCTGAGACATCTCCTGCATTTCCAGAGCCATCTGCAAACTTTTTGCTAGATCTTTGGTTATTAAAAGTTACATCTGAAGGTCTTAAATGATGTGCATCTGCTCCTGCTCCTGATGTTCCTAAATTTGGATTTCCTAAAGCCTTAGGGTATACATGCTCTCTATTCCAATCTCCTGTGTTTCCTCCATTCACATCTTTATCACGAGTTCTATCTGTTACGTAATTTCCATCGGTATCATCATAACCATAAATTAAAACCACTTTACTGTTATCATTAAGGTCTAAATCTGATTGTTTTAATACATTCCAAACATCCGGTGTATAGTCTAAAAAAACTGTATGACTGTCTATGATTTCAGTCGCTAAAGCATCTTTTAAAGAAGTTCCTGTTAAAGTAAAATCCACGTCTTTATAGTACTCTGATAGCTCAGAAGGAATATTGAAACTTCCTGTATTCCCTTCTGGTATATCTTTTACAGTAATTATTACTGTAGCAGTAGAACAGCTATTAGGTGTAATTGTACTGCAAATGGTATACTTAAAAGAATCTGTACCTACAAAATCTTGTGGTGGAGTATACGTAAATGTGTTGTTGCTCTTTGTAATACTTCCATTTCTTGCTGAAGAGGCCTCAAACGTCACTATAATTTTTCCTGAAGTATATGTGTCATTTACTAAAAAACTAGGCAGTTCTATTTCTTTATTCTCTTCTACTTCAAAAGAGTCATCAACTGCAACCACTTTATCTTCTGCTGGTATAACTTCATTATCACTACCTCCACAATTAATAAACAATACTAATATTGTTATTACTCCTATTATTTTCTTCATGATTCCTATAAAATAATTAGTCTTTTTTATGTTTATCATGCACCTTTGTTGGTACATTCTCATTCCACACAGTTAAAATATCTGTAGCTACACTTGCGCCACTTCCTGCTGCTATAGCAAACTGACTTCTCCAACCTGCTAAGGTTCCACAAACATATAAACCTTCTCTAATTAAGTGATTAAAATTACGTAACTGTATTCTATCTTTCATAGCATTCGCACGTATATGACGTTCAATATACTGTTCTAAACCTGCTATTTCAAATGGTTTTGAATAATTGAGAGCTATAACTACATTCTTGCTATGATATTCGTTTTTATTAGTAACAACCTTATATCCGTTTTCTTCTTCTAAAACAGCCATTACTTTTTCATTATCTATTTGAGAAACCTCAGGGTATTGCTTCTTTAGCTGATTTCTACCCTCTTCTAAAATATCTTTTCCTAATGTTCCAGGGACTAGCCCTAAAACATTATTAAACAATGCATCTTGTAAATGTGAAGAACGTTGATGCATTATAATTCCTACTTTTTTGCCTTTAGCATACTCTTTTGTATGTGCAGACCCTAAAACCAAAGCACATTGCATTCCAGACACTCCTCCTCCAACAATAAGTACATCAAAAATCATATTAAGCTATTAACATTTTAAAATTAGCTGCAAATAACTTAACTGCAATAGCTAATAAAATTACACCAAATATTTTTCTAATAATTTTAATTCCGTTCGGTCCAATCACTTTTTCAATTTTTGTAGAAGTTTTTAACACGACATAAATTACAATTACATTTAATAAAACAGCTACAATAATATTCTCAAGGTTAAATTCAGCACGTAATGAAAGTAATGTTGTTAAACTACCTGGACCTGCTATTAATGGGAATGCTAACGGAAAAACAGTTGCACTAATTGCCTCTTCTTCATCGTCTCTATACAGAGTAATTCCTAGTATCATTTCTAATGCTAGAAAAAATAAAATAAAAGCACCTGCTACCGCAAATGAGTGTACATCTATACCTATTAAGTTTAATAGTCGCTGTCCTAAAAACAAAAACAGAATCATAATAAAACCTGCTATTACTGAGGCTTTTTCTGATTGAATGTGTCCTACTTTTTTACGTAAATCAATAATGATAGGAATGTTTCCAACAATATCAATTACCGCAAACAATACCATAAAGGCTGTAAAGATTTCTTTGAAGTTAAAGTCCATAGTTGATATATTTTCGCGTGCAAAATTATATAAGTAATGTTACAATCTAGTATTTTTGCATTTAAATTTACGAGAAGTTAATACAAACTTCCAATTTTAAACACAAATTATGTTTCAATTAGGAAAAACAATAGTTTCAGAAGACCTTATAGAAAAAGAGTTTGTCTGTAACTTATCTGCATGCAAAGGAGCTTGTTGTATAGATGGTGATGCAGGTGCACCCCTTGAAAAAGAGGAAACAACAATTTTAGAGGAAATTTACCCTAAGATAAAACCGTTTTTACGAAAAGAAGGAATTGAAGCAATTGAAAAACAAGGTACTTGGGTTACTAGTGATTTTGGTGAACTAGAAACACCATTAATTAATGATGCTGATTGTGCCTATGTTATTTTTGATGATAAAGGCACTGCCTTATGTGCCATTGAAGAAGCATATAACCAAGGTATTGTTGATTGGAAAAAGCCTGTTTCTTGTCATTTGTACCCTGTTCGTGTAAAAGATTATAGTGAGTTTGCGGCTGTAAACTACCACAAATGGGAAATTTGTGATGATGCTTGTTCTTTAGGGAAAGAATTACAGGTACCAGTTTATAAATTCGTAAAACAAGCTTTAATAAGAAAATTTGGGCAAAATTGGTATGATGAGCTTGAAAAGGTTGCTGAAAAGCATTTAAAAAAGTAATCTTTATTTAATAATTAAATGTTATATAGATATAGAACAAACAAAAAAGGCAGCTTTAAAAGCTGCCTTTTTTGTTTAGTTATAATTAACTTATTTCTTAGTTTACAGTAAAACTCCAAACTTGTCCGATAGACTTTGCGCCAGCGCTATCGATTGTATTCACTTTCCAATAATACGTTTTTCCTGTTTCTACAGATACCTCTTGGCTTTCAACTTCTAAATTAGTTGCTTTTTCAACAAGATCGGTATCTTCTCCAAAATATAAATCGTACTTTAAAGTATCTTCTGTGTTAGAGTCTGCTCCTTTCCATTGTAACTTTATAGTTGTTCCAGAAACAGTTCCTTCATCTGTAGGTTTTACTAACTCTGCTGTAAATGGAGCTGTATTCGTTTCTCCTTCACTTTTTGTATAAAAAGCAAATATAGGTGAAGGTTCTCCTTCTTTTCCTTTATTATCAACTGCAGTAACCTTCCAATAATAAGCCACCCCTTTTTCTAGAGTAATTGAAACTTGAGATGTGCCTACTGTTTTCGTTTTTGGTTCATTTGTTAGCTCTCTATTTTTAGCTATAACTACTTTATAGCTAATGTTGTCTTTATTAGGGTCTGTAGCATCACTCCAATCAAAATCAATGCTATTATCAACACACAATAAGTTTTGTGTAGGATATACTAGATTTACCGTAGTGGGAGCTTCATTTACAGGTTCTTTACTTCCACCTCCACAAGCAACGAGCAACGGAACTGAAAATAATGCTATCTTTTTTACTACTTTTCTCATTGTTTTAGAACTTTAAATGTATTTGTGTTATCAATTCCAACTTTAAGTATATAAATTCCTGACTTGAAGTTATTAAATGGAATTGACAACTCGTTACCTTGTTTTTCTATATTCTCTTTTAATATAAGTTTACCTGTTATATCGTATACCTTAACATTGATTTTTGATGCTGCATTGCTAGGTAATAACAAATCAATAGTATCAGAAACAGGGTTTTTCTTTAAGAAAATATTATCAATTATTGTTTCGAATTTTCCTTCACATGCTTTTGCTGTTTTCACTTCTAAAACCCCACTTTTTTGAACATCAATATTAAACGTTGATGTATTAAAAGTATCAACTAAACTTCCATTTAAATACACTGAGTATGGAGCTGTACCAGATGTTACATTAACTGTATAATCCTTAGATTCTTCATTTTTAGCTAACTTTAATGATACTGGATTAGATGCTTGAATATTTACTTCAAAACACTGAATATAATCATCTCTATCATTTACTTTCACACATACTTCATACTTCTCTGGTGATAAGTTAGAAAACGTTACTGATGATGCTGTTAACTGCTCTGTTAAATCTGTTGAAGTTCCTTTTACAGTTACAGTATAACTCACAAAAGTTTGTTTAACTTTTACTATTATTTTTCCGTCATTTTCATCTGCACAAGTTTCTGATATTGTTTCTACAGAAATATTATCTGGATTTTTATAGCTCGTATCACACACATCACCTACTCCATCATTATTTCCATCTTTTTGATCTGGGTTTTTAGTAGTCAAACAGTTATCTACGTTATCCATAACCCCATCTCCATCAGTATCTTGACAAGCATCTCCTATTTTATTTCCATCTGCGTCTGCCTGATCTGGGTTGGCTGTTGTTGGGCAATTATCGTTAATATCTAAAATACCATCTCCATCGGTATCTTGACAAACATCTCCTATTCCATTATTATCAGTATCTGCTTGATCTGGATTTGCTGTATTAGGACAGTTGTCAACTCCGTTCAACACACCATCTCCGTCAGCATCTCCATTAGGATCAAAAGTGAATTTTCCTGAGAAAATACCTCTACCATAGGTTGCAGCAAAAACCGTATTATCATTTCGTAAATCTAAATCTAAAACAGGTACATTGCTCATCCCATTATAAGACTGCGACCAATTGGGTGAAACTTCATTAAAGTTTTTAGTTTTCCAAACCCCTAAATCGGTTCCAATAATAACTTCATTAGTGCTTAATGGGTTTTGTAATATTGCTTTTACAGGAATATCTGGTAAATCTCCCTCTTTACTAGTCCAAGTAGTACCTCCATCATTTGAATACCAAATGTTTTTAACTCCATAATTATGCATGGTTACCAAAATTTGATTTTCGTTTTCTCCAAATTCAATATCAGAAACAGATCCTATAAACTCTGATCCTGTAATTTCAGTCCATGTTGCACTATCTGTATTTGCTTCTTCTACCTTTAATAGTTTCCCGTTTTTTAAACCGATAAATAACTTACTTGATGCTTTAGTGTGTGGAGAAACTTTTAATGCCGATGGTTCTGCATTCATTAAAGAATGAGATAAAGCTTGTTTTTCTACTGTTGAAGATAAAATATTTGAATACCTCTTAACAACGTAGTTTGTTCCTGATGAGTAATTTGAATATAGAATGTTTAGGTTTGAATCTAACTCTTCTTGATTAATGAAATCTCCATTACGAGCATCTTCATCATTAATCGTTATTACTTTATCAGTTTTGTAGTTATATAGTATTATACTTTGGTTGTAAACATAGTTCGCTATGAAATACTTATCAGTTCCATCTGTGTCAAAAAAACTAGCAGCACCATCACCTCCAGATGCTCTTATTGAACTATTAATTCCTTCCAAAGCTTCTTGAACTAACTGGGTTCCATTATCTTGTGCTCCTGCTAAGAAATATTCTTTTCCATCAAATGCTGTTGTTGGTGCTACTCCTAGGGTATAAAACTGTAATGTATTGTAATTGTTGTTTCTAGCATCTATTGTAGAACCTGAGTTATTAGAATAGTACACACCCCCATCATTACCAAACACCATTCTACTAGAAGAAGCAAATGCCAAACCATGATGATCAGCATGTACCAAAGAAACTCCTAGTGAGGATAATAAATTGTTATTTGACCACTTTGAAATTTGTTGCCAATTATCTCCTCCATTAGTAGACTTAAATAAATCTATTCCTCCAACATATAGTGTATTTTCATCATTTGGATCTACCTTTATTAACAAGTCATAAAAAGCTTGTCCTCTGGTAAAATCATTCGCTTCTATATCAGTATCCGCATCATTTGGTAATGCTGTTTCATTAACTGTAGTAAAGCTATCTTTCGTTTTTAAAATTTTTACTGGTGCTTCAGAATCATTAACTTCTGCTAACACATATAACGTTCCTGCATTGGAAGGTGATGCTGCAATTTCCGTTCTAAGTCCATTTTCAATGGAGTGAACTAAGTTAAAATTCTCTCCATCAGTCGATTTTAAAATAGCTCCGCCTCCATCTCCAAAAGTAAAGCTTCTTGTGGTACTTAGATAAATAGAGTTATCAGAGGCAATTTCTAAGTTATTTGGTTCATAAGGGTTTCCTCCTGATGTCTTTGGAAGGTTTATTTTAGTAAAATCCGTACCATTAATTGATTTATAAACACCAATGCTATCTCCTCCTAATGAAATACCCCCTGTATATCCTGCTTCTCCTGCCGCAACGTAAACTTCTGAAACTCCAGAGTTATTTCTTATTACAATATCGTTTATGTGCTGTATTCCTGGAACTATAGTAGAATTCGTAGCATCTTCTTTTAATTTTGTTAACGTCCCATTTACAGAACCTGTAGATAACTTCGTTATTATAGCATCACCTATTTCTTGGTTTATCATTACTGCCGGAATAGTTACTGATTCCGACCCATCACCTGCTGCCATGTTAAAAGGAGCTGTGTTTTCATTATTTACTATAATTACAGCAACTGCTCCTGCATCTTGAGCATTTTTGGCTTTTACTGAGAAATTACAAGTTCCTCTTCTAATAACTGCTATTTTTCCATTTAATTCAGCTGCATTTGTAATAGCATCACAACCATCTTCTGTTGGAACTGTACTATCTACTACTAAAACTAAATCTTTTGTAATAGGTGTTGTAATATCACCTCCAAAAGCAGTTGTTAATACTGAGATATAATCTCCTCCTATTTCGGCAGGTGAATTAACTGTTAATTTAGAATTTGTATCTAGAAAGGTTTCTCCTGTAACCCCTCCTAATACTTTGTTCCACGTGTTTCCTCCATCAGTAGATTTCCATAAACCATCTCCATTTACGTCTCCATTTACATATGATTCTCCAGTTCCTACATAAAAAATTTTAGAATTATTAGGATCAACAGCAATACATGACACTGCTAAATTTTCAGGGATTCCTACACGAACCCATTTAGTATCGGGGTTTGAAATATTCGTGTTCTTCCATAATCCACCACTAACTCCTCCTGTAAAAACAGTTTCATTCGTAGCATCATTTGGATCGAATAAAAGTGCACGTGTTCTTCCTCCAACATTATCTGGTCCTCTTTCTACCCAAGCATTATCGGTATCACCAGGTACTTTTCGTCCAATTCTTCGTTTACTTAACTCCTCTTGAAGTCTGTAAACATTTTCTTTGTGTGTTCTTCCTGTACTAGGGTTAATTTCACCCAAATATTTCTGTTCAAAATAAGCATTAGGAGGTAGCCCTTGTGCTTTTCTTTTCTTCTTAGGTAGGTTTCCCGTTTTTTGAAAAGGATGTTCTTGTAAATTTTTTGCATGCTGTTTTCTTAGTTTGTCAATCTCTGTTTCATTATTAACTGAAACTTTAAAAACAACACTACATATAGCTAAAATTAAAAAGCTAAAAAAAAGTATTTTTTTATTCATAATAAAGTAGTTGATGAATATTATAACAGATAATTTCTATTTTACCCTAATTATTTTATCAATAATACACCAAACACCTATTTTTTAAACAAAAAACTAACTATTTAACACTTTCTAACTAATATTTCCCATTATTTTTCTATGCAAACGAATAGCATACCCATCAGATAAGCCAGCAACATAACTAGAAACCTGCATGATTCTATCATATAAACTTTCTTTATTCTGTTGATATTCTTGTGGAATTAAATTCAGTACTAATTTATCATAGTTAGATTGTTTACTGTCAAACTTATTATTTAAAGCCGTTACAAACACATCCAGTAAATCAGCTATAATTTTATATCCTGCAACCTCTTTCTCAACAACTTCTTTACTTCTGTAAATCTTATCAACACTTATTTTAATAATGTCATTAATCTGTGCTTCATATTTACACTTGTCTAATAATCCTTTATCAAATGTGCCGTTTAAAATAGCTTCTTCATTATCTAAAAAGATAGCTACTGCTTCGTTAATTAACACTCCTATTGCTAAAGCTCGTAGATAACTTACACGGTCTTTTGTATGCTGTAATGAATGATATTTTTTACTATCAATGGTATCTTTTACTAACTTAATCATATACTCTAAAGCATAATCTTCTTCAATTAACCCTAGATTAATACCATCTTCAAAATCAATGATAGTATAACAAATATCGTCAGCTGCTTCAACTAAGTAAGCTAACGGATGGCGATAGTAAGAAACTCCTTCAGATTCTTTTTTCAATAACCCTAAATCTTGCACTACATCTAAAAAAGCTTCTTTTTCTGATTGAAAAAAGCCGTATTTTTTATCTACTATGTGGTTGGTTGGTTTCTTTGGCAAACTCTCTTTAGGATACTTTAAAAAAGCTCCTAGGGTTGCATACGACAAACGTAAACCTCCCTGAATTCCATCTCTATTTTCTGTAAGGATTTTAAATCCGTTGGCGTTTCCTTCAAAATCTATTAAATCTTGGTATTCTGAATCAGTTAATTGATTTTTATACTGAAGTCCTTTTCCTGTTTTAAAGTATTCTCCAATGGCTTTTTCTCCTGAATGTCCGAATGGGGGATTTCCTATATCATGCATTACAGATGCCCCTGCAACAATGGCACCAAAATCATTGAAGGTATACCCTAATTCTTTTAAGTCTGAATGACGCTCCAACAGCTCCTTACCTACTCTACGTCCCAACGTACGTCCTACAACCGACACTTCTAAACTATGCGTTAAACGTGTATGAACAAAATCAGTTTTTGATAATGGAATTACCTGTGTTTTATCTTGTAAGCTACGAAAAGCCGACGAAAATATAATTCTATCAAAATCTACCTCAAAACCTAAACGAGTTTCGTCTTGTTTTGCACGCTCACGTTTTTGGGTATCACCAAAACGTTTTAAAGAAAGGAGTTGTTCCCAATTCATCATTAGAGTAAAGTTTTTTCGAAAATACTAAAAAAGAGAAGCCTTTCAACTTCTCTTTATCACTTTTAATTTACTTTTGGCTTAAGATCCACACATTAAACAATCGTCTGGTCCTTCAGCATTTTTAGAAGCTTCTACCATAGCCTTAAATTCTTCTGGGCTCATTGGTTTTTCCTCTTCTTTCTTTTCTATATTTAATGTGAATTGCTTCGCATTTACTGCAGATTTTGTACGTAAGTAGTACATTCCTGTTTTTAATCCAGACTTCCAAGCATAGAAATGCATAGAAGTTAACTTCGCATAATCAGGATCTTGCATGAATAAGTTCAACGATTGAGATTGATCGATAAAATATCCTCTATGGCGCGCCATGTCGATAATATCTTTCATACTCATTTCCCAAACTGTTTTGTATAAATCTTTTAATTCTTGTGGAATAGCTTCAATATGTTGGATAGATCCATTTGCACGCATGATATCTTCTTTCATATTGTTATCCCATAAATCTAACTCAACTAAATCTTCTAATAAGTGCTTATTCACAACGATAAACTCTCCTGATAATACTCTACGTGTGTAAATATTAGAAGTATATGGTTCAAAAGCTTCATTGTTTCCTAAGATTTGAGATGTAGATGCTGTAGGCATTGGTGCTACTAACAATGAATTACGAACTCCGTGTTTTTTCACCTCTTTACGTAACTTCGACCAATCCCAACGACCACTTAATTCTTCATCTTTAATTCCCCACATATTGTGTTGGAACTCTCCTTGTGACATTGGTGATCCTTCGTAGGTTGAATATGCTCCCTTGTCTTTTGCTACTTCCATCGATGAGGTTACTGATGCAAAATATAAGGTTTCAAAAATTTCTTGATTTAACTTCTTCGCTTCTTCTGAAGTGAATGGTAAACGCAACATAATAAAAGCATCTGCTAATCCTTGAATCCCTAATCCTACTGGACGGTGACGATAGTTAGAGTTTTCTGCTTCTTTTACAGGGTAATAGTTACGATCAATTACTGTATCTAAGTTTCTAATAACCTTTTTAGTTACTTTAAATAACTTTTTATGGTCAAAAAACTTATTTCCATTTTCATCTTCAGCAACAAACATTGGTATTGCTATAGAGGCTAAGTTACATACTGCTACTTCATCATCAGCAGTATACTCCATAATCTCTGTACACAAGTTTGAAGAACGGATTGTTCCTAAGTTCTTTTGATTTGACTTACGGTTTGCTGCATCTTTATATAACATGTACGGAGTACCTGTTTCTATTTGTGATTCTAAGATTTTTTCCCATAAATCACGTGCTTTAATGGTTTTTCTTCCTTTACCAGCTGCTTCGTAACTTGTATACAAACGTTCAAATTCTTCACCATACGTGTCATATAAATGAGGGCACTCGTGTGGACACATTAACGTCCAGTCAGCATCTTCTTGTACACGTTTCATAAATAAGTCTGAAATCCACATAGCATAGAATAAATCACGTGCACGCATTTCTTCTTTACCATGGTTTTTCTTTAAGTCCAAGAAATCATAAATATCAGCATGCCAAGGTTCTAAATACATTGCGAAAGAACCTTTACGTTTTCCTCCTCCTTGATCTACATAACGTGCTGTATCGTTAAATACACGTAGCATAGGTACAATTCCGTTTGAAGTTCCATTAGTACCTGCAATATAACTTCCTGTAGCACGGATATTGTGAATAGATAAACCTATACCTCCTGCTGATTGTGATATTTTTGCTGTTTGTTTTAACGTATCATAAATCCCATCAATACTATCATCCTGCATTTGTAGTAAGAAACAAGATGACATTTGTGGTTTTGGTGTACCTGAGTTGAATAACGTTGGTGTTGCATGAGTAAAGTATTTTTTACTCATTAATTCGTATGTAGCAATTGCTTCGTCGATATCTTCTTTATGAATCCCTATAGCAACACGCATTAACATTTGTTGTGGACGTTCAACAATGTTTCCGTTTAGCTTTAATAAATAAGAGCGTTCTAATGTTTTAAAACCAAAATAATCGTAGTTAAAATCACGACTGTAGATAATTGTCGAGTCTAATTTATCGGCATTATCCATAATAATTTTATACACATCATCTGATAATAAAGGAGCTTTGTTTCCTGTACGTGGATTGATGTATTCGTATAAATCGGTCATAGTATCCGAAAACGATTTTTTGGTGTTCTTATGTAAGTTAGATACGGCAATTCTCGCTGCTAATTTCGCATAATCAGGATGTGCAGTTGTCATTGTAGCAGCAATTTCTGCCGCTAAATTATCTAATTCAGAAGTAGTTACCCCATCATACAGCCCTTCAATAACACGCATTGCTACTTTTACTGGATCAACAATCTTGTTTAATCCATAACACATTTTTCTAACCCTTGCTGTGATTTTATCGAACATCACAGGCTCTTTTCTGCCGTCTCTTTTTACTACATACATATTGATATTGGTTTTTTGGTTAATAGCGTCGTCAAAACATAGTTGTTTAGACAACATGTAAAATGTTAATACTAGTTTGTTTCTTTTTGAAACGATTATAACGCTAAAGCACTGGAAAAAGTGCTCTAGCTGAGTAATACTGCATGTAGGGGAAATAGCAGCTTATTGGTTCCTAAAAATCTGCATCAAAGCTGATGCTTCCTGTACCACCAGATTTTACTCCGGCTTTTTGGTACTCTGATACTCTTTTTTCAAAAAAGTTAGTTTTTCCTTCCAATGAAATCATTTCCATGAAATCAAATGGATTGGTAGACTCATACTCTTTTTCACATCCGAATTCTAAAAGTAGTCTATCGGTAACATACTCTAAATATTGTGTCATTAGCGTAGCATTCATACCTATTAAACTCACAGGTAAAGACTCTGTAATAAACTCTCTTTCAATATTTAAAGCAGAAATAATAATTTCTTTAATTCTTTCTTTTGGCACTTTATTTACTAAGTGATTGTTGTGTAAGTGTACAGCAAAATCACAGTGCATACCCTCATCACGAGAAATTAACTCGTTTGAGAATGTTAACCCAGGTAATAACCCACGCTTCTTTAACCAGAAAATTGAACAAAATGATCCTGAAAAGAAAATTCCTTCAACTGCTGCAAAAGCAATTAAACGCTCAGCAAATGAATCAGATTCAATCCATTTTAATGCCCAGTCTGCTTTCTTTTTTATGGCAGGAAAAACATCAATTGCTTTAAACAACTTGTCTTTCTCTTCTTCATCCTTAATATATGTATCAATTAATAATGAATAGGTTTCAGAATGAATATTCTCCATCATGATTTGAAAACCATAAAAGAACTTTGCTTCTGAATATTGAACTTCATTTACAAAGTTTTCTGCTAAGTTTTCGTTTACAATTCCGTCAGACGCTGCAAAAAATGCTAAAACATGCTTAATAAAGTAACGCTCATCGTCTGTTAATTTAGAATTCCAGTCTATTAAGTCTGAATGTAAATCAATTTCTTCTGCAGTCCAAAAACAAGCTTGTTGCTTTTTATACCATTCCCATAAGTCGTTATGTTGAATTGGAAAAATTACAAATCTGTCTTTATTTTCTTGTAAAATTGGTTCAATCGATGCCATGCTTTTTAAGCTCTTTTTAGTGTGTTATTTTTTATTCCCTGAGATAGAAACAAAGATTGGAAAAATTGCTAAATTCTGAAAGCTATACTTATTCACAAATCCCTTGAAGTTTTTAACAAATTACTTTTCCTTCTTCAATTTACAACATTTTTATGTTTTTACAAAAACTTAAAAATCAATACTTTAAAATTTAAAAAAACGCTTGATAAGTGATACTCACTGAGTTTCTTATTTTGTGTTTTTACACAAAAAAAGTGACACAAAATGTGTCACTTTTTAAACTCTTATATTCTTCTTTTTTAAGGTTATTTATTAACCTTTAAAACATCTTCAATTATTTGTTCAATTTGTTTTTTTGGTAACGCACCATGAGCCATTTGAGGATCCTCGTTAGCAGGACAAAATAACATAGAAGGAATGCTTCTTATTCCAAAAGCAGCAGATAATTCTTGTTCTGCTTCTGTATCAATTTTATAAATATTAATTTTTCCTTCGTACTCTGCGCTTAAATCTTCCAAAACAGGGGCAAGTGCTTTACATGGTCCGCACCAATCAGCATAAAAATCAATTACAGCAGGTAGTTCTCCTTCAAATTTCCATTCTTTGTTTTCTTCATAGTTAAAAACCTTTTTTAAAAAAGCTTCTTTGTTTAAATTTTCAGTCATGTTTATTTAAATATTGTAATTAGGTAAAGGTAGTCGTTTTTATTTCAATAGGTTTACAAGGCTGTTTTTGTTAAAATCGTCTTAAAATCAACAGCTATGATTGTTTTTCTTCTAACTTTGATCAAATTAACCAATTTTTTAATCATGAGAAAAATCCTTCTTCCCATTATTTGTGCAGGAACAATTTTAGTTTCTTGTAAAGAAGAAAAGCAACCTAAAAACAATATTAGTGTGAACTATCCAGAAACAGCTAAAAAACCTGTTGTAGATGAATATTTTGATACTAAAGTAACCGATAACTATCGTTGGTTAGAAGACGATAGAAGTGACGAAACTGAAGCTTGGGTAAAAGCAGAAAATGAAGTTACTTTCGATTACTTAGACAAAATTCCATATCGCGAGCAATTAAAAACCCGTTTATCTGAGTTATGGAACTACGAAAAAGTAGGGACTCCATTTAAAGAAGGTGATTATACTTATTTTTATAAAAACAACGGACTACAAAACCAATATGTTTTATATAGAAAAGATAAAGATGGTAAAGAAGAGGTTTTCTTAGACCCTAATACTTTTGCTGAAGATGGAACAACATCATTAGGTTCTGTAAGTTTTACCAAAGATGGAAAAACTGTAGCCTACGCAATTTCTGAAGGAGGTAGTGATTGGAGAAAGGTTATTGTTATGGACGCAGAGACTAAACAAATCAAAGAAGATACTTTAGTAGATGTAAAGTTTTCTGGAATTGCTTGGAAAGGAAACGAAGGTTTTTACTACTCTAGTTATGATAAACCTAAAGGAAGTGAATTATCTGCAAAAACAGATCAACACAAACTATACTTTCATAAATTAGGAACCCCACAAAGTTCTGATGAGGTTATTTTTGGGGCTACTCCAGAAGAAAAACACCGTTATGTTGGTGGATATTTAACTGAAGATAATAAATACTTATTAGTATCTGCTTCTACCTCAACTTCTGGAAACAAGTTATTCATTAAAGATTTAACCAACCCAAATAGCAAATTAACACCTATCATTGACAATTTTGATAGCGATACTGGTGTAATTGATAGCAGAGATAGTAAATTATACTTAGTAACCAACTTAAACGCGCCTAACAAAAGAATTGTTACCGTAGACGCTGCAAACCCAACACCAGAAAACTGGGTAGATTTTATTCCTGAAACAGAAAATGTACTATCTCCATCAACAGGAGCTGGATATTTCTTTGCAAAGTATATGGTAGATGCTGTTTCAAAAGTAGTACAATATGATTTCGACGGAAAATTAATCCGTGAAGTAAAGTTACCAGGAGTAGGAACTGCTGGTGGTTTCGGTGGAAAAACTGACGCTAAAGAATTATATTTCTCTTTTACCAACTACAACACCCCAGGTTCTTCATACAAGTTCAATCCAGAAGATGGAACCTATGAATTATACTGGAAACCTGCTATTTCATTCAACTCAGATGATTATGAAAGCAAGCAAGTATTTTACACTTCAAAAGACGGAACTAAAGTTCCTATGATTATCACTTATAAAAAAGGTTTAGAATTAAACGGTAAAAATCCAACTATTTTATATGGTTACGGTGGATTCAATGTAAGTTTAACACCTAGCTTTAGTATTGCCAATGCAGTTTGGATGGAACAAGGTGGTGTGTATGCTGTACCTAACCTACGTGGTGGTGGTGAATATGGTAAAAAATGGCACAATGCAGGTACACAATTAAAAAAACAAAATGTTTTTGACGATTTTATTGCTGCTGCTGAATATTTAATCAAAGAAAACTATACTTCGTCTGATTATTTAGCTATTAGAGGAGGTTCTAACGGTGGTTTATTAGTAGGTGCTACAATGACTCAACGTCCAGATTTAATGAAAGTAGCTTTACCAGCTGTTGGAGTATTAGATATGTTACGTTACCACACCTTTACAGCAGGTGCTGGTTGGGCATACGACTACGGAACTTCAGAGCAAAATAAAGAAATGTTTGAATACTTAAAAGAGTACTCACCTGTACATAACGTAAAAGAAGGTACTCACTATCCTGCAACCATGGTAACAACAGGAGATCATGATGATCGTGTAGTGCCGGCTCACAGTTTTAAGTTTGCTGCTGAACTGCAAGATAAACAACAAGGAAACAACCCTGTTTTAATTAGAATTGAAACAAATGCAGGTCATGGAGCAGGAACTCCTGTAGCAAAAACTATTGAACAATACTCTGATATTTTTGGTTTCACGTTGTTTAATATGGGGTTTGAAACATTACCTAATGCACCAAAATCAAAAATAAAAAGTTAAAAACTGTAACATTTTTATAAAAATACACTCTTATTTAGAGTAAATTTACTACCTCGAGGCAAAATCCTCGAGGTAGTTTGTTAAAATTAAGATTCATTCAAAAAACATTAAAAATGAAAACCATTCACAAAATGCTGTTTACTACTGCAGTTGCTTCTTTAGGGGTTATTGCGTGTAAAACAGACAAAAAGCCTGAAGAGAAAGTACAGGCAATTGTTTTAGAAAACATGGATACCTCGGTTAAACCAACCGATGATTTCTTTAGATATGTTAACGGTTCTTGGATTGACAATACCGAAATTCCTGCAGATGAAACTTCTTGGGGAGGGTTTAATCAATTAAGAAAAACTACTACCAAAGATGTATTAGCTATCTTAAACAAAGCTATTGAAGAAGGTAACTTCCCAAAAGTAAAAGATGCTGAAGGAAAAGAGATCGATTCTGACCAAGAAAAAGCGGTAAACTACTACGAAACCATCATGGATACCGTAGCTAGAAACAATGCTGGTAAAGCTCCAGTACAACCTTTTCTTGAAAAAATTGAAGAAATTAAAGACTTAAACGACGTACAAACATTCATTACCAACATGGCTCCTTATGGAGGTGCTGGTTTTTATGGTTTTGGCGTATTTAACGACCTTAAGAACAGTAGTATGAATGCTGGTTACATGGGAGCTGGTGGACTTGGTTTATCAAGAGATTACTATGTAGATGAAAAGGTAAAAGACAAACTTGAAAAATATCAAGTGTTTGTAGCTAAAATGTTACAAGAGTTTGGTGATGACGAGGCTACAGCTAAAAAGAATGCAGCAACTATTGTTGCTTTTGAAAAGAGTTTAGCTGAACCTAGAATGACCAAAGAAGAACGTAGAGATACTCGTAAAATTTACAACCCAATGACCATTGCTGAATTAACTGAGTTAGCTCCAGTAATCGATTGGGAAGCTCATTTAAAAGGAATTGGTGTTGATCTTGAAGGGTTAGATGGTGCTAAAGGTCTTGAAAAGATTATTGTTACAGATCCAGGTTACTTCAAAGCAATGAATGATGTTCTTAAGAATAGTCCTATTGAAACGGTTAAATTATCATTACGTTGGAATGCAATTAACAACTCATTAGGTTTATTATCTACTGATTTAGAAAAAGCTAATTGGGAATTTTACAGCAAAGAAATGCGTGGAGCTAAACAACAACGCCCAAGAAACGAGCGTGCTTTAGCAAACTTAAATGGAGCTATTGGTGAGGCTTTAGGTAAATTATATGTAGATGAAAAGTTTCCACCTGAAGCGAAGCAAAAAGCTAAGGAAATGATTGATAACGTAATGTTAGGTTTTGAAAAACGTATTGCGCAATTACCATGGATGAGTGAAGAAACAAAAGAAAAAGCATTAGATAAATTACACAAATTAACTGTTAAGATTGCATACCCTGATAAATGGAAAGACTACTCTGCTTTACTTGTTAAAGGATTAGATGAAGGTGGTACATATTTTGACAATGCTGTAAACGTTCGTAAGTGGAACTTTGAAAAAGATATGGCTAAGTTAGGTAAAGAAGTGGATAGAACTGAATGGGGAATGTCTCCTCAAACAGTAAACGCTTACTTTAACCCTGTAAACAATGAAATCGTATTCCCAGCAGCAATTTTACAACCTCCTTTCTATAACTACAAAGCTGATGAAGCTGTAAATTATGGAGGAATTGGAGCTGTTATTGGTCACGAAATCTCTCATAGTTTTGATGATTCTGGTGCTCGTTTTGATGGTGATGGAAACCTTAAAAACTGGTGGACAGAAGAGGATTCTGAAAAGTTTAAAAAAGCAGGTGCTAAATTAATAAAACAATACAGTGATATTATTGCTATTGATAGCATGCATTTAAATGGAGAATATACTTTAGGAGAAAATATTGGTGATTTAGGGGGCGTACAAGCTGCCTATGAAGGATTACAGGTTTTCTTAGGAAAAAATGGTCGTCCAGAAAAAATTGATGGATATACACCAGAACAACGTTTCTTCCTTTCTTGGGGAACTATTTGGAGAACAAAAATGCGTGATGAAGCTCTTAAAAACTTGATTATGACAAATACACATGCTCCAGGGCAATACAGAGCCTATATGCCTCTTAAAAACGTAGATGCTTTTTATGAAGCATTTGATGTTAAAGAAGGAGATGAAATGTATTTAAAACCAGAAGATCGTGTAAGAATTTGGTAAATTCAATTAAAAAATAAGTACCTTTAAACCAGTGTATAAGCACTGGTTTTTTTTATTTTAAAAAATTAATAGTAAGTATTGTATATTTCAAAAAATAGTAAGTAATTCGCTCACCTTAATTTAAAAAAATGAAACTAATTGGAAGGATTGAAAAAATATCCTTTTTAAACTGGGAAATAGAAGATTTACCCGTAAAGATTGATACAGGAGCTTATACTTCTGCAATACATTGTAAACATATTGAAGAAAAAGACGGTGTGTTAGAGTTTATACTATTATGTCCTAAAACAGAAAAATATAATAATAAATTGCTCCAAACTACAAAGTATAAAGTTAAAAGCATAAGAAGCTCAAACGGAAAAAAACAAAAAAGATATGTTGTTTCCACATCCGCTATTTTCTACGGTAAAAAATATAAAATAAAGCTATCGTTATCAGATAGAGGTAAAATGAGTTATCCAGTATTAATTGGTAGAAAATTTTTAAATAAAAAATTTATTGTAGATGTTTCACAAAAAAACATCACTTCAAAAGAAATATAAAAAATGAAAATTGTTGTTCTTTCTAGAAACCCTAAATTATATTCAACAAAACGCTTAGTAGAAGCAGGCGAAAAAAGAGGTCATGAAATGGTCGTATTAGATCATACCAAATGTGATCTTATTATTGAAAAAAAGAAGCCTGCTATAGTATACAATCATGAACTTATAACCGATGTTGATGCTATTATACCACGTATTGGTGCTTCAGTTACTTTTTATGGTACTGCTGTAGTACGTCAATTCGAAATGATGAAGGTGTTTTCTGCTGTAGAATCTCAAGCTTTGGTACGATCTAGAGATAAACTGAGTAGTTTACAGGTACTTTCAAGAGCAAATTTAGGGCTACCAAAAACCGTTTTTACCAATTACTCTAAAGATACTTCTGAAATCATCAAAAAAGTAGGAGGAGCTCCTTTAATTGTTAAGCTTTTAGAAGGAACACAAGGCTTAGGTGTTGTTTTAGCGGAAACCAAAAAAGCAGCTGAATCTGTTATAGAAGCTTTTAATGGCTTACAAGCTCGCGTAATTGTTCAAGAGTACATCAAAGAAGCTAAAGGAGCAGATATTCGTGTTTTTGTAGTAGATGGTGTTGTTGTTGGAGCCATGAAGCGTCAAGGAAAGGAAGGAGAATTTAGATCAAACCTACATAGAGGAGGAACTTCAGAAATTATAGAACTAACAGATGAAGAAGAAAATGCAGCTTTAAAAGCTGTTAAAGCAATGAAGTTAGGTATCGCTGGTGTAGATATGTTACAGTCAGATAGAGGCCCGTTGATTTTAGAAGTTAATTCTTCTCCTGGTTTAGAAGGCATAGAAAAAGCCACAGGAAAAGATGTAGCAAAAAGTATTATTCGTTACGTAGAAAGAAGCGCTTAAAAAAAACCGACATTTTTAATGTCGGTTTTTTTATGTTTAATCTGCTAATTCCATACAGTTAAACCCTTTTTCTTTTACCTTATTTATAATGTCAGCTTCTTTTGTAATATCTGTTGCTTCTATTCTTAAAACATTATCAACATCTTCAAGATCAATTGATAAATTAATTATATTATTATCTTGATTAAATAACTGACGTATAGACTCTTCTTTTTTCTTTGTGTCAATATCGGTTCCATAGATAAATAGTTTCATAACTCACAGGTTTTTTATTCTTGTTCCGTTTCTTTATTTAATTTGTCTACATATTTTTGATAAGCTTCACTCCCTTCTTCTTCCCAAAACCTATCATAGTGTTCCCACTCTGAAAACTTTCCTTTACAGTTCTTTTCATAATGTGATTTGAATTTGTGCCTTCTTCTTTTGTTTGAGTATTTCTTCGATTTATGTTTTCCTCCACATTCACTAGATGAAAATAAAATTTTAGCTAAAATAAATAGCCCCACTGCTTGCCAGTAGTTAATAACTGGTAATCCTAAAATCTCTGGCATAAGGTTATTCCAAAGCCACATAATTGCATACCCAAAAAGTACTGCTAACACTAAAACTGCAATTATTCCGAATATTATTCTTCCTGCAAATATTCCTGGAGACTCTCCATCTCTTCGCTCTTTAAACAAATTTTCCATCTTTTATTTTTATTTTTTATTTTCAATTTTTCTCAGTAATATTCCAAACGCTCGATGTCTTCTTGACATTAATGTTCCAACAGGTATTTCAAGTTCCTCTGATAGTTCATTATATGTGTACCCTTCAAAATCAATAGCTATAATTATTTCCTTATATACTGGTTTAAGATTCATTATTTTTAATTCTAGCTCCTTCTTCATTACTTCAGAATACGCATTATCAGGAGTTCCATACAAAATCTCTGTAAATTCAATCAGTTTCATTTCATCAATATCTGAAGCCGAAGCTTCGTACTTCTTTTTTCTTAAATTATCAATGATTTTATTTTTTAAGGATCTATAAACAAAGCTAGCTACATTGTTTATGGGTGAATTTCCATTAACTCCAGAAAACAATTTTAAAGCAACTTCTTGAATAATATCTTCTGCATCTTGATGAATACTTTGTTTAATTTTAGTTCCAACATAAGACTTAAGAGCACCATATTCTTTATCAAAAAAGGCTTTTAATTTCTTTTTATTTTCCGTTTCTTGGTTCATTTACAGGCTTTCTTTGTAGCTCCTCAATTATAAAGACGTACTTTTTATTTTCTATTGCATTTTTTAAAAAAAACTTTTCATACTGTTTATAACAAATATACTTAGGTCTAATTCTAAAAAAAAAGAAGATTATTTAGAGAGAAACTTGAAATGAAAAATCATGTTTATAATTTATCTTAGTCCTTTACGTATTTTTGCTCCTATGCTACAAGTAAACAATATTTCATTCACTTATTCTTCAAAAGAAAAAACCTTAGAAAACATCCAGTTTACACTTCAAAAAGGCGAGCACTTGTGCGTTATGGGAGAAAGTGGCTGCGGAAAATCTACACTTTTAAAAATTGTATATGGATTACTCGATGTTGATCATGGAAATTTACACTGGAACGACACACAAATTTTAGGCCCCGAACACCATTTAGTTCCAGGAATGGAGTTTTTTAAATATGTAGCACAAGATTTCGACTTAATGCCTTTTACTTCGGTAAGCGAAAATATTAAGAAATTTCTCTCACGGTTTTATCCGGAAGAAGCAGAAAATAGAACTCAAGAATTACTTGAAGTTATTGAAATGGCTGAGTTTGCTAACGAAAAAGTTAAAAACTTAAGTGGCGGACAGCAACAACGAGTAGCCATAGCAAGGGCTCTTGCAAAAGAACCTGAGTTATTATTGTTAGATGAACCTTTTAGTCAAATAGACAATTTTAAAAAGAACTCTTTAAGAAGACGATTGTTTGCATATTTAAAAAAGAAAAACATTACTTGTATTGTAGCTACACATGACGGAAACGATGCACTTTCTTTTGCTGATACTATGATGGTAATCCGCAACCATCAAATCATTGCATACAACAGTCCATCAAACCTATACAAACATCCTAAGGAAAAATATATTGCATCTTTATTTGATGATGTAAATGAGCTTACTATTAACAAACAAACATTACTACTTTACCCTAGTTTACTTAAGATTACTCAAGAACCATCAAAACTAGAAGGAACTGTGTTAAAATCTTACTTTAAAGGAGGTTATTGGTTAATAGAAATTGCTTATAATAACCAATCAGTTTTTATAAATCACTTTGAAAATATTGAGCATAAAAAAACAGTCTCTTTTAACTTAAAAGAGACTGTTTAAACCAATAATAACTATCTCAATAATTATTACTCAACTATCTTAAAATAAATTATTTTCTAAAAAAATACACTCTTACCGTCTAAACACCAAAAGATAAAAGTGTATTATAGCTTCTTTTTCTGTTCTGGTTATAACAACCTTTCCAGACTTAAAACAAGTAACTTTTATTTTACCCTACCTTTTACTCTAAAAAATTTCTTTAATAGTATTTTTTGCTCCATTAAACTCAAAAGATTCACCCTCTTTTTTTCCTAAGACCAACTTTCCTATAGGTGAAGATGGAGATACCGCAAAGTATTTTTTGTTTTCAACAATTAACAAACCTACACTTATACTTATAAAATAATTTATGGATGAGGTTGTTATAACCACGCTGCCTAAATGAGTTATTTTTGAAATAGTTTCTGTATTAATTTTAGCTAGTGTTTCTTTCATTTGAGAAATTCCGCTGAGTTGCTGACTCGCTTTTTCCATTTCTAACTGTAGCATTGCTCTACCAGTTTCATGCTTATCTCCTGCTGAACTTTTTGTTTCAGATTGCAAAGCTTTTTGATGAGAGGTAATTGTTTCTTCCACTGTTTGTAAACGTTTGTTTACATACAGCTCACATTGTTTATATAATTCTCCTTTAATATTTATTTTCCCCATGTAAACATCATTATCATTAATCCACAAGTTCAGCTAACTCCTTCCCTACTAAGCTTCCAATGGCAACACCCATTCCACCTAAACGAACTCCGCAAAACACATTATTTGAAAGCTTTTTTACAATAGTTTTTTTCTGATTTCCAACTCCCATAATTCCACTCCAACGATGTTCAACTTCAACTTTAGTATTTGGTAAGATTGTAGTTTTTAAAATTTCCTCCAATTTATTTTGAATAAGTGCTGTCTGCCCAAAATCAGTAGTTTCTTCACCTTTGAAATCAAGATTTCTCCCTCCTCCAAACAAAATTCTATCATCAATATTTCTAAAATAATAATAACCTTTATCTAAATGAAAGGTTCCTTTGATATGTAAGTTTTCAATTGGTTTAGTAATTAACACTTGTGCTCTTGCTGGTTGCACTTTTTCGTTTAATAGCTGATTTGCAAATCCGTTGGTAGTAACAAATAATTTTTTCGTTTTAAACATTATTTGATTCGTTTGCACAACCACTTGTTCGTTACCTTCAGAAAATTCTTTAACTTGAATATTATTGATAATTTTTACTCCTGAAGACAACACTTTTTCTAACAACTTTGCAGCCATTTTACCAGTATCAATCTGTCCTTCAAATTGATTGGTAATATAGTTTTGATGAATATTTTTAAAATGAAACTTATTGTCATCGACTGTAAAAACATCTGAAGAAAATAACGGTTGTAAAAGTTTGTTTATAACCTCCTTTTTATCCAAACACGATTCATATAGTTCGGTTGTTAAAAAAAGTTCATATCCTTTATTTTGTTGAAAATCGATGTTTTTATCACCTAGATTAGTTCTTAAAAGCTGTAAGCCTTCCCAACGTTTTTTTACCAAATTAAAAACTTCATCTTCAGTATGTGTTTCTAAATCATCAATTAATTCTGATAAACTCCCAAAACAAGCAAATCCTGCATTTTTAGTACTTGCTCCTTGAGGTAATATTCCTTTTTCAAGAATAAGAATTTTAGCTTTCGGGTAATTTTTACTCAGTTGTAATGCACAATTTAACCCAACAATACCGCTACCTACTACTGTAAAATCGACATCCTTAAACCATTCTTTTAATTCCCAATAGCTGAAATTCAACTTCATACAAATCTGATTATATTTGTGACTTGGCACATTCCTTGAATGTCTAAATTTAAACATTAAAAAACAACTCTATGAAATTAATTGGAATCTTAATTTTAGCTTTAAGTTTTACGAAATGCGCAAGTGTAAAAATGGAAAATAATCATCCTTTCAAAATAGAATCAGCAAGTTATTCTCATGTAACAGGAGGTGTAAAAGGTAGTTACAGCTCTACTAACTTGATTATCAATTTCACTGCTGAGAAACCTGTTGATTTTCAAAAAGTATATTTTCAAAATAAAATTACCAAAGCTGTTATTGAGCAACATAACGATAAACAATATATCGCTGCACGTTATAAAACCTCATCTAATGATAGAAAAGATATCATTTTACATGCAGATCCTAAAAAAGAGTTTGGAAATACCCCTAATACTCCTACAGAAGAATTTCCATTTGAACTAAAAGAGAATGAAGCAATGGTTTCTTATGTTATAGGAGAGAAAATACACTATGTGAAAGTAAAAAATATTATAAAAAAAGATAACGTCTTTATGCAGTAAAACTGCATTTTAAAGTAGTTTAAAACACCTCAAAAAGAGGTGTTTTTTATTTTTGGCACGTAATTTGAAAACTTATTAGCATAACCATAAAATGAATGCTTATGAAACGTATAAAATTACTTTTAGTACTACTTATTAGTGGTGTAACACTTACGTCTTGTGTTGTAAAGAATGAAATTGTGGATGATAGTTTTTCATTAAACGAATATATTTCAAGTTATGATTTATGGTATGTAGATTATCACAGAACAACAGGTAGTGGCGAAGTTCCTTTTTTATCAAGAGCTTTTACCATTTCTTTTTTAAACGGAACCATGTATGCAAATAACAATATTGTTGATATTGGTAAAACAGGAAATGGTTTTGGAATAGCTGTAGGTAACTATGGTACCTATGGAACCGTTTTAGAAACTCATCATGATATAGATGGATATTACGAATTTGATGTAGTACAACTTTCTAGTAACGAAATTAGAATTGATGATTTATCACAAAATGTCAGCTATTATTTAGTAGGATATCAAGTAAACACTTTTGATTATGACATGTTGTTCTATGACAATATTGAGTATTTTTTACAAGAGTTTAAAGCTTGGGAAAGAACCGGAGAATCTGGGGGTGTAGCAAATCCATTTGATGAAGAGCATTACCTTAGGTTTACACCAGAAAATAACGTAACTTTCAATTCATCTCATGACCCTTTTGGCACAAATATTGATTATATAAGTTGGGACTTTGAGGGAAGCTATATAGTTCGTGATGTTCAGGGTGAAGAAAATTTAAAATATTTAACACTTAATTATGATAACGGAGATACTGAAGAGTTTGATTTAACCGTTATAAATGACGAAAAGATACAGTTATACCATGTAAGCTCTCAAACAACCTATGTTTTTTCTGGAAGAGGATTTATACAGTATTTAAAAGGAGAAAAAACAAGTACAAAAACAACTGTAAGAAATAGCGGTAGAAAACGTACTAAAATAGAAAGAGAAACAGTTCCGAAAAGGAAATAAAAATAAAGTTTGGTTAGTTGATTTTTGGTTGGTGTAGTAGCCAACTAAAAGGAACCGCTCCGCAAGGGGCGGTTTTTCATTTTATAATAGTAGCTTAACATAAAAAAGTTTACCTTTATACAAAACAAAAAACCATGCAACAAACTGCTTTAATTACTGGAGCAACCTCAGGTATTGGTAAGGCAACCGCTCAACTTTTTGCTAAGAACAACATCAACTTAATTATTTGTGGTAGGCGTATTGAAAAACTGCAAAAATTACAACAAGAACTATCACAATTCACCAAAATACATATACTTCAGTTTGATGTTCGTTATAATGAAGAAGTACAGAAAGCAATTAATAGCTTACCTGACGACTTTAAACATATTGACATTCTTATTAATAATGCTGGAAATGCCCATGGATTAAATAGCATTCAAAACGGAAACATTGATGATTGGGATGCGATGATAGATGGAAATGTTAAAGGACTCTTATACGTTTCAAAAGCAATTATTCCTCAAATGGTAGAACGCAACAATGGATTCATCTTAAATATAGGCTCTATTGCAGGAAAAGATGTATACCCTAACGGAAATGTGTATTGTGCATCAAAGTTCGCTGTAAACGCTTTAAATAAGGGAATGCGTATTGATTTGAACCAACATAGCATTCGTGTATGCGCTATTCATCCTGGATTGGTAGAAACTGAATTTTCTGATGTTCGCTTTAAAGGAGATTCTGAAAGAGCTAAGACCGTATATCAAGGCTATAAAGCGCTTCAACCTGAAGATATTGCAGACATTATTCATTTTGTGGTTACACGCCCATACCATGTAAATATTGAAGATTTAATTGTATATCCTACGGCGCAAGCCAGTGCAACTATTGTGAATAAAAACGCTTAAGTTGTGATTAACAAACGTCTTTTAATTAAAAACTTGCTATCTCATAACGACGAGAATAGTTTTTATGATAAAAAACAAAGGTTGTCTTTAAGTTCTAAAGAAGGTAAAGCTAAGTTTATAAAACACGTTTGTGCACTTTCTAATTCAAACCCTAACAACAATTCATATATCGTTATTGGTATTGAAGATGAAGAAAATAAAATTATGGGGGTGGATTTTTACGATGATAGTAAAATCCAGAACCTAGTAAATGCTTACCTTAAAAATCCTCCAAAAATAGAATATGAAAATGTTCCTTTTCCGCGTTTACAACGTCATAAAGTAATTGGTTTAGTAACTATTTACCCGACTAAATTAATTACTTCTTTAGCTAAAAATGCATGGAAGTACCGTAGAGGCACTATTTTTTATCGCAGAGGCAGTAACTCTATGCCTACCGAAGAAAGTTTTATTCTTAAAAACAACAACAAAGCGATTGTTGAGGCTATTGAAAAAAATGCTAGTAATAATATACGGCTCACTCTTGATGGTGTTTTTGATTTTATTGAAAGACACAAACCAGAATACAATCCGCAGTACAAAGTATTTAACGAACAATTTGTGCTTTGTTGGGCTGGAAAAAAGAAGATTATAAATAACGAAGAGTTTTTTACGCGAGTTGATATTGAATTAGTAAACGAGCAAGTTCGTTTATTTTTTTCTGCATTAGATGATGTGCAAATTAGTCATAACGAACAATCATTTATTATTACCGAATATATCGTTTTAGGAATTGATAAGAGTGAAAAACGTTATCCACTAGAAAAAACAATTATAAATTTTAAAGATAACGGAAAGCATGATATTGTAACGGAATTTCTCTTTGAAGCTCCTCAGTATCATAACGATATTTTACAGCTTATTTATAAAAACAATAACAGTATCGTTGCTAAGATTATGAGAAAAAAGCCTCTTTCGGTTATTGAACACGAAGATGTGTATCGATTACCAACTTCCTATTTAATCTGTTATTTAAACGGATTTGAAAGTGCTCCTCTACAACTTAAAAAAGCAAAAAATTATATTAAAAACTTAGAAGATAAAACTACGTATATCAAATACAAAGAAGCAATGCGAGTAATACGCAAGGTGAAGTATAGTTAGAATCTTTTAACCTCTTTTAAAATCTTACTACGCTACCTCAACACTAACTGAACAATCGTTACTATCCCAATTAATAGAATAAAAGACAACGACAGCTTTCTAAATTTAGATTGTGGTATATAAGCTAATACTTTCTTTCCTATATATGACCCCACTAATCCAATTACAAACAAAAACGGAACGTATTTTAGGTCGTGATTGTGAATGTAACCATTGTTGTAATAGACAAATGTTCTTGAGAAGTCTATCATAAAATCTATAAAGGCTGAAGTTGCTATAAACACACTCTTTTCTAAGTTAAAAGCTGCCATGGTTAGACCTCTAATAGCTCCTCCTGTACCTAACAATCCCGCTGAAAATCCTGAGAAAGAACCTCCTATAATGGCATTTTTTTTATTTGGAGAAACAACGAATTTATTTTTAATCAGGAAAAAAGCACTAAACCCCACTAAAAAGACTCCTAAAAATATTTCTAAATAGTCACTGTTCACATATTTTGATAATACACCTCCTAAAATCACAAAAACCACTGAAGGAATTCCGATGTTTATCAACAATTTTTTATCTAAGCCTTTTTTAAATAAGAAGATTTTACTCACATTACTAGACAAATGAAAAATAGCTGTAAGACCTAACACAGAGTAAAAATCGAAATAAAAATTTCCTATTGGAACAAAAAAAACAGACGAACCAAAACCTCCTACTGTTCCAATAATTTCAGCAATTAAAGCTAGTACTAAAAATATGAAGTTTATGTCTTTCATCCCTTTTTATGCTAACATCGCAACCACTCTTGCAGGTGCTGCAGAAGCTCCTACAATTTTTAACGGAAATACCGCTACTTTAAACCCTGTTAAAGGCAACGCATCTAGATTTACCAACTGTTCCATATGGCAATATTCCTTGTTTTGTCCTACCAAGTGCCCTTCCCAAAACAATTCAGAATTATTAGTTTCTTTCGCTTTTTGAATCATATACGGAAGTGGTAAATCCCAACCCCAAGCATCAATTCCCATCACTTTAATTCCTTGGTTAATTAACCATTCCGTAGCTTTTGCACTTACTCCTGTACCTTTTTTATGAAAATCTTTTGTTCCGTTAAATTTATCGCGCCCTGTTTTAATTAATACAATCATGTTCGGTTGAATTTCTAACTGATTGTTTTTTAAAAATTGTTGAATATCTTCTACTGTAATGGGATCAAAATCTACTTTATGTTTCATATCAATCACAATACCTTCTCCAAAACACCAGTCTAACGGAACTTCATCTATCGTTTTTGCCTTTTCTCCATTTACCGTTGGTGAATAGTGCCAAGGAGCATCAATATGAGTTGTAGAATGCACACCCATTTTTTGAATCGTATCGTCTGCCCAACCTGTAAAGTTTTTAGGAAAAAGTTTGAATGGTAATCCTAATATTCTAATTAACCATTTTACTTTATGGTGTGGTTTATGTTTTATTTTAACTTTCATAAACCAAGGGTCCTTTTTATTGTATTGAATAGGTTTGGATAGATCTATAATTTTCATAGTACCGTTAGTTGTTCCAAACAAAGATAAAAGAAAATACCTCGCTAATAGAGGGAGGTTTATGTACTTATCAAGATTTTCCTTTATCTAAATTGTCTTGCCAATCTTTTAGCTCCTGCCACTTACCTTCGTATGCAAGTTGTGCTTGTTTAGGCCATGTGTTTGGTTTGTGAGCTCTATAACGATCTCCTCCACTTTTTAATACTTCTTGGCATTTTTCTACAGGCGTTTCTGCCAACAACTTCCAAGTATTTATACTAAAATTATGAAAAAGCTCTTCTATTTTAGGCCCTATTCCATCAACTATTTTTAAGTCATTCTCTTTTATTTTTTTTCCAAAAACTTTTTGTACTTCATCTATATTGAATAACGTATCTTGTTTTTCAGATATAAATGACGCTGTACTAGGTTTTGCTAATTTTAAATCAGTTTCTAGTACTAATTTACTTTCCTTACAGTTCCTTAAACTAGATTCTAACTTTGCTATTTTATTTTTTAAAAGAACTATTTCATCTTTCTTAATATTTTTACTCGATAGTTTTCCTAATAAATAGCCTAAAATAGCGGCAATTACTGCTACTGCTAATGAAATTAATATACACCAATTCATGATTTTATTATTCGGTTAATAGTTAGTTAAAATACTGATTTTTAATTTATTAAAAAACATTTAATCTATTAAGATATTTTTAAGAGCTTATCTTAAATAATTGTTAAGTGTGTGTATTTGTTGAAACGTTTTGTTTTTATAGGCGTCTTTTAGCTGTAACCTAATCTTAAAATAAAAACTTAACATCATGAAAAAATTTGTATTAACTGCTTTAGCAATCGCTTTATCTTTCGGAACTATTACTGCTGCTTCAACTTCATATGAAGCACCTGTGAAAACTAACCTAGAATACCCTAACGTAAGTACTTTTTGTAAATTAATTAGAGCTGGAAACTTTGAAGCTGTAAAGGCTATGGTTGAAAACGGAACGGATATTAACAGAAAATCTACTGGATTAACTCCTTTAATGTTTGCTGCTAGATATAACAAAGCAGATATCGTTAAACTTTTAATTGAAAAAGGAGCCAAATTAAAAGCAAAGTCTGAAAGAGGTTATACTGCCTTAGAATATGCTAAAATGTCGAAAGCACACGAATCTTATAAAGTTATTGCTGCTGCTTTAGAAAAGTAGTATAACCAACAACTTAGTTAAAAACAAAAAGTCACATCGAAAGATGTGACTTTTTTATATTTTGAAAACTATGTTTTCTTATAAATCGAACTTAATTCCTTGTGCTAAAGGTAATTCATCAGAATAGTTTACGGTATTTGTCTGACGACGCATGTATACTTTCCAAGCATCAGATCCAGACTCACGTCCACCACCTGTTTCTTTTTCACCACCAAAAGCTCCTCCAATTTCAGCACCAGAAGTACCAATATTTACGTTAGCAATACCACAATCAGATCCTGCAAACGATAAGAATTTTTCAGCTTCTTTCATTTCATTTGTCATGATTGAAGAAGATAACCCTTGCGCAACTCCGTTTTGTAATTCAATAGCGTTTTCAACACCTCCTGAATACTTCATTAAATATAAAATTGGAGCAAATGTTTCGTGTTGAACGATTTCAAAATGGTTTTCAGCTTCAATAATCGCTGGCTTCACATAACAACCACTTTCATATCCTTCTCCTTCTAAAACTCCTCCTTCTACTAATACGTTTCCTCCTTCAGCTTTCGCTTTTTCAATAGCAGCTAAATAGGTATCTACAGAATCTTTATCAATTAATGGCCCAACATGGTTATTTTCATCTAATGGATTTCCAATTTTAATTTGACCGTACGCTCCAACAATCGCATCTCTTACTCTATCGTAAACAGATTCATGGATGATTAAACGGCGTGTAGAAGTACAACGTTGACCACAAGTACCAACAGCACCAAATACAGCTCCAGGAACCACTACCTTTAAATCAGCAGTTGGAGTGATAATGATAGCGTTGTTACCACCTAACTCTAACAAAGATTTACCAAAACGCTCAGCAACAGTTGCACCAACTATACGTCCCATTCTTGTAGAACCTGTAGCAGATACTAATGGTATACGCGCATCAGTAGTAATATATTCACCAACTTTATAGTCACCATTTACGATACAAGAAATACCTTCTGGCAAGTTGTTTTCTTTTAAGATATCAGCAATAATGTTTTGGCAAGCAACAGAACATAAAGGTGCTTTTTCTGAACCTTTCCATACGCATACGTTACCACAAATCCAAGCTAAAGCTGTATTCCAAGCCCAAACAGCCACAGGAAAGTTAAATGCTGATATAATACCAACAACTCCTATTGGGTGCCATTGCTCTCTCATTACGTGTTCTGGTCTTTCTGATGGAATTACTTGTCCGTTTAACTGACGAGATAAACCTACAGCAAAATCACAGATGTCAATCATTTCTTGAACCTCACCTAAACCTTCTTGGTAAGATTTTCCCATTTCGTAAGAAACTAACTTACCTAACGGCTCTTTTAACTCTCTTAATTTATTTCCAAATTGACGTACAATCTCTCCACGTTGAGGTGCAGGCATTGTTCTCCAAGTTTTAAATGCTGAAGTAGCAGCATCCATTACTTTTTCGTAATCTTCTTTGGTAGAAGCTTTTACTTTTCCTATTAACTTTCCGTCTACTGGTGAATACGATTCAACAACTTCACCGTTTGAAAAGTTTACTGAACCTGTTGAAGTTCCTTCATTTATCTCTTTTAAGCCTAAAGTAGCTAATGCTTCTTTGATACCAAAATCTGCCATATTTTATATTGTAATTTTAGTTGTTTAAATTTAAAGCTCAAAACTACGAATAATTTTACAATTAATAAATTAAACAAACAGTGTTGTTTTTGTTTAAAAATTAACAAATAATCATGAAAAACATTTATTACTTTCTTTCTTTACTCTTGATATTAACAGCTTGTAATTCGCCCAAAACAACATCAAATAAACAAAATGATACACCAGAAAATGAGTTCGCCATTATTATTCATGGAGGGGCTGGAACTATTCTAAAAAAGAATATGACTCCAGAAAAAGAAACTGCTTACAAAACTAAACTAGAAGAAGCTATAAAAACAGGGTATGAAATTTTAAAAAATGGTGGTTCTAGTGGTGATGCTGTTGTAAAAACCATTCAAATAATGGAAGAATCTCCTTTATTTAATGCAGGGAAAGGGGCTGTGTTCACACATAAAGAAACTAATGAATTAGATGCTTCTTTTATGGATGGAAAAACATTAAATGCAGGTGCCGTAGCTGGAGTAAAAGACATTAAAAGCCCTATTGAAGCTGCAAGAATGGTAATGACAAATTCTGATCATGTGATGTTATCGGGAAACGGAGCTTCTCAATTTGCTAAAGAGCAAGGATTGGAAATTGTTGATCCAAGTTATTTTTACACTGAAAATCGCTTTAAATCTTTACAACGAATTAAAGACAAAGAAAAAACAGCATTAGATCATGATGATAAAGAGACTTCTTTTTATGATGCTGATATTAAAAATAGTAAGTTCGGTACCGTAGGTTGCGTTGCTCTAGATAAAGATGGGAATATTACTGCGGGAACTTCTACAGGAGGAATGACTAACAAACGTTGGGGACGTATTGGAGATTCTCCTATTATTGGTTCAGGTACCTATGCAAATAATAAAACTTGTGGTGTTTCTTCTACTGGTTGGGGTGAATATTTTATACGTGCACAAGTTGCTTACGATATTTCTGCTCAAATGGAATATCAACAAAAATCGTTAAAAGAAGCTACTAAAGATGTTATTCAAAACAAATTAACCAAACTTGGAGGAACAGGAGGTGTAGTTGCACTTGATAAAAATGGTAATATGTCTTTTGAATTTAATACTGCTGGAATGTACAGAGCTTCAATGAATGATAAAGGTGATTTAATCATTAAGATTTACAACGATTAAAACTGATAATTTAAACCTGTATAAACACCTATAAAATATGGCTGAAACCCATTTGAATCATTTTTAAATGTATTTAATTGGGTTTTTAGCATTGGATTAATATTTAAAGACCATTTTTTGCTGAATTTATAGTTAAGGTCTACCCCAAAATTTCCACTAAAATTAATACTATTTAAATTACTAGCTTCTCCTGAGGTTGAAAAAGCAGTAGTTTTTAAATCTACTTCATTCTTATTTAAAAACAAGGAACTAAAACCAACTACTAATTGTGTTTTTAACTTTTTCCCTTCTAATATGCTATATTTGACTTCTACTGGAACTTCAATATACCCATAACTTTGATTCAATTCACCATCAAGACTTCCTGAACTTATAGATACTGAACTTGTGCTAAAATTTGTTTGAGAGGTATCATTTAACTCATAACTTTCTCCGGAACTAAAGGCTACATTTGAATTACTTGATTTTATAGGGTTTACAGCTACGTTAGTATTGGAATATCCCATTTCTTGTAGATGCACTCCTGATTGAAGTGTCCATTTTTTATTTAATTGATATGCTACTTGTATTCCGTAGGAATAACTCATATTTCCTTTTGTAGAGTTAGATAAATTTACATCTATAGGAGATGATTCAGAAAATGAATTAGAGTTTAATACAGCTACAGTTGGTGAAACAGTCCACAGTTTCTTTTTTTCTTTCTTCTCTTTTTCATTTTCTTCACCATTTACAACTGCTAAAAAGTCTTTTTTTGGTTTTACAACCTTATAAATTGTATCTTTTTCTTTTTTCAAAAAAGGGTTTTCTTCTTTTTTAATAACTGGCAAGCTATTTTCAAGCTTGCCAGTAGAGTTTTCTTCTTTCACAACATCGTTTTTAGCCAGTAAAGCCCCTTCAACTACTCTACTTGACACGTTATTGCTATCTTTTTCTTGCAACTCTTTTTTGCTAACCTTCACAACATGATTAGCGGTTAAAACTTCATTTTCATAAAGCTTTTCTTTAAATACTTTTTTCTTTTTCGTTTCTTCTTTTACGATAGGTGTTTCTCTTATATTTTCTTTTGTTGATTTTATTAATAAATCATCTTTTAACTCTTCTTTTTTATTTTTTTTCTCTTTTGGTGCAAGTTTTGGCGATTCAACAATAATTGCATCTGTATCCTCTATATTTTCTTGTTCGTTAGCATAAGGATAAAGCAAAAGACCTAAAACAAGTATGGCTGCAACCCCACCAGAAAACCACCAAAAAGGAAAAACACGATGGTTTTTCTTTTTTTGTAGTTTTTCTTCAATAGCATTCCATACTCTTTCATTAGGAGTTACCTCCAAATCTTTAAGTTTTTCTTGAAATAGTCTATCGATGTTTTTTTCTTCCATCTATTATGCGTTTTCCTCTTTTGCTTGATATAGTTCCATTTCTTTTTTCAATATCTGTCTTGCCCTTGATAAATTTGATTTTGATGTTCCTACAGAAATTTTTAACAACTCTGCTATTTCTTTATGTGAGTAATTATCTAATACATAAAGGTTAAAAACTAAACGATACCTATCTGGTAAATTTTGAATTAACTCTAATAAAGCATCAATATTCACATTTTCGGTTTCAAGCTCCACTTCTTCTACTATTTCCTCATCAGAAGCTTCTGAAACTAACTGCAAAGGTGACTTTTCTCTATACTTTTGTAATGCTGTATTTATGGTTATTCTCTTCATCCATCCTTCAAAAGAACCTTTGTGTTGATATTGAGGCATCTTTTTAAAAATAGTTAAAAAGCTATCTTGTAAAGTATCTTCTGCATCTTGATAATTACGAGAGTACTTTAAACAAAGCGCAAAAAGTTTACCAGAAAATAGCTGGTAAACTTGAGCTTGCGCTGTGATATTTTGATGACAGCATCCTTGTATGAGTTTTTCTAAATTGATGTTACAAATTTACTGGAATTACCACTTCTTCGTATACATCTTCTCCTTCATCATTTTTACCTTTCCAAAACTTAAAAACATAATCTTCTTCCTGAGTTGCCTCAACAGGAAAAGCATATTCTTCTTGTCTCTCTTCTTCAGTACAAGCAACATCAAGAGCTACTATTGCTGTACCAGCTACAATTCTAGTTGTATCTACTTTTTGATAGTATAATCCATCAAAAGAATAACAACTATTAGGCAACGTATACTTTATCTTAATTGTATCAACTTCTCCGAATGTAAAACTTTCAGGAGTTGTAGCACTATCAACCTTTAAAAACTCATACCTAACATTAGGGCCGTCATCATCTAAACAAGAATAAAACGTAAATACACTTAAAAAAAGGATTAAAAATTTTTTCATGACATATATAATTGGGGTTATTATTTTTTTAATTTTCTATGGTTTATATACTAGATGAAAAAAAAATAAAAAGGTTGCGTCGAATACTCTTACTTTTGTAAAAGTTTATGAAAAACACCATTTTTAACATACAGTCTACAGAAGATTTCAATAAAACTGCATTGCAAGTTTTTAAACATCAGTTTAAAAATAACAGAGTATATCGTTCTTTTTGCGATTTAATATATGTTCATCCATCTGATGTAAACACTATTGAACAAATTCCGTTTTTACCTATTCAGTTTTTTAAAACTCGTGAGGTACTTTCTTCTACCAATGAAATTCAAGAAACTTTTACAAGCTCTGGAACTACGGGAAGTACAACCAGTAAGCATTTAGTAACTGATTTATCTTGGTATGAAACCAGTTACTTAAAAGGTTTTAAGCACTTTTACGGAAATATAGAAGATTATGTGGTACTAGCCTTGTTACCTAATTATTTAGAACGTAAAGGGTCTTCTTTAATTTATATGGTAGATGATTTAATTAAGCGTTCTAACCATTCTGAAAGCGGTTTTTATCTTAATAATCTTGACGAACTTGCTAAAAAACTCATACAATTAGATAAACAAAACAAGAAAGTATTATTATTTGGTGTTTCTTTTGCTTTATTAGATTTAATTGAGCAGTATGAATTCAATCTATCCAATACCATTATTATGGAAACTGGTGGAATGAAAGGAAGAAGAAAAGAACTTATTCGTAACGAATTGCATACTATTTTAAGTGATGGTTTTGGTGTAGATACAATTCATTCTGAATATGGAATGACTGAGCTTTTGAGTCAAGGATATTCAAAAGGTAATGGTATTTTTAACTGTCCTCCTTGGATGCAAATATTAACTCGTGATACAGAAGATGCCTTAACTATTTTACCTAAAGGAAGATCTGGTGGAATTAATGTGATTGATTTAGCTAACTATAACTCTTGTTCTTTTATCGCTACACAAGATTTAGGTAAAGTATACCAAGACAACAGTTTTGAAATTATAGGTCGTTTTGATAACTCTGATATTCGTGGTTGTAATTTAATGGTTTTGTAATCCTTTTTTATTTTTTGCTATCTTACCTTGCTATTAACCTCTATTAGTTCAAGGTATTATGAAAAACTGGGCAGAAAATGTACAGTGGAATCCATCTGCAGTTGCATTTCCTCATTCGGAAAATGAAATTCAACAACTTATTTTAAAAGCTATTCGGTTTAACCAAAAAATTCGAGTTATTGGTTCTGGACATTCTTTTACTTCTTTATGTAGTACTGATGAAATATTGGTGACTCTCGATAATTTTCAAGGACTCATTTCAATTAATAAAGAAAAAAATCAAGCTACTATAAAAGCAGGAACGAAACTTTCTTTATTAGGAGAACTTCTTTTTAAAGAAGGATTAGCCATGGAAAATATGGGCGATATCAACGTTCAATCAATTGCAGGTGCCATAAGTACTGGAACACATGGAACGGGTATTGGACTTAAATCTATTAGTAACCAAGTTATTGGGTTGAAATTTGTGAATGGGAAAGGAGAAATTATTGAGTGCTCCACCACAAAAAATATAGAACTATTTAAAGCTGCTCAAGTATCTTTAGGATGCTTAGGAATTATTACAGAAGTTACTTTACAGTGTGTACCAACTTACAAACTAAAACTTCAAAACAAAAAAGAGAAATTAAGTGATGTTTTAACAACTTTAAATGAACGAAATTCTCAAAATAGAAATTTTGAGTTTTATTGGATTCCTTATACAAATACTGCCTGGACCAAAACTTCAAACATTGTAGAAGATTCTGAACCTGATAAAGTAAACTTTTTTAATTATTGGACTGAATACATACTTGAAAACCATGTTTTCAAACTCATGTGTGAATATGCTACCATTTTTCCATCACAGAATAAAACAGTAGCTAACATTACTGCGGCCAGTATTAGCAATGTAAAAAAAGTATATCACAGTCATAAAGTATATGCAACACAACGAATGGTAAAATTTCATGAAATGGAATACAATATTCCAGCAGAAACTTATCAAGAGGTATTTAAAGATGTACAAAAAATTGTCAATTCAAAGAAATTTAATATTCATTTTCCTATTGAAAATCGCTGGGTTAAAGGTGATGATGTATACATGAGTCCTGCTTACAATAGAGACTCTGCTTATATCGCATGCCATGTATATAATAAAAAAGATAGCAGTGCTTATTTTGCTGCTTTAGAAGAAGTATTTAAAGCCTATGACGGAAGACCTCACTGGGGTAAAATGAATACGTTTAATACAGAAGAAGTTGCAAAAGCATATCCAAAATTTACGGAGTTTATGACTTTCAGAAAAGAACATGATCCAGAAAATATCTTTGTGAACCCGTATATTCAAAAACTATTAGGTATTTAATACTATGGATGCTTATTTTAAAAACCTAAATAAAGAACTAAAAAACTACCAACGAGCCATTCCTTGTTTGTTAATCGATTTAGATATTTTAGATAAAAATATAACTGAAACTCTTTCTAATTTTAGAAATAATGCTTCAATAAGAGTTGTAGTAAAATCATTGCCCTCAGTTCAATTGATTGAATACATTTTACAAAAAACAAACTCTAATAAGTTGATGGTATTTCATCAACCTTTTTTAACCGATTTAACTTCTCGATTAAATAACAAAGTTGATATTTTATTGGGTAAACCTATGCCTATAAAAACCGTAGAATATTTTTATAACAACTTACCTCAAAAACACAACGGATTAAATCCGTACACACAAATTCAATGGTTAGTAGATACTACTAAAAGAATTGAAGAATACGTTAATTTAGCTAAAAAACTCAATCAAAAATTGCGATTGAGTATTGAAATTGATGTTGGGTTACATCGTGGAGGTTTTTCTTCCGTAGAAACCTTAAAAAAAGGATTATCACTCATTGAAAACAATCAAGACTTTGTGAAGTTTTCAGGGTTTATGGGATACGATCCTCATGTGGTAAAACTTCCAAAGATTATTCGTTCTCAAAAAAAAGCATCACATTTAGCAAATCAATTTTACGAGCAATGCAAAAAATTAATTAAAAATGATTTTCCAGAACTATGGAATAATAACTTAACCTTTAACGGAGCTGGAAGTCCTACCTTAAAATTGCATAAAAAACAAAATTCTCCAATAAACGATATTGCTATTGGTTCATGTTTTGTAAAACCTACAGCGTTTGATATTCCTTCCTTAAAAAACTATAAGCCAGCAACATTTATAGCTACTCCTGTTTTAAAGACTTTTTCAAATACAACGCTGCCAGGTTTAGAAAAGCTAAAACAATTTTTTACTAAAAAGTCAGCTTTTATTTATGGTGGCTTTTGGAAAGCTAACTATTACTATCCTAAGGGAATAAAACAGAATAAGTTGTTTGGATCATCTACCAATCAAACCATGATTAATATTCCTAAAAATGAATCTTTACAAATAGATGATTTTGTGTTCTTAAGACCTCACCAAAGTGAATTTGTTTTTTTACAATTCGGAGAAGTTTTACCTATTAGAAACGGTAAAATTCAACAATCTTGGCAATTATTAAATAATTTATGATTGTATTTGTAATGTTCATTGTTTTTTGTCGACTACCTTCAAAATCTACAAACAATGAAAAACTTTTTTACACTACTTTTAATAGTAGTTTCTACTGCATTATACGCTCAAAAGACTGATTATAATATCAAAAAAGGCTACGTAGCCGAAGGTTATGATGTTGTTTCTTACTTTATAAATGATGAACCAGTAGAAGGAAAAAAGAAGTTTCAAACAACATATGACGGAGCAAAATTCAAGTTTTCCTCAGAAAAAAACTTAACGCTTTTTAAAGAAAATCCAACAAAATACATTCCTCAATATGGAGGATATTGTGCTTATGCTGTAGCTGCCAAGAAAACAAAAATGTATATAGATGCTGAAGCTTATGAAATTAGAGATGGTAAATTATATCTTTTTTATAGTTCGTGGATTTCTAGTAAACTTGACGATTGGAAAAATGGTGATACTAAAAAATTACAAGCTCAAGGAGATATAAACTGGGAAGAACTAAAACATAAAAAGGATTAACATGAAACATTTATTCATAATTTTTCTACTTTTTTCAAGTATTGTCTTCTCACAAAAATACAATACTAAAAACGGAGTAGTCGCTAAAGGCTATGATGTAGTGAGTTATTTTAATAATATAGCCGAAAAAGGAAACAAAAAATTTACCACTAAATACAACGGTGTTTCTTTTCGTTTTTCATCAAAAGAAAATTTAGCTACTTTCCTTAAAAATCCTAAAAAATACAATCCACAATATGGTGGATATTGCGCCTATGCTATTGGAAAAACTGGAGAGGAAGTAGATATTAATCCGAAAACTTTTGAAATACGAGATGGTAAATTGTATTTATTTTATAACTCTTGGGGAACCAATACATTAAAAATGTGGTTAAAAGAAAATCCTGAAGAACTCAAAAAACAAGCAGATATAAATTGGAAAAAATTAGATCGTTAGTTTAGATTTAATAGTTGCGGGGGCGACTTCTGAAAGGGCTGATAATTTCAGCTCTTTTTTTATACCTATCGTTTCTTTTTATTCTTATTTTTGGTTGATAAAAACAGCTCTATGAATAATTTCTCTTCTTTCAATAGAAAAAACATTCAACAAGAATTACAAACAACAGAATTTGATATTCTAGTAATTGGCGGTGGTATTACTGGTGCAGGTATTGCTTTAGATGCGGCATCACGTGGAATGAAAGTTGCCTTAATAGAAAAAAACGACTTTGCTTCAGGTACTTCAAGTAAATCTACCAAGCTAATTCATGGAGGTTTACGCTACTTAAAACAGTTTGATTTTTGGTTGGTGAAAGAAGTAGGTACTGAACGTGCTATTGTTCATAAACTAGCTCCGCACTTGGTAATTCCTGAAAAAATGATTTTACCATTAATTGACGGCGGAACTTACGGTTCATGGTTAACATCTATCGGATTAAAAGTATATGATGTACTAGCTTCTGTTGAAGGAGATGATAAACGTAAAATGCTTGATAAGAAGGAAGCATTAGAAAAAGAACCTTTGTTACCTGAAAGTATTTTAAATGGTGCTGGTTTTTATGCTGAATATCGTACGGATGATGCTCGTTTAACTATTGAAGTTTTAAAAACAGCTAGCCAATACGATGCACAAATACTTAACTATACACACGCAGACGAATTTATTTACGAAAATAAACGTGTCGTAGGTGCTAAAGTAACAGATACTTTTACTGATGAAAGTTACGATATCAAAGCTAAATATGTAGTAAATGCAGCAGGCCCTTGGGTAGATGAATTACGTCAAATAAATAATTCTAAAATTGGAAAACGTTTGCACTTAACCAAAGGAGTTCACTTGGTTGTACCGCATGAAAAATTACCTGTAAAACAATCGGTGTATTTTGATATTCCTGATGGTCGTATGATGTTTGCTATTCCTCGTGGAAAAGTAACCTATTTCGGAACTACAGATACCAATTATCAACAAGATAAAGACGCTGTTGAAACTTCAATGGTAGATGCTTTGTATTTAATTGAAGCAGTAAATAATATGTTTCCTGACATTCAATTAACTATGGATGATATTCAATCATCTTGGGCAGGATTACGCCCGTTAATTCATGAAGAAGGAAAGTCGGCTTCGGAATTATCTCGTAAAGATGAAATTTTTGTGTCTGATACCAAGTTAATTTCTATTGCAGGAGGTAAACTAACAGGTTACAGAAAAATGGCAGAACGTATCGTAGATATTGTCGCTAAAAAAATGAAACGCCGCTTTGAGATAGAATTTGACCCAATTCAAACTGAAGAAATTGTTTTAGCAGGGGGTCCTTTTCAAAACTATAAATCAGTAAAATTATATAGTAATCAAGTTTATAAACGTATAAAATCATTTGGTTTTTCAGAAAAAGATGCTAGCTATTTAGTGCACAACTATGGTAAACAAACTGAACTTATTTTAGATAAGTTTGATGAGCTAGATGAAGAAAATATACAAGAACGTTTATTAAAAGCTGAGGTATGGTTTACTATAAAACATGAAATGACCTGTACTCCTACCGACTTTTTTATGCGAAGAACAGGTCGTTTGTTTTTTGATAAGCCGAGTGTAGATCTTTACAAAAACTTTGTTATTCAAGAGTTTACCAAACGTTTTAATTGGGATAAAAACACAACTTTAAAACACCAACAAGAGTTGGATAAAAAAATAGCTTTGACCTTAAATTTTAACTAGTTTTTATCTAGAAAATTAATCGAGTATTATATCTTTGGCGACTGCAAAATTTAGCTACAAAAAAGGTTTGTACAATTAATTTTTTAAGTAATATGAAACAACTAGTACTAGTATTTTTTCTATTAACCACTCTTATAGCAAAAAGTCAAACTAATATTATTTCTAATTCAGATTTTGATAATATTAAAATAAATAATGTTGCTTTAACTGATATAAAAGAGACCTTTGGAAAACAAGCAAAAGTAGAATCTTTATTAGGCACAACTACTTCTTATGAAGATAACGGTTTTTACTACTATTTTAGATTTAATGGATTAAAACTTGATTTTTCTACATCTGGAAGAAAGCCTTACATCGAATCTTTAGATGTTTTAGGTACCGAAGCTACTTTTACAATTAAAGGAATTACAGTTACTGTAGGAGATTCTATTAGTAAATTAGGTGATGTTACCTTAAGCACTGGTAGAAATGGTTCTAAAAGTATTTTATATGCCGAGTGTGATAGTTGTGATGTCTTTATTAACATAGATTTTGATCAAGCAACTAAAAAAATTACAAAAATCAATTATTTTGATATGTCATAATTGATTTACTTATTAAAAATAAAAATGCCCAGAAGCTATATTTCTGGGCATTTTTATTTATCAAATAGTTAACTTGTTATTCTTCCTTCTCATGCTCTTCTAAATCTTTAGTTAAATCTAACTTTCGTAACGTTGGATTTAAAACTCCTGTAGTAATAACTGTAATTAATGTCATTGTTCCACCAAAGACAACTGCTGTTATCGTTCCCATTAATTTTGCTGTTACCCCACTTTCAAAGGCACCTAATTCGTTAGAAGAACCTACAAACATAGAGTTTACTGAAGCCACTCTACCACGCATATGATCTGGTGTTTTTAATTGTAATATTGTTTGACGAATCACCATCGAAACTCCATCAGTTACACCACTAAAGAATAGCGCTACAATTGAAATCCAGAAAACAGAAGACAATCCAAATACAATAATACAAATTCCGAAACCAAATATAGCTGCTAAGAGCTTCATTCCTGCATTTCTACTGATAGGTATGTAAGCAGTTATTAACATCGTTAAAAAAGCTCCTATGGCTGGTGCAGCACGCAAAGCTCCGAATCCTTCAGGCCCTACTTTTAAAATATCTTGTGCATATATTGGAAGTAATGCTACTGCCCCTCCAAATAATACCGAAATCATATCTAATGTAAGTGCTCCTAAAATAGCTTTCGTTTTATAAACAAAACGTACTCCTTCTTTTAAACTTTTCATTACTGGTTCACCAATCTTAGGATTTAAAATTGGTTTCTTCTTAATAAAAAATACTGTAAAGAATGACACAGATACTAAACCAAATACAATACATAAAGACCAGTGTACTCCAATCCATGAAATGGTTAATCCTGCAAAAGCTGGTCCTAATACAGAAGCTATTTGCCATGTTGAACTACTCCAAGTTGCTGCATTTGGATATAGTTTTTTAGGAACTATTAAAGCAATCAATGAAAATATGGTTGGTCCGAAAAATGAACGTAACAATCCACCAAAAAACACCAAAGCATAAATAGCGTATAGTACTGTATTCTTATTCCACCCTTCAATAAAACTAGGTAGCGTTAAAAAAAATAGTCCTAAACTAATGAGTGAAAATAACCCGATACACAACGCTAATAAATTCCTTTTTTCTTTTTGATCTACAATATGACCTGCAAACAATGCCATGGATACTGCTGGAATTACTTCCATTAAACCTATAATTCCTAACGACAATGGGTTTTTAGTGATACTATATACTTGCCATTCGATAATAATAAATTGCATAGACCATGCAAATACTAAGGCAAATCGTACTAAAAGAAAAATATTAAACTCTTTAATTCTTAGGGATGCGTAGGGGTCTTTTTTCTCCATAAATTAATTTAGTTTCAAATCCATTAAAATGGCAAATGTTTCATTAACATCTCTTTCTTTTACCACTATAGTCATTTCATGTGTAGTAGAAATTACTTCTTGTACTGCAATATTTGCCCAAGCAAATTGCTTTAAAATGAAGTAATAAATACCTGATTGGTCTAGATTTCCTTTTGGAAGTTTTATAGTTATGGAAGCTAAATCGTTTACATTATTAATTAACGCTTCTTTCTTAAAAATTTCTTCAACAAAAGGTTTTAAGTTTTTACTTGTAACAATATTTGTTTCAAAAATACCTTGAGAAACCGTTAAAAAATAATCTTTACTATCAGCAGATTTACTTAAAATTTTAGCAATTTCTTTGAGTAATGATGTAGTGTTCTTAAAAGTGAAATCGCACAAGTCTGAACGTACAATTACGTCTCCCAAATTCAATGCAAGTCGTTTGATATTTTTACGAACTCTCAATTCATTTGCTGGAGATAGCCTGTTAATAGCCATCATAACTGCACCTACTTTTACTTCCTTTTTTAATAATTTAGAAACTTCTGGTAAAATTTCTCTCGCTAACGATGATACATTGATTAATTTCTCATTTAGAGCCTCTTCTATGAAAGGAGTTTTTCTGATGGTAATTTCAACAGCTTCTTGAATTGTTTTCATATTTGTTTAGTTTTAAACTAAAAGTAACAAAAATACAATTAAAAGTGAATTTATACTATTTTTTTAATTTGTAATATATTTAATTAAAATCTTTGTTAATCAGATTTTTAAACTAAATTTGTCATTATTGTATCTTGTTACAAGACCTATACACAACTCAAATATAGAAGCGATTGATGGGGCTTCTTAATTATATATTAAGAAGGATTATTTGTACAAATGCAAACAACTAATCTAATCTATTTGTTAACTTTAAAAACTCATCTTTCGCTTCTTTTTTGTCGTACAAAACGTTATAAACAGCGTCGATTATTGGAGTTTTAGCTTTGTTATTTTGATTAATTTTATATGCACTTTTTGTAGCATAGTATCCTTCAGCAACCATACTCATTTCTAGCATTGCAGATTTCACAGTATAGCCTTTTCCTATCATGTTTCCAAACATTCTATTTCTACTAAATGTTGAATAACCTGTAACTAATAAATCACCTAAGTATGCAGAGTTATTAATATTACGCTTCATTTTATGTATCTTTTTAATAAAGCGTTTCATTTCACGAATACCGTTACTCATTAATACTGCTTGAAAATTATCTCCATATCCTAAACCATGAGCAATTCCAGCTGCTATGGCATAGATATTTTTTAACATCGCTGCGTATTCGGTACCAATAATATCATCAGATATTTTAGTTTTAATATAGCGTCCTGCTATAGCTTTGCTAAGGTTTTTTGCTTTTTCTTCATCTTGACATGCCAATGTTAAATACGATAGGCGCTCCATTGCCACTTCTTCTGCATGACAGGGTCCAGATATTACCCCAATATTTTCATATGGAATATTATATGATGTATGAAAATGTTCACCAACAATTAATCCTGATTCAGGAACTATTCCTTTGATAGCTGAAAAAATAATTTTCCCCTCTAAAGAAGCTGTTAGTTTTTCTAGCTCGGTGTTTAAAAAAGCAGATGGGATAGCAAAAATTAACACATCGTAATTTTCAATGATATAGTTTATATCCTCAGACAAATCTAATTGCTCTGGGTGTAATTCTGCAGAACTTAAATAACTAGGATTATGCTTGTTACGTTTAATATGTTCAATAGCATATATGCTACGCATATACCAACCAATAGTTTCTAAGTTTTCAGATAACATTTTAACAATAGCTGTTGCCCAACTTCCTCCTCCTAAAACGGCTATTCTAGTTTGATTGCTCATAAGTAATATTTATTTGTATTACAAAATTAAGAAATCTATAAACGACTCTCTAAACTTAAAGGTTATTATATTTGAAAATTGAAAATCAAAAATTATGAATGTACAAATCATAAACAAATCAAAACACCAAACTCCAACCTATGAAACCGAAGGTTCTGCAGGTATGGATTTGCGTGCAAATATAGATGCAGCTATTACCTTAAAACCTTTAGAAAGAGCTATTATAAAAACAGGGTTATTTATTGCTCTTCCCGTTGGATATGAAGCTCAAGTACGTCCGCGTAGTGGATTAGCTGCTAAAAAAGGAATCACAGTTTTAAATTCACCGGGTACTGTTGATGCGGATTACCGTGGTGAAATTGGAGTTATTTTAGTGAACTTATCTAATGAAGAGTTTATTGTAAATGATAGTGAGCGTATTGCTCAACTAGTCATTGCAAAGCATGAACGTGTTAACTGGCAAGAAGTAGCTGTTTTAGATGAAACAGAACGTGGTGCTGGTGGTTTTGGAAGTACAGGTGTTTGATATAACTTATTATTGTGAAAAAAATAAATTTTCTATTAATTTTTTGTATTTTATCTTTTTCATGTAATAATGAAAAGGTAAAAGGATTGGAAACTAGAGTTTCAAGACTTGAAAAAGAAAATATTAAGCTTAAAGATTCTTTGAAAAAATTAACATATAATATGTTAATATCTTCTCAGCTTATTGGAATACCTGAAGAAAATAATTTAAAAATTAATCAAAAAAATAAATTTAAATTTTTCTTTTATCAAGAACAAAAATTACCTGCATATGATATTTTTGAGATAGATAACAAAGGGGAAAAAAAACTGTTGCTTAAAGATTATAAAAAATCTGACTTTTATTATGATTTTATACCTAAATCAAATGAAGATAAGTCATTTAAAATAAAAACTTTATTTTATCTTGATACAGTAGCAATAGAAATACCTGGTGTAATAAATATGAAGTAATTTATTGGATTATTTTATACACTTGGCTCATTTTTCGAACTTTATCAAACAATAATTCAAAGTCTAAAAAACAATGTGAATGGTATTGATACCCTAGTTTTTTATAGAATTTAAAAGCTTGCGGTTGCTCATCCATAGTGTCTAACCATATCATTTCATATTGTTTTTTTATCGCTTCTTCTTCTAACCAAGCTAATAATTGCTTACCAACACCTTTACCTTGGGTGTTTTTATGTAAATAAATTCGATGGAGTTTTAATGATTTTTTATTCTCAAACCCTGGTAATTTCTTATCCCATAAAATTCTTAAAACTCCTACTATTTCTTCTTTATAAACAATAAAATAGTAGCTTGTTTTATCTTCTAATAATTCTTCTTCTAAATTACTTTTAGAGAATTGAGTTTGTACATACCAACTACCTTCATCTTTCCAAAAATGTTTATACGCAGCAGGATATACTTCTTTCATTAAGGTTAAAAGAGATTCCGAATCTGAATTCGAAATCTCTTTTAATTGAATGTTTTTTGATACGTGAATCATTTATTACTTTTTATAAACTTCTTTTCCATCAAAAATAGTTAAAACTACTTTTGTTTTATTTATTTGATTTGCTGGTGTTGTAAAAATATTTTGATCAACAACTATAAAATCTGCTAATTTTCCGGCCTTTAAAGAACCTACTTTTGTTTCTTGTCTCATTACATAGGCTCCGTTAATCGTATAAGCTTTAATGGCTTCTTCTAACGAAATATTTTGTGGTATTCTAGTAACTGCATTTTGTATTCCTACAAATGGATTTAAAGAGCTCACATTCCAATCGCTACTCAAGGTTATTCTTGCACTAGCATTTTTTAAAGATTTTATTGGAACTTGATTATCTGCCAACTCAGCACCTAATAAATGATCATTATCATGCCAATACGCGGGCTGTGTAAAATCTCCTGCTACTTGAACATCTGCTGTTACATTTAATTGTTTAAACCTATTCATATCGGCGACATCAACCATTTCTACATGTGTTAAACGGTGTCTTCCTTCTGAAGTTCCACTTTGTTCAATAGCATTCAAAGCTTCGGTTACTCCTCTATTTCCAATAGCATGAATATGAAAATCGAAACCTACCATTTCAAGTTCTTTTATATATTTTGATATTCTCTCTTGTGTAAAATAATTTAATCCATTATTTGTTGGTAATCCAAAAATATCTTCTTTATAATTTTGATGTAGTGCAGCAGTTGTATTGTGTGTAATTCCATCAGAATATAGTTTTATCTGATTAATCTTTAATAGGCTATTTTCATTATTAAAAAAAAGTTTTTTTAAACTCGCAATTTGCGTTGCATCATCTTCAGTAGGATATGCCCATAATCCTAAATTAAAACGTGCTGTTAACTTATTATCGGCAGCTAAATCTTGCCATATTTTATGTTGTTCTCTTTTCCAATAAGTTCTCGCATCAGAAACTGATGTTATACCGTGTTTAGCTAACTCTGGTAACACATAACTAACCATTCCGTCATACTCCCCATCTGCATCATTTAGCGAAGCAACGGCTTGTTGAAAAACAACATCTCCTGCATTATCTATTAAAATACCCAATAATTCTCCTTTCTCTTTCATTATAATTCCGCCTTGAGGATTTGGAGAATCTTTGGTCATTCCTGCTAATTCTAGTCCTTTAGAATTTATCCACATTGAGTGAGATGTTTGTTCCATAATAATTACAGGTCTGTCTGAAACTGCTTCATCTATAATTTGTAACGGATTTCTTTTTGCGTTAAAAAGTGTATTTATTGAATGCCCAAAACCAATTAACCACTCTACATTTGGGTTGTCTTTTGAAGCTTTTTGAATGGTTGAAATATAATTCTCTGCATCGATTTCTTCTTCGTTTAAAACAAAAGCTGTGGTGGTCGATCCTACTTCCATGGGATGCATATGAACATCGTGAAAACCAGGTAGTATTAATTTACCTTTCAAATCTATTTTTGTAGCATTTTTATTTGCTTTTTTTTCAGCTTCGGTGTTTGAGCCTACAAAAAGTATTTTATTTCCGTCTATTAAAATTGCTTCTGCCCATGGATTTGTATCATCAACCGTAAAAATTTTAGCATTATAATACAATTTTTCTGTGCTAGTTTCAGAGAATTTTGTGGGAATTTTAGGGTCGCTTGAGCAAGATTTTATAGCAAAAACTACACTGAATAAAATGGTTATTAATTTCATTTTCTTCATATTTTGTTTGTATTGTGAAATTAACCTTTTAAAGGGACATAAATTTCGGTTTTGTATTCATTTTCATTATCTGTGTGCGCTTCATGTTTTGTATAAAACTCTAAAAAAGGGTGTTCAGAAATTTCTTTATCTGTTGTAAATAACCAGTTTCTAAAAATTTTATCATACGTTTTACTTATTGATTGATAAGTACCAACGTGTGTAAAAACCACATACTTTTGACTTGGGATTGTTTTAATTGTAAATTTTTTATCTGGTATTTGAAAGGAGTCATCAATAACCAAACAGGCATCGTAGTTGTATGTGATGCTTTCTGAAATAATAGGTTCATCCCAAATAATTCCGAATGATTCTGCTTTATTAATATTAATATGTAAGTTTTCAGCTTCTTTTAATAATTTGTTCCAAACTTCATCTATTTCACTGTTATAATAATTTGCTTTTACCGTTTTATAAATTACTTTTTTAGGTTTTAGAACTGTAATTTTATTTTCAAAAAAAGGCATTTCTATATTCTCTTTTATTTCTTTTTTAAAAAATTCTTCTCTTTTATTTCTGTAAACGGCAGGGGTAATTCCGTAGTGTTTTTTAAAAGATTTGCTGTACGTTTGCACATCTGCATATCCTACTTTTTCGGCAATATCTTTAATTTTATCTGATGTAAACACTAGCATTTTTGCGCTATTTTCTACCTTTACTCTTGTAACATAGGCACCTATAGTTTCTTGATATTGTGCCTTAAAAATACGTTGTAGATTTCTGTATGAAAAGTTAGATAGCTCTTCTAAATCTTCTATTAAAATCTTTTGATTGTATTTGGTTCTTAAATAGGAAACGACTTGTTGTAACCGGTTTATGTAGAATTCTTTTGTTTCCATAATACAAATGTAAAGGAGGTACTTTTATTAGTTTTTGTCATAAATTGACAATATAAAATATACAAAAAAAAGCTGTTGAAATATTTCAACAGCTTTTTAAAAATAGTAATAGTTTGAACTTTAAATTTAAATTACTTATTCTTGATTTTCAATAGCTTCTTTTATTTTGTTTTCAAGCTCTTCCATTAATTCAGGATTGTCTTTAATAACACCTTTAACAGCATCTCTACCCTGACCTAATTTAGTGTCTCCATAGCTAAACCATGAACCACTTTTCTTTATAATTCCGTAATCTACACCAATATCTAAAACTTCTCCTACTTTTGATATTCCTGCACCATACATAATATCAAATTCAGCCATTTGGAATGGAGGAGCTACTTTATTTTTTACAATCTTAACTTTAGTACTGTTACCTATAACTTTATCACCATCTTTAATTTGTGTTCTACGACGAATATCTAAACGAACCGATGCATAAAACTTTAAAGCGTTACCACCAGTAGTTGTTTCAGGGTTACCAAACATAACTCCAATTTTTTCACGTAACTGGTTAATAAAAAATACTGTACAGTTAGTTTTACTAATTGTTCCTGTTAATTTACGTAAGGCTTGTGACATTAAACGTGCATGAAGTCCCATTTTAGAATCTCCCATTTCACCTTCAATCTCAGATTTTGGTGTTAAGGCTGCAACCGAGTCAATAACAACAATATCAATAGCACCCGAACGAATTAAATTATCAGCAATTTCTAAAGCTTGTTCACCGTGATCTGGTTGAGAAATAATTAAATTATCAACATCCACACCTAAACTTTCTGCATAAAAACGATCAAAAGCATGTTCAGCATCAATAAAAGCAGCAATTCCTCCTGCTTTTTGAGCTTCTGCAATTGCATGTATGGTTAATGTTGTTTTACCTGATGATTCTGGTCCGTAAATTTCTATAATTCTTCCACGAGGGTATCCTCCTACTCCTAAGGCTAAATCTAATCCTAAAGAACCCGACGATATTGCATCTACATCTTCTACTTGGCTATCTCCTAACTTCATTACGGTTCCTTTACCGTAAGTTTTATCTAACTTATCTAATGTAAGTTGAAGCGCTTTTAATTTCGCTTCTTTTTCTTTATCTGCTGCCATAAATCGTGCTAATTATTTTAAGTAATAAGAACGGCTAAGTTATGAAAAACTAGCTTTAATATCCTATCTTTTTATGTTACATTTTGTAATATTGTGCTTCTTAAAAAAAAGAAAAGATGTCAACCCATCGTCACTTCATGATTTACAAACCTTATGGTTTTTTATCACAATTTATTACTAATCAAAAAAAAGGTGGTAAACATAAATTGTTAGGAGAGTTATTTAATTTTCCTTTAGGAACTATGGCTGTTGGTAGGTTAGATGTAAAATCAGAAGGATTATTATTATTAACTACCGATGGAAAAGTAAGTGATTTTATTACCACAAGAGGCAAGGTTGAAAAAGAGTATTATGTGCAAGTTGATGGAGCAATTACATCTGAAGCTGTTGAACAGTTAAAAAATGGTGTTGAAATTGGTTTTGACGGAAAAAAATACATGACTAAACCTTGCAAGGTTAAAATGATTGACATTCCTAATTTTCCTGAACGCTCAAAAAAAATTCGTGATGCTCGTCATGGACCTACCCCTTGGATATCAATTACTTTAACTGAAGGAAAATTTAGACAAGTACGTAAAATGACTTCTGCTGTTGGTTTTCCTACACTACGCTTGGTACGAGTTCGTGTTGGTGATATTTTATTAGGTAAAATGGAATCTGGTGAAGTAAGAGAGGTTGAGGAATTGATTTAGTTTATTATTTTTACAGCTTTATAAAAAAGCTAATGAAAAAATTATTACTTACTTTATTTTCTACTTTCTCTCTATTTTCCTATTCTCAAAATACTTATGTTCCTGATGATGGTTTTGAACAACATTTAATTGATTTAGGCTATGATTCTGGTCCTTTGGATAACTATGTTCCTACTAATAATATCAGTACTGTAACCGACCTATCAATATCAGGAAATGCTACTTATATATGGGAAATAAAATCCTTACAGGGTATTGAAGACTTTATTGCTTTAGAAAAATTAACTATTGAATTAAATGAAGTTGTGACTATTGATCTTTCTAGTAATACCAATTTGATAGATTTACATATTTATAGTGATTCAATGCTTCAAAATTTGAATATTTTAAATAATAGTAAACTAGAAAATTTTCACTGTATTAACACTAGTGTAAATTCAATCGATTTATCCAATAACATAAATATAAGAGACTTAGTAATAGGAAATTCTAGTATTACAGAATTAGATTTATCAAAAAATATTAAAATTGAACAACTTAATTTAAGTCATGGAATTTTAGAAAAAGTAAATTTTAAAAACGGTAATAATTCATCTATTACTCAATTTTATTGCATTGATAATCCTAATTTAACCTGTTTTCAGGTAGATAATGAAAATTATAGTAAAACTAATTGGATAGATATTGATGACAACTCTGTGTTTAGTACTAATTGTGCTGCTCCTCTATTAACCTATGTACCCGATGATAATTTTGAACAAGAGTTAATAAACCTTGGATATGATTCTGGTCCTTTAGATGACTATGTGTTAACTAGTAATATTGAAAACATACTAGAATTAGAAATTCAAGAAAAAAATATTGCTGACTTAACAGGTATACAAGATTTTAAGAGTTTAACAAAACTTATATGTTATACTAACTCTATTAGCTCTATAAATCTCAATAACCTTAAAAATTTGACACATTTAAATATATCAGAGAATAATCTTACAACACTAGATATTAGTAATAATTTAAAATTAGTTGATCTATTTTGTAGTGATAACATACTTAATGAAATAGATGTTAGTGATAATATCAAGTTAGAAAGATTGGTGTGTTCTCTAAATAAAATAAAAGATTTAGACATATCTAGGAACTTAGATCTATATCTTTTATGGTGTGAACATAATCTACTAAATCAATTAAATTTATCATTAAATAAAGATTTAAAAAGATTAAGTTGTGGAGGTAATTTATTTACTAGTATAGATGTATCAAATAATAATATATTAGAAGAATTTTATGCTCCTGATGGAAATTTAGAGTCATTGAATTTATCTAATAATCCAAAAATCAATTACTTCGTTGTATCTAACAATAAACTCACTTTTTTAGATTTAAGAAATGGTGCTAATCAAAATATACCAGGAAACAGTTTTAATACAACAAATAATAATTTGGATTGTATTCTTGTTGATGATAAAAATTTTAGTGAAGTAAATTGGATTTCTATCGATGCTACATCTACTTTTATTAATAATGAATCAGAATGTAATCAAACTACATGTACTATTACAGTAGATACTTTTAATGATGTTACTACCTGTGATAATTACTCTTTACCTAATTTATCTAATGGTAAATATTATACCCAAAGTGGAGGTAATGGAAATCAATTAAATTCTAAAGATATTATTACTACTTCTCAAACTATTTTTATTTATAACGAAGATTCAAGTAATCCATCTTGTTCAATTGAATCCTCTTTTCAGATTACTATTAATAATTCACCTGATGTTGATATTTTAAATGATGCTTTTGCTTTTAATGAATTTACTTTACCTAATCTAACAAACGGAAATTATTATACTGAATCTGGAGGTAATGGAAATCAATTAATCTCTGGAGATATTATAACTTCATCACAAACAATTTTTATTTATAATGCTAATCCAGCCAATTTAAATTGTGATAATGAAAGTAGTTTTACTATCACGATTGAGCAAAAAGATATTACTATACCAAATTTCTTTACACCTAATAACGATGGAAATAATGATACTTGGGTTGTAAACGCTAATAACAATCTTATTAAAGATATTTATATTACTGATAGATTTGGTAAAATAGTAAGTAAGATTAAAGCAAATAATATTGGTTGGGATGGTTTATATAATGGATTACCATTACCTAGTAATACATACTGGTATCAAATAATTTTTACTAATGGAGAAACTAAAAATGGAGCTTTTGCTTTAATTAGAAAGTAATTAACCTCTTATCATTCTTATATGCGGAATTCCATCTTCCAAATATCCTTCACCTACTTGTTTAAAACCGTGAGATTCGTAGAATTTCTGTAAATACGTTTGTGCAGAAATGGTAATAGTTGTTTCATTATAGTTATCAACAATAGCTTTAATAGAATCTTTAATTAAATTATGTCCATAACCATATTTACGTTCGGTTTCCTTTATTACTACCCTACCAATACTAGGAGTATCAAAATATTCACCACTGTTAAATAATCGTGTATAGGCTATTATTTTTCCTTTTTTTACACCTATAACATGTAATGCCTTTTGATCTTTACCATCAATATCTTGATAAACACAATATTGTTCAACAACAAAAACTTCAGAACGTAATTGAAGTAATTCATACAGTTCTGAAGTTGTTAATTCTTGAAATTTTTTTACTCTAAAATTCATTAACTACAAGCTATTTTTTCTACTCTGTTAGCATGACGACCACCTTCAAATTCTGTAGATAAGAAAATATTTACAAAACCTAATGCTTGTTGTAACGATACAAAACGAGCAGGAATCGTTAAAATATTAGCATCGTTATGTTGACGTGTTAATTCAACTAATTCATTATTCCAACATAAAGCAGCTCTTACACCCTGATGTTTATTAGCTGTCATTTGCGCTCCGTTGCCACTTCCACACAAAATAATACCCATTTCAGCTTGACCAGTTTCAACTGCTTCAGCAGTTGGGTGAATGGTATCTGGGTAATCCATACTATCGGTTTCATTTGTACCAAAGTTAATTACCTTATGTCCTAATTCTTCTAATAGGTTAACTATTTCAAATTTGTATTCGGTACCTGCATGGTCATTTCCTACAGCGATTGTCATAATTTGTTGATTTTAATTCAGTTGTGAACTACAAAAATACAGTTATTCACGGTTATCAACAGTAATTAACAATGCTTTTTTTAGCATTCTTAATAACCTCTTTAAAATTAGGGGTTTAAACTATATTACCAAATTGTTAAGAACTAGTAGTAGATTCTGAAAAGAAAATTTGATTTTCTAAATATTTTTTACCATACAAGAACAAGAATTAATTATGCAACTTTTTTTTTGAGATTTTAATGAACATTTATCAACATAAAATTAACCCTTTCTTTACATTTAAAATGAAATTAACTATTCATAATTTTTAGTGAATTGCTGTTTATAACTTTTGTTAATAACTCCATTTTATAGTTGATTTTTAAGATATTATTCAACTAATAACTTGTTTATTTATTTTAATAAGTCACTTTACCAAAAATAAAATCTACTTTTTATGCTACATATTAACACACTATTATAACAATCATTTCTTTTTTTAAATTTTAAAAATCTTTTATATTAATAATATAATATGTTAACAACAGTTTTTTAACTTCAAACTTTAAAGAATTTCCTAACTTATATTAATTTACCTGTAAGATGAGAGATTAAATAAATTAGGATCCTTTCTGTGTTTCTAGTAGGCAAATTGCAAAAATTAAGGCATTAATGCTATGTTTGTTGATAAGTGGTAATAAATGTAAAGAACTGCTTTAAACGGCTTTTTTATAAGCTTTGATAAGGTTAAGAGTGTCTTTAGTATTAACTACTTCAGAAGGAGTTTTTTTATTCAAAGTCGTATTGATACTTACTACAGTTACGATAATTCCTGTAATAAATATAAAAATGAATAGAGCTATTATTTTGCGTAAGTTTTTCATTTATAACGACTTTCTTATTATAAAGACGTATAAGTTTAAGAAACGTTACAATTTCATTAAGATTTTTTTAACTTTTTAAGGAATTACTATTCGAATAGCACTTTTAATAATACTTACTCTTACTTTTCCTTTACCTATTAACTCTCCATCTGCTTGAATATAAGGTAGATCCTTTCTATTTTTAGGAGTTATTAACAATGATTTTGAAGTATATGTTTCTACTTTTTTATGCTGAAGAATTTTTCCGTTGTATAATTTTTTTATAGAAAACAATAAATCCCAAAAAGATAGATTTTTAGCTATGGTTACATCAAATAATCCATTATTAGAGTCTTTATAATCAGTTAATTGCATACCACCAGCAGAATATTTACAAATACCAAACAAAGTCATTAAACATTTCGTTTCAATTGATTTATTATCTATATCTATTTTAAAAGTAGTTTTTTTATAGAGTAATAAACCTGCTATTCCACTAAGTAAGTACGCTATAGGTCCAAACCTTTTCAATTTATTTAACTTATTAACAACATACCCGTCATAACCAATACCTGCAACATTATTAAAGTAAGATGTAGTATTTGATAATTCCAAGTAACCAATGTCTTGAAAAATGGTTTTTTCATGTTTAATTAAATTAATAGGAGCTTTTATATTTTTAGATATATTATAGGTTTTAATCCAATCATTACCAGTACCTAAAGGTATTACAGCAACAGTTATTTCTTTTGAATTAATAGTATTTTGTGTCATAATTCCATTAATAATATGATGCAAAGTACCATCACCACCTACTGAAATTATTTTTTTATAACCTTTGTTAATAGCTTGTTGAACAATTTTTTTTTCATGATTTGAATACTGTGTTTTAACATATTCATAAGTAATATCATTCGCTTCTAATCCCTGTTTAATTTCTGACCAATATTTATTAAAATTACCATTACCAGCTACAGGATTAACAATAACAAACCAAGAATTATTCATACAAATACTTTAAATAAAGAATGGAAAAGTACAAAATGAATTTATAACAGTTATTTAAATTACTAGCATTAATTTTATTTGTACTTTGGTTGAAAATTTAATAAGACGAAAGATTAATGACTAGAAAGAAAAAAATCTACAAAAAAAAGGGCAAAGTTATCAAAGATCTTACCCGAAACATTTTCAAAATACTTAACGAAGACAGTAGTAAAAATTATAACTATAAGCAGATTGCTGCTAAATTGAAGGTTTTTGATACTGATGGTAAAAATCAGATTATTAAGAAACTAGCTGAATTAACAGCAAATAAGAAAATTAAAGAAGTTGACAGAGGTAAATATCAAATAAACGAAGATCGTAAGTATCATATTGGTACATTAGATGCTACTTCTAACGGTAATGCTTATTTTATTTGTGATGACTTCGAACATGATATTTTTGTTCCTTCAGTAAACTTAGGAAAAGGCTTGCATAACGATACTGTTAAAGCTTATGTTTATAAAAAGAGAAGAAGTAATAAATTAGAAGCAGATGTTGTTGAAATTATAGATAGAGCTAAAACAGAATTTGTTGGTGTTTTACAAATGAATAAAAACTTCGGATTTGTGATACCTGATAGCAATAAAATGTATGCCGATATTTTTATTTCACAAAGTAAACTTAATGGTGCAGAAGATGGTGATAAAGTTGTTGCTAAAATGACTGATTGGCCAGAGAATTCTAAAAATCCATTTGGAAAAATTACACAAGTTTTAGGAAGACCTGGAGATCATGATACCGAAATTCATTCTATATTATTAGAGTATGGTTTACCGTATGAATTTCCAACAGAAGTAGAAAAAGAAGCATCAGAATTACCCATTGAAATAACTAAAGAAGAAATTGCTAAACGTAGAGATATGCGTGGTGATTTAACCTTTACTATTGACCCAAAAGATGCAAAAGATTTTGATGATGCTTTGTCATTTACTAAACTTGAAAATGGAAATTATGAAATAGGAATTCATATTGCAGATGTTTCTCATTATCTACAACCAAAGACAATTTTAGATGATGAAGCCTACGATCGTGCTACTTCAGTATATTTAGTTGACAGAGTGGTACCAATGCTACCAGAAATGTTAAGTAATGGAGTTTGTTCATTACGACCAAATGAAGAAAAATTGACTTTTTCTGCCGTATTTGAAATGAATGACAAAGCACAAGTTATCAACCAATGGTTTGGAAGAACAGTTACTTATTCAGATAAGCGCTTTGCATATGAAGAAGCACAAGCCATAATTGAAAACAAAAATAATATTATACCTGCTGATGTTTCTTTAACAGGTGAAGCCTATGAAGTTGATGAACAAATAGTAGAAGCTACATTAAAACTAGATGAGTTAGCCAAAAAAATGCGTAAAAAGCGCATGAAATCTGGAGCTATTTCTTTTGATAGAGTCGAAGTTAAGTTTGATTTAGATGAAAATGCAAATCCTACTGGAGTTTTCTTCAAAGAAGCAAAAGATGCTAATAAATTAATTGAAGAATTCATGCTACTAGCAAATAAAAAAGTGGCTGAGTTCATAGGTTTTTCTGGTGGAAAACCAAGTCAGAAAACATTTGTGTATCGAGTACACGATGAACCAGATATTGAAAAGTTAGCATCATTACAAAATATTGTTAGTAAGTTCGGATATAAAATTGATACGGAAACACGTCAAAAAACATCAGACAGTTTAAACAAATTATTATCAGACGTTCATGGTAAAGGGGAAGCTAATATGGTAGAAACTTTAGCAATACGCTCTATGAGTAAAGCTGAATATACTACACAAAATATTGGTCACTACGGATTAGCATTTGATTATTATAGCCATTTTACCTCACCTATTCGTCGTTATCCTGATGTAATGACTCATCGTTTATTACAACACTATTTAGATGGAGGAAATTCACCAAAAACAGAAATTTATGAAGAAAAGTGTAAGCATTCTTCAAAAATGGAAGAATTAGCTTCTAAAGCTGAAAGAGATTCTATAAAGTATATGCAGGTAAAATATATGCAAGATCATAAAGATCAAGAGTTTGAAGGTGTAATTTCTGGGGTTACTGAATGGGGAATTTATGTTGAAATAAAATCTAACAAATGTGAAGGTATGGTTCGTATTAAAGACATAAAGGATGATTATTATATATTTGACGAAAAACAATATGCTGTGATTGGACAATCAACAAAGAATATGATTCAATTAGGTGATGAAGTAGTAGTAAAAGTTAAACACACCGATTTGGAACGAAAACATCTTGATTTCAACCTCATTTCACACTAAAATATACTTAAATAAAACTATGAAATTTTGGATTACTAACGAAAAAGAAACAAGTAATATTTATCTAATTGCTAATGAAAAATCTTTATGGATTACTGAACAACCTATTGAAAATGATATTAGTAAGCTAATTACAGAACAGAAGTTAACAAATTTAACTATTATAAGATTTGAAGAGATAAAAGAGATTTTATTAAATGATACTGATCAGATGATGACAATCAATTTTAAAAATAGTAAGGAAGATGATATTGAAATAGTAGTTACTTCAGGCACTTATTCAGAAATTAAAACATATTTATTAACAAACCTTAAAGGTATTGTAGTTAAAAACTACTCACTTTTTAAACAAATTAAACCGTACATATTTGGTTTATTATTGTTTGGAGTTGGTACATGGATTTTATACAACACTGCTTTAAGTTTACAAAATGGAGATACATTAAATACAAGTGGTAGAAGAGGGCTTATAAAAAAGATATTTGTAGGAATAGCAGATTTTTTAGGACCAACTGGAGTATTAGTAATTGGAGGAATTTTTATAGTTATTTTCATAATAGGGCTTGTTAGTACAATTAAGAAACCAAAAGAAGGAAAAATTATAAAAATTAAGAATACCCCTGAATTAATATTCAGTTAAAACAATATTTTTAAGCATTTACCTTTATAGTATTGGTATAATTATTGGTTATACTCAATTAACTAATGGAATTTATTATGAAGAAATTAGCAATATTAAGTTTGTTTTTGATGACCGTTTTAGCATCAGCTCAAACAACCATAACTAAAAATTTAGGAGACTTTTCAATTGTAAAAGTCTATAATGGTATAGATTTAAAACTTGTTAAATCAGATGTTTCTAAAATTATAGTTACAGGTGAAAAAACAGATAAGGTTAAAATTAAGTTAGATGGAACTACCCTAAAAGTATTATTGAGATTCCCAGAAACTACTGCCGATGGTAAAGTTAAAGCAACGTTATATTACAATAAAACTTTATCAATAATTGATGCAAATGAAGGAGCTACAATTACAGGTAAAGACATTAATCAACAAAAAGTTGAAATTAGAGCTCAAGAAGGAGCTTTTATCAATCTTGTGGTGAATGTTAAGCATTTAAACGTAAAAAGCTCTTCAGGTGCTGTTATTAAGCTTTCTGGTACAACCAAGAATCAAAATGTAAATGCAGATTTAGGAGGAATGTATCACGGATACAAATTATCAGTAGAAGAAATGACTATTGTAAAAGCAGGATCTGGATCTAAAGTTGAAGTACAATCTGGTGAAACTTTAGATGCTAAAGTATCGTTTGGAGGTTCTATTTTTTACAAAGGAAAACCAGAAGTTCTTATAGATAAAAAAGTAATTGGAGGAGTAATTGAACACAGAAGTTAATTTCGTATCTTTGTAGCGCAAAATTTAATAAAAATGAATTTACTTACTATATTTTTAGGAATGATTGGACCGTGGCAAATAGCTATAGTCGTTGCATTAGTATTATTATTATTTGGAGGTAGAAAAATTCCTGAATTAATGAGAGGTTTAGGAACAGGTATCAAAGAATTTAAAGATGCTACTAAAAATGAAGATGAAGAGACTACTGATAAAGCAGAAGATAAAAAATAAGATTAATACTTATTATAAAAAGAAAACCGAAACATTTAATGTTTCGGTTTTTTATTTTTAGTTATATTTTTATAGCAGTACCTGAGGCTGTAACCATTAACATACCACTATTGGCACCTACGGTTTCATAATCTAAGTCAATTCCTACTACTGCATCCGCTCCTAAACTACGAGCTCTTTCAGTCATTTCTTTTAAAGCTATTTATTTAGCTTCTCTTAGTACTTTTTCGTACGAACCAGACCTACCTCCCACTATATCTCTAATACCAGCAAAAAAGTCCTTAAAAATATTCGCACCAATAATTGTTTCACCAGTAACAATACCTAAATATTCTTTAGCAGGTTTATTTTCTAAAGAAGGTGTAGTTGATAATATCATATTATTCTTTATCTTTTTTATCTTGAGCCTTTTTCATTGCTTCTCCTATTTGGTTACTTGCTGTAAAGCTTGCAACCATATCATTTAACATATTACTTCCTACTTGTGGAGAATTAGGTAACAATATTAAATTACTATTGGTTTCTTCTCCTAATGATTGTAACGTATCATAATGTTGTGTTACTACAATTAAAGCAGATGCTTCTTGACTATTAATACCTACACGGTTTAATACTTCAACAGACTCTTCCAAACCACGAGCAATTTCACGACGTTGATCAGCAATACCTTGTCCTTGTAAACGTTTACTTTCAGCTTCAGCTTTTGCTTTTTCAACAATTAAAATACGTTGTGCATCTCCTTCGTACTGAGCTGCTGTTTTTTCTCTATCTGCTGCATTAATTCTATTCATTGCAGCTTTTACTTGAGCATCAGGATCTATATCAGTAACTAAGGTTTTAATAATATCGTAACCATAATCCATCATAGCGTCGTTTAATTCTGTTTTTACAGCAATTGCGATATCATCTTTTTTAACAAACACATCATCTAACTTCATTTTAGGTACCTCTGCACGTACAACATCAAATACATAAGATGTAATTTGATCGTGTGGATAATCTAGCTTATAAAATGCATCATACACCTTTTCACGAATTACTTTGTATTGTACTGAAACTTTTAATTTCACAAATACATCATCTAAGGTTTTTGTTTCTACAATTACATCCAATTGTTGAATTTTTAAACTTAACTTTCCTGCAATTCTATCTACAATAGGCACTTTTAATTGTAAACCAGATTGGCGGATGCTTTGAAAACGACCAAAACGTTCAATAATAGCTGCGGTTTGTTGCTTAACAATAAAAAATGAAGATAATAAAACGATAACCCCGATAGCAATAACCGGATACATGTAAATTGACATAGTTTTTAATATTTAAATGTTAGTAATTTTTTTGATAAAGATACTACTTAATAGTAGATATTTATAAGACGAATCTTTCCATAATTGTTACAATTCTTTTTTTAAAATTATATTTGTAAAAAATCAATTACATGGAACTTATACAACAAAGCATAACAGAAATTCTAATCTTACTTTTTTTAATCGTTACTTTTTTACAATCAGGAATTGATAAAGTAAGTGACTGGAAAGGAAATTTGTCTTTTATCAGAGGACACTTTAAAGATTCACCTTTAAAAAATTCAGTACCAATTTTATTAGCCGTTATTTTAGTAATGGAATTATTAGCAGGAGCATTAATGTTTGTTGGAATTTTTCACTTATCAACAACAGGAAATCACAACATCGCTTTAATAGGTGCAGAATTATCTGCAATAACATTAATCTTTTTATTAATTGGTCAACGATTAGCAAAAGATTATGCAGGGGCGATGACCTTAGCAGTTTACTTTATAATTGCAGTTTTAGGCGTATATTTATTAAATAAATAAAAACTATTAAAAATATAATTAGTAATCAATATTTACTATCAAAAAACCTCTTAAAAATCTAATTTTAAGAGGTTTTTAAATTTTAATAAGGTATTTATATGTTTTAGTGTTTAAAACTACTTAAAATAGCTTTAAATTTAGTTTTACTTACTTTTTAAGATGTAAATTAAAGAAGAATACTCACCAGAACGTTTTGCTTTTATATTTGACTTCAAACCTGTTAAAAAAGCATGAATAGGTCTCGATTTCTTAGTTTTATATTTTTCTGATAATAAAGAAACATAATATGAATCAAACTTCATTGGGAGTGTTTTTTCAACTCTCATTTCAAATAATAAAAATATTTTTGAAATAGCTGTTTTTGAAAAATGCCATAAATGTCTTGGAACATCATAAGCAGCCCAAAATTCTTTGTAGTGTTTTGAATCAAAACTTTTATGATTAGGAACAGCAATGATTAAAAATCCATTTGGTTTTAAAAGAGATTTAAGTTGTTGTATATATTCTGTTAAATTAGGAATATGTTCTAATACATGCCAAAGTGTAATAACATCAAATTGTTTGTTTTTTATTGCAGAGACATCTTTTATAAGATTTATGTTTTTATTTTTAGCAAAATCTCTAGCTTTTTCAGAAGGCTCTACTCCGTTAATTTTCCATCCACCTTTTTCACATACTTTTAAAAAATCACCAGTACCTGCTCCAATATCTAAAATTGATTTTTCTTCTGTATTAAAAGAGTTAATCAATTTTAGTTTCTTATTTAAAGTGTAATTTTTTACAAACTGATATGTTTTATCAAAAAGAGAAGTTTTACTATCTGTATGTGAAATATAATCTTCACTAGCATAATATTTTTCTAAGTTGTTAGGTACAGGTGAAGTTACTAACATATCGTAATCTTCATTTCTCATTACCTCATAACTCTCTTTTGACACTGTATGATCAATACAGTTTAAAAAAGGTTTTAAGTTTTTGTAGAACTCTTTTTCTGTAATCAAACTAATAAAATGTGTTGAGTGTTCCTTGTGGAACATTGGTTTTTGGTTGAACAATTATACATAAACAAAACACAACGTTCCATGTGGAACATTCTATTTTTAGAAAAATTATTTAGAACTTATCTTCCCATGTAAACAAGTAGTACAGATATGTCACTTGGTGAAACTCCACTTATTCTACTTGCTTGTGAAATAGAGGTAGGTTGAATTTTACTTAACTTCTCTCTAGCTTCATATGATAAAGATTTTACTTTATTATAATCAAACGTAGAAGGAATAGGTACATTTTCTAATCTATTTAATTTATCGGCATTATTCTTTTCTTTTTCGATGTAGCCAGAATATTTTAAATGTATTTCAACTTGCTCTATTACTTCTTCATCAATAGTGTTTTCTTGAATATAACTCTCAAGTTTCTCTATAGATCTAAAATCTGAAAAAGATAATTGTGGTCTAGCAGCAATCTTATATAATTTCATAGATTGATTTATTGTTGCTAAATTTTTACTTTCTAAAATAGGGTTTACCTCTTCTTTTGTTATACTTAATTTAGTAATGAAATTTATTAAACTTTGAGTTTTGTTTTGCTTCTCTTCTACTCTATTCATTCTTTCTTGTGAAGCTAATCCTAACTTATAAGATCTTTCAGTAAGACGTAAATCTGCGTTATCTTGTCGTAATAATGTTCTGTACTCTGCACGAGAAGTAAACATACGATAAGGTTCTTCTGTTCCTTTTGTAATTAAATCATCAATTAAAACACCTATATAAGCTTCACTCCTTTTTAAAATAAATGGTTCTTTATTTTGAGTTTTTAAGGCTGCATTTACACCTGCCATTAAACCTTGTGCAGCTGCTTCTTCATAACCCGTTGTACCGTTTATTTGTCCAGCGAAAAATAAGTTATTAATTAACTTAGTTTCTAAATTATGTTTTAATTGTGTTGGTGGAAAATAATCATATTCGATGGCATAGCCATATCTAAAAAACTTTACATTTTCAAAACCTGCGATAGAACGAATAGCTTTGTCTTGAATATCTTCAGGAAGAGATGTAGAGAATCCGTTTACATAAATTTCAACAGTATTCCAACCTTCTGGTTCTACGAAAATTTGATGACGTTCTTTCTCTGCAAAACGATTAATTTTATCTTCTACAGAAGGACAATAACGAGGTCCTGTAGATTTAATTCTACCATTAAACATAGGTGAACGTTCAAACCCTTCACGAAGTATATCATGTACTTTAGGGTTGGTGTAAGTAAGGTAACAAGAACGTTGCTTAGTTAATGTTTTTGTAATAGGTAAATACGAGAATTTTTCTGGAGCATCATCACCAGGTTGTTCAGTCATTTTAGAATAATCTAAAGAGCGTCCATCAACACGAGGAGGAGTTCCTGTTTTCATCCTACCAGCTTCAAAACCTTTTTCAACTAAACCTTCAGTAATACCTGTTGAAGCTCCTTCACCTGCTCTACCTCCACCAAAAGTTTTATCACCAATATGAATTAAACCATTTAAAAAAGTACCTGCTGTTACGATTACTGTTTTAGCTTTTATTTCTAAACCTAAAGCAGTTTTAACACCTCTAATAGTATCTCCATCAAACAATAATCCATTAACAGAATCTTGATAAAAATCTAAGTTTTCAGTTTGCTCTAACATCGTTCTCCAGCACTCTGCAAATTGCATTCTGTCTGATTGCGCTCTTGGACTCCACATAGCAGGTCCTTTCGATTTATTTAGCATCTTAAACTGAATAGCTGTCTTGTCAGTTACAATAGCGCTATAACCACCTAAAGCATCAATTTCTCGTACTATTTGCCCTTTTGCAATTCCACCCATAGCAGGATTACAACTCATTTGAGCAATGTTTTGTAAGTTCATTGTAATTAACAAAGTGTGTGCTCCCATATTTGCACTTGCTGCAGCTGCTTCGCTACCCGCATGTCCACCTCCTACTACAATTACATCGTATGTTGTATTAACTAAACTCATTTTTTATAGTCAGTTCCACGTGGAACTCTTTTATGTTTTATCTAAAATTTCTAAATATTCATTTTCCTTAGAGCGCATAATCTGCTTCTCTTCTTCAGTCTTATCTTTGTATTTCATGTAATGTAAAATACCATGAACTATTACTCGGTGTAATTCGTTTTCAAAAGAAGTATTAAACTCCTTTGCATTGTCCTCTACTCTTTCTACAGAAATAAAAATATCACCTCCAACTAGCTTACCTAAAGTATAATCAAAACTGATAATATCAGTTAAGGTATCGTGTTGTAAAAACTCAATATTTATTTTATGTAAATAGGCATCATCACAAAAAATATAGTTGATTTCTCCTAATTCAAAACCTTCTTTTTCGATACATTCTTGTATCCATTTAGAAGTGTTTTCTTCATTGTTTAATTGAAACTCGGTTTCGTAATTAAATGCAATCATTTCTTTATATCAAATACTATTGTTAATGTCTTTAAAAAAATCAATTAAAAAGCGATAGTATTTGTATAATCTAAAGGCTTTTTAATGTGTTATTTTTTATCCTTTGGATGGCTAAAATACTCTTGTACCCTCTTTTTGTAATTTTGGCGCAAAGGTAGTGATTGTCTGTTTAATATCTCTGTTTGGTTATAAAACAACTTTTTAAACTCCAATTCTTTAGAAGTATTGTTATTAAACTCTTGTAAATTGGTATTCGATTTACGTTGCTTATCTTTATTTTGTTCAAAAGTTGCTTTGTCTAATTTTAGTAACTCATAGTTTAACTGTTGCATTCTATTTATACTTTCTTGCGTAAACCCTTTTTCTAAAATCTCATTTTCTAATTGTTCCATTTCCTTTAATGCTTTTTTAGCATCACCATTTCCTCTTTTTCCTTCCCTAATAGCATTTTCTAATTGCTCTCTTAACTGTGATTGTTCTTTATAAATTTGATATAATTCGCCATCTAAATCATTACTTTGTTCTCCATTTTGTCCTTCTTTTTCGCCTTTCTTTTTACCATTTTTTCCGTCTTTTGGTTTTCCTTGATTTTTCTTTTGCATACCTTGTTTCATCTTTTCCATCAATTCGTTTTGTTTTTGAATGATGTCTGGCAAGCTAAACGATTTTCCTTTTCCCTTTCCTTTTCCGCTACCAGGTTTAGGGTTTTGCATGGCATCTAAAGTATTACTTAACATATCTGCCAAAGTATTAGCAGAAGTCATTACATACTGCTGATTAGATATACCGTTCTGAAAATAATTGTCTGCAAAGTTATCTAAAGACTGATCTAAATTATAATGTGCCTGTGCTAGGTGATCTTGAATTTTAGAAGATATGCTAGGAACTCTCATAGAAAGCACAAATAAACTATCGTCAATATGTTCAAAATAAGTTTTCAGCTGATGTTGTTTTTGTAGGTTTTTACCAAAATTAGGATGCGATGAATTCGATGAAGAAAACTCATCCATTAGTGCTTCTTGATCAAAAGAAAATGTAATTAGATTTTCTAAAATTTGACGTAACCCTTCCATGTTCTCTTCCTCCATTTCAGCACTCATCGATTGCATAGATTGTTGCATTTTCTGACTCATTTCCTGCATCTTTTTAGCAGCTTTTTTCTGATTTTTTTTAGTTTCAGAAGCATTATTTTTATCTAAGTTTTCTTCAGCTTTATTCAGTTCTTCTTGAGTTTGTTTTTCTAAATTTTCCATAGAAGGCATTTCCATGGGTTGTTTTAACTCTTTATTGTCTTTTTCCAAGTCGTCCAATTCTTTCTTTGCTTTTGTAAACTCTTCATTAATTTCTTGCTGTTCTTCTTTACTAGCTTCTTTATTACTTAGCTCTTCTTGTTTTTTAGATAAATCATCTAGTTTATCAGCTAACTGATTCATTTTTTGTTCAACATAAAAACGTTTAGTCATTTCTAAAATACGTTCCAAACTACGTTCCTGTTGTTTGTTTTGTTCAGCAAGTTCTTTAGTTTTTTTAATTAAATCTTCTTTCTTCAGTTTATCTGCTAGCTTATGTAATTCATCTAGTAATTTTTGCTGCTTTTCTAACTTCTTAAGTTCTTCAATACGCTTTTTAAGGTTCTCTTTTTTCTCTTGAAGTGTTTCATTCTCCTCTTTCTTTTCAGAAAAATTTTCTTGTAATTTTTGTGTTTGACGTTGCATCATTTGCTTGTATTGCTCTTGACGCTTTATTAAATTCTGAATTTTTTTCTGATCATTCCAGTTGATATTCTTTTTGTTTTGTAAATCAAACTGAATCTTTTCTAAATCTTTCTTACTTTTTTGTTGTTGATCTAACGAATTAGTTATGTTTTGAATGTAGTTTTTTTGTTCTTGTAATAGCTCCTCTTCTATTTCCTCTTCAGTCTTTTGTCGATAACTAAACTTTCTACTCATGGCCTTTTTACTGCCATTTACAATATCATTATCGTATACCTGAAAGTACATTTCGTAGTCTATTCCTTTCTTTAAATCTAAGTTTCCAGGAAACTCAAAATAAAAGGTCTGAATATTCTCTTTGTTAATATTAATTAATTGATTATCAGTTTTTTGAATGTTATTTTTATCGTAATAAACTAATTGTAACTTCTTAAAACCGTAATCATCAGCAATTTGACCTATAAACTGTGCGTTACCACGAGAAATACTATCAATATTTGAATTTATAGTAATTGTTGGGTATTCATCTTTGGTTACATTTATTGAAAATTGTAGCTGTTCGTAATCTGTTAGGTTTTTGTTAGATGTAGTTATTTGATAGTTTGTATTATTTAGTACTCGTTTTGTAAACTCGAATTCATTGCTTTCTTTTTGTTTAAAAAATATTCTTTTTTCTTCTTCAATGAAGGTAACTGTATCGGTTTCAGAAGTTTTAATATCCCATTTTATAATTGTTCCTTGTGGAACATTTAAGTTTCCGGTATTGTTTATAGTTTCAGAAGCTTTTCGTATGTATGATGGATATGTTAAGTTCAATGATATATTTTGAATGGAAGGAGTTTTAATAATTGTTATACTATACTCATTAGATTCAATTCCGTTGGCGCTTGCGTAAAAAGTAATTGGATTTTGGACTTCAGAAAACGTATACGAAAACAAACCATTTCCTTCATTCTCCATAAAGTATTGTTGATTATTAAAATGAATTTTAGTTTCCTCAGGTATTACCTCCCCTTCTGTTTGTAAATACACGGTTACATCTTTTCCTTTAATAACACGTAAATCTTTTGCAGTTAAATTAAAATAAAAAGGAGCTGGAGGATTATAAGCTACGGAATGATTTACCACACGATTAAAACTTTGTGAAAGCTTAACAGAAGTTCCTGTAAGTAAAGAAACACCCCAAATAAGAAAAGGAATTAAAGCATATTTTATATACTTTTTGTTTCTATTAAAGTCAATGGCTTTATTAAAAGAAACAGGCTGTAATTCTTTCGACTTTTGCTCAATACTAGCAGCTAATAAATCAGACTGCTGATTGTTTTGCTGTAATTGTAAAACATTTAATAATTTATCTTTTACCTCCGGAAAGTGATTTCCGATAATTTTAGAAGCCTCTTCAAAAGAAATTCCTTTTTGTAAGCCTACTATTTTAAAAATAGGAAAACAAATAAAACGGAATAGTAAGAATACTTCCACCACAATAAATAACCAAAACAAAATAGTTCTAGCTGTAGGTTTTAACCATAAAAAGTATTCAATAAATAGTGTAAAAAGTAAATATATTAATCCTAACGAAACAAATAAAATGCTTCCTTTTATCAGTTCATTAGTGTAAAACTTCTTGCTAAACTGCTGTAGTTTTTGTTGTATTTTATTAAAATCTTCCATATCTAAGTATAAAAATACGTGTTTTATGAGGAAATCTTAGTTAAAGATTTATTTAAACACCCATATCCCCTTAATAAATTACTTTAAAATAGTATTTAAAGAAAAAATAAGGACTTTCCATACCTTTTATAAGGTAAAATAGGCGATGAGTATTTAAAGTTGAATTAAATTGCCTGTACTAATTTTAAAAACTTTAAAGATGTTAAAAAACATTTCAAACTTAGGTATTCTATTGAATAAAGTAGATCAAAAAAACATTAATGGAGGATTTTCTGGAAATAATGGATGTGATATTACAGGATGTTATGAAAGATACCCTGGTGGAAGTGGGTATGTTGGTCGCGGAGAAGGAAACCCGTGTGCGTTTGATACACCACATGGTATAAGTTGTTCAGGAATTATCCAAGATGGATTGTGTTGTATAAGTTAAAAACTTACAGAAAAAAGCATCAAAGCAGTATTAAATTTAATACTGCTTTTTTGTGAAGTATAATTAATAATAATAAAATGATATTTAAAAAATAAGTCTTTTGTAAGGAACGAAAGCTTTTGTAAACTAATTATAAAATCTTTTTAGCATGAAACAACTAGTTTTACCAGCATTATTTTTAATTACACTTAATGCTTTTTCTCAAAGTCCATGGACAAAAAATAAAAACGAAGGATATATTCAAGTATCATATACTACCATTGGAAGCTATGATAAAATCTATGGAAAACCAGACTATAAACCACAACGAGAAATAACCGACAATACATTACAACTATACGGAGAATATGGTGTAACTGATAAAACAACACTATTTGCTAACATTCCTTTAAAAATGGTAAAAACAGGTGATTTTACAGAAGATATGTCTGTAATTTTCCCTTCTTTCACAATTGATGAGGCTTCAGAAACCTTATTAGGAAATATTCAATTAGGAATAAAACATAACTTTTCTAATAATAAATGGCTGCTTTCAGGACAACTTTCTATAGAAGCAAATACAAGTACCTATAAAGAAAATTCAGGATTACGAAGCGGTTATGATGCGTGGACATTTACACCGTTATTTTTAACAGGAAGAGGCTTTGAATCATGGTATATACAAGCTTTTACGGGGTTTGATATTAGAACGAATGATTATAGCTCTAACTATAAATTAGGAGGAGAAATAGGATATAAAGCAACAAATTGGTTATGGGTAGCAGGGTTTTTAGATGGTGTTGCTTCTTTAAAAAATGGAGATATAGTATTACCTCAGGAAAATTTAGCTACAGGTTTGTATGTAAACGATCAAAGCTATGCTGCCTTTGGATTAAAACTTATAGGAGAGTTCAATAAATCTTTTGGTGCTAATATAGGTTTAGGCGGTGCCTTTGCAGGAAGAAATGTTGCCAAAGCTCCAGCGTTGAGTTTTGGATTGTATCATAAGTTTTAAAAAGTAAGGATTTTCCTTACTTTTTGTAAGGTAAAATAGACGACGAGTGTTTAAAGTTGAATTAAATTGCTAGTACTAATTTTAAAAACTTTAAAGATGTTAAAAAGCATTTCAAGTTTAGGTACTACCCTAAACAAAACAGAACAAAAAAATATTAATGGAGGATGGAGAAACATTAGATGCCATACCGATAAAGATTGTCCACCTTGGGATTCTTTTTGTCTTAATGGTTACTGCCAGTATAAATAAGATAACACAAAGCGAGCTAATGCTCGCTTTTTTATTGATCAATAAAAAAGTAAGGTTTTGCCTTACCTTTTGTAAGGAAAAAAAAGTATTGAGTATTTAAAGTTTAATTAAATTGCTAGTACTAATTTTAAAACTTTAAAGATGTTAAAAAACATTTCAAATTTAGGTACTACCCTAAACAAAAAAGAACAAAAATTTATTAATGGCGGTTTTGGAGGAGGACGTATGCAATGCTCTTCAAATAGCGATTGTAATATTCTTAATTCTTTACCAGGGATGGAAAATGAAGTTTTCTTTTGTTACTGGGGTTATTGTCAAATATCTTAAAAATATATTATGCTAAAGAACATTTCAAATTTAGGTACTACCTTAAAAAAGACTGAACAGAAAAATATTAATGGAGGTTTTGGGCTTACCAGATGTAGATATGATCAAGACTGTCCGAGAAGGGATATGTATTGTTTTCATGGTTACTGCCAGTATAAATAAGATAACACAAAGCGAGTTTAACTCGCTTTTTTTCTTTTTTCTCTTTCCTCCTTTTTCTTTTCTATTAACATACAACTATCTTTGCGCTTTCAAATCAATAAAAAAATGACTGAGAACGTAAGAGTACGCTTTGCTCCGAGTCCAACAGGACCTTTACACATAGGTGGTGTAAGAACTGCTTTATTCAATTATTTATTTGCTAAAAAACATAACGGAACCTTTGTTTTACGTATTGAAGATACTGATCAAACTCGTTATGTAGCAAATGCAGAAAAATATATCATCGATTCTTTAGAATGGTGTAACATTCCATTTGATGAAGGACCAGGTAAAAACGAAAAATTCGGACCGTATCGTCAGTCAGAACGTAAAGATTTGTATAAAAAATACGCTGATCAACTAATTGAAAGTGGTTGGGCGTATTATGCATTTGATACAGCTGAAGAGTTAGACGCACATCGTAAAAATCACGAAGAGCAAGGAAAAACCTTTATTTACAATTGGCACAATCGTCAAAAATTAAATAATTCGTTGGCTTTATCTACAGATGAAGTTGCTGAAAAAATTAATGCTGGAGAAAAGTATGTAATCCGTTTTAAAACTCCACAAGATGAAACCTTGATTTTACAAGATGAAATACGTGGTACGATTAAAGTGGAAACAAATACGTTAGATGATAAAGTGTTATTTAAGTCTGATGGAATGCCAACATATCATTTAGCAAATATTGTAGATGACCATTTAATGGAAATTTCACATGTAATTCGTGGTGAAGAATGGTTACCTTCTCTCCCACTTCATGAGTTATTATATAGAGCATTTGATTGGAAAGCACCAAAATTTGCACACTTACCATTAATCTTAAAACCAGTAGGAAAAGGAAAATTAAGTAAGCGTGATGGAGATAAATTAGGTTTCCCAGTATTTCCACTAGAATATAGGAATGAGCAAACAGGAGATGTTTCACGTGGATATAAAGAAGACGGTTATTTTGCTGATGCTTTTATAAATATGTTAGCATTCTTAGGATGGAATCCAGGAACAGAACAAGAAATTTTTAGTTTAGAAGAATTAACAAAAGCGTTCGATTTAGCTCGTGTAAGTAAATCAGGAGCTAAGTTTAGTCCAGACAAAGCAAAATGGTTTAACCAGCAGTATTTACAGCAAAAGTCTAACAAAGAACTTACAGCGTTATTCTTGCCTATTTTTGAAGAAAAAGATATAACTACAGATAAAGATCGTACAGAAAAAGTAGTTTCATTAATTAAAGAACGTGCTGCGTTTGTAGCTGATTTTTGGGAGTTATCTAGCTTTTTCTATCTAAACCCCTCAGAATACGATGCAAAAGCGGTTAAAAAGCAATGGAAAGACACTACAAGTGAGTTAATGCAAGAATTAGTAGAAGTAATTTCAAAAATAGAAGACTTTTCAATTGAAAATGCTCAAACTGAAATTAAGGGATGGATTACCTCAAAAGAAATAGGGTTTGGTAAAGTGATGCAACCACTTCGTTTAAGTTTGGTAGGTAAATTAGCAGGACCTGATTTGTTTGAAATTATGACAATGATAGGTAAAGAAACTACCATAACAAGAATACAAAACGCGATAAACGAATTATCATAAAAATAAAAAAGCCGCTTTTAAAGCGGCTTTTTTATTTTATTAAATCAGAGGTTTAAAACATACAACCTCCTAAATGTTTAGCAGCATTACGACCATTGTCACCACCACCATTGTTCCAGTTTAACTTAAATACAACACCTAAAGTTCCTTGAATGTGAGAACGCATGCTTTCGTAACCCTCAAAAGAATGCTTATAGTATAACTGTGGATTGATACCGATGTTATCGCTAACCCAGTAAATTCCACCACCACCAACATTAAGTGTAGGTGTCATTTTACGTTCAGAGTCAACTACACTTCCTCCTATAAAAACATACGGAGCAAATTTGTTAAACATAGCATTCAAGTTATAACGAAACGAAGCATCCATAGAAAAATATTTCACCGAGTTTTTAATAAAACCAACATCATCAATAGTATTAAAAGACATAGCACCATCTAAAGAAAAACGATCACCAATAGGCATGGTTAAACTTACAGTGGGTACTTGAAATAAATATTGATCACCAATAAAAGCGGCATCATTTTCACTAAATTTTGTTATTCCAAAACCTACACCTATTTGCCAAGAGTCGTTTAAATTTTGAGAAAAAACGGATGTTGTTAAACAGGTAAAGATTGCTATGAATAAAATTTTATTTTTCATCGGGAGATAAGTGTTTAGAGTAATAACTGGTTTAATAAGTTTTTAGTATAATTAATTTAATCTGCATTTACTTTTTTAATAGCTGTGGTAAAGTCTTCTAAATCGTTATCGTTTAAAACTAAATGGATGGCTTCATCACAAATTTTTTCTGCTTTCTCAGTAGAGAAATGCAAAGCTACTGCAATTTTACGTAGTATACCAACTTCTTCTTTAGCTACATCTTCATCAGCAAAGATCATTCTTGTTAAAAGAAATAAACGTTCAATACGCTCTTCGTAACTTACAGGTGCATTTATAGGGTACTTTTCAGGGTTTTTTAAAATTAGTTCGTATTCTTCATCACTAATATTTAATTTTTTAGCTGCTCTATTTAATAATAATAGTTCTCCTTCTGAAATAATTTCATCAGTCTTAGCAATTTTTATTACGCTAGCAAAGTGCCCTATTTCTTGTTTGTGTTTTCCGGTTGAATATAAATCTGATATTGCCATAATTTTTTTTGTTTTTATAATTGAAAATAAACGATACTTATATAGGAAGCAAAGTTTAAAAAAAAAGTCACATAACTACCGCCGAAAGTTAACAATTCTAACCAAAAACGAAGTATTATTTTTTCTTATTGTAAATACAAACAATATAAGAACTAGTAATAAAAAACAGCGTTTTTTTACGCGTTTTAAAGAATTTTAATTTTTAACCAATACAAACACTTGTTGTAATTGTTATACGTTCTTTAAAACAACGCTTATGTAGGTTTTCGTAAAAAAACACGAGAAATTAAATTTTAATAGATCATTCTTATAGAAACATAAAAAAGAATCAATAAATCTTAATTTAGTTTTACTCTTGAAAAATTACTAACTTGTTAACAAGTGAATTTTCAATATTATCAAAAATGAAAACTGTATATACTATTTTAATTTTTCTAATTTCAATTACGTTTAGTTTTTCACAAAATAAAGAAGTAATAGAAAAAGAAGTCAACCAACAAATATGGCAACCATTTAAAAAATCTTTTGAAGCTAGAGATTGGAATACATTTAATAGTTTACATACCAATGATGTATTAAGAGTTAATAAATATGGTATTCGTATAGGAGCAGAATACAAAACATCAGTACAAACATCTTATCAAAAACCAACAACAAAGAAAAGACAAATAGATTTTTGCTTTAACCAAAGAACTTACAAAGAAAGTATGGGTTACGAAGTAGGTTATTACCGAGTTATATATACCGAAAAAAGTAAAGAACCTCGTATTGTATACGGAAGGTTCCACGTGGCACTTAATAAAAAGAATGGTATATGGTTAATTGCACAAGATTGGGATACTGATACAATTAATGGAAAGCCAATCGCTAAAGAAGATTTTGAAACAGGTAAGTGTTTAGACACAAAATAACAGTTATCTCGTCTTTGCGAGCGATAGCGAAGCAATCTTTAAATCGTGTGTTTCCAACTAACAGATTACTTAGGTCACCTACTCTTTCGAAATAACGTTGAGCTGGTATAACTGATTAAAATAAGGGAATAAAAGCATAAAAATAATTTTCAAAATACCTTATTTTTATGGACAGAAGTTTTAAAACCAGCCTATGAACAACGAGAAGAATTCTAAAACTTGGAAAAAACTCTACCAAAACTCACAAGAACTCACCAAACCAACATCAATAGACAATATACTTTCTGATGACGATGTAACCTTTTTAAAACAAGAATTAAAAAACATCATCAATCGGTTTTTAGACAAAGGAGAATTACATAAAGGCATCAAAGTATACATAAATCATGAGCTTCAAAACGGAATTGCAGAAGAAATGGCTGCTAATAGACCCGAAGAAAATGAAACTATTGAGCAATGGTGTATGAAGTTATTCTGATATCAAAAATTCGGAGTTGTTTTCAATAGTTTAGAAACCTTTAGTAATGAGTTTACTGAGAGAATGTGCCATATAGTTGCTCCACTACTCCAAAAAGCAGGAATGCCCTTGGGCGGACTTTCTTTTTTGTTTTTTATGGGAAATTATGGTTTTACCCCTTTCGGAATTCATAAAGATGCCAAAGGAGAAGATGGTTTTTTGTTTCACTTAGGCCCAAATGATAAAGGTTTTTACACTTGGGATATTGAAGAATACAACCAAATAGAACACCATACCAAAGTGTTCCACGAGGTAGATATAATGCTACCAAGCTCCACAAAATATCCGTTAAAAGCAAAATCGGCCATGTTTATTCCGCATCATGTATATCATATTGCAAAAACCGATGAGTTTTCGCTGAGTGTGGTAATGGATTATATCAATCCGTCCAGAGACTATTTAGAAAAAACAATTGCTACACAAATAGCCGCAAGTGAGTTAACTAAAAATCCAAAAGTAGGGTACTTATCACCCGTAGATATTACAACCGAAGAATTGAATTGGAATGGCTTATTAAACCCAAAAACGTGGGAAAATAAATGCAAAAGCACACTTACAAAATACATAACGAAACTAAAAAGTAACGCTGGAGTATTAAATCCATCAATATTTCAAAACAACGAAGGAGTACTCAATCCGCCATTTCAAATTATGGGAAAAACCATTTTTCCGTTGTTATTACATACAGAAAACACAGAGAAAACCTGTATCATGGCAAGAGGAAATGAAGTTGTTGTTAGCAATAACTCACAACTAAGCACAATTATAGAAAAGCTAAACACAGGAAAAACCATAAACTTTGAAGAATTACAAAACCACCTCACTCCTACTTGGGAATTAATGGATGTATTTGATTTTGTAAGTCAGTTAGCACGAGTTGGAGCTATTACGATTAATAAAAAATAAGTGTATTGTTATTTCGAGCGCTAGTGAGAAATCTCATTCATGGGAGTTATAAGTACACTTTAAAGTACCTAACACGCGACTGTAAGATTTCTCAGTCGTGTCCTCCTTCGAAATGACGTTGGAGTTGTTGTTTTTCATTCTTAGCATCCTGTCATTTCGAGCGTAGGGAGAAATCTCACACGGGAGTTACAAATACTCTCTAAAGTCAAAAAACACCCTTACAAACTCATACATAAATATACTTGGCTCCCTCCTCTTTTTTTACTACGTTTAACGCGCTAAAAAAGTAAAGAGTAGTAGTACCCCTTATCTCAACTATTTTTTTATTCACAAAAGGCAAACACTTCTTTATGGGTTGCTGTAAAAGATAGTGGTTGTATACATATGAAAAGAAACGGAAGAAAATATAAAACTAGATTTAATGAGTGAAATTGCAAATTTGAAAGATCAAAATAATGAAAATCAAGGTCAAACAGTTATTGTAACCCAAAAAGAGAAAGAACGTATTACTGCTAAAATAAATGGCGTTGGAATAGCAGGATTTATTTTAGCAGTAATAGGTTTATTTTTTGGATGGTTTCCTGTTTTAGGGTGGTTGATATGGGCTTTAGGATTTATTCTGTCTTTAGTTGGAATATTTAAAAAGCCAAGAGGACTTGCAATAGCTGGTTTAGTTATTTCCTTATTTAGTTTCATTTGGGTGGCATTTCTTTTTCGGGCTTGGCTATTTTAGGAGTAGCGACTTTGTAGTAAACTAAAAAAGTAGTGTTATCCTTTATCTCAACTATTTTTTTGTACAAAACAACAGTTACCTCGCCATTGCTTCTTATCCGTAATTGTGAGCCTATCGACTGTCGCTCAAGACAGGCTAAAACAAAGCAATCTTTCCGTTACGAGTTCTAAATGAACAGCTTACTTCGGTTATAACTTCCCTTGTAAAGACAAAAAGGTTTGCCTCCCTCCTCTTTTTTTACTATGTTTAACACGCTAAAAAAGTAAAAAGTAGTACTACCCCTTATCTCAACTATTTTTTATAAAAAAAATAAAAACAAACACTTCTTTATGGATTGCCGTAAAGAATTTTGGTTGTGTACACCTAATTTAGGTATACAAAAAAAGAAATATAAACAAGTTGTGCATAATTATAAAATGGAATACGAACCACTTTTTCAGGCAGGATTTAAGGATATTCAGGAAACTGAGCTAAGAAAAGTATTTGTCGAACCATTTGATGAATCAGAAAGAAGAGAATATTTAGTTACTCGTTTTGAAGCTTTATTAGATAGATTCAAAGAAACAGGCATTTCTTCTGAAGTATGGGTAGACGGTTCTTTTTCAACAAAAAAACCAGAACCTGGAGACATTGACATGATCTTTTTTGTTGATGGTCAAGAAGCAAATAATTTACCTGAAGAAAAAAAACGTATTTTAGAAGAACTTAATGATAGAAATACATCTTCAATTCGTTATAATTGTGATGTTTTTATTGTTCCAAATCATGATTTAAATATGCGTAGTTACTGGCGCGGGTGGTTTGGATTCTCAAGAAACGAAAAACCAAAAGGAATAATACGAATTTCAATATGAGTAATTTTCAGAGAATAAAAAATAACATTGATGAACTATTTAAGTTGATTGAATCTTTGGAAATAGAGGTTAAAGAAAGTCCTAATGACTTTTCTTTAAGTTTAAAAATGAGTTCTTATAAAAATCAATTAGAAGACCTTCAACAACAACTTTACCAAGAAAACTTAAAGAGAGAAAAAGAAATAATAAAAATTCGTTTGATTGGTAACTCTGCGAGTTATGGAACTTTACCTTTAAATATAGTAGGAGGAATTACAACTAATTTTTCTCTTTCAATTCATAACACTTCTAAGTATATACAATTTGGAAAAAAAGGAGGAAAAAAAAGAAATCAAATAATTAAAGAAACAATTGATTTAAGATTAGAAAACATAGGTAGAGGCTCAACAATATTTTATGTATCAGGAAAAACATCTCCTGACTTATTTGGAGAAAGCATTCTCCAAAATAGTTTAGAAAATACATTCAACTTTTTTAATTCCACTACACCAGATCAAGTAACTGATAATATAGTTAATGTAGGAGGGAAAAGTCTAAAGTATATTTCCAAATTCTTAAAGGAACTAACTGACGATAATCTTGAATGTGATTTGAAATGGGATAGCCCAGACAACAAAGAATATTTCTGGAACGGAAAAAAAGAAAAAATACTTTCTCTTTATAACACGATTAATAAGATAGAGATTTCTGAACCTCAGGAAATTGAGTTTGAAGGAGAGTTAATAACTATAAGTGCAAAAGGTAAATTTGAAATTGAAACAATAGATAAGAAAAGATTATTTGGCACATTTTCAATTGACCTCTTAGAAAAAATGAAAGAATTTCATATTAGAGATTATTGTAGAGGCATAATTACAAAAACTACTATATATAATCCTCTAACTGATAAAGAAAAAGTAGAATATAATTTAACTCACATAGAATAAACTTATGCATAATAAATAAAGCATTTCTCCCTTCGAGAAGAAAATACACCATATAAGAGACCGTAAAAAAACAAAACCCGCTCACACAAAAAATAAACCTCGTACATTTGCTCAAAATTTTTGTACGTTGAGCAAACAATCGATTGTAAACCAATACCAACAATCTGATAATGTAAAACAGATTGTAAATCAGCTTCAACAAGAACAACACCATTTTCAAATTACGAATTTGGTCGGTTCTTCGTTGTCTTTTGTCATTTCCGAAACTTTTAAACAAGCCGATAAACCTTACTTGTTAATTTGTAACGACAAGGAAGAAGCCGCCTATCACCTAAACGATTTAGAGCAGTTATTAGGCGATAAAAACGTGTTGTTTTATCCGGGTTCGTATCGCAGACCCTACCAGATAGAAGAAACCGACAATGCCAATGTACTGCTGCGTTCAGAGGTGTTAAACCGTATCAATTCTCGCAAAAAACCTGCGATTATTGTTACCTACCCTACTGCCCTATTCGAAAAAGTAGTGACGAAGAAAGAACTGGAAAAAAACACGTTAAAAGTATCGGTGGGCGAGCAAGTATCGCTCGATTTTGTCAACGAAGTACTGTTTGAATACCAGTTTAATCGTGTAGATTTTGTTACCGAACCTGGTGAGTTTTCGGTACGTGGTGGAATTATCGATGTGTTTTCTTTTTCTCACGATGAACCCTATCGTATTGAGTTTTTTGGCGATGAGGTAGACAGCATCCGAACCTTTGATGTAGAAACGCAACTTTCTAAAGAAAAACTAAAGAAAGTGAGCATTATGCCCAATGTAGAAAACAAAGCTTTGCAAGAAAGCAGAGAGAGCTTTTTAAAATATATCTGGTCTAAAACCGCTGTTTTTGTTAAGAATGTAGACTTGCTAAGCGATTCGTTAGATAAATTCTACCGAAAAGCAGAACTCTCTTTTAACGAACTATCTACCGAAATAAAACACGCAAAACCAGAAGAATTGTTTTGCAACGGCGAGCTGATTAAAAACCAATTACAAGAGTTTACTTTGGCACACTTGTCATCTCGAGCAGAGGTGAGAGATCTCACCGAAATTAGTTTCGACACCCATCCACAGCCGTCTTTCAATAAAAAATTCGAGTTGTTAATTCAGAATTTTAATGAATTTTCAGCCAAAGGATTTACCAACTATATCTTTTGTTCTAACGACCAACAAGCACAACGTTTCCACGATATTTTTGACGATGGTGAACAAGAAGTTTCCTATGAAACCATTGTATTTCCGTTGTACCAAGGCTTTGTTGATTTAGATAATAAAATTGTTTGTTATACCGATCATCAAATCTTTGAACGTTATTATAAATTCCGACTCAAAAACGGATACGCGAAAAAGCAATCCATCACCTTACAAGAACTCACCAAATTAGACGTAGGCGATTATGTAACGCATATTGACCACGGAATTGGAAAGTTTGGCGGACTGCAAAAAATTGATGTAGAAGGCAAAAAGCAAGAAGCCATTAAACTAGTATATGGCGATCGCGATATTTTATATGTGAGCATTCACTCGCTACACAAAATATCAAAGTTCAACGGAAAAGACGGAAAACCGCCTAAAGTATATAAATTAGGGTCAGGAGCTTGGAAAAAAGTCAAGCAAAAAACCAAAGCCCGCGTTAAGCATATTGCGTTTAACTTAATTCAGTTATATGCCAAACGTAGACTCCAAAAAGGATTTGCTTTCGGACCCGATACGCACATGCAACATGAGTTAGAAGCAAGTTTTTTATATGAAGATACGCCCGATCAGTTTTCTTCTACCCAAGAGGTAAAAACCGATATGGAAAAAGAGCAACCTATGGATCGTTTGGTGTGTGGTGATGTTGGTTTTGGAAAAACAGAAATTGCTATACGAGCAGCGTTCAAAGCGGTAGACAACGGAAAACAGGTAGCGGTGTTAGTGCCCACAACCATTTTGGCATTTCAGCACTTTAAAACCTTTTCTAAGCGATTAAAAGACTTTCCTGTTACAATTGATTATTTAAACCGATTTAGAACCGCAAAACAACGCAAAGGCGTTTTAGAGGGAATAACTAACGGCGGTGTGGATATTGTAATTGGTACGCATCAATTAACAAATAAAAGCATTCAGTTTAAAGATTTGGGATTATTGGTTATTGATGAGGAACAAAAATTTGGAGTAGCGGCAAAAGACAAGCTAAAAACCATTAAAGAAAATGTAGATACACTAACCTTAACCGCAACACCAATTCCGCGTACCTTACAGTTCAGTTTAATGGCGGCGCGTGATTTATCGGTGATTAAAACACCTCCACCCAACCGTCACCCCATAGAAACCAATGTGATTCGTTTTAGTGAAGAAACGATCAGAGATGCTATTTCGTACGAGATTTCTCGTGGAGGACAAATATTTTTCATCCACAACCGTATTGAAAACATCAAAGAAGTCGCAGGATTGTTACAACGTTTGGTGCCTAATGCGAAAATAGGGATTGGACATGGGCAAATGGAAGGAAAAAAGTTAGAAGAACTCATGCTTGGTTTTATGAACAATGAGTTTGATGTACTGGTATCGACTACGATTATTGAAAGTGGATTGGATGTACCGAATGCGAATACAATATTCATCAACAATGCGAACAATTTTGGATTGTCGGATTTACACCAAATGCGAGGTCGTGTAGGACGTTCGAACAAAAAAGCCTTCTGTTATTTTATTACGCCGCCATATCATATGATGACCGACGATGCGCGTAAACGAATTCAAGCATTAGAAATGTTTTCTGAGTTGGGTAGCGGATTGAATATTGCCATGAAAGATCTAGAAATTCGTGGTGCTGGGGATTTATTAGGAGGTGAACAAAGTGGATTTATCAACGATATTGGATTTGATACCTATCAAAAAATATTAAAAGAAGCGATTGAAGAGCTTAAAGAAAACGAGTTTAAAGACTTATATCCAACAGACGAAAACGCTCCGAAGGAATATGTAAAAGAGGTACAAATTGATACTGATTTTGAAATTCTATTCCCCGATGATTATGTGAACTCAGTAACCGAACGTTTGAGTTTGTATAACAAGTTAGGCACTCTGAATATAGAAGAAGAATTGCAAACGTTTGAGTCTGAAATTATCGACCGCTTTGGAGAATATCCAACGCAAGTAGCTGATTTGTTAGACAGTGTTCGCATTAAATGGTTAGCGAAAGACTTGGGCTTAGAAAAGGTGGTTTTAAAGCAAAAACGATTGATTGGGTATTTTGTGTCCGATCAACAAAGTGGTTTTTATCAAACCGAAGCGTTTACGAAGATGTTGAAGTACGTACAGCAAAATCCGAAGAGTTGTGTAATGAAAGAAAAGAAAACCAAAAACGGCTTGCGTTTACTCATTACGTTTATAAAAATTGATACTGTTCACAAAGCGTTAGAGACGTTACAGAAAGTTTAAATCAATGTCATTGCGAGTGAGGAACGAGCGAAGAAGTTGTCTGTTCGAGTGGTTTTTACGATTAGAATGAGTGAAAACTGTATCGAGAACTAGCTTATATGCATCTCGATACAAATTTCTTTTTTCTATTGGAAAAGAAATTCACTCGATGTGACAATGTAAACTCATAACCAAAATATGGGCACGCTCCCTTACCTTAGCAATGACGGAATAAAGAATTGTTATTCTTGTAAAAAGCAACTAATTCGTTGATAAATTTTTAAATTAAAAAATATTTTGTTTACATATTACAATGTTCAGATAAAAGCTATTATATAGGAGTAACTTCAAATCTATCTCAACGAATATTTCAACACCAAAAAGGAACTTTTAAAGATAGTTATACTTCAAAAAGAAGACCTGTAGAATTAGTCTTTTATTGTGAGTTTACCAACATAGAAATGGCTATTGAAAAAGAAAAACAAATTAAAAAATGGTCAAGAGCAAAAAAAGAAGTTCTTATAAATAATGAGTTTGAAAAACTACCTAATTTAGCAAAAAAGAAGTTTAATAATTAAGCTTTGTCTGTTCGATTGGTTTTTACGATTAGAATGAGTGAAAACTGTATCGAGAACTATAGTCCATATACATCTCGATACAAATTTCTTTTTTCTATCGGAAAAGAAATTTACTCGATGTGACAATGTAAACTCACAACTTAGAGATTGCTAGTCTCGATGCTTCGGGGTCGCAATGACGACAACAAACAAAGTGTCATTTCGAGCGATAGCGAGAAATCTCACTAAGGTTAGTTGTGAAAAACTCTTAAAAGTCACTAAACCAGAACAAAGAGGTTTCTCAGTCGTAACCTCCTTCGAAATGACATACATTTACCCTCATGCAAAACAATCATATAAAACATGTTTCTGGCTTACTTTTAGCCACTTTTTTCATCAGTACTTCAGGAGTATTGGGCAAGTACATTGCCATGCCTTCTGAAGTCATTATTTGGTTTCGTTCAGCGTTTGCCATGGTCATTTTATATGCTTTTTGCCGATTTAGAAAGATTGATTTAAAAATACAATCGAAGAAGCATGTGCTTCCGTTTATTATAGGTGGTGTTTTTATGGCAGCCCATTGGATTACCTATTTTTACGCCTTAAAACTATCTAACGTAGCAATCGGGATGTTGTCGTTGTACACCTTTCCGGTAATGATTGCTTTTTTAGAACCACTGTTTTTAAAGATAAAATTCAACCCCATACACATCGTTTTAGGCTTGTTAGTGTTACTAGGATTATACATTTTAGCGCCAGAATTTGATATCAAAAACACTCAAGTTCAAGGAGTTTTATTTGGTTTGTTCTCTGCCCTATGCTATTCAATAAGAATTCTCATTTTAAAGCAATATGTACAGCAATATAACGGAGTAATGTTAATGTTTTATCAAACGATAATTATTACTGTTTTATTGGTTCCTGTATTGTTTTTTATGGATATTTCTGGCTTTCGAGAGCAACTCCCCTATTTGTTATTATTAGGGTTGTTAACTACGGCTATCGGACATAGTTTAATGGTACATTCACTACAGTTTTTTTCGGCATCAACCGCAAGCATTATTAGTAGTATTCAGCCGATTTTTGGAATTTTGTTAGCGTTTGTTTTTTTAAACGAAATCCCCACATGGAACACTTATATTGGAGGAAGTTTGATTTTAACAACCGTAATTATTGAAAGTATTCGAAGCAGAAAAAATTAGTGTAGTTTTTGTTGCTGTTGAATAATAGTTTTCATACTAACATCTTCGTAATTTCTACGAACAAAAGTGAGTGCACTGTCTAGAACTTCTCCCATGCCATCACTATCTCTAAAATTAATATCACCTGTAAATTCAAAAATTTCCGATTTTAATTGTTCGATATTTTTAGGAGTAGAAATATTATCTGATTTCATAGCAGCAAGTAAGCGGTTTAATCGAGAACGTGAACCTAAAATTCTTTTAGCAACAATTGATCGTTCTTCTATTTGATATTGCTCAATAGATTCAGAAGTAAGCTTATCTCCTACTAGCTGAACGAGTTTTATATTTTCTTTAAAAAACTGCGGATAATATACTTTAAACTTTCCTTCGTAACACTGTTGGTCAAAATCTATCGGACGGATTTTATACACTACATTCTCAAAATCGTGGGTTGGCACTACCACGTAGTTGTACGAACGCATGTCACCTAACAAACGAATCATACAACGTTCGTTAAACTTTACAAATTCTTTAGCTAGTTGTGCTTTTTCAATATCTAAACAATCTTCTAAATAGTCGTTGATAAAAACATCTCCTGGAATCCCTGATATATGCTCTTCTATCAACGTGTCTTCATATACCAAAAAGTTAAGGTTATAAGGCGATAAGATATCTTCTAGCTCTAGTCCGTAAATACGAGATGAATCGGTTTTTTTAACGTAAAAGTAGGTATAGTTATCATTTAAAATATTTCGAATTTTTATACGAAAAGGTTTAGAATTACCAAACGTACAAAAGTCTATAGCATCAACATTTAAGTGCCTTATACCAGCATCAGAACCATTAGAGTGTAAAATATTATATACTTTTTTTAGGTATAAATCTATTTCTGCTCGTTCAAACTCATTGTAAAAAACACGTATCCACAACGTATCATTATCGTGCTTATCGTACACAGCAATCGCTCCTTGAAAACGTAACAAATCATCATAAAAAATAGGAATCTTTATAGTTCTGTTATGCCTTTTCAAGTAGTTTCCTAGTTTTTTGTTTACTGGAAAAGCAGGTTTTTTTTGTGATATGAGTTTATATTCTGACATGCTTCAAAGGTACTAAACTTCAAACATTTTTCCAGGTAAAGGTTTTATTGCACCTTTCAGTTCCATTTGAACTAAAATAGATGATATTTGATAGGTAGGAAGATTGCAATCTAACGCAATAACATCCAATAACTGTTTACCATTTTGCTGTAAGTAATCATAGATTTTTTGTTCGATTTCATTTAAATCAATAAAAAGTTTGTTTTGGATGGGAGCCTCGGTTCTCGGTAGATCCCAGTTGAGCATTTTTACAATATCTTCAGCAGAAGTCAATAAATGTGCCTGATTATTTTTAATGAGGTTGTTACATCCTTTGCTATATACATCAGTAGCTCTACCTGATAGCGCAAATACATCACGATTATAAGAATTGGCAATATCGGCAGTAACTAACGAGCCACCTTTTTCAGCAGATTCTATAATGATAGTTGCTTTTGAAAGCCCTGCTACAATACGATTTCGTTTTAAAAAGTTTTCTCTCATAGGTTGCTCATCGTGCCAAAACTCGGTAATGAAACCGCCATTTTCATTTACCTGGTGAATATATTTTTTATGAGTTTTCGGGTAAATTTCATCCAATCCATGTGCCAACACTGCAATAGTTTGCAAATTGTTTTTTATAGCAGCTTTGTGCGCACAAATATCTACTCCGTAGGCAAAACCACTTACAATTATCGGATTATGTTCCTTTAAACCCTCAACTAGTTGATTGCAGAAATCACGTCCGTACGAACTCATTTTTCGAGTGCCTACAATCGAAATAATTTTATTGTTGTTGAGGTTGAGGTTTCCATCCTTAAAAATTAAGATAGGAGCATCTATACAATGTTTCAAGTACTGCGGATAATCAGATTCTAAAAAATAAGAAAAAGCAATGTTGTTTTGTTGAATATAGACTAGCTCCTCTTCTGCTCTTTTTAGGTTGTTTTCATCAAAAAGATGTTGGGTTACATGAGTTCCAATTCCGTTAATTTTATGTAGAGTATTTTTCTTTTCTAAAAATACTTGTTCAACACTTCCTGTTGCTGTAATTAGCTTTTTTGCTAAAATATCACCTACATTTTTGGTTGCTTGTAACCGTAGAATAGCTAGCAATTTTTCTGAGTTCATATAGCAATAATTTGAGTATCAATATACAAAAAACTGTTAATAAAAATTAAGAGATTACTTGAAAGTAATGTACTAAAAAGCTATATTTGTTCTTATGACATTAGCCAACTACATTAACGATTTATTATATAGATACGATTGCGTAATTGTTCCTAATTTTGGAGGGTTTGTAACCAATAAAATTGGTGCTAGAGTAAATACTACTACGCACACTTTTTACCCACCCAAAAAACAACTTACATTTAATGCGTATTTACAGCATAATGATGGTTTATTGGCTAATTATATAGCTTCAAGTAAAAACATTTCTTTTGAAGAAGCAATTATTTTTATTACTGAGGAAGTTGCACAATGGAATGAGAAGTTAGCAACAACAACTGTTGCTGTTGCTTCTGTAGGAAGTTTGTCTTTAAACGAAGCGAAACAAGTTGTTTTTGAACCAAACCCGTCTAGTAATTTTTTAACTGAATCTTTTGGATTGGCAGAGGTTTCAACACCTTCCGTAGAAAGAGTGAAAGAAGTAACAGTTAAATCATTACCTACTACCACTGAAGAAAACAAAAAAACAATTCCGTTATATGTAAGAAGAGCTGCAGTAGCGGCTGTTTTTGTAGGAATTGCTTATGTGGGTTGGAATGGTGTTCAAAGTCAGGAACAACAGAAGGTACTAGCAAACCAAGAAAAAGCTGTTGAGAAGAAAATTCAATCAGCAACTTTTGTAATCGATAACCCGTTACCAACTATTAACTTAAACGTTAGTAAAGAAGATAGAAGCTTTCATATCATTGCTGGTGCTTTTCAAGAAGCACATAATGCTGAAAATAAATTAGCTGATCTACAAGATAAAGGTTATGATGCTTCTATAGTTGGAAAGAATGGATTAGGCTTAACTCAAGTAGCTTTTGCGAGTTATGCAACAAGGGCTGAAGCTAGAAAAGCCTTAGAAATTATTAAAGAATCAGTAAGCGAAGACGCTTGGTTATTGGCTAAATAATCTGCATTTATTTTAGGTAGATTTTTTTGTTGCTGTATCTTTGCAGCAAAATTTAATTGATGAGAGCAAAATCACCAAAAGAATCGTTAACTGTACTTACCGATTTAGTTTTACCAGGAGAAACAAATTATTTAGATAACCTTTTTGGAGGAGAATTATTAGCTCGTATGGATAGAGCTTGTAGTATTGCTGCGCGCCGTCATTCGAGAAGAATTGTAGTAACAGCCTCTGTAAATCACGTAGCATTTACCAAGTCGGTACCTGTAGGAAGTGTGGTAACTTTAGAAGCAAAGGTTTCACGTGCTTTTAAATCATCAATGGAGATTTATGTAGATGTTTGGATTGAAGACCGTCAATCAGGTGAAAAAACCAAGGTAAATGAAGGAATTTACACGTTTGTAGCTGTTGACGAAACAGGAAAACCAGTACCAATTCCTCAAATTGAACCAGAAACTGAATTAGAAAAGCAACGTTATGAAGCAGCTTTACGTAGAAAGCAATTAAGCTTGGTTTTAGCAGGTAAAATGGATCCTAAGGAAGCAATAGAGTTGAAATCTATTTTTATGGATTAAAACAGCTTATATTTCATCTACATTGCCGCTTTCAGACAAGAAAATGGCAATGTCTTTTGTTTTTTCAAACTGAGAAAAGATAATAATCATAATTACTGTAATAGGTACAGAAAGTATCATTCCTGTAATTCCCCAAATTTCTCCCCAAAGAGCTAATGATAATATGGTAACTAACGGACTTAAGTTTAGTGACTTTCCAAAAACTTTAGGTTCCACAATATTACCTACAACAACTTGAATACTACCTACTGCAAACAATACAATTAAAAATGGAGGAAACTCTCCAAACTGAATTAAACAGAATATGGCAGGAAATGCAGTTGCTACAAGTGAACCGATAGTAGGGATGTAATTCAGTAAAAAGATAAGAAAGGCCCAAAACGGAGCCCCATCTACTCCAACTAACAACAGCACAAAATAACTAAGTATACCTGTTAATAAACTTACGTAGGTTTTTAGTCGTAAATAGTTTGAAATAGAATCTTCAATCTTTTTTAAGATTGACTGAAAGCTTTTAGAGTTGTTTTGAGAACTCATAAATACCTTTTGTAATTTCTTTTTAAAATTACTTTCCTCTAAGAAGATAAATAAGGCATAAATAATAATCATAAAGGTGTTACCAAGCAAACTACTAATACCGTTTGCTATATCGCCCAAAACAGAGCCATAATCAAAGTCTCCAACAACAGATTGTAACGACTTGATAATATCGATGTGAAAATAGGCGTCTAAACGTTTTATAATAGCATCAACATTCGGTTCATATTTTGAGTACGAAGTGGTTAAGTTAGAAATACTATTGGTAATTATTTCTGAGACAAAACCAAACCCTAAAATAATGAATGTAAAAACAAATACATTACTTAACCAAAAAGGAATAAAGCGTTTGGCAAAGGGGATTTTGTATATGGTTTTGCGGATTTCACGAGTTAAAAACCAGAAAATTAGTGCAAAAACAAATGGAATTAAAATTCCTTTTCCAATAACCAACGTTGCAATAATAGCTACGGTTACAATAATAAAGTTGGATGCGTTTTTCATGGTTAGTTATGAACGAATCCACTTTGCAGGATTCAGTCGATTTTTGTTTTTATATAACATAAAACTAAGTTGTGTTTTACCAGTTACTTTGTTAGTAAACACTTTACCTAGCTTATCACCAGTTTTAACAGCATCACCTTTTTTAACATATACTTCTTTTAACTTGTTGTATGCAGAAATATAATTACCGTGTTGTACTAAAACTGACTTTCTACCATCAGAATGCAACTGAATAACTAATACCTTTCCGTTAAAAATACTTTTTACCTCAGTGTTGGACTTAGTAGCAATGTATAATCCGTGACTATTGATACTAATTCCAGGAAATGTTGGATGTGGTTGTACTCCATATTTTCGTGTAATTACACCTTTAACTGGCCAAGGTAAATTACCTCTATTTTGTTCAAAGTTAGCAAGTAAAGCTTTTTCTTCGGCATTTAAAATAAAACCAGAACTTTTGGTTTTGCCTTTCGTTGTTTTTTTACCCTTGTTTGCTTTAGCAATAGCATCTCTAATTAACTTATCAATTCTGGCGGCAATTCTTTTTTCTTCTCGTTGTTTTTTCTGTAAATCGCTTTTATATTTTTTCTCTTCTTTTTTGATTTTTGAAATTAGCTGCTCCTGACTTTTCTTATCTCCTTCAATTTCTTTTTTCTGATTTTTTTCGTCAGATAGTAAGGTTTCTTTTGATTTTTTTTGAGCAGTTAGCGAGTCGTTTAACTGTTTTACGTCTTTAGCTTTTACCATGATTTCTTCTCCTTGCTTTTTTCTAAAGTCTTTATACTGTTGCATATACTTTAGTCGCTTGTAGGCTTGGTAAAAGCTTTCTGAAGATAACAAAAACATGGTTTTGCTTTGCTGCGATTTGCTTTTGTATGACTTTACTACCATGTCTCGGTAGTCATTTTTCAAGTTCTCTAACTCGTCATTATATTTTTTTAATTGTCGCTCGTTTGAATTGATTTCTTTTGAAAGTAATTTAGTTTCTAACTCAATAGTTTCAATTAAACGTTCCCTAACATCTATTTTTTGATTTAAATCTTTTAAATCATCTAAAGCACTACTCTTTTTTTTCTTTGCTTTAAACAAAAGGTTGTTAACCTGTTCTATTTCATTTTTAAGTTTTTTTCGCCTATTTTCAAGCTCTTTCCTACTTTGACCGAAAGAAGAAATTCCTACAAAAAACAGGCATAAAAAAGAGATGTAAAAAACAGGGTACTTCATAATTATAATTGAATTTTTTTGTATCCGCTAGGGATATTAAAATTTACATTAAGTTTAGTGTCATATTCTACTGAGCGAGTAGTAATATCAATAATAGTAAACTTATTTTTTTCTTTGGCTTTTATGTTAATTTTTTCAGGAAAAAAAGTAGCGTTCTTTTTATGATATTTAGGATAACTAATATCTAAACGCTGGTTTTTTAATGAGTTAACAATTAATTGCTTGTTTAGTTTAAAATGCAGAGGATTTACATAAAAAAACAAGTCGAATAAAATGGGCTGTTTTTTAGGTGATAATTGATACGACTTTTCTTGAATTTGAACTTCTTGTCGTTCAGATTTTACGTCCATTAAGGCTTCACCTAACAACATGCTTTGTAACTGTTGAAAATTAATATCAGTTCCTAATAATTTTTTTAGCATTAAAAAGTCTCCATCAAAATAACTCTTTTCATACGGAGAATAAAATTGCACTTTTGTTGGAGTAATTTTGGCTTTAAAAAGAGAAATAATTTTAGTTCCCTTTAGCCAAATAACTTCATCTTTTTTAATTTTCATTCGTACCGAAAACCCTAAACTTTCTTTATTGTTCTTATAATTAACTTTTAAACGAGCGTCTACCGTTTTTTTATCAAAATTAGTGGCAATATGTTTTTTAGCTACTTTACGTGCCGACAATTCTTTAATGGCGGCATCACCAGTAACGTTTTTGGTAGATTTACATGACGTTAAACCTAAAAATAATATAAGTAATAAAGTGGTATATTTCATAAAATTTGTACTAACGAAACTTATTTTAAAATCTTTTCAGCTTTGTTTTTGTAAGAATTGGCTTTTTTAACATTATTCAATCCTTGATAAGCTTTTGACATTTCTAAGTAAAATTTGGCTTCTATTTTATTATTATCAATAACAAAATCAATGCCGTTTTGTAAGGTTTCTAATGCTTTTTTATAATCTTTGTTGTTGTTAAATGCCCTTCCACTCATTAAATATACAAAAGGTTGTGCAGGAAAAAGAGTTAAACCTTGTTCACTGTATTTTAATAAATCACTATCATTATCATCAGCTAACTTATCTAGTAGAGTTTTTAAGTTGATAAAAGACTTTTCTTTTTCAAAAAGTGACTTAGCATCAAGGCTTTCTATAACTTTTTTGGGTTGTGTTTCGGTTGTTTTTTGAATATTTATTTTTCTTTCGATAGAACGAAGTCTGGCATTTAATAATTTAGCTTCTTTTAATTCAGCTAATACTTTTTTTGCAGATGTAACATCTTTGTTTTGAAGATGTAAAAAAACAAGTAACTGTTTTTTCTTTGGATATGCTGCAGCTATTTTTTGTTGTGCAATAATAGCATCATTAAAATTTGCTAACTTTCTTAAGATAAAAACTTTATGTTCAAGCAGCCATACATTATTAGGCTCTTCTTTTAATGCTAAATCAATATAGGTTAAAGCTTCAGGGTTTCTGCCTAATTTTTCATAGTTTTTAGAAAGTTCAAATAAAACAGCTTTGTTATTTGGAAGTATTCTGTTACACTTTTCTAGACTTTGTATAGCCTTTTGATAGTTAAAAATAGCTTTGTCAGAAAGTGCTTTAAAAAAATACTGTTGAAACTCAATATTATTTTTTTCAGCAATGTTAACCGCGGCAGGAATGCTATCTTGAGCGTTTAGAAAGAAAGAAAAAAGAAGAAAGAAAAAAGACAGTATCACTTTAGAAAAAATAATTTTCTCTCTTTTTTCTCTTCTCTTTTCTATTGAGATTTTATGTAAGCTCTGTATAATCACCTATACTTACCGATGTATAATTAGCATTGTATTTTGCATGATTACCAATCATAGCATTACCTAAATTGGCATTTGAAATACGAACATTTGTTTGAATTAAAGAGTTTGTAATAGTAGAGTTTTCAATGATACTATTTTCACCAATTGAAACAAAAGGACCTATTTTAGTGTTTTTCAACACTACATTTTTTCCAACATAACACGGCTGAATAATTTCAGCGTTCTCTAATACAACGTCTTCAGACACTAAATTGTTGCCATCAGCTTGTTCAAAACCTAAAACTTGCTTGTTAGTATCTACAGTTGGATCTTTTTTACCACAATCCATCCAAGTATTTACTTTTCCAGGAATAAACTTAGCTCCTTTTACTTTTAAAGCTTCTAAAGCTTCAGTTAATTGATACTCACCAGAAGGTCTAATATCATTATCTATTAAATACTTTATTTCTTCGAGTAATTTGTCAGCATCTTTAAAATAGTAAATACCGATAATAGCCAAATCTGAGACAAATTCTTTTGGTTTTTCAACAAAGTCAGTAATAACTCCATCGTTAAGTTTTACAACACCAAAAGCACTAGGATCTTCAACTTGTTTTACCCAAATAGCTCCATCTGCATTTGCATCTAACGTAAAATCAGCTTTAAATAACGTGTCAGCAAAAGCTACTACGCACGAACCGCCTAACGATTCTTTAGCACAATAAATAGCGTGTGCTGTTCCTAAAGCTTCTTCTTGAACATATACAGAACCTTTGGCTCCTAAACTTTCTGCTATTTTTAGCAGTTTATCTTTTGTATCTGCAGGAAACCCTTTTGCTGCAGGCCCAATTATAAAAGCAATTTCTTCTATAGGTTGGTCTACAACCGAAGTAATATCTTCCACTAATCGCTGTACAATTGACTTGCCAGCAATAACTGTTAATGGCTTAGGAGTTGTTAATGTATGAGGTCTTAAACGAGACCCAATTCCTGCCATTGGTACTATAATCTTCATATTCTTTCTTTTCGTTTTAACGGTGCAATATACCATTAATAACGCAGTGAAAAAAGTTACAGCCCTTTTGGGATAGCTTCTATCAAAGTTTGTGTATATTTTGTCTTTGGGAGTTGGTAAATTTCGTCAGCATCAGCTATTTCTTCTACCCGACCTTTGTTCATTACCACGAGTTGATCAGCCATGTATTTTACTACAGATAAATCATGCGAAATAAAAATATAGGTGAAATTAAATTCTGTTTTTAATTCGTTTAATAAATTTAAAACTTGCGCTTGTACCGATACATCAAGAGCTGAAACTGATTCATCACAAATAATTAGTTTTGGTCGCAACGCAATAGCACGGGCAATTCCGATTCGTTGGCGTTGTCCACCAGAAAACTCATGTGGATAGCGATTAAAATGTTCGGGTTGTAGTCCAACTTTTTTTAACAAACTGTATACATATTCTCTTCTTTCTTTGTTAGAACTTAACACTTTATGAATTTTCATGGGTTCTAAAATGGCGTCTCCAACAGAAATTCTTGGATTTAAGGAAGAAAAAGGGTCTTGAAATATAATTTGAATTTCTTTTCGTAATTTTTTAAAAGCGGCTTTTGGTAGTTTAGTAAGGTCTGTTCCTTTGTATAAAATACTTCCAGCAGTTACTTTTTCTAAGCCTAAAATTGTTCTACTTAAAGTAGTTTTTCCACAGCCACTCTCTCCTACTAACCCTAAAGTTTCACCTTCGTGAATTTTAAAAGACACATCGTTAACTGCTTTCACAACAGCTGGTTTTGAAAACCATGAAGAATTACTAATAAAATCTTTATGTAAATTAACGATTTCTAACAGCGGAGGTTGGCTATATATTTTTTGATGAAAAGCAGTACGCTCTTCATCTGTATAAACTGTAGAGTCAATAGTGTTATTAATAAAATCGTTAACAGTAGGTAAAGTTTTGAGTCGTTTTTTAGTATTTGGTTTTGAATTGATTAGCGCTTTGGTATAACTTTCTTTCGGATTGAGAAAAACCTGATTTGCTGTTCCTTTTTCAACAATATTACCTTTATGCATTACTACTACGGTGTCTGCAATTTCAGAAACCAAGGCCAAATCATGAGAAATGAAAATAATTCCCATTTCATATTCTTGTTGTAATTCTTTTAGTAATAGTATAATTTCTTTTTGAACAGTCACGTCTAGTGCTGTGGTGGGTTCGTCAGCAATTAAAAGTAGAGGTTTACAGGCAATTGCCATGGCAATCATTACCCGTTGTTTTTGTCCGCCACTTATTTGGTGAGGATATGAGTTATATATGTTTTCTGGCCGTGGTAGCTTTACTTTTGTAAATAAGGAAATAACTTCTTCTTTAATTTCTTTGTCAGATAACAGTGTATGCTGCTGTAAAATTTCAGCAACTTGAACACCACATGTTAACGTGGGATTTAAAGAACTCATAGGTTCTTGAAAAATCATGGCTATTTGACTTCCTCGTATTTTTCGAAAATCATTTTCATTAAAATTTAATAAATTTTGTTGGTTGAAAAAAAGCTCTCCTTTTATAGAGGCTGTTTTAGGTAGCAATCCTAAAATAGCTAAAGAACTTACCGATTTCCCACTACCACTTTCCCCTACTATACCTAAAATTTTATTTTTTTTTAAGTCAAAAGAAATGTTATGAACAACAGGTGGAGAATTTTTAAAACTTATTTCTAAATTTTTAACTTCAAGCATCAATCATAAATTTTAATAAAAATACAATTAATATTTCCATTTCATACTTAAAAATTGATTTAGAATATAAATGTATGATAATAAAACAGTCGGTAAGTGAAATAAAAAACAATAGAAAAACTCGGTTTAAAAGCGTGTTTTTTGTTACAGAAAAATGGTTATTGTTGGTAATAATGTATTGTTTTTTTATTTTTTTTATGAATTTCTTAATAAAAACATATATTTGCCGTCGCTTTTAATTAAAAAAAGCAAAAAATAATAATTAAAAACCCTTCAAAATGAAACAAAAAATTACCCTAGCACTTATGTGCTTGTTTATGGTAGTTACTACCTTTTCTCAACAAAATTCGCCGCAAGTAAAAAGAACTTGTGGAGTAATGGAAGATTTAGAGTATAGAAAATCTCAAGATCCAGATCTTCAAAATCGTATGGATCAAATCGAAAAATTTACTCAGAGTAAAATTAAAGAAATACAAAGCCGTCAAGGAAAAATAGAAGTTGATATTATTACCATACCGGTAGTAGTACACGTTTTATACACAAACTCTACAAACAACATTAGTGATGCTCAAATTCTTTCACAAATTGATGTACTAAATAAAGATTTTCGTAGACAAAATACGGATAAAACAAATAAATGGGCACAAGCAGCCGATACTCAAATAGAGTTTGCTATGGCTAAAATAGACCCTAATGGTAACTCAACTACAGCAATTACTAGAAAACAAGTAGGTAGTTCAGATTGGGGAACAAAGTATAAAGCATACAATGCAATGAAAAGTTCTGCATCTGGTGGTGTTGATGCATGGGATACTGATGAATACTTGAATATGTGGATCGTTCCAAAAATGACTAATACTAGTCCAGCTGGAGATAGAAATATTTTAGGGTTTGCACAGTTTCCTGGAGGATCTGCTTCTACTGATGGTTTAGTAATGATTCACAATGCTTTTGGTTCTGTAGGAACGCTTGACCCTTCGTTTAATCTTGGTAGAACTACAACCCATGAAATAGGACATTTTTTTAATTTGCGTCACATTTGGGGTGATGGCGGTTGTGGTGTTGATGACTTTGTAGCTGATACCCCAGAATCGGATGCAGCCAATTATGGCTGTAAAACAGGACATGTTTCTTGTGGTACAGAAGATATGGTTCAAAACTACATGGATTACTCAGATGATGCATGTATGAACGTATTTACATTAGGTCAAAAAAACAGGATGCGTGCTGTTTTAGAAGCAGGAGGATCAAGACGTTCATTGGCGCTGTCTAATAAGGCAGACGCACCAGCAGTTTGTAACGCTACAGTGCCAACAGGAGCAGTTACTTCTTCAGTTACTGCTACAGGAGCAACAGTTTCTTGGGCAACAGTTTCAGGAGCAACATACGATGTAAGATATAAAGCAACAACTAGTTCTTCATGGACAACAGTTGCATCTTCATCAAATTCTATAGTGTTAAGCGGATTATCAGCTTCTACTCAATACGAAGTTCAAGTGCGTAGTAAATGTTCTTCAACAAACTCAAACTATAGCACTTCAGTAAACTTTACAACACCAGCAGTAACTATTTCATATTGTGCTTCAAGTGGAAACACTACTTATGAAACAGGAATAACAAAAGTGGTGTTTGGTAGTATAAATAATGCAGACGGTACTACAAAAGATAAGGGATATGAAAACTTTACAAACTTGAGAACAACAGTTTCTCAATCTTCATCAACAAACCTTACAGTATCAGTGAATACTGATGGAAACTATAGAATTGATGTTTTTGCTTGGATTGATTGGAATCAAGATGGAGACTTTACTGATAGTGGAGAAGCATATGATTTAGGTAATATTAGTAATGTTTCTAACGGAGCTTTACCTACAAAAGCGATTGCTGTTCCTGCAAGTGCAAAATCAGGAAGCACAAGAATAAGAATTTCAGGAAAATATAATTCGGACCCTACTTCTTGTGCAACAAGTTTTGACGGAGAGGTAGAAGATTATACAGTAGTAGTTGGTACAGCACAAGCAGATACTCAAGCACCAACTGTGCCAACAAACTTAACTGCATCTGGTATAGCACAAACTTCGTTAACCTTAAATTGGTCAGCATCAACTGATAATGTTGGTGTTACAGGTTATGATGTATATCAAGGAGCTTCTAAAATAAGTTCAGTAACAGGTGCTACAGTAAATGTAACAGGGTTAACAGCAGGAACAGCGTATGCATTTTCAGTAAAAGCTAAGGATGCAGCAGGAAATGTTTCAGCATCAAGTAATACAGTAAATGTAACTACATTGTCTAATTCAGTATCGTACTGTGCTTCTAAAGGAAACGACTCGTCTTATGAGTGGATAGACAATGTTGAATTAGGAGGAATGAAGAATGCAACTGGTGATAATGGAGGATATGCTGATTTCACTTCAAAAGTAGCTACATTGGCAAGAGGAAGTTCAAACCAAATGATTGTTAGCGCTGGGTTTAAGAGTACAGCATATACAGAACATTGGGCAGTATGGATTGATTTTAATCAAAATGGAACATTTGAAAACAGTGAAAAAGTTGTAACAGGATCTTCATCAAGTGCAAATAACTTAACATCAACGATTGATGTACCTTCAGGAGCTATGTTAGGGTCAACAAGAATGCGTGTTTCAATGAAGTATGATGCTGCTCAAACAGTTTGTGAAACATTTAGTTATGGTGAAGTAGAAGATTATAGGGTAAATATTGTTTCAAGCGCAAGACAAGATAACGTTGTAAGTGCAGAAAGGTTAGGAAACGAAGTAACTCAAAACTTAGTGGCGTATCCAAATCCTACTGTTGATTTTGTAAATATTAAATTAAGATCTTTGGCAGAAGATACAACATACAAAATTGTAGATTTAAGAGGAAGAGTAGTTAAATCAGGAGTTTTAGGAGCTACTAACATTAATGTTTCAAAATTAAAAACAGGATTGTATATTATTGAAGTTAATGATGGTCAAAAGCTATTAAAAACTAAAATCTTGAAGAAATAAGTTTAAAAAAAAGAATAAAAAAAGTAAAAGCCTTAGAGATTCCTCTAAGGCTTTTTGCTGGTTATTAGTATGTTATAATGAATTTATTTTTCGTTTCTATAGGTTTTTAGTAAAAAAAATATATATTTGCTAATGTTTTAACAAAAAATTAAGAACGCTTTTTTTTCAGTGAAAAAAAGAGTTTTTAATTAACTTAAAAAACCCTTCAAAAATGAAAAACAAAATTACCCTAGCACTTATGTGCTTATTTTTTGTTGGTGCTTTGTATGCCCAAGAAAAAAGAAACTGTCACTCAATGGAAAATCTTGAGTACAGACAATCCCTCAATCCTTCTTTAAAAAGTAAAATGCAAGAAATTGAGTCCTTTACTCAAAAAAGGCTTGCAGAAAAAAAGAACTATCAAGGAAAAATAGTTGGAGACATTATCCAAATTCCAGTTGTTGTACACGTTATTTATAGTAGTTCACAAGAAAATATCAGTGTGGCACAAATCCAGTCTCAACTTGATGTTTTGAATGAAGATTACCGTAGAACAAATTCTGATGCAACTAACAAATGGTCACAAGCAGCAGATACACAGATAGAGTTTTATTTAGCTCAAGTTGATCCAAATGGTAATCCAACAAACGGAATTACAAGAAAATCATCATCCAAAACTTCATGGGGAACTAATGACGCAATGAAAAAGTCATCTCAAGGAGGAGTAGACCCTTGGGATACTTCTGAGTACCTTAACATGTGGGTATGTAATATTGGTGGTGGAATCTTAGGATACGCTCAGTTTCCTGGAGGTAGTGCTGCTACTGACGGAGTAGTGATGGGGCCTCAATATTTTGGAAGCTCAGACAAAGGTTCAGGTTTCTATTTATCATCTCCATTCGATAAAGGAAGAACAACAACACACGAAATAGGTCACTTTTTAAACCTTAGACACATCTGGGGTGATGGTGGTTGTGGTGTTGACGATTTTGTTTCTGATACTCCAGAGTCAGATGCTGCAAACTATGGGTGTGCTTCAAGCCATTCTTCTTGTGGATCAGCAGATATGGTTGAAAACTACATGGATTACTCAGATGATACTTGTATGAACCTATTTACTTTAGGACAAAAAAATAGAATGCGTGCTGTTTTAGAAGCTGGTGGAGTGCGTAGAAGCTTAGCATTATCTGATAAAACAGGAGGTTCTACTTCATGTACAGCAACAGTGCCAACTGGAGTTTCAGTTTCAGGAATTACAGCTTCTGGTGCTTCAGTATCTTGGTCGGCAGTTTCAGGAGCTACCTATGATGTAAGATATCGTCAAACAGGAACATCTTCATGGACAACTAATGCGGTTTCTGGAATTTCAACATCTTTAAGCGGATTATCAGCTTTAACTCAGTATGAAGTACAAGTACGTAGTAAGTGTTCTGATGGTTCAAATTCAGCATATAGTGCTTCTTCAACTTTTACCACACCTGAAGTAACAATTTCTTATTGTTCATCAAAAGGAAATAGTGTTTCTGATGAGTATATTGGAAGAGTACAGCTAGGAACGATTGACAACAGTTCAGGAGGAGGAAATGGTTATTCTGACCATACAGGAATTTCAACAAATTTAGCAAAAGGAACTTCTCATACGATTACTATTACACCAACTTGGACAGGAACTGTATATAGTGAAGGTTATGGTGTGTGGATAGATTATAATCAAGATGGAGACTTTTCAGATGCTGGTGAAACAGTTTGGACAAAGGCGGCATCTAAAGATACACCGGTTAGTACATCTTTCACAGTACCAGCTTCTGCAATAGATGGAGCAACAAGAATGCGTGTAGTTTTAAAATACAATGCAACACCAACAGCATGTGAAGCTTCATTTTCTTATGGAGAAGTAGAAGATTATACAGTAGTAATAGGAGCAGGAACAGCAGATACAACAGCGCCAACAGCGCCAACAAGTTTAGCTGCATCTAGCGTAACACAAACTTCGTTAACGTTAAACTGGTCAGCATCTACTGATAACGTTGGGGTAACTGGTTATGATGTTTACCAAGGAACTACAAATATTGGATCTGTAACAGGAACTACAATGAATGTAACAGGATTAACAGCAGCAACTACTTATACTTTTTCTGTAAGAGCAAAAGATGCTGCAGGAAATGTTTCTGCCTCTAGTAGTACAATAAACGTAACAACTTTATCAAACTCAGTTTCATACTGTGACTCAAAAGGAAACAATTCTTCTTATGAATGGATTGATAATGTAGAGTTAGGTGGAATGACTAATGCAACTGGAGATAATGGAGGATATGCTGATTTTACTTCAAAAACAGCAACCTTAGCGTTAGGAAGCTCAAATCAAATGACTATTAGTGCAGGGTTTAGTAGTTCTTCATATACAGAGTACTGGGCTGTTTGGATTGATTTTAATCAAAACGGAACATTTGAGAGTAGTGAAAAGGTTGTAACAGGATCTTCATCAAGTGCTAATAACTTAACAGATACAGTTGATGTTCCTGCAGGAGCAACTTTAGGAACAACAAGAATGCGTGTTTCTATGAAATATAATTCTGCTCAAACTGCTTGTGAAACATTTACTTACGGAGAAGTAGAAGATTATACTGTAAATATTGTTTCTAGTACAAGACAAGAACCTTTTGCTAGTGTAAATGCAGAAAGGTTAGGTAATGAAAGTAGTTTAGACTTATTAGCATACCCTAATCCAGCAGTAGACTTTATACAAGTAAAATTAGCCTCTAGAGCTGATAATATGACTTATAAAATTGTAAACACAATTGGTAGAGTAATGAAAGCAGGTCGCTTAAATACTTCAAATATTGATGTTTCAAAACTAAATACAGGTATGTATATTTTAGAAGTTAATGATGGTCAAAAACTATTGACAACTAAAGTATTTAAAAAATAATTCTTACAAAAAGGCCTGAGGAATAACTCAGGCTTTTTAATTAAAATCAATTAACTAAACCCTTCAAAAATGAAACACAATTATGCAAGAACTGTGTTTTTATCTGCTTTTTTATTCGCAGGAGTTTATACGATAAACGCCCAAGAAAATAGAGAGTTAAAACACGTTAAGTTCAACAAATCTTCAAAGGTGTCTTTACAAAAAGCACCAGATTTAATTAGACAAAAATTAAAGCTATTTAAACATGATGGCTTGCAAAAAGTTAAATCCAATAGAGATGATCTAGGTTTTACACATGAAAAATTTCAACAAAAATTTAAAGGAGTAAAAGTAGAATTTGCCACTTATACAGCACACGCAAAAAATGGTGCTTTAATGAGTATGAATGGTGAGTTTTATGATGTTGGAAAGGTTAATATAAGCCCAAAGCTATCCAAAGCTCAAGCATTTCGAAAAGCTTTATCGCATACAGGAGCAGAGAAGTATTTATGGGAATATCCTGAGGCAGCCAATGAAATGGATAATTATAAAAAGCCTGATGGAGAGTTATTAATTCTTCCTAGAGAAGTTATAGGAAAAAAAGAAGCAAGACTAGCTTATAAGTTCGATATTTTTGCTACAAAACCGCTAAGCAGAGGGTATTTATACATAGATGCTCATACAGGAGAAGCATTATTTTACAATGCAATTATAAAACATGCAGATAAGTTTGGTCATGTAGGAGAGTTAACTACTCACGCAAAAAAAAGTAAAAAAGCGGCGAACGCTATTTCGGCTGCATTTGCAGCAGGAACTGCACAAACACGTTATAGTGGAACTAGAACAATAGAAACATCACTAAGTGGAGGAAACTATATTTTGAGTGATACTGGAAGAAAAATCCACACAAGAGATGCAAAAAACCAAGCTCCAGGTTCCACATACCCATATGTTACAAATTATGACCAGTTTACTGATAGTGATAATAATTGGACTACAGCTGAACATAGTGCAAACAAAGATGATGCAGCATTAGATGCTCATTGGGGTGCAATACAAACATATGAGTATTTCTTGCAAAAACATAATAGAAATAGTTATGATGATAATGGTGCTCAAATTAGAAGTTATGTACATGTAGATACGAATTACGATAATGCCTTTTGGAATGGTTCTGTAATGTCTTATGGAGACGGTTCTTCTAACGGACAAGAAGGAAACGGTAGTTTTGATGCATTAACCTCTATTGATGTTGCAGCACATGAAATAGGACATGCAGTTTGTACTCATACAGCGAACTTAGCTTACCAAAGAGAATCAGGAGCTTTAAATGAAGCTTTTTCAGATATTTGGGGAGCGGCAGTTGAACATTTTGCTAAAGGAAACGGAAATGATTTAAACCCAGACCTTTCAGTATGGTTAATAGGAGATGAAATAGATAGGCGTAGTGGTTCTGCTGCTTTACGCTCAATGAATGACCCAAAATCACAAGGTCAACCAGATACTTATGGAGGAACTAATTGGAAAAACCCAAATTGTGGAGTACCGACGAGATTTAATGACTACTGTGGAGTTCATACAAATTCAGGAGTTTTAAATAAATGGTTCTATTTACTAACTGTTGGAGGGTCAGGAACAAATGATGCATCTGATACATACAACGTTACCGGAATTGGAATGACAAAAGCCGCAAAAATAGCGTATCGTACCGAAGCAAATTACTTATCAGCCAGTTCAACATATGCCGACGCTAGAACAGCGGCAATACAAGCTGCAACAGACTTATACGGAGCAAACTCTCAAGAAGTAATTTCTACAACAAATGCTTTTTATGCAGTTAATGTAGGAGAAGAATTTGTACAAAACTGTGCTTTAGCAGCACCAACAAACTTAAATTCATCAAACATTGGAGATAACGGATTTACAGTAACTTGGACAGCAGTTTCAGGAGCAGCTTCTTACGATGTAACCATTGGAGCAAACACAACAAACGTAGCAGGAACATCATTTAATGCTACAGGACTATTAAGTGGAACAGAATATACGGTATCTGTAGCTGCGAAATGTACAGAAGGTGGAACAGGAACACCAGCGACATTAAATGTAACAACAACAGGTACGCCACCGCTTAACTATTGTGATTCAAAAGGAAATAGCGTTGCTGATGAATATATTGAAAGAGTCCAATTAGGAAGTATAGATAATACTTCTGATGGAGGTGGAGGATATTCTGATTTCACTACAATTTCAACTGATTTATCTATTGGTGATTCTAATACAATAACTATTACTCCTAAATGGACAGGTACTGTTTACAGTGAAGGTTATGGAGTATGGATTGATTATAATCAAGATGGAGATTTTTCTGATTCTGGAGAAACAGTTTGGACGAAAGCAGCATCGAAAGATACTCCTGTAAGTACATCATTTACAGTACCAGCTTCAGCAACTCAAGGAACTACTAGAATGAGAATTGTATTAAAATATAATGCTACACCAACAGCTTGTGAAGCAACATTCTCTTATGGTGAAGTAGAAGATTATACAGTTAATATTACAAATGCTACACCAGATACAGAAGCACCAACGGCGCCTTCTTCAGTAACTGCATCTAATGTTGAAGAAACTACAGCAACATTAAGTTGGACAGCGTCTACAGATAATGTTGGAGTAACTAGTTACGAGGTATTTAATGGAGCTACAAGTGCAGGAACTGTTAGTGTTACATCAATGAACTTAACTGGGTTAACTGCAAATACAACGTATAGTTTTACAGTAAAAGCTAAAGACGCTGCAGGAAATGTTTCGGCATCGAGTAATACAGCAACATTTACAACAAAAGAAGTATCAGCAGTAGAGTATTGTACTTCTCAAGGAAATAATTCTTCTTACGAATGGATTGATAGAGTTTCTATGGGAGGAGTTGACAATAATACAGGAAATGATGGTGGTTATAAAGATTATACGAACCTTACAATGAATGTAACTCAAGGTGCTAATAGACTATATGTAAGTGCTGGATTTAGTAGCTCTTCTTATACTGAGTACTGGAAAGCTTGGATTGATTATGATAAAGATGGTGTTTTTGAAGACACTGAAGTAGTGTTAAGTGGTTCATCTTCAAGCGCAGGAGAGCTTTATGAAGATTTTACAATTCCATCAAATGTTTCAGGAACGACAAGACTTAGAGTTTCTATGAAGTATAATAGTGCTCAAACAGCATGTGAAACATTTACTTATGGTGAGGTAGAAGATTATACAGTTAATATTTCTTCTGGTTCTTCAGTGGCTGCAATAACAGGTTTTTCAGCGAATATAAGTGGAGAAGCAATAGGAAATGAAGAAAGCTTAGATTTATTAGCATACCCTAATCCAGCAGCAGACTTTATACAAGTAAAACTTGCTTCAAAAGCAGAAAAGATAAGTTATAAACTTATAAATACTGTTGGTAAAGTAGTAAAAGAAGGTCATTTAAAATCTTCTAATCTAGACGTTTCAAAGTTGAATACTGGAATGTACATTTTAGAGGTAAACGATGGACAAAAACTACTTACAACTAAGCTATTTAAAAAATAAAAATTATAAAAATATAACAAACAAGAGTCTGAGTTTTTTTACTCAGGCTTTTGCTTGTTTTAAATTGTAAAATACCTCAATGAAATAATATCCTTGACTTAGCTTGGGGCGGCTGAACTATTAAAACGTGGTTTACAAAGGGTTAAATTAAGAGTCTTTTCAAAAGGGTGTAAAAGGCAAAGAAAAGGTAGAGTAACAAAAAGAGCTAGGAATAAAAACTTAATTATTTAATTAAATTAATTCAAATGAACAAAAAGTTTAAATTTCTAATTGGAGGGCTGTCTGTTGCAGCGGTTTCAATTATTGGTTCAGATTATCTTAAAAAGCAAAATGTTGCTGATAAACTGGCTGAACAACGTAAAGTACACAGTACTTTTTTAAAGGAAAGTCCTTTAAATGAATCGTTAAAATGGGGGAAAAAAGAAAGAAAACTTAAAGGGTTACCACCTAACAGGTATTTTGATCAAATGCAGTTACTTACCATGAATCCAGCTACAGGAAAAATGGAAGATGGGAGTTTAGCAGGATTGAGAGAAGATCTGTTGAAAAAAAGAGCACAACAAAAAAGTCCTGGAGACAATGGAAACTCTTGGATAGAAAGAGGTCCTAATAATGTAGGAGGACGTACAAGAGTTGTTTTATTTGATCCAAATGACGGAACAAATAATACCGTATATGCTGGTGGAGTAAGTGGAGGTTTATGGAAAAACACTGACATTAGTAACGCCAACTCTCAATGGACAAGAATACAAAATGTACCAGGAAACCTATCTGTAACTTCTATTACAGTAGATCCAAGAAACTCTAACAGATGGTACGTAGGTACAGGTGAACAATATACAGCAGGTGATGTAGTAGGAAATGGAGTATATGTAACTACCGATGGAGGTACCACATGGAACGCAGTCAATATACCAGCTGCTGGAGACGCAATTATTAATTACAATGCAAGTAACATTTTTTTATCAGGAGTTCATTTCGTAAATGATGTATTGGCATGGGATAATGGAGCATCAACAGAATTATTTGTTGCTGTTGGAGCTCACGTATATGGAGATTCTTCTAGTCCTAGAAACTGGTTAGGACTACAGTCTGCAGGGTTGTACCGTTCTACAGATAATGGGGTTACATGGAACAGAATAGAATCTGCTAATATGAAGTATGCTTTTGGAGGAAAAGACTATTATTATATAGCTAATGATTTAGAGGTAAGTGCTAACAATACTTTATGGATGGGTACTATTGCTTCTGCCTTAGGAGAAGGTGGAGGTAGAGTATTTAGCTCTACAAATGGAGGTACTTGGACAGAAGCAGCTGCATCTCCATTAACTGAATCTAATAGAGTTGAAATTGAAACTTCTGCTACCGATGCAAATAAGATTTATGCATTAACGCAAGGAACAACAAGTACAGCACCTGTTCATATCTATAAAACAACAAATGCTTTTTCAACGGCAAGTGCAATATCATTACCAAATGATGCAGATACAAATATTTCAGCAAACGATTTTTGTCGTGGGCAAGCATTTTATGATTTAGTAATTGAAGCAGATCCAACTAATGATAATATAGTATATGTTGGAGGTATCGATTTATTTAAAACCACAAACGGAGGTTCTTCTTGGTCACAATTATCGCATTGGTATGGAGGCTTTGGTCATCAAAATGTTCATGCAGATCAGCACTCGATGGCTTTTGGAAATAATGACTCATCAAAAATATTATTCGGTAACGATGGAGGAATCTATTATTCAGGAAACTCTGGAAGTACAATTGGCGCAAGAAACAAAGGATACAATGTAACACAGTTTGTAAAAGCAGGGATAGGACCTGACGGAGCAGGAGATGTTAACGGAATATTCAGTGCTGGTGCTCAAGATAACGGTACACAAGCATTTAGAAATGCAGTGGCTGGAATTAATAGTTCAACTGACTTAAGTGATGGTGATGGGTTCTATACTTTTGTTGATAAAGACGGAGACTATATGATTGCTACCTACGTAAATAACGTAATATATAGGTTTAACTTACCTTGGAATGGATTAGGTAGACAACAAGGAGGCGCAACAACATTATCAAATGACCAAGGTACGGGAGATTTCGTAAACCCTATGGGATATGATAATGATGCAAATCGTTTATTATCGAATGCATCAACAAGTTCCGCTAACTCAATTTTGAGTATTAATGTAGCATCAAATTCAAAAGGAAATATAACAAACGCATTATTAGATGCAAGCCCAACAGCTTTTCAAGCCTCTCCGTTTACTAACAATGCTTGGTATGTAGGGTTAGCGAATGGTAAATTATTAAAGTTAACAAGTGTTACAAATTCAAGTGCAACTTGGTCAAACATAAACACACCTTTTGTTGGTTCAGTATCTTCAGTAAGATTCGGAGCTACAGAAAATGATATTTTTGTAACGATACATAACTACGGAGTAACAAGTGTTTGGGCTACTTCAGATGGAGGAACAAACTGGGTAAATAAAGAAGGAAACTTACCAAATATTCCTGTGAGAGATATCTTACAAAACCCATTAGATAGAACAGAAGCTGTTTTAGCAACTCAATTAGGAGTTTGGTCTACATCTAACTTTAATGATGCAAATCCTAACTGGAATCAAGCATATAACGGAATGAGTGATGTGAGTGTTACTTCATTAGATTATTGGAATGTAAGTGGAGATCATGTAACGAACAAAGTAATCGCTTCTACCTATGGTAGAGGAGTGTTTACAGGTTCGTTTACAAGCAATGCTGCTGCCGATAATGAAGCACCAACTGCTCCAACAAGTTTAGCAGCAAGCTCTATAACAGCAACTAGTTTAACTTTAAATTGGACAGCTTCAACAGATAATGTTGCAGTAACAGGGTATGACATATATCAAGGAGCTACTAAAATAGGAAGTTCAACAACTACTTCATATAATGTAACTGGATTAACAGCAAGTACAGCGTATATTTTTACTGTAAAAGCAAAAGATGCAGCAGGCAATGTTTCAGCAGCTAGTAATACCGTAAATGCAACTACTACTGAAGTGACAATAACATATTGTACATCTAAAGGAAACAGTGTTTCTGATGAGTACATTCAAAGAGTACAGTTAGCAAGTATAGATAATACTTCTACAGGAGGAAATGGATATTCTGACCATACAGCAATTTCAACAAATTTAGAAAAAGGTGTGTCAAATACAATTATGATTACTCCGAAATGGACAGGAAGTAGTTATGATGAAGGATATGGTGTTTGGATTGATTACAACCAAGATGGAGATTTTTCTGATGCAGGAGAAACTGTTTGGACCAAGGCTAAATCAAAAGATACGCCTGTAAGTACATCATTCACTGTACCAAGTTCAGCTACAGACGGAGCAACAAGAATGAGAATTGTAATGAAATACAATGCTACACCAACAGCTTGTGAAGCGTCTTTTCAATATGGAGAAGTTGAGGATTATACAGTAAATATTACAGCAGCGGTAGCTGATACACAAGCTCCAACAGCACCTAGTAGTTTAGCAACATCAAGTGTAGCTCAAACTAGTTTATCTTTAGGATGGACAGCGTCAACAGATAATGTAGGAGTAACAGGATATGATGTATATCAAGGAGCTACTAAAATAGCAACTGTAACAACTACTTCATACAATGTAACTGGGTTAACTGCAAATACAGCCTATACATTTTCAGTAAAAGCAAAAGATGAAGCAGGAAATATTTCTGCAGCTAGTAATGTTGTAAACGTAACTACATTAAATAACGTTGTTACCTATTGTGATTCAAAAGGAAATAGAGTTAGTTATGAATGGATAGATTATGTGTCTTTTGGAGGAATGACTAATACGACTTCTGCAAATGGAGGGTATGGTGATTTTACAAGTAAAATAGCAACGGTTACCCAAGGAACAACAAACCAAATTATTGTGAGTGCAGGATTTAGTGGATCTTCATATACAGAATATTTTACAGTTTGGATTGACTATAACCATAACGGAACATTTGAAAGTAGTGAACAAACATCTTTAGGTTCTTCTAGTACAGCAGCAAATAGATCAGCAAACATATCTATTCCATCAAGCGCGTTATTAGGACAAACAAGAATGCGTGTATCTATGAAGTACAACGGAGCATCAACAGCTTGTGAAACTTTTGCAGATGGAGAAGTAGAAGATTATACAGTTAATATTGTTAACTCATCATCTTCAGTAGCAGTATCAGGTACAAGCGATGAGTTTGCTGAACCTTTAGATAAAGAAGCAAAATCAAGCTTAATAGCATTTCCAAACCCAGCAATAAGTAATATTACTGTAAAATTTGGAAGCAACGAAAACGTAAGTTATAAAATAACAAATACAATTGGTAGAGTTGTGTTAACAGGTAAAACAGTTAATGGTGCTGTAAATGTTTCTAATTTAAAAACAGGAATTTATTTATTAGAAGCAAACGATGGTAAAAAATCACAAACCATTAAATTAATGAAGAAATAAAAGCATTTCTTTTAATTATAACAAAACCCGAGCTATTGCTCGGGTTTTTTGTTTCTTTGCATAAAATTTTAGAGAATGAATTACCTATCAGTAGAAAATATAGCAAAATCGTATGGCGAAAAGGTCTTATTTGAAGATATTTCTTTTGGAATAAACAAAGACCAAAAGATAGCCTTTGTTGCTAAAAATGGTAGCGGAAAAACCTCTATTTTAAATATTATTGCTGGAAAAGACACACCAGATGAAGGTCAAGTTATTAGTAGAAAAGGAATCAATATTGCTTATTTGGCACAAGATGATAGTTTGAATCCCGATTTAACTATTGAAGAAACTATTTTTTCTGCTGAAAGTACCATTCTTCCAATTATTCAACAATACGAAAAAGCCTTACAAAATCCTGATGATACAGAAGCGTATCAAAAAGCATTTGAGCAGATGGAGCAGCACAATGCATGGGATTTTGAAACACAATACAAACAAATTTTATTTAAATTAAAACTTGATGATTTATCGCAAACAGTAGGAAAGCTTTCTGGAGGGCAAAAAAAGCGATTATCATTGGCTATTATTCTAATTAATAAACCTGACTTATTAATACTTGATGAGCCAACCAACCATTTAGATTTGGAAATGATTGAGTGGTTAGAAGCTTTTTTTACTAAGGAAAAAATTACCTTATTTATGGTTACACACGATCGTTACTTTTTAGAGCGAGTGTGTAATGAGATTATTGAGTTAGATAACGGAAAATTATACAAATACAAAGGAAACTATTCGTATTATCTTCAAAACAAAGAAGAACGAATGGCTTTAGAAGCTACTAACTTAAGCAAAGCGAAAAGTTTATTTAAAAAAGAATTAGATTGGATGCGTCGTCAACCTAAAGCACGTACAACCAAATCAAAATCACGTATTGATGACTTTTTTCAAATTAAAGAAAAAGCACATCAACGAAGAAAAGAGCATGAAGTTCAGTTAGAAATAAATATGGAGCGTTTAGGAAGCAAAATTGTAGAGCTTCATAAGCTAAAAAAGGACTTTGGTGATAAAGTTATTTTAGATGGATTTGACTACGTTTTTAAGCGAGGTGAACGTATAGGAATCATTGGAAAAAACGGAACAGGAAAATCCTCTTTTTTAAATATACTAACGGGTAAATTACCTGTTGATGGAGGTAAAGTAATTGTTGGAGAAACCGTAAAATTTGGCTACTATACCCAAAAGGGAATCCAAATAAAAGAAGGACAGAAAGTAATAGAAGTCATTAAAGAATTTGGAGAAGAAATTCCGTTAACTAAAGGAAGAAGAATTTCTGCAGCACAGTTATTAGAACGCTTTTTATTTGATAGAAAAAAGCAATACGATTTTGTTGAAAAATTAAGTGGAGGAGAGCAGAAGCGTTTGTACTTATGTGCTGTTTTAATTCAAAACCCTAACTTCTTAATTTTAGATGAGCCCACGAACGATTTAGATGTGGTAACTTTAAACGTGTTAGAAAGTTTTTTACTCGATTATCCAGGGAATTTAATGGTAGTATCGCATGATCGTTATTTTATGGATAAAATTGTGGATGGTTTATTTGTGTTTAGAGGAAATGGAGTAGTGGAGAATTTCCCTGGAAATTACTCTGATTACAGAGCGTATGAAAGCTCGCAGCCATCAGAACCTAAAGAAGAAAAGAAAGTAACTGAAAAGCAAGAAAAAACACCTCAAAAAGGAAAATTAAGTTATAACGAAAACAGAGAATACGGATTACTTGAAAAAGATATTGAAAAACTTCAAAAGAAAAAAGGAGTAATTGAAGCTCAGTTTGCTAATAATGAAGTTTCACCTGAAGAAATTAATAAAAAATCGTTAGAACTACAGCAAATTATTGATAGTTTGGAAGAAAAAGAAGAACGTTGGTTTGAGCTTTCTATGAAATTAGAGGGCGAATAGTTAAACGCTAACAATATTATCTTCTTCAACTAAAGGCTTGTTCAAAAAGCGTAATAATAATTGTGCAACAGCAACGGTATCGCGTTCGCAATACTCAACAATACGAGGAAGGTTTTTTTCTTGATAGTACACGTTTGCAACTTCACTTCCATCAATATCTTGTTTGGGTGAAGGTATTCCTAAAATAGCAGTGAGTAGTTTTAAAGAGGTGTAGTGTTTGTAATCTCCAAACTTCCATAAATCCAAGGTGTCCAAATGCGGAACTTCCCAAGGCTTTTTACCAAATAAATTTAGTTTGTTAGGTAAGTCAATTCGATTGATAATCATTCTTCGCGCAATGTACGGAAAGTCAAATTCTTTACCGTTATGAGCACACAATAAATGTTTGTTTTGGTTAAAATGTGTATCTAATAAGTTTTTGAAATCGGTTAACAATTTAGCTTCATCATCTCCATAAAAAGAGGTAACTCGCAGTTGATTTTTACCATCGCGCTCTACAAAGTAGCCTACTGAAATACAGATGATTTTTCCAAATTCAGCCCAAATACCTGCTCGATGATAAAACTCTTCAGGAGTAAATTCATCTTTACGTTGATATTGAGTTTTTAGAGCATATAATTCTTGCATTTCAGGTGATAAATCAGCAAATAATTCCACTTCAGGAACTGTTTCAATATCTAAAAATAAGATGTTTTGTAAGTTAGTTTTATTCAACATTTTCTTTAATTAACACGTAAGCACTAGCATTAGATAAGTGTTTTTCGGCAGCATCATCAATTTTTGATAGATTTATATTTTGAAAAACGAACTTTATATTTAGAGTTTTAAAACTATGTTCAATAGTCATTAAATTAGGTGCTATAGCATAATTTTTTTCCTGCTTTTTAAGTTTTTGAATCATTTCTGAGCAGTCTATATCTCCAATATGAGTATCTCCTTTCGAAACTTTGATAATGTTGGTTTTTTCATTTAAAGAAAAACGATAGTTGTTAATGGAGTTGCGATTTTCATAAGAATTAAAATATAGTATTTTTAAGACATCATAATTTTTAGTATTGATAATCATTTTAGAATCGTCGATACTATAATAATTGTTTCTGTAAACATTATTGGTATTATCAATTACTTTTATATTCAAACTATCCATTAACCTGTTTTGTAATTGCCAATGACTGTTGGTTTTAAAAGCTATTTTTGGATTATATCCTAAAACATTTTCTATTTTATGTAATTCATGTTTGTTGTTTAAATACCTAACTATAGAACGTAGCTGATTTTTCTTTTCAAAAGTGGTTGTAAAATTGTCGGTTTTAATATCGGTATACACCTTTTCAAATTGTTTTACTTGACTTTTAGTGGATACCGAAAAAACACCCCAAAAACCAAAAGAAACTAGTAACGCAACAACAGCTAAACTGAACGGAAAAACTTTAATTTTTTTACGTTTACTAAAAAGTATGTACAAGATCATAGCTAAAACCCAACAAGCTAAAAGAAGGACGAAATAACGGTTTTCGGTAATCCCATATTCGTTAATACGCCTAAAAATGGCAACAAAAAGTAAAGCTATTAACGGTAATAAAAGATAATAAAACCATGGATAAAACTTTCTAATTGTACGAGAGTTAATAGTTTTTTGAATAGGGTTGATAAGTATTTGCACAATAAAACCTAAAAATGAAAGTGCAATAACCAAATAAGAAACCCATCCTTTAGGTAAGCTCCAACTTATTACAATTTTTAAACTATAAGCATATAAAATGATGAGATATAAAATTACTAACGGAATTAAGATGTATTTAACTAATACCTCTAAAGCTTTTGTGTAGTTAATAGCAAGTTGATTATGAACATCTTTAGGGAAATCAGAAAGATAAATCCAAGTATTTACAATCCCTATACAGAGTACAAAAACCTGAAAAAAACGTTCCCCTTTAACATCTATATTAAATAAATATTTAATGGCTAAGAGAGCCAAAACAATTCCCAAATATAAAATTAGTGAGAAAAATAAACTTCTAACAATCGCTATAAAAACAGATTTTAAGTAATTAAAATAAGCAGATTTATTCCATTTAAATATAAAAGGGGTTACCATTACTAGTAAATGACCTGACACAAAGTAAAGTATAAATCGAATAATAGAATTTTGATGAATCTTTGAACCATTAACTTCAACACAAAAATAAAATAAGAGTAAAAAGCCAAGAGTTAGCAAGAATACCCATGTTTTATCTCTTTTAAACTGTTCTTCAAAAAAATGAGTAGCAATTAACCAGCTAATTCCTAAAGTAAAGGTTAAAATAACCCTACCGTAAAAAGCATTATCAAAAGTATCAGTCTCAATTGTAAATAAAGTAAACAATGTACCAGTGATTGCCCAACAAAGAGTTATAGGAAATCGTTTAAAAGCATCTTTAGCATTGGAAGTAATTTCTCCAAGGGAAGAAATAATTTTCATAGGAAACAATTTGTATAAAGGTACAAAAACTACAAAAAAATCAAAAACAAAAGATTTCTCTTCGTTTCCTTTAAGCAAAAGTTTGGTAAATATTAAATGAACGTTAAGTTAAGCATGTATATAAAGGGTTTATTATTTTATGATTACTTTTGGGTAACACAATATAAATGAATAATGAACACTAGCGATATTAAAATTTTACTAGTTGACGATGAGCCAGATATTTTAGAAATTGTAGGTTACAATTTAAAATCAGAAGGGTATCAGGTTTTCACTGCAAACAATGGAGCAGAAGCTGTAAAAACAGCAAAAAAAGTAACTCCACATTTAATTTTATTAGACATTATGATGCCTGAAATGGATGGTATCGAAGCATGTGAAAAAATTAGAAATGTTAAATCTCTTGAAGATGTGATAATTTCTTTTTTAACCGCTAGAGGAGAAGATTACTCACAAGTAGCAGGTTTTGACGCTGGAGCAGATGACTATATAACTAAACCAGTAAAACCAAAAGTGCTAATAAGTAAGGTAAAATCTTTATTACGTCGTTTAAAAACTGAAGAAAAAGCGGATACCACCACAAAAATTGGAGATATCGTAATCAACAGAGACGAGTATGTAGTTTTTAAAGGAGAAGAAAAAATATCTTTACCAAGAAAAGAGTTTGAACTATTCTCTTTACTAACATCAAAACCAGGAAAAGTATTTAAAAGAGAAGTTATTTTAGATAGCGTTTGGGGAAATGAAGTAGTTGTGGGCGGAAGAACGATAGACGTACACATACGTAAACTTCGTGAAAAAATAGGAGATCACTATTTTAAAACAGTAAAAGGAGTTGGGTACAAATTTGTATTAGACGAAACAGACAAATAATTTTTAAACTCAAAAATTAATAAGTAGATTGCTAGCTAGCAATCTATTTTTTTATCATGAAATGAGCTATAATAATTTTGATACTTTTTGGGATAATTATTAGCGAATTACATCTGACATTTAAAAATAATAGAAAAAAACAGATGAAAAAAATAAAAAAAACGTATAACTACGCGCTTTGGTCGGCATTATACTCAACACTATTATCTATTGTTATAGCAGTATTATCGTATTTGTTTTTATTAAATAGCTTAGGGGTTGTAACCATTGTAATTTTTGGTCTTGTAATGTTTATTATCTCCTTTTTTGTAATTCAATACAGAGCAGAACACTTTATTTACCAACGAGTAAAAAAGATGTATGAAGACATTTCTATTTTAGATGTGAATGACTTAAAAAGAAACAAAGTAACGACTGATGTAGAATCATTAACTAAAAGTGTACAAGAATATGTTGAAGGAAAGAGTGAAGAGATAGCTCATTTAACGCAACGAGATTCATTTCGTCGTGATTTCTTAGGAAACGTAGCTCATGAGCTAAAAACACCACTTTTTACAGTACAAGGATATATATTAACGCTTATTGAAGGAGCTGCAGATGACAAAGAAATTCTTGAAAAATACTTAGAAAGAGCTAATAAAGGAGTAGAACGATTAACCTCAATTGTAAAAGACTTAGATATGATTGCTAAGTTAGAAACTGAGGGAATGAAAATGAACATGCAAACCTTTAATATCATAGAGCTTATTCAAAACGTGTTCGACTTGTTTGAAATGAAGGCGAAAAAACGAAATATTACACTTCGGTTTGATCGTGTGTATGATTTTCCTCATTTGGTAAAAGGAGATGTTGAAAGAATTGAACAGGTACTTATTAATCTTGTTGTAAACTCTATTAAATATGGTAGAGTTGGAGGTATAACTACAGTGAGTGTTGAACCGTACAATCAGAATAAGCTTATTATTAAAATAAATGATAATGGTGAAGGAATAAAGCAAGAACATATTTCTCGTTTATTTGAACGTTTTTATCGTGTAGATCAAAGTCGTTCACGTGAACAAGGAGGTTCAGGTTTAGGGCTTTCTATTGTGAAACATATTATTGAAGCGCATAATGAAACCATTCTTTTAAAGAGTGTGCACGGAGAAGGTTCCGAGTTTTCGTTTACGCTAGAAAAGGCAATGAAATAAAAAAGGAGTTGAATTTTCAACTCCTTTTTTGTTATAATTATTTTAAATCGAAACCGATATCTTTTCGATAATTCATTTTATCAAAAGCTATTTTATCGATGCTATTATAAGATTTTTCTAAGGCTTCTTCAATTGAATTTCCAAAAGAAGTAATCGCCATAACACGTCCACCGTTTGTAGCTACTTTACCGTCTTTTAAAGTGGTTCCTGCATGAAAAACAATTGAATCTTTTACAGAATCAAAACCTGTAATCTCTTTTCCTTTCTCATAAGCTTCAGGGTATCCGCCAGAAACTAACATTACTGTAGTTGCTGTTTGATGAGTAACTTCGTATGATTTTTTATCTAAAGTTTGCGTAGCAACACCTTCAAATAAATCTAGTAAGTCTGATTGAATACGTGGTAACACCACTTCTGTTTCAGGGTCTCCCATACGAACATTATATTCAACTACTGATGGATTTCCGTTATCGTTCATCAATCCGATAAAAATAAACCCTCTATAATCTATTCCGTCTTTTTGTAAACCGTCTATTGTTGGTTTAACGACCAATTCTTCCACTTTCGTTAAAAAATCATCCGTTGCAAAAGGAACAGGAGAAATAGCTCCCATACCGCCTGTATTTAACCCTGTATCACCTTCTCCAATACGTTTGTAATCTTTAGCAGAAGGTAAAATTTTATAATTCTTTCCATCTGTTAATACAAAAACAGATAATTCTATTCCTTTTAAAAATTCTTCAATAACTACAGTTGATGAAGCACTTCCAAACTTTTGATTAGAAAGCATTTCTTCTAACTCAGCTTTTGCCTCCTCTAAGTCATTTAAAATTAAAACTCCTTTTCCAGCAGCTAATCCGTCAGCTTTCAATACATAAGGAGCATCTAATGTTTCTAAGAATTTTTTCCCTTCAGCTAAAGTATCAGTAGTAAAAGATTGGTAGCGAGCTGTTGGAATATTGTGTTTTTCCATAAACTGCTTCGAAAAATCTTTACTTCCTTCTAGCAAAGCTCCATCTTTCTTAGGGCCAATTACAGGAATGTTTTTCAAGTCGCTATCGGCAAGAAAAAAGTCGTGAACACCTTCTACTAAAGGAGCTTCAGGACCTACTACCACCATGTTGATATTGTGTTTCAAAACGGTTTTTTTTACCTGCGAAAAATCGGTTGGATTGATGGCAATATTCGTTGCAATAGTGTGAGTACCTGCATTACCTGGTGCAACAAATAAATTGTTGATTTTGGTACTTTCAGAAAGTTTTTTAGCAAAGGCATGCTCTCTACCGCCCGACCCTAAAATTAGAATATTCATTGTTGTGTGTTGTTGTATTGTGAGTGCAAATATAAAATAAGAAAAAAAGCTATGAGCAAAACCAGTCTTTAAAATTGTATAAAAAGCTAAAAAGGCTTCTTTTAAACTTAAAAGAAGCCTTTTTTATGATTTGCTATTTCAGTCACCTTGCGACTAAAATATTTGTTCTAGTATTTTTTGCGTAATAGCATAAGTTGGTGTTACCCCGCTCATTCCAAGTCCTCCAGAGGCAAGCGTAGCACCTGTTTCTAGCGGGTTATCTGAGGCGTAATATGCATAACGTACTTGCACGTTTTCTGAAATATTTCCTCTAATTTTAGAGGCAGATTGAATGGCTTTTTGGTAGTGTGCACCTTCCATTTCTAGTCCGATTACATTCCAAGTTGAATCGTGGAAGAATCGTAGTAAATCTTTGTTTTGTAACGAAGTTCCTAATACAGAAATCATTGCTCCGTCAAAAACTTCAACCCCAAAACCTTCTAAATCTTCTTTTGATAGTTCGTTTTTAAATGGGTAGTTATCAGCAGTTCCTTCAAAGATATGTGAAGAAGGAATCATAATATCTCCTTTACCACCTTCTAAAATACCAGCTTTCCCCATAATTGAAACAGATTGAACATCTAAATGGATTTTTTCTCCTTTTGTTTTATAGGGTTTTAAAAGCTCGTCCATGGTTTCAAAAGCCTGCTCACCAAAAGCATAATCCATTACAATAATAACAGGATCTTTTCCAACAGAATTAACTTTGTTAAAAGAATTCGTTTCAAAATCAATTTTCCCTGTATCAATTACCTGAACATTGATATTGGTTCCTGAAGTATCTTTGATGTATATCAGTCCATTTTCAGAAGCATAATTTTTAACAGCAGATTGTAAAGTACTGCTATTAACATTACTCAATACTTCAAAAAGTTGAAAATCTTTGTGTTTTTTAGCTTCTTTTGGTAAAGCATTTTGGGCATAAATACTATTCATTACACTGTGCATATTTGCACTGATGATATGAATGGGACGTTCTAATAGGTCGTTTTCTAATAAAACCTTTTTAATATTGTTTGCCCAAATTTCACCGTAAATATGATGTCCAATTTCCTCAATTAAAACAGAACTGAACTTAATAGAGCGTTTTTGGTCGTATAAAGCTTCATTAATTGCTAATTTACCTAACCAATAAATTAGATGGAAAAACCTGTTCGGGTTCTCTTCTGAAGCAAACGTATTGTAAGCGTCGTACACTTCATCATAAGTTCTTCCTAAAATATTACCAAGGTGTACAACAATTACATCTTTTTCTTCATCGGTAAGTGTTTTGTTATGTATTACAATATCTTCCAGTTGTAACCATTCACGAATAAAACTTTCTCCATTATTAAAAACAACACGGTCTTTAATTTTATGAGATTCAATAAATAAAAATGTCAAGTGTGTAAGAATATCGTAAATCTCAGATCGTCCTCTGGTAATTTCAATATTCATTTGGTTCTTGTCAATACGATAGCAGTTTCTTCTTCTTTTAGGAGGAATAATTGCTTTGAATTTTGAATTTCGATAGCCTTCATCGGCAGTCAAATAAATAAACTGACATTCTTCAATTCCTTCAGGTAAACGTTCAATAACGTATACCAATCCGTTTAATTCCGTTTTGTTTTCTGCAATTGAACCATAAATTTCTGGACGTAAAGACAAGAGTGATGTACGTAAAGTTTCACCAGAAACACCCATTGGTTTGTAAAAACCGCGACTAAATAAGTGTCGCATTGAAATGTATAAACGCTCAATAGCATTTGTAGATTCTTGGGCTCTTGTACGTTCTTTTAGGATAGGTTTTGACATATGTTTTTAAAGTACAAATATACAAATTATGTTAAAGAAGCTAATTTTTTAAAATACCGTTATATTTTTTAGGGTCATTTAACAAGTTAACAGCATTTTTTATAACGACATCATTTTTAAATAAATGCTTATACATTCCTTCTTTGTATGCATAACGTTCAACAATTTCATTTTCAATTTCTTTTGATAAAAGATCTTTGTTTATTGAAATTTTAGAAATTTTAGTAGCCTTTAGTTGTTGAATAATTGCGTTATATTCTGAGGTAATATTTTTGTTGTTTTCTACTGATTCATATGCTTCTTGAAACATTTTTTCTTCTTTAGACACAAAAGCAGTGTCTTTACGAAGTAAATAATCTTTAAATTGATTGAAACCTGAAGAAGAAAAGGTGTAGTTTTCAGTAGGTAAATTAGGGTTTTGGAGTGTAAAATCAGTTACAAAATTAAAAATTGCTCTTGATTTTAATAACTCATCAGTTTCCGCTGTTTTTTTAGAAAACTCACTTGTTACATCTGGAGAGACACCTCCGCCATCGTATACTTTTCGTCCATTTTGAGTTGTGAATTCATTAAGAGTAGTATCAGAAAACTTAGGTACTTTTCCTGTTTTAGAATCTCTGTTGGCATAGTCTAATTCCTGAATGCATCGTCCGCTGGGAGTATAATATTTAGAAATCGTAATTTTCATTTGAGTTCCATAATTCAAATCAAAGTAACGTTGTACTAGCCCTTTTCCAAAAGAACGTTCTCCCATAATAACAGCTCGGTCATAATCTTGTAAGGCACCAGAGACAATTTCAGAGGCAGAAGCCGATCGACCATTTATTAAAACTACGATAGGGATTTCAGCGTCTAAAGGTTCTCTACTTGTTTTATAAGTTCTACTATTTTTTTTAGTTTTTCCACGAGTATCAACAACTTTTAATCCTTTAGGAATAAATAAATTGGTGATGTTTATAGCATCAAATAAAGAACCACCAGGATTGTATCTCAAATCAAAAACCAATTTTTTCATTCCTCTTTTCTTTAGATCACTAAACGCATTTACAACGCTTTCGGTAGCTTTTTGACTGATAAATCGTGTTAAAACAATATACCCTGTTTCAGTATCAATCATATCGTAAAAAGGCACTGGGTTTAAAATAACTCTATCAAGCTTTACAGAGATGTTTTTTGTTTGACCGTTTCTTTCAATTTTTAAAGAAAGCTCTTTTCCTGGAACCCCTTTTAGCATCTGCGAAAATTGACTTCTTTCTAAGGTTACTAATTCTTGTCCGTTTACATTGGTGATAATATCACCAGTTTTTAAACCAGCTTTATCGGCGGAAAAACCTTTGTAAATTTCAGCAACTACAATTCCTTTTTTAGTGTAAAAAGTAGAAATACCAATACCTCCATATTCACCTTCACGACGAATACGAGCATCTTCAACATCTTGTTCGTTATAAAAGTTGGTATAAGGGTCTAAATTCTTAAGGGTGTTTTTTATTGCCTCGTCAGTTAAATCGCCAGGGTTGATTTCATCAATATAATTAATGTTCAACTCTTTAAAAAGGTTATTGTAAATTTCAATTTGTTTAGCAATCTCAAAAAAACGAGATTGAAAAGAAAAGAAAAGAGAGATGATAATGAGGGAACCAAAAAAAAGGAATTTTCTATTTTTCATCTTGAGTAACTTCTGTAATAAACTGTGTTAATAATTTCTTCATTTTATGCTCTATGTCGGCATATTTCCATTCATCTCTTGCAAGATAAGAAATCATAAACACATACGGTTTATCTACAGTCTCATAAATAGTATGCTTTTCTTTACGGTAGGTTTCGCGAAGTAACCGTTTTATACGGTTTCTATCTACTGCTTTTTTAAAATTCCGTTTAGGTACAGAAACTCCAACTTGTGCTGGGTATTTAGAGGTGTGTTCGGTTTGTATATACACCATTCTTAGCGGAAAAACTTTTATCACCTTTCCCTCTTCATATAGTCTTCCTATAAGCTTTTTGCTTTTTAAACGCTCTTCTTTTCCTAATGTAAATCTCATTAGTACAAACATACGCAAACCTGCACGAATAACCATTTTTTTAAGTATTTTTGAATCAATTCTTTTAAGAAACCACATAAAACAAATCGCGATTAATTTTACGTTTCTCTTATACAATTAGTAAAATTAATTTTAAAACATATTTATGAAGTCTGATTTATTTCAAGCCCCAGATTATTATCAAGTAGATGATTTATTAACCGAGGAGCATAAGCTTGTTCGCAACACTACCCGTGAATGGGTTAAGAAGAATTTATCTCCAATTATTGAAGAATATGCACAACGAGCTGAATTTCCGAAGGAATTAATTAATGGATTGGCAGAAGTAGGAGCTTTTGGATGTTACATTCCTCAAGAGTATGGAGGTGCTGGATTAGATCAAATCTCTTATGGATTAATAATGCAAGAATTAGAGCGAGGTGATAGTGGAATTCGATCTACTGCTTCAGTACAATCCTCTCTTGTTATGGGGCCTATTTATAACTACGGAACCGAAGTACAACGACAAAAATATTTACCAAAATTAGCTTCTGGTGAATGGATGGGAAGTTTCGGATTAACAGAACCAAATCACGGTAGTAATCCTAGTGGAATGGAAACGAAGTTTAAAGATATGGGAGACCATTATTTGTTGAATGGAGCTAAAATGTGGATTTCAAATGCGCCAATTTGTGATGTAGCAGTTGTGTGGGCAAAGAATGAAGAGGGGCGTATTCATGGTTTACTAGTTGAGCGTGGTATGGAAGGTTTTTCTACTCCAGAAACTCACAACAAATGGTCGTTAAGAGCATCAATTACAGGTGAATTAATTTTTGACAATGTAAAAGTTCCTAAAGAAAATATATTACCAAACAAATCAGGATTAGGAGCACCGTTACTGTGCCTTGATGCTGCTCGATACGGTATTGCTTGGGGCGCTATTGGCGCTGCGATGGATTGTTACGATACGGCACTACGCTATGCAAAAGAACGTACACAGTTTGGTAAACCAATAGGGCAATTTCAGTTACAACAAAAAAAGTTAGCTGAAATGATTACTGAAATTACTAAAGCTCAGTTATTAACATGGCGTTTAGGTGTTTTAAAAAATGAAGGACGCGCAACATCTGCTCAAATATCTATGGCGAAGCGAAATAATGTGGACATGGCATTAAAAATAGCACGTGAAGCAAGACAGGTACTAGGGGCAATGGGAATTTCTGGAGAATACTCAATTATGAGGCATGCAATGAACTTAGAAAGTGTAATAACCTATGAAGGAACACACGATGTTCATTTATTAATCACAGGATTAGATATCACAGGATTAAACGCATTCAAATAAAAAGAAGAAGAAGCACTCAAACGTTAAACCACTAACACATTATTAAAGAGTACTTCTTCCATCAACTATTAAAACTAAAATTTAACTACTCTTTCTTCTTGCCACCATTAACAAGAATCAAGAGAGCGGCTACTAAACCTATACAAACCAAACCGAAAATAACCATCATAATGGTTCCGTTTGTCCAAGATACCATTGGGATGTTCATTAATTGTACCATTTCTTCTTATACTTTATTGTCTCAAAAATACAAGCATAGTTTAAGTTAAAACATGATTTTTATCAGGGTTTTGAAAAAATGATGAGATTTTATAAAATAGATTAGGAAGATGTTACCTCTTTTAATGCAGTGTCGAAACCGTCAATACTAGTTTGGTTTCTACTCTATCACTCTAGTATTATTCAATTTGCGAATGTTATAAGTATCCTAATATTAAAATGCAGAGTAATTTAAAGATAGATTATCAATATAAAAAACAGTATCCTCTAAGTATCCAGAGTTTGACCAGCCCATTAAATACATTTCGTTCATAAAGTTTTCATCAATACCACCATACATGTTAAGTGCTGTTTCATCACAAACCAGAACATTATTTTTCCATAGTTGCATCACTCCATCAGTAGCTTTTTCACTGCTAGGAGCTTTAACCCTAGCCATAATATGAATCCACTTTCCATGATCGTTTTCGGTAATAAAATTAGTTCCTAAGTCTCCTGAAGGTGATATGCTCGGTTGCTCGGTTCCATTTCTATATCTATGTAGGGTTAGATTGGAACCTCCTGTATTATTTGGAGATAATGACCAATTCACCTGAAAACCTGGAGATCGATAATCATTTTTATAAACAGCTAAAAATTTATTGTTGCTAGCTGAGTTTTCTTTACGATGAGTATAATTATTAGGGATGTAAAGGTCATACTTTATCCATAACTCTCCAGTATTTGGATAGGATATTCTTTGCTCAGAAAAAGCGTCTTCTCCTGGTAATCCGCCTTTATAGTAAAACTCAAGAGAGTACTCTCCATCCTTTTTTACTTCATTAGAAACAGATGAATAGGTACTACTACCATAGCTAACATTGTTTTCCGTTTGAGATAAGTCACCTTTTTCAAAATCATCAAAAAATAATATATCCCCTGAAGGTTCTTCAACTATTTTTGGACTCTCTTTTGTACAAGACATGAAAAATAGAGTAAGGAAAATTACGGAATATAAGTGGCTTTTTTTTTTCATAGTGTAATAATTGTTTTGTAGTGTATATAATTAATGTATTAGTTTTAAAACGATCAAATTATTTATTCTTTTAATAAAGTATCCAATCCATCAATATTGGTTTGATTTCTGTCGTTCCAATATTGTTCAATGCCTTCTTCACCTTTTTCAGTAGCCCAATCGTTTAATTGATTTCGTTCTCCTTGGTATTCATAAAAAGGAATTGACATTCCGCAAGAGGTTTGTACACTTTCTATAGAAACAATAAATATTTGACGAGTACCAGGAAGTTTAGGGAACAAATCAGCATAATTATTCCATTTATCATGATTTGGAAGAACTTCTTCGGCTTTACCGTATAATCGAAGTATGTTTGGGGCACCTTCAAAAGCACAAAACATAATGGTTATTCGGTTGTTAGCTAATAAATGCGCTGAGGTTTCGTTTCCACTACCTGTTACGCTTAACCAAGCAACTGTATTTTCATTAAGTACCCTAAAACTATCCATTCCTTTTGGTGAAAGATTAATTCTTCCTTCTTTTGCTGCTGTAGCAACAAAAAACATTTTTTGGGCTTCAATAAATTTTTGAATTCGAGTTGTTATTTTGTCGTAAAATTTTGCCATAATTCTTTATTTTTAGTCAATCCAATCTTTAGTACGTTCAACAGCTTTTTGCCAAGTACGGTATAGTTTTTCTCTTTTTTCTTTAGAGAAGGAAGGTGTAAACGTTTTATCTATTTTTCTTTTGTTTATAATTTCATTTTGTTGCCAAAACCCAACACAAAACCCAGCTAAGTAAGCTGCTCCCATTACGGTAGTTTCAATTTCTTCAGGACGTTCTACATTCACATTTAAGATATCTGCTTGAAACTGCATGAGTAAATTATTAACACAGGCTCCACCATCTACTTTTAAAGATGAGAGCTGTAACATGCTGTCTTTTTGCATCACATCTAAAATATCTTTGGTTTGATAAGCTAATGATTGCAAAGTAGCTTTTATTAAGTGGTTTTTTCCAGTATCACGTGTCAAACCAAAAACAGCACCTCTGGCATACATGTCCCAATATGGAGCGCCTAAGCCAGCAAAGGCAGGAACTACATACACAGGGTTTTCTTCAGTAACTTTTTCAGCAAAAAGCTCACTTTCTTCTGCGTTATTGATAATTTGTAGTCCATCACGTAACCATTGAATTGCAGAACCAGCAACGAAAACACTTCCTTCGAGAGCATAATACACTTTGTTGTTAATTCCCCAAGCAATAGTAGAAATTAAACCGTTTTCAGAGTATTCTAAGTTTTCACCTGTGTTCATCAACATAAAGCATCCTGTTCCATAAGTGTTTTTAGCTTCCCCTTTTTTAAAGCAAGCTTGTCCAAATAAGGCAGATTGTTGATCTCCTGCAATACCTGCAATTGGAATTTGAACCCCGTTTAATTCATAATTCCCAAAATGATAAGAAGAAGGTTTTACTTCAGGTAACATTGAGGTTGGAATGTTTAACTCTTTTGCTAAAGTTTTATCCCAACACAAGTTTTTTATATCGTACAACATAGTACGTGATGCATTGCTGTAATCGGTAGCGTGAACTTTACCGTTAGTTAAGTTCCATAAGAGCCATGTATCAATTGTACCAAACAACAAGTTTCCTTTTTCAGCTTCATCTTGAGCTCCTTCTACATTATTTAATATCCAATGAATTTTGGTAGCAGAAAAATAACTATCAATTACCAATCCGGTAGTTTTACGAACATAGTTTTCAAGTCCTGTTTCTTTGAGTAACTCACAAGTATCAGCTGTTCTTTTGTCTTGCCAAACAATAGCATTATATATGGGGGTTCCGGTATTTTTATTCCAAACAACGGTGGTTTCACGTTGATTGGTAATGCCTATTCCTGCAATTTCTGAAGATGAAATTTTAGCTTTTTTAATGGCTTGTTGCAAGGTATTTAACTGAGTTTGTAAAATTTCATTGGCATCGTGTTCTACCCAACCAGATTGAGGGAATATTTGTTGAAACTCTTCTTGAGTTTTTGCAATTATTTCTTCTTCTTTATTCAGAATTACTGTACGACAACTAGTTGTTCCTTGGTCTAAAGCAATAATATATTTTTGAGTCATTTAGGTATAAAATGATTGGACGCCTAATTTACAATTTTAGTTATGGTAATAAAAAAAACCTTCTAGAAATTCTAGAAGGTTTACACGTTTAAGTTTGGTTAGTTAACTTTTAGTGTCTCAAAGCATATCCAGCTCCTTTACCAAATTCAGCTAAAACTGAAAGTAAAGTGTTTAAGCCTTTGCTCGTCTTGCGTAATAGTAATTTTCCCATTTTAAAATAATTTAATTCCCCTTAAATTAATTGTCATTAAAGAATGAACATTTCAAATATACGCTGATAATCAGAGGTGTAAAATGGGATTTCCGAAGTTAAAAGTGTAATTTTCCGAAAGAGCATAAAAAAACCTTCTAGAATTTCTAGAAGGTTTATTATTCCCCTTAAATGTCTTTTTTCAATTAATCTTGAAAAGAAGATGTTACAAATGTATGGAGAGATTAAAGGTTAAAAAAGGGTATTTCCGCAAAAAAAAGTGTGGTTTTCCGCAAACCACCCAAAAAGAAATTGTTTTCCAACAAAAAAGCCTTTAGATATCTAAAGGCTTTTTTATATTTCTCTCTCTTTTCAAGATTCTTCCCAACAATGGTTTTGAATTCTTTTGCAAAAGTATTCTTTACCTCTAATGTGTGAAAAGGGATAACCGTAAAAATAAATGCGTATTTCCGCAAAAGAAACTAATCTATAATTCCTAATTCTTTTGCTTTTAATACCAGATCTGTATTGTTATTGGCTTGTAAGTCAGTTCTTAGCTTAGATAGTTTGCTTTCTATGGAACGGACTTTTATTAACGAACCATCGCCTTTTTTAATTAAGCCTTCTAAATTAGAAATTTTAGCATGTCTAGGAAGCTCTTTTAAAATTTGAATAGCAATGTCATCCATTTGTATTTCAACTAAGGCTCTTTTTAAGAGTTTTTGATGAATTTCATGCGTGTAGTATACCTCTCCTTTTAACATTTTTTGAATAGCAAAGGTTAATTCGTCGGTGCTACACTTTCCTTTTAAAATATAAGCAGAAGGATTTAAATTGTGTATTACATTAAAAATTCTGTTTGTTTCAGAGTGTCCTGTAATTACCCCTACTTTAATAGGAATTTTTTCTTTAAGGATAGACTTTATAAAAGACTCGCCTCCATCTAAAACAACGTTTTGGTTTTGATTGTCAAAACTCAAATCGGTAAAAACAATATGAAAAGGGTTTTTGCTTAAACTTGATTTTATTAAAGAAAATGCTTCGTCACACGAATTTGCCGTTTCAATTTCTAAACCATCTATACCTTTCAAATACGAAAGAATTCCTTCAAGAATCAACTGATGGTCATCAACTAAAAGTATTTTTGTTTGTCCAGCCATTTAAGGGTATTTGAATACTGGTTTGGGTTCCTTTACCTACTTCGCTATTAATAGTTAACATTCCGTTTAACTCTTCAATGCGTTCTTGTAGGTTTTGTAAACCAATTCCTTTTTTACTAGTGGTGGTATCAAAACCAATACCATCATCAATAATACCCAAATGTACGTATTTTTTATGTACAGAAAAATTGATAGTAACCTTACTTGCTTTTGCGTGTTTTTTGCAGTTTTGTATACTTTCCCTAGCACTTAGGTATAATAAACGCTTTATGGAATTATCAACCGCTAACCAATCGTGATTTTGTAATCCGTTGACCTTAATTTTAAAATTAAGATCATAATAATCGCTTACTAAATTGATAATTTGATCCCTAAACGAAACTTTTTTAAAGCTGATACTACTTAATTGGTGTGATAGGTTGCGAACATTTTCCTTAACTGCATCTAGTCTTTTGGCTTCGTCAACTAAATTAGATTTTTCTAATTTACGATGTAGTAAACGCAAGTCACCTGCAACTTCATCATGCAAGGATTTGGCTATTTGTTTACGTTCATGTTCTCTTGCCTGTATTCTTTCTAACTGGGCTTGATATAACAACTTTCTTTTTCTGTTAAAATAAAACAAGATACTTACCCCAAATAATAAAAAGCTAAGTACAAACAATAACCAACCAATAGTTTTTTGTTGTTTATGATATACTATTTCAGCTTGTTTTTTTTCGTTTTCGGTTTTTAAAACGGTGTTTTCTTTCTCTTTTTTACCAGTTTCGTATCTGATTTTAGCAAATTGATTTTTTAATGTACGTTCGTTTTGAAACAAGCTGTCACTAAGGGCTATATATTCATCTAAATATTGTTTTGATTGTTCACCTGTTGTTAAGCCTGAAAGTTTTACTAAAGACTCTAACCAACGTTTATTATTCTGAGTTTGTTTGGCATATTTTAAAGCTTCATTAGCATGAAATAGAGCTTTATTAGTTTGGTTAATGTTTTTGTAATAATCTGCCAAGTTTATATGGGTTGTGCTTAATTGCGAAAAATCTTTTTCTCCTTCCCGTATGCTCAGAACTTCATTATATTGCTTCAGTACATTTTCTTTTTTACCTAATAAAAAATTACTAGCAGCTAAATTTTCTAATAACAAAGCGTATTGTATTGGATACTTTTCTTTAATACTATCTTTTGATAATCCTTTTTTAAAAAGAGAAATAGCTTTTTTATACTGTCCTTTACTTTGATAAAAAAAACCCAAATTATTAATAATGTATAAATAACCAGTGTTTTTTCTGTTTATTTTATTATAAGTTAATGCTTTGTTATAATATGATAAAGCTTCATTTTGTTGTTTTAATTCTTCTGAAACAATTCCTAAATTATTATAAACACTTTCTAAATAAATAACAGAATTGATAGGTTCTAAGTATTGTAAAGCTTCAATTAAACTTATTTCACTTCCTAAAAAATCTTTAGCTTCTTTTTGTAAAATAGCTAAACTTAATAAACGCCTTCCGACAGCTAAAGAATCATTTAATTGTTTTGAAACATCTTTAGAAAGATGGTAATAGTAAAAGGCACTATCGTTAGTATAAGTAAGTTTACTTTGTAAGGCCTTAAAATGATAAAACTTTGCTAATAAAATAGAATCATTTGATTCTTTGTACAAAGAATCAACTTGTAAGGTGATTGTATTTAATAATGTAAGGTTTTTATCAAAAAATGCCTTCCTTCCTGATTCTATTAATGTATCTCTTCTAGAAAAATAACCCTTATTTTCCTGAGAAAACACAAAGGAAGAACAAAATAGAATAATGTAAAAGAAGTTTTTGATAATATAGTTATAAGATAAAACCATTACTTTTTCAAAAGTAATGGTTTTTAGACTTATGTTGTGTACCAAATGTAATTTTTTGGCTCTAATCACCTCCGTCACTTCCTGTTGCTCCACCAGTGTCATTGCCTCCTTCAGTTAAGTCATTTTCTCCGCCTGTATCTCCACCAGGGTTTAAACTCATTGCTGTTTCTTTTAAGTACTTGTTTTCCATGTTAAATAGGGTTTTTAATTAAAAAAATAATACTTGGGGGTGGGGGTAATCAAGTCCCTAAAATAACAGGTTTTTTGAGAAGGAACAAGAAAGTAATAGATTTTCTAATATTTTTTGTTTGTTTTTGAAAAGAGATAACACTGTATAAGTGCCATTACAAACCTTTCGGCTGTCGTTCAAGACAGGCTAAAGTGAAGCAATCTGTTAGTTAGCCGGTAAGAAATTTACTTTTGAGTTCTAAACGTTAAGATTATTTCGTTCGTGCTTCATTCCTAATAACAAGTTATTAGTTTCTTATCTTAGTAAACAAATCCCATAAAACCACACCACAGCTTACAGAAATATTCAACGAATGTTTGGTTCCTAATTGCGGAATTTCAATACAAATATCAGAAGCAGACACCACTTCTTGTTGTACACCTTTTACTTCATTACCAAATACTACTGCGTATTTCTGACTGGTTTTAGGAGTAAAAGTATTTAACATCGTACTATTTTCTGCTTGTTCAATGGATAATACTTTTATGTTTTCTGCTTGCAGTTTTTTAACTAAATCAATAGTATTTTCTACATACTCCCAATCTACCGACTCGGTGGCTCCTAAAGCGGTTTTATGAATTTCTTTATTAGGAGGTGTAGCGGTAATACCACACAGGTAAATTTTTTCAATTAAAAAAGCATCTGAAGTTCTAAATACCGAACCAACATTGTTTAAACTACGAATATTATCCAAGACTACAATAATGGGGGTTTTATTCGTTTGCTTAAATTCCTCAACTGTTTTCCTGCCTAGTTCGCTGTTTTTTAATTTTCTCATTTTTACCTTGTAGATTTTGGTACTTTGCTAATGACTAAAGACTTTTTTCTATCTTCGCAAAACTAACCCAAAAAATCTAGAAACTTGGCAAAAACAAAGGCAAAAAAGGTAACTCCATTAATGCAACAGTATAACGGAATTAAAGCAAAATATCCGGACGCTATGTTGTTATTTAGAGTAGGCGATTTTTATGAAACCTTTGGAGAAGATGCTATAAAAGCATCCAAAGTTTTAGGAATTATTTTAACCAAAAGAGGAAGTGGTAGTGAGAGTGAAACCGCATTGGCAGGTTTTCCGCACCATTCTTTAAATACTTATTTGCCCAAGTTAGTAAAATCAGGGCTGCGTGTTGCTATTTGTGATCAGTTAGAAGATCCAAAAATGACCAAAAAGATTGTGAAACGTGGGGTTACGGAGTTGGTAACTCCTGGTGTTGCGTTGAATGATGAAGTGCTACAATCAAAATCAAACAACTTTTTAGCGGCAGTTCATTTTGGGAAAAAACTATTGGGAGTTTCATTTTTAGATGTATCAACAGGAGAGTTTCTTATCGCACAAGGAAATGAAGAATATATAGATAAGCTCTTACAAAACTTTACACCGAGTGAAGTTTTGGTTGAAAAGAAATACAAACAACGATTTTTAGAAGTATTTACCAATCGGTTCCATGCTTTTTATTTAGATGATTGGGTGTTTCAAAAAGATTATGGTGATGAACTATTACGAAATCACTTTAAGGTAAAAACGTTAAAAGGATTTGGTGTTGAAGAGTTAGAATACGGAATTGTAGCTGGAGGTGCAGCGATGTACTATTTATCTGAAACACAACATAACAAAATAGAACACATACAATCTATTAGCAGAATTGCGGAAGATAAGTATGTATGGATGGATCGTTTTACGGTTAAAAACTTAGAATTATACGGAGGAAACTCGGTGAATTCTGTCTCGTTATTGGATGTAATTGATAAAACGATTTCTCCCATGGGAGGACGTTTATTAAAACGTTGGTTAGCGCTTCCGTTAAAAGATTTAGTCCAAATTCAACAGCGACATGAATTAGTAAAGTTTTTAATTGATGACGATGCCTTTTCTGAAATAGTAACCTATCAACTAAAACAAATTTCTGATATCGAACGACTCATTTCAAAGGTTGCAACAGGTAAAGTATCTCCTAGAGAAGTGATTTTGTTGAAAAACTCGTTAAAAGCAATTCTTCCGATAAAGATTTCCGCAGAAAGCAGCGAAAACGCTGCCGTTAGGTTATTAGGAGAAAAAATTAATAAGTGTGATGAATTAATTGATAAAATTACGGAAACGGTATTAGAAGAAGCTCCTGTAAATATAAACAAAGGAAATGCTATTGCCAGCGGAGTTTCTGAAGAGTTGGATGAATTACGTAGTATTTCAAATTCTGGAAAGGAGTATTTAGATACCATGTTAGCTAGAGAAACAGAGCGTACTGGAATTCCGAGTTTAAAAATAGCCTTTAATAACGTATTTGGATACTATATTGAAGTTAGAAATACCCATAAAGACAAAGTCCCAGAAGAGTGGATTCGTAAGCAAACCTTGGTGAATGCAGAGCGTTATATTACTGAAGAATTAAAAGAATACGAAGCAAAAATTTTAGGAGCAGAAGAGAAAATTCAGCAGTTAGAAACTGAGATTTTTGCCAAATTAGTGCAGTATATCATCGGGTTTGTACAACCTGTACAACAAAATGCACAGAACGTGGCGAAGATTGATGTTTTACAATCTTTTGCAACCTTGGCTACCGAGAATAATTATGTACGTCCGTTAATGGATGATAGCACCGAAATTGAAATTAAAAACGGTCGCCACTCTGTTATTGAAAAGCAATTACCTATAGGTGAAGAATACATAGCTAATGATGTTGTCTTGAACCGTAATCAGCAACAAATTATTATGATTACAGGTCCGAATATGTCTGGTAAATCAGCAATTTTACGTCAAACAGCCTTGATTGTGTTGTTAGCACAAATGGGAAGTTATGTTCCTGCTCAAAATGCTCGTATTGGAATGGTGGATAAGATTTTTACCAGAGTAGGAGCTAGCGATAATATTTCGATGGGGGAATCTACGTTTATGGTAGAAATGAACGAAACGGCATCGATTTTAAATAACATTTCTGAGCGTAGTTTGGTATTGTTAGATGAAATTGGAAGAGGAACGTCTACCTATGACGGAATTTCAATTGCTTGGGCGATTTCGGAGTATTTACACGAACATCCTTCGAAAGCAAAAACGTTGTTTGCAACACACTATCATGAGCTGAATGAAATGACTTCGACGTTTGAGCGTATTAAGAATTTTAATGTATCGGTTAAAGAGTTAGATAATAGCATTATTTTCTTGCGTAAATTGGTAAAAGGTGGAAGTGATCATAGTTTTGGTATTCATGTAGCAAAATTGGCAGGAATGCCAAGTATGGTGATACATAGAGCAAACAAAATTCTAAAAGAATTAGAGAACTCACATTCGCACAAAGAGGTTAAAGAAACCTTGAAAGAAGCACAGCATGAAGATATGCAAATGAGCTTTTTTCAGTTAGATGATCCGTTGCTAGAAGATATTCGAGAAGAAATTTTAACCACAAATATCGATACGTTAACACCTATTGAAGCCTTAATGAAGCTGAATGAAATTAAACGAATGTTGACGAAGAAGTAAGGTTACTTAACATCGTCTTTGGTATGTAGTGTTTTATCTTTTCCTAAAGAGATTAATATAAAAGTGTTTTCGTCAACTTTTTTATAATAAAAAGGAGTATCCCAAAAGTCAACTAATAAGTTTTGGTACAAAGGATTATTTCTTGTGATTCCTTGTAATTTGTCAGGATAAGTTCCTAAAGTAGATTTTTCTTGTTCGAGTAGGAGGGAAATTTGTTGTATTTTTTCTAAGTCTTTATTTTTTAAAGAAAAACTATTTATAAAAAGAATAAGTAAACCTGAAGCTATAACTACGGTTATTAAAAGAACTATACCTAGCCTTTGGTAAGGAGAAATCATTCTCTTTTTAGGAAGACTATGCTTTTTTTCATAAGCGCGTTGTTTTCTCTTTTTCTTTCGAAATAAAAATTCCTGAATGTCTAAAATAATTTCAGAAACACAGCCAATTAGGTCAATCATAAAATACTATTCATTAATCAAAAATAAGTATTATCAAAGTTATAAAATCAATACTGAATAGTATTATTTTTGATCTTTGTATGATGAATCATGATATTAGTTTTAAACATATAAACAAACTAGCAATGCCTGCACTAATTGCAGGAGTGGCAGAACCTTTACTTTCTACTACAGATTTAGCTATTGTAGGCAATATAGAGTACAACGCTACTGAAAGTATTGCAGCAATTGGTATTGTAGGGGCTTTTTTATCGATGCTAATTTGGGTGTTTGGACAAACACGTAGCGGAATTTCTTCTATCGTTTCACAATATTTAGGTGCCAATAAACTTGATGAAATTAAAAACTTACCCGCACAAGCTATTGTTATTGTATTAGGCGTAAGTGCTCTTATTTTAGGAATCAGTTATCCTTTTGCTAAAGAAATTTTTGAATTATATAATGCTTCAGGAACCATTTTAGACTATTCTGTTGAGTATTATAAAATCCGTGTTTTTGGGTTTCCGTTTACGCTTTTTACCATCGCTGTTTTTGGTACATTTAGAGGTTTACAAAACACCTATTATCCGATGGTAATTGCACTCATCGGAACGCTTATTAATATCGCACTAGATGTCGTTTTGGTTTACGGAGTAGAAGGTTTTGTTCCAGCTATGCATATTCAAGGGGCTGCCTATGCAAGTGTTGTTGCACAAGTTACGATGGCAATAATTTCTGCAATATTATTATTAAAAAAGACGGATATTTCGTTAAAATTCAGCTTGCCATTTAATACTGAAATTCCAAAATTCATAGTAATGGTGTTGAATCTTTTCGTAAGAACGATAGCACTAAATGTTGCATTGTACTTTGGAACTTCTTATGCTACTGACTATGGAGATGCTTACATTGCAGCTTATACCATCGGATTCAATTTATGGCTTATGGGCGCTTTTATGATTGACGGCTATTCTTCCGCAGGAAATATGTTGTCAGGAAAATTATTAGGAGCAAAAGCATATAAAACGCTAGTTAGGTTGGGAAATAGATTAATTACGTATGGTTTTCTTTTTGGGTTATTGCTAGCCGTTGTCGGATTTGTTTTGTATCAATTTATAGGAAAAGTATTCACGAAAGAACCTGAGGTTTTACAGCAGTTTTATGATGTGTTTTGGATAATCTTATTGATGCAGCCCGTATGTTCTGTTGCCTTTATTTATGACGGAATGTTTAAAGGAATGGGAGAAATGAAATACCTGCGAAATGTCTTATTACTAGCAACAGGATTTGTGTTTATACCTACCTTGTTATTTTTTGATTCGTTAGATTATAAACTGTATGCCATTTGGATTGCTTTTTTCTTATGGATGATAGCTAGAGGAACTCCTTTAATTATAAAGTTTAGAAGAAAGTTTTTACCGCTTGCTCAAAAAATGTAATTTTGAACAAACGAAAAACAAATGACTACAACAACTAGAGAAAGCGGAAGTTTATATACAAACATTGAATATAATATAGCAACGGTTGAGTTTGGGCATCCAGCAAGTAATTCTTTTCCAAGCGTATTATTAGAGCGTTTAACCAATGAGTTTGATAAATTATCTGCAAATGATGAGGTTTCAGTAATTGTATTAAAATCGGAAGGAGATCGTGCTTTTTGTGCCGGAGCTTCTTTTGATGAATTGGTAGCGATTGACAATTTAGAAGATGGAAAAGCTTTTTTCTCAGGATTTGCCAATGTTATTAACGCTATGCGTCGTTGTTCGAAACTAATTGTAGGTCGTGTACAAGGAAAAACAGTTGGAGGCGGAGTTGGATTAGCTGCTGCTTGCGACTATGTATTAGCTACAGAACATGCCTCTATTAAACTTTCTGAATTTACGATAGGTATTGGTCCGTTTGTAATTGCACCTGCCGTAGAACGCAAAATAAGCGTTAGTGGATTAGCAGAATTAACCTTAGATGCTACCAGCTGGAAAAATGCATACTGGGCAAAAGAAAAAGGTTTGTACGCCCGTGTTTTTGAAACGCAAAATGAATTAGATAAAGAAGTTGAGATTTTATCAGAAAAACTAGCTTCATATAATCCAGAAGCGTTAGCTGAAATGAAAAAAGCTTTGTGGAAAGGTACTGAACATTGGGAAGAGTTATTAATTGAACGAGCTGAAACTTCTGGTAAGCTTGTGTTATCAGATTTTACAAAAAAAGCATTAGAAAAATTCAAGAGCTAAGAAATTAACTCTTTTTTTCATAAAAATAATCTGGCTTCCATATTAGATTACCAAAAGTAATTTTCAGTTTATGTTTTAAGGTTTTACACTTTTTAACATCTTGCCATATGTTTTTATATTCAATAAAATTTATTTTAATAGGGTTGTTGGTTTTAATGTTTTTGGTTAGTCCATAAATTACTTTTTCTTCCTCCCTTTGAAATGTACCGAAAATCTTATCCCAAATAATTAAAAAACCACCATAATTTTTATCTAAATACTTGTTGTTAGAACCATGATGAACTCTATGTACTGAAGGAGTATTAAACACTTCATCTAACCAGCCTAATTTGCCAATATATTCTGTATGAATCCATGTTTGAAATTGAGCTACTAGAACCAATCCGACAACAGCTTGAAATGGAGAAAAACCAACTAAAACCATTGGAATTAAGAAAATCCATTCAAATAAACCCTCTACAATACTTAAACGCATTGAAATGGTAAGATTATAATCTTCAGATGAATGATGAACACTATGACTAGCCCATAATATTCGATGTTCATGCTCTAAACGATGCATCCAATAATAGGTAAAATCAGCAACGAAAAAAGCGAATATCCAAGTAAAAGTATTCATAGGTATTGATAAAGGTGTTATCCAATGAAAAGGCATTAAAAAGATTACACCAATAGATCCTATAATTGTTTTTTCAATAAGTTGATTCAAGAAAAAGATACTAATATTTGCAAAGGTGTCTTTCCAATGTCTTTTTTTTCTAATAATAAAATCGACTAACAATTCAATGATAATTAAGCTTGTATTAAATAGGAAAAAATAACCTATATACAACATAATATTAGACTCTTCAAATAATGATATTAATTTGGCAAAACTCATTTTTATCTTTCTTTTTTAGTTATATATTCAGGAATAAAATAAGAGAACCATAAAAACCACAATAGGTTTGTTAATACCCAAGGAGAATTGTTTCCTTGAAAAAAGTCAATTATATAAGGAATGTAATATATACCGACAAAACCAAAAAAACCTAAATACCAATATTTGTGTAATTTGTAATCTTTCATGTGTTCATATTTGTTTAATTCACAACACAAAAATAGTCTGGGTAATGTAGGAGTGTTTGTCTATTTAGGACAAAAATGACCTTAGTATAAGGGTCAAAGAAAGAACATTAATTTCTGTTTATAGGTGTTCGATTAAATTACAGGAATGTAGATTTCTGTAATTAATTCTTCTTGAGAAGTATTTTCCTCATCGTTTAAATAAAATTCTAAGGTTGGTGCGTCAGCAAACTCTAATTGAACTTCATATATCCAATGTGCGTAAATTGTATTGTATGTTTCAAAACAGCTTTTATGACTTCCTTTATGAATAAATTTGGCATATTTTTGAGAAGTAACTTCTTTAACTTTAAACGTACCTTCAACTTCAATTTTTTGTGCTTCTGTAAGTATAATTCCTGCATTATACCTACAATTAATAGATTCCGTTATTTCATCGTCATCCAAAACTTCACCAAGAACAATAGTTTTATCAGTTAATAAATTATGTTTATCAGCATATTTTAAAAGTTGTTTCCAGGTTTTCTCAATACCTTTTACATTTTCATAAGTTCCTTGATATTGTAAATAAAGCATTTGAAATGTAGGTAGAGTTTCAATTTCAAACTTTAATAAAGATTCATTTTTTTCATTAGATTTTTCTAAAATTTGATTTGTGATTTTTTGTTGCAGCGTATAAGAGCTTCTAAATCTAGATGGTGTGCAGTGAAAGTACTTTTTAAAAGCTTTACTAAAAGCAGCTACATCACTATATCCAATTTCTAAGGCAATATCTGAAATTTCATTATCTGAAAACTTTAAATACTCTGCCGCTTTTTCTAGTTTTCTTCTTTTAAGAAACTGACCAATAGTTTCATGCTGTAACGCTAAAAATATTCTATTAATATTTCGATAGGAATAAAAGGAAATATCTTCTATTTCATGTATATCAATTGATGTTTTAAAACGCTCTTCTAAAAAATCTAACAACTTATTAAATCGCTCTACTTGTGTTGTGTTTTTCATACATTAAAGTTAAATATAATCTTATTTTAATGTTTGTTAGTTTAAGACAAAAATTATGTTAAATTATAGAATGTACTTTTTATAATAATTGTGATTACGAGTTTAATGAAAAAGCAATAAATTGAAATCAAATTCGTACTTTTGGCGAATAAAACAAGCATTAAAATGGGAAATTCTTTCTTCGCTATTTTAGCAGCAGGTGTTGCAGTTATTTATTTCTTTAATAAATATAGAGCAAACAAAAGGTTTAAAAGAAAATAAGAGTCACCACAACAAACGTAGAGAAATAACCTTTATAAAGGTTATTTTATCGCTTCTTTATAAATAGAAAATTTATGAGTAAGATTCGAATTACCAAACAGTTCACTTTTGAAACTGGCCATGCGCTGTATGGTTATGACGGAAAGTGTAAAAATGTTCACGGACATAGTTACAAGCTTTCTGTTACTGTAATTGGACAACCAATTACTGATGCATCAAATGTAAAGTACGGTATGGTGATTGATTTTGGCGATTTAAAGAAGATCGTAAAAGAAGAAATTGTCGATGTGTTCGACCACGCTACTGTATTTAATAAAAACACCCCACATATTGAGTTGGCAAAAGAACTTAAAGATCGAGGACACCATGTGATTTTAGTAGATTATCAACCAACAAGTGAAATGATGGTGATTGATTTTGCTAAAAAAATTAAAAGCCGTTTGCCAGAAAATATCAAATTACACGCGATTAAACTGCAAGAAACCGAAACAAGTTTTGCAGAATGGTTTGCTTCGGATAATAGCTAAAAGAGCCAATGCAATAGTTTAAAAGGAAAACTTTGCCGCTTTCAAGGAGTTTTAAGGCTAGTTAATTACTTTCCGTTAAATTCATTCATGGTATTAGCTAAACCGGCAGAAATAAACGAGGTAACAGCGTTTACAGATGTTGGTATACGCTCAATCATAGCACTTTCTTCATCAGAATCCCATTCTCCTAAAACATAGTCTACTTGACGACCCTTTCTGTATTCAGAACCAACACCAAAGCGAAAACGAGGATATGCGCCAGTGTTAAATTTATCTTGAATGTCTTTTAATCCGTTATGACCACCAGAGCTTCCTTTGCCTTTAATACGTAGCTTTCCGAAATCGATGTTTAAATCATCGGTAATCACTAATAAGTTTTCAACTTGAATATTTTCTTTCTGCATCCAATACTTTACCGCTTTACCACTTAAATTCATATAGGTATTTGGTTTTAATACAATAACAGTCTTACCTTTTATTTTAAGTTTAGCAATATCTCCTAATTTTTCAGTTTCAAAAGAACCTTCGTGTTCTTTTACGAAAGCATCTGCGATTTTAAAGCCAATATTATGGCGTGTGTTGGCATATTTTTCACCAATATTACCTAAACCTACAATTAAAAATTTCTTCATTGAATTGTCTTCTTTCTCTGTTAATTGTTTTGTAGAAAAACCAAATAATCTTTTCAAAAAAGTTGTAAAAACCATACACCAAAAATAAAAAAAGCGCTACACATGGTAACGCTTTTGTATGATAATAGTTTAGCTTTCTAAGCTTCTTCAGTTTCAGATGCTGCTTTAGCGGCATTACGAGACATACGAACTTGAGCAACTACTGTGTTGTCTGGGTGTAAGAATGTATATTCATCATTCTTTAATTCAGTAACATATAATTTATTACCAATTTCTAATTCAGTAATATCAGCTTCGATATAATCTGGTAAATTAGCTGGTAAAGCTTTTACTTTTAACTTACGTAAGTTGTGACGTAAAGCACCACCTACCATAACTCCTTTAGAAACTCCTACTAAACGAACAGGAATATCCATTGTTACAGCTTTATCTTCAAATAATTGGTAGAAGTCTACGTGTAAAATGCTATCATGTACTGGGTGGAACTGTATATCTTGTAATACAGCATTGTATGATACACCATCTAATTCAATCGTAGCAGTAAATACGTCTGGAGTATATACTAATGGCTTGAACGATTTTTCGTCAGCTGAAAAGTGCACTGGTTTGTCTCCTCCGTATAATACGCAAGGAACCTGCCCAGCATTACGTAAGGCTTTAGTTGCCTTTTTGCCTACGCTTTCTCTTTGAGATCCTTTGATTGTAATTGATTTCATTACTTTGTTTATTAAATTTATTTACATTAAAAATTGATCGCTAATAGATGTATTGTCTTGGACTTTATGCATCACATCAGCGAATAAAGTGGCGCAAGATACAACTTTTATTTTAGATACGTTCTTCTTTAAAGGAATTGTATCAGAAACAATTAGCTCAGTTAATTGAGAGTTTTGAATTCTTTCGTAAGCATTACCAGAAAGAATAGGGTGGGTACAAATGGCACGCACGCTTTTTGCTCCTCTTTCCATCATTAAATCAGCAGCTTTAGTAAGAGTTCCTCCAGTATCAATCATGTCGTCTACAAGAATAACATTCTTCCCTGTTACCTCACCAATAAGCTCCATATGAGAAATTACATTGGCTTTTTGGCGTTGTTTATAACAAATTACTACATCACTCTCTAAATACTTAGAATATGCATAGGCTCTTTTTGAACCTCCCATATCTGGAGATGCGATTGTTAAATTATCTAAGCCTAAGCTTTCTACGTATGGTAAAAAGATAGTAGAAGCGAATAAATGATCTACTGGTTTTTCAAAGAATCCTTGAATTTGATCAGCATGTAAATCCATGGTCATGATTCTAGTTGCTCCAGCTGCTTCTAATAATTTTGCAACTAATTTGGCCCCTATGGCTACACGAGGTTTATCTTTTCTATCTTGACGCGCCCATCCAAAATATGGCATTACAGCTGTAATATGTCTTGCTGATGCACGCTTAGCGGCATCACACATTAATAACATTTCCATTAAATTATCTGTTGAAGGAAAAGTAGATCCTATAAGAAAAACTCTGCGTCCTCTAACTGATTCTTCAAAAGCTGGTTGAAATTCACCATCGCTAAAATGTGTTGTCGTTAAATTTCCTAACTCAGTTCCATATGCGTTAGCGATTTCTTCTGCAAGTTCAACACTTTGTGAACAAGCAAAGACTTTTGGGCTTAATTGATTTGTAGCCATTTACAAAAAGATATTTTTAGTTAGTGTTGTTGTCGAGGCAAAAATAAAACTATTTTAAGAGTTTAAAAGATATTTTAAATGAAATATTTTATAGATTTGCACTCTCCAAAAGCCAAAGTGGTGGAATTGGTAGACACGTCGGATTCAAAATCCGATGCTCGCAAGGGCGTGTGGGTTCGAGTCCCACCTTTGGTACAAAAAGCACTTAAACTGAATTTAAGTGCTTTTTTAGTTATGAGTTGATTTCCTTTTTTGCCTGTTCAAACTCTTCAGGAGTATTGATGTTTCTAATAAGGTTATCATCAACTTCAATAACTTCAACTTCGGAATTGATTAACATTTTACGAGGACAAGAATAGCCTTGCGCTAAATAAGCTAATAATTTTCCATAAGCTTTTGGTTCGTAAATGGTGATTAAAGGCTCAGGAAAGTCTTTGTTTTTTCCTTTTACTGTGGTGGCTACTTTAGAAGGATTTCTTTTTTGTAATAATAATTGAATAAGGTCATTATTTACAAACGGAACGTCTGTAGCCATAACTAACCATGCTGAGTTTGGATCTTTTTGAAAAGCAGAGCAAATACCTCCAAAAGGCCCCAAGTTTAAAAAGGTATCCTGAATTTCTGATAAACTTTCTGATGCTTCTCTTACTGAATAAAAAGTCTCTAAATTGTTGTTTTCTAGTAATTCTTTTACGTGTTCTTTTTGAGGTTTTTTATAATACACTAATTCCGATTTGTCGCGACCCATTCGGGTACTTTTTCCACCAGTTAATACTAGGCCTTTTACAGGAGGAATATTTTCTTTAATGAGGTTGTGAATGTGATTAGTGATTTTATCAATCTCATCAATTGTGTAACTGGTGATGTTTTTTATATGTGGTAAACGCTCTAGTAAACAATCAAAATACCTTGAGTCTTCATTTAACTTAATTATAAACTGGATGTTTGTTAATTGATCTAGTCGTTTTTTTACAGAGGCCTCTTTTTCATCATCTAAAATCAAGATTTGTTTCGCTCCTTGGTAATGATTTCCGTTAATAAAGATAAAATCATGATTATAAAACTGTAAACGTTGTTCGTACTTGTTTACAGGTGAAGAAGTATTTATTTGTAAACTTCCTTCATGATGAAAGGTGTATTCAGACACGGCACCTTGTTTAACATCTTTGGCATGTGAAGCATCAAAATACCCTAAGTTATAGTTTGACAATCTTTTTGAAACATTATGAACTAAATCAGCGATAACCCCACACTTAGTTCCTAAAATAGCTACTTCGTTAGGAGCAAAATTATCATTATGTTTTTTAACTAGGTTTGTATGTTTGGTGTGTTTCTTATCCATTTTTAATATCTGATTTTCCACCTGTTTTTTCTACTAATTTTATTTCTTGAATCACCATTTTTTGACTGATAGCCTTACACATATCATAAATAGTTAAACAAGTTGCTGAAGCTCCAGTAAGAGCTTCCATTTCTACTCCTGTTTTACCTTCGATGGTTACTTTACAAAAAACCTCCGCATGCTCATCGTCTATAATATTGATGTCAATATCCACTCCATTGATTAACAAAGGATGGCACATTGGGATGATATCAGAAGTTTTTTTCACTGCTTGAATTCCAGCAATGATAGCGGTTTGAAAAACAGGTCCTTTTTTAGTGATGAGTTCATCATTAGAAAAATGACTCACAATTTCTGAACCTAAAAACATGGTAGCTTTGGAAATAGCGGTTCGTTTCGTGATTTTTTTATCAGAAACATTCACCATTTTAGGTTGGTTTTGTTCGTTTATGTGGGAAAAATTACTCACTTTATATAAGTTTTAAATGTTGAGTTTTTAATTTTTAGTTAAACTCTGTTGTGATGTTTTTACAATTGCTGTTAATAGCCTAATTAGCTCGTGAATGTCCGAAAGTATATCTGTAACATCAATATTTGTTAAATTACTTTCTTTTAATAAACGTAACCAATATTTAGTTTCTCTAGCTTCTTTTGAAGAAATAGACATTTTAGAAATAAAATCTCTCTTACTTTGACCAGCTAAAGCTTCTTCTATATTTGCCCCTATTGAAGTTCCGCTTCTTAAAAGCTGTTTTGAAATTATAAACTCTTTTTCTTGTTGTAGTTTTTTGTACAGAGAAATTATTTTTAAAGAGAATTGAAAACTCTTGCCTTGAACTATACTTTCTTTCATTTTAAATTTTTAACTCAAAACTAAACATTAATAATTAAAAACTCCGATATGTTAATATCGGAAAAACACTTCCTTTTTTAAATTCTATTTCTTCGGTTTTTGAGAGTTCGATAAAGCCATCTGCTTCTACTAAACTAGCTAAATCGCCTGAACCATTTCCTTGTATTGGTGTTGCGTATACTTGTCCATTTTCAGAAGTTAATTTTACTTGCATAAAACAGCTTAAGTTAGGTTTAAAAGTAATGTTTTTAGCTAAAACAGCTGTTTTTTCTTCAGAATGTAATCCTGTCGATTTTAAATACCACGGGTAAAAATAGACCAAACAATTCACAAAAGTTGAAACTGGGTTTCCTGGAAAAGCAAACACATTGCAGTTGTCTGTGGTGCCAAACCAAAAAGGTTTACCAGGTCGTTGCGAAACTCTGTGGAATAATTTTTGAACGCCCAATTCATCTAAAACTTCAGGTAGAAAATCAAACTTTCCTTTGCTTACAGCACCGCTAAATAGAAGTACATCGTATTGTTTTAAATACGATTCAATTTTTTCTTTTAAAATTGATTTTTCATCAGTAATATGGGCTGTTTCTGCTGGAATTTTTAAATTGTTCAATAAGGAAACTAACGTATATACATTACTTCTACGAATTTGGTGGTCTAACGGAGTTTCGTTTACATCAACTAGCTCATCACCTGTTGAAACAATCATCACTTTAGGTTGTTTGGCAACTTTTATGGTTGCTTTACCTACAGTAGCTAACACTCCAATTTCAGCAGCGGAAATTATAGTGTTCTTTTTTATTAGAACTGTACCTTTACTTTTATCAGAACCTTCTCTGTGGATGTTTTGTCCTTCTTTAATTTCATCAACAGTAATAGTTGCTACTTGAGTGTTAATTTCAACATCTTCGTACCGAATTACCGTGTCACAATTGTTAGGTAATACCGCACCTGTCATTACTTCATAACAGTTGGCTGCATTATCCAGTGTTTTTTGTGGACTTCCAGCAGCTTGGATTCCTTCTATTTTAAAATCACGAATACCGTGTTCAAAAAAACGATAGTTAATTGCAATTCCGTCCATGGCTACTCGGTTGAAGGGAGGGAAATCTCTATCGGCAACAATATCTTCCTTTAAAACTCTCCCGACAGCTTCTAAAAAAGGAATTTCTTCAATTCCGAAATCTTGAGTGTTTTCTAAAATTATATGTTTGGCTTTTGCTACTGTAATCATTAATTAGTTTTAAATTTTTAATGCTTAGTCTTTAGTTTGCATTATAGTTTAATAATTAAATACCGAAACTTCTATTACTAGATTAACTCATTAAACCACTGTTTCATCAGCCTACCCTCCAATTGTACTCATACTTTCGGTTACGTTGCCTTTTCTATTTGCTTCAGCCACAAAACCATTTTCAGGTTTTTCTTTTATTAATGATAAAAATAAGGCTTTTAAGTCTTCATTGCTTGCACCATTTCTAATAAAGTCACGTAGGTTAAAAACGCCATCATCAAACAAACAGTTCTTAAAAGTTCCAGTTGAGGTAATTCTAATTCGATTGCAATCGTTGCATATAGTACGAGTGAATGCAGGAATAATTCCTATCGTTCCTTTATGGTTTTCTATAGAAAAGTTTCTAGAAGTAGATGATTTTTTCGAAGGAAGCTCGCTAGGAGTAAACTCAGATTGTATCTGGTTTAAAATTTTATTGTAGCTCCAAATCTCTTGTGTGTTTCGTTGTCCTTTTCCATTAAAAGGCATTTCTTCAATAAAACGAACAGCAATGTTTTTATTTTTAGTAAGCCGAACAAAATCGTTAATTTCATCAGTATTAAATCCAGATTGTACAACTACATTCAACTTCAAATTCAACGAACTTTTTTCTAATAACTCAAACGTTTTATATACTTCTGGGAAAACATCTCTACGAGTAATTTTAGCAAACTTTTCAGGGTGTAAACTATCAATGCTTAAATTAATGGTTTTTACCTTTTTAAGGTTTTCTATTGTTTTGATATGTTTAGAAATAAGAGCTCCGTTGGTTGTGATATTTATATCATCTAACAAGTCATTATAAGACAACATTTCTAAAAAAGAGACAAAACCTTTTCTTACAAAAGGCTCTCCTCCCGTTAAGCGAATTTTGTTTACACCTAACTCAGTAAGTACTCGAATTATTCGGTACATTTCTTTATAGGTGAGTAGTTCTTTTCTAGGGACAATATCAATTCCTTGAGCTGGCATACAATACTGACAACGTAAATTACAACGATCAGTTACTGCTAGCCTTACGTAACTAATTTGTCTACCAAAATTATCGATGAGTGTACTCATAGCGTAAAGGTAAGGATTAATCAATCAATTTTTCCTGTCATTTGTCATGGTTTTGTTGAAAGATAATACAGACGTTCTCAAAACTAAGGGTTACACAATTTCCATTTTCTTAAGGAGAAAAGAAGCATTCATGTTTTTACAAGTTCCAGATTTTATCGTATAATCGAAAAACAATTCATTATTTACAATTTCAGCATCAAAATAATAATTAAGTATTTGAGAATACTCTTTAGCCAATTCGCATAAACTTACATCATGAGTAGCTATAATTCCAGTAGATTTTGAACGTGTAAGTTTTTCAACAAATTTTCTAGAACCCGATGCTTTATCTTTACTGTTAGTCCCTTTTAAAATTTCATCAAGAATAATAAAATAGCGATCGGTTTCAATAGTGTCAACAATAAATTTTAACCGTTTTAGTTCTGAATAAAAATAAGACTCATCCTCGGTTAATGAGTCGGATGTACGCATACTTGTAATTAATTTTATAGGTGTGTATTTATAATTAGTAGCACATACAGGTAGCCCACAATTTGCCATAACTATGGATAAGGAAACGGTACGCAAAAATGTACTTTTTCCTGCCATATTAGCACCAGTTATAATAAAAAATTGTCCTTTAGAAATCGTAAAATCATTGTCAACTCTTTTTGAAGATTTCAAAAGTGGATGCCCAAGATTTTGAGCAAAAATACCGTTGTTTTTTTTTTGAAGAGAGGGAAAGGTAAAAGTAGGATGATTAAAAACGAAGTTAGCAAAAGAGTTATAGGCATCGAAAAAATTTACAACGTTAAACCACTCATCGGTAGTTTCTTTATAGGAATGAATCCATTTTTCTACTCTTATTGCAAGGGTAATATCCCATAAAAACAAACCATTTCCAATAATAGAAATAACAATATTATTGCGTTGATCGAAAGTATCTAAGATTTTAGAAAACTCTTTAAAAATGACAGAAGCTTTTTTCGTCTTGGTAGCAATTTTTTGTTGTTTTTCTTTTAGAAGAACAGAATTGAAAGTTTCTTCTTCAATTTGTTCCAGAAGCAAATAATACTGTTTAAAAGTATTTTTAGCTTTACTCGACGAGATGTAGATATGTTGTGTTTTTTTGATATGGAATGCTGAGATTGTTAAACCTATAAAAAACCAAGTTAAAACAACTGAAAAAGGAATCGTATTAAAAACCAATAAGGTTATTAAAATTATTGAAATAGTTGAAAAAAACACAGAAACCCATTTTAAAGAAGAAGCTAGTTTTGATTCATAGTTGGTTAACCATTTTGTAATCACTGAGGATTCTTGAGTGGTTGACGAAACCAAATGCGCTAAAGAAGTAAAATGTTGTCGCCAATGAATCTTTTCAGATAGTTCTTTAAGTGCTTTTTGTTTTTCTTCAATAAAAGTAATTGAATTACTTGTTAATATGGAAGCTAGTAACTTTTTACCATTGGTTGTTGCAGTTCTATTGATATATTGAAAAAATGAACCATTTCCGAATAAGTCAATATCATTACTATAATAGTGCGTGGAACTTGTAAATTCTGTTCCTTCAGGAAGTAATTCAAAATGACCATTAAGAACATCAATTTCTAGTTGATTATTATCTTTTTTAAGCTGAAGTATAGTGCGTTTCTCTTTTACGTGATGATGCTGTATAACTAAAAAAACAAATAGTAAAACACCAATTGAACCGATTATAAAAGGTATATAAGGTTGATAGAAGGTTAAATAAACTCCAAAAGAAAAGCCTAAAAAAATAAATAGTCTGAGTATTCTTATAAAGGTTATTTTACTATTTATTTTTGAAAGTTGAACAGCTAAATCTTTCAGCTCTCTATTGTAAAAATCTTGTGGTTGTTGCATTTTTAATTGAAAAGGATAAATGTACAGTATTACAACAAATATCTTTTAATAAAATCGTATTTTCGTTGTATGCCAACATCACTCGAACTTCAAATAAAAACGCTACCAAATTCACCAGGAGTTTATCAATATTTTGATAAAGAGGATGTGATTATTTATGTTGGAAAAGCAAAGAATTTAAAGAAGCGAGTTTCGTCTTATTTTACTAAGAATCATGAGAATGGAAAAACACGAGTTTTAGTAAAAAAAATTGTTAGAATAGAGCATGTGGTGGTTGATACAGAAACAGATGCATTGCTGCTTGAAAATAATCTGATTAAAAAATATAAACCACGATACAATGTGCTATTGAAAGATGATAAGTCATATCCGTGGATTTGTATTAAAAAAGAACGCTTTCCACGTATATTTTCTACGCGACGAGTTGTAAAAGATGGATCGGAGTATTTTGGGCCTTACACTAATATGCGAACGGTGCATGCGTTGTTGGATTTGATTAAAGAGTTGTATCCGTTACGAACGTGTAATTACGATTTAAGTCAGGAAAAAATTGATACTGATAAATACAAAGTTTGTTTAGAGTATCATTTAGGAAATTGTAAAGGACCTTGTGAAGGATATCAAACGGAGGAGAGTTATTTAGAGGATATTAGAGCAATCAGAAACATAATTAAAGGGAACTTTAAAGAGAGTTTACAACAGTTTGAAAAAATAATGCTTGACTTTGCTGCGGATATGCGATTTGAAGAAGCGCAAAAGATCAAAGAAAAATTAGCGTCTTTACAGAATTACCAAGCGAAATCAACGATTGTGAACCCGTCTATAAATAATGTAGACGTATTTTCTATCATTTCTGATGAATCTCATGGGTATGCAAACTTTTTCAAAATAATGAATGGCTCAATTGTGCAATCGTATACCACGGAGATTAAGAAAAAACTAGAAGAAACAGATAAGGAGCTTCTTGAGTTGTTTATTATTGAAACTCGACAACGTTTTAATTCATTATCAAGAGAAATTTTCGTTCCGTTTAAAGTAAATGTAGGTAAAGATATTAAAGTTACTATACCAAAATTAGGAGACAAAAAACGTATTGTTGAATTGTCTGAACGTAACGCAAAGTTTTACCGTCAAGAACAGTTTAAACAAATAAAAATTGTAGATCCAGACCGTCATGTAAAAAGAATTATGGCGCAAATGCAAAAAGATTTACGATTAGGAAAAGAACCACGCCATATTGAATGTTTCGATAACTCAAATATTCAAGGAACAAATCCAGTTGCTGCGTGTGTGGTTTTTAAAGACGGAAAACCAAGTAAAAAAGACTACCGCCATTTTAATATTAAAACAGTTGAAGGTCCTGATGATTTTGCTTCGATGGAAGAAGTGGTATATAGAAGATATAAGAGGTTATTAGAAGAAGAACAGTCGTTACCACAGTTAATAGTTATTGATGGTGGAAAAGGACAGTTATCATCAGCGTTAAAAAGTTTAGATGCTTTAGAGTTAAGGGGTAAAATAGCTATTATAGGTATTGCAAAAAGATTGGAGGAGATTTTTTATCCTGGAGACCCAGTTCCGTTGTATTTGGATAAAAAATCAGAAACACTTAAAATAATTCAGTATTTGCGTAATGAAGCACACCGTTTCGGAATTACTTTCCATAGAAATAAACGAAGTAAAAGCGCGATACAATCTGAATTAGAACAAATTCCTGACATAGGAAAACAAACTATTACTAATTTATTACGTAAGTTTAAATCAGCCAAAAGAGTAAAAGCAGCTACTTTTGAAGAATTGAAAGAAGTGGTTGGAAATGCGAGGGCTCAAAAAATATACAAACACTATCAAAAAAAAGGGGAATGAAAAAGTTGCTAATTTTATTATTACTACCAGCATTTATGTTGGCACAAGATCAACCCAAGGTAGGGTTGGTACTTAGTGGAGGGGGAGCAAAAGGAATTGCGCATATTGGTATATTAAAAGAACTCGAAAAAGCAGGAGTTCAGGTAGATTATATTGGAGGTACAAGTATGGGAGCCATTGTTGGTGGACTGTATGCTTCTGGGTATACTGCGGATCAAATTGAAGAAGCTGTTCTTAAAACTGACTTTATCGATTTATTACAAGATAAAGTTTCTAGAAGAGAAAAACCTTTCTTCAGTAAAGAACATGGTGAGAAATACGCTATTTCTTTACCAATTAAAAAAGGCAATTTAGGGTTACCTTTAGGTCTATCTAAAGGACAAAATGTACTTAACTTTTTAACAGAATTATTAGCTCCAGTTGATGAAGTTACTGATTTTTCAAAACTCCCAATACCTTTTTATTGTATAGGGACAAATATTGAAACAGGAAAAGAAGAAGTTTTAGAAAATGGATCACTACCTCTTGCTTTAAGAGCAAGTGCTGCATTTCCTTCGTTATTAAATCCAGTAGATATTGATGGGAAGTTATTAGTAGATGGAGGAGTTGTAAACAACTTTCCTGTTGATGTTATGAAAAATAAAGGTGTAGATATTGTTATTGGTGTTAGCGTACAGGGAGAGCTGTTAAAAAGAGAAGAATTAGTGTCAATAGCATCACTACTGTTACAGATTATTAACTTTCAAATGTATAAGAAATCTGATGATCAGGTTGAGTTACTAGACGTTTATATTAGACCAAATGTAATAGACTACAGCGTGATTTCATTTGATGTAAAGAATGAAATTCTAGCAGAGGGAGAAAAAATAGCGAAGTCGTATAGAGTCGTTTTTGATAGCATAGCAAAAATGCAACCTAAAAAAAAGCAGTTTCCTAAAATAGCACATGAAGAGAAAAGGTTTTTGGTTGATAGAATTATTATAAAAGGGAACAAAAACTACACGAATAATTACATTTTAGGGAAGCTGCAATTACGGGAAGGAGATAGTGTCTCATATAAAGAGATTTCTAAAAAAATTAATACGTTAACAGCATCCAAAAACTTTAAAAGAATTGACTATCATTTTGAAAAGTCTTTTCAAGGAAAAAAACTAGAGCTAACTGTTAAAGAAGAAAAAATACAATCGTATTTACGACTAGGTTTGCATTATGATTTACTCTATAAATCAGCAGTATTACTAAATTATAATCATAAAAAAATGCTTTTTCAAAATGACGAATTTTCGTTAGATGTCGGAGTAGGAGATAAAATTAGATATAATCTTGAGTATTTTGTTGATAATGGTTTGTTGCCAAGTTATGGTTTCAGGACAAGGTATAACGTGTTTAATAGTGATTTTATATATGGTACAGGCCTTATAAATGGAAGGTATAGAGATTTTTCTACTTCATTATACCTACAAACAACATTTGATAAAAAATTTGCAATAGGTATAGGAGCAGAGCATAAAAATATTAATGCAAGCACACAAAATATTTCAACAGAAGGAAAAGAAGATTTTTTTGATAAAAGCAACTATGTAAACACCTTCGCATTTTTAAAATTAGACACTTACAACAAAGAAATGTTTCCTACAAAAGGGTTTTATGCAGATGTAGGATTTAAGTGGTTTTTATGGTCAGATAGAGATAATCGGTTAGATAAATTAATAGAAAATAGTGAGCCCTTTCATCAATTTTCTCAATTAGGAGGAACATTAGGGTTTGCAACAACTTTTTATGATAAGTTAACATTTCAATACACTTCGCAAGGAGGATACACACTAGGGAAAAAATCGTTTGAAATATTTGATTACCACTTAGGAGGTTATAATCAAAATTACATCAATAACTTTATTCCAATGTATGGATATGATACTGGAGGATTGAATAATCAGTCTTATTTAAGATCAGAGTTTAACTTTCGTTATGAAGTTTATAAAAAGCATTATGCGATGTTCATAGCTAATTATGCACGTGTAGAGGAAGATATATTTGAAGATGGAGATTTATTTAAGAATACGAAGTCTGGATATGCAGTAGGGTATAGTGTAGAAACATTTTTAGGCCCCATAGAGTTAAAATATACATGGTCACCAGATCACTCAGACCATTATTGGTTGTTTAACCTTGGTTTTTGGTTTTAGAGATAAAAAAATCCCGTATCGTCTGATACGGGATTTTTATTTCATAATAAGATTGCCTTACTTACTGTTTTTATTCTTTTTTAAATAGAATTTATATTGTAAGTATTGGTAAGCGTCTCTAGGTAATATTTTAATCCACTTTTTGTGTTGAACAAACCATTTAAAACGGATTGAATTAACGCCTTTTGTTAAATAAGCAGCTATAAACGGATGCACATTTAATGTGATTTCTTTATATTTTTTACCGCTATTAAGTATGCGTTCTAATTCAGCTTCTATTTTGTCTAACAACACAATAGGAGCTTCAACTTCTCCATTTTTATTTGGGTTTGGTTCACGTGTTTTTATCTCTAATTCAGGTCGTACACGTTGTCTTGTAATTTGCACTAAACCAAACTTACTTGGAGGTAAAATTTTATGTTTAGTACGATCTAAAGACATTGCATCTTTTAAATGCTGATATAATTTCTGTCTATTTTCAGCAGATTTCATATCTATAAAGTCAACAACAATAATTCCGCCCATATCTCGTAACTGTAACTGACGAGCTATTTCACTGGCTGCAATTAAATTGACTTCTAAAGCAGTTTCTTCTTGGTTTAAGGACTTGTTAGAACGGTTACCACTATTTACATCTATAACATGTAAAGCTTCGGTATGTTCAATAACTAAATAAGCTCCTTTGCTCATTGAAACTGTTTTACCAAACGATGTTTTTATTTGTCGCTCAATACCATATTTTTCAAAAATAGGTACATCAGAACGATGGAGTCTTACGATGTTTTCCTTTTCAGGATATATTTCTTGTAAGTACTCTTTAATTTCAACCTTAAGAGTTTCATCGTTGGTTACTATACTTGTAAAAGAATCGTTCATAACATCTCTTAAGATCGAAGATGCTCTGTTTAACTCACTTAATATTTTTGTTGGAGTATTGTTATTGGCTATGCGTTTACACATAGTTTTCCAACGGTCAAGTGAGTTCTGTAAATCTTTGTCAAGTTCTGCTACCTTTTTACCTTCGGCAACAGTACGTAGAATAAGTCCAAACCCTTTTGGTCTGATACTTTTTGCTAATTTTTTTAAACGTTCCTTTTCTTTCGGATCTGCTATTTTCTGTGATACCGATATACGGTTAGAAAAAGGAACTAAAACTAAAAACCTACCTGCAATAGAAAGCTCCGAACTAATACGCGGACCTTTGGTAGATATAGGTTCTTTTACAATTTGTACTAATAAATTTTGACCTGATTTTAGTACATCATTAATACTTCCATCTTTGTTGATGTCTTCTTCAAAGCGAAAGTTTTTTAAAGTGAATTCTTTGTAATTACCCGTGCTTACTTTCTTAATGAATTTGTTTAAAGATTGTACTTGTGGCCCTAAATCGTGATAGTGTAAAAAACCATCTTTAGGATATCCAACATTTACAAAAGCGGCGTTTAAACCAGTCATTACTTTTCCTATTTTAGCAAGAAAAATATCACCGACTGAAAAATTATTGTCGCTTGTTTCTTTGTTTAACTCAATAAGTTTACCATCTCTTAGTAAGGCGAAATCAATATCAGAAGAATTTGAACGAATTATTAATTCTGTTTTCATTCTGAATATGGTTTTGTGCCGACGTAAAATATTACGAAGACGGATTAAAATTTGTAAACAGGTATATTGTTTATACCATTTTAAGGTGTTAAAACCTCAATGTCAATGAACGTAGCTTATAAAAGCAACGAAAAAGTAAGCTACTGCTTACTTTTTCTTATGACGATTTGCTCTTGCTCTTTTCTTTCTTTTGTGTGTAGAGATCTTAGCTCTCTTTCTTTTTTTACCACTAGGCATAGTTAAAATGTTTTGTAAAACCTTAAAAGTAAAGGTTTTGGATTAATACTTTTTTAATTACTTTACAGCTACTTTTGTTTTTACCCCTTCAGTAAACACCTTTGAAGGCTTAAAAGCAGGTATGTTATGTGCAGGAATTTTGATAGTTGTATTTTTAGAAATATTTCTACCAGTTTTTTCTGCTCTAGTTTTAATAATGAAGCTACCAAAACCTCGTAAATATACATTATCACCATTCTCTAATGCATCTTTTACCTCTTCCATAAATGCTTCAACAGTGGCTAAAACATCTGCTTTTTCAATTCCGCTCTTATCTGAAATCTTAGATACGATATCTGCTTTTGTCATTATAAATATATTTTTGTTTGTTTTCTTTAAAAAATTGAGGGTGCAAATATATGATAATTAATCTATTCCGAAAAAAATAAGAATAAAAATATCTAAATTAAATATACTAATTTTGCAGCCACAATTTACATAAATGATTTTAGCTAAGCAATTAGTATACTGGTATTTACAAAACAAAAGAGAGCTTCCTTGGAGAAAAACTAAGGATCCGTATCGTGTTTGGTTAAGTGAAATTATGTTACAGCAAACACGTGTAGCACAAGGTTTACCCTATTTTTTAAAGTTTACAGAAGCGTTTCCAACGGTGTTTGATTTAGCAAAAGCAGATGAAAGTAAAGTGTTAAAGTTATGGCAAGGACTAGGATATTATTCGCGAGCTAGAAATTTACATTTTACAGCTAAGTTTATAACAGAAGAGTTGAACGGTGTGTTTCCTAAAATATATAAAGAGTTACTCAAATTAAAAGGAGTGGGAGATTATACTGCTTCTGCAATAGCTTCTATTTGTTATAATGAACCAGTAGCTGTGGTTGATGGTAATGTTTATAGGGTTTTATCGCGTTATTTTGGTGTAAATACTCCAATTAATTCAACAAAAGGAATTAAAGAATTTAAAGAGTTAGCGCAAACGTTAATAGACGAAACACAACCAGGAGTATATAATCAAGCTATAATGGATTTTGGAGCGTTACATTGTAAACCTCAAAATCCGTTGTGTAATGAGTGTCCGTTAGCTGACAGTTGTGTGGCTTTAGCAAAAAATCAAATAAAAGAGCTTCCAGTAAAAGAGAAAAAAATAAAAGTAAAAAAACGATACTTTAATTATTTAGTGCCAGTTACAGGAAATAACGAAACTGTTTTAGAAGAAAGAAAAGGGAAAGGGATTTGGCAAGGACTTTATCAATTTCCTTTAGTAGAAACGCAAAAGAAAACAAACGAAGAAGAGTTAATGGAGAATGAACAGTTTACAAAGCTTTTTCCTAAAGAAACAACGATTTCTCTTTTTAATAATGAAGATATTATTCATAAACTGTCGCACCAACATTTAATCACCAAGTTTTGGGTAGTAAAAACTACGGATGTAAACACAAAAACGATGGATTGGACTACAGTTAAAAAATGCCCAGTACCAGTGTTAATTGATAAGTTTTTAGAGGAATATTTGAGCAAAGAATCTTAAAATTTGTATATTTGATTTTACACAAAACTATAATGCTATGGCAGGAACAATAAACAAAGTTATTTTAATAGGACATTTAGGTGATGAGGTAAAAATGCATTATTTTGAGGGAGGAAACTCAATAGGTCGCTTTCCTTTAGCAACTAATGAAACCTACACTAATCGTCAAACAGGAGAGAGAATAACAAATGTTGAATGGCATAATATAGTAGTGCGTAATAAGTTGGCAGAAATCTGTGAAAAATATTTAACAAAAGGAGATCGTGTGTATTGTGAAGGGCGTATAAAAACACGTCAGTATGAAGTTGATGGACAAAAAAGGTATACAACTGAAATTCATGTACAAGATATGACGTTCTTATCAACAAAAAAAGACCCAAATAATACGCAACCAAACACAGCACCAACTCAAGGGAACCCTAATCCTACACCACCAAGTGTAGCTAGTGAAGAAGATGATGATTTACCATTTTAGTTTAATTAAATTTTAAAAATTGGACCCAGAACCCGAACCTTTACTTTTATTATTATCAAGTTTTGACTGGTTGACTACTATCAACTGTTTATTATTACTTTTATTATTGGTTTGCTCAGCGTTAGTTTCAGGAACTGAAGTTGCTTTTTTTTCTATTTCTCAAACCGAATTAGATGAGCTATCAACAAATTCAAAAGAAGAAAATACCGTAGTAAAATTACTTGGTGATCCTAAAAAATTATTAGGTACTATTTTAATAACTAATAACTTCATTAATATTCTTATCGTGTTGCTTTTTGCAAGTATTGGTAAAGTGTTGTTTGCTGGATTAAATTATGAATTAAACTTTTACTTTTTTAACGTATCAGTACTTTTTTTGGTTGAAATAGTACTTATTACTTTTTTAATTTTATTGTTTGGAGAAGTGTTGCCGAAAGTATATGCTAGTAGAAAATCATTACAGTTTGCTGAGTTCATGGCTAAGCCTATTCAGGTATTAAATACGTTATTAACTCCATTAAGTTTGCCATTAATCAAAATAACAAGCGTTGTTGAAAATAAGCTAGGGAATAAGAACAACAATCTTTCTGTAGAGCGTTTGTCACAAGCATTAGAATTAACTTCTGATGATGCAACAACGAAAGAAGAACAAAAAATTTTAGAAGGAATTGTAAGTTTTGGAAATACTGAAACTGTACAAATTATGAAACCTCGAACAGATGTATGTGCTATTGCTGATGACACTAGTTACGAAGAGGTGTTAAAGACTATTTTAAAGAATGGGTATTCTCGAAACCCAGTATATCATGAAAATGTAGACAATATTATTGGTGTTTTATATGCTAAAGATTTGTTAGAGCATTTAAATAAGAAAACATTTAAATGGCAGAAGTTGTTACGAGAACCATTTTTTGTTCCAGAAAATAAAAAGTTAGATGATTTATTGGTTGAATTTCAAGAAATGAAAAAGCACTTAGCTATTGTGGTTGATGAATATGGCGGAACTAGTGGAATTGTAACATTAGAAGATGTAATAGAAGAAATTGTAGGAGATATTAATGATGAGTTTGATGATGAAGACCTAACTTATTCAAAACTTGACGAAAATAATTATATTTTTGAAGGAAAAATAACCATTAAAGATTTTTGCAGAGTCTTAGAAGACGAAGATGAAGAAAAGTTTGAAGAGGCTAAAGGAGAAAGTGAAACCATAGCAGGTTTTATTTTAGAAGTCTCAGGAAAATTTCCTAAAAAAGGCGAAAAAATAAACTTCAGTAATTATACGTTTACTATTGAAGCGTTGGCTAAAAAACGTATAAAACAAGTAAAAGTTACCCGAAATGCGTAAACTATTTTTGCTGATATCAGCAATATTTTTAATAAGTTGTGGTGAAGAAACATTGCCCAAACCTAAAGGATATTTAAGTTTAGAATATCCTGATAAAATCTATAAAAAAACAGATTTTAACAAACCATATTCGTTTGAAGTTACTCAAATTACTAAAGCTACAGACTTACCAAAAAAATGGATGAAAGTTGAATATCCAAGTTTAAAAGCATCGGTAGATATTACGTATCGTCCTATTGAAGGGAATTTAAGAGAATTGTTAATTGAGTCTGAAAAATTAGTATTTGAACATGCAATAAAAGCAGATCAAATTACTGCCCCGGTGGAATACGCAAACCCAAATAAGAAGGTTTACGGAAGTTTATATCAAATTCTAGGGAATGCAGCCTCACAAGTTCAGTTTCATGCAACAGATAGCTCTAAACACTTTTTAAAAGGTTCTTTGTTTTTTTATACCAAACCAAATTACGATTCTATTTTACCAGCAGTTGAATACATCAAAAATGATATGATTCACATGATGGAAACGTTGGAATGGAAAGATTAATGGGTTAAATTTTATGTTAGGTAGTAGTAGGTATATGCTTTTGGTAAGGATAGGAGGTTTCCTTTTGTGGTTTTTTGTAAAACTATGTAAAACTGAATTATCTAATGAAATGTCAGAAAAAAATAAGGAAAGGAATATACTCTTTTTTTGTTTTTTTATAGTTGTTACGTCAGCATTAAATATATTTTTTACCGAATAAATATTATTTAACTTTTTCTCGACTGCAACCACAAATAAAACTGTAACCCGAATAAAATAGCACCTGATAATAAGTGTACAGCTTGTGTTCCTAGTGGGAATTCAGCATAGTACATTAAAATGCCAGTTATGGTTTCTAAAAAGATTAAGAATACTATCCAGTTTACTAACTTGTAACCTAAATTTTTTATTTGGTTTAAGTAAAATAAGCCAAGATTTACCAATACGATAGCTATGGTAAATGAACGGTGAACATAAAACTTAATATTAGGATCCATTAAACTATAATGTTTGTTTTCAAATCCATGTAGTTTCACTTGTTCATCAATAAATTGGCGTACCTGTGTTCCTAAAGCAATTTGAATTAATGAAAATATAGCAGAAAGAATTACTAGCTTACTAAATATTGAGTTGTACTTGTAGGATGTTTTTTTACGGTCAGAAACGATATATAGTAACCATAAAAGTAAGGCTACAATTACTAAACCACCAACCATATGAATGGTGATTATTGTTGGTTTTAAGTTAGAATCTACCACAGTTTTTCCTAACCAAGCTTCAAATAACATTAAAAAGAAAGCTCCGAATGATAAAAGGGTAATTTGTTTGTTTTCTTTCCAGAATTTAACAGAAACAAAAATTAAAAACAAAAAAGGAATTCCTGCCAAAGCAGAACTTAGCCGGTTAATATATTCTGTCCAGGTGTGAAATTTGTTGAATTTTGCGTAGTCGTGCTTTGTGTATTTTTCCCAGTTACTTGCGTTAAATTCTTGAGTAGTTTTTATATCGTGACCAGCTACAAAAAGAGCTTCATCTTTCACGATAATCATCCCTTCTTTATATTCAGAATCAGGTTGCCATGTAATTTGTTCTTCAGAGGTCGGGGGAATGTAATATCCAAAACACTTTGGCCAATCAGGACACCCCATTCCTGAACCTGTCATACGAACAACAGAACCAGCTAAAAATATAACATATACCGCAATTAACGAGATTTTTACAATGAGAGGAAAGTGTTTTTTCATCAGAAGAAAATTTTAGCAAAGATACTTAAAAGGCATAAAAAAAGCTCCTAAATTAGGAGCTTTCGGTATTGTTTAAATTAACAATTATGCTTTTTTTGCTTCAGCACAACATGCCATAGTACAATCTTCTTTGCATGCCTTTTTTTCAGCTTCAGTTTTTGTACAGCATTCTTTTTTACAATCAGCATCACAAGATTTCTCATCAGCTTTTTTAGTAGTTTCAGAAGCTTTATACATGTCACCGCTACCAATTCCTTCTACAAAAGCAATTAAATCAGCTTTGTTTGTTTTGTTAGCATCATATTTTATAGTTGCAATACTATCGTTAAAAACAACGTTTGCTTCTAAAACACCTTCTTTCTTACTTAAGTCAGAAGCTATTTTTCTAGCACAACCTATTTCACAAGTCATTCCTGAAATACTTAACGAAAGGTCTTTAGCATCAGCAGCAACTTCAGTTTTTTGCCCTTGACTAGCTTCATCTTTTTTAGCCTCATTTTTACATCCAACAGCTAAAAAGCTTACGATAGCTAAAGCAAATAGTATTTTCTGAATTTTCATCATTTTTATTTATTGAGTTATTCGGCAAATTTATCAATAAAATCAAAATTAAAAACAGAAATAAGCGATTTTTGTGCTTAAATTAATTGAAAATGAATAGTCAACAACAAAAATGGTTGTTCTTAATAGTGCTTTCACTAGTTTGGGGAAGCTCTTTTATTTTAATGAAAAAGGCACTAATTGGGTTAAGTCCAATTCAAGTAGGCGCTTTACGAATGCTAATTACAGCAGTTTTTTTATTGTTAGTTGGATTTAATAGCTTGAAAAGAATTGAAAAAAGGCACTGGAAGTATGTGGCTTATACAGCTGCTTTAGGTACTTTTTTTCCTTCGTTTTTATTCGCTTTCGCTGTAAGTAAAATAGATAGTTCTATACCCGCTATTTTAAACTCGTTAACGCCTTTTAATACATTTATTTTTGGAGCGCTGGTGTTTGGATTCACTTTTAAAAGAAAGCAGTTTTATGGTATTTTAATAGGTTTAGTAGGAACTTTGATGCTTATTTTAAAGGGAGCTGAGTTGAATCCGAATCAAAATTATTGGTATGCTATTTTAATATTAATAGCTTCAATAGGTTATGCATTTAATGTAAATATGATTAAGAAATATTTAAATGATTTAGATGCGTTGGCTATCACTACAGGGAACTTTTTGTTATTGATAATACCAGCATTCATAGTTTTGGCATTTTCTGGATTCTTTTCAACTTTTGAAGTAACAACAGAAACTACTTCAGCGTTAGGTTATATTACTGTTTTAGCTGTAGTGGGAACAGGAATAGCAAAAGTGTTGTTTAACAAAATGGTACACTTATCTTCTCCTGTTTTTGCAGCCTCAGTTACGTATTTAATTCCAGCGGTTGCTGTAATTTGGGGAATTGTTGATGGAGAAAAGCTAAGCTTAATACAGTTACTGGCAGGAGGGATTATTTTGTTTGGAGTTTGGTTGGTAAATAAAGCTAGATAGTTTTAAAATTACTTAAAATAAAAAGAGCCAAAATATTGCATTTTGGCTCTTTGAGTTTTTATAGACTTAAATCTAATTCTTATTTAAAATCAGCGTCAGAAACACCTTCGTTGATTTTAATTTCTTTTACAATAAACTCTAAATTCATTGGTCCATTTTTTTGGATCATTTTATGAGGGAATTTAATTCCATTTACCTCTTTGTAATCTGAAAAAACAACAGGTACTTTCATGTCTCCTTGTGGTCCTTTAGCGGTTTTGACCTCTTTAACCTTTAATCCAGATTTTACATCATAAAAGATTTCTTTTTTACCATGTTTAATAACATAAGCACTGTTTCCATCTATAGGTTCAACTCTATCTAAAGTTCCAGTTTTATAAGCTTTATCGGTAAAAGGAGCTGATTCATTTTTTACTTTTTCTAACTCTTCTCCTGTCATTTCTTTTTTCTGACCTTGAACTTCTTGATATCCTTTGGTTCCATCAAAAACTACTTTTTGCATCACATTACCCATCATAGAAACGATTACAGAGGATTTGTTAGGAGTTGCATTTTTTTGAACTAGATTTAATTGCATTCCTTGAACTTTTGCCTCAGAAGAAATCATTACAGATTTTACGTTTGCTACTTTGTCTTTTCCTCCAATTGCTTTAAAATAATCATCCACTACACTAGATGCTGTAACACCGTTAGGGATAGGTAAACTCATTGCAGGTTTCCCTGTAGGTTTCCCGTTCTTATCAAAATAGTTGATTTTATAATCAGCGGTTTTTTCTAAGTTCTTTAAAACATCAATTCCTTTACCAGTTATTACAATACGAGCTTTATCTCCTTTAAAATACTTAATCGCTGCATTTTGAACATCATTTAATGTTACGGCATTAATGTTTTTTAAGTAGTTTTTGTAGTAATCAGCAGGTAAATCATTGGTTAAAATATTTAAAGCATATGAAGCTACTGTTTGAGGTTTCTCAACGTTACGAACAAAGTTTCCAATGTATTTAGCCTTTGCAATATTTAACTCTTCTTGAGTTGCTTTTTGGTAACGGATTTTGTTGATCTCTTTCATCGCTTCAACCATAGCGCTATCAGTAACCATATTTCTTACAGATGCAGTTGTTTTAAAACGAGAAGCATATCTACTTGATCCGATTCCTGAATAAGCTCCATAAGTGTACCCTTTATCTTCACGAAGGTTTTTGTATAATCTACCAGTACCACCTCCGCCAAGAATTTGGTTCGCTAATAAAGCAGCATAGTAGTCTTTGTCGTTCATCTTTAAATCTACTGCGCTAATGATAGATAATTCAGACTGAACAGCATTTGGCATATCAATAAAGTTGATCTCAGCAGTTGAAGGATTTTCAACTTTTGGTAATTTTTGAGTAACTAAATCACCTTTTTTCCAAGCTCCGAATTGGTCTTTAACTTGTGACTTAATTTGGTCAAAGTTTACATCGCCAATTATAATTAAGTAGGCATTGTTTGGTTTATACGTTTTGTTGTATAAATCTTTAACATCTTGCAACGTAACGTTCTTTAATGTTTCTTCAGTGGTAAACTCTCCAAAAGGATGGTTTTTACCATACGTCAATGCATTTTCAACTCTACTAGCAATAGCTTTAACACTTTTAGCGCTGTTTTTAATTCCGTCAAGAGATTGCGTCATTTGTTTATCAAATTCTTCTTGGGTAAATACAGGGTTAAAAGCAGCATCAGCCATTAAACCTAATACTTTTGGAAAGTATTTTGATAAAGAACTTGCTCTTGCTCCTTCATCCCAAAAAGAGATATTTGCTCCTAAAAAGTCAACTTCTTCATCAAACTTTGCTTTTGGAGTGTTTGTTGATCCTGTTCCAAGCATTCCGCTTAATAAGCCCTCAACTCCTTTTTTATTTCCATAAGACATTGGTGGATTATCAATGGTTAATGTAGCAGATACTCTTGGTAATTTATGGTTTTCAACCACTAAAACTTGCAATCCGTTAGGTAAAGCAAATTTTTTAGGAGTTCCTAAGTTAATTTTAGGAGCTGGACCTGGTTTTGGTTGTTGGGTTCTATCAATCTGCGCTGAAACAGTTAATGATAGAAATAATATTGTGACAATTGAAAATATTTTCGTTTTCATTAAAATTCAGTTTAGATGATTATTTCTTTTTTGGTAAATATTCGATAATAACACGACGGTCTTTAGCTAAGTATTTTTTAGCTACGTCTCTAATTTCTTCTTTAGTAATAGAGTTGATAACTTCTAACTCCTTGTTAATTTGGTTAGTGTTTCCAACTAACATATAATTTCTTGCTAAAGAGTTAGCGATACCTTGTACACTAGAATTTGAAGCAACAAACTGATTTTCAAACTTATTACGAACCTTTTGTAAATCTCTATCAGAAATTAACTCTGTTTGAAGTTTTTCAATTTCTTCATCCATTTCTTTAATTAAATCATCTAAAGAAGTTTTTCCTAAAGGAATAGCTCCAATGTTGTAAACACTGTAATCTTCTAGGTTACGAGCAAAAGAAAATACTTGTAATGCTTTTTTCTTATCGTCAACTAGTTTTTTATACAATCTAGAGCTTTTTCCGTTACTTAAAATAGTAGAAATTACATCCAATACTTTAGAGTCTCTTTCTTTCATTGAAGGAGTTTTGTGTGCTAATAAAATAGCTGGCAATTGAATGTTTGAATCATATTCTTTTACACGCTTTTCTTTAGCTCTTTCAGGCTCAATCACTTTGTCTCTTTTTGGAAGTGTTCTTGCAGGAATTGGCTCAAAATAATCTTTAATTAACTTTTTAGTAGAAGCTTTTTCAAAATCACCAGCTACTACTAACACAGCATTGTTTGGCATATACCACTTGTTGTAAAAATCTTGAAATTCACTCAGTTTAGCGGCATCTAAATCTTTAATGTAACCAATCATAGGTCTACCATAATTGTGCTTGTCAAAAATATGACTATACACGTCTCCATATATAATTTTCCCATAAGGAGCATTATCCATACGTTGACGTTTCTCTTCTTTAACTACTTCATTTTGAGTGTCAACAGCTTTCTGGTCGATAATTGGGTGTAATAATCGTTCTGACTCCATCCATAAACCTAGCTGTAAGTTGTTCGAAGGAAATGTTTCGTAATAGTAGGTTCTATCCCAGTTAGTGTTTGCATTCCCAGTTCCACCATTGGCAGCTTCAATTTTATTCCATTCACCACGACCAATGTTTTTAGTTCCAGTAAATAACAAGTGCTCATAAAAATGTGCCATTCCTGTTTTTCCATCCTCTTCATCTTTGGATCCTACATGGTACATTACTCCAACGGTAACCACAGGAGCAGATTTGTCTTGATGTAAGATAACATGCATTCCGTTGCTTAAATCGTACTCTTCAAACTCAACTTTTTGTGCGTTAGCGGATAAGCCTAACAACAAAGCTGAAGCTAGAGTGATAACTCTTTTTCTCATTGATTGAAATTTAATTTTTAATAATTTTCGTGTATTTGACGTGAAATTATACTAATTGTTACAGTTAGAATAATAAAAACTAGTCTTTTTTATGCTAAAAGAGTAATTTTCTGAGGAATACATTTTTTTTTGAAGTAAAAAATGTATATTTGCACCCGCATTTTTATTGAGAAAGTGTGAATTTAAAGTATAAACGCAAAACAAATAGTATGTACGCAATCGTAGAGATAGCAGGGCAGCAATTTAAAGTAGCAAAAGACCAAAAAGTATACGTACACCGTTTACAAGAGGCAGAAGGATCAAAAGTAACTTTTGATAATGTAATGCTTATTGAAGATAAAGGAAACGTAACTATTGGCGCCCCAGCTATAGAAGGTGCAGGAGTAACTGCAAAAATTTTAGGTCACTTAAAAGGTGATAAAGTAATCGTTTTCAAGAAGAAAAGAAGAAAAGGTTACAAAAAGAAAAATGGACACAGACAGTATTTAACTGAAATCCAAATCGAAGGAATTTCTGCGTCAGGAGTAAAAAAAGCAGCCGCTAAAAAAGAAGCTCCTAAAGCTGAAGTAAAAGAAGAATCGAAGGATTTAAGTTCAATGACTGTAGCAGAATTAAAAGCTTTAGCTAAAGAACAAGGTATTTCAGGATACACTTCTTTAAAGAAAGCAGAATTAATTGAAGCATTAAGTAAATAATTAACTTTAAAAACTTACAAAGATGGCTCATAAGAAAGGTGTCGGTAGTTCGAAGAATGGTCGTGAATCAGAATCGAAACGATTAGGAGTAAAGATTTTTGGAGGACAAGCTGCAATTGCAGGTAACATTATTGTTCGTCAAAGAGGAACTCAACACAATCCAGGTGAAAATGTTTACATGGGTAAAGATCATACTTTACATGCTAAAGTTGATGGTGTTGTAAAATTCCAAAAGAAAAGAGATAACAAATCATACGTTTCTATAACTCCATTCGAGGCTTAAGAAACTAACTGATTAGAATAAGACAAAAGCTCAACTATTTTTAGTTGAGCTTTTTTGTGTATATAAACCGAACATTTAAATTTATATATAAAAAAAACACCACTCTAGAGTGGTGTTTTATAACTTAATATCATTATTGATTAATCCCCCAATTTATCAATATGATTCCCCTTGTGTATTACACTGCAAATATCAGATGAAAAAACATTTTTTACAGTAAGGGATGTATAAATGGTTTGTTTTTTTGTGTAAATGGTAATAAACTTATATGTATAACATAGTTTTAGTCTGTTTTTTTGCTAAAATCGTATTGGTTACATTTTATTTTTAAAATATTATCTGTTACATTTGATATAAATGTATATAAAATGTTAAGAGCAGTTATAGTTGATGACGAACCTAAAGCAATACAAGGACTTTCTTGGGAGCTATCAACCTTTGAAAATGATATAGAAATTATAGAAACATTTACGGTAGCAGAAAAAGCAATTAAATTTATAAACGATAATAGTATTGATTGCCTTTTTTTAGATATTGAAATGCCTACTATGGATGGTTTTCAGTTGTTAGAGAAATTAGACAATAAAGATTTTGCTATAATTATTACAACTGCATACAATGAATATGCAATAAAAGCATTAAAAAACCAAGCAATAGACTATCTTCTCAAACCTATAGATTCTGATGATTTAGAGGAAACAATAGGAAGAGTTAAGTTGCATTACAAGAAGAATAACAATACTGAAAAAGTTGAAAAAATATTATCAAGTTTTAATAAGAAGTTTAATAGAAGAAAAATAACTATTAATACAGATGGAAAACTAGTTTTTTTATCTCAAGATGAGATATTGTTTGTAGAGTCAGATGGTAATTACTCAACAATATATACCACAGGAGTTAATAAAAAAATAGTAGTGACTAAAAAACTAAAAGAAATTAACTTGCTGCTTCCTGAAGATCATTTTTTTAGAATACATAATTCATATATAATCAACTTGAATAAAATAAAAGAGTTTTTAAAATCAGATGGTTATGTCGTATTAGAAAACAACCATAAAATCCCCGTTTCTAGACAAAGAAAGTCGGATTTCTTAGAAAAATTTTAAATGAAGAAACTAATAATAACCACTTTTTTGTTTTCTGTTGTGTTTTCTTGTTTCTCGCAAGAAGAAAAGAAAAATATAGATAGTTTAATACAGCTAGCGATAGAAAAGAAAATAGATGATTATTATGACTTATATCATTTTTTTAAAGGTGAGCGATTTAAGAAAGAAGATATAGATTTTCTTTTAAAAGAGAGTGAACTAAAAGAGTATAGATTGGGAGAAGTGTATGCTTATAACTTACTTGGAAGGCATCACAGAAATAACTCATTTTTTGATACTTCAATAGAAAACCATCTGAAAGCACTGAAATTATCAAGAGAGATAGAGGATGTTAATGCAGAAGTAGTCACGCTAAATCAAATAGGAGTAGTATATAGGAGACAAGACAAAATTAGAAGTGCTTTAAATTACCATCAAATGGCACTTGAGTTAGCTGATAAAATTGAAATTCCAGATATTGATACTAAAATAAGCATAAGTATATCAAACAACAGTATTGGTAACATATACTTAGCTCTTAAACAATATCAATTAGCGTTAGAAAAGTTTAAAAAAGCAATCTTAATTCAAGAGAAAACGGATGATAAAAGAGGGTTGGCAATCAATCATCAAAACATGGGGCTGGCTTTTCAAAACTTAGGAGATATTGATGCTGCATTAGAACATTACAATATATCTTTACAATACAATATTGAAAATAACTCAAGTATAGGAAAGGTCATTTGTCACAATAGCATTAGTAATGTTTTATTGTTGCAAGGAAAGTACGAAGAAGCTTATAAATATATAAGTGAAGTAGTGTCTCTTTCAGAAAAAATCGGTAATCAATATTACACCTCTGATGTATACGTTACTTTAGGAAATGCACAGCTAAAACTAGACAGTTTAGATAAAGCAAAAATATATTTAGAAAAAGGTTTAGCAATTGCTAGTAAGCATAAAATTCCCTCAGGAGTTAACCAGTCTAATTTGTATTTATCTGAGTTATATGAGAAAAAAAAGGATTACGAAAAAGCATATGGTTTTTATAAGAAGGCTATTGAAGGAGAACGTAAAACGTTTAATGACAAAAATATATTATACGTAAATAACCTTATTAATAAGTACGATAATGAGGTTAGTAGAAATAAAATAAAAAGTTTAGCAAAAGAGAATGAAATAGCAACATTAAAACTATTACGAAATAGGAATGTTTTAATTATAGCGTTAGTTTCCATAGCATTGTTAGGGGTGTTATTGTATTCGATGTATAGACAACGTTTGTTAAACAACGATAAAAAAATATTGATGTTAGAACAGGAAGCTTTGAGAATTCAAATGAATCCGCACTTTGTGTTCAACGCATTAAACTCTATTAAACTCTATGTTATAAACAATGAACAGAAAAATGCGGTATATTACTTAAATAAATTTTCAAAACTAATTCGAAGTATTTTAGAGTCTTCATCTGTAAAAGAAGTAACGTTGTGTGAAGAACTAAAAACAATGAACTTATACATGAGTATCGAAAATATTCGATTATCTAATGAAGTTAATTATGTAGAAAAGGTAGAGCCAAATGTAAACATAGAAAGGATAAAAGTTCCGCCATTAATACTTCAGCCTTTTTTAGAAAACTCAATTTGGCATGGGCTTTCATGTAAGAAAGGAAAAAAAGAAGTTTCATTGTCAGTCACAAAAATATCGGATGAATTTATACAAATTGATATTACAGATAATGGAATTGGTAGAGGTGCTGCTATGGAAATTAGAAAAAATAAATCACTAAACCGTAAGTCGATAGGTATAGACTTGACCAAAGAACGATTACGAAACTTTGCAAATGAGTATGCAAATAACTATTCATTAATTTATACAGATATAATTGATGAGAAGGGAAACCCAAAAGGAACCAAAGTATCGTTAAAAATACCGGTACTTTAAAAATCAAACCGTAATTGTACCCAAACAGGTTCTTTTTTCTCAGTATTTAAATTACTGAAAGAAATCCCCAACAATCGAACTGAATTATTAAGTGTATCTTGATATAATAGATCTTTTACAACAGGATAGAACTCTTTTTTTAACTGTAGGTAATGATTGGTGGTCTTACTACGAGTTTGTTGCGTAAAATCGCTGTATTTTATCTTTAATGTTACTGTTTTTCCTTTAGTATTTGATTTTTTCATACGACGCTCTAACTCATCAGCAATTTTGTCAAGACGTTCTAGCATAAAAATCTCTGAAGATAGGTTTTCTCTAAAAGTAGTTTCGGCAGCAATTGACTTTCGAATACGATTGGGTTTTACTACTGAATTATGGATACCTCGAACAATATTGTAATAATGTACCCCTGATTTTCCAAATAGCTTTGTGAGTTCTTCTAACGATTTTTGTTTTAAATCTAAACCTGTAAAAATCCCTAAATTGTGCATTTTAGCAGCGGTAACTCTTCCTACACCATAAAATTTATTTACAGAAAGTTTTTCTAAAAACGAGATTACTTCTTCAGGATTGATAGTTTTCTGTCCGTTAGGCTTATTAATATCAGAAGCTACTTTAGCAATGAATTTATTGATAGATATTCCTGCAGATGCTCGTAATTCTAATTCGTCCCAAATACGTTGACGAATTTCTTGAGCAATCATGCTAGCTGACGGGTTTCCTTTTTTGTTTTCAGTAACATCTAAATAGGCTTCATCTAAAGACAAAGGTTCTACCAAATCGGTATAATCGTAAAATATTTTTCTGATTTTTGAAGAAATCTCTTTGTAACGATCAAAACGAGGAGGAACAAAGATTAAATGCGGACACTTTTGTTTTGCTAACACACCACTCATTGCAGAGCGTACTCCAAATTTTCGAGCTTCATAGCTTGCTGCAGAAACTACACCACGTATTTCACTTCCTCCAACAGCAACGGGTTTTCCTCGTAACTCAGGATTATCCAATTGCTCTACAGATGCATAAAAAGCATCCATATCAACATGAATAATTTTACGAAAAGGAGGTTGTAATTCCATGAACTAAAACTAAATCGATTTAGATAGATTTGTTAAAACATCAATAGTTTTTGCTTCATTTTTCTTATCCACAAAAATATGATCATGATAAAAACCAGCAACAACATTACAACTTATATTATGTTTTGCTAATTCTGAAGAAAAAGCAGCGGTTAAGCCTACCGCATCTAAAGCAGAATGAATTTTTAAAGTAATCCACGATGCAATAAAGCTGTAGGTCAACCCCAAGTTGTCAGCAACTGTTTTGTCTAGGATTAATGTAGTGCCTTCTACTTCTTTGAACTCACCAATTATATCTTCTCTATTAATATTGACACTGTCTTTTACGGTGGTAAAAACATATTCTCCTTCATTAACAAAGGGCTCCATTTCTCTAATGAGGACTGATAAATTCTTTTCTCCAGACATGATATCTAATTTAGATAAAATTACAGCTTTTTTTAAAACAACTAAAGCTCCCTTACGAGAGCTTTAGTATTAAATATTTTGTGTAAAATTATACTTGTTTTACTTCAATGATTTTAACAGGACATGCTTTTTTAGATATTCGAAATTACCAGCAGGAGCCATTAACTCAATTTGTTGCATTACTTTTTAAATTTTAAAGCTTCTGAACGTCCTTTTTTAAATATTTTATTACTTGCGTGTTTCCCTTTGCGTAATTCTTTTTGTTCTTCGAATGGTAAATGAATGATTTCTTGACATTCAGGAGAACAAGTGTTTTCCATCTTTTCAGCACATTCATCACATTGAATGAATAATAAGTGACACCCTTCGTTAGCACAGTTGGTATGTGTGTCACAAGGGTTTCCACATTGGTGGCAATTGGCAATTACATCATCAGATATTTTTTCAGCTCTTCGGTGATCGAACACGAAGTTCTTACCTAAAAACTTGTTTTCTAAGCCTTCTTCGTTTACTTGGCGTGTATATTCAATAATTCCTCCTTCTAATTGAAAAACATTTTTAAAACCTTTGTGTTTGTAGTAGGCAGATGCTTTTTCACATCGAATACCGCCCGTACAATACATCAATAAGTTTTTATCTTCTTTATGGTTTTTTAAATCTTCTTCAATAATATCTAAAGAATCTCTAAACGTATCAACATCTGGAGTGACTGCACCATCGAAATGACCTATTTCACTTTCATAGTGGTTTCGCATGTCTACACAAACCGTATCAGGATTGGCTAACATCTCATTAAACTCTTTAGCGTTTAAATGAACACCTTTGTCAGTTACGTCAAAAGTATCGTCATTTAATCCGTCAGCAACAATTTTGTTACGAACTTTCACTTTTAGTTTTAAAAAAGATTTATTATCATGTTCAATAGCTACGTTTAAACGAATTCCATTTAAAAAAGCGATGCTATCTAATTGATCTTTTAAAGCTAAAAAGTTTTCGGAAGGAACTGATATTTGAGCATTGATTCCTTCAGAAGAAACATAGGTTCTTCCTAAAACTTCTAGTTCATTCCACTCTAGGAATAATTTATTTCTAAATAAGGTTGGGTTTTCTATCTTATGATATTGATAGAATGAGATAGTAATGCGGTCTTTTCCCGCTTCATCTATTAATTTAGCGCGTTCTTCAGCGCTTAACTTGTTGTACAGTTGCATGCTATACTTTTTTAAGTTAAACAAATATGTTGTGATTTCAACAAAAAATCGATGCAAATGTACTGATTTTTTGCGTTTTACTGTTTAAAACAATACTTTTTAGCTGAAAACGATATATTTTAAACTTTAACGTATTTTTTCATAGAAAATAAATACAACCAATTCGTTTTTTTTAAACCTTTGTAACTCGTTAATAATAATTTTATACTCAAATAGTAAAAAGATGAGAGTAGCAGTAGTAGGCGCTACCGGTATGGTAGGTAATGTAATGTTACAAGTATTAGCAGAACGTAATTTTCCGATAACAGAATTAATCCCTGTTGCATCGGAACGTTCGGTAGGTAATCAAATAGAATTTAAAGGAACAAATTATACGGTAGTTGGTTTAGAAACTGCAGTAGCAATGCAACCAGATATTGCATTGTTTTCGGCAGGTGGTACTACTTCGATAGAATGGGCACCGAAATTTGCAGCAGTTGGTACAACGGTAATTGATAACTCGTCAGCATGGAGAATGGATCCAACAAAAAAACTAGTGGTTCCAGAAATTAATGGAGATGTGTTAACTAGTGAAGATAAAATTATCGCAAATCCAAACTGCTCTACAATTCAATTAGTAATGGCTTTAGCGCCTTTACACAAGGAATATAAAATGAAACGAGTGGTAATTTCAACATATCAGTCAGTTTCAGGAACAGGTGTAAAAGCTGTTCAACAATTAGATAATGAAGAAGCAGGAATTGAAGGAGAAATGGCGTACCCACATCCAATAGGAAGAAATGCATTACCTCATTGTGATGTGTTTTTAGAGAATGGATACACTAAAGAAGAAATGAAGTTAGTAAAAGAACCTAAAAAGATTTTACGAGACGATTCTTTTTCAGTAACGGCAACAGCGGTTAGAATACCTACTGCTGGAGGGCATTCTGAAGCTGTTAATGTACAATTTGAAAATGATTTTGAATTGGAAAAGGTTCGTGAACTGTTAGGTAAAACTGATGGAATTATTGTGCAAGATGATGTGCAAAATAATGTATACCCTATGCCTGTTTTAGCAAATAATAAAGATGAAGTTTTTGTAGGTAGAATTAGACGAGATGAATCTCAACCAAATACATTAAATATGTGGATTGTTGCTGATAACTTACGTAAAGGAGCAGCAACCAACACTATTCAAATAGCAGAATATTTAGTAGCTAACAATTTGGTTGAACCATCGGTTACTGCATAAAAGAAATTATAATAATACTTTTTAAAATCCTGTGCTTGTAAGTGCAGGATTTTTATTTTTGAAATATGAACAAAGAGCAGATAATACAGGATACAATAGAGTTTGTAAAAGAAACCCTTCAAGGAGCTGAAGGAGGGCACGATTTTTTTCATATTGAAAGAGTATATAAGAATGCTTTACTCATAACAAAAAATGAAAATGTTGATGAATTTGTGGTTTCGTTAGGAGCTTTATTACATGATATAGCCGATAGTAAATTCCACAACGGCGATGAAACCATAGGGCCTCAAAAAGCTAGGGTTTTTCTTGAAAATCAACAGGTTTCCGAAGAGGTTATTATTCATGTTGAAAATATTATCACCAATATTTCTTTTAAAGGAGGGAATTTTGAACAAAACTTTAAATCTGCTGAGTTAGACGTAATTCAAGATGCTGATCGATTAGATGCCATTGGAGCTATCGGAATAGCACGCTGCTTTAATTATGGAGGGTTTAAAAATAGAGAATTGTATAATCCAGAGATTGCTCCAAATTTAAACATGACTAAAGAAGAATATAAGAAGTCCACAGCACCAACAATTAATCACTTCTATGAAAAACTACTGTTGTTAAAAGATAAAATGAATACTATAACAGGAAAAGCAATTGCAGAACAAAGACATGCTTATATGGAAGGATTTTTAAATCAATTTCACAATGAATGGAATGGAGTTATTTAGTGTTTTTTTTGTTAAAAATGTAAGTTTATTATTGTTTTAGTAAAAACTCTGCCTTAAAATTTGGATATTATTGAATTTAGTATATATTTGCTTCAGTTAATAACCCCCAATTTATTAATGTAATCCCCTTATTGTAAAAATAGCATCTAAATTTTATTTAGATGCTATTTTTTTATAGAGATTATTTTGTGAAAAACTACTTTCCTGGAAATTCAGGTTTTCGCTTTTCTAAAAAGGCAGTAGTTCCCTCTTTAAAGTCTTCAGTACCAAAGCAATTCCCAAACTCTGTAATTTCGCTTTCAAATCCATTTACACCATCTTTAAAATTATCGTTTACAGATTTAATTGCAGCGCTAATTGCTACAGAAGAATTACGCATAATTTTTGAAGCTATCTTTTGAGCTAAAGGTAGCAGCTCTTCTTGTGAGGTAACATGGTTTACTAATCCAGCTTCTTTGGCTTCTTCAGCAGAAATCATACCCGCTGTCATAATTAACTCCATAGCTTTACCTTTACCAACTAATTGAGGTAAACGTTGCGTACCGCCATATCCAGGAATAACTCCTAAGGAAACCTCTGGTAAACCCATTTTAGCATTGTCTGAAGCTAATCTAAAGTGACAAGCCATCGCCAACTCTAATCCACCACCTAAAGCAAAACCATTTACAGCAGCAATGACTGGAGTAGATAGGTTTTCAACGAAATCAAATAAAATTTCTTGTCCTTTTTTAGCTAATCTACCTCCTTCTTCAACAGAGAAATGTGCAAACTCTGAAATGTCAGCGCCAGCAACAAATGCTTTTTCTCCACTTCCTGTTATGATAATTACTTTGACAGCAGTGTCTTCTTCTAAAGTTTTAAAAGCATCGTGTAGCTTCTCGATAGTAGCTTTGTTTAAAGCGTTTAATTTTTTTGGTCGGTTAATTGTAATAGTTGCCAATGCGTTAGCTTGTTCAACTAAAATATTTTCAAAATTCATACTATGTTTATGTTTTAGGTAATATTACAGTAAAAACAGTTCCAACTCCTTTGGTTGAAGTAAAGGAAATTGTACCGTCATATGCTTCAATTATATTTTTTATAATGGATAAACCTAAGCCCATTCCACTTGTTTTAGTGGTAAACTTAGGTTCGAAAATTAACTCTTTATTTTCATCACTAATACCTTTTCCGTTGTCTGAAACTGTAATTTTAACGCTGTTCCCTTCAGAAGCTACTTTAACCTCTATTTTAGGGTTTTTATCAGTGTCTTTTATTGCTTGAATTGAGTTTTTAACTAAGTTGGTAACAATTCGTATCAACTGAGTTTTATCTAAACTAGCGTATAGTTCTTGTTCTTGAGGAAAATAATGTATGTAGTCTTCAGTAAAAATATCTAAAGAGTGTTTAACTATATCAACAACATTTAATTTTTCACGGCGTTGTGTAGGCATTTTAGCAAAGTCAGAAAAAGCAGATGCAATAGAGCTCATTACATCAATTTGTTGAATAAGTGTTTCGCTGTATTCAGACATCTTTTCTTTGATGTTAGGATCTTCTGGGTTGAATTTTCTATCAAAACTTTGTACTGACAGACGCATAGGAGTTAACGGGTTTTTAATCTCGTGGGCTACTTGCTTAGCCATTTCTCTCCAAGCTTGTTCACGTTCGCTTTGAGCTAGTTTTACAGCACTTTCTTCTAGTTGATCAATCATATTGTTATATGCGGCAACAAGTGAGTTGATTTCTGAACTTGCAGAGTTTAATGTGATTTTTTCATTACGTTTATTTAAACGAGTTTCGTTTATTTTTTGTGAGATAGTTTGAATTGATCGAGTAATATAAGTTGATAAGAAGTATGCTAAAACAATTGCAATAATAAGCATTAGTAAATAGACTAACGATAAACGTGAGATAAACTCTCGTAGTTCATGTTCTTGTTCTTCATTGTTTTGTGCAATTTGTAACTCTAAAATCCCTATCCGCTTAAAACGAGGATCGTTTAAATAGGTGTATGAAGACTGATAAGTGATACCTTTTTCAGTTCTGCTTTTTAAAATTTTATGGTTTGAATTGTTGGCTAAATCTCTAACGGTTTCGTTGGCTAGATCTTGACCTTCTTTTTTGTCAAAATTATATGGAATTGATGATTTTAATAACTTCCCATCCATGTCGTATAAGGAAATAGTAAGTTTATGAACGTACGCAATGTCGTAAATTCTATCTTGAAAAATTTTAGCTAAATTTTCAGTAGTTACTGGATAGGTGGTTCTACGTTTTAATTCTATTTCAATATCTTGTTTTGTAGAGAATTCTTTACGTTCAAAACGTGAAATATTATAATCTTTTGTTTGCTCATCGTACTGGTAAATAGTTACTAATACAATTAAAATAGATGCCAATAGTACCAAAAGTATCATTGACAAGAAAATTCTAATCCGTAGTGATATGTTGTTGAAAATACGCAATTTATAATTCTATTTTTTTAGTTTTCATAAGCAAAGTATCATCATTTTCTCCATCATTATCCCAGTCGTAGGTAGAAGTAGCATTAAAACCACCGTTGGTTTGTGTAATAGTATACCAAGCTTGTACTTGTTTTCCTAAATACGAATAATCAACAAATAAGCTATCACCACTAGTTTTCCACTTTCCTCCTGTTTCACTAACTTTTTTTCCATCCGCTTGCACAAACCATGCAGTGAAAGTACCGTCGTTTTTGTAGGTAGATTGAGCTTTTCCAGAACTAGGCTTGCTAAAATCATCTTCAAAAACAGAAGTGCTATCAGTTTCATTAGCGGTTAAATATTCAATTTTTAAATACGTAGTTTCCCAACTTCCAATCAAATATTCTTTTAACAATGATTCTTTTTTTTCTTGTTTACAAGCAACAAAAAGTATTCCGAAAATCAGTGCGGTAATTATATGTTTTGTTTTCATGGTTAAGATTGATTTTTTTCTTCTTTTGTATGAAGAAGGCGTGTTAGTTTGATAGATAAATCTAACAAAATAATTTTAGCGTTTCCGTTTCTTTCAATATGATATTGCGCGTCACTTACTTCCTTTTCAATGATTAAGATGTTGGCGCTATGAACAAACGGAGCAAATTTAGCAAGGTCAAAGTTTGCAGATTGAGTTTCTAAAAACACCAAGTCTGGAGTTCCGTAGTTAAGTAGTAAAGCTTGTCTGAAAAACTGCAAACAGTATTGTAAAAATTGTTTTTGAGTTTCTCGACCAGATTTAGCAATTTCTTCTGACCAACCAATTAAATCTTGAATAACAGCAGCGTTTCCTTTAGCTCTAAAGGCAGCACGAATCCAGGTAATAAACCATTGTTCAAAAACTAAATCATTCGAATTATTGTTTAAAATATGTAGTGCTTTGTTGTAATTTCCTTCTGATTGATGGGCAATTTTAATGGCTTCGTTTTCCGATACATTTTTTTCTTGCACAAGAGCGTTGGCTATATCAGTTTCACCTAATACAGGAAAATGTAAAGCTTGACACCTAGATTTTATAGTGTTTATAATTTGCTCTTCATCTTCAGTGATAAGAATAAAAATAGTCTTACTTGGTGGTTCTTCAATCAGTTTTAATAATTTGTTGGAGGCAGCAATATTCATTTTTTCAGCCATCCAAATAACGGTTACTTTAAAACCACCTTCGTACGATTTTAATTGTAGTTTCTTTACAATGTCTTGGGCTTCATCAACACCAATTTGACCTTGTTTGTTTTCAACACCAATATGCTGTAACCAATTAAACAAACTTCCATAAGGTTGTTCTTCAATAAAAGAGCGCCAGTCGTCCAAAAATAAATTACTAACAGGGTGTTTTTTTACCGAATCATTCGTAGTTACTGGAAAAGCAAAATGTAAATCAGGGTGTTGTAGTTTGCTGCATTTTATATTGCAGGCTTCTACGTTATTAGAAAAATTACATAACAAGAATTGAGCATAAGCAATTGCCATAGGTAAAGTACCACTTCCTTCCTTGCCAACAAAGAGTTGTGCATGTGGAATTCTATTGTTTTCAGCTGATTGCTGTAAGTGTTTTTTTATATGTTCTTGCCCAATAATATCGTCGAAAGTCATACCACAAATATAAGACATCAAACAAAGAGAACAACCTATTGTAAATAAATCATATATTGTGTTGATATGCTGTTTAGAATGATTCTATTTTAGTATATTTGCAAGCTAAAATATATCTTTTGAGTACTATCGCATCGTTACATTTAGGGGAAAAAGGAATTATATCTGAGGAATGTTTAGATAAGATTCCGTTGAAGTTATTAGAAATGGGGTGTTTACCTGGAAGTGAAGTAGAATTACTTCAAATAGCTCCGTTAAAAGACCCGATGTATATATGCGTAAATGGAAGTCATCTAGCGATTCGAAAAGAAACAGCTTGTCAAATTTCAATCATTAAACTATAGCTGATGAGTAATCGTATTAATGTTGCGTTAATTGGAAATCCGAACACAGGGAAAACATCGCTGTTTAATCAGTTAACAGGTTTAAATCAAAAAGTAGGAAATTACCCAGGAGTTACTGTTGATAAAAAGCAAGGTGTTTGCAAGTTGCCTAATGGTAAAAGTGCAACGATTACCGATTTACCGGGTACATATAGTATCAATCCAACTTCTATAGATGAAAGTATTGTTTTAAAAGCTTTGATGACAACTCATCAAGAGGAAAAGTCTGATGTAATTGTTGTTGTTGCGGATATTGAAAACTTAAAACGAAACTTATTACTGTTTTCGCAAATTCAAGATTTAGAAGTTCCGACGGTTTTAGCTTTAAATATGGCGGATCAATTACAGAGAAAAGGAATCTCTATAGATATACCTGCTTTAGAAAAAGAGTTACAGACTAAAGTGGTGTTAATGTCGGCAAGAACAAACGAAGGAGTTGGCGACTTAAAAGAAGTAGTAGCCAATTATGAATCGTTAAAAGTACATTCAAACTTTAACGAACTATCTAAAAAAATAGATACTACTTATTTTGAAAAGTTAGCCATGATAAGTAAAGAGTTTACTTCGTATGAGATGTGGATGATGCTAACGAAAAACCATACTCCGTTACTTTCTTCTTCTGAAAAAGAAGCAATAAGAGAGTTTGAAGGAGAAATTACAAAGCAAAAAAAGTATCAACATAAAGAAACTATATATAGATACCAGCAAATAAATACTGTTTTAAATAAAACATATAAAGTAGATGCCTCTAAAGCGACAGATGTACGTAGTAGATTAGATAAAGTTTTTACCCATAAAATATTTGGTTACGTTATTTTCTTTGGATTGTTATTATTGATATTTCAATCTATTTTCGATTGGGCATCTACGCCAATGGATCTTATCGATGGTTTATTTGCTAACATAGCAGAATTTACAAAGGCTCAATTACCAGCAGGAATGTTCACCGATTTATTAACCGACGGAATTATCCCTGGGGTTGGTGGAGTGGTAATTTTTATACCTCAAATAGCTATTCTTTTCCTATTTATATCCATTCTTGAAGAAACAGGCTATATGAGTCGAGTAGTGTTTTTAATGGATAAAATTATGCGTCGCTTTGGGATGAGTGGTAAAAGTGTAATTCCGTTAATTTCAGGAACAGCCTGTGCTATTCCAGCAATTATGGCAACTCGAACCATTGCTAGTTGGAAAGAACGTTTAATTACCATTTTGGTCACACCATTTACAACCTGTTCGGCACGATTACCTGTGTATGCAATTTTAATAGCATTAATTATTCCTAATACTAAGTTGTTTGGTTTTTTAAGCTTACGAGGATTTACTTTATTAGCTTTATATATTTTAGGATTTGCAGCAGCAATTATTGCAGCATATGTATTGCATAAAACATTGAAGATTAAAAATAATTCACTTTTTGTAGTTGAAATGCCTAACTACAAAATACCATCAGTAAAGAATGTGTTTTTTGATGTGTTGGATAAAACAAAAGCATTTGTTTTTGGAGCAGGAAAAATCATTTTAGCAATTTCAATAGTATTATGGTTTTTAGCATCTCATGGACCATCATCTTATGAAAATGCCGAAAAAAATGTGGTAGAAAGTATAGCAAATAAAGAATTATCAGAAGAAGATTTGGCTAAAAAAGTAGCTTCTGCTAAGCTAGCAAACTCATACATAGGTATTGCAGGAAAAACAATAGAACCAGTTGTTGAGCCATTGGGTTATGATTGGAAAATAGGTATTGGGTTAATTAGTTCTTTTGCAGCAAGAGAAGTGTTTATTGGTACGTTAGCGACTATTTACAGTGTTGAAGATGATGGAGAAGATACTACTACTATAAAACAAAAAATGGCATCAGAGGTAAACCTTGGCACAGGAGAGAAGAGATTTAACTTTGCTACAGGGATTTCTTTATTACTATTTTATGCATTTGCAATGCAATGTATGGCAACATTGGCAATTGTAAAACGAGAAACAAGAAGTTGGAAGTGGCCAATAGTTCAACTAGTAAGTATGGGAGCTTTGGCATATTTATCAGCATTTATAGCCTATCAAATCTTAAGATAATGCAAGAAATTATAACATATACAATTGTTTGTGGAGCCGTTATTTTTTTAGTGAAAAAATTCTTTTTCAAATCTAAAAAAAGTAGTGGTTGTGATACAAGCTGTAACTGCTCGTAAAAGAGAAAGTAGATATTACTACTGTTTTTTGCAAAAAAATGTATGTTTGCGGTATTATACTTGTAGGTAACAGATAATTTATAATTAGTAAAAATTAAAATGAAAAAAATATTATTAGTAGCTGTGGTTTTTGTTAGCTCTTTTACGTATGCACAGCAAGAAGTGAAAGTAGATTTACTAGATGCATTAGCTTTTAAAACGTTGGAAGTATCTTACGAATACTATACAACTGATCGTTCTTCAATCGGTATTTCAGCGTTATTCAACTTTGAAAAAAAATCAGCAGATTTTAGATACAACGAAGAACGAATGTTTACTCCGTTTTTCCGTCATTATTTTACCAATAATAGCAATTGGAATTATTTTGGAGAAGTTTTTATGGGGATTAATACAGGAGAAAGAGAAATTGAAGTTCAAGGAAGTACAACAAAACAATATAAGGAGTATACAGACGGAGCTTTAGGTTTAGCTTTTGGTTCAAAATATGTGTCTTCAGGTGGTTTTGTTCTTGATGTATATGGAGGTTTAGGAAGAAATCTATTTACTTCTGAAGCTCGTTCTATAGTACCTAGAGTAGGGATAAATTTAGGGTATCGTTTTTAAGATATTCACTCAAATAAAAATATAAAGCTCGCAATAGCGAGCTTTTTTAGTTTATATCTAATATATAGTTTATTAAGTAACTTATTCAGTCAGAATTTGCTTTCCCCTTTTAATTAAATTAGCAAATATAAAGCTCAATATAGCAGGCAACACCCATCCTAAATTATGATTAGCAAAAGGAATAATGTTTTTTATTTCAGTTAAATAACTTGGATTAATAACATAACCTAGAAAATCAGGAACACTAAATAAAAAGGTTATCCCTACTACAATTTTAAAAACTAAAGTTGAGGTATACTTTTCTGGAAGTACATTTAAGATAATTAATATGATAGTAATAGGGTAAATAAACATTAAAGCAGGTAGTGCAATATTGATGATATATTTCACATCAAATTGACCAACAGTAATTCCTAATAAACAACTAATAATAGCAGTGGCTGTAAAAACTTTTTGAGAATTATTGTTAATTCCTTTAAAATAATCGGCAGTACCAGTAATAATTCCAACAGCAGTTGTAAAGCATGCTAAAGCAACTAAAACACTAAGAAAAACACTTCCTATATTTCCTAGAGTTTGATTACTCAGAGAGTTTAAAATTTCTGTTCTGTTAGCACTTTCAGAAAAGGTAGAGCTAAATAAAACACCGTTGTAAATAAGGCCTGCATAAATAATTAACAATCCTAAACCAGCAATAAAACCAGCTTTGGTAATTAACTCTTTTTTCTCTTCAAAAGTTGTGTTAGTATTAAAATTCATAGAAATAACTAGAACACCACCAACAACTATAGATGCAATTGCATCAAAGGTTTGGTATCCTTCTAATAAACCATCAACAAAAGGAGCTTTAAGGGTAGTTGGAGTTATTGTATCAGGGGCTGTAAAAACTCCAACAAAAATAATAGCTAATAAAATACATATAATAAGAGGGGTTAAAAACTTGCCTAAAATGTTTAGTACTTTTGATCGGTTCATGGTAAAAAGAAAAACAAGCCCGAAATAAATTGTGCTAGTAATTAAAGAACTACTGTTACCAAAGTAAGGCGCAATAGCCATTTCATGGGTAACTGAAGCAGTTCTAGGAGCAGGTAACGCAATACAGATAGTGTATACCACAAAGCAATAAATAAAACTAAAAGTAGGTGATACTTTTTTGCCAAAATCGTACATAGTACCTTGTAATTTAGCATGTGCTAAAATACCTAGCATAGGAATAAAAACGGCAGTGATAAAAAAACCAATAGTTACCCAAAACCATAAACCCCCAGCATTTTTCCCTAAAAAAGGAGGTAAGATTAAATTACCAGCCCCAAAAAACATTGAAAATAAAGCAAATCCGTTTATAAATATCTCCTTAGTTTTGTGCATTGCCTAACAAATTAGTAAGCGACGAATATACATTAAAAAATGATTGCAAAATTTAAGGAAACAACTGTTTTTTATACAGATATCGGTAAAGGAAACTGTGTTGTTTTATTACATGGATTTCTAGAAAATAGTACGATGTGGAATGCCGTGGTTGAAGAATTGTCTAAAAAAAATCGTGTGGTTTGCATAGACCTATTGGGGCATGGGAAAACAGGATGTGTTGGATATATTCATACTATGGAAGAGATGGCTGAAGCGGTCAAATCTGTATTAAAAGAATTAAAAATCCGTCGAGCTATTTTTGTAGGACATTCAATGGGAGGTTACGTTGCACTAGCATTTGGAGAAAAATATTTAAAAAATATAAAAGGAATATGTTTGATGAACTCTACTGCTCAAGCAGATAGTGAAGAGCGAAAAAAACTAAGAATTAGAGCAAATGAAATGGCAAAAGAAAATTATGAAACATTAGTAAAAATGTCAATAAGTAATTTATTTGCAGAAAATATGCGCTTACAATTATCTAAAGAGATAGAGAAAATAAGAGACGAAGCTTTGAAAACTCCAGTTAGAGGGTATATTGCAGGAACAGAAGGAATGCGCTCACGAACAAACAAAGAAGCTATTTTACAAACAATAGAGAAGCGGTTAATAATTGCAGGAAAGCAAGATCCAATATTGAATTATAATACAGTTGTTGAAGAAGCAAAAAGAACAAACACACCGCTAATTACGTCGTCAAACGGGCACATGAGTCATGTAGAAGCTAAAGAAGAACTACTAAAAGCATTAACCAACTTTATAAGAGCTTGATAAAAATCTGTTACTTTTGTAGGATACAAAAAGAATATATTTCATGAAAACTCATCACTTAGCCAAACAAAACTCTATTCTTAATAAATTCTTAGCTGAACTCAGAGATATCTCAATTCAAAAGGATTCAATGCGTTTTCGTAGAAATATTGAACGAATAGGTGAAGTTTTAGGCTACGAATTAAGTAAAGAGTTAAACTATAATGTCAAAGAAATAACAACACCATTAGGAACAAAAAAGGTAGAGTTACCAGCAAACGATATAGTATTATGTTCTATTCTTAGAGCAGGATTACCGCTACATAATGGAATGTTAAACTATTTTGACGATGTAGAAAATGCGTTTATTTCAGCATATCGTCATCATCCTAATAATGATGAAGAATTTGAAATAGTAGTAGAGTATTTTGCATCACCTTCTATTGATGGAAAAATATTATTGTTAGTAGACCCGATGTTAGCAACTGGTCGCTCAATGGTTGAGGTTTATGAAGGAATAAAAAAATATGGAACACCAAAAGAAATAATAATAGCTTCAGTTATTGGTTCAGTTGAAGGTGTTGAATACGTCTCAAAACACTTGCCAGAAAGTACTACTTTATGGATTGGTGACATTGATGAAAAACTAAATGATAAAGGCTATATAGTACCAGGTTTAGGAGATGCTGGAGATTTAGCTTATGGTGTAAAGTTATAATTTACATCATAGCACTTACAGTAAAAGAAGTTATTAAGAATAAAATAATAATAGCATCAGCATACCATTTTTTTTGAAAAAACTCGATTCCGTTGGCTAGAACAACTGAAAGGGGAAAGAATACATATAAAAACTCGCTACCAGAACCATCTTCAACTAAAAGTAAAATAGCTGTAGTAATTACGAGATGAGTAAGAATCAATATCCAGTTTTTTCTAAACTTATTTTTAACAGAGAGTGCTTTGGGGCTTTTTAAAAGAATAGAAGCTACCAAAAAAAAGCTTATAAAAAGAATAGGGAATAAATACTTTTCATGAGAATAAAAGCTTAAATCAGGATAAAAATTCCAATCAAAAAGTAACCAGAATTTATCAATTTCATCATGCCAATAATAGTATGTAAAGTACAAAAAAACAGGAGCTAAAAAACCAATTACAGGCGTTAGAAGTGTTTGATAGGTGAATCGTTGGTGTAAAAATATAGAAAAGTAAAGTAATACAAGTAATAGAGGAGCATAAGGCTCTATTAAAAATGAAATTCCAAGCCACAAACCACCGTCAAACAACTTATGAAAAATGTTTTTTGAAGATTGTAAGCTGTATACTTTTCGTAGGAAAAGAAGTATAGTTAAGTTGGCATAAAAAGTTTTATTTACCTGTATCGTATCAGGAAAAAAACCAATTAATATTACAAAAAATAAAAAAGCAAAAGAATTATCATAAGTCAGTAGGTTTTTTGCAATGATGAAATTGTACACTGAAAAAACAACCAAAAACCAACCAAGTTCTTTGGCAAGGTTGAAAGATAATTCCTTAGAAAAAATACTTAAAACAAAATACCCTAAGAATAGTACAAACAGTACAATAAAATTTATAGGTTTAGATTTACCGAAAAAATTGGCTAACATTGTTTCTTTTTATATTTTTGCAGCTGTAAAGATACTTAAGATATGATAGCAGGCAATATTTTTAGATGGATTGGTAGTTTATTTACCGACTTTTTATTTGCACCATTTAATTGGTTACGTTTAACAGTAGCTAAATCAGATGCAGGTTGGTGGACCTCAAACGCTGTAAACTGGTTCTTTTTATTAGTCCTATTAGTATTATTTGCTTATTGGATGAAAGAAGCTGCTCGTTTTCAAAGAGAAGGAACAGAAGATAGAGCTTAATTTCTATATACTTTGGGAAGCAAAAACAAACTAAAACGTTTCAAAGAAAATGAAACGTTTGCTAACGTTATTCAACCAACTAGAGAAGAAGTAACTTCTAATTTTTCTTACAAAGGAAAATGGAATACTTTTTTTAAAAACGACAAACCTATTGTTTTAGAGTTAGGATGTGGTAAGGGTGAGTATACAATTGCTTTAGCAGAAAAAAATCCTGATAAAAACTTTATTGGAATTGATATTAAAGGTGCGCGATTTTGGCGAGGAGCTAAAACAGCACTAGAAAATAACATGAACAATGTTGCATTTATCAGAACTCAAATAGAATTAGTAGATTATATTTTTGATGAAAATGAGGTTTCTGAAATTTGGATAACCTTTCCAGATCCGCAAATTAAATATAAGCGTACCAAGCACCGTATGACTAACACCGAATTCTTAAAAAAATACCATGGTATTTTAAATTCAGAAGGAACAGTTAACTTAAAAACCGATAGCGAATTCATGCATGGTTACACTTTAGGTTTATTGCATGGAGAAGGTCACGAAATTTTACACGCAAATCACGATGTATATAAAAATGTGTATAGTCCAAAAGAAGTTACGGGTACACAAACATTCTACGAAAAACAATACTTAGAAGTAGGAAAACCTATTACCTATATAAAATTCAAACTAAACTATTAATCCTGCAAATAAGCAGGGTTTTTTGTTTTGGGCATTTCCCTTCGGGTTGCACTTTCTGCAATTGCTAACGCGTATTTGTCACTTCGAGTGAAACGAGAAGTCTCACACTCTTAAACCTCTTTTAGTGTTGGTAAATTCTTATATTTACATTATATGACAGGTAAGAATTTCTTCGAAAAAGTGTACGAAGTAGCTCGTTTAATACCACACGGAAGAGTTACAAGTTATGGTGCTATAGCTACCTATTTAGGGGCAGCACGTTCAGCAAGAATGGTTGGTTGGGCAATGAATAATTCTTCAACAAAAGAAGTGCCAGCACATCGAGTAGTAAACAGAAAAGGATTGTTAACAGGAAAACATCATTTTGATGGTACAAACCTTATGCAACAATTGTTAGAAAGTGAAGGGATAGAAGTCATTGATAATCAAATTCAAAATTTTGAAAAGGTATTTTGGAACCCGAGTGAAGAATTGTGATAAATTTTAAAAACATATTGTATTTAAAAGACGGAACTGCTCGACAAAAAGAAGCCCATAAAGTACTATTAGAGCTTACTATTTTTGAACTATTAAAAAACTTTAACCCAATTTTAGTAGGTACCATACCGATTAATATCGATGTAGATTCAAGTGATTTAGATATCATATGTCAGAGTGAAAATCATGAAGAATTTATCAAAGTTGTAAGTGAAAAGTATGAAGAGCTTTCAGGGTTTGAAGCAAAAATAATTCCGTTATACAAAAACCTAAAAACAACAATTGTTACGTTTAAGTATAAAACATTTCCAGTAGAAATTTTTGTACAAAATAAACTGCCAGAAGAACAAGATTCTTACTTGCACATGCTTATTGAACATCAGATTTTATTAAAAGAAAAAGAAGCGTTTAGACTAAAAATCATAGACTTAAAAGAACAAGGGCTTAAAACAGAACCTGCCTTTGCTAAGCTTTTAAATTTAGAAGGAAACCCGTATGAAGAATTGTTAAGCTACGGACTTCAAAAAGGTTACATTTCTTAACTTTTAAAGAATGCACAGAAAACACCAAATTGCAATTGTTGGTATAAGTGATTTTCTATAAGGGAACTGTATCTAAAACTTATCTATAAAACCAACTTATCAACCCATAAATATTACCAATCTAAAGACTTTATTTTCTGAGGTCTAAAATGTATCTTTGCGGTTAAGATTAAATAAAAATAAGCAACGAGCTTATCGCTTGCTGCTTAAAGCATATAGCATAAAACATGAGTTTTAAAAAACAAGATATATACAAAGCATTAGAAACGATAACTGCACCAGGCGAAGGTAAAAGTTTGGTTGAAAACGAGAACATAACCAACGTAGTTGCGTTTGGAGATGAAGTAATCGTTGATGTTACTATTGCTAACCCATCGTTACAGGCCAAAAAGAAAGTTGAAGTTGAGATAATGAAAGCAATTCACCAACATGTTGATCAGAAGATTGATGTAAAAGTGAATGTGAAGGTGGAAGTTCAACAAAAAGAAAATCCGAATCAAATTAGAGGAAAAGAAATCCCTAATATTCAAAACATTATTGCTATTGCCTCAGGTAAAGGAGGAGTAGGAAAATCTACAATTACCTCAAATATGGCAGTTTCATTAGCAAAAATGGGCTTTAAAGTAGGTGTGTTAGATGCTGATGTGTACGGACCATCACAACACTTAATGTTTGATGTGGAAAAAGAAAAACCATTAGCAGTAAACGTAAATGGCCGTTCAAAAATGAAACCTATTGAAAGTTACGGAGTAAAATTATTATCACTAGGTTTCTTTACCGATCCAAGTCAGGCAGTAATTTGGCGTGGGCCAATGGCTTCAAAAGCATTAAATCAATTAATCTTTGATGCAGATTGGGGAGAGTTAGACTTCTTACTAATCGACTTACCTCCAGGAACAGGAGATGTACATTTATCAATAGTACAAGCAGTACCAATTAACGGAGCAGTAGTAGTAAGTACACCACAAAACATTGCCTTAGCAGATGCTAAAAAAGGAGTAGCAATGTTTAAACAAGAAAGTATTAACGTGCCAGTATTAGGTATCGTTGAAAATATGGCGTATTTTACACCGGCAGAACTTCCTAACAATAAATATTATATTTTTGGACAAGGAGGAGCTAAAAATTTAGCAGAAGATATTGAAACAAGTTTCTTAGGAGAAATACCATTAGTACAAAGCATACGTGAGGCAGGAGATGCTGGACATCCAGTAGCTTTACAAGAAAATACACCACTAGCAGAAGCTTTTACAGAAGTAACCAAAGAAATGGTTTCGCAACTATTAAAAAGAAATGCAAACTTACCACCAACAGAAGTAGTACGAATTACTACCATGAGTGGTTGTAGCTCAAAATAAGCAGTTATGGCAATAGAAGACATAAGAAATAACGTAGAAAAAGCGTTGGAAGAAATCCGACCTTTTTTAGTAAGTGATGGAGGTAATATTAAATTATTATCTATAGAAGACAGTACGGTAAAAGTACAATTAGAAGGAGCTTGCAGTGGTTGTTCTGTCAATCAAATGACATTGAAAAACGGAGTAGAAGCAACTATAAAAAAATACGCGCCAGAAATTACAGAAGTAATTAATGTAGCATAAGCTGACAAAAAATAGCTTTTAAGAAAAGTTTACGCTTTAATTTTGGGCGTTCGAGCGCGCTTTCGTTACTCGCTTCCCGATAAAAATATCGGGAGAGCCCAAACAAGCCACTCAATCACTAACGCATAAATATTCCTGCCTTACTTTAAAAGGCAGGAATCTCAGTATAAATAAGAGAATTTTGTTACAAAATGATACAAACAGACATATTAATTATTGGAGCAGGACCTACAGGATTATTTACGGTTTTTGAAGCAGGATTATTAAAATTACGTTGTCATTTAATTGATGCCTTACCACAACCAGGAGGGCAATGTTCAGAAATTTATCCTAAAAAACCAATTTACGATATCCCTGCTTACCCAGAGATTTTAGCGGGTGATTTAACCGATAAATTACTAGAGCAAATTAAACAATTTGAACCAGGATTTACCTTAGGTGAACGTGCTGATACTATTGAAAAGCAAGATGACGGAACGTTTATTGTAACCACTAATAAAGGAACAAAACACCAAGCACCAGTAGTAGCAATTGCGGGAGGTTTAGGAAGTTTTGAACCACGTAAACCACCGATTCAGAATATTGCTAACTTTGAAGATAAAGGGGTGGAATACATGATTAAAGAACCTGAACTGTATCGTGATAAAGATGTAGTAATTGCTGGAGGTGGAGACTCTGCTTTAGATTGGTCTATCTTCTTAACAGATGTAGCAAAATCGGTAACTTTAATTCACCGAAGAAATGAGTTCCGTGGAGCTTTAGACTCTGTTGATAAAGTACAAGAATTAAAGAATGAAGGAAAACTAATGCTAATTACACCAGCAGAAGTTAAAGGAATTGTTGGTGAAGGGAAAGTAGAAGGTGTATTGGTAGAACAAAAAGATAAAGACCCGTTTACTTTGCCTTGTGAGCATTTTATTCCATTGTTTGGACTATCTCCAAAATTAGGTCCAATAGCAAACTGGGGATTAGAAATAGAGAAAAACGCGATTAAAGTTAATAACGCACTAGATTATCAAACCAATATTCCTGGGATTTATGCCATAGGTGATGTTAATACTTATCCAGGAAAATTAAAGTTAATTTTATGTGGTTTTCATGAAGCAACTTTAATGTGTCAAAGCGCTTTTCAACGCATTCATCCAGATAAAAAATACGTAATGAAGTATACAACTGTTGGAGGTGTAGATGGATTTGATGGAACTAGAAAAGAAGCACCAAAAGCAGTGGTAAAAGCGATTAATTAAACGTGAGTTTAGCGGAATACATACAACAATTATCAGATGACAAGCTACTTTACGTAGCTTTGCCGGTGTTTTTTGTTTTGATGTTCATTGAGTACCTAATAGCAAAAGAAAAATACCATAGTAAAGACACTGTAGTATCTTTGTTAATGATGGTTTTTTCAGCTATTATTGAATTTATTCCAAAAATTGTAGCTTTTGTAGCTTTTTTCTATTTATATGAAATCAGCCCGTTAAAAGGTATTGTACAACGCCAATGGTGGGCGTGGATTTTGTTATTACTTGCTGATGATTTTGCTTACTATTGGTTTCATCGTTTAAATCATGAAGTACGACTGTTTTGGGCAGGCCATGTACCACATCATTCATCGGTGCATATGAATTTAGGAACGGCACTACGTCAAGGAGTAGGAGAGCGTATTCATAAATTTTTCTTTTGGATGTTAATTCCTCTATTAGGATTTGACCCATTAATGATGTTTACGATGATGGGAATCAGTTTAATCTATCAGTTCTTTGTGCACACAGAATTGGTTGATAAACTACCGAAACCAATCGAATTGATTTTCAATACACCATCGCATCATAGAGTTCACCACGCATCTAATATTCGTTACTTAGATTGTAATCATGCAGGAATCTTAATTATTTGGGATCGCATGTTTGGTACATTCTCTAAAGAATTAAAAGAGATAGATAAACCTGTGTATGGGTTAACCGTAAACATTGAAACGTTTAATCCTGTAAAAGTAGCTACACATGAGTATACAGCTATTTGGAGTGATGTGAAACGCGCAAGAAAATGGAGTGATAAACTCAATTATATTTTCAATTCACCAGGTTGGACTCATGATGGGGAAGACAAAAGAGCAAAAACGCTTCGAAAAAAAATGAATTTGTAAGATGGAACAAGATATTACTATTAAAATAACAGATCGTGAAGGAGTACTTCATGAAGTACAAGCCCCTACCGACATGGCTATGAACCTAATGGAAGTAGTTCGTTCGTACGAATTAGCTCCTGAAGGAACTATTGGTATCTGTGGAGGAATGGCAATGTGTGCATCGTGTCAATGCTATGTAAAATCAGATCATGAGTTACCTGAAAAGGGTGATGATGAAGAAGCGATGTTAGCGGAAGCTTTTTATGTAGAAGACAATAGCCGATTAGGTTGTCAAATACAGATGACACCAGATTTAGAAGGTTTAGAAGTAGAGCTAGCTCCAGAGAGTTAAAGAATAAAAAATTAGATTTTTCAAAGTGCCGTATTTTAAGTTCAACTTAAAATACGGCGCTTTCTTTTTTATAAAAAATACCAGTTACGTCATTTTAATTTCCATTTGCGTCATTTAGTTTGTTTGGTCTGAATATATTTTTGCTTTCGATTATTAAGACTAAATAAAAATAAATGATTCTCAAACCCCACCCTTCTTTACAGGAATTGTCATTAAACAGCTATTTGTTTAGTGATGAATCGGTGAATTTATACGAAGAGTATATTCAGAAAACATCCTCCTATATTCAACAATTTTTATCAAACAGAACTTTTTATCAAGGAGATAACCTTGAAGAAATTCTAGCAAATAAAGAACAAGCTAAACTGGTAAACATTGAAGAAATACAGACTATTGATAATGTTTTAGAAGAGTTAAATGATTTGTATATAAAAAATGCAATCGCGTTTCATAACCCGACATACGTAGCACATTTAAACTGCCCAATTACACTACCATCAATCATCGCAGAAATGATTACAACCACAATCAATACTGCAGTTGAAACATGGGATCAAAGTACATCTGCAACTTTTATAGAACAAGAAGTTATTCATTGGATAACCAGCGTATTTAATCTTTCAAATAAATCAGATGGAGTTTTTACAAGCGGTGGTACACAGTCTAACTTTATGGCATTATTAATGGCTCGAGACAATTATGCTTTCAAGTATTTCGGAATCAATATTAAACAACATGGTTGGAGAGATGAAATAAGTAGGTTTAGAATTTTTTGCTCAGAAAAGGCACATTTCAGTATCCAAAAAAGTGCTGCTTTGTTAGGGATGGGTTATGATGCAGTTATACCTGTAAATTCTGATAAAAAAATGCGAATGGATGTAAATGAGCTTGTGTTAGCTATTGAAAAAACAAAACAAGAAGGTAATATTCCAATAGCAGTTGTAGCAACATTAGGAACTACCGATTATGGAAGTTTCGATCCGATACAAACCATAGGTAAAGTAGCAAAAGAACACAATATGTGGTTGCATGCTGATGGTGCTTATGGAGGGTGTTACGCACTTACAAATACTCATAAAGATTACTTTAAGGGCATTGAGTTAGTTGATTCTATAACTATAGATTTTCATAAAACATTGTTTCAGCCAGTGAGTTGTAGCGCATTTTTAGTTAATAATAAGCAACATTTTCAGTATGTGTCTTATTACGCAGATTATTTAAACCCTATTGAAGATAAAGACCCACAACGACCTAATCTTATAGAAAAATCAATTCAAACAACACGCCGATTCGATGCTTTAAAAGTTTGGCTGACTTTAAAAACATTAGGAACAAAAACAATTGCTAATTACTTAGAAGAGGTACACTCTTTAACAAAAGCAGTATATGATAGCATAAAAGATCAAGAGTGTTTTGAAACCGTTCACGAACCAGCACTAAGTACCATAGTATTTCGATACAAGACAAAAGGTATAACTGAAGATGTAATTCATAACTCGATTAATTTATATATCAAAAACACCTTGTACAAGGCAGGGAAAGCATCAATTGCGAGTACAAAACTACAAGGTAACATCTACCTGAAATTTACGCTGCTAAATCCTAAAAATACAATTAACAACCTCCTAAATATTATAGAAATGATTAAAACTACAGGAGAAGAATACAAAACTACAAACTAAAAAAGATGAAGAATAATATAGTAGATTTTATAGCCATAGGTGTAGGGCCTTTTAACCTAGGGTTGGCATGTTTATCAGAACCTATTGAAGGCTTGAATGGAGTGTTTCTTGATAAAAAAGAAAAATTTAATTGGCATCCAGGAATGTTGTTAGAGGACACTACTTTACAAGTACCTTTTATGGCAGATTTGGTAACACTTGCTGATCCAACAAGCCCTTTCAGTTTTCTTAACTATATAAAAGAACAAGGAAGAATTTATTCTTTTTATATACGAGAAAACTTCTTGTTACTTAGAAATGAGTACAACCATTACTGTCAATGGGTAATTAGCAAGCTTTCTAATGTATATTTTAATACAGAAGTTGCTAATGTGGACTATGATCAAAAAGACGAAATTTATGTGGTTACAAGCGTATGTACAAAAACACAGGAAATTAAAATCTATAAAGCAAAAAAACTGGTTTTAGGAACAGGAACACAACCTCACATTCCTGCTTGTTGTAAAAAGTTGAAAGACACTGCCGTTCATTCATCACAATACTTACCTAATAAAGAACAGCTACAAAATAAAAAAAGGATAACAGTATTAGGAAGCGGGCAAAGTGCTGCAGAAATATTTTCTGATTTATTACAAGAAATAGATATCAAAGGATATGAGCTAAATTGGATAACCCGCTCACCTCGTTTCTTTCCGTTAGAGTATGCTAAGCTAACATTAGAAATGACTTCTCCAGAGTATGTAGACTACTTTTTCAACTTACCAGCATCAAAAAGAGATACGCTCATTAAAAATCAAAAGCATTTATACAAAGGAATCAATCAAGATTTAATAGGATCTATTCACGACACGTTATACGCAAAACGAGTAGTGTCAAAAGAGCCATTAAAAGTCTCACTACGCACTAATTCTGAATTGAAAACCACCAAGGTGTCAGATGAAGGTATCAAGCTTGAACTTCATCAAGTAGAACAAGATAAATATTTTGAACATGAAACTGACGGATTAGTTCTTGCTACAGGTTATGAATATCAATTACCTGATTTTATAGAGGGAATTTCAAACAGGATTTTATGGGACTATCAAGATCGATTCGATGTACAACGCAATTACAGCATAGATAAAAATCACAACGAAATCTTTGTTCAGAATGTGGAGCTGCACACTCACGGTTTTGTAACACCCGATTTAGGTATGGCTGCTTATAAAAACTCATATATCATTAAAGAGATAACAGGAGTAGAGCATTATCCTATTGAGCAAAAAATAGCGTTTCAACAGTTTGAAGTAACGCAAGAGGAAGAAATAGAACTCAATGTTTTTGCTTAAGAATATGAAGCTAAAAACATTTTTAATTGTAATGACGTTGGTTGCAGTAGTAAGTGATTACCTACTGCATCCATTTTATCCGCAGTTTTTTGAGCTTCGCTTCGGAATCACGAATCCTAAAAATGTAGGATACTACTTTGCAGCCATCTGTTTTATGGTAATGATTGCATTTCCATTTTGGGCATATGTTTCTAAAAAAGTATCAGAATTAAATATTTTAGTATACACCCAAGCAATTGCAGGTGTATTAGCATTGTATTGCTATTACACTACATCATACATTAATTTTTGGATAATATCACTTGTCATGGTGTTATTTAAAGGAAGTTACTTGTTAGTTTACCCTTACATTTTAAAGATTATTACTAAAGAAGAACACCCAAGTACAATTGGGTTACTTTCTGTAGTGGTGCATTTAGGTGGAATTTTAGGAGCTGTATTAGGAGGGATAACGGTGGACTATATAAATCCGAGTAGTATTTTTTTAATTATGGCAGCAGGAGACTTTATTCAAATGGCTATGAGCGGTTATTTATTAAAAAGTAAAAAATACGCTACCGATTTAATTATTTCAGAAGAACCAGCTGTTACCGATAAAAAGCTTATTCCGAAAGGATTTATTTTAAAGCTAGGTCTAATCACATTAATACTATACTTCAGCGATTTTTTAATCAGACCTTTCTTTTCATTGTATTGGGAAAGTTTTTCAATGTATAAAAGCAAACTTATTTCAGGTACTATTTATGCTATTCCAGGTTTTGTAGCCTTAGTAGCATTGTGGATTAATAACAAGCGAAAATCAAAAGGACACGAAGGAATTATAAATGCTTTGTGTATAGGATTAATTGGACTTATGCTACAAGGAATACCTAATGAAGCAGCAGTTGTTTTAGGGCGAATTATTTACGGATGGGCAATTTTTCAAGGAGTAGTAAAATTCGACATTTTATTATTCGAGTTAAGCACGCCAGAATCATACTCAGTAGATTATAGTAAAATCCATTTCTTCCAAAACTTAGGAGTGCTACTAGCGTCTTTAAATGTAGGGATTATAGTTGATGGTTTCGGTTTACGAGTACCTTTCATCATTGCATTAGGAGGTTTTACACTCACACTGATCTTATACTTTATAGTTTTTAAATCGGTACGGAAAGTACATAAACAACTTGCTAAAGCCTAAATTATGATAACAACAGATACCATAGTTTTTTCAAAAGAATACAAAGATTTTGGAACGATTACCATCCGTCCTTTTCAAGTAAAAAAAGATAGTGCCTTTTTACAAAAATGGGTAACTCAAGAGTATGCTGTTTTTTGGGGGATGCAAAATGCAACGGTAAAAGAAGTAGAAGAAGAATATAGCCAACTAATAGCACCAGAACATTACAATGTTTTTGTAGGAATGTTTAATAATAAACCTGCATTTATAGTAGAACGTTACGATCCGCAACTAGACATTATTAATGGTTTTTTCAAAGCGAAAACGGCTGATTGTGGTGTACACATCATTATAGCACCTCCAAAAATCACTAAAATACCAAATTTTACATGGTTTATGTTTCGATCAATCATGGATTTTGTTTTTACAAATCCAACTATTAATAGAATTGTTGTAGAACCAGATATACGAAACAAAAAAATGTTTGCACTGTGCCAACGCATAGGGTTCCAACTAGGAAATGTAATAGAACTTCCTAACAAAACAGCTCAATTAGCATTTTTAACCAAAACCAATTACCAACAAAAAATTCAATCCTTTTCACCATCAAAAAGAAGCGCCATGAATACCTTAGATAATGTGGTTTCTCCACAACAATCAACACAACATATACAACCTAAAGTGTGGAAAAAAGCCAATCTATTATTAGTAAAAAAAGCATTGTGTGAGTTTTCACATGAACTACTAATACAACCAGTGATAATTCAAGAGCTAAACAACGGATACAAATTGTATAAAGTTCATGCAGATAATACAGAAATTCAGTATGAGTTTAAAGCAAAACCAATGGCTTTGAATCATTTGATGATTGATGAAAGTTCTATAAGAAGGTATGTAAAAGATGTTGAAGAAGAGGTTGATGCAATCACTTTTATAAAAGAGTTTAGAAAAGCGCTGGGAATTGCTGATGAAAAAATGCCAGTGTATTTAGAAGAAATCATAAGTACGCTCTACGGGAGTGCGTTTAAGATTACAAAAGGAAACCCTACAGCAGAAGAATTAGCAACAGCTGATTTTCAAACGATAGAACAATCTATGACTGAAGGGCACCCAGGGTTTGTAGCAAATAATGGTAGAATAGGTTTTGATAGTAGCGATTATCGTTCGTATGCACCTGAAGCAGGAAACTCTTTTTCGTTATTATGGTTGGCAGGACATGCATCAAAAGCAGTGTATTCAGCGATAGAGGCATTGCCTTATGAAACCTTAATACATCAAGAGTTAGATGCTGATACCATAACACAATTCAATAAAATAATTGAAGAAAAAGGCTTTAGTCCAAAGGATTACTTATTTATTCCTGTTCATCCATGGCAATGGTTTAACAAATTAGCTACAATTTTTGCTTCAGAAGTAGCCAAAGGAGATTTAATCTGCCTAGGTTACGGACCAGATCAATACTTAGCACAACAATCGATAAGAACGTTGTTTAACATAACCAATCCACAGAAATTTTATACGAAATCGGCATTGTCTATTCTAAACATGGGGTTTATGAGAGGGTTACCATTGTATTATTTAGGAACTGCTCCTAAAATGGCAGTTTGGCTAGAAAACTTGCTATATAACGATGCTTATATAAAGGCAAACGGATTTAGAATGTTAAGTGAAATAGGTTCGGTTAGCTATGTGAATCCATATTTTGAAGAATTTGGGCCGCACAACGATTACAATAAAATGTTAGCGTCGTTATGGAGAGAAAGCCCATATTCAGTAGTTAAACAAAACCAAAAACCACTAACGATGGCTGCATTATTACATATAGACCATCATGGAAAAGCATTATTACCAGAAATTATTAAAGACTCTGGTATTTCAATAGACAACTGGTTACGTAGCTATTTAAAGGCGTATTTAAGCCCAATGTTACACTGTTTTTATAAGTACGATTTGGTGTTTATGCCACATGGAGAAAACATTATTTTGGTATTAGAAAACAATATTCCAGCATATGCTTTACTAAAAGATATTACTGAAGAAGCCTGTATTTTAAATCCAGAAGTTGCTTTACCAGAAGACTTGAAGAGAATGTATGCTCCAGTTCCAGAAGACGTAAAACTACTATCAATTTTTACAGATATGTTTGATGGTTTCTTCCGTTTTTTAGCACCAATTTTAGAGGAACATGCTAATTACAGCGAATACCGTTTTTGGGAGTTGGTAGCAGAAAATATTCAAGAATATCAAGAGCAGTTTCCTGAATTATCAAACAAGTTTAAACAGTATGATTTGTTTGCTGAAGACTTTAAGCTCTCATGTTTAAACAGGTTGCAATTAAATAATCATAAACAAATGATTGATTTAGACGACCCTGTTGCCCTACTCCAATTTGCAGGAAAGTTAAAAAATCCGATAGCAGTATTTAAAACCCAAGAAGTATAATTATGGTTCAAACGCATCAAAAAGTATTCAGTAAAGAAATTAGGGGGTTGGGGGTAATCAGTATTCGACCATTTCAATTGGAAGCAGATACACCAATGTTGCATGGTTGGGTAACACAATCCTATGCAAAATATTGGGGGATGTTAAACAAGTCTTTAGAAGAAGTACATGCCGAGTATCAAGAAATAGAAAACAATCCATATCATCATAGCTATATAGGAATGTTAAACGATACTCCTGTGTTTTTAATGGAGTTGTACAAAGTATCAGAAGACATCATAGCAAACTATTACGATACACAAGAAAACGATTACGGAATGCATGTTTTGGTAGCACCAGTAGAAAGAAGAATACCACAGTTTACATGGCATGTGTTTTTAACCATTATCGATTATTTTTTCAGCTTACCACAAGTGGAAAGAATTGTTGTAGAACCCGATGTGAATAACGAAAAAATTCATACGCTAAATAAAAAGGCAGGTTTTGAATACCAAAAAGAAGTTGAGTTACCTCATAAAAAAGCGGCCTTAGCTTTTTGTACAAGAGAGATGTACCAATCAGCTTTAACCAAATTAGAATAACATGACAAATAATATAGCACATTTACAACCCGAAGTATGGAGTTTTGTAAATCGTCAATTAATAAAAAAAGCAATCAGCGAGTTTTCACATGAACTTATTTTAACTCCTGAATTTATTTCAGAAGAAAATGATGGAAATGTGTATCAAATTACTTCTGATAATAAAGAATTTAAGTATTGTTTTAAAGCGAAAAAATATTTGCTAGACCATTGGATGGTGGATGCAAAGAGCATTGTCAAAAAGAATAATTCATCAGAAGAAATTTACCTAGATGCACTGCATTTTATTACGGAATTCCAAAACACATTAGGCATTCCCAACGAATTTTTAGCAACCTATTTAGAAGAAATAACTAGTACGCTTTCTGGCGCAGCATATAAATACACGAATGAAAAATTTTCAGCAAGTGAATTAGCCGAAAAAACTTTTCAAGAAATTGAGTATGCTATGACTGAGGGGCATCCTTGTTTTGTGGCAAATAATGGGAGAATAGGATTCAACATAGATGATTATCATATATACGCACCAGAAAGTAATCAACCGTTTAAACTCATATGGATTGCAGCTCATAAAGAATATGCGACCTACACAGCTGTTGAAGGTTATGAGTATGAAAAACTTTTAGAAAATGAATTAGGAAAAGAAAAATTAACGTCATTTAAAGAAGTTGTAAAGAAGCAAAATGCAGCTGTTGAGAACTACATTTTTATGCCTGTACACCCATGGCAATGGAAAAACAAAATTGTAGCTGTTTTTGGAGCAGATATTGCTCAAAAAAATATCATTTTGGTAGGTGAAAGTGATGATGACTTTTCAGCTCAACAATCTATCAGAACACTTTTTAATGCTTCACATCCAGAAAAGTTATATACGAAAACAGCGTTGTCGATTTTAAATATGGGCTTTATGCGCGGACTTTCTCCGTATTACATGCAAAGTACGCCGCACATTACCCAATGGATAACAGATTTGTTGGTAGACGACACCTACTTACTAAACAATGGATTTACCATGTTAGGAGAAGTGGCAACGGTAGGATATCATAATCATTATTACGAAGTATTAGGCAAAACGAATCCGCATAACAAGATGTTATCAGCCTTGTGGCGTGAGAGCCCATTTGTGAAAATAAGCTCCAATCAACGCGTGCTTACGATGGCTGCTTTATTGCATGTAGATTATCAAGACAAATCATTGTTGGCAGCATTAATAGAAGCATCACTTTACAACACTACTACTTGGGTTCAGCGTTATTTAAAAGCCTATTTAGCACCATTGTTACACTGTTTTTATAAGTACGAGTTTGTATTTATGCCACATGGAGAAAACCTTATTCTAGTGCTAGAAGAAAACACACCAGTGCATGTGTTAATGAAAGATATTACTGAAGAAGTGATTGTTTTTAATGAAGCAATGCACCTGCTTGAGCACGCTAAAAGATTGTTTACTAAAACCTCTGATACAATGAAAGTACTTTCAATTTTTACAGATGTTTTCGATTGCTTTTTCCGTTTTATGGCACAACAATTAGACAGTTACGCAAACTTTTCAGAAGAAAACTTCTGGAAGTTGGTAGCAGAATGTGTGTATGAGTATCAGGAAGAGCATCCAGAGTTTTCAGAGAAATACGAGCGATACGATTTGTTTGTTAATGAGTTTGATCGTTGCTGCTTAAACAGATTACAATTGAGTAATACAAAACAAATGTTGAGTTTAGCCGATCCTATTGAAAGCTTAAAATTGGAAGGAACTCTAGAGAATCCACTAGCAAAATTTAAAAAAGAAGAGACAGCAGTAAAAACAATAGCTCAAAAAATATAGAATTTAAAAAGAATTAAATGGAAAAACAAAATAGAGTAAGAGCTGTAGATTTTGTAAGAGGGTTTAGTGTTCTTATTATGATTCCAGTGCATGTGATGATGATTTTTTCAAGTATGGATACTTGGGAAAACTCGATAACTGGAAATATGGCTCAGATATTAGAAAGAGGATCACCGGTTTTCCTTATTGTAATGGGGATATCATTTGCATTTTCAAGAAACTCAAATAAAAAAGGAATCCTTAAAAAAGCTTTATTCATTATTGCTTTAGGGTATATTTTAAACTTCTTAAGATTTATAGTACCGCTTTTGTTTTTTGGAGGTTTTCCAGAAAGTTTTGTAAAGGTGAGTAGCCTTCAGGTAAGTAATCGATATAGTATGTTAAACTACTTCTTAAAAGGTGATATGTTTCAATTGATAGGTATATCATTATTTTTAATAGGGCTGTCGTTTAAGTTCTTAATTAAGAATAAAAACATACTCATACTTATAACATTGGTCGTTATGTGGCTTTCAAAAATTGTAAGTGGTATTCAACTAGGAATTCCTGGAGTAGATTATGTTTTAAACCTTATTTGGGGTAATAACTTTGATGTATATTTTCCTTTATTTCCGTGGATTTCATTTATTCTGATGGGACTGTATTTAGGATTAAGATACCAGGAAGCACCTGAAAATGCTGATAAATCTTTATTCAGACCAATGTTGTATATAGGTGTCGTTTTTCTTGTAATAGGAAAGTTACTGTGTGATTATAATTATGAATACCATTTTGGAGATTATTATCATTTAGGTCCAGGAGGAAGTATGGGATTAATGGGGTGTATCTTAGTTCTTTTCTGGATGTATTATTTAATAGAACGAAATCTGCCTAAGAACAATTATGTAAGTAGATTGTTTTTTTACTGTAGCAAGAATGTTACCCCTTTTTACATGATACAGTGGGTGTTAATTTATTGGTTGTTAGCGTTTACAGAATTCTCATTTTATAGTGAACCAATGGTCTTAGCCATTATGTTAGTTATAAACTTAGGAACTTTCAGCTTATTGTACCTGTTTAACAAATACAAGGTTGCTAAGAGAAGTAAAAAAACAAGGGTAACACAACAAATGGCATAGGTATGAGGAAGTTATTAGTTATTATTGTTGTTTTATTACAGCTTAAATCTGCAGCGCAAGCAACATTAGCTGGGAGTTATGGATTAGACCCTACTGTTCAAGAATTTTTAGAAGCTATTCATTCTTATCAAGGTCCACCATTACAGGATTTGCCTTTGGATGTGGGAAGGCTAGCAATGGAAAACATGCAAAAAGAGTCAACTTTAGCCTATGATAAAGTAACTTTTACAAAAGTTTCCTTTAAAGAAGGAGATAGGAAAGTTAATTCAGTAATCATAAAGCCTAAAAAGGCTGAAAAATTGCTTCCAATATTAATATATTTTCATGGAGGAGGATGGGTGTTTAATAGCTTTGAAACACACAAACGGTTAATGCGAGATATTGTTTTAAAAGCAAATGTAGGGGTTGTTTTTGTAGAATATTCAAGAGCACCAGAAGTAAAGTATCCTGTAGCAAATGAAGAAGGGTATGCAGCAGCTTTATTTATGTCAAAATATGGGAAAAACTATGGATTAGATCCAAGCAGAATTATAGTTGGTGGTGACAGTGTAGGAGGAAACATGGCAACTGTTGTAGCAATGAAGGCAAAAGAAAAAGGAACTCCTAAAATTCTTGGACAAGTATTGTTGTATCCTGTAACCGATACTAATTTAAACACGAAATCATATGAACAATTTTCTAAAGGGCATTATTTAACTAGAGCTACCATGAAATGGTTTTGGGAAGTATACGCTCCTGATAAAAGCACGCAATCATTAGCAACTGTAGCTCCTTTAAAAGCAAGTTTAGAAGAACTTCAAAATTTACCTACAACACTTTTAATAACAGCGGAATATGATGTATTAAGAGATGAAGGTGAGGCGTACGCTAAAAAGTTAAGAGAAGCTAAAGTACCAGTTGTTTCAACAAGATATGGAGGAACAATACACGATTTTATAGTACTAAATGCTCTTAGAGAAACCGAAGCTTCAAAAGCAGCAGTAGCACAAGTGTGTGCTTTTTTAAAGAATAATTTTTATAAGAATAATTAAAGAATGGATTTATCATCTATAAAAGTACTTGTAGGTCAATTAGAACATATGAGTATAATAGTACTTGTTTTAATGCTAGTTGAATGGGGAATTCTTATAGTAACGAGTTATGTAGAAAAAAACAAAGAAGGAGTCGTTAGTATTGTGTCTTATTTAGTACAAAGTATTCCGTATTTTCTATTATCAAAAGTGCTAATTGTAGGTACGATGTTTTGGTTGTATGAAAACAGATTGTTTACCTTAGGATTTCAATGGTATGTCTGGGTTGCAGCTTACTTATTGTACGATTTTACAGTGTTTTTTATTCATTTATTAGGACATAAAGTTCGAGTTTTATGGTGTATTCATGGTGTACATCATACAGCAGAAGAAATGAATTTAACTGTAGTTGCACGAGGATCAATCTTTGATGTGTTTTTTACTCCGTTTAATTTTATATGGCTTCCAATAGTAGGATTTCATCCATTGATGATTTTTGTAATTGAACCGATAGCAAGACTATATGCTACGTTAACGCATATAAACGAAAAAGTTATTGGAAAGCAGAAACAGTTGGATAAGATATTAATTACGCCTTCAGTTCATAGGGTACATCATGCTAAAAATCATATTTATTTAGATAGAAATTATGGCGAAACCTTTAGTCTTTGGGATCGCTTATTTAAAACTTTTCAAAAAGAATTAGATAATGAAAAAATTGAATACGGAATTATGCATGACAAATTGAATAGTGAAAGCCTATGGGATGTACAGTTTCTACTATGGAAAGAATTATGGTTAGACGTTAAAAAAGCACCAAGATTAATAGACAAAGTAAAATATGTTTTTATGCCTCCAGGTTGGAATCATATTGATGGAGGAAAAAAAGCAAGAGAGTACAGAAATGAAGCTTGGTTAAATAAACTTGAGAAATAAAAGAGTATAAATTGAGATTCTAGTTTTAAGGTTCATAAGAATAATTCTTTCTAAACTCTTTTGGAGTTGTTTTTTCAAATTTTTTAAAAGCAGCAGTAAAATGAGTGGGGTTTTTATATCCTACTATATCAGCTATCTCATAAATAGGTTTTTGAGTATGGGTTAATAAGCTTTTAGCCTTATTCATTCTCAATTGTTTGGTGTAATTAAAAATAGTTTCACCAAACAGTTTTTTAAACTCATTTTTTAAAACATTTTGATTCAATAGTACTTTACGAGCAAGTTGTTGTATTGATATTTGTTCATGAATATTGGTTTGGAGTATAGCTTCTACTTTATATACTTTTTTAAGAATATTTTCATTAGAATTATTTCCTTTTTTAGAATGAATATTTAACTTTAGGTGGAGTAATTCTAAAGCTTTTGATTCTAAAAAAAGACGTTTTAGCAAGCCCTTTTGTGAGTTAGTGAGTATCTCATTAACTATTTTTTCCATGTTAGAAGTTAACTGTTGTGTAGCGTTTAAATCAAGAGCCTCATCACTAGAAAAAAGAGTTTGCATTTGATGTTTTTCAATAAAAGAATCATGCATCTTAATTTTAACTTCATTTATGTGTTTATTTCTGTAAAAAACAACTTTATCATCATCACCATTATCATGTAAGAGATAACTTTCATTTTTTTCAATAATAAGATCATTTTTTAGGCTAGAAAAACGAATAATTTTTTCTCCACCTATTAAAACAGAAAGTTCTAAAGCATTAAAATTATTGCTTGAGATAAAAAGAAAACCTTCTTTGAATTTAGCGTTAATTAAATTGATTAGTAAGCCATCAAAGTAATAACTTGTTATAACTCCTTTACCATAAAGAGAATTAATTGTATAGACTGAAGTTTTTATACCACAGTCCATACTCTTTGTTTTAAGGCACAGAATTTTTTTTAACTGTGACTTTTTGTTGTTGGCAGTAACTATTTCCATAAATACGGGGGATATAGGAAATGGGGAATGAGCCTATACTAGGTTTTTTATTAGTCTTTAATCCACTTGTAAATGTTAATAATTAAAAATATACTAGCTATAGCTACCAAAAGAAGCATGAATATCTCAGATATATTATTAGCTTCATGAAGAATAGCTTCAAAGAAGTGGTATACATTGTATAAACCGGCAATACTTGACCAAACAAGTGAAGCTATCTTAAACCATTTTTTAGAAAGTTCAATAGTTAGCAAACCAAACAGTAAGCACATTCCTTCAAATAAAATACGATATATGTGATGTGCAAAAGGAGCTTCACCTGTTGCACCCTCCATTACTAAAGTTTCATTGTAGTATATATTAAATAGCCCGTATATATGGTGAACTATCCAACCGATTGCTAAAAACATCCAAAGGATACTAATTTTTGTTCTCATAGGTATGTGGTTTTTATCGTTTAATAGTTGTTTATTTTCGTTAGTTAAATCTTTAGTTGTTTTTTGTGCTTCTTCAGCTAATAACCGTTTACGATTTTTATAATCTATAGGGTGTTTTGTGAAGGTACTTTTAGCTTTTGCTTCTGGTTTTATTTTTAGATAGATAAATAGTGCAGTAACAGAAATACATATCCATAGTAAATCAACTGTAAGAATGTCAAATTGTTTAGCTTTATACGTGTTCCAAACCCAGTTATTGGAAACAATACCACTAGCAATTGGAACTAAAAAGCCAAGAACAGCTCCTGCTAACAAAGTAGCTTTGTTTGTGAAATAATTATTTCTTTTAAATCTAAAATAGAGGGTTGCTAATAACCAAACAACAAAAAAACAAGTATATAAAATACTCATTTTTTGGGTTTGATAAGTTTCTGGTAAGAGTTTTACTACCAAGAAAAATAAGACGGTAACAGGAAACAAAGACAAGCAGATAGCAAGATAAATATGCCCTACCTTGGCAGTGTATAGGCGTTGTTTTAAACTCATGCTTTTTTTGTTACGAGCTTCAATCCAAATTAATACACCAGTTATAATTACAAAGCAAGTAATAAATGCAAGAATAAAGTAGATAATTTTTACAGTAATACCTCCAAAATTACCATAATGTAAGCGGCTTACTGAAAGCTGAATGTCATCAGTATACTTACTTTCATTAGGGTTTCTAACAATAGAGGTTTTATCAGTTTCAAAATCATAAAACACCATTCCAGAACTTAAAAAGCGTTCTTTATAATCTAGTTCACCAATCAAGCAGTATTTCATGTTGGTACCGCCATAATTTTTAATTAAAACATAGTTTGAATTAAAATGAGACCAGCGATTAGCATTTTCTTTTACAAATTTGTTGACACTAGGAATTTCTTTATCTGTTTTAGCAATCCATTCATACGATGTGCGGTCGGGGCGCAAATCTTCCATTAGTTTATCTTGATCACCACCGTATAAAAAGTTTGCAGGAAGCAAAACAAATAAGCTTAAACAGAAATAAGCCGCAGTAACAGCGTACATAAACTGAAAAGGAAGTCCAATAATACCTAATGCGGTGTGTGCATCTGTCCACACTCTTTTTAAAGCTATTTTAGGATTGAACTGATAAAAGTTTGAAATAATTTTTTTCCAATGAACAATCACTCCAGTAACAATGGCAAATAAAAAGAATAAGGATACAAAACCAGCGAGGTAAATTCCGATAGTAGGTATTTGCGTAAAGAAATGTAAGCGGTATAAGAACTCTCCTAAACCATATTTTTCTACATAGCTTGCTGTTTCGCCAGTATGTATATTTATAGCTTGATAGTTTTGGTATTTTGCCTCATCAGGAATGTTTACTGTGTCTTTTGCAGCTGAGGTTAACACATAGATATTATCACTTTCATGGCCCAAGTAAAAACGAATATCTCTACTCGTTAGATGATGATTTTCTGAGAGTTTTTTTAATAAAAAATCATAATCAATATTCTCTCTGGCTATGTTTTGTGAATGTTTACCATCTTCCCAAGCTTCAATTTCATCTTTAAAAAGAGCAAAAGCACCCGTAAAAAAGATAACATATAAGGCTACACTTATAACAATACCGCTAATTGTATGTGTATTGAAAAATACATTGTAATTTCTGTTACTCATTATACAAACGGATTTTGTTGGTTTCCTAAGTAATAAATTACATATAGGATTATTGAAATTATGAAATATAAAACCCAAGCTTTCCATCCATTTTTAAACAAGAAAGGAACAATTAACAGAGCTCCCCAAGCAATAAAAATGGTGTAGATAGATGTGATTAGTACTTCTTTCGGGTTGGGTAGCCATAAAACTAAACACATATGTAGTAGGGCACTTATGATATATCCACCAATGAGACCTGCAGAGATTTTTGCAAACTGCTGCCAAGGTGATTGGTTTAAATATTTAGAGTTAGCAGGCATATTAAAATAAGAGTTCTATTAAAAAAGTTAACGTAAATAAGGCAGATAAAAAGGCATAGTTTATCACTCTTAATGGGGTAATGAGAATGATAAGACTTAAAAATACAGAGGCAGTTACAATCCAAGTAATAATTCCAGCCGAAAGCCCAAAAAAGTTTATTGACAGGAGTAAGCCTACCAATAAGGTGATTACTCCAATTATGTTGGCATCGCGTTTATTATTCTGAAGCCATTTTTGTAAGAAGGTATTCTTAGTTAAAATTGCTTTTTCAGAAGTGTTATACAAAGCATAACATCCGATGAAAATAAAAAGAAAAGTAACTGTTTTCATAGTGATTTAATGAAATAACAAAACCCTGAACATAAAAGTTCAGAGTTTTGTGTTTGCAACATTTAATAATTCAAATAGATATTCATATTTGTTAAAACTTATAACTAACAGTTCCTAAAAAGGCTCTAGGAGCTTGGGGTGTTACAGTGCTCCAGCCTGTATAGTATTCTTTATCTGTTAAGTTATTTCCTTTTACACTAATTCTGAACTTATCAACTTCATAATAAATTGAAGCATTAAAAATAGTATAGGCAGGTAGGTAAAAATCTCCTGCTATAGGATATCCTACCATAGTATTGTATTTACTAGCACCATTTAATCCAAAACCTAAACCTACGTTTTTAATGATACCTTCTTGAAATTTATAATCAGCCCAAAAATTATAAGAAGTTTCAGGACCAGATTCAGCTAAACGTTTATTAACCAAATCAGGTCTAGATTTTGATTGTGTTACTTTAGCGTCATTATAACTAATACCACCACGTAAGTTTAATCCGTCAATAGGATTCGCGTTTACTTCTAGTTCAAAGCCTTTACTTTTAACAGTTGCATCTTGTTGTTTTTTAGCCCCAAAGCCCATAACCTTGTCTTTAACTGTTATATTGTAATAACTTAAAGTGGTTTCTACTTTGTTATTAAATAAGTTTGTTTTTACACCAAACTCTAATTGATTGGCTTGTTCTAAGTCGTAAGATTGTAACTTTGTTTCTCCATCAGGGTTTGAAATATCCACAGGAACTCTTTCTGGGTTCACATAAGAAAATCCATTTTGATAATTAGCAAAAACTGATAATTGATCTAAAATTGGTTGGTAAACTATTCCGAATTTAGGAGAAAAAGTAGATTTAGTATATTCTTTTTCGTCGTCACTTGGGTCGTTTGCATCACCTTTGTAATTAAATTTATCATAACGAACACCAGCCATTACTGATAGTTCTGGTAAAATGTTTACCACATCAGAAATATAACCGCTAAGAATATTTTGATTGATATCAGAATCAGCTCTTGGAGAGCTAACAAAAACGGCATCAAGGTTTGCTCTTGTAGTTGGTAAATTAGGAAAACCAAAAGCAGGTGGCACAGGGATTAATTGACCTTGAGGGTTCACAACATTAATCCCTCTTTGATTAGTGCTATTATCTAAAATTTGAGAATCTAGATAATCAACGCCAATAACTATTCTGTTTCTTAAAGCTCCTAGTTTGAAATCCCCAGTAAAATTTTGTTGTAATGTAAGTGTATTTGTTTCTGCATCTGATTTTATTGCATAGGTTCCAAATAAATCATTTTGAACATTATATAAATAGGTATAGTATCCTTTAGATTTAGTATTACCGCCAGCTATAATTGTTTGTGAAGACCAGTTATCAGTAATTTTATAAGCAATTTCTCCTCTATAGTTTTGCGTTGGATTTTTAATAGAAATATCGTTGTTAGTTAACGATTTGTTTCTATTATAATTTAATTCTGCTAAATTTTTAAATGTAAGAGGAGCTGATCTATTTAAGAATAAAAAAGCCTGATTTGTTTGATCTGTTGAAGATAGCTCATAATTAAAGTTTAACGTCAGCCTATTATTTACTTTGTAAGAAATGGATGGAGCTAAAAATAATGCTTTTCTAAAGCCTACGTCTTGAAAGCTATCTTGCGTTTGATACCCTGCGTTTAATCGTAATGATATGTTTTCGTTATCTTCAAGGTTTGTGTTAAGATCTACTGTTAGTTTTTTAAATCCAAAAGATCCTCCTCCAACGGTAATGTTCCCTCCAGTTCCTTTGTAAGGCTTTTTAGTAACAATGTTAATTAAACCTCCATAAGATGTTATGGTGCTTCCAAATAAAGTAGCTGATGGTCCTTTTACAACTTCAATTCTTTCAACATTATCTGGATTAATAAATCCATTAGTAATACCAGGAACACCATTTACTAATTGTGGTTGAATAGAAAAACCACGAATAGAATAATAACCTGCACCATCACCACTTCTACCTGTAGAAGCCCATAGCTTTTCAACACCTGTTGTGTTTTTTAATGCTTCTTCAAAATTTGTAACAGATTGTGAAACTAATAACTGATTAGTTACAGTACTATAAACTTGTGAGTTTTCAATGTTTTTTAAAGGAAGCTTTGCAACATAAGCACTTTCTTTTCTAGAAAATTTATTTTTCCTATGTGTGTCTATAATCACTTCACTAAGAAGTTCATTCCCTTCAAAAAGGATAATTTTTAAATTGTTTGAAGTTTCATTAACAGTTATTGTTTTGGTTTTATAACCAACATAAGAAAACACTAAGGATTGTTGAGCTGGATTTAAAGGTTTGTTAATCTCAAAGTAACCATCTATATTAGTTTGTGCTCCACTATTTGAGTCTTTAAACAGAACAGTAACTCCAACTAAGGGAACACCATTGTTGTCTTGAACAATACCAGTTAACAGCTTTTTTTGAGCGACTAAATTTATTGTGAATAGAATTAGAAAAGTTGTAATTATTCTTTTCATTATTTATTTATTTAGATTGAATAAAAATTATTTTTGAGACGCAAATGTATTCTAGGAGGATTAAGTATCAAAATTTATTTAGATTAATTTTAAATAAAAAAATCTAATTTTTTGAAATTTAATGAGATATCAACATCTTTTTAAATTTGGTATATTTGTAAAACACAACTAAAACCTATTAAAATGCATTGGAAAGATCTTTTAGCGCATTTAAAATTCATGATAAAACGGAATCCGGAGTAACTATTATTGATTGATTTTTAGATTTAGTCACTACTTAAATAAAAAGTAGAATGAATTGATTAAAGAAGAAAAGAGTTAATTGTAAAATTAACAGATTGTTGAATCATCAAATTAATTAAATATGCCTTTTTATCATAAATTAGGAAAAATTCCACACAAGCGACATATTCAGTTTCGTAAAGAAGACGGAAGTTTATATTACGAACAATTATTTGGTACAATTGGTTTTGACGGAATGTCAACTAATAGTTATCATGAATATAGACCAACGATGGTTAAAGAAATTCGTAAGCAATACTCTATTGCTCCGAAAGTAGCGAAAGAAAATAATATACAATCATATCGTTTTAGAGGATTTCAAGTACCACCAGAAAATGATTATTTACAAAGTAGAAAAGTAGTACTTACAAATTCTGATTGTAATATCATTTTATCGGCTCCAAAAGAATCTACTAAAGATTATTTTTATAAAAACACGGATGCAGATGAGGTAATTTTTATTCATAAAGGAACAGGGAAATTACGTACCATGCTTGGGAACTTAGATTTCAAGTATGGAGACTACTTAGTAATCCCTCGCGGAGTTATTTATAAATTGGATTTTGATACGGAAGATAACAGGTTGTTTATCGTAGAGTCGTATCGTCCAGTGTACACTCCAAAGAGATACCGTAACTGGTTTGGTCAATTATTAGAGCATTCACCATTTTGTGAACGTGATATTCGAAGACCAGAAGAGTTGGAAACACATAACGAAAAAGGAGATTTCGTTATCAATGTAAAAAAGCAAAACGAAATTATTGAAATGGTATATGCAACACATCCTTTTGATGTTGTTGGATATGACGGGTATAACTACCCATATGCTTTTTCAATTCACGATTTTGAACCAATAACAGGACGTATTCACCAACCGCCACCAGTACACCAAACATTTGAAACGGATGCATTTGTAATCTGTAGTTTTGTTCCGAGGTTATATGATTATCATCCAGAGTCAATTCCAGCACCTTATAATCACAGTAATATTGATTCTGATGAAGTATTGTATTATGTTGATGGAGACTTTATGAGTAGAAACGATATAGATGCAGGTCATATTTCATTACATCCAGCAGGAATTCCACATGGACCACACCCAGGGGCTGTAGAAAGAAGTATTGGAGAAACAGTAACCGAAGAATTAGCGGTGATGGTAGACACTTTTAAGCCTTTAAAAGTAACCGAAGAGGCTATGAAAATAGCAGATGAAGATTATTATAAATCTTGGCTAGAGGAATAGAATAGAGAAAAAAGAGTAAAGAGAAGAGACAATTCCTAACTATGAAAAGGCATAACTATATAAACCTTAAAATTTGGAATATTGGGATAGATATAGTTGAAGATGTTTTTAAGCTTACGGACAAGTTTCCTAAGGAAGAAAAGTTTGGGTTAGTTTCCCAAATAAATAGATGTTCAGTTTCGATACCTAGTAATATTGCAGAAGGTTCATCAAGAACAGATAAGTCTTTTTCTCATTTTATTGATATAGCTTTAGGCTCTTCATTTGAATTAGAAACACAACTGATTATAGCCTATAAAAGGAATTATATAACACAACAAGAATTAACATTGATTGAAGAAAAGATAGCAGAGTTTCAAAAAATGACGATGGGTTTTCAAAACAAACTCTAAAAGTCTAAATTCTCGTTTCTCTTTTCTCATATCTAAAAACGAACAAACATGTCAAAAGAAATAAAATCAGTAAACTACGGTTTAGAAAAAATATTTGAAGGAGCACAAGACTTCTTGCCACTTTTAGGAACAGATTATGTAGAGTTTTATGTAGGTAATGCAAAACAAGCTGCTCACTTTTATAAAACAGCATTCGGATTTCAATCATATGCATATAAAGGTTTAGAAACTGGATCGAAAGAAGAAGTGAGTTATGTGTTAAAGCAAGATAAAATTAAATTAGTTTTAACAACACCATTAAACAGTAAATCTCCAATTAACGACCATATTGTAAAACATGGTGATGGAGTTAAAGTTGTTGCACTTTGGGTTGAGGATGCAAGAAAAGCGTATGAAGAAACAACTTCTCGTGGAGCAAAATCATATATGGAACCAACTGTTGAAACAGACGAGAAAGGAGAAGTTGTAAGAGCAGGGATTTACACTTACGGAGAAACAGTTCATATGTTTGTTGAACGTAAAAATTATAACGGAACATTTTTACCAGGTTTCCAAGAGTGGAAATCAGACTACAATCCACCTGTAGCAGGATTAAAATACATCGATCATATGGTTGGTAATGTTGGTTGGAATCAGATGGATGTTTGGGTAAAATGGTACGAAGATGTAATGGGGTTTGAAAACTTCTTATCGTTTGATGATAAACAAATTCATACAGAATACTCAGCTTTAATGAGTAAAGTAATGTCTAACGGAAACGGAAGAATTAAATTCCCAATTAACGAGCCGGCCAAAGGAAAAAAACGCTCACAAATTGAAGAGTATTTAGATTTTTATGAAGGTGCAGGAGTACAACATATTGCTGTGGCTACTGATGATATTATAAAGACAGTAAGTCAATTAAGATCTCAAGGAGTAGAATTTTTATCAACTCCACCAGAAGCATATTATAAAGCAGTTCCTGGAAGGTTAGAAGAATTTAGTCATGAATTGAGAGAAGACATTGAAAAGCTAAAATCTTTAGGAATTATGATTGATGCTGATGAAGAAGGATATTTATTACAAATTTTTACAAAACCAGTAGAAGATCGTCCAACTTTATTTTTCGAAATTATTCAACGTATGGGGGCTCGTGGATTTGGAGCTGGGAATTTCAAAGCATTGTTCGAATCAATTGAAAGAGAGCAGCAGTTAAGAGGAACTCTGTAAAAACTTATTTTATAAGATAAAGCAAATTGAAAACCGAGATTCAAGACTGTATAAGTGGCTTGTTTCTTGGTTTTTATTATTTATATAATGAATCAGAATCGGTATTTAAATATAAAATCTCCTTTCTCATAAAATTTACTTTATGTTAAGAGTAAAGATTTAGAGTAATTATAAAAGAATATACAAATGAGTAAAGAAGAAATATTAAAGGCAATAGAAGAAAAATATGACAAGCTAGGTGTTCCTGTTGAAGCAATGCTAGAAGGGTTGCTTTGGAGTGAACCTATAACTTATTGGGATTATATACAAACCGATGCACTTTTAGGGTTGCAAATTCCTAGAACTACTTTACCAGATGAAATGGTTTTTATCATGTATCATCAAGTAAATGAATTGCTATTTAAAATGATATTGTGGGAAATTGAACAAGTAGCAAAATCCTCTGAAATTTCACCAGAAAAATTTTCAAAGCACTTAATGCGTATTAGTCGTTATTTTGATATGCTATGTAGTTCATTTACGGTTATGGGTGACGGAATGGATGTAGAGCAGTACTTAAAATTCCGAAATACACTAACACCAGCAAGCGGTTTCCAAAGTGCGCAATATCGTAAAATTGAATTTGCGTCTACTGATCTTATCAATTTAATAGATGCTCGTTACCGAGATACAATTGATAGGAATTCATCGTTTAAAAATGCCTACGATCATTTATACTGGCAAGCAGCTGGTAAAAACTATAGCACAGGTCAAAAAACAACTTTATTAACGTTGTTTGAGAAAAAATATATGGGGGATTTTATTGATTTTATGGAAGATTATAATGATTGTAACCTTTCAAAAAAATTCAAACAATTACCTAAAGAAGTTCAAGAAAACGAAGAATTAATCAAAGCAATGCGTCATTACGATTATACAGTTAATGTAAAATGGGTAATGGCTCATTACAATGCAGCTGGAAAATATCTAGGTGGAAGTGATGGAGATTTGGAAGCTACAGGAGGTAGTAATTGGCGAAAATATTTACACCCAAAATATCAAAGAAGAATTTTCTTTCCATACTTATGGAGTGAAGAAGAATTGAAAAACTGGGGAACTTTTTAAACTCTAGTAACAATAAAATAAAAGCTGTTTAATGTTCTGTTAAACAGCTTTTTTTAATTTTTGGAACGGTAATTGTCTAACAATTTTCATAAGTTTGAACATTATGAGAAAAAGAATATTGTTTTTTACATTTTTAGTTATTGCACAAAGTTTTTTTGCGCAAAGTAATCCAAGAGCTTATAAAAGCGGAGAATGGCTTCGGTTTGATATGAGTTATAGTGGGTTTTTAAAAGCAGGAACAGCTGTTTTACAACTAAAAGAAAAGAGTTTAAATAATAAAAAAGTGCTGCATGCTGTAGGTACAGGAAAAACAACAGGAGTTATCAGTTGGTTCTTTAAGGTTGAAGACAGGTATGAAAGTTACTTTGGAATTGATAAAGTAGAACCTTATTTATTCAAAAGAAAAATAGATGAAGGTGGACATAAAAAGAACCGTCATATAACTTTCAATCACAAAAAAAACACAGCGTACGTTCAAGACTTCCGTAAGCAAAAAGATACATTAATTTCTGTTAGGTCACCTCAAGATATGATTTCTACCTTCTATTTTTTAAGAAGTCAGAATACTAAAAACTTAAGAAAAGGAGATGAAATTAAACTTGATATGTTTTTTGATAATAAAAGCTACCCGTTTAAATTACGATTTTTAGGTTATGAAACAATAAAAACAAAATTTGGAAAGGTTAAGACACAAAAATTTAGACCATTGGTACAAGCAGGTAGAGTTTTTAAAGCAAAAGAAAGTGTTACCCTTTGGATTTCAGCTGATGATAATAAAGTACCAATAAAAATGAAAGCTTCCTTAGCAGTAGGTTCTCTACGTGCAGAATTAGATGCTTATAAAGGATTAGCAAATCCTTTTGAAGTAATAGTTGATTAAAAAAATGATATAAGCTGTTTAAGAATTGTTAAAGTGGGAGAAAAAATAGTATTTATTTGTACTTTTGCCCATAAACTCAAATTTAAAGCAGCTTTTTTTTGAAAAAATTCATTCTTACATTCATTATTTTATGTCTTTTCTTTTCATGTAAAGAAGAAAAGAAAGTCGTCGTACAAGAACCAGTTAAAGTTGAAAAACCGAAACCTGTTATAGTTTATGGTTTTAATTTAGATAACTATAAGGTTATTAACGATACTATTAAGAGTGGAGAAAGTTTTGGGGTTATTATGGATAGACACCATGTTATGTATCCAAAGATTAATGAAATAGCAACTAAAATTAAAGACACTTTCGATGTAAGGAGAATACGATCAGGAAAAGCGTATACAATCTTAGCTTCAAAAGATAGTTTAGATCAAGCAAAGGTTTTTATTTATAAGCATAACAAAGTAGAAGCTACAGTTATCGATTTTAAAGACTCAATAATATCTGCATATAAACATAGAAAAAAGATAAAAACTGTTGAAAAAGAAATAGCAGGTGAGATTTATTCTAATTTATCCATAACAATGGATAGCTTACAATTAAAACCAACATTAACGAATACAGTTGCAGATATTTATGCATGGACCTTAGATTTTTATCGTTTGCAAAAAGGAGATACATTTAAGTTGATTTTTGAAGAAAGGTTTATCAACGATACTACTTTTGTTGGATACGGTAAGGTTAAAGCAGCTATATTCAAGCACAATGGGGAAGATTTGTATGCTTATAGATTTGTTGCCGATTCGATAAAAAAAATTCCTGAATATTACGATCAAGAAGGGAACATGCTACGAAGAGCATTTTTAAAATCACCAATTAAATTCCAGTATCGAATTTCTTCACGATATAATTTAAGAAGAAGGATTAAGTTATATGGTAATAGGGTAAGAGCTCATAAAGGAACTGATTTTGCAGCTCGATACGGAACTCCAATCATGACAACTGCAAGTGGAACAGTTGTAGAGTCTGCAAGAAGAGGTGGTAATGGGAATTATGTAAAAGTAAAACACAATAGTACCTATACGACTCAGTATTTACACATGAAAAGAAGAAAAGTTAGAGTTGGGGAGTATGTAAAACAAGGAGACGTTATAGGCTGGGTAGGTATGACAGGTAATACTAGTGGTCCGCACGTTTGCTATCGTTTTTGGAAAAATGGACGACAAGTAGATCCGTTTCGTGAAAAGCTACCTTCGGCTGAACCTTTAGACCCCAAAATTAAACCAACGTATTTAGAGTATATAAAACCATTAAAAAGACAATTAGATAGTATAAAATTGCCACAACCTGAACCACTTTCATTTAAAGAAAAAGAAATTTTAGCTACAAATTAATTATGCCCTTACAAAATATTAACCCAACAGAAACTGCAGCTTGGGAAAAGTTAACAGAACATTTTAATGAAGCGAAAGATTATGAGCTAAAAGAATTGTTTCTTAAGAATAAAAATAGAGAAAATGAGTTTTCTATTTTGTTAGACGAATTATGTGTTGATTATTCAAAAAATAGAATAACTCAAGAAACAATCGATTTATTAATCTCTTTAGCAGAAGAAGTTAAATTAAAAGATGCTATAGAAAAATACTTTTCAGGAGATAAAATTAATGTTACAGAAAATAGAGCAGTATTACATACAGCTTTAAGAAGTAGTTCTGATACGCCTATTTTTGTTGAAGGAAAAGATATAAAGCCTAAAATAAATACAGCTTTACGAAAGATGAAAGCCTTTAGTAATAAAGTTATTTCAGGAAAATGGAAAGGTTATACAGGGAAATCAATAACAGATATTGTTAACATAGGTGTAGGAGGGTCAGATTTAGGACCAAAAATGGTTGTAGAAGCATTACAGTTTTATAAAAATAAATTGAATACACATTTTGTGTCAAACATTGATGGAGACCATGTTTCTGAAGTTTTAAAAAAAATAAATCCAGAAACAACACTTTTTATCGTAGTTTCCAAAAGCTTTACAACTCAAGAAACAATTAATAATGCGAACACGATACGAGATTGGTTTTTGAAATCAGCAACAGTCTTTGATGTACCTAAACATTTTGTTGCAGTCTCGTGTAATAACAAAGCAGTTGATAATTTTGGAATTGATAAGAAAAATATATTTCCAATGTGGGACTGGGTTGGTGGTCGCTTTTCACTTTGGTCAACTGTAGGTTTGTCCATCTCTCTTTCCATAGGTTTTGATAATTTTAAAGAATTACTAAGAGGAGCTGAAAAAATTGATGACCATTTTAAAGCTGTAGATTTTGATAAAAATATACCAGTTATCTTAGCTCTTTTAAGTATTTGGTATAATAATTTCTTTGATGCCGAAACTGAAATGATACTTCCTTATAGTGAATACTTAGAAAAACTTCCAGCATATTTACAACAAGCTGTGATGGAAAGTAATGGTAAAGATGTTGATAGAAACGGAAAAGAAGTTAATTATCAAACAGGGACTATTGTTTGGGGAGGAACAGGTGTTAATTCACAACATGCCTTTATGCAATTGTTACATCACGGGACTAAATTAATACCTGTCGATTTTATAGGTTTTAAAGAGCCATTACATGATTTAGAAAATCATCATGAAGAATTGCTTGCAAATTACTTTGCTCAACAAGATGCGTTAGCTTATGGTAAAACTAAAGAAGAAGCACATTTAGACTTAAAAACAAATAATCAGTTAAATCAGATTAATAAGCTTTTACCATATAAGGTGTTTAAAGGGAATCATCCCAGTAATTTAATATTCTTTAAAAAACTAACTCCTTTTTCTTTAGGAATGCTCTTGGCAATATTTGAGCATAAAATTTTTACTCAAGGTGTTATATGGAACATATTTTCATACGACCAATTTGGTGTAGAATTAGGAAAAGAATTAGCCAAAAAAAACTCACTAACGATTAAATTTTAGTTAATCGTATTTCTTTTATGTTTTTTAACTTATATATAGGTTTTGTTAACAATGCTGTTAGGAGGTAAAATATTGTAATTCAGTGTTTGAAATCGTTTTGTATGTATATTAGCGTCTTAAAGTATTGTTAAAACTTAACATTAAGTTAATATTAGCACTAATGAAAAGCAGGATATTTGCACCTGCATTTAATAACAATTAGATTAAAAAATGAAAACATTTAAAAATGTATTACTTGTAGCTTTGTTCTTTGTAACGGCTACAGTTTTAGGTCAAACAAAAATTACTGGTACAGTAGTTGACGAAATGGGGGAACCATTACCAGGAGCTAACGTTGTAGTAAAAGGGACTACAAACGGATCAGCTACTGATTTTGATGGAAAATTTATGCTAAACGCTAGTTCTAATTCAGGGGTAGTAGTAGTATCGTTTGTTGGGTATACTAACAAAGAAGTATCTTTTTCAGGAGTATCTGATTTAGGAACAATTGCTTTAGAGCCTTCTAATGTTTTAAGTGAAGTTGTAATTACAGGGTTAATTGATATCGCTAAAGATAGAGAAACTCCAGTAGCAGTTTCGACTATTAAAGCTGCAGAAATTCAAGAAAAGTTAGGGTCACAAGAATTTCCTGAAATTTTAAACAATACTCCATCTGTATATGCTACTAAATCTGGAGGAGGATTTGGAGATGCTAGAATTAATATTCGTGGTTTTTCTCAAGAAAATGTAGCAGTTCTAATTAATGGAGTACCTGTTAATGATATGGAAAATGGCTCTGTTTATTGGTCTAACTGGGCGGGTTTGTCTGATGTGACTACAGCTATGCAAGTACAAAGAGGCTTAGGTTCTTCTAAATTAGCAATATCTTCAGTTGGTGGTACTGTTAACATTTTAGCAAAAGCTACTGATAAAAAAGAAGGTGGTTCTGCTTTAGTTTCTTATGGTAATGATAACTATTTAAAAACGTTAGCGACTTACTCTACTGGTAAGAGTGAAAATGGTTTTGCTGCATCTTTCTTATTTAGTAGAACTGCAGGAGACGGTTATGCCAACGGAACTGAATTTGAAGGTTACAACTATTTCGTTGGATTAGGTTGGGAGCCTAATGACTCTCATGATTTCCAGTTTATGTTAACGGGTGCACCTCAAACTCACAACCAAAGAACGGGTAGTTTCTTTAACAGGGCTACTTTAGCAGATTATTTAAAATATGGTACTAAGTATAATTTTAATGATGGTACTTTAAATGGTGAAGAATTTCTTTGGACAAAGAACTTTTATCACAAGCCAGTAATCTCTTTAAACTGGAATTGGGATATTAATGAAGTTTCTTCTTTATCTACTTCTGCCTATGTGTCTTTCGGACGTGGAGGTGGAACTGGAGATATTGGTCGTTTAGGAGGGAATTTTGCTAATTCAAGTAGATTTAGAAATCCTGGAAACGGTTTAGTAGAATATGATCAAATCGTTGCGGCTAATTCTGGTCAAGGAGGAAACTTTACAAGCGGATATTCTTATACAAATACACCTGATTTCCAAACAGGAACTTTTATTGTAAATGATGATAGTTTATTTGGAAATAGAGAGCCTTTTCCTTCGGAAAACCCAGCTGATAGGTTAGATGGTGTGAATCGTAGAAATGGAGCTATTAGAAGAGCTTCTATTAACTCTCATAATTGGTATGGATTATTATCTAATTTTAATACTGAGTTAAATGAGAATTTAACATTAGATTTAGGTATTGATGTACGTTCATATACAGGTATTCACTACAGAAGAATTGATAACTTATTAGGAGCTGATGGATATAGAGATAATGATAACGTAAATAAGCCATTTAATGTATTAACTACTGAATATAGTTCAGATATCGGTAGCTTGTGGAACGTTTTCAGAAGTACTGATGATGAAGAAAAAATAGATTACCATAATGACGGTAAAGTACGCTGGTTAGGAGCGTTTGCTCAATTAGAGTACAAGAATGATGATATTTCAGCTTTCTTACAAGGTTCTGTATCTAACCAAGGATTTAAGAGAATTGATTACTTCAACTATTTAGACTCTGATCCAAAGCAAGAAACTGATTGGCAAAATATTTTCGGAGGAAACATAAAAGGAGGTATTAACTGGAACATTAATGAAAACCATAACATTTTTGCTAATGGAGGTTACTATTCTAAGCAACCTTTCTTTGATGCCGTTTTCTTAAACTTTAAAAATGATATTAACCCAGATCCAAGAAACGAAAAAGTAATTGGTGCCGAATTGGGATATGGTTATAGAACAGAGCGTTTCAGAGCTAATCTTAATTTATATAGAACTCAATGGAAGGATAGATTTATCTCTGTAACATCTTCTTTTGACGTTAATGAAACACCAAATAATGATAATGATGATGTTCCAGGAAGAGCAGATTTACAAGGAGTTGAGCAAGTTCACATGGGGGCTGAATTAGATTTCACATATGATATTATAGAAGATGTGAGATTAATTGGTATGGTTTCTTATGGTGACTGGAGATATGCTTCTGATGTAACTGCTAGATATCGTAATGATAGTGGAGATGCTATTCTTAACCCTACTACTGGACAACCAGAAACAGCAACTTTATATTTAGATGACGTAAAAGTAGGGAATGCTGCTCAAACTACAGCAAGAATAGGTATTGAGGTTAAGCCATGGAAAAATTTTAAGATTGATTTCAGTCAGCGTTTTATTGATAGGTTATATGCTAGAATTAATGCAGATGATTTTGATTCAGCTGATCACAGTGGGTCTTTGCAATTACCTGGTTATTCATTAACTGATTTAGGTTTGTCTTATAAGCTTAACTTAGGAAAAGAATCTAATCAATCTTTAAAATTTAGGTTCAATGTTAATAACTTATGGAATGAAGAGTATATTGCTGAATCTGCTACAAACTATATGGCTGAACCAGGAGATGATACTTATAGAGGGGTTAATACTGATAACAAAGTGTTCTTCGGTTTTGGAAGAACTTGGAACTTCTCTGTTAGATACAACTTCTAATATTTAGAAATTAAATTTTCAAAAACCACCTCACACGAGGTGGTTTTTTTATACAGAAAATTCAGTATTTTTACACTAACTAAAAATGTATAATATCATGATGAAAACTTTGCACTCTTATTGGGCATATATTGTATTAGCAGTATTAATATTTACTGTGGTAAACGCTATTATAGGGTTAATACAAAAAAAAGAATTTACTCATAAAGAGTTCCGTTTAGGGCTGTTTACTTTAATCACAACTCATATTCAACTATTAATAGGTTTAGGGTGGTATTTTATGTCTCCTTGGTATAAAGCCTTAAAAGCAAATGGAGGAGAAGTAATGAATGAGCCAGCAGCACGCTTATTGGCAATTGAACATCCACTTATGATGATTATTGCCATAGTATTAATCACGATAGGATGGTCTAAACACAAAAAACAAGTAAAAAGCGAAGCTAAGTTTAAAACCTTTGCTATCTTTTATGGCTTAGCTTTGGTACTAATTCTCGCAAGAATTCCTTGGAGCAATTGGTTTTAAGATAAAATTATAGTCCCGCTTCCGCGGGATTTTCTATTTTTGCGAACTAGTAAAGTTTTAATAATGAAATCGGTATGTTTTTATAACGATTCTTAGCTTATTAAATAATAGAACAAAGCAAACAACAAAACAACTATATAGAATGAAGGTTTTAAGTTATATACTCTCATCAATCTTTGCATTGGTGTTTTTTTCTTTATTATTAATCTTTCACCCAATACAATGGTTAGGGTTAAAACTTTTTGGTCAAGAAGGGCATCAGAATGTGGTAAACATTATGAACTGGTTTCTTATAAAGTCTTTATTGATTCTAGGTATTCGAGTTCAATTTGAAAACAAACAGAACTTACCAGAAAACACAACATTAATTTTTGTAGCAAATCATCAAAGTACATTTGATATTCCGCCAATTATTTGGTATCTTAGGAAACACTACCCCAAATTTGTATCTAAAAAAGAACTAGGAAAAGGAATTCCTAGTATTTCTTTCAACTTAAAACATGGAGGTGCTGCTTTAATTGATAGAAAAGATGCGAAACAAGCCCTATCAGAATTAGGAAAGTTTGCCAAGACAATTAATAAAAATAAATGGTCAGCGGCTATCTTTCCAGAAGGAACAAGAAGTAAAACAGGAAAACCTAAGGCATTTTCTGTAAACGGGCTTAAAATGTTAGCTAAATACAACCCAGAGGCCTATGTAGTTCCGTTATCAGTCAATAACTCATGGAAAGTATTTAAATACGGAAAATTTCCGTTAGGAATTGGAAGTCCGATAAAAATAACAACTCACGAGCCAATAAAGGTAAATAGTTTACCGTTTGATGAGTTAGTCTCTAAGACAGAAGCAGCTGTGAAATCTGCTATATATTAAACAAAAACAAACAACAATAAATATAATACCCTTAAAGTAAATTATGTCAATACAAAACATTAGAAAGGAAGTAATGCAAACGCTGGAAAAAAACATTGACAGTTTTGTAGACAAATTCTTGATGCCAATAGAAAAAATTTGGCAGCCAACCGATTTTTTACCCAATTCACAACAAGATTCTTTTATAGAAGAAGTAAAAGAAATTCAAGAACTATCAAAAGAGCTTGACGATGATTTTTGGGTGGTTTTAGTAGGTGATACTATTACCGAAGAAGCACTACCAACATATGAGTCTTGGTTATTAGACTTAGATGGAGTTACCCAACAACCAGATAATGGTTGGGCAAAATGGATACGTGCTTGGACAGCAGAAGAAAACCGTCATGGAGATGTGTTAAATAAATACTTATACCTTTCAGGAAGAGTAAATATGCGAGAGGTAGAAATATCTACACAGCATTTAATTGCCGATGGATTTGATATCGGTACTGCTACCGACCCGTACAAAAACTTTATATATACAAGTTTTCAAGAGTTAGCAACGTATGTTTCACACAATAATGTAGCCAAAATAGCCAAAAAACAAGGACACAAAGCATTAGCTAAAATGTCTAAAATTATTGCAGGGGACGAAATGCGTCATCATATGGCATATACAGAATTTGTTAAAGAAATTTTTAAGATAGATCCAAGTGAGATGATGTTAGCGTTTCAACACATGATGAAACACAAAATAGTAATGCCTGCAATGCATCTAAGAGAATCTTTTGGTGCTAAAGGAAGCTTATTTGATGATTTCTCAACAGTAGCTCAAAGAGTAGGTGTGTATACTGGTTTTGATTATGTAGATATTTTGAGAAAATTAAATACTACTTGGGAAATCGATAAGATTACCAATTTAACTCCAGAAGCAGAAAAAGCACGTGATTTCTTAATGAAATTACCAGACAGAATGTACCGAATAACTGAACGTATCTCAGTACCTGATACAAAGTTTAATTTTAAATGGATGATTCCTGCATAAAAATAAAAAAGCAACCGAAAGGTTGCTTTTTTATTGAAGTATAAATTCGTTTCTATCATCTAAAAAACGAAATCGATTACGGATTTTTATTTGTGCTTCTTTATTTAACTCAACAATCAGTATATCCTCAGTTCTTTTGTTATTTTTAGCCAAACAGTTTCCTAAAGTATCATAGCAAACAGTATTTCCAGTATATTCATAATTATTGGCATCTACTCCTACTCTATTAACACCAATAGTATAACTCATGTTTTCAATAGCACGCGCTTTTAATAAACTGTCCCATGCTTCAATACGCGGTTTAGGCCAACTTGCTACATACAGCAATAAATCATAATCTTCGGTATTTCTAGCCCATATAGGAAAACGCAAATCATAACAAATCAACGGACAGATTTTCCAGCCTTTGTAATCAACCATAGTTCTTTCAGTTCCTGCGGAAAAAATTTCGTGTTCACCAGCTAAGGTAAACGTATGCTTTTTATCATAAAAATCGATTTTTCCTGAAGGATGTACAAATAACAAACGGTTGTAGAAATTATCATTTTCATTAACAACGATACTCCCAGTAATGGCAACAGACTTTTTTTGAGCTAAATTTTGTAACCATTGCACCGTTTCACCTTCCATTGTTTCAGCAACAGCTGAAGCATCCATAGTAAAACCCGTAGTAAACATTTCGGGTAAGACAACTAAATCAATGTTATTAGATAACGAGTTAATTTTTTTCTCAAATTGTTTTCTGTTAGCTGGTGGATTCTCCCAGACCAAATCCGATTGAATCAAAGCCACTTGTAAAGTATTCGTTGTGCTCATGAATATACGTTGTTTGTTCTATCAAAAATAGGATAAAAATTGTATTTTGCTTACAAGAAAATCAAGGTATGCAGTCTTTTATTTCAGAAACATTAGATACTATTTTACAAAACACCAAATCGTTTGAAAACGTTGTGTTTATACTGCCATCTCAGAGAGCGGGAGTTTTTGTAAAAGAAACATTTAAAAATAAAATTTCTGCAGGTTTTTTACCAAAGATTATCAATATTGGTGATTTTGTTGAAGAAATTTCTGAAATGAAAAAGGTAGATTCCGTACAGCTCCTTTTTCATTTTTATACGATTTATAAAGAACAAGAAGAAAAACCTGATTCGTTTGACGTGTTTTCATCTTGGGCATTTACGGTGTTACAAGATTTTAATGAAATCGATCAGCATTTAATTAATACACGAGAAATATTTGTGTATTTACGCGATATCCACCGTTTACGAAAATGGTCGGTAAAAGGAGAGTTTCATGAAACAGAACTGATGAAAGATCATTTTGCTTTCATGGAAAAGTTGAACAAATATTACGATGCTTTTTATCAGTTTTTACTTGAAAATAATATCGGATATCAAGGGGTTTTGTATAGAGAAGCGACAAAAAAAGTAGCAGACTTTATTAGTAAAAATCAGAAAAAAAAGTATTTTTTTATAGGGTTTAATGCTTTAAATACTGCGGAAGAATTCTTGTTTGAGCAATTTTTATTAAACGGAAAAGCAGAAGCTTATTGGGATATTGATCAAACATTTTACGAAAGCCAGCACCAAGCAGGAAGTTTTTTAAGGAAGTACAAAACCCGATGGAAATACTATCAGCAGAACCCAATTCAAACCATAAAAGAGTACTTTTCAGAAGGGAAACATATCGAAGTAATTGGAGCATCCAAAAATATTACGCAGATAAAATACGCAGGTGAAATTTTAGCAAAACTTCCCAATTATAATAATACAGCATTGGTTTTGGCAGATGAAACATTGTTGCCAATCACCTTGAACTCGTTACCTAAAAATGTAGAAGCAGTAAATATTACGATGGGATATCCGCTAAAAGATATTCCGACTACGAGTTTAGTTTTTGCCATTTTTCATTTATTTATCAACCAAGAAAAATTAGAAAAGAAAGAAAGCAATCTTTTTTATCACAAAGATGTTGTTCGTTTGGTGAAAGATGCAACTATTTATAAACTATTGCAAGTAGATGAGCAAGCCAACATAGCAGATGTACTTTCAGAGGCCGTTGCTAAAGAAAACAACACCTTTATAAGTCAAAAGAAAATAGTAACATTTTTATCCCCTTTAAGCAAGGAAGTAAAAGAAACTATTACAACTATTTTCAATCCATTTTCATCAATTAGTGAGTTTTTAAGTAGAATAATTGAGTTGATAAACTTACTAAAAGAGGGAACGAACGAGTTAGAAAAAGAATATTTATTCCGTTTTTATACCGCATTTACTCAGTTACAAAACTTACACAACGAATTTGGTTATGTACAAGATTTAAAAACCTTGCACCAGTTTTTTAGACAATTAATCCAGTCGGAAAGTTTATCGTTTCAGGGAGAGCCGTTACAAGGATTACAGCTAATGGGAGTGTTAGAAACACGTGTGTTAGATTTTGAAAACGTAATTATAACTTCAGTAAATGAAGGAATTTTACCAGCCAATCAGCAACAAAACACCTTTATCCCTTTTGATGTAAAAATTGAGTTTGGGTTGCCAACGTATAGAGAAAAAGACGCATTGTTTTCATACCACTTTTTCCGATTGTTACAACGGGCTAAAAACATTTACATTTTGTACAATACGGAACATGATGTTTTTGGAAGCGGAGAAAAAAGTCGTTTTGTAACACAGTTAGAAATGATGCGAGATGATATTACCGAAAAAATTATCAGCCCGAAAGTAGTGACGTCGCCTGTTCAACTAAAAGAAATTCAAAAGGATGAAAAAGTATTAGAACGGTTACGGGAATTAGCAAACAAAGGAATTTCTCCGTCAGCATTGACCAATTATTTGTACAATCCGATAGCTTTTTACAAACAGAAAATTTTAAAAATTAATGAGCTAGAAGATGTTGAAGAAACCGTTGCAGCAAATACAATGGGAACGGTAGTACACGATACTTTAGAAGAATTGTATAAACCTTTTGAAGGAAAATTTTTGCATGCAGGAGATGTTGAGAATATGCAGAAAAAAACAAAAGAATTGGTAAGTTTTTATTTTTCGAAGCATTTTAAAAACGGAGATTTAACCACAGGAAAAAACCGATTGATTTTTGAAGTTGCGAATCGTTTTGTAGAGAATTTTTTAGCTAAAGAAAAACAACTCTTAAAAGATGAAAATAATCAACTAAAAATAATAGCTACCGAACAAGAACTGTCTTCAGAAGTTATGGTAGAGGGGATTGATTTCCCAATAAAAATAAAAGGAATTGTCGACCGAATTGATGAGTTAAATGGCGTTACCAGAATTATTGACTATAAAACAGGAATGGTTGATAGCACAAACTTAAAAGTGCTCGACTTTGAACTTATACGCGATTTAAAATATCACAAAGCTATTCAAGTGATGTTATATGCCTTTTTATATACCCAACACACACAATTTAATTTTGACAAACCACTTGAAGCAGGAATTATCTCTTTCAAAAACCTAAAAAGTGGATTTTTACAAATGAATTTTTCATCCAATTACCGAACACCAGATAACGCTATTACAGAAGAAAAGTTAGAAGAATTTATGACTGAGATAAAGAGCCTTTTAACAGAATTGTATAACCCAGCAATCAATTTTGTTGAACCTGTAGATTTACCGTATTAAATATCTAAATAGATAATCTCCCAGTTATGATTACTATTTGTGTAGATTTTTAAAGTTTTAAAACCAATTGCTTTATGCGCATTTACAGATCGAGTGTTTTCTTCGTCTACTTCAGTAATAATACAATCATATAATCCAGAGAATTCTTCTTTCATTTTTGCATACAAACCTCTAAAAACACCTTTTCCACGGAAATTTTTATCAATACAGATTTGTCCCATCAAAACATAAAAGCTAGAACCTTTTGAAGTGGAGTCAATTTCATCAAACATAGGAATGAGTATAGGAATATCATTGCGAAAAACTTTAGACATTGATAAGGCATAACCAACAACTACATCATTACTTTTTGCAATAATATGCGGATGTACATCATTCATTTTCTGTAACAATTCTAAATCATGATGAACAGTAACAAACCCCTGCTCTTTTTTCGTTATTTCAGATAAATTTTCAGGTAAGTTTTGTTGTTGTAACTCCAATATTTGAAGTAAATCAGTCTGATTAGAAGCTGTGGTAAACTCAATCATAATTTAGAGAATAAAATTAAAAAGTGGAGCATATCGGAGTCGAACCGATGACCTTTTGACTGCCAGTCAAACGCTCTAGCCAACTGAGCTAATGCCCCAATTAAAATTCTTATTTCCAAATATACTATTTTTAAGGATGTGCATTTACCCAAACTTCTCCATCTTCAAAAAATTCTTTTTTCCAAATAGGCACTGTTTCTTTTAAAGTATCAATAGCATACTGGCAAGCATCAAAAGCCGCTTTTCTATGAGGAGAAGAAACTGTAATAATCACTGGGATATCACCAATAGTTAACAAGCCTTCTGCATGGTGAACGGCAATTTTTTTTATATCAAACTTATCCAAAGTAGCATCTGCAATCTTTTGCATTTCCTTAAGTGCCATAGGTTTGTATGTAGAAAAATCAAGCTGTGTAACCTCCTTGTTTTGAGTAGCGTCTCTTACAGTACCCACAAAAACAGCAATTCCGCCGCAAGAAGGGGCAGTTACAAAATCATAACACTCTTGTAAATTGAGTTTTTCAGATGTTATTTTTATAGAAGAAAGCTTCATTGTTTAACTAAAAATGAGATTAAAATAAAGCTAAAATATAGTATTTTCGGCAGCTGAAATTTATTAATACATTATTTAATATGAAAAAAAGTGTTTTGCTCTGTTTTTTTACCATTTTCACTTTAAAAATAAGCTCTCAGGAAAACTTGAAGAATATATTTACAGAGAAGAGTGAGATTTTTAAAGAAAGAAAAACAAGTGTTTTAAACACTATTTACAAAGACGAGCTAAATAATTTGTACACTATTAGAACTTTAGACTACGGGAATAGTTTGTTGATTGATGTTTTTGATAGTAAGTTTAATAAGATTAATTCTTTTGAGCACAAAATTGAAAGAAAACATAGAGTAGCTGGAGGTTTTTTTAAAGAGAGTATGTTAGGTTTTATAGAATATTATAAAAATAATAGAGAAGATAAAATAGAGGCTTTTCTATATACTTCTCCTAAAGACAAGATTAAATTTTCAAAGAGAAAAATTTTTGAAGTCACTCTTGATAGATACCCTTCGTTCTTGGAATCTGTTTTTTCAGCTTCAAAAATAGATAAGAATTTCAGAGGGAATATGTCATTTTCAAAATCAGGAAACTATAATGTTTTTAATATTGACTCTTCTGATAAAAAAAATGAACATCATAGTATTAAGGTTTTTGATGAGGACTTTAATAAGTTATGGGAGAAGGAATTTAAGTTGCCTTATAAAGATAAAAGATTTAAACTTCAAGAGGTAAAAGTTTCAGATAATGGAGAGGTATTTGTTTTAGGAAAAGTGTACCCAAAAAAGAAGAAGGAAAAAGGAGGAAATTACCATTATGAATTGTTTAAAATTGTAGAAAATAATGTATCATCAACAAAAATTTCTGTTGAAGACCATTTTGTAGCGACTTTAGAGTTAGACTTAACAGAGGAAAATAAATTGAGTTGTATTGGTTTTTATTCCGATATAAATGAGAATAGATTTAAAGGAGTGTGCTCATTTATCTTAAATACAAAAAACAATAAGATTGAAAACTCAACTTTTTCACCTTTTACAGAACAATTTTTAAAAGATAAATATGGTGAATCTAAAGATAGAGAATTAAAAAATGTTAAGTTTAAAGATGTTTCTTATCCAGAAGACGGAGGAATGATTATTACTGCTGAAGAATTTTTTTTAAGAGCAACATATGTACACAACCAATTTGGAGGTTATAGGAGTATATCATATAATTTTGATGATATAATTGTTATAAAATTAGATAGAGGAGGAAAGCTAGTATGGGCTAGGAATATTAATAAAGCTCAAACATCAAACTATTTTTCAGATCCATTAATGTCTTTTGGAACAGCTCAATATAATAATGATAAGTACTTAATTTTAAATGCCCATAAAAAAATGGGGGAATTGTCTGGAGGGAGAATTAAATTTAGAGAAAGTTTTTTATGGAAAACAACAAAAAATAATACAAACCTATATATTGCTAAGTTAGATTCTAATGGGAATATTGTTTATAAATCGTTACTATCTAATAAAGAAGAAGAAACACCATTTAATTGTAGATTTATTGAACAAGTTTCAGATAATGAGTTAATTTTATACGGTCAAAGAAAAAACAAAAAACAATTTTTAAAAATAACAATCAACTAGATTTAAGTGATGAAAACATTGAACGATTTCAATTTCGAAAATAAAAAAGCGTTAATCCGTGTAGATTTTAATGTACCTTTAAACGATACTTTTGAAGTAACAGACAATACAAGAATACAAGCAGCAAAACCAACGATTATAAAAATATTAGAAGATGGAGGTAGTTGCGTTTTAATGTCACATTTGGGGCGTCCAAAAGCTAAAGAAGACGAGTTTTCGTTACGTCATATTGTTAGTAAGGTAACAGAAGTGTTAGGTGTACAAGTGAAATTTGTGGATGATTGTGTTGGTTCAACAGTAGAAGAAGCTGTAGCAAACTTAAAAAGTGGTGAAGTTTTATTGTTAGAAAACTTACGTTTTTATCCGGAGGAAAAAGCAGGAGATGTTGCTTTTGCTGAACAATTGTCTAAATTAGGAGATGTGTATGTAAATGATGCTTTTGGTACTGCTCACAGAGCCCATGCATCTACCGCAATTATTGCACAATTTTTTCCAGAGAATAAATGTTTCGGAAATTTGTTAGCAACAGAAATTGAAAGTATCGATAAAGTGTTGAATAACTCAGAAAAGCCAGTAACTGCTATTTTAGGAGGAGCAAAAGTGTCGTCTAAAATAGGAGTGATTGAAAATATTATTGAAAAAGTAGATCACATCATTGTTGGTGGTGGTATGACGTTCACGTTTATCAAGGCTTTAGGAGGAACGATAGGGAATTCGTTAGTGGAAGATGATAAATTAGAATTAGCGTTAGATATTTTAGCGAAAGCAAAGGAAAATAATACAGAAATTCATTTACCAGTAGATGCGATTATTGCAGACGCTTTTTCAAGCGATGCGAATACACAAGTGGTAGATACTAATGAAATTCCTGATGGATGGATGGGATTAGATTGTGGACTTAAAACCGTAGAAAAATTTGCAGAAGTTATCGCAAAATCTAAAACTATTTTATGGAACGGACCTTTAGGGGTTTTTGAAATGGAAAAGTTTGCACAAGGAACGATTGGCTTAGGAAATGCAATTGTAGAAGCTACTAAAAATGGGGCATTTTCGTTAGTAGGCGGAGGAGACTCAGTTGCTGCAGTAAAACAATTCGGGTTTGCGGATAAAGTAAGTTACGTTTCTACAGGAGGAGGAGCGATGTTAGAAATGTTAGAAGGAAAAACCTTACCAGGAATTGAAGCAATATTGAAATAAGGAAATTACTAGTAGAAAAAGAAAATAGAATGAAATATTGGTTTTATAATGATAATGATTTTATCGTTGTTACAGATGAATCTATTTATGTAGGAAAAATAAATAAATATATAAATATATAAAGTCTGAATTAATTTCAGAGTTTGAAAAAAGAGATATTCCTAAGGATGTTTTTAGTATTCCTTTCTCATATGTAAAAACAATAGAGAATCCAGAAGAAGCAAGTACAATAACTATTTTTTATGGAAGTGATTCAGAGGAGGAAATTGATATAAATAGTCAAGAAGTTAAGAGTCAAGTTTTTCTTTATTTAAGAGAAAACTTATCAAGGTTTAGTTATTCTAAAGAGAAACCAAAAGTATTTAAGTTTATAAAACCTCAGATTTTTGCCATATTATTTTCCACTGGAATATTTTTATGGGTATTCTATTTAGCAGGAGAAATTGAGAAAGGTTATGAGTATGAGATTGTTGGAGGTCGACAAGGTTTAAGTGGATTGGTTTTGGGGTTAGCTCAATTTGGAACTATTAAGGTTTTATTGGGTTACCTTTTAGTTTTATCAATAGCAATAATAGCATTAAGAAAAAAACTAGATAAGAGGAGCTTAACTGAATACTTAATAAGATAAACCTTATTATAATGAATATATAATCCCGCTTATTTTGGGAGTTTTTGAACAAGTTTTAAGAAGTAGAAATTCTAAAAGCCTTATATTTTACAAGAATAACAATTGATAATTAATTTATGAAATATACAAACTTACCAACTACAGATATTAAAGTTTCTAAAATTTGTTTAGGAACCATGACCTGGGGAAGACAAAATACCGAAGCAGAAGGTCATGAACAAATGGACTATGCCTTAGAACAAGGCGTAAACTTTTTTGATACTGCGGAATTATATTCTGTTCCTGCGACTCCAGAAACGTACGGTGCAACAGAGAAAATCATTGGTTCTTGGTTTAAAAAAACAGGCAACAGAGAGAAAGTAGTGTTGGCTTCTAAAATTGCTGGAGGTGGTGATTATACGGCGCATATTAGAACAGGTGGTTTTAATAGAAAGAATATCGGCGAAGCAATTGAAGATAGCTTAAAACGTCTACAAACAGATTATATCGATTTATACCAATTACATTGGCCAGATCGTGGGGTGAATTGTTTCGGAGTACGTGATTATCCGTATAAGACTTCAACAGAAGAAGCTGAAAAGCATTTAGAGATTTTAGAAACCTTGAATGACTTTGTAAAACAAGGAAAGATAAAACACGTTGGTTTATCTAATGAAACACCTTGGGGAACGATGAAATATTTACAAACAGCAGAACAACATGATTTGCCTAGAATGGTAACGATTCAAAATTCGTATTCGTTAATTCATAGAGGGTATGAAGTGGGAATGTCTGAAGTCTCTATGCGAGAAAATATTGGTTTGTTAGCGTATTCTCCGTTAGCACAAGGAGTATTAACAGGAAAGTATATTGATGGAAAAACTCCTGAAGGAGCGAGAGGAACCTTATTTCCACGCTTTATTGCACGATATAAAAATGAAGGTTCTGAAAAAGCGGTTTTAGAATATCAAAAAATAGCAAATAAACACGGATTAACGTTAACAGAGTTATCGCTAGCATATATTAATCAGTTACCATTTGTAACGAGTAACATTATCGGAGCTACGAAGATGAGTCAGTTAAAAGAAAATATCAATTCTATTAATATTGAATTGTCAGATACTGTTTTAGCTGAGATAGAAGCAGTACACAAAGCAATTCCAAATCCAGCTCCTTAATTTAGGAGTGATATAACATAAAAAAATCCGAAGTAAGCTTACTTCGGATTTTTTTATCTGTTTTCTAAACTTTGTATCTAAAATCTATTCCTCTATTATTTTAAAAGAGGTAGCTTTAAATCTTCCGTTTTCAACTTTTCCAGTAACTTCTGCTTTTCTAACTACATTACAGAAACCAATATTTTTATCGTGAGCATCTCCAAAATCATCTATGTGAGCACCATCAATAAAATAAGCTTTTTCGTCAATTTTCACAGCTAAATCACATCCTTGTTGGCTATTTAAACCAAATTTACATTGCCCGCACGAGGCTTCTACGATTTGTTTTTTTTCTTTAGGAGAGTTGCAAGCAATAATTCCAAAGAGTACAAAAATTAGTGTTTTTTTCATAGGTTAAATATACATAAATAAGCATAAAAAACCCAGAATAAATCTATTCTGGGTTAGGTTAATTATGGTATTTATAACCTCCTAGCTTTCTTCTTCACCAACAAGTTCACTTTGTGTGGTTACAGAACCAGTTGTAGTATTTCCGTATACGGGAGTTTCATTTCTTAGAATATCTATTACTCTTGCAAAATTTTCTGCCGTCATATATGGGGTTTCCTGTCTTTTCCCCTGAAATGTCGTAAAGTAAAATTTACCTAAATCAATTTTAGGGTCCCATAAAGCTTGATAGCCTTTTAATTTCGTCCATCCTGTTGTTCCTTGTGCATAATGTGGCATAATATGTTAGTTTGGGTTAATAGTTGTGTAAAATTATCAAAAAACACAGTCTAACAAGGTTACCTATTTCCCATTTTTAACAGGGATATACTCCTAATTTTTTAAGGATAGAAGGACTTATTTATTAAGGGGGTTATATCTAATTAATATCCTATTTTACCTCGAACTCTTTGTAGTACATCTTTTGCAATTACACGAGCTTTTTCTGCTCCCACAGCTAAAGCTTTGTCAATTTCATGACGGTTTTCCATATAGTGACTATACTTAGCACGAACATCAGCAAATTTATCAATAATTAATTCATAAAGAGCCTGTTTAGCGTGTCCGTATCCATAGCCTCCATTTTCATAATTAGCACGCATTTCAGCTGTTTGCTCTTCTGAAGCTAATAATTTATATAGTGCAAATACATTGTCAGTATCTGGGTCTTTTGGATCTTCTAAAGCTTTACTATCCGTTTGAATTCCCATAATTTGCTTACGTAATTTCTTATCTGCTAAGAAAATATTGATGAAATTATTTCGTGATTTACTCATTTTTTCACCATCAGTTCCAGGAACTAACTTGGTGTTTTCATTTACTTTTCCTTGCGGTAAAACTAGTGTTTCGCCTACAATATTGTTAAATCTATTGGCTACATCACGAGTCATCTCTAAATGTTGTAACTGATCTTTTCCAACAGGAACTACTTCTGCATCGTATAATAAAATATCTGCAGCCATTAACATAGGGTAGGTAAACAAACCAGCATTTACGTCAGCTAAACGGTCAGCTTTATCTTTAAAACCATGTGCTAAGGTTAAACGTTGAAAAGGAAAAAAACAACTTAAGTACCAGGTTAACTCAGTAGTTTCAGGAATATCACTTTGGCGATAAAACACGGTTTTGTTAATGTCAAGACCACAAGCAAGCCAAGTAGCCGCAACACTATAGGTGTTTTCTCGCAATTCGTTTCCGTCTTTAATTTGGGTTAAAGAATGCATGTCGGCAATGAAGATAAATGATTCGTTTTTTGAATCATTTGCCATTTCAACTGCAGGTAAAATTGCTCCTAATAAGTTTCCTAAATGTGGGGTTCCTGTACTTTGTACTCCTGTTAAAATTCTTGACATAAGTCTGTTTTGAAATGTTTTTAAATAAGTGCTTGCTTAAGTGAGCAAAAATAAGCTTAAAATTTATCAAACAAAAGAAATTACTACATTCGCATATTAGGGGAACCTTGTTACTAAGTTTTCTTGATAAAAAAGAAGTAAAGGTTAATTAGTTGATTATAATTAAAAAGGTTTGAAGTATATATTTTTTCCTATTCGGTTTATTTGGCGTGTTTGGTTCTACGTGTTAATTGTAGTTTCAATATTGGTGATGGCACCTTTTATGTTGTTTTTAACTTCAGATGAAAAATATTATCCAGTTTTTTGGAAAGTGGTAAGAGCATGGGCTTTCTTTTTAATTTATGGAATGGGGTTTCGATTAAAAGTTGAAAAAGATCAAGAACTAGACCGAAATAAAAGTTATATGTTTTGTGCTAACCATGCGTCGTTTATAGATCCATGGATTCTGATAGCTATGAGTAAAAATCCAATAGTTTTTGTAGGAAAGAAAGAATTAGCAAAGTTTCCAATTTTTGGTTTTTTTTATAAAAAAGTAGTCATTGTAGTTGATAGAAGTGATTTAGAAAGTAGAAAAAAAGTATATGAACAAGCCCATAGCAGATTAAAAAATGGAACAAGTGTTGCTATTTTTCCTGAAGGATTAGTACCTGCTGAAAATATTGTTTTAGCATCGTTTAAGAATGGAGCGTTTAGTTTAGCTATAGAACATCAAATACCTATTGTACCACAAGTGTATTATGATGGAAAACGTTTATTTTCTTGGGATTTTTTTAAAGGAAGTCCAGGAACACTTAGAGTTAAGCAATGTGAATTTATTGAAACAGAATACTTAGTTGCAGGGGATAAGAAAAAGCTTAAAGAGCAAACATATAATGTGATATACAATGAATTGATAAATGATGAGTTGTATATGAAAGATACCAACCGACCTAACAATGAGCGAGAGTTTAAATCACCGTTATAGCGAAAAAGAAGAAAGATTAAATATACTTACTCATGGATTTGGGTTACTACTTAGTATTGTAGCTCTTCCTTTTCTTGTACAAAAATCACTTAGTTATCATAGCTTCTGGAAAGCTGCTAGTTTCTGTATTTACGGATTGAGTTTAGTAATTCTATATGCAGCATCTACTTTTTATCATGCTGCGAAAAAGCCTAAGCTTAGACGGAGGCTTAATATTTTTGATCATGCCGCTATTTATGTATTAATTGCCGGAACGTATACACCCTTTTGCTTAGTTGTACTGCCACCAAAATTAGGTTGGTATATGTTTATTTTTGTGTGGTTATTTGCTATTGCAGGTGTTGTATTAAAGCTTTTTTTTACAGGGAGGTTCGATAAATTATCAACAGCCTTGTATTTACTAATGGGATGGCAAGTTATTTTTGTAATAAAACCTTTAATGGAAAACTTATCAAAAGAAGGATTGTTGTGTCTTTTTCTTGGTGGAGTCTTTTATACTGTTGGAGCAATTTTTTATTCTATAAAAAAATTGAAGTATAGCCATGCAACCTTCCATGTTTTTGTATTGTTAGGGAGTTTAAGTCATTTTTTAGCGATTTTCTATGTTAGTTAACTTCATATTACTGTTAAAAAAATGAAATATCTGTAAATTTAAAGTTAAAATAATGCTAATAGATAATTTATTATCTGTATTGGTTAGTATTGTATTGAATTGATTTGTTTTATAGCTGTAGGTTTGTTTTAAGTAATTTAAAATCAATTAATTATGAAACAAAAAATTATTTTGTTACCCTTCTTCTTTTTGTTGTTTTTCTGTGTTGAAGCTATGTTAGCTCAAGACTGTAAGGTTACAAGTGAAAATCAAAAGGTATTTTTAAAATACCCAGAATCAAAAAAAGAATTTGACAAATTTAATAACTACACAAAAAATGTAGTAAGGGAAAAACAAACTTCGCCTTTAAATAGAGCGGGAGAGATCTATACCATTCCTGTAGTTGTGCATGTTTATGGATCAGTTCAACATGGGCAAACCGTAACCTATGAAAAAATAGAAGTCGCGTTAGATAAATTGAACGAGGATTTTAACGGACTTAACGATGACTTCAATACTGTTGATCCCATTTTTTCAGGAAGACGAGGTACTCTTAGTATTCGATTTGCTTTGGCAAAAATAGATCCTGATGGAGGCAGTACTAATGGTGTTGTATTTCATCCAGAAAAAGCTGGATATGGAAATGGTTCAGGTTATGATGCTCAAATAGCAGCCGATGCTTGGGATAACTATAAGTATATGAATGTATACATTATGGGAGATTTGTATGCAGACGGGAGTGCAACAAATTCAGGTGTTGCTTGGTACCCAAATACTAGTATGTCTGACAACAACACCGCTAGAGTGGTTTATAATGGTCGCTATATTCATGGTAATACAGATAAAGAATTTGCTTCGGTATTAACACATGAATTTGGTCATTGGTTAAACCTTATACACACATTTGAAGGTGGATGTAACGATCCAAATGGAGACTATGTAGACGATACACCAAAAGAAGATTCTAATTCTGGAGATGATGGTTGTACCGTTGGCGCTAGTGATTGTGGTAATTTAATTAATTATGAAAATTATATGGGTTATGATGCTGCTGCTGGTTGTGGAAAAATGTTTACAGAAGGACAAATAGATAGAATGCTTACGGCATTACAACATCCAGCACGTAAACCTTTATGGCAACCAGCTAACTTAACATCTACAGGGGTAGGTTTAACAGGAGCGTCTTTAGTAGTAGGTAGTCCAATGGTGGAAGAAGAATTATCAAATAATGGAGCGATAGTTAATGAAGCTAAAAATGTTACGCTAGATGGAGGTACTTTTACCGTTAGTTCTGGAAGTTTATTTGAAGGAACACATTTTGAGACAAGTCTGCCTCAAGGGGTATCAGCACAAATTACGGTAGTAGATAATCAAAAGTTAAATGTAAAATTTACAGGTCAAGCATTAAATCATGCTAAAGCTGATAATTCAACAGGTACAATTACCTTTAAAAATGCAGCAATTTCAGGAGGAACGTCCTCTTTAAACTCAGATAAAATAACGTTTAATTTCTCTTTTTATGATCCTTATAAAGTGGTGTATTTTGATAATCAAGATTACACGGCTAACTCAGGAAGCACATGGACATTTTTTACAATAGATGATGCTAGTAATAATAGATTTGGAACGTTTTATGAAAATAATTCATTGATATTAGAGACGTATAAAAAAGCATTAGTATGTCAATCAGGAACTAGAAATGTAGAACTAGTTGAGTTAAATACAGTAATTGATCAGGAAAGTTCTTGGGTAGATGGAGGAGGATATCCTGATTTGCATGTAATTAGAAACGCTAGTTACACTTCCTGGGATGGTAAAACCGCTTACATAGGTTTTCAATTAGAGTTATACCCTGGAAAAACTAATTATGGTTGGTTCAGAGTTAATGTTAACAATAATGGTACTTCGTATAGTTTGTTAGATTATGCATATAGTACAGAGCCTTATGGAGCCATTAAGGCAGGAAGCAAAGTTTGGGATGGAGGATCAACTTGTAATGATGGCATTCAAAATGGAGATGAAACAGGAGTTGATTGCGGTGGTTCATGTGAGCCTTGTATAATAACCTATTGTGATTCTAACGGTAAAAGTGTTAATGATGAATTTATTAGCAACGTGCAGTTAAATACGATTAATAATAGTTCTTCTGGTTCAAATGGAGGATATGCAGATTATACATCTACAGTGTCAACTAGTTTATCAAAAGGAGGTGACTATTCAATAACTATAACACCAAGTTGGAGTAGTACTATTTATTCTGAAGGATATAGTGTTTGGATCGATTATAATCAAGATGGAGATTTTACAGATTCAGGAGAGCAAGTTTGGAGTAAAACTGCTTCTAAAGACACTTCGGTAACAGGAGAGTTTACCGTGCCTAATTCAGCAATTTCTGGAGAGACTAGAATGAGAGTGTCTATGAAATACAATGGAATTCCCACAGCTTGTGAATCGTTTAATTATGGTGAGGTGGAAGATTATAAAATCGTTATAGGAAGTGAAGTCGCTACGTGTAATGATGGTATTCAAAATGGGGGCGAAACAGGAGTTGACTGTGGAGGTTCTTGTGAACCGTGTAACACAGATATAGTATATGTTAATATAGACGACCTAACGGTAACTCCAAGTGATGTTTGGAAAGTTTTTAAAATTGAAACAGGCGATAATACAGATTATGGAGCTTGGTATACTAGCAATTCTGTACGATTAGAAACCTACAATAAAGATATTGTTTGTGAAGGAACAACTAGCAATGCATCCTATTTAGCAGAAGGTGTTTCGGTTGGAGCGCCAAGTAATTTTGTAGCAAATTCTTATCCTTATACAGTTAGTTCATCCGATTATACATCTTGGAATGGAAAAACAGGTTTTATAGGGTTTACTTTTAATATAAATGGAAATACACACTATGGATGGTTCCATATTTCGGTAGCAAGTGATGGGCAATCTTATACGTTGACAGACTACGCTTACAATAAAAAGGCAAATGCGGCAATTACAACAGTAACAAGAAGCGGAGTTGTAGGGGCTAACCATGAAAAGTCAAATGATAGTGGAATTATTTCTGCAACACCCAATCCATTTATATCACAAACTAAAATTGATGTTTCTAGTCTTTCTAAGGATGGAGCTATACGATTAGATGTATATGATTTATTGGGAAGGCATATACACAGTAAAGACATTCAATCGCCATCTACATTTATACTAATTGATGATAGTGTAATTAAAAGGGAAGGAATGTATTTATTAAAAATCCAATCAGGAAAACAAGTAAAAACTCTTAGTATTCTTAAAAAATAAGAAAAGAGTTTTGTTAGGGGAGTAAAAACTGTTTGAAATATTTTCAAGCAGTTTTTTTACCATTTATTATAAGGGAACTTGCTTAAGTTAGAATTGTAGTATTTGGCAATTCCGGTAACTTCCTCACCTAGCCACTCAGGTTTTGTAAAGTGTTCGTTTTCGTTTTCTAGTTCTACTTCGGCAATTAATAAACCGTTGTTTTCTCCCAAAAAATCATCCACTTCAAAAGTATGATTATCAATCTTTACCAAATATCGATACTTTTCAATAATCCCTTTTTCACATAAATTAAAAAGAGCATCAGCTTCCTTTTTGTCAATTTCTTTTTCCCATTCAAAACGAGTAGTACCGTTAGTGTTAGAAGCTCCTTTGATAGTTAAAAAACCAGTGTTGTCTTTAATTCGAACTCGTACTACACGCTCTTTATCTGAATTTAAAAAACCTTGTTTTATGTAGTTTTTTTGAAAAGCTTTTTTCTTAAAATCTGTGGATTTAACTAAAAACTTTCGCTCTATTTCTATAGCCATACAAAAGGGAATCAAATTTATACGAATGTACTATTTTTGTTGATATTATTGAATATCTTTGGTTAATGATTTTAACAATTAAACATAATTAAATGGCTGTAATTACTACAAAATCCATTGTTTTAAGCTCTCTTAAATATGGTGATACCAGTTTAATTGTAAAATGTTTTACTTTACAAGAAGGAGTAAAATCGTACATGATAAAAGGAGTGTTAAAATCAAAAAAAGGAAAATTAAAGCCAGCACATTTTCAGCCACTAACACAACTAAACCTTACCGCAAACCATAGCAATAAAAGCTCATTGCATTCTATTAAAGAAGTACAAGTAATTCACCCGTATGAAACTATTCATACTTCCGTAGTTAAACAAACTATTGTGCTTTTTTTATCAGAAGTATTATCACATATTCTTCAAGAGGAAGAAGGAAATAACCCTTTGTATAGTTATATTGAAACTTCTTTAATTTGGTTAGACACACATGATGAAGTAGCAAACTTTCATATATTGTTTTTATTGAATTTATCTAGGTATCTTGGCTTCTATCCAGATACAACCAATATTGATAAAGTTGCATTCAATTTATTAGAAGGGAGGTTTACCAATACTGAATATGAAAAATTAACGCTTTCAGGAAAAGAGATAATGTTGTTTAAAAGCCTGTTAGGCATAAATTTTGATGCAATAAATTCAATTTCTTATTCAAAAAAAGAAAGACAAATTATTCTTCGAATTATAGTTCAATATTATGAATTACATTTGGAGGGATTTAGAGAACCTAAATCATTAGATGTTTTAGAAACCGTATTTAGTTAACATGAAACAAAGAATTACCATACTTTTTTTATTATTTATTACCACAATTTTTTCTCAAACTATTACTATTATTGATGCTGAAACAGGTAAAGCTGTAGAGGCTGTTGCAGTTTTTAATAAAAGTAAAGGAACATCGGCAGTAAGTGATGAATCAGGGAAAGTAGATGTTTCTGACTTCAGAGATAATGAGTTGCTTACGTTTGCACATGTATCATATGCACAGTATCAAGAAAAAAAATCAGTAATAAAAAGTAATAAATACTACGTTTATTTATCAAAAAACTCAGAGCAGTTAGATGAGGTAGTTGTTTCAGTTTTTAAAAATAGAGAAAAAACCAATCGAATAGCAGAACAAATAGCAGTGGTTTCTTCAAAAGAAATAGAAAAACTATCACCACAAACTTCAGCGGATTTATTAGCAAGCGTACCAGGGATTAAAGTTCAGAAATCACAGTTTGGAGGAGGAAGTCCTGTTTTGCGGGGAATGGAAAGTAACCGAGTGCTTTTGGTGGTTGACGGTGTTCGTATGAATAATGCAATTTATAGAAAAGGACACTTACAAAACTCAATTACAGTAGCTCCAAATTTATTAGATAGAACAGAAGTTGTTTTTGGTCCGTCATCAGTAATTTACGGTTCTGATGCATTAGGTGGGGTTATTCACTATTATACCAAAACTCCTAAGTTATCAGAAAAAGGAAGTGAAATTAAAGGAAATACATTTTTACGATATAGTTCAGCAAATAATGAAATAACAAATGTAGTTTCTGCCGAACTGAGGTTTAAAAAATGGGCATCTTTTACAAGTGTAGCCCATAGCAATTTTGGAGATTTAAAAATGGGAGAAAGGCGTTCTCATGACTTTGATGATTGGGGAAAAGTTCCTTTTTACTCTAACAACACGAATACTTTTTACAATGACACACCAGTTGCTAATTCTAATCAGGATTTACAAAGAAATACAGGCTACAGTCAAACAGACGTACTACAAAAGTTTTATATTCCTTTTTCAAAAAACACTGATTTTAAACTGAACTTACAGTATTCAACTTCTTCAAACATCCCGCGTTTTGATAAGTTAACTGAGTTGAAAAATGGAAGTTTAAAATTTGCTGAATGGTATTACGGACCTCAAGAACGTTTGTTGATTTCTCCGCAGTTAATTATCAACCCTAAGAAAAAGTGGATGGATAATGGAACTATTACCTTAGCATATCAAAATATAAAAGAAAGTCGTATACAACGAAAGTATGGAAGCTTAGATAGGTCTTACAGAAATGAAAGTGTAGATGTTTTTAGTTTGAATGGAGATTTTACAATACCCTTAGCTAAAAGAAGGAATTTAGGGTATGGAGTAGAAGTTACTTACAATGATGTAGCATCAAATTCTTATGGAAAAACATTGCGTGTTAATGGTAATAAAATTATTGGTTTTGATGATGATTTTACCGTGCAATCTCGATATCCTGATGGAGGAAGCAGTTATTTAAGTTCAGCTTTTTATGTAGATTATCGTCAAGATATTAATGATAAATCAACATTAAACACAGGAATTAGAGGTACCAATACTGTGTTGAAAGCAAAATGGCTTGATGAAACGTTTATAGATATTCCTCAAAATGATATAAAACTAGATAATCAATCGTTAACAGCAACTATAGGGTACGTATATAAACCAAATAAAACTTGGCAATTAAATACTGTGTTATCTTCTGGTTTTAGATCACCAAATATTGACGACGTAGGAAAAATAAGAGAGAAAAATGGAAAAGTAACGATACCCAATATAGAATTAAAACCAGAACATGCATATAATGCTGAAATTGGAGTTCAAAAATACTTTAATAATAGAAAGTTTAGAGTTGGCGCTAACGTGTATTATACTTTGTTGAATAATTATATTTATAGAGAGAGTTTTGAGTTGAATGGAAGCTCAACTATTGAGTATGATGGAGAAGAAGGAACTATGGTAGCAAATGTAAATAAAGGAACAGCTTATGTTACTGGTGCTACGGTGAGTTACCAAGGAAAGCTACATAAGAACTGGAATACTTCTGGGTTTGTTACTTATACCTATGGTAAAACTTATGATACCAACGAACCAATGTCGTCTATTCCACCGTTATTTGGTCGTTTTGATTTAAGCTACGTTAATAATAAACTTGAAGGAGGAGCTAATCTAGTTTTTAATGCTAAAAAAGATATTTCAGATTATAACATAACTGAAGGTATTGATAACCATGAACAGACACCAATTGTGAATCCTAATGCAACTGAAGATGTTAACAAATATTATGGAACTCCTAGTTGGATGACTGTTGGATTGTATGGGAAGTATCAGTTCACAAAAAACATCGCTTTGCAAGCACAATTGTCTAATTTATTTGATGAGCATTATAAAGAATTTGCTTCGGGAGTTTCAGCTGCAGGACGTAATATTTCAGTATCTTTGCTAACCAATTTTTAAGTAAAAAATCAATGATTAATTTTTTTAAGTTAGTAAGTTTATTAGAAGGAATATCTTATATTTTATTACTTTTTATAGCAGTGCCAATAAAATACTTACAAGGAAATCCAGAATATGTAAAAATGCTGGGTATGCCTCATGGATTGTTATTTGTAGGATATATAGTGTTAGCAATCATGTTAAAGTATGAGCTAAACTGGAACGGTAAAACTTTCGGAATTGTTTGTTTACTTTCTATTTTACCTTTCGGTACATTTTTCGTTGGTAAATACTTAAAAAAGGCTGAAGCTTAGTTTTTTCAAAAGGCAATAAATTATCCTCCGCTAACTGGAGGAATAATTGCGATTACATCATTTTCTTTTATGAGTATATTGTCTGTAGCGTAACTTTCGTTAATAGCTACAGCATACGAACTCATTTTTTGTAGCTCAGGGAATTCTGCTAAAAGAAATTCTTTAAAGCTAGCAACAGTACTTTTGTTAGGTAGTTCAATTTCTATTGAAGAACTATCAATCAAGTCTGTGGCTATACCGAAAAATAGAATGCTTATTTTCATATAACAAATCTACAATTTTATCCCGAAAACGATTCTGTTTTCATGTTTTCCGTTAAAGTAAGAGCGAGCAAAATCTACACGTAAAAAACGCCATTTTCCAATACCAACATTATCTAAGCCAATAGCAAATTCAGAATAAGGTTTGTTACCAGCTGTAAATAATCCTTTTGCTCCAGTAACTAGATGAAAGTTAAGTTTGTTTAACAAAGGAATCTTGCTTAATAATGCTCCTTTAAAGTTATATTCTCCATGGAACTTAGTGTATTTATCATTAGAACTTAAATTATAATAAGGTAGCATGTAAAAGTTGTCCAAATAGTTGTCTTTTGGAGCTATTAACAAACGATTTCCGTTAAAATGAGCATAATCTATAAATGGAATGTCTTTTTTCTCTAAAAACATACCTCCTTTCGCTTTGTAAGCAAATTCTCCCCAGTTGCCTAAATTTATTTGTTGATACAATTGAGAAAAAACCACATCTGAATTCCACTCAGAATTTCCTGATCCGAAGTTTTTTTGATAGCCAATGTATAGTGATGGGTACTTACGACTAGGGATGTTGTATTTTCCATCAGGATATGATAAATATTTTTGTCCAAAATTAATGTTCGCTCCTAAAGAAAAAGTCCACATTTGATGAGGTATAAAACCTGTTGAAAAATCGGCAGGATTTTGCGGATTGTTAGAAGTATAATCTATATCATCTTGAGGAAACATTACATAATCAGTTGTATTAAATAAAGGTTTTCTATCTGCAAATTCTAAAGAAGAAAATATACGTATTCCGTTCGTTACTTCTTGAGAAAAGGATGCTTTGGCAAATGCCTTTTCATAAATTTTCAAATGGTTTCTTTCAAAACCAATAGAACTTATTGTGTTCCAAAACTTAGAAATAGGCTGTTTTGGGTTAAATTGTGGTGTGGCAATTCCTCCAGAAATTGTTAAAACAGGTCGTGTAGTATTGTTCCAACGATAGTTAAAGTTGGCTGTAGGACGCACTTTTTTCTCTGAAAAACCATAATTAACATCGGCATCAAGACTAAAACGTTTTCCTTTTTTGTTCAATGATTTTCGGAAGTTAACACCTAAAGAAGAATTCCATCCTTGCACCGTATTAAAATTAAGGCTTTCAATAGGCGAAGAAGTGCTTATCGACCACTTGTTGTAAGAGTCTTGGTAAGTGTAACCAGAAAGAATATCTAAGGGTTTAAACTTGTTATTTTTGGTGTCAATAGAGTCTAGATATTTCTTCGATTTTCGAATGGTTTTTATACTGTCTTTTAATTTGTAATCCGATATTTCTTCAGAAGTTAAAGTTACAGGACGAATTTTTTTCCAATATGTTGAATCCTTTTCAGTAGCATTTTCAGCAAATGAAAGAACCTCGTTACCAAAAGAGTCTTCAGTAAAATTAGGATTAAAATTATAGTTAGAATAAGCAGCAGAAAAGCGTCCGTTAAAATTAAACCCAAATAACCCAGCTTTAAAATCTATGGTTTGCGTAACGGGTACCCAAGCTTTGTTTTTAGTAGAGAAATTATAATTCTGTTTAATATGCAGTGAATCTACAATAGGCAAGCTTATTTGTGCGCCAGTAACAATAACATCCGCACCATAAATAGCCCAACCATCTTCAACTATATAGATGAATCCACTAAAAACCCGATCGTTTTTACGTTTTGGTAAAAGTTGAATTTTGTTAATTAGTTTTCCATTTTTATCATAAAAAACACCCGTTAGTTTATAGTTGTAATAACCAAAAGCACCATTTGCAATAGGAGAAATAACTTTAACATCAGCCAAATCAAAAGAGTTTTCATAAAAGTTAAAATTTACTTCTTCTGCTTGATTAAAACTAATACCGTTGTCTTGTCCGCTAACTTTTGAAGCTATAATGTGTTCTTTAAAGTTTTTAGGGCTTTTTTGGAAAGCGATTTTTGAGACCGTTTCAGAAAGGTAAACGACGCCTGTTCTGGTTGAATCCAATCCACCGCCCATATCACCAATGTCTTGTCCTAAAAACTTTTTTGGTAAATCTTTTACCTTAAACAAACCACGAGAGTAAAAATCGGCAGTATACTCAGCAAACTTATCGGTGTTTTTAGCTTTATTATCAATAGCGTTTCTAATAATTTTATTAGCAGGGTTCTCTTCAGAAGAAACTACAACTTCATCTAAAGTAACTTCTTCTTCGGATAGTGTAACATTTAAAATAAAAGGGAAAGAATTAATTTCAATAGTTTTTTTTAGGGTTTTATACCCTAACATTTGAAATATTAGCGTGTGCTTTCCTTTTGAGTTAAAGGCTAACTCATAGTCACCATTTGTATTGGATGTAGTGCCTGTAATAGTATTTTCTAAATATACACTTACAAAAGAAACCGGTAGGTTTTTGGTGTTAGTAACCTTTCCTGTAATTTGAGAAAAAGTAATTGAAGAGCATACTAAAAATAAAAATGTAGTTATGTTTTTCATAGTCAGTTAGTTGTTGGTAACAAACATAAAAGAAGAACTTTGTAAAGTGTATTTAAGAAGTGTTAAATAACTTACAAAGTTCTCTTAATATAAGTAAGACTATGAAGTAGAAAAAATGTTACAAAAGATTACTTAACAGTGTCCTTTTGTTGCTTTTTCTTCTTTTTCCCGAATAAACCACCTAAAACATCTGTTACTTTTTTAACAGTTTCTTCCTTTTTGTTGGTCGTATTGGTGCTATCTTTCTTTTTATTTCCTAATAAACCACCTATAGCGTTGTTTACTAATTTATCTTTTTGTTGCTGAACTAATTTCTGACTTAATTTAGTAACCGATGAAGATAAATCGGTTTTTACAGAAGGGTTAGTCATGTTTCCTGCAATACTTGCAGTAATAGGAACAGTAATGTTTTGTTGGTCTTTAGCGCTTAGCTTAGAAAGTAATCCTTGTGCTTCATTACCTAAATATTTAGCAGGAACATTTAACGTAACATTATAGTTCATTGTTTTATCAAATCCATGGCTTCCACCAACAGTAATACCAATATCTTTATATTTTAAATCGAAAGGCTTTACAACTACTTGTCCGTCTTTAAAAGATAAATAAGTTTTAATGTCAGATAAATCTAGTTTTGACAAATCGATGAATGATAACTTATTGTTTAATAAGCTTAAAGCTTTTGTTTTTTGAGGGTTAATGCTTGTCGTTAGTAATTCAGCTAAAGCCTTACCAGAAATAGAGGCTAGATTTGGGGTAAAATCACCATTTAAACTTCCTGTTAAATCAATATCAGAATTTAATTTACCACTCATAGCACCAGCAATAGGACTCAATGACTGTAGTAAATCTAAACCTGTAAACGATTGAGCAATATCAAAAGACTTAATTCCTAACTTCATATCGAAAGTAGGTTGCTTCTTTTGAGTGTTAACCTCACCGTTTAAAGCGATTTGACCATTAAAAATACCAGCATTCATATTTTGTAATATGGCTTTTTCATCTTTTAAAAGAAGTGTTCCTTTTACATTTTGTAAGGTTAAGTTATCGTAGTATACTGTTTTGGCGTTAGCAGAAACAGCACAGTCTAAAAATGCAGGGATTTTTAAAGCTTCTGTTGGAGTATCTTTTTTAGATGTTTCCTCTTTCTTTTTGGTCGATTCAGGATTTTCTTGCATAAAATCGCTCACATAAAAAGCGTTTGAATCTACTTTAAAATTTCCTTGTAGTTTTTTGTCAGAAAGTAAAAAGCCTAACAGGTTTTTAATTGTTCCTGTAGCTTTTAAATCACTTTTTCCTGAGGTAGCATCAAACTTACTTAAGGTAATGGTACCTGGAGTAAAGCTAACTTCAGTATTTTTGATATGAAATGGATTTACAACATCTTCTGAAGAAAAAACAAAGTTGCTTACTTCCATTTTTCCGTTGTTTTTAATGCGACTTAATGTATTGTTTTCAATCGCGTTCATATCAAATTCAGTACGTAAATCTGCCTTTAAAGTTCCACTTAATTCATTTTCTAAATCTACAGGGTAAGCTTTGTTAATATTAGCAAGGTTTAAAACACCTTTTAGGCTAGCTTTTACTTTTGGGTTGGTAGTTAGGTTGTATACATTTCCTTTTCCAGAAAAAGTGTCCTGATCAATCTTAAAAGAAAGTCCATTAATAGTAACAAAAGTATTTTCGGTTTTACCAGTAGTATTTTTTATTTGTGCGTCAATATTAATGTTTTGAACACTTTTAGGTAAATCAGGATATTTAAATGAAGCGTTATTTGACTTCATAGAAATATCTAACTTCGGAATGTGTTTATCGTCGATAATTCCGTTTACTTTTCCGTCTACACTAAAATTACCAGTAGTACTTACTCCAGCAATACTTTTAGTGTAGGCTTCAGGAATTAATCCTAAGAAGTTTTTAAAGTCAGACGAAGGTGTCTTAAAGTTAATATCAACCTCTTGATTGTTCTCATTTATTTGAACAAAACCATCAAATACCAATGGAAGGTTGTTTAACTTGGCTTCGTTTTTTAAGAAAGAAAACTTCATATTGGTTAAGTCCATTCCTAAAATAGCATCCAATTCAATTTTCTGATTTTTAGCATACGAGTTTCCATCCATTCCGAAAGAAACTAAAGTTGAAGTTTGGGTGTCTAATTCTGTATTTGATTGAGAAAAGTCACCACTTCCGCTATGATTTAATTCAGTAAGCTCAAGGTTTAACTTGCCTTGTTTGTCATTGTATTTTATCGTAGCATTGTTAATAGCGTACGAATTAATTGATAAACCAAAAGTTGATGGTTCTTCATTTTTATTCTCTTTTGTTTCTGAGGGCTTTGCAATGTCGTAATTGGCATTTCCTTTTTCATCAACTAATACACTTACCAAAGCATCATCTATAGAAAAAGATTTGATGTTTAATTGATCAGAAGAAGCTTTGAAAAGCTCAGTAAGTTTCAATGCTAGGTTTACTTCTTTTGCATACACCAAAGTATCACCTTCAAAAGGAGCTTTGTTAATAACTGTTAGGTTTGATAATTGAACAGATGCGTTTGGAAAGTTTCTAAGTAAACTTAGGCTAGAGTCGCTAAAATCAACTTGTGCATTTACGTTGTTGTTAATTGTCGTTTTTACTAAGTTCATCACTTTATCTTGAAATAACAGGGGAATGCTAATCAAAAGGATGAAGAAAAAAGCTACAACACCTAATAATATTTTATATATCTTTTTCATAATGAATAAAGTTTGTCATGTAATACTAACGAACAAAGTTCAGCATTTATTTGTAAATAGAAAGTGAATAAAATTATAATTTTTCTTTTGGTAATTTTGCGCTTATAAAACTATTTATTTTGAACAGAAGAAAGCAATATTCATCCTTTATTAAAGAGCAAGCAAAACGTTTGGGGTTTTTAGGTTGTGGTATTGCAAAAGCTGACTTTTTAGAAGAAGAAGCATCCCGTTTAGAAGAATGGTTGCAAAACGGGTATCATGGTGAAATGCGTTACATGGAAAATCACTTTGATAAACGTTTAGACCCTCGTTTGTTAGTTGATGGTGCAAAATCAGTGATTTCTTTATCCTATAATTATTTTCCTTCGGAAATTCAGCAAGAAGGAAGTTATAAGATTTCAAAATATGCTTACGGTCAAGACTATCATCATATTATTAAAGATAAATTACGTGAATTATTACAGTTGATTAATGATGAAATAGGGGAAGTGTCTGGTCGTTGTTTTGTAGATTCAGCACCTGTTTTGGAGCGTGCTTGGGCTGAAAAGTCAGGATTGGGTTGGAATGGAAAACATTCGTTGTTAATTCAAAAGCAGCAAGGGTCATTTTTCTTTTTAGCTGAATTAATTATCGATTTAGAATTAGAGTACGACGAGCCTTTTAAAACAGATCATTGCGGTAGTTGTACTCGTTGTATTGATGCGTGTCCAACACAAGCTATTTTACCTAATAATACAGTTGATGGGAGTAAGTGTATTTCGTATTTAACTATTGAATTAAAAGATGCAATTCCATCAGAGTTTAAAGGTGAAATGCAAGATTGGGTGTTTGGTTGCGACGTATGTCAAGATGTATGCCCTTGGAATCGTTTTTCACAACCACACGAAGAAAGTTTGTTTACACCGCAAGAAAGTTTATTGCAAATGACAAAACGTGATTGGCAAGAGTTGACACAAGAAACGTTTAGTAAGGTGTTTAAAAAATCAGCCGTAAAACGAACTAAATTTTCAGGTTTGCTAAGAAATATTGATTTTATAAAATAGAAAAACCGCTTTTAAAGCGGTTTTTCTCATATCCTATAAATTATTTAGGGTTAGTTTCTCCAAAGAAAAACCAATTAAGTCCTTTTTTAATCATTCCACTTTCTTTTACTACAGCCTTTTTTTCTGCTTCTTTTAAATTAGCAGTTTCTCCTTCAAATAGGTTTACAACAAATTCGTCATATGAGGCGTTAACCTCTTCTTGTAAGAAAGAATTGAAATATAATTCACTTGCTTTTTCACCTTTAACTTTTTCAATTTCTAATAGCGTTTTGTATAAAGGTTCTATTTTTTTCACAACATTTTCAGGTAAAGACTTTCTTCTTCCAGTATATCCAGTGATTTTTCCACTATCATCTTTTTCTACATCAAAATCAGTAATAACCCAGTAGTATCTACCTGTTCTTGTTAAGTTTTTAACAATAGCATGGAAATTGTTCCCTTGTTTTAGGTTGTCCCATAATACTTTGAAGACTACTTTAGGCATATCAGGATGCCTAATAACATTGTGAGGTTCTCCAATAAGTTCTATCTTATTATACTCCGAAGCTTCTTCGAAAGTGTCGTTCATATATAAAATAGTTCCTACAAGATCTGTTTTGCTAATAATTGTTTTAGACTTGTCCCATTTTACTTCCTCATTTATGGTTTTGGAAGGTCTAAGAGCATTGTTTGTGTCCATTCCTTTTGTTTTAATAGTTTTTCGGGGTGGTTTACTTAAAAATAATCAGCAAATATAAGGTTTTTGATACGGCAGTGTGTTTTGATTTGGTTTTTAGTTGAGTTAAAAGTTGTTAAAAACAAGTAATTTTTATTTAATCTAAAATATTAGTTTTTAAATAATTGTATTGTGTTATTTTTTCTTTAAAAATAACAGGATAGTGCTGTTTTTAAAGTAAGAGTGTACAAAGAAAATTAATGTTAAAAGAAAAAGGAGAGAAACATATGTTTCGCTCCTTTAGAAGAATGTTTTTAAGAGGATTATTGAGGATGTAATCTATTTTGGATTAGTTTCTCCGAAGAAAAACCAGTTCAATCCTTTCTTTAAAGGGTTTGCTTCGCTTTTAACTTTTTCAGCTTCTTCTTTAGAAAGTTCTTCGTTAAATAAGTCAACGACAAACTCATTGTATGTTTTGCCAACTTCTTCTTTTAAGTAAGCTTGAAAATACATCTCACTAGCCTTTTCACCTTTTAGCTTTTCAATATCTAAAAGCGTTTTGTATATAGGTTTAATTTTTTTAACAACACCATCAGGAACTGCTTTCCTTCTGGCTGTGTATCCAACAATTTTACCTTCTTCATCTTTATCAATAGTAAAGTCAGTAATAACCCAATAATATCTACCTGTTCTTGTTAGGTTTTTAACGATTGCATGAAAGTTGTCGCCTTTTTTAAGAGCGTCCCATAAAACTTTAAAAGCTATTTTGGGCATGTCTGGGTGGCGAATAATATTGTGAGGTTCACCTACTAATTCGATAGTGCTGTATTCGCAAGTGTTAGAGAAAACATCATTAGCATATAGTATAGTTCCGTAAATATCAGTTTTACTTACAATGGTTTTAGTTTTATCCCATTGTACTTCTTCGTCAATAATGTGTCTTTGTGTAGTTTCCATTTTTTTTATTTGGTTTAAGGTTAGAGCAAAATTCAGGAAATTTTTAAAGACGAAATATGACTTTTATCAGGTTACAAATTCTTTTTACTTCATAACAAAATGTATATTTGTAAGTTCAAACAAACAAGAACGAACCTATGAGAGATTCTAGAAAAAGGCATGAAGCACTACTTTATCATGCTAAGCCGAAGCCCGGAAAAATAGCAGTAGTACCTACCAAAAAATATGCAACTCAACATGATTTGTCGTTAGCATATTCACCTGGAGTAGCAGAGCCTTGTTTAGAGATAGCTAAAGATAAAAACAACGTTTATAAATATACCGCAAAAAGTAATTTAGTAGCCGTTATATCAAACGGAACAGCCGTTTTAGGATTAGGAGATATTGGTCCTGAGGCATCTAAGCCAGTAATGGAAGGAAAAGGGTTGCTGTTTAAAATCTTTGCTGATATAGATGTTTTTGATATTGAAGTAGACGTAACAGATGTAGATAAATTTGTTGAAACTGTTAAGGCAATAGCGCCAACTTTTGGAGGAATTAACTTAGAAGATATTAAAGCTCCTGAAGCTTTTGAAATAGAAAGACGATTAAAAGAGGAGTTAGACATTCCTGTAATGCACGATGATCAGCATGGTACAGCAATTATATCAGCAGCTGCCTTAAAGAATGCATTAGAAATTAATGAAAAGAATATTAAGGATGTGAAAATTGTTGTTAACGGAGCAGGAGCAGCAGCAATTTCATGTACACGTTTATATTTAGCTTTAGGAGCTAAACGTGAAAACGTAGTTATGTGTGATAGTAAAGGCGTTATTAGGAAAGATCGTGATAGCCTAACTTCACAAAAAGCTGAATTTGCTACAGATAAGGATGTAAACACATTAGAAGAAGCCATGTTAAATGCAGATGTATTTATTGGTTTGTCAAAAGGAAATGTGGTTTCTCCTGAAATGTTACTATCAATGGCAAAAAATCCTATTGTTTTTGCAATGGCAAACCCAGACCCTGAAATATCTTATGACTTAGCAATTGAAACTAGGGATGATATTATTATGGCGACAGGAAGATCAGATAATCCTAACCAGGTGAATAATGTGTTAGGTTTCCCATTTATTTTCAGAGGAGCGTTAGATGTACGTGCAAAGAAAATTAATGAAGAAATGAAAATGGCAGCGGTACATGCATTAGCAGATTTAGCGAAGCAATCAGTGCCTGAACAAGTAAATATTGTATATGATGAAGTAAGTCTTTCTTTTGGGAAAGAATACATAATTCCTAAACCGTTTGACCCTAGGTTGATTTATGAAATTCCACCAGCAATTGCGAAAGCAGCTATGGACTCTGGAGTAGCTCAAGAACCTATTGATGATTGGGATAAGTATCGTGAGGAGTTAATGGATCGTTCAGGAACAGGAAGTAAAGAGGTACGATTATTACATAACCGAGCGAAGAAGAACCCAAAGAGATTAGTGTTTGCTGAAGCAGATCATTTAGATGTGTTGAAAGCAGCGCAAAGAGTATATGAAGAAAAAATAGGTAAGCCAATTTTATTAGGGAGACGAGAAGTTATATTAGAATTAAAAGAAGAATTAGGTTTTGATGCTGATGTACCAATTATAGATCCAAAAACAGATGAAGAAGAGGAAAGAAGAAATCGTTATGCTGAGGCTTTTTGGAAAACTAGACAGCGTAAAGGAGTAACCTTTTTAGAAGCTCAAAAATGGATGCGTGAACGTAACTACTTTGCTGCGATGATGGTGAATTCTGGTGAAGCGGATGCTTTAATTACTGGGTATTCAAGACCTTATCCATCAGTAGTAAAGCCAATGTTAGAGTTGATTGAAAAAGATCATGGAGTAACAAGGGTGGCGGCAACCAATATGATGTTGACTAAACAAGGACCTATATTCTTAGCAGATACAACAATTAATATCAATCCAACAGCAAAAGATTTAGCTAAAATTACACAGTTAACATCAGTATTGGCTAAAATGTTTGGAATGAAACCTCATGTTGCAATGTTAGGTTTTTCAAACTTTGGATCATCAAAGTCAGAAAGCTCAACTAAAATTAGAGAGGCAGTTTCTTACATTCACCGTCATCATCCAAATGTTGTGGTAGATGGTGAGTTACAAGCAGATTTTGCTTTGAACCCTGAATTATTAGCAAAAGAATTTCCTTTCTCTAAATTAAACGGAAAAAGAGCAAACGTATTAATTTTCCCTAACTTAGAGTCAGCAAACATTACCTATAAGTTAATGAAAGCTGTTGATGAAGTAGAGACGATAGGGCCAATTTTACTAGGAATGAGTAAGCCAGTACATATCTTGCAATTGGGGGCAAGTGTTGATGAAATGGTAAATATGGCTGCAGTAGCAGTTGTAGATGCTCAAAACAAGGAAATGAAAGCTAAAAATAAGATTTCTCAATAGGTTAGAGAGAAATTTTTTTAAAAGATAATTTTGTCTATTTTAGACAAATAGAAAAAATAGCTGGATGATAACACAAATAAGGGGAAAACTTGTGGAAAAAAATCCTACATATGCTGTTGTAGATTGCAACGGAGTAGGGTACTTAATGCATATTTCTTTAAACACATATTCATCATTACCAAACGATGAATATGTGTTGTTGTATACACACTTATCTGTTAGAGAAGACGCACATACACTGTATGGATTTTCAACGAAAATTGAACGAGAAGTTTTTCGATTGCTAACTTCGGTTTCAGGAGTAGGACCAAGTACTGCAAGAACAATGCTATCTTCAATGACTTCAGAAGAAGTTTCGCAAGCAATAGCTTCTGAAAATGTGAAGTTAATTCAAACTGTTAAAGGTATTGGGGCTAAAACAGCACAACGAGTTATTGTTGATTTAAAAGACAAGGTATTGAAAACCTTTGATGTTGACGAAGTTTCTGTGGTACAGAACAATACAAATAAAGAAGAAGCGTTATCTGCTTTAGAGGTTCTTGGGTTTGCGCGGAAGCAAGCTGATAAGGTAATAGGGAATATATTAAAAGAAACACCTGATGCAAGTGTTGAAATACTTATAAAACAGGCGTTAAAAAACTTATAAAAAAGGTTGGAAAAAGCAGTTATGAATAGATTACTTACAGCGCTTACTGTTTTAGTAAGTGTTGTTTCGTTTTCGCAAAATACTCAAAAGGATAGTATTAATCCTGTTAAAAAAGATACTGTAATTCCCCTTAAATACAAATTTAAACATAATCAAAACGGAACACTTTACTTAAATAACCCTACTCAAAAAGTGGTTACTTATGATAAAGCTTTGAATAAGTTTATGATGGTCGAAAAAATAGGAGACTATTATGTTGGAACCCCTATTTTTATGACTCCTAAAGAGTATGATGAGTACCGTTTAAAAAATGATTTAAAAAATTACTTCAAAGAAAAAGTAGATGCTACTAACCCTAAGAAGAAAGGAAATGAAGCAGCTCGTAAGAACTTACTACCCAAATACTATGTAAACTCTAAATTTTTCGAATCTGTTTTTGGAGGCAATACTGTTGAGGTAAATCCGACGGGACAAATAAATATTAAGCTTGGGGGAGTATATCAAAATAATGAAAACCCTCAAATTTCTGTAGAAAACCAAAGTAGTTTTACTTTTGATTTTGACCAGCAAATTAGTGCAAGTTTACAAGCAAAAGTAGGAACGCGATTAAAGGTGACTGCAAATTATGATACCCAATCTACTTTTGATTTTCAAAACATTATTAAGTTAGAGTATACCCCAACCGAAGATGATATCATTAGAAATATAGAGGCAGGTAATATTAGTATGCCTATTAAGAATTCATTAATTAATGGTGCACAATCGTTATTTGGGGTAAAAACTGAATTACAATTTGGTAAAACACATATAACGGCAGCTTTTTCACAACAAAATTCACAATCTAAAACAGTCGTTGCCGAAGGAGGAGCAACCATTGAACCTTTTGAGTTAAGAGCTTCTGATTATGATAATGATCGACACTTCTTCTTATCACAATATTTTAGAGAAAATTACAAGAAGGCTTTAGATAATTATCCATTAGTTAATAGCCCTATAAATATTACAAGAATTGAAGTATGGGTTACGAATAGAAATCAAAATGTAAGTGATTACCGTAGTATTGTTGCTCTTGCCGATTTAGGAGAGTCAGATGATGTAAACGAAGTAAACCCATCAGAAATTACAACAACACCCGGAGCAATATCAGTCAACTCTAGTATTATACCATATAATGGAGTGAATAATTTGAGCTCCTTGTTAGCAACAAATTCAGGAGGAATTAGAGATGTTGCAACCATTGATGCTGCTATTAATGGTATTGGAGTTCCTGCACGACAAGGGTTTAACTACACCTATTTACAAAACGCTCGTAGGTTACAGCCTAATGAATTTAAGCTACACTCACAGTTAGGTTTTATCTCGTTAAACAGAAGACTGAACGACGGAGAAGTTTTAGCTGTAGCTTTTGAATATACTGTAGTAGGAGCTTCTAATGGGGAAACAGTATTTAAAGTAGGAGAATTTTCAAATGATGGAATTGCTGCTCCTGCAAATATTGCTGTTAAGTTATTACGTAGTGAAATTTTAAATACTACGAGACCTGGGGATGATACAGAAGCATTTCCAACATGGAGACTGATGATGAAAAACGTGTATGCTTTAGGAGCTTTTCCGTTACAACGTGACGGATTTCGTTTTGAGTTATTATATCGTGATGATGAAACAGGAACCTTACAAAATACGTTGCAAAAAGCACAAACTCCCGGTATAACAGATAAACCGTTGTTACGTATTTTAAATTTAGATAAATTAGATCAAAGTGAATATGCAGTTACGAATGGAGATGGTTTCTTTGATTATGTGGAAGGAATAACGGTTAACTCTGAAAGAGGGTACATTTTATTTCCCGAACCAGAACCATTTGGTAATGACTTAAAAGATGAACTTACCAATCCTTCAGATCAAGATAAGTATGTATTTGAAGAACTGTACTTAACTACAAAAATTCAAGCAAAAAATGAATACCAAAACTTAGATAAATTCTTTTTAAAAGGGTATTTTAAATCAGAAACAAGTAGAGGTATTTCTCTTGGAGCTTTTAATGTACCAAGAGGATCGGTAAGAGTTACAGCTGGAGGAAGACAATTAGTTGAAGGAATAGATTATGTAGTAGATTATCAGTTAGGTAGAGTACAAATTTTAGACCCAGGTTTAGAAGCTTCAGGAATTCCAATCAATGCCTCTGTAGAAAATAATACATTCTTTAATCAACAACGAAAAACATTTATAGGAATAGATGTTGAACATCGTTTCTCTGAAGATTTTATTTTAGGAGGAACTTTTTTAAATGTTAGTGAAAAACCAATTACACCAAAGGTAAATTTAGGAGGAGAACCTATAGATAATATCATGTTAGGGTTGAATTTAGATTACTCTTCAGAAGTACCTTATTTAACAAAACTAGCAAATAAATTACCTTTTGTTGAAACAGAAGCACCGTCAAATGTTTCAGTAAGAGCAGATATGGCGTATTTATTACCGGGTTCTCCTAGCGGAATTAATGTAGACGGTACTGCAACTTCATATTTAGATGATTTTGAAGCATCACAAATACCAATTAACTTAAACTCACCACAACAATGGTTTTTAGCCAGTACACCAGAATCTCAAGGATTTGATGGAGGTACTTTTGGTTTAGAGTACAATTACAAAAGAGGAAAAATAGCTTGGTATAATATTGACCAATTATTCTACGGAAGTGGAAATAGACCAAGTAATATTGACGAAAATGAACTATCGAGAGATGAAGTACGTCAAATACGTTACAATGAGTTGTTTCCAAATACTGACTTAGATATTACACAGCAAAATTTAGTTAGAACGTTAGATTTAGCTTACTACCCAGCTGAAAGAGGTCCGTATAACTATAATGAGAATGCAAATACAGTAACATCTGAAGAACGTTGGGGAGGTATTATGCGATCATTAACCACAAACAATTTTGAACAAGCGAATGTTGAGTACATTCAGTTTTGGTTAATGGATCCATATGAAAATTACTCAATTACAACAGAAGAAGGTTTGCCTGCAGGAGTAAACCCAAATGATCCAACTAATCAGGTAGGAAAATTATTTATAAACTTAGGTAATGTTTCAGAAGATATTTTAAAAGACGGAAGAAAGCAGTATGAAAATGGACTTCCCGCTGATGGGCAAAAAGCAGATGGAGGAAACGTTCAAACCTCTATTTGGGGAGATACACCAATTAATCCATCAATTTTATATGCTTTTGACTCTAGTAATGATGCAAGAACTAATCAAGATATTGGTTTAGATGGGTTAAGTGATGAAGAAGAAAGAATAAAATTTCCAGCATTTGCAGGGTTAGATGATCCAGCAGGAGATAACTTCCAATTTTTTAGAGGAGGCGCTATTGAGAGTACAGATCCATCTGTTTTATCTCGATATAAAAACTTTAATGGAACAGAAGGAAACTCACCAACTGCCAGTCAATCTGGAGAGTCGTACCCAACATCATCTACTACATATCCAGATACGGAAGACATCAATAAGGATCAAACAATGAATCCTGTAAATAGTTATTTTGAGTACGAGGTTTCATTGAACAAAACAGATTTAATAGTTGGGCAAAATCATATTATTGATGAAAAAACACAAAATGTAACTTTGTTAAATGGAGCAACAAGAACTACCAAGTGGTATCAATTTAGAATTCCTGTAAGAAACGTTACTGATGCTCAAAAAATTAATGGAATTACCGATTTTAATAGTATTCGTTTTATACGAATGTTTTTAACACAATTCAAAATGCCAGTAGTACTACGTTTTGGAGAATTAGAATTAGTAAGAGGAGATTGGAGACGTTATACAAAAACACTACCAGATACAGGAACTCCTGATGATTTGGATTCAGACGAATTAAACAAATTTGAGGTAGGGGTAGTAAGTATAGAGCAAAACCAAGACCGTTATAAACTACCACCTGGAATTCAAAGAGAACGTTTACAAGGAACAAACAGAATTCAACGTCAAAATGAACAATCAGTAACCTTAAAAGTAACTGATTTAGAAGCAGACGAGGTTAGAACTATTTATAAAAATATTAGCATTGATATGCGTAGGTATAAAAAACTACGTATGTTTTTACATGCTGAAAATCAAAATAACGCAACAGGTGCCAATGATGATGAAATGGTAGCTATTATACGTTTGGGTACCGACCTAAACGATAACTACTATCAAGTAGAAAAACCTTTGAAATTATCTACTTCAAACGTATCGTCTTTAGATGTTTGGCCTAAAGAGAATAATTTAGATATTCCTTTAGAAGAATTAGCAAACTTAAAAATAGAAAGGCCAACAGGAAGTAATATTTCTGATGTATATTCATCAACAAGCTCTAATGGATTGAGAATTTCTGTGAGAGGTAATCCAACTTTAGCACAAGTAAGAACGGTAATGTTAGGGGTGAAAAATACAGTTGCTGATGAGAAAACTGTAGAGGTTTGGTTTAATGAACTTCGTGCCATTGGATTCGATAATAAAGGAGGTTGGGCTGCAGTGGTAAATGCGGATGCTAATATGGCCGATGTATTAGACGTATCGTTAGCAGGAAGAATGTCAACTATCGGTTTTGGTAATGTAGAGGATCGTGTACAACAAAGAAGTATTGAAGAAATAAAACAATATAGTGTAGCTACAAATATTCAGTTAGGTAAAATGATGCCTAAAAAATGGAATATGCAAGTTCCAATGAATTATAGTTACGGAGAAGAGTTTAGAGATCCAAAATACGATCCACAATTTCAAGATGTAGAATTAGAAGATGCTATTGATAAAAATCCTAACAGTAAAAATGCCCAAGACTATACACGAAGAAAAAGCATTAGTTTTATCAATGTAAAAAAGAATAGAAACCCTGAGAGTAAAAAGAAACCTAAGTTTTATGATGTAGAAAACTTCTCCGCTTCGTATGCACATAGTGATGAGTTTCATAAAGATTACAATATTGAAAGATATGTGAACACGAATGTAATGGCTGGGGCTAGTTATAATTTTACTTTCGTTCCTTTTAATATAGAACCATTTAAGAAATCAGAAGGGTTTAAAAGTAGATACTTACAATTTATTAAAGATTTAAACTTTAACCCTGTACCTAAAACAATAGCATTAAACTCAAGAATTAATAGAAATTACAATAGTCAACTGTCAAGAAATTTAATTGATTTGCCTGTAGCCCAAACTGAGTTAATCCAACGAAGATTTTTATTTAATTGGGATTATACGATTGGTTTCGATTTAACAAAATCATTACAACTAAACTTCAATGCAGCTAATAATTACATTTATGACAGTTTTGGAGAAGATGAGAACTTAGAAGTGTACGATAAGTTTTTTGATATAGGAAGGCCAGATAATTACCATCAAAAGTTAAATGCAACCTATAAACTACCATTAGATAAGTTCCCTTTTTTGAATTTTATAAATGCAGATTATGGGTATACAGCTGATTTTGACTGGAAAGCAGGGTCACAAAGCAATAATTTGGTATTGCCTAATGGAACTAATATTAGCTATTTGGAGGTTGTGGGTAACATGATCCAAAACGCGAACACACATAATTTAAACACGAATATAGATTTTGGTCGCTTTTATAAAATTATAGGAGTAGATAAACTATTGTTAAAGGGAACAAAAAAGCAACCTACTCAAACAGGAATAGCAACATTAGGAGGAAACCAAGTAGTACAAAAAGCAAAGCTTAAGAAGAAAGCTACTTTTGGTCAGAAATTAGGGAAAGGATTATATGATGTGCTAACATCAGTAAAAAGAGCAAAAATTAGTTATTCTCAAAACAACGGAACATTATTACAAGGTTACAAACCTTCAGTTGGGTTCTTAGGAAGAAATAGTTTTGATGGAGGTTTAGCTCCAACCTTAGGTTTTGTATTTGGTAGTCAAACAGATATTTTAAACACAGCAATCGAAAATGGGTGGCTAGTAACTAGAACAAGTCAAGATGACCCTAATCAACCATATTATAGTAAGAATTATGCTAAAACAAGGTACAAAAAACTAGACTATAACGTATCTGTAAAACCTTTTAGAGATTTAACTATCGATTTACGAGGAAATAGAATTCAAACAAGCAATTTAACGCAGCAGCTAGATGTTGTTTCAAATGGTAGTGGAGGCTTTGAGCAAAACCCTAATATTAAACCTTTCGAAACAGGTAATTATAGTATTAGCCATTTTATGTTAGGAACTATTTTTACTGACAATGAAACATTATATCAAAATTTCCTAGATTATAGAAGTACAATTTCTAATAGATTATCGGCTGAATCTGGCTTACCTAACACAGGTACAGCAGCGTATCAAACTAACGGACAACAAGCAATGTTGCCAGCATTTATTGCAGCATATTCAGGAAATAGTCCAAACTCAGTAAGCACAGGCATCTTTAAAAACATACCAATTCCAAACTGGACACTACGTTTTAATGGATTTATGAAGTATAAGTGGTTTAAGAAAAACTTTACTTCGTTTACCTTATCACATGGCTATAAATCGTCGTATACAATAGGTAATTATACCAATAATTTGCAGTATAAAGGAGTAGATTCTAATTTACCAATTTCTCCATCTAACCCACCTATTACAAATACTTCTGGGAATTATCAATCAGAACTCTTAATTTCGTCGGCAACTTTAATTGATGAATTTTCACCATTAATAAAAGTAGATTTTAGAATGAAAAATTCAGTTTCATTCAAAGGAGAGGTAAGAAGGGACAGATCGTTAACATTAAATTTTAACAACAATACTTTAACAGATATTAAAGGAACAGAATATGTTTTAGGATTTGGATATAAGATTAGAGATGTTAAATTTGTCACCAGATTTACAGGAAAGAAAGAAACTTTAAAAGGAGATATAAATTTAAGAGCTGATATTTCGTTAAGAGACAATTTAACGTTGATAAGAAGTGTAGATGAAGAGAATAGTCAGATTACAGGAGGCGAGAAATTATTTGGATTAAAATTTATTGCCGACTATAATTTAAGTAGCAATTTAACAGCATCCTTTTATTATAATCACCAAACGTTTGAATATGCAGTTTCTACAACTTTCCCAAGACAGTCTATTAATGCAGGAATTAATTTAGTATACAACTTAGGAAATTAAAACAAACACAATAAAAATAATTACAATGAACATTCCATCAGAATTAAAATACACCAAAGACCACGAGTGGGTTAAAGTAGAAAATGGTGTAGCAACTATTGGTATTACTGATTTTGCACAAGGAGAATTAGGAGATATAGTATACGTTGATGTAGATACATTAGATGAGGAATTAGATGCTGAAGAAGTTTTCGGTTCAGTAGAAGCAGTAAAAACAGTTTCAGATCTTTTCATGCCTTTATCAGGAGAAGTAGTAGAGTTTAACGAAGCGTTAGAAGACGAACCAGAATTGGTAAATTCAGATCCTTATGGAAATGGATGGATGATAAAGATAAAATTATCAGACGATTCACAAGTAGCAGACTTATTAAGTGCTGAAGCATATCAAGAACTTATTAAAGGATAAACTAATAACCATAATAGCAATACTAATAACCATAAGTATTGCTATTATTAGTTTAATCAAACTAGGAAAAGCACCTATACAAATTAATCATATAGATAAGCTAGAACATGCTTTCGCTTATTTTGTGTTAAGTTTGATATGGCTATTAGCTTTAAGAACAACAAAAATTAATAAATATATTATAGTTTTTTGTTGTTTTTTTTACGGCACAATTATTGAGACTCTACAAGTTACAACCACGTCATACAGATCAGGTGAGATTTTAGATATATTAGCAAACACGACGGGTATTTTAATAGCTTTCATTGTTTATAACTCTTTTTTTAAGAAAAATAAAGCTATTTAAAGATTAAGCTTGTAAAAGTTGAAATAAATTAATTAAATTAGCGAACTATTAAAAACATTTAGGATGAAAATCAAGAAAAATCCAAAATCAAACTTAGAAAACTATAGTAAACTATTTATGCAAATAGGTTTGGTTTTAGCTTTATTTGTAACGTATGTTGCTATTGAAAATAAGACATATGATAAAGAGTATGGAGAGTTAGGTATGGCTAATATGGCTTCTGAAATTGAAGAGGAAACTATAGAGCTTCAAATTGAGCCGCCAAAGCCGAAACCAAATACACCTCCACCACCAGCTCCTGAAAAAATTGAAGTAGTAGAAGACGAGGAAGAAATTGAAGAAACAGTTATTGAGTCTACTGAAACTGATGAATCTGAAGCTGTAGAAGTTGAGGATATTCAAGAGGTTGAAGAGGTTGAAGAAGTAGTAGAGGATGTGCCTTTCGCTATTATTGAAGAAGTACCTGTATTTCCAGGTTGTAGTGGAACTAAGGCTCAAAAGAAAGAATGTTTAAATAAAAAGTTACAAAAGCATATCCAACGTAACTTTAATGCTGAACTAGCAAATGAGTTAGGTTTATCTCCAGGAAAGAAAAGAATCTATGTTCAATTTAAAATTGACAAAGACGGTTCTATTACAAACGTAATGGCTAGAGCCCCGCACCCAAGATTAAAGAAAGAAGCAGAAAGAGTTGCTAGAAAGATACCTAAAATGAAACCAGGTAGACAAAGAGGTAGAGCAGTAAGAGTAGGTTATACGTTACCAATTACATTTAATGTAGAATAGTAACAACTACTCTTAATAAAATAAAAAAAGAGCAATCCAATTGGATTGCTCTTTTTTTATTGGCACGCTTCTTGTTTTTAACAAAGTATTAACATGAAAATATAATACTATGAAAACATCTAAGAAACATGCTAAAAAGCAATTAGAAAAATTCTCAACTATTTTTACACAATTAGGATTGGTGCTAACTTTGTTTGTAGTTTTTCTTGTTTTAGAACATGAAACAGCCAAAGACACAGCAATAGTTGAACCTACTAATGCGCAAGTTTACGAGAAAGTTTACATTTTTGATAAGCCAATTATTATAAAAAGAGAAGTAAAAGAAATAGAAAAGTCAAAGAAAAAGCAAGTAATTAAAGAGGTATTTAAACCAGAAGTGGTAGATAATAATACAGAGAATACCACTGTAATAGATTTGCCTGTTGAGAATAGTTCTATAGATGTTACAACATTAACTCAGATAAAAGAAGGAGAGGTAATTGATAAAGATGATGATCCTGTATCAATTAAGAATGTGCAAAATACACCTGTTTTTAAAGGTTGTGAAGGATTATTAGAAGAAGAAAATATGAAATGCTTTGAAAGAAAAATACAACAACATATTCAACGTAATTTTAACTCAGAATTAGCACAAGAAGTAGGGTTAAGTTCAAGGAAATATAAAATTATAACTCAGTTTATTATTGATAAAAAGGGAGACGTAGTTGATGTTAAAATTAGAGCTCCACATCCCAAACTAAAAAATGAAACTGAAAGGGTTGTAAACAAAATACCAAAGTTTATTCCAGGAAAACAGAATAACAAAGAAGTAAAAGTAAAATACACTTTACCAATTACTTTTAAAGTAGAATAAGAAGTAAAAACTCAACCAGTTGGTTGAGTTTTTTTACTTTTGTTACATATGGATACAAATAAAACGTTTTTTGCGCACGAAACAGCAGTTATTGATGACGGTTGTAAAATTGGTAAAGGAACTAAAATATGGCATTTTAGTCATATTATGCCGAATTGTACTATTGGAGATAACTGTAATATTGGGCAAAACGTTATGGTATCACCTCAAGTTGTTTTAGGGAATAATGTAAAGGTTCAAAACAACGTTTCTATATATACAGGTGTTATATGTGAAGATGATGTGTTTTTAGGACCTTCAATGGTTTTTACTAATGTAATAAATCCACGTAGCGCAATTAAAAGACAAAATGAATACTTAAGTACCGTCGTGAAAAAAGGAGCAAGTATTGGGGCTAATGCAACAATTGTATGCGGTAATAATATTGGAGAATATGCTTTTATAGGAGCAGGAGCTGTAGTAACCAAAGAGGTACAACCTTATGCTTTAGTTGTTGGAAATCCATCAAAACAAATAGGCTGGATTAGTGAGTATGGACATCGGTTAAATTTTGATGAAGATGGTTTTGCAATTTGCCCTGAAAGTGGAGGAGAATACATATTGAAAAACAATGAGTTAAGAAAACTTTAAGGAAAAGTTTAAAAAAAGTAAAAAATATATTTGTGAAAAGAAAAAATCTTATTTATATTTGAATAGTGGTTTAAAAACCACTTTCTTTTTCTTTTTCATAGCAATTTTTCCCACTCAATATTGAGTGGGTTTTCTTTTTATAAAAACTTCCCAAATAAAGTAAGTATACAAAGCCACATATTCTAGGGCAACAAACCAAAGATTTTCTTTCCATGGAGAGTTAGCGTATGCTTGATAACTTAATATAATTACTAAACTCCATAAAACAGTATAACGATATTGGGTAAACACCGATAAAATTAAAAGCGTTGCTATATACCAAGGATGCATTGTTGTTGTTAAAAAATAGTAGAATGATAAAGCAAATAGCATGCTTACAATTAACTGTTTTACAGACTTGTTTTTTTTAAAAAAAGTAAGAATCAATAAAAAGAAAATAGTAACAATAGGTATAATCTTACCAATGATAGCAATTTCATTATAGCCTCTAAAGAGATAACCGATTCCTCTAGCGACGTAATAAAAACTGGCATTAAATTCAAAGTTTCTGAACCATAAACCAACAGAATTTGTGTAATTAGAAACTAATTCAGAAGAATAAAAAGGGAGAAAAAGTAAAGCAATCGTAGAAATTACAACTAAATAAAAAAATGTTAACTTTTTTAATCCTTTAAAAACTGAAGCTTCACCTTTCACAAACCATTGAAAAAATAAAGGTAAAAAGAGTAACGGAATTAATTTAGCTGAAACAGAACAAGCTAGTAATATAGCTGCTGAAAACCATTTTTGTTGCTGTAACTTATAAATGCTCCAAACCAAAAAGAATAACATTACAGGTTCAAAATGTAAATTCCCAGTAAGCTCAATTATTACAAATGGATTTAAAATATATAAAAAGATGTTTTTAACAGGTAATTGTAACCTTTCTAAAAGCTTTTTTCCGAAGTATAAAATACCGATATCAGCTAAAATAATCAACACTCTCATTATAACAACACTTCCAATAATGCTATTTTTAGCAAAAAGAGCAGCTATTAAAAAACAAAGTTGATTAATTGGAGGGTAGTTGGTGTAATGACTACCATTCAAGGCCCCCATTCCTTTATATAACTCGTTAGCTTGGTTTATGGGATAGTTGTTTTGTTCAATAAATGTTTGAGGCAAGGATAAATAAGGATTCAATCCTTCTAAAATCATACGACCATCCCAGATAAACCGGTAAAAATCTTGTGATAAATTCGGAATAGCAAAAAAGAAAATCAATCGAAATATAACAGCAATTCCAACTAAATAGGCAAACGATAATTGTTTACTACGTAAAATGAAGAAATATGAAACAAATAACCCAATCCAAAGAAAGAGTAATTTAGTAAATTCAGTACGTTCTATAGTATAAGCAAATAAAAAATAAAGAAGTACACTAACAAATGTTAGCATAATTGAGCTATATTTTTTAAAAAAGGACATCTAAGCTTTTGAGAAAATGGATTTAAAAAAGACATATCCAAAGCCAACAAATAACATCAGGTGAAAAGGAAATAAACCAAAGTCTCCACCTTGATCACCAACCGTAAAAGCACTATACATACCAAAAGCAAAGTATAAAGCTAACAAACCTTCTATAATTACATGAAGAGATGGTCTTTTACGAATGTATTTATTGTTTTTCCAGCTATCTTTTAAAGATTTGATATTGAATTTGGGTGTTCTTACAAATTCACTTTTTTTACCTAAATGACCTTCTAAAACAGCAATTGTATTGTGTAAAGAGAAGCCCATGGCAATGGAGAAAAAAGCGAAAAAGGCACCAATGTATTTGATAAAGTTCCAGAAACCTCCTCCATAAGTTCTTTTATACATAAACCAATAACAGATAAAGAAAATAAAGGTGCTTACAATGAAAAAGCTCATTACTAAAAAATATATTTTTAAATGAGCATATTCATTTTTAATATATAGCATCGGTATGCTTAATACAGCGACTAAAAAGATACAAGTAAACATTGAACTATTTAGTAAATGAAGCGTTCCATGAAGTTTTGTTTTAAAAGGAATATTACTAGTAATTATTCTCTTTAACATTTTTTGAAAATTCTCTGCCCCTCCCTTATTCCATCGAAACTGTTGTGATCGAGCAGCACTAATAACCACCGGTAATTCAGCAGGTGTAACCACATTTTCTAGGTATTTGAATTTCCAGTTTTTTAATTGAGCGCGGTAGCTTAAATCTAAATCTTCAGTTAATGTGTCACCTTCCCAATTTCCAGCATCGTAAATACATTCTTTACGCCAAATACCAGCAGTACCGTTAAAATTGATAAAATGTCCTTGACTATTTCTTCCTACTTGCTCCAAAGTAAAGTGAGCATCTAAAGCAAAAGCTTGGATTTTTGTTAAGGTTGAATAATTTCTATTAATATGTCCCCAACGAGTTTGAACTACACCTATTCCAGGATTTTTAAAATATGGAACAGTTTCTAATAACCAGTTTTCCTTAGGTAAAAAATCGGCATCGAAAATTGCAATGAACTCACCTTTCGCCGTTTTAAGCCCTTCTTTTAAGGCACCTGCTTTAAATCCTTGACGATTTTCACGTCTAATATGTTGAATGTCTAAACCTGTTTTTTGAAGCTCTTTAATTTGTACAGCTGTACTATCAACTGATTCATCAGTAGAATCATCTAATACTTGAATTTCTAACCTTTCGTGTGGATAATCTAACTTGGCAATGTTGCTTAATAAACGCTCCATTACGTACAGTTCATTATAAACCGGTAACTGTATAGTTACATACGGAACTTTGTTAATATCAGATAAATCTAATATAGGTGTGTTTTCCTTTTTTTTCTGAGCTTTTAAATAATTGATAAGCAGATTTAACTGAGCTATAGCGTATAGCAGTATAAGTACTAATGATATAGTGTATACTGTAATTATTATGTATTCTAAGACCATTATTTAAAGCTATATTTAAAGATCCAACCTAAAATTTTTATGCCGGCTAATATACTACCTTTTACAGTTCCTGAAACTTTTGAAATGCCAATTCTATTTCTATATTTCATTGGAATTTCTGTGTAAGTTAACTTTTGTTTTAAAGCCTTTAACTGCATCTCTACTGTCCAACCATACGTTTTGTCTTCCATGTTTAAAGCAAGTAATTTATCATACTTAATAGCTCTAAAAGGACCTAAATCTGTAAAAGTTGCACCAAAAAATAATTTCATTAAAAAGGTTGCTAGCCAATTACCAAAAACTTGTTGAGGAGTCATAGAACCCTTTTCACGTAGTCGTTGTACACGAGCACCAATTACAAAATCAATATCATCATTTATTATTGGTGCTATAAGTTCGGTAAGTTGTTCAGGGTAATCAGAATAATCACCATCCAAAAAAACAATAATATTAGGTTTGTTGTTTGGGTTTTTGATAGAAGTTGAAGCTATGTACTCCATTCCTTTTAAGCAAGCATAACCGTAGCCTTTTCTGTCTTCAGTAAGTAGAGTAGCTCCTGCATTTTTAGCATTAATTTCAGTGTTATCTGTTGAATTGTTACTAATAACAATTACCTCGTTTACTAAAGAGGGAATATCATTAATTACATGTACAATTGAATCTTGTTCGTTATATGCGGGGATGATAACTTTTATAAGTGGATTCATTTATTATTTTAAGTCGTTGAGATTGTTTTCTTCTGCAAAAGAAGACAAATTATTCCATTCTTTTAACTTTACTCCTTCTTTAAACTTTACAGCTTTTGTTAATTTGTGTTTTTTGTATAACAAACAGTATCCGTTTTTTTTGTTGTTTTTGATTTGACACTTTTGATAAGTGTTACCTTTTTTACTATAAAAAATCCACCATTTGCTTTGAATACCATTAACAAAGTGTCCTTCCTTTTCTTTAGAGGAGTTTTCACGATAAAAGAACCAGTATTTTACAGGAAGATTACTTTTAAATCTACCTTCTTTTTTTATGTTTCCATTTTTATAATAGAAGATCCAATAATCGGTTTTCTGATTGTTTTCAAGCCAACCTTCTTTCTTTAATGTTCCGTTTTCATAGAATGATTTATGATATATTTTTTGTCCTACTAAAGAGAAAGTAATAAAAAAGTATACTATGAAAACATTATTTTTCATTCACTAATTTCATTAAATCTACATCGTTGCCTAATAAAATTTCTGTTGGATTAATACGCCCTTTTTCTGGACCATTTTCTAGCTTTAAAACTCCACGAGGACATACTGCTGAACAAACTCCGCATCCAACACAACTTGCACGAACAATATTTTCTCCCTTTTGGGCGTATGCACGCACATCAATACCTTGCTCACAATACGTAGAACAATTTCCGCAAGAAATACATTGTCCACCGTTAGTAGTGATTCTGAAACGAGATTTAAAACGCTGAACAATTCCTAAATAAGCGGCTAATGGACAACCAAAACGACACCAAACACGATTTCCAAAAATTGGATAAAATCCAGTACCAATAACTCCTGCAAACCAAGCACCTATTAAAAAGCTATACGTGTCTTTAATCCATTGAGAATTAATTCCAAGGAAAGATTGTGCCCCAGTAAAGTAACAATATAACGTTACAACGGTCATTACTAAAGAAAATATCAAAACACTATGTATTAACCAACGTTCTAGTTTCCATGCGTTCAAACTTTTGTTAGAGTGCTGACGGTATGGGTCACCCAAAGTTTCTGCTAAACCACCACAACCGCAAACCCAGGAGCAATACCATCTTTTTCCGAAGAAATATACCATTACAGGAACAATGATAAGTGTAAGTACAATACCCCAAACTAAAATAAATAAACCAATAGCTCCACTGTTTCTTAAGCTATCTAAATTCCATTCAAAAAAGAAGTCATAATCTAACGGAAAGGCATTTTTAAAATCATACCCTGGCATATTTAAACTTGTCATTATTTCTGGAATAAGGAAGGCAAATACAATTTGAAAGAATAATACAGAAGTTGTTCTAATGACCTGATATTTATTGTGTCTGTATTTTATATACATTCTTACTCCCATTGTAAGCATAATTACACAGTATAAAAAACCATACACGAACCACTGACTTGCTTCGCCACCGTTTAAAAACTTGCTAATAGGGTCTAATATAAAAGTCCAGTTAACGACATAGTCAGGAAAAAAATAAAGTAATAAGTAAAATACTACCAGATAAATTAAAACTAACCAAGCTATCCACCCTCTATTTGTACTAGCTTCTAAATAAATGCCGTTGTTTTTTATTCCTTTAGGCCCTAATAAAATAAAATTAGGAAGTATAAATAACAGCGCCCCTAAAATACTTAAACCAAAAGTGAGTAACCATAGTAAGCCAGAGTTGTTTTTAACAAAACCATTACCTGATCTTTTAGCCAATTCATAACTTAACGTATGAGGTTTACCATAAATTAAATATTGGTATTGTTCACCTTTTTTATCCCAGTTCTTTTCAGTATCGTATTTAGCAATTAGAGTATTGTAATGATTGTTAGATGCTTCGTAAGCATTTCTAACTCGGCTAGAAAACTCAAAAATATTTAAGCTTTCATCGGTAACAATAGCTTTGTTAAGTTCATCTTTTATAATTTCACTTTTATATCCTTTTTCAGTAATGAATGAGTCTAATTTTGATTGACTTAAATTAAAAGAGCCTGTAAAAATTACTCCTGAAAAAATGATTAACCCTATTAAGAATAGCAGTAAACCTGTTTGTTTTATTATTTTCATCTTAAACTCTACTGAAAATTCTTTTCCAGCTTTTCTTTTTTAATTGAATATTGGTGTTGTTTTCTTTGTTGAATTTTGCCACAATTTCTGACTCATGAAGTTTGTAAAATTCAGGGTCGAAGTTAGCCTCTGCTAAATGTTCTAAAACATAATTCACTGATTTCTTTTCATTCAAAACCTTGTCAAAAAATTCATGACGCATGCGTATGCCTAATGTATTTATACCAAGAAATTCTTGTGTGTTTTTATCATAGTTAATTCGAATACATTTTTTACCACTTTTATGTTCCCAGTAAAAATGGGCTTCATTTTCTTTAGGTTGCGGCCATACCCAACCATAGGTTTGGTATTCTATATCAATAAATTTTGCAGAATTAAACCAATGACCTGGTTTGTATTCAATTCGGTTGCCACAAATAGTCTGCGCAACAGTTTCCCCCATCATTCTACCAGTATACCAAACAGCTTCAATAGGACGACGTAAATCAATGGCTTCATGTTGTTCCGCACAATCTCCAATTGCATACACATCTTTAATATTTGTTTCTAAAAAACGATTCACTTTAACTCCTCTACCAAGTTCAATTTTAGAACCTTTTAAAAAGTCAATATTTGGAGAAACACCAGTAGTCAAACCAACAACATTACAAGGTATTTCTTCACCAGTTTCTTCAATAATTACAGATGTAACTTGCCCGTTTTTATCCGACTTTATTTCCTTTAGATTTACACCTAAACGTAAATCGATATGATTTTCTGTAATTTCACGATTTATCATGGCAGATTCTTCCATAGGCAATACTTTATCCCAAAAACTATCTTCACGAACTAGAAAGGTAACAGGAATATTTCTGCTATGAAGCATTTCGGCAAGTTCAATACCAATTAAACCTCCACCAACAATTACAGCTCTTTTACATACTTTGTTGTTTGGAGCATATTTTTCAAGAGCCTCTAAATCTTGTTTATGGTACATTCCCATAACACCTTTTAAATCTTGACCAGGCCAACCAAATTTGTTAGGCTTTGAACCGGTGGCAATAATTAATTTATCGTAAGACAATTTCTCCCCAGTACTAAACTCTACTTCTTTTTTTGATGAATGTATTTTTGAAATAAAACCTTTTTTGAGATCAATATTGTTTTTTTTCCAAAACCAAGATTCATAAGGTTGTGTATGTTCAAATTTCATATGTCCCATGTACACATACATTAAAGCAGTTCTTGAAAAGAACTCATCAGTTTCGGAAGAAATAATGGTAATTTTTTTGTCTGATAATTTTCTGATATGCCTTGCGGCTGTAACTCCAGAAATTCCATTACCAATAATAACAACGTGCTCCATAAATGTTGATTTGCAGTTTAGGTCGTTGCTAAAGTTAAGAACTTAATGAAGGAATTAAATTTAGAATGATTTTAAATAAAAAGTTTTTGTAAGTGAAGTTTTTTTAAGGCGACCTATGATTTATATAAAAATTATCATATGAAACGACAATTAGTAAGTTTTTCAATTTTATTGTTTTTTGTAGCGCAAGTTTCAAATGCTCAAGATGATAAAGTAGAAAAATCAAACATTCAAACATATACACCATCAAAACTTCTAAATAATGGACAGTGGGATATTAAATGGTTTAATAACTTGTATACAGAAACAAAATTTGCTGATGCAGATGGTAATAATAAATTAAAACTAAGAGAAAACTACTTTACTTCAACGTTGGAAGCCTTTACAGGAATTTCGGAAAACAATCGTATTAATGTAGGAGCAATCGTGGAGTTTCGTTCTAACACTATTGGTGGTCGTCAAGCATTATCAGTATTTAGTTTAAAAGATAACCCAAATACTGAAAGGAAAGGAATCACATCAATTGCGCCAGCAATTAAGTTTCAACCACTAAAAAATGTTGGAAACTTTTCTGTTCAATCAGCAATATACATCCCTTTAGTAAGCAATGAAACAGAAAAAGGTGTGTTTTTAGATCAAACAGCTTGGACTTTTCAAAATCGATTCTTTTATGATTATACCTTTTCTAATGGAAAATGGCAGTTATTTACAGAGTTAAATACAGAGTATAATTTTGGGGATGAGGATAGTTTTGCTAACAATACTTTTTTATTAGCTCCAGGAATCTTCTTTAGTTATTTTCCAAATGAAAAGTCTACAGTTTTGGCTTTTACACAACACTCACAGAGGTTTGGAGATTTCACACAAGACTATACCGCTTTAGGTTTGGGAGGGAAATATCAAATTACCAAGACTTTAAACTTAGAAGTATTGTATAGTAATTTTGTAAGAGGAACAAACAATGGCTTAGGACAAAGTTTTAATTTAGGAATCCGAGCATTATTTTAAAAATAGTAAATTAGAGGAGTAATGAAAACTCTAAAACTCCTTTTTTTAAGTTTTATACTTTTTTGTAGCTCTTGTACGAGTCAGTCAAAAAAGATAAATGGTGTTAGTTTTGTTGCTTCTTCAAAAGAAATAACAGACCAACATATTGATGACGTAAAAAAGGTATCAGCAAATTATGTTACACTGATGCCTTTTGGATTTGTTAAAAATTTATCATCTCCTAAAGTAATTTACAATTCCAAAAATCAGTGGTTTGGAGAAACAAAAGAAGGTGTAAAACAATATGCTAGAGAGTTTCAACAAAGTAAGATAAAGATTATGTTGAAACCTCAAATTTGGGTTTGGAATGGAGTATATACAGGAGCCATAAAAATGAATTCTGAAGCTAAATGGAAGGAGTTAGAGGAGTCTTATGAAGACTTCATTCTTGCTTTTGCAGCAATAGCAGAAGAAATAAATGCAGAAATTTTTTGTATTGGTACAGAATTGGAGCAGTTTGTGAAAAACCGACCTCAGTATTTGCAAAAACTCATAAAAAAAATCAGAAAAGTATATTCAGGAAAATTGACCTATGCGGCAAACTGGGATGAGTTTAAGCGAGTAGGTTTTTGGGAAGATTTAGATTTTATAGGGGTTGATGCTTACTTTCCATTGAGTGATCAAAAATCTCCAAGTATAACAGACTTAGAAAGAGGATGGCAACCGCACAAAAATGAAGTTATTCAGGTTCAAAGTAAGTTTAATAAACCTGTTTTATTTACTGAGTACGGGTATAGAAGTGTAAATTTTACAGGGAAAGAACCATGGAACTCAGGAAGAATTGAAGGAGATGTAAATTTAGAAAATCAACAAAAAGCATTACAAGCTCTGTATAATCAGTTTTGGAAAGAAGATTGGTTTGCAGGTGGTTTTGTTTGGAAATGGTTTCATAATCATAAAGAAGTAGGAGGTCAAGATAACAATAGGTTTACACCACAAAACAAACCAGCAGAATTGACTATAAAAAAGATGTATGAAAGTAGTAGGTAAGAAGTATGATAAGCAACACTTATTTCTTCTAAAAACAATAATTTTTGCAGTGTTTTGGTTGTCTGTAAACAGCTATTCACAAGAAAAAAGAATAGAAAAAATTACTTTTTCAGGAGTTAAAAAAACTAAAAAGCATGTTTTAAGGAGGATATTGAGTTCAAAAGAAAATAATGTACTTGATTCAATTGTACTGAAGAATGATATGACTCGCTTAAAGCGCTTACCAGCAATTTCTAACGCATATTTTAAAATATCATGTTCCGATAATAAATGTAATGTTGTTGTAACAGTAGAAGAGAACTTTACAATAATTCCTGAAATCAACTTTCACAAGACAATTAACCAAAAGTTGGCTTATAGAATTGGAGTTGGTGAGTATAATTTTTTAGGAAGGAATATTGTTTTAGGTGGGTTTTATCAATATAACGGATTTGATTCTTACGGAGTTAATTTTAGGGCTCCTACCTTCTTTTCAGCAAAATGGGGTCTAGCATTAAACCATCAAAACTGGACAAGTGAAGAGCCGTTGTATTTTGAGAATGAATCAGCTAATTATAAATATCAGAATATCTCTTATGAAGCTTTGGCTTTATATCAGCACAATTTTAAACATCAATTCCAATTTGGAATTAACTTTTTTAAAGAAAAGTATAACTATTTAAACGGAAGCACTTCATCAGAGGTTCCGACTGAACTTAATGTTGATAAAAAGTTATTAAAGCTAATTTACACTTTTGATAATTTAGATTATAATTATCAATACATCAACGGGGTTAAAAATGAGTTTCATGGACAATATGTAACATCGGAGAATAAATATCAAAATGACTTTTTAATTTTTTGGAATGACTTATTTTATTTTAAAAGACTAGGTAATAAAGGAAATTGGGCAAATAGATTACGAGTTGGTTTGTCATCTAATGATAATACTCCATTCGCCCCATTTGCTTTGGATAATAATTTGAATTTAAGAGGCGTTGGTATTTTAGTTGATAGAGGTACAGGAAGCATTGTTTTAAATACAGAGTACCGCTATACTTTGTATGAAAAGAAATGGTTTGTTTTGCAAGGAAATGTCTTTACTGATGTTGGAACTTGGCGAAAGCCTGGAGGAGCATTAAGTGATTTTGTAAATAATGATAATGTTAGAATGTATTCTGGTATTGGTTTGCGTTTTATCAATAAAAAAATATTCAATGCAGTTTTTAGAATTGATTATGGACATGGACTTACAAAGAATGCATCAAAAGGATTTGTATTTGGGATAGGTCAATATTTTTAATCGCAGGACGATAGCCAAGAGTCCAATCTCCAAGGTTTGTTTATTTGTATAAAAAAAACGAGGTTGTAAAATACAAACCTCGCTTTTTGAGTTATTTCTATGTAGAAAAATAGTTTATTTTTTCTTTGGGTGTACCAATTTCATTTCATCAATTAAGTGCTTTGCTCCTGCATATTTATCAACAATAAATAATACATAACGAACATCTACCATTATATTTCTACAAATTTCTGGATCGTAATTCATATCACTCATGGTTCCTTCCCAAACACGGTCAAAGTTTAAACCAATCAAGTTTCCATGTGCATCAATAGCAGGGCTTCCTGAGTTACCTCCTGTAGTATGGTTAGTTCCTAAGAAGCAAACAGGTACTTTTCCGTTTTTATCAGTATATTGTCCAAAATCTTTAGCGTCATATAAATCACGTAACTTTTGAGGAACATCAAATTCATAATCACCAGGAACATACTTTTCAATAACACCATCTAAATAGCTTACAGGATTATAGTATACGGCATCTCTAGGCGAGTATCCACGAACTTGACCGTAAGTAACACGCAAAGTACTGTTAGCATCTGGAAAATAGCGCGCATTTGGTAACGCTTCCATTAATGCTTTCATGTATGTTTTTTGTAATGCTGTAATTGGCTGATTTTTTTGCTGAAACTCTGGATTGATTTTAGTATAAAACTCTTCAATCATAGGTTTTGCATATTGGTAAGCAGCATCCTTGTTTAAGTTTTTAACCACCTTTTTAGCATCACCTTCTAATAATTGTAAAGCCTTGTTTAGATCAGTAAAACTTGTTTTGTTATAAATAGAAGCATCTACATTAGTAGGATTGTATAAAGGCATCACATTTTTAAACACACCTTTGTCTACATTTACATCAAAGTTCTTATGAATTCCTTTAATTCTATTGATTAATGAAGTTTTGGCTTCTTCGAATTTTTCAGGTTTGCTTAAAGCTACTTGTTCTAATTGATACGCTCTAAAAGTCATTTGCATCAACTCATTAGTTACTAAGAAAACTTCAATAAAATTTCTTCTTTTAATGTTGATGCTTGAAAAATCGGCATATAATTTTTCAAACTCAGGAAGGATATTTCCGTAAGTCTTCTCTAAACCTTTTTCTTTTAAGGACTTTTTAAAAGTAGCCTCAAAAGCTTGACGTTCTGCAATGGCATTACTTTTCTTAATCCCTAAGTTTTCTCCAATCCATTTTTTCCATGCATTCGCAATACGTGCTTGTTTTGAAGCATATTTAATACGAACAGCATCACTTGCTTTCATTTGTGAGTCAATTTCTTTTAATGCAGCTTCTCTAATAGCAATATTACTTGGGTTAAAATCTTGTGTAATATGTTTAATAGCAACGGCTGGTAAATACTCGTTGGTACGTCCAGGAAAACCAAAAACCATGGTGAAGTCACCTTCTTCAATTCCATCTAAAGAAACAGGTAAAAAGTGTTTTGGTTTGTAAGGAACGTTATCTTTACTGTATTTAGCAGGGCGATTATTTTTATCAGCATAAATTCTGAATAATGAAAAATCTCCTGTATGACGTGGAAAAACCCAGTTATCGGTATCACTACCAAACTTACCTATACTGCTTGGTGGTGCCCCAACCAAACGAATATCTTCAAATTTTTCAGTAACAAATAAGAAATATTGGTTTCCTTTATAAAAAGGCTTCACCTTAATATTTTGCCAAGTCTCTTTTTTTGCTGATTTAGTAATTTCGTTGATGTTTTTATCAATCGTAGATTGTTTTTCACGTTCAGTCATTGCATTGTTAACTCCATTTAATGCTTTGGTACTAACATCATCAATACGAACAATAAACTCAACATATAAACCTTCGTTAGGTAATTCTTCTTTTTTACTCATTGCCCAAAAACCATCTTTTAAATAGTCGTTTTCTAAAGATGAATGAGATTGAATTTGTCCGAAACCACAGTGGTGATTGGTTAAAATTAATCCTTCAGGAGAAATCACTTCGCTAGTACACCCTCCATTAAAATGCCCAATAGCATCTTTTAAACTTGAGTTGTTTACATCGTAAATGTCCTTTGCGGTTAATTTACTTCCTAAAGAAGTCATTTCTTGCTCGTTCATTCCTTCTAAAAGAGAAGGAATCCACATACCACCTTGTTGCGCAGTAACTTGAACGACAATGAATAAGAATAGAGTTTTTATATACTTCATCTGTTTAATTTTAAAAAGCTAAAGATACGAATTGGCAGTAAAATAGCTTATTGAAAGCATGAAGGAATAGGTTAAAAAAGACTTAAAACATTATTTTTTTCCTAAAGGATATAGTTCTTGATGAATGAAATCACCTGGGAATTTTTCATCCCCATCAAAACCTAACTCGATATCACGTCCATTATAAGGAATGTAGTTAGTTTTAAAAATGTAGTCCCAAATACTTAATGTAATACCAAAGTTAACACCCATCCTTCTTTCAGCAGGGAGTTCTTTTGCATGATGCCAAATATGCATTCTTGGGTTGTTTAAAATATACTTTAACCAGCCATAATCCCAATTAATATTGGCGTGATTTAAATGCCCAATGGTAATGTTAAAAAAATGAACAATTGCTACATCTTGTGCTGTGAATCCGCCCATAATAGCAAGTGGAATATATTTCATCGAATTGTATACTATAGGTTCCATCCAATGATAACGAAGGTGTGCTGCAAATCCCATTTGTTTAACAGAATGATGTACTTTGTGGAAGTTCCATAAAAATTCATACCTGTGCAATAGGGTGTGTGTAAACCACTGCACAAAATCAATACTAATAAAGAATACTGTAATTCTTGCCCAATAAGGAAAGGAGTTAATATCGAATAGTTGAAAGCTAGCAACCGATAATCCAACAAGACCAAGAATATCATTAAATAATTGTTCTGCCGTGTTTGATAGAGCTATAAGTACAATAAGGTTTAATAGAAAGAAATTAAAAAACATATAAAAAGTATCTAACCAAAAATCTTTACGAAATAATGGTTGATTTTTACGCCAAGGAAACACAACTTCTAAAGCCCAAACAACAAGTGAAATTATGATTAAACCATAAAAATAATTTTCCCAGTTTAACTCCATAAGTACTGACTGCTTAATGTAATTCCAGTAACCAGTATACGAGTCTTTTATAATGTCTATATACTTCTCCATAAAGATTTTAAAAATAGTAATTACAAAATATAAATTAGTTAAATTATTTCTAAGATTTTAAAAGTTCCCGCGCTTATAATAGCGGCTATAGGTAGGGTAAGTAACCATGATAATAAAATAGTAGTAATTACTTTATAATTAGTTTTTTTGTAATTAGTAGTTTCCTTATCCAAATAAAGTAGCAACTTCTTTAAAGTTATCATTTGCTACATTATTTTATGAAAGAAGCAGGCAGCTAAAAAAAGTAGTAAAAAAAATCAAGAGTTTAATTTAAGTGTCATTCCTTTGACGGTAGAATAAAATTAAACAGCCATCAAAGTGTTTTGATGGCTGTTTAAGGTGCTAAAAATAAGTAGATTATTTTTTGTTAGCTTCTTTAATATATTTCTCTAGAGCCATTGTCATTGAAGGTGTTTCAGGTGTTGGTGCAGCAATATCTACACGTAAACCTCTATCTTCAACTGCTTTAATGGTAGTGTTACCAAATACAGCTATTCGAGTACTATTTTGTTTAAAATCAGGGAAGTTTTCAAATAAACTATCAATTCCTGATGGACTGAAAAAGACTAAAATATCATAGAATACATCTTCTAAATCAGATAAGTCACTGACTACGGTTCTGTATAGGTCAGCACGTTTCCAATCAACTCCCAATTTATTTAATTCTTCAGGAATTAAAGGCTTTAACTTATCAGAAGAAGGAAGTAAAAACTTTTCATCTTTATGCTTCTTAATTAGTTTAGTTAATTCAGGAAACGTTCTGTTACCAACATAAATTTTACGTTTACGGTACACAACGTATTTCTGTAAGTAGTAAGCTACAGCTTCAGATTGACAAAAATATTTCATAGCGTCAGGAACTGTAAAGCGCATTTCTTCAGCGATTCTAAAAAAATGATCAACAGCATTTCTGCTAGTAAGTACAATTGCTGTGTAATTGTTTAAATCAACTTTTTGAGCTCTAACTTCTTTAACTGGGATTCCCTCGACATGAATAAACGAGCGAAAGTCAACCTTTACCTTTTGCTTTTCTGCCAAATCAAAATATGGCGATGTTTCTGTTTTCGGTTCAGGCTGAGAGACTAAAATAGTTTTCACTTTCATAAACTTTCTCTTTATTACGTAGTTGTTGTTTTATAAAGAATTAATAGCGGTGCTATTTCAAGGGTGCAAAAGTACAAAATAAAATAAAACAACTTGCTAATTACAAGCTTTTTATTATTTGTTAAAATTAAAAAAGCCCTAAAAATAAGTAAGATACCAAAAGAATAAATTAAAAAAAGTTTATTGGTAAAAGTGTACTGGTAAAGTATAATAATAGGAAGTAGCCATATGCAAAGAACATATAAATACCCTGATTTTGTATGTAAAAAATAACGTACAGTTGATGATAAACCTAAAATGTTTGCTAGTGCATAATCTATTAAAAAACGCAATAAAAAGTATAGGATAACAAAAAGAAACAGCCCTAAAAAAGCTAAAAAGCTATGAGAGTATATTTCTGATACTAATGCCAAGAATAAAAACAGAGAAATAACAATTGTTGAAAAAGAGAATAAGAATAATTTAAAAGGAGAAAAAAAAGAAGCTCCTTCTTCCATTCTTTTATGAAAAAAACCAGGGGTTATAAAAGCAACAGAATACCCATAGAGTTTAGTTGGTTTTAGCGATTTCATCATAGCTAACAACACAATAGTTAATACAATAACTAAAGTAATCCAACTATCATTGTTTGTAATTCGTTCTATTGCTTGCAATTGTTTTTATACTTTTAATTAACACAAAATTAGTAATAAATAAGTGTATCTTTGCCCAGAATTATATGAAAATTACATGAAGTCAGACGCTTTAGTCATAATTCCTACGTATAACGAGAAAGAAAACATCGAAGCTATTATTCGAGCAACTTTTAGTCAAGAAAAGGTATTTCATGTATTGGTTGTTGATGATAATTCACCTGATGGAACAGCAACAATCGTAGAAAACTTACAAGAAGAATTTCCAAGTCAGCTTTTCATTGAAAAAAGAAAAGGAAAAAGTGGCTTAGGCACAGCGTACATTCACGGATTTAAATGGGCAATTTCAAATAAATATGATTATATCATAGAAATGGATGCCGATTTTTCACATAACCCTAACGATTTAATTCGACTGTATAACGAATGTGCTAATAAAGGAGCAGATGTTGCTGTAGGGTCAAGATATTCGGTAGGAGTAAATGTAGTTAACTGGCCAATGAGTAGGGTGTTATTATCGTATTTTGCTTCAAAATATGTACGCTTAATAACTCGAATGCCAATTCATGATACTACCGCAGGTTTTGTATGTTATAAAAGGAAAGTGTTAGAAACAATTAAACTAGATAAAGTTAAGTTTGTAGGCTATGCATTTCAGATAGAAATGAAATATAAAGCATGGAAGCACAATTTTAATATCAAAGAAGTTTCGGTTATTTTTACTGATAGAGTATTAGGGAAATCGAAATTAAGCAAAGGAATTATCAAAGAAGCTGTTTTTGGTGTGATAAAAATGAGAATTAACGGATTACCGAAATAGAAAAATGACTGTAGTTACTACAAGAGAAGCAAGGAAAGAAGATTTAGAGACCTTATTAGAGTTTGAACAAGGTGTTATAGAAGCTGAAAGACCTTTTGATTCATCATTGAAAGAAGGGAAAATTAGCTACTATAATTTGAAAGAAATGATTTTTGCTGAAAATGTGCACTTAATTGTAGCTATAATTGAAGATGAAATTGTAGGGTCTGGTTATCTTAAAATAGAAAAATCAAGAAGTTATCGTAAAAATGAACTGAATGGTTATATTGGCTTTATGTATGTAAACCCAAATTTTAGAGGGAAAAGGATAAGTTCTGTAATTTTAGAGTCTTTAAAGGACTGGGCAAAGAAACAAGAATTAAAAGAACTAAGGTTAGATGTTTATAAAGAGAATTTAGGAGCAATAAAATCTTATGAACGCTTTGGTTTTAACAAGAGTTTGATTAACATGAAAATGGATATTTAGTAGAAAATGAAACAATCATATTTAATTAAAAACGCACAAATCGTTAACGAAAACAAGGTTTTTAAAGGCGATGTTTTAATAGAAGGAGAATTTATTAAGGAGATAGGAGAAAACATAATTCCTACTGATAATGTGTTAATGGTAGACGCTGAAGGTAAGTTTTTAATTCCAGGTATGATTGATGATCAAGTACATTTTCGTGAGCCAGGTTTAACACATAAGGCTAATATAGCTACAGAAAGTAAGGCTGCAATTGCTGGAGGAATTACTTCATTTATTGAAATGCCAAATACTGTACCTCAAGCAACAACACAAGAATTGTTAGCAGATAAGTTTGATATTGCAAATAAAACATCATACGCTAACTATTCGTTTATGTTTGGAGGAACCAATGACAATTTAGAGGAATTGTTAAAAACGAATCCGAAAAATGTTGCGGGAATCAAGTTGTTTTTAGGTTCTTCGACAGGAAATATGTTGGTAGATAATGAAGAGGTACTCGAAAAAATATTTTCATCAACTAAGATGTTAATTTCTGTGCATTGTGAAGACGAAGCAACTATTAGAAAAAACACAGAGGAATATAAAGCAAAATATGGCGATGACATTCCTGTAAAATATCATCCGTTAATTCGTAGTGAAGAAGCTTGTTATTTGTCATCTTCAAGAGCAATTGAATTAGCAAAGAAAACTGGAGCTCGTTTACATATTTTTCACTTATCTACTGAAAAGGAAACGCATTTATTTAGAAATGATATTCCATTAGAAGAAAAGCAGATTACCGCTGAGGTTTGTGTACATCACTTATGGTTTACTGATGCTGATTACGATAAAAAAGGAACACATATCAAGTGGAATCCTGCAGTGAAAACACAAAAAGATAAAGATGGATTATGGAAGGCATTACTAGATGATAGAATTGATATCATTGCAACCGACCATGCACCACATACTTTAGAAGAAAAAGAAAACGTATATACAAAAGCACCTAGCGGGGGTCCGTTAGTACAACATGCAGTTACAGCAATTTTAGAAAAGGTGAAAGAAGGAGTGCTACCAATTGAGAAAGCGGTAGAAAAGATGAGCCATAACCCAGCAAAAATCTTCAAAATTGAAAAAAGAGGATTTATAAAAGAAGGTTTTTATGCTGATTTAGTTTTAGTTGACGCTGATAAGAAATGGATAGTAGATAAAGAGAGCTTATTGTACAAATGTGGGTGGTCTCCGTTTGAAGGAGTTGAGTTTTCAAGTCAGATAACACACACGTTTGTAAATGGAAACTTAATGTACAATGAAGGTGTGTTTAACGAAGAAATTAAAGGAAAACGATTATTATTTAACAGATAAATGAAGTCTTTTTTTTACATATGTATTGGTTTGCTTTTGGTGTCGTGTACTAGTAATACGATATACAAAAAGCCTGAGAACTTAATTCCGAAAGATTCCATGATTTCGTTATTAACTGATATGTATATTGCTTCTTCAGCAAAAAATCAAAAAAATAAATTTCTAAAGCGAGAGAAAAACTATATGATTTTGGTATACGAAAAGTATAAAATTGATAGTACCCGCTTTGATGCTAGTAATACATATTATACTTCTAAGGTTGATGAGTACGCAGAAATCTTAAAAAAAGTAAAAGGTAATATTGATTTATTAGACAGTTTATATAGAAAAAAGCAGGAAGTTCAAGATTCTATAAAGGGAATTAAAAAAGGAGGCAAACTAAAAAGAGATACAGTTTTAGATAAGGAACTATTATTGGATGATGCTCCTAAAGAGTTAATAAAAAGAGAAGATAGAGAGTTAAAAAAAAAGACTTAAAGAAGATTGAGTAATTTACTTTTTAAACTCTTTAGAGATTCTAGCAATTACATCATTAATAGGTTCAAATTCAAAATCAAGTTGTTCTGTAATTTTTTCAGAAGTATAGAACGATTCGTTGTGAGCAGATTTAGCAGAGTCTTTAGTTAACAAAGGCTCTTTACCTGTAAGTATTGTTAAAAGCCAATCCGCTCTCCAAAATATTGAAGTAATCAGTTTTCCTACTTTTTTTGAAGGTCTATTTTTATTCAGATTATCAGCAATACAAAAGAGTATTTCTTTAAACGATTTGTTTTCAGAAACTAAAATAAAACGTTCATTCTTTATATTAGAATCCATCAGATTTATCATCGCTTTTACTACATCATTTACCCCAATAAACCCAGTAATGCCTTCTGTGTAAAATTTAAAGCCACTATTTATTTGGGTGAACATTTTTCCAGAGCCTTCATTCCAAAATCCACCGCCTAAAATCACACCAGGGTTAACAATTACGATATTTAAGTCTTCTTGACTACCTCTCCAAACTTCCATTTCAGCACCATACTTTGTAATAGCATATCCATGGTTTTCATCATTATCTACCCATTCATTTTCTTCATTAATAGGTTTTCCGTTAATAGCATTCCCAACAGCAGCTATGGAGCTTACAAAACAGAATTTATCTACATTCGTATCAATAGCAAAATTAATTAAGTTAGCAGTTCCTTCAATATTTACCTGACGCATTTTTCTATAATCCTTCGGGTTAAAAGAAACTAATGCTGCACAATGATAAACTTGTGTAATATTATTAAATACAGGTTCTAAAGAAGGGATATCAGTAATGTCAGCTTTTACCCATTCAATTTTTGAAAAGTATTCTTGTGCATTATCTGTATAAAAAGAAAAGATTTTTTTTACGTATTCACGTTTTTCTTCTGTTCTAAAAACAGCTCGAATTTTGTCGTTTTTTTGGCTTAAATAATATAATAAATGTGAGCCTACCAAACCTGTTCCTCCTGTAACTAAAATCATAAAGCGAATTTAGTTTATTTTGGTTGATAAACTTATCTTTGCTTCTTTAAAAATAGAATAAAATGACCAAGAATTTAGTAGAAGAATTACAATGGCGTGGAATGATCCACGACATTATGCCTGGAACCGAAGAACAACTTCAAAAAGAAATGACATCGGTTTATATTGGTTTTGATCCAACTGCAGATTCGTTACACATTGGTAGTTTAGTTCCAATTATTTTACTAGTTCACATTGAAAAAGCAGGGCATCAGCCAGTAGCTTTAGTAGGAGGTGCTACTGGTATGATCGGTGATCCAACAGGAAAGTCAGATGAGCGTAATTTATTAAATGAAGAAGCTTTAGCTAAAAACGTTGCAGGTTTAAAAAGTACGTTAGGTCGCTTTTTAAATTTTGATAACGGAGCTAAAAATTCTCCTTTATTGGTAAACAATTACGATTGGATGAAAGATTTTTCATTTATCGAATTTGTGCGTGATGTTGGCAAGAGAATCACTGTAAACTACATGATGGCAAAAGATTCTGTAAAAAAACGTATTACAGGAGAAGCAGGTAACGGAATGAGTTTTACAGAGTTTACGTATCAATTAATTCAAGGGTATGACTTCTATCACTTATATAAAACCTTAAACTGTAAATTACAAATGGGAGGTTCTGACCAATGGGGAAATATTACCACAGGTACAGAGCTAGTTCGTAGAATGACACCAGGTGAAGATGCAAAAGCATTTGCAGCTACTTGTCCTTTAATTACAAAAGCTGACGGTTCTAAATTTGGAAAATCAGAGGGAGGAAATGTTTGGTTAGATGCAGATAAAACATCAGTTTACAAGTTTTACCAGTTTTGGTTAAACACTTCGGATGAAGATGCTGAAAAGTATATTAAAATATTTACTTTTTTAGATAAAGAAACAATTGAAGCTGTAATTGCAGAACATAAAGAAGCGCCACATCAAAGAGCTTTACAAAAGAAGTTAGCTGAAGAAGTAACAACTTTTGTACACTCTAAAGAAGAGTTGGATAAAGCAATAGCAGCGTCTAATATTTTATTTGGTAAGTCAACAGCTGACGATTTAAAGAGCTTAGATGAACAAACTTTCTTAGATGTATTTGACGGGGTGCCACAAGCTGAAGTAACATCTGAAGATATTGATAACGGATTAGATATGATTGCGGCTTTAGCAGCTAAAACAGGTTTCTTAAAATCAAACGGAGATGCTCGTAGAGCTTTAAAGGAAAACTCGATATCAGTAAATAAAGAAAAAGTAAGTGAAGACTTTGTTATTACTTCGAAAGATTTAATTGCCGATAAATATGTGTTATTACAAAGAGGTAAGAAAAATTACTTTTTGTTAAAAGTAGCATAAAGAAAATAGTATATAAAATTAAAAGCCCTTAAAAGAAACATCTTTTAAGGGCTTTTTGTTTGTAATATATAAACAAACGGGGTAAATCGTTATTATGAAACTGCTTTTAAATCAAATGTTAAAGGACATCTTTTACAATTAATTCCTTTCTTTTGATATTTATTACAGCATTTACTTTTAGGTTTAATACAGTTACTTGTACATGAAGAACTACAAACAGTAGTTCTCTGCAATGTCTTAACAGAAGTTTTAGAGGTAACTTTCTTGGTTTCAGTATAAAAAACAATCATTATCTTTTCGTAAAATCCGTGCAAATATAAGGTTTTTATTTAGAATAAATTAAAATAAAGAAAAAAAACGTAGAGTTTTATTGTTGGTTATCAGTAGGGATAGTGGTATCTTTGTGTTAGTAAAAAGTCCTCTTTTTTGTTTAAAAAACTAAGCATATATTTTTTTGTTGCATTGTACATGATAGCCATGTTGCGCCCTATAGCTCCTTTTGTTGAGTATGCAATAAATTATGATTATATATCAAAGGTTTTATGTATTAATAAGGATAAACCAGAATTAAACTGTAACGGTAAGTGTCAGTTAATGATGGAGCTTGAGAAACAACAAGACGACGACTTTAATTCACTACGAATCTCAATGGAAGAGTACCCTATTGGGTTTGTTTCTATCCTTAATATAGACTTAGAAGAAAAACAGTTTATAAAAAAGAAAGGAACATTTTCTTATAAGAAAAACTATCATTACTTATTCAATAAAGAAGTGTTTCATCCTCCTATTACTTAATTTTTACATATAACTAAAACTACTAATTGATTACAACGAACGTAATCAAAATGGTAGACTATTGTAAAATAATAACAAAATTAAAATACAATTTACAGATTGAAATTTTAATGGTGCTTAGCATTGTTAAAAGCGTGCTGTAATACACAAAACTTAAAAGATGAAAAAAATACTAGCTTTCATAGCTTTGGCTATGGCGTTCACTTCTTGTAGTGACGATGAAATAATTAATGACAAATTAGAAGGGAAAAACGAAGTAGTAATAGAGTTTGATAACGGTTTTGCTGAAGACAAACTTTTACTAGGAACTTCAACGTACACTAATGGGAATGGAGAAGTATTAACTGTAAACTCTTTCGATTATATCGTAAGTAACTTTGTACTTGTAACAGAAGAAGGAGAGGAATTTGTATACCCTAAAGAAGAAAGTTACTTTATAATCAGTGAAGGAGGAGGAGACAAGCCTAAGAAAATTCAAATATCACTTAAAGATGTACCTGCAGGTAAGTATACAAAAGTTAAATTCGGAATTGGTGTAGATCAAGAACGATTTATAGAAGGACAGGCGGTGCAACAAGACTTTTGGACTTTAGCTGAAAACTATAACCTAACTTGGAGTTGGCAAGCAGGTTATAAGTTTGTAGTTTTAGAAGGAAACTATAAAGAAGATGCAACGGATAATCCTTTTATGCTTCATATTGCAAGTAGAGGAACGACAGTTGAATTATACAAAGAGGTAACATTACCTATGGATGTAGCTATTGTTAGTAAAGAACAATCACCACAGTTGCATATTAAAGTAGATGCTAATACAATGTTAGACGGTAAATCTAAAATTAAACTTTCAGAAGGAGCAAATATTATGGGGGGAGATAAAGCCTCTTTAATAGCAGAGAACTATACTGAGATGTTTATGGTTCACCATGTACACCACACAAATCATCATTAATAATAATTAAATCTAAAGGATAGAGTGAGAGCTCTGTTCTTTAGACTTTTTTAAGTGTAATAGGCTAATTGTTTTCAATTAGCTACTAATACCGTATGTAATGAAAAAATTAATGATTGTATTATTAGTATGCTCTTTCTTTAGTTGTAAAAAAGAAGACGTGTATACTAATGTAGAACTAGTTTTTGAACAACCAAGCAATTTTCCTGAGCCTCATTATACTCTAAGTTCAAATCCAATTACAGAAAAAGGTTTTGAATTAGGAAAGAAACTTTTTTATGAAGGAAAACTTTCTTCAGACGGAGTGGTTTCTTGTGCTTTTTGCCACCAGCAAAAGTTTGCGTTTACACACCATGGACATCAATTAAGTCACGGAGTTGAAGATAGAGAAGGAACTAGAAATACCCTACCAGTTCAAAATATGGCTTTCCAAAAACAATTTTCATGGGATGGTGCAGCTTTTCATTTAGATATGTTTCCAATAATACCTATTACGAATCCTGTAGAAATGGATGAAACCGTAACGAATATTTTGGAAAAACTACGACAAGATGCATCTTATCGAAAATTGTTTAGTCAAGCTTTTGAGGATGGACAGGTTAACGCTGATAATACATTTAAGGCGATGTCTCAATTTATGTTAATGATGGTCTCAGCAAATTCAAAGTATGATAAATATGTTCGGGTTGAAAAAGGAGGATCGTTTTCTGAACAAGAAAAAAAGGGACTAGAGCTTTTTAAAGCAAAATGTGCTTCTTGCCATACTTCAGATTTATTTACTGATGATGCTTTTAGAAATAATGGTTTACCAATCAATCCAGAAATTAACGATTTAGGAAGAATGACGGTAACCTTATTAGAAGAAGATAAGTATAAGTTTAAAGTACCTAGCTTAAGAAATATTGAACTTACTGCTCCGTATATGCACGACGGTCGATTTGGATCCTTAAAATCAGTATTAAATTTTTATGCAACTGGAGTTCAAGAAACTCAAAATTTAGATCCGATTCTTAAAAATGAGAATGGAACTATCGGAATACCATTAAACGAACAAGAAAAAGAAGGCATTATAGCTTTTTTAAAAACATTAACAGATGAAGAATTTATCACAGATAAAAGATTTGCTGAATAAGGCAATACTAATATTAATAGTATTAATTTCAGTACAAATACAAGCGAATAACCCATTTCCTGAGCGTTATGAATTATTTTTAGATTGTGATGCTTGCGGATGTAGCAACAGTGGAGGTAGTTTAGGAATGGGGGGAATTATAGATAATAATTTTGTTGGGGTACGTTATCTGCATCAAAAATACCAATCAAAAGACGGTATTTTTAATAACTCTCCAATTATAAATGAATATTTTAATACAGTACAAGTTTGGTCTAGAATTCCAATAATTAAAGAGTATTTAGAAGCCCAAGTTTTTGTGCCTTTCCATTTTCATTCAAGAGAATATGTTGACAAAACAACAGCTATTGATGGTTTAGGAGATGTATCTTTTTTAATTAATTACACCGTTTTAAATAAAAATACGGGAAGTTATAAGGAGGAAAAAGATAAGATTATATCTTCTAATCATATATTAAAAATTGGTGGAGGGTTAAAGTTACCAACAGGAACTTATAACGAAGCAATTAATAATTCAATAAACCCAAGTTTTCAATTGGGAACAGGAAGTGTTGATGTAATTACAAATCTTCAGTATGTATTTAAGAGAAATAATTTTGGAGTTACAAATTATCTTAATTATTATATAAAAACTACAAACAAAGAAGAATATCGATTTGGAAATCAATTTAACTTTAATAGTACTTTCTTTTATGCTTTTAAAGATAATAAACAGCATAGTTTTGTGCCTTCAGTAGGAATTTCAGGAGAATTTTATGCAAGTAATAAAATGTTAGGGTTAAAAGTTAAAAATACCGAAGGGCATGCATTATTTTCTAGCTTAGGAGCTGAGTATAATGCAAAGAAACTAACAGTAGGAGCTTTAGCAATGTATCCAATACAGCAAAACTTAGCACAAGGAACTATAGAGGTAAAATATAGAACATCTATTTACTTGAATTACAATTTTTAAGAATATTAGACTCTGCTTTTTTAGAAACTAAAAGTAGAATTGTTTTTTAAAAAAGAATAGATTTTACGTAAGGATTCTTAAATTTGGTGACGAATCCTCAGTTAATAATTAAAAATAAGAACATGAAAAAATCAATTTTATCAATTATCGTATTTGCTGTAACCCTAGTGTTTTCTAACGAAGTAGCAGCTCAAAAATTCGAAGGTTTAGATAAAAGCCCAATGGATGCAGCTACTTACCCTAGTAATTATAGAGTTTCAGAGAAGACAGTAAAAATTGTTTATAGCCGCCCAAAATTAAAAGGAAGATCATTAGCAAAACTTGCTCCTATTGGAAAAGTATGGAGAACAGGAGCTAATGAAGCTGCTGAAATCACATTTTATAAAGATGTAACCTTTGGTGGTAAAAAAGTAAAAGCAGGAACATATACACTGTTTACCATTCCAGGAGAAAGTGAATGGACCCTTATTTTAAATACAGCCAAAAATGTTTGGGGATCTTACTTTTATAGTGAAAGTGAAGATGTAGCTAGAGTTATTGCCCCTACTTCTAAATCAGATGAAACAATTGAGGCCTTCTCTATTGTTTTTGAAGGAGAAGATGATGCATTCAACATGTATATCGGATGGGATAATGTTATTGTTACTGTACCTGTAAAACAGTAAGTAAAAGAATATTGAAAATTAAATAAAAGCATAACCAATTTGGTTATGCTTTTTCTTTTTAAGTATTATTCTTCCAATCTGTATTTTAACTCAATACTTGAATCCATCAGATAAGTAAATACTATAGAGCCAAAATTAATAGGATGTTCTATATGCATTTCAAGAGGTAGGGTTAGTGAAGACTCGCTTCTTGTTAACCAAATATCGTTATAAACATGTACCAGTGTATCCAATATTAAGTAATTATACTGCTCAATATTAATTGAATTTACAGCTACTTTTTTATCAGGTAGTTGAGTAGGAATAATATCAGTTTTGTTTGATAAAATAGCTTCTCTAACATTTAAAATGGTATCAACTTCAACAGGTGTATGCTTAGTGTCAGCAATAAGATCAGTAGCTAAACTCATTTTTATCAATACATTTTCTGGAATCACAGTAATTTCTTGTGGTAGTTGAGGTAGTAAGTTGAATAAAATAGGAACATAACACTCTCTATATAACAAAGCATCTAACGTTTCACTAAACAGTATATGATACTTTTCTGCTTCAGGAATTTCAAAAGTAACGGCATCAGCAGTGTAGTAATTTGTTACATACTTAGTAAGCCCCAGTTTTTTAATAAGACTTTTAGCATACTCTAAAGACTTATTATTAATTTCTAGTAAAGAAAACTGTATTTCTTCAGTTGAAAAAAGAGGAGCAATTAAAGTAACAAATGGAGCGTATGGGCCACAACCTGCATAAAAAATATGAATAACTTCATGAGGGTGTTTTCGTTGTTGTTCTTTAATAGCCGTTATCATAGCTTTTAAAAACTTTACAGTCCGTTTATAATCTAACAAACATTGCGCAGCATGGTTCAACCCTAAAGCCTTTCCTTTTTCAGTTGTTACCGCAGCAAGATGCTCTATACTGTTATCAAATCCAGTGAGTTGAGTTAGTTCTCGAAAATAGGAATGAATTTCGTTAATTAAACTTTCAATTTCAGGTTGTTCAATAGAGTCTTTAAGTAAAGCCAATACTTTTTCTTTAATATCTAAAACGGTTATATTTTCGTTCATAAGTAGGTTAGTTGTAAAGTTTTCTAAATTATAAAAATAGAACTAGTTTAAAAAGACGTTAGCATAGTTATACTAACATTTTTAAGCAAGTAAATTAAACCGCTTGTAACTTAAAAACAATCAGTAAAGACATTTTTCTGTATTAGTAGCGATATGGATAATACTTTGCAGAAAAGCTATTCTGAGCTTTAAAAGACTAACCTTAAAAAACTTTTATTATGTCTACAAACTATACTACACTATCTGTTACTAATCAAACAGAAAAACCAGTTGAAGTTTATGTAACTTTTGCTGCATCAAATACAGCCAATAAATGTTGCCCATCTCCTGTTGGAATTTCAGACTTTAGTTTTTTAACCAAAGTAAATAAACTCATGGGGAAATTTGAATTAGGAGCAGGAAAAACACAAGAGTTTGACCCAAAAGAAGAATGTTTTAGCGGAAACATTTGTTTTTATATAGAACCACAATGTCCTGTAAAAGGAGCAGACTTTAATCATGGAGCACAAGGAACGAGCATTGCAGAATTTACACTAAACCCAAATACACCATGTGCAGAAGCTTTTGATATAAGTTGTGTTAATGGAGTAAATAGCTTTATTGCTATGGAAGTAGATAAAGATGGAGGTTGGAATTACGGACCAAATAAAACACCGATTACTAGAATTTACAATAAAGAGTTACAGCAAAACTCAGGTAACCCAGGAGTGTTTCCTGTAAATTGTACTGATTGCATTCAGTTAGTAGGCGATAAGCCATGCCCTGCATTGCCTTATGGGCCACCTCAAAAACAAAGAATATGTAACATTCAACGATCAGAACGTGGAGGAACTCTAAAAGTAATTTTAACAGATCCAGCATTAGGATAATATAAAAATCTCTCTTATTTCAGTTTTTAAACCTTGCAAGCTTTTTATGGCTTGTGAGGTTTTTTGTGTTTATTTAAGTTTTCATAACGTATTAAAAGCACTAAACTTTTTACTTATCAACAATAACTGTAAATTTGCAGCTTCAAAATCACATCATTGCGAAGAAAGTGAAGCAATCTTATGAAAAGGTTACTTCGTTAGTATCATTCATTCGTAATGACAGGAATAAACTAAAAGAATGCAATACAATTATCAAGATATAGAAAAAAAGTGGCAAAAGTACTGGGCAGATAAAGGTACATTTAAAGCTGAAAACAATTCTGAGAAACCTAAATATTATGTGTTAGACATGTTTCCTTATCCATCAGGAGCAGGATTACACGTCGGACATCCTCTAGGATATATCGCATCTGATATTTATGCACGTTACAAGCGTCACAAAGGGTTTAATGTATTGCATCCACAAGGATATGACTCTTTCGGGTTGCCTGCTGAACAATATGCGATTCAAACAGGACAACATCCAGCAATAACTACCGAAACAAATATCAAAACTTACCGTCGTCAGTTAGATAATATCGGATTTTCATTCGATTGGTCTCGTGAGGTTCGTACTTCAAATCCTGAGTACTATAAATGGACACAGTGGATCTTTATTCAACTATTCAATTCTTGGTACAATAAAGACACTGATAAAGCAGAAGATATTGGAACCTTAGTAGCAAAGTTTGAAGCTGAAGGAAATGCAACTATAAATGCAGTTTCTGATGAAGATATTACCATTTTTTCTGCGGATGAATGGAAAAGTTTGTTAGAGAAAAAACAACAAGAAATATTATTACAATACCGTTTAACATTCTTATCCGATACCGAAGTAAATTGGTGTCCGGCATTAGGAACAGTATTAGCAAACGATGAAATTGTAAACGGAGTTTCAGAGCGTGGAGGACATCTTGTAGTTCGTAAAAAAATGACCCAATGGTCTATGCGAATTTCTGCGTATGCACAACGTTTATTAGACGGATTACAAAATATCGATTGGCCACAACCATTAAAAGATTCTCAAACTAACTGGATTGGCCGTTCGCAAGGAGCGATGGTTTCTTTTGATGTTGACGGGCACGATGCAAAAATTGATGTATTCACTACACGTCCTGATACTATTTTTGGAGTGTCTTTTATGACCTTAGCTCCAGAACACGAATTAGTGTCACGAATCGTGACTGATGAGCAAAGAAAGGCTGTTGAAGAATACATAGAGGCAACAGCAAAACGTTCAGAACGTGATCGTATGGCTGATGTAAAAACCATTTCAGGGGTGTTCACTGGTGCGTATACGTTGCATCCGTTTACAGGAAAGAAAGTGCCAATTTGGATTGGTGATTACGTATTAGCAAGTTACGGTACAGGAGCTGTTATGGCGGTACCATGTGGTGACCAACGTGATTACGATTTTGCAAAACACTTCGGATTAGAGATTCCAAATATTTTTGCTGATGTTGATATTTCTGAAAAAGCAAACGACGCTAAAGATGGAATCAAATTAGCCAATTCTGATTTCTTAGATGGTTTAAACTATAAGAAAGGAATGAAAACCGTAATCTACGAATTAGAAAAACGTGGATTTGGTTACGGAAAGATAAACTATCGTTTACGCGATGCTGTATTTAGTCGTCAACGTTATTGGGGAGAACCATTCCCAGTATATTACAAAGACGGTATGCCGCAAATGATTGATGCGGAGCATCTGCCAATTGTATTACCAGAAGTAGAAAAGTACTTACCTACAGAAGACGGAAAACCACCGTTAGGAAACGCTGAGGTTTGGGCGTGGTGTACTGAAACCAATTCGGTTGTAAGTAATGATAAAATAAATCACACTAGTGTGTTTCCTCTTGAACTGAACACCATGCCAGGGTGGGCAGGAAGTTCTTGGTATTTTAACCGTTATATGGATTCGAACAACGAAGGAGAGTTTGTAAGTAAAGAAGCGGTTGACTATTGGAAAGAAGTAGATTTATATATTGGAGGTTCTGAGCATGCTACAGGGCATTTATTATATGCACGTTTTTGGCAAAAATTCTTATTTGATAGAGGCTTGTTACCAGTTGGTGAGTTTGCTAAAAAACTGATTAACCAAGGAATGATTTTAGGAACTTCTGCTTTTGTATATAGAGTAGAAGGAACAAATAGATTTGTTTCTAAAGGGTTAATAGGAGATAAGAAAGTACAACTTATTCATGCTGATGTTTCATTGGTAAATTCTTCTGATGAGTTAGATGTTGAAGCGTTTAAAAAGCATCCATTAAATGTTGATTTTAAAGACGTAGAATTTATTTTAGAAGATGGTAAATACATTGTAGGTCGCGAGGTTGAAAAAATGTCGAAATCGAAATACAACGTGGTGAATCCAGATTTAATTTGTGAAGAATACGGAGCAGACAGTTTACGTTTATTCGAAATGTTCTTAGGGCCGTTAGAGCAAACAAAACCTTGGAAAACTTCAGGTATTTCAGGAGTATATTCTTTCTTGAAAAAATTATGGAAATTATTCACCGATGAAAACGGAATCAATGTTTCTGATGCTGAACCAACCAAAGACGAATTAAAAACGTTACATAAAACAATTAAAAAAGTAGAAGAAGATATTGAGAATTTCTCGTTCAACACCTCAGTTTCTACCTTTATGATTGCGGTAAACGAGTTAACAGCCTTAAAATGTAACAAACGTGCTATTTTAGAACCGTTGTTAGTGTTAATCTCTCCATATGCACCACATATTGCTGAAGAATTATGGAGTCAGTTAGGACACAGCGAGTCAATCGCAACTGTAGCTTTTCCAATTTTTGAAGAAAAGCACTTGGTAGAAAGCTCGAAGAACTATCCTGTTTCTTTCAATGGTAAAATGCGTTTTACACTTGAATTACCATTAGATATGAGCAAAGACGAAATTGAAAAAACGGTAATGGCGCACGAAAAAACGCAACAACAACTTGCTGGACGAGAGCCAAAGAAGGTAATTATAGTTCCTGGAAAGATTATCAATATAGTAGGGTAAAACTTATCGTATAAAACACTGAAAACCCACAGGCAATTAATTGTTTGTGGGTTTTTAATTTTAAACTAAATTCGCTTCCTGTAAAAACAAATTAAACTTTTAACGAATGAAAAAGATTTTTAAAATCAGCTATGCGGTTTTGGTATGTTTAACTCTAGTGATGAGTAGTTGTTCTGATAGCGATAACGATCCAGCAGGAATTGCAAACACAAAATTATCAGGAAAAATATATGGAACAAACTTTACAGCAGAAGGAGGTAAAGCATTTATGTCTGGAAATAATGAGCTTTCAGTACATATTACCAATATTCAAGCAGATTGTAGTTCTGATGTTCTTAATTACGAATTAAGAATTGCAACTTATGTAAAAGCTGAGTTAGGAACTTATAACAATGTAAATGTAGTTTTTAATAAAAAAGGAGAGAATCCTTTAAACTACCTTCAAGGAATTGCAGAGGTTGTAAGATTTACGAATAGTGAACTAACTTTAAAAATAAAAGCAAACTCAAGTGCAGATAATTCAATAGAAGGTTTTTTTACAGTTCCTTTTTGTGAATAATAATAAATAACGGTATCAATTTAAAAAAGCTTTTACCTCTTAATGTAAAAGCTTTTTTATGCGATAGAATCAAAAACTTTCCTCAATTTTGCTTTCTTAAAAAATAAATATGAAAAAAGTATCCCTTAACAACTCTTGGTTTTTTGCAATAATCCCAATCGGGATTTTTATTTTCGTAGCGCTTCCACAGTTTCAAAATATGTATGAATCATTCCAAAAACGAGAGTTAGAGGTACAGCAAAACGCACAAAAATTAGATTCGTTGCAACAACTTACAAGTCCTACAAGAAAAGATTTAAACAATATAAAACGTCTTGAAATTACCGTTCCAATTCATCAGTTAAGTATAAGTAAACAGCGATATACTTACTATAAAACAGGTGGGATGTTAGCCGTTTTAGCTTTTATGTTTATTGGTATGTTTGGTTCTAGCTATTGGGCAAAAAGAAAGAAAAACTCATCAAGCAATAAGCAAATAGAATTTTCTTTTGATGACTTTACAACTGATGCTATCGGGCAGCACATTTCTTGGAATTCCGTTGCAAGTTCAGGAAGTAATTTTTTAAGTGAACGCTTACGAAAGACTGCTCTTGGGTACAAAATAACCTCAAGTTCTTATTTGAAGTTTGTAGCTTGGAGTTTCTTTTTAATGGGATTGAATTATGCTGCATGGTCTTATATAGAGTTTTTTAAGTTTTCAACCAAGTCTATGACGTTTATGCATGCAGGAAAAATGTTTTTTACTTCGGGAGGGGTGTTTATGTTAATAGGAACCTTTCTGCTTTTTTCTTTTGGAGCTAAAGCACATTTGAACTCTCAAAAGAGAAAAATAGTAGTTGATGGTGAAATAATACCTTTTCAACAAGTGTATGCGTTACAAGTATTATCAAAATTTATTCAAGGAAATAAGTCAGGAGGTTATTACTGTTACGAGGTGAATTTAGTTACTCAAAACGGAGAACGTCATAATTTATTAAACCACGGAGATAAAGAATACTTGTTGAGTGATATGGTAAAAATAAGTAGGTTTTTAAAAGTGCCTGTTTGGAATAATGGAGTAGCTTAAAATAATTTATAGGTATTTGACAAACTTTTACTAATTTACACAAATACAAATCGTAAAAGCTGACATTATTTTATCCTGTAAAAAAAAAATATCCAATATATGTTACTTTCCCTCAGTAAAAGACATACCAGAAAAGGTTTGGAGAGAGCTTAATTGTACAGATAACTTATATTTTCAACCAGCATATTTAGAAGCTTTAGAAAAGAACAACCAGCAAATACAGTTTTCTTATATTTTATTGTTTGATGAAAAAAAAGAAGCAATAGCCTTTGCAACTATTCAACTGGTAGATTTTTATTTAGAAAGTGTTCAAAACGATTTGCAATCGGTTGTAGAATGGATACGTTGTATGGGGAGGAAACTACATTTATTGTCTTCTCAAAAACCATTTAAAATACTTACATGTGGTAATACATTTGTAAGTGGAGAGCACGGAATATTCATTAAACCAAATCAAGATAAAAAACAAGTTGTAAAACAGCTAGCTAAAGCTATTGTAGCCTTTGAAAAAGATATTTCGAAAGGAACAATTGATGCTTTTATGTTGAAAGATTTTGTAAATGAATCTCTTTTTATTACTGATGCATTACACAGTGTGGGCTACAATTCGTTTAATGTAGATCCAAATATGATGTTAACGTTAGATGATAATTGGAATACTTTTGACGATTATTTAGCAGCATTAAAAACAAAGTATAGAGTAAAAGCAAAAAAAGCTTTACAGAAGAGTAGAGACTTACGAACGGAAGAAGTAACTATTGATTCTTTAAAGCAATTATTGCCAAATATGACGTTACTTTATAAGAATGTATCAAATAAGGCGAGTTTTAACTTAGGATATTTTAATATAGAAACATATGTATCTTTAAAAGAAAACTTAAAGGATGACTATGTTATTAAAGTATATTGGTTAGGAGATAAATTAGTTGGGTTTTTATCAGGAATAAAAAACCAAAACTCATTAGATGCTCACTTTGTAGGTATTGATTATACAGTTAATAGAACTTATGCGATTTACCAACGAATGTTATACGATTATATATCATTGGCAATTGATAATAATATAAAAACTATAAACTTTGGAAGAACAGCTAGTGAAATAAAAAGTTCAGTAGGAGCAGCACCACAAGACTTAACGATTTATTTGCGACATAGAAAAAGTATTCCAAATCGTATTTTAAGCTTATTTTTGAATAGAATTCAGCCAACAGAATTTCGGTTAATAAAGCCCTTTAAAACAAAAATAGTATAAGGAATTAAATCCTCTTTATTGTATTAACAAATGAAAAACACACAAGAATTATTAAATATACTTACCCTTGACGATTTAGGTGAAGGGAATTTTAACGGAGTAAGTAGAGATATAGGAAGTCCAAATGTTTTTGGAGGTCAAGTATTAGCACAAGCACTAAATGCAGCGTATAGAACAACACCTAAAGAACGTATATTACATTCGCTACACTCGTATTTTTTAGAGGCAGGGAATTTAGAGTTGCCTATAACTTATAATGTTCAAACTATTCGTGATGGAGGTAGCTTTTCTACACGTAGAGTTACAGCACATCAAAAAGATAAAACGATTTTTATACTGTCTTGTTCTTTTCATAAAGAAGAAGAAGGATACGAGCATCAAATGCCTATAAAAAAAGATTTAAAACAACCTGAAGAATTGTTAAGTTGGACAGATATGTTAGACCAATTTGGAGCTTTCTTACCGAAGAAGATGAACGACTTTTTAAGTATTGAGCGTCCTATTGATTTTAAACCTGTACAAATTGTAAATCCGTTAGAACGAAAAGATCTACCTCCGGTAGTTGATGTTTGGTTTAAGTTAAAAGGAGATGCATCGGATTTATCGTTAGGAATTAAACAACAAATATTAACGTATATATCAGACTATAATATTTTAACAGCTTGTTTAAACCCTAATGCAAGTGTAGCTAATTTTGGAAACACACAAATGGCAAGTTTAGACCATTCGATGTGGTTTTATCGCGATTTTGATTTTAATGATTGGATGTTGTTCTCGGTAGAAAGCCCTAACACGAATGGAGCTAGAGGTTTTGCTTGTGGAAATATTTATACTAGAGATGGTAAACTAATAGCTTCGGTAGCGCAAGAAGGTTTAATGCGTCCCATGAAAAAGAAGTAATAATTTAGTTTATAAAAATAGAAATAAAAAAGCCGAGTTAATTAACTCGGCTTTTTGTTTGTTAAGCTTCAATTTCAGCTGTCTTGGTGCTAATGTGAAACTCTTCATATGTTTCTAGTAAACTCATTAATCCAGAAACTAAATCTTGTGTTTCAATTAAAATACTAAAGTATAATGTAGTATTCTTTGGACTTGTTTCGTCTGTTCTAATGCGGTCTACTTGTTTTTCGATAGATTTTGATACATCTTTTAGTAACTCTTTCTTTTCGTTAATAATATGCTCTAAATTATCGAAACTTCTATTTTCAAATGTATCAGCAATATCATCTAATAACTTAGAAAGTGTATTGTCAATACTTTTAAGGTCTTTAATTTGTCCTTTTTTAAGATTTTTATGGTTGTTATTAACGTGCTTGTATGTAGCTCTAGAAATGTAGCTAATAGACTGTGCAACGTCTTGTAAATAACCTAAAATTAGAATATAGAATCTACTTGCTTGTACCGAAGTATCGTCTAATGACTTAATAAAGTAGAATACACCGTCTTTTAAACTATCAATTTCATCATTTAGTTTCGTAACGTGCTTATCAGTTTTACGTAATTTAATTAAATCGTGTGTAGCAAGGTCTTTTACAACACTTGAATATAATTTATTAATGCGGTTAGCAACACCAGCAATATGATCTGAGCTTTCTTCAATCACACCGTTAATAGTGATTAATTCTGCTCGTTCCATATGCACTTGTTTCTTTTCTTCTTTAGACTTTTTTCTGTGTTGTAAAGTATTTCTTGCAATTAAAAGAGCAACTACTAATAACAATACAGGAATCATTACCATATCCCAGCTAATTAAATAAGCTACTAAAGCAGCTGTTAAGAAAGCTGTAATGGCAGTTAAGAACCATCCACCAATAACATTAATTACACCAGCAACTCTATAAACAGCACTTTCACGCCCCCAAGCTCTATCGGCTAAAGAGGTACCCATTGCTACCATAAATGTTACATAAGTAGTTGATAATGGTAACTTCATTGAAGTTGCAATAGAAATTAAAATACCGGCAACAATTAAATTTACAGATGCTCTTACTAAATCGAAAGCAGGCATTTCATAGGTTTTGTCTTTAGGTAATTCAATTACAGGTTTTTGAAACTTAGAATCGATAAAATTTAAAGCCTTTTTAGGTATGATAGCACTAATACCAATGTTAATTCCCATAGCTGCTCTAACTACAACTCTTGATAATGGGTTTGGTTGAAATTTTTCATGTCCATCACCTTGGCGAGATAAATCGATCCCTGTCTTAATTACATTTCTTGCTTTGCTTGAGGTCCATAAAGTAACGACCATAATAGCACCAGCTAGTAACAATAACCAAACGTTAGAAGGTACTTTTTTAGCTAAAATACCCATAGAGAAAGCCTCGGGTCCTAAGCCTCCAACATTAATTAAAGGATCATTTATAGCTTGGTACGAATTCCATGCAGCAATCGGAACACCAATAAAGTTTACCAAGTCGTTACCAGAGAATGCCATGGCTAGTGAAAAGGTACCTACACCAATAATTAATTTTAAGATATTGACTTTAAAAAAATGGATTAATACTTGAGATATAGCACTCCAAAAAACAAAGCCTCCAGCAATTATAACAAGTGTATTTCCTTCAATTAAATGTTTTATATCTTTATAAAAAGGAGTTCCTTTCATTCCTTTAACAAAGATAAAATATGTAATAGCTGTAATTGCAAAACCACCAAATAAGGCATTGATGTAACTAGCTCTTTTTTCAAAATTAAACGAATAAATTAAACGCGAAAAGAACTGAACAATGGCTCCTACAGAGAACGCTACAACCACGGAGAGTAGAATTCCATTAATGATTTCTACTGCTTTTTTATGATTAATATAATTCCATATATCTGAAATAGATTGAGAATCGTTGGCAGCAATTTTAATCAATGATACACAAACAGCAGCTCCTAATAATTCAAATACAATAGAAACCGTTGTTGATGTAGGCATTCCTAATGAGTTAAAGATATCTAATAGTAAGATATCAGTAATCATAACAGCCATAAAAATAAACATGATGTCTTGGAACATAAACATGCTAGGGTTAAAAATCCCCTTACGTGCTACTTCCATCATACCGCTTGAGGTAACTGCTCCAAAAAATACCCCAACACTAGCAATTATCATAATATTTCTTACTTTAATTGCTTTAGAACCGATTGCTGAATTTAAAAAGTTAACAGCATCATTACTAACTCCCACAACCAAGTCTACAATAGCTAAAACAGCTAAAGCGACTAACATCAAAATATATGGATCTCCCATTTTTTAGTTTTTAATTAAGTTTTGCAAATTTAGTTACACAAGAACGCTCTCATGTTATGTTTATGTTATCATTTAAAGGTGAATGTCTACCTGTAACCTATACATCAATTGATTTGTAGCTGTTGCTATGTCTAAGTAACTAATATCGGTTTGTACTTTTAATTTATGACCAACAATGTACTTTGATAATCCTATTGTGTATTGATTTTCAGTTCCTTTTCCTGTAATATTTTCGTCTAAAGAAATATTGGTAAAACGACCAGATACTTCCCAGTTTTTAGCAAACAAATACCCTGATTGAAGGTTTAAGCCATTACCTACCTGTACAATTTCTCCAGTAAGAGTTCCGTCTGAGTTTTTTGCGAAAGGATCTTCAGCGTCTCGGTATGAATATTCTCCCATAAAAGAGAAACCTTTATATTTAAACATTGCATCCATAAAAAAGGTTGATATGTTTGTTTGATAGTATCCTTCATCATTAACCATATAAGTACCTTGATTACTTCTAGTTTTTACGGCGTTGTTATTAAAGTCATAACTCATACCAATGGCAAGCTTAGGAGTTTTCTCTCTTTTTAAATCACTACCTATATAATCTCCTTTGTCTTGAAAATTTCCAAAAGGTAAAAATTCTAGATGAGCAGTATATTGATGTCCGCCTAGGTTTCCTACAGTAACATTTCTTCCTTCACCTTGCGAAAAAGCTAAAGCTTCTCTAACAATAAACTTATCAGATAAATTAAAATGATGTCTTAACTGTATTCCCATATCTCTATCAATATTAAATCGTTTGTTTAATAAAGAGCGATCTACTAATTGCATATTTGCTGAAGAAATAACACGTTCTCGGTTTCCTGGTAGTTTGGTTTGTCCAAACCATAGTTCGAAGTTTTGGTGAAAATTCCATTTTAGAACAGCATCTAAGATATATCTTGGAGCATTTCCTGTATGTTCTGAAGCACCACTAATATCTCTATTAGATAACCCAAGTTCCATTTTATATTTTAACTTAGGAGAAAAAGCAAATCCTTTAAACTTTAAGCGAGCTCTTCTTACCAACATTGAAGATGTTGGGTTGTATAAGCCATCTTTGTTAGAATCCCATTCAGCGGTTGCTAAAAATTGCATTCTAGCTCCCATGTTCATAGACCAAGTACTATCCTTTCCTACTAGATTAAATATACCTTTTCCAAATTTTGGTGCGTTTGTTTGTTGTGCATGCGTGTAAAGTAACACAAACATACTTACAGACGTAAGTATTGTTTTACAGTTCATTAGAATGTTGTTTATTAGTTTTTGTCGCGGCAAATAACAAACCTTAATGTTAATTTAGTGTTAACCTAATATTAAAAAACTGCCTTGTTTTCAAGGCAGTATATAGTAAGTCAAATAAATAGTCGACAAAAACTAATAAATTTATAATGACTGTACACCTCTAAGTTGAGGTAAACCAAAAGTATTCTCTTTTTTTAATATAAATATTAAGTGTAATTTAATAAACTGTTATGTGGTGTAGGGTTTTGGGTTAATAAAAAGTTATGAACCTAAATGTAGTTTGCTATTTTTTTTGGACCTTCAAGGATAGTTCTTGTAATTTGCATGGTGCCATCTTCGTTAGTTACTAAATGCCACTTAATAAGTGTTATTTCGTTATTTTCAATTTCTAAACCAGTAATACATCTTGGATGTACACAGCTACCATCATTAAAATGTGGAAGTTTGTTTTCTGATGGAAATCGAGGACGATGTGTATGTCCTGTAATAATCATTTGATTATTATTACTCTTAATCCATTCTTCTAAACGGCGTTCTACCTTTATTAATCCTTTAAAGTTTTGAGCAGGACTTGTTGGGTCTTTAATTCCATGTATTTGTAATGGTCTCCATAAAACACGAACCAAAAACCTACTGAATTTCCAAAAAGTATAATTAAACCAATCTGCCTGATGTCCGTGGAGTAAGAAGATAGATTTACCATCTTCTTGTACCAGTTTAATTGCTTCAGAAAAAGAGGCATTTGGCATTAATTCTTTTTTCTTTCCGTCAATAGTATCATAATAAGAATTAAAGTTTTTAGCAACGTTTTTTGGCTTTCTATAATTCATGTCATGATTTCCCCAGATAAAATGCAATCTATTTTTTTGATGAAATTTTTGGAGTAATAAGTAGATGTTTTTATTTGCATTGAAAATATTCACGAATTTATTTTCCCAAAGTTCATCACCATCCCCTAATTCTATATAGGTAAATTCTTTCTGAAAATATTGAGATAAGGCGTAATGATATATTTTTCGGTTGCGGGCAAAGTCATCAGCAAAACTATTATCACCTCTATGGCAATCAGAAAATAAAATATATTTAGAATCCTTGTTTAAAGGTAGTTTTTTTGCTTTTTTAAAAGCCTTAGTTATTCTATGTTTTGAAAACATTTATAGAGAAAATTTATATACATATAAAGATGCAAAAAAAAGAAATATACCACAAAACTTGTTGAGTATTGGAACGAATAAATATTAGAATTAAGTCTGTGATTAAATGACAAGCTAAAATACTTATATGTTATGATGTTAATTTTTAATAACTTACGGGGGATTTAAAATTAATATTAATACCCTTCAAAAATGAAAAAAAAGTATTTATTACTTTCGTTACTATTGCTGTGTCTTAGTTTTTCTACTATTCACAGCCAAGAAAAAATGTTTTATGGTACTATTGAAACCAAGGATGCCTTAAAACTACAAAAAGTTGCTCCCACTGATATTAAGATCCTTTCCTCCATAAATGGTTTTAGTGCAGTAAAATTAAGTCATTATGCGGCTGAAAAATTGCATCATATGATTTTAACTCATGGCCCTGGATTTATTTATGAATCTTCTGAAAAAGAAGCTTTACAAACTATTCAGAAGCTTCAAAGTAAAAAAAGTTATCAGCAGAGAGCATCGTATACTATTAGTGAAAATCAACTTGTAAACCAAAGTTTAGGCTTGGTGAATAATACAAATATTGCTAATCATATAGTAGAACTTGAAAACTATGGTACTAGATATCACACGACCCAAAAAGCTACACAAGCTGTTCAAGATTTAAAACAAAAATGGGAAACAATGGCTAGCGGTAGGTCTGATGTTAGTGTGAGAATAGTGAACCACAATAGTACCACAATGCCTTCGGTTGTTATGACGATTCAAGGAAGTGATCTTCCAAATGAATATGTAATTATAGGTGGTCATATCGATTCTGTTAGTCCAGAAAGAGAAACGAATGCGCCTGGTGCTGATGATAATGCTTCTGGTATTGCTACAATTACTGAAATGGCTAGAGTACTTTTTGAAATGAATTTTGAACCAAAAAGAACTATAGAGTTTATGGCATTTGCTGCCGAAGAAGTTGGGTTAAGAGGGTCAAAAGAGATTGCTGAAGATTATAAAAACAGAAATGTTAATGTGTTATCGTATGTACAGTTTGATATGACGAATTATAAAGGGTCACCAAAGGATGTTTATATTTCTGATGATAGTTATAATAGTAGCACTCTTAATGCTTTTTTAGCTAGTCTTATGGATCATTATAATGTTTCAGGAAGTCATCAATTTACTTACGATTATACACGATGTAATTACGGTTGTTCCGATCATTATAGTTGGGCACAACAAGGATATGATGCAGCTTTCCCTTTTGAAGCATCATTTAATGGTTCAAACCCTTATATTCATACGGTAAATGATACGTCTGACCGATTTCCAACTGCAAATGCTACACATGCAGCAAAGTTTGCCAAACTTGGATTGGAGTACTTAATTGAAGTAGCAAAAAGTAAAGGAAGTGTTATTGTACCAACATATTGTGATTCAAAAGGAAACAATGTAAATGATGAATATATTCAGAATGTAACGCTTGGGTCAATTAATAATAATTCAGGAGCTACAAATGGGTATCAAGATTTTACTAATATTTCTACTGATATAGAGCAAGGAAGTTCCAATACAATTACCATTACTCCAAAATGGACAGGTACTGTTTATAAAGAAGGTTATACTGTTTGGATTGATTATAACCAGGATTCTGATTTTGAAGATAATGGAGAACAAGTATGGAGTAAAAGTGCTTCTACTGATAGCTCTGTGAATGGTACTTTTACTGTTCCAGCTACTGCGAAATTAGGTAACACAAGAATGAGAGTGTCTATGCGATATAATGCTACACCTTCTTCTTGTGGTTCATTTGATTATGGTGAAGTTGAAGATTATACTATAAATATCATTGAAGGAGATGGGGGAACGAGCACAAATATTTGTGATGGGGTACCTCAATATGATTCTTCTCAAAACTATCAGGTTGGTGATAGAGTTGTTTATTTTAATGTTTTGTATGAGAGAACTTCAAGTGGATGGAATAATATAGGAAATTGTGGTAGTGCTAAAACTGATAATTTAAATGTAAGGCAAGTTTTAGTAAATGATAAAGATGTAATTGCTTTTTCTCCGAACCCTATCGAAGGAAGTTCTATAGTTTTACAAGTGAACAATGAGTTGTGGAAAAATAAAGAAGTTGCTATTTATAATGCGAATGGAAGATTGCTTCAAAAAGTAAAAATGAGCTCTAGAAGTAACAATATAGATGTTTCAAAGTTATCTGCAGGAATTTATTTTGTGTCTCTTGGTGACACTGGAAAAATGTATACTAAACAATTAGTGAAAAAGTAATTTTAAAAAGATAAAAAGAAAGCCCAAGTTTTTAAAACTTGGGCTTTTTGTTTTTTTATAAGAAGTTACAAATTATCTTACTCCTATAGAAGTAAAATCATCTTGAGCTTTTACTTCCCATTCAGAGCTTGCTGCATCAGTTCCTGCGCTAGCAGTCCAATCAGTATTACCTTTTGTAATTGACGCTTTACGAACTAAGGTGTGTTCTTTAGTCCCGTCTGCTACACCCGCTACAGCCCAGTAATTACCTGGATCTTCTCCAATATTACCTACTACATCTATCACAGTACCACTTTTTAATAAAGCAATAGCATCGTCTCCATTAAAATAGGTAACAGTTGATGTAGTTCCTCCTGAACCAGTGATGGCAGCATCAGATGCTCCTCCGTTATAAATAACAATTACTTCACCATCAGCTAAGGTGCTTTTAATAGTACTTAAATCGATTGTGTTACCCACTGTAGCTGAACCATTAGCATATAATCCAACAGTATAGTTAGTTAAATCCACATCAGAACCTGTACCATTATAAATTTCGATATACTTATTATTACTACTTCCTTCGGCATATTCAGATATGTATAGGTCATCTCCAGAAGGAGTACTACCACCTCCACAGGTAGTATAGTCTTCTGTAAAGTTTACATCAGCTTCATTTCTTAAATAGATTTGAGCACCATTAAAATCGCTCATTACTCCTGTAATAGTTCCTCTTTTGTCACTCACAGGGTTGTTAGCAAATGTAGCTTGACCTCTAACAAAAGTTGTTAATTCATCTCCATCACATTCAGAAATTAGTAGGTTACTACCATCATAATTTTTAGTGTTGTCTTTGAACTGTACTCCTTCAATTTTCACTAACTTACCTTGGTAGTCTCCTGTTAAAGCTTGAGCTATGGTAATTATTTCAGGAGTAGGTAATGTTCCAGCTGTTGTACTAAGAATATTAGATGGAGAAACATTTAATTGTAATAAGCCATTATACTCACTTAATTTAGCTCCGCCAACTGCAATTTCTATTTCGTCTCCTAATTTTAAATTGTAAGCATCACTAAAACGTAAAGCAATACCAGCTGTTGCATCTTGAGCAAAAGCATTTTGATTTGAAATATTATCTGTAGAAAGATCTGAAGTAATTACAAGCTTTAACTTTAAGTTTTGAGTAACAGTAGTTTCACTACCAGTATATAATGCCTTCACTTCGGCTAAAGAAGCATCAGTAGGGTTATTAAAACAACCGTATTCTTCAGTAAAGTCAACATCATTAGTATCTCTAATAAAAAGCTGATTAGTACTTCCGAATTTGTTAAATACAGCGGTAATGCTTCCTTTTTTATCGGGAATAGGTAGTGCTTTAAAATTAGCAAATCCACTTGTTCTTAAAACAATTGATTCTAGTGTTTCACAACTAACAAAGTCTCTATTTATTGAAAAAGTATTATCAGGGTCAGCATACGTTAAGCCTTGTATTTCAGGTTGTAAATGGTTAATTTTCACAAGTGTGTTGATGTGGTCATCTGTTAATTCTCCTATAGTTAATTCTGTAGGAATTATATTAGCAATTTCGGCAGATCTGTCAATAGAGTTAACATAATCTGTTGCATCTATTCTGTTTACATTGTTACCACTTCTTACACCAAATTGAAAAGTAGTAAAGTATTTACTCATGGCTAAACCTTTCAATTTAATGTATATTTTTCTTCCAACATTATATCTTGCGTTTAAATTAACATCGTCAATCCTTACTTCAAAACCAATGGTTGGGTTTTCTGGCTTATCTTGAATAATGATAGACTTAAAAAAGTTTCCTTCTCTATCATTAGAAATAACATATCCGTATGTAGTGATGTCTTCATTGAAGTCTACTATATCACCTTCGTATAATGAGGCTATTTCACTTAATGGTTTTAAGTTAGGGTATTGTTTGTCTTCCCCAGTTGTAGGGATTGAAAAGTCATTATCTTCAACACAAGAAGAAAATGAGATGGCAATAAAAAATATTGCGATGAATTTAAATATATTTTTTGCTTTCATTTTTATGTTTTTTAGAATCTATAGTTTATGTTCAAGAAATAAGTAGCTCCTCTACCATACCAGTATTTGCTACCAAAAAGAGGGCTTCCGCTAGCTTGGTCATTTCTTTCTAACTCATAATTGGCAGTACGTCCTTGCTCATATCCTCCAGTTTTGTATTCTTTGTCAAGAATGTTACTTATACTAGCAAAAACACCAATGTATTTATTATCACCAACTTTCCAAGTCTTACCACCAATTGCATTTAAAGTAAAGTAAGAGTCAAATTTTTCTTGAGCTAATAATTCTCTTGCAAGTACTGGGTCAAATCCAGGAAAGAGTTGTCCATCATCAGCAACAAAAGATTCAGTTCGCTTAATTGGAGATGGATCAATATAGGCTTCGTCTAAATAGTTACCAGTAACTCCCACAAACCAATAATCTGGGTCTCTATATTCAAAACCAAAAGAGTATGCTTTCTGAGGTCCTGATGCAACTTTGTAATCTTTTAAAGAGGCTTTTCCGTAATCTTTTACACCTCTTTTATCAAAACCAAGATTTGATGATTCTTTACTTATTTCAGATGTTAAAACTACATTTGGATTATTGTCATATGTATATTGACCAATATTAGCTGCTGCTTTTAATTTAATGGTAGGTGTTATTTGTGCTTCGATACCCAATTCAGCACCCAAGTGCTTTTTATCTATTCCTGTTACAATTTCTTGAATGAATAAGTTGTTCCCACTTATAAAGAAAAAAGCAATGTCCGTAGCATCTTGAATACCTGTGTAATACCCTGTTAACCTAGAGGTGATAAAAGGAGTTCTTAAGATATAAGAAGCATCAAAAGACATAATTTTTTCGTTTTCTAAAAAGCTAGCGTCAGCTACCGTTAAATTATTTGACCTTGAGTTAGCAAATGAATTACGAATTGATGGCGCTTTGGTAATATATCCACCATTGAAATCTAATAAATGACGCCCTGAAATTTTGTAAGTTAATCCTGCTTTAGTTCCATAACTAAAGAAATCTAATTTTTTTGACTTCCCTAGTGAATTTGGAACTTCAGGATCTGAAGAGTTTCCTGGGAATACTCCATTTTGGTATAGACCTTCTCTTTGGTGAGTAGTATTATGCGCAGAACCTGCAAGATAAAAATCTACTTTATTATATTTGAATTGTAATTGAGTAAAACCACCATACACTTCAGATTCTAAATTGTAGTTGTATTTGAATCTGTCACCTTTTCTGGCAATTCTATTAGGGTTCAACAAATCGTTTTGAAAGTTATTTTTCGAAGGGTCTCCAAATTTATTAATGTCTAGATAACCAGTTGCTCCCATTAAATCTAAAATGTAAGCAAAATTTTCAGAATCTAACCTTCTATATTCTAAACTTCCGTTTAAAGTAATGTTTTCAGTTAATTCGGTATTTAAAATAGTATTCACCGTTAATTGTTTGTCATCATTACGATCTTCATATAATGCAAATCTACCGTTATCACCACTTTTTTCATTCGCAGCATATAAATCAGTCCAGTTTATTTGTCCATCATTCTGAAATTTTATTAATGATTTATATGCTTTTTCAAAATCAGGCGCATCATTAACCAATAAACTTAAATGAGCACTTGGTAGGTTTCTCCAATATGTAGGACTAGGATCGCTTCCTCCATTAAAATCTAAACGACTATTACCGATTTCACCAAACTGGTAAGCTACACCTGTATTTAAAGTTGTATTTTCTCCAATATTCCAATAATGATTTAACATTATAATTGGCTCGTCAACCCTTTTTACACGAGAGTTTCTAATTTTACCATTCTGATATCCCCAATATGGGTTGTATTTTATTCCTTTAATATCATACACCTCTTGAGTATTTGCAGCAGATTTACCTCTTCTGTTTTGAGCTTGAATAGTAGTAAAGTTTAAACTATGTTTATCATTAATTTGCTTTTCTAAAGAAATAAAAATAGAATGAGCGTTGTATAATGTTCCATCTACAAAACCTTCATCAGCATATCTTTTACTACCTGACGCAGTAATTGCCCATCCATTTTCCATTAAACCAGAAGCGTACATTGCCATCAAGCGATGATTGTAGCTTCTATTGGAAGAAGCATAAGAAATTCGTGCGCCTTCTCTATATTCAGAAGCTCTAGTATTGATGTTTGTAGACCCTAAAACTCCTCCAAAGGTATAGTTAGAAGGAGTTAACCCGTTACTGAACTCTTGATTACGAACAACGTCATTTAAACCTCCCCAATTACTCCATTGAGGTCTTCCGTTGTATAGTTTGTTCATTTCAATCCCATTAATCAAAACTTTACCATTTTCAGAATCCAACCCACGAACTCTATAAAATGAACTGCTCCATTCAAATGCAGCTGTACGTAAATATATATCCCTAGATGCTTGCAATAAACCAGAAATATTATCAGCAGCACTTTCATCGCTACTTAATTCATCATCAGTAATAGTGATGGTACTTAAATCTTGATCTTCAGACAAATCTTCATACATAAAGATTGTACCTAAATCTACTGTTTTTCCAGATAGTTCTACTGGGAAGTTTTGGGTTTCATACCCGTTTAATATTACCGTTACAATTTGTCTTCCGTTTGGTAAACCATTTAGTGTAAAAGTACCACTAGCGTTTGTAGAACTAGAAATATTAACTTCTTTTACACTTACGGAAACACCTTGCATAGGTTTTTCAGAATCGCTGTTTATTACGACCCCCTTTACAACATTCTGCGCATTCAAGCCAAGCAAGCCTGAAAGAAACAATAACATTGTTATTGTAAAATTTCTCATAAATGATTGTTTATAAAATATTTGAATATGTTAATCCCCATGGCCGAAAAATATGGCAAAAGGGAGGCAAAACTACGAAAAATCTAATTATGTTAATGTTAAGTTAATATTATGAATGGTAACATTATATTAATTATGAGTTTTGGCTCGAAAATTGTTTTATTTTTGCCACCTAAAATTTATAATATGAGAAATATAACTGCTTTTTTAGTGCTTATTTTTGTCGCATTTTCTACATATGCACAGCAAAATCAAAAAAAATATAAAATAAGAACGGTAGGTTTTTATAATTTAGAAAACCTTTTTGATACAAAGAATGACCCTGAAAAGAATGATGAAGCAAGCCCTATCATGGAAATGAAAGGAGATAAAGAAGAAGTGTATTTAGATAAAATTGATAAACTAGGAGAAGTTATCTTGCAATTAGGGGCAGAAAAAGCTAAAACGAGCCCAGCAATTTTAGGCGTAGCAGAGGTTGAAAATAAAAAAGTTTTAGAAGATTTAGTAGCGTCAGAAAAATTAAAAAAGAAGCGTTATAGTATTATCCATTTTGATTCTCCAGATAAAAGAGGTATTGATGTTGGTTTGTTGTATCAACCACGTTATTTTAAGCCAATCCATTTTGAAGCGTTCAATCCTAATATATATGACCAGAATTATAAAGTTCATACACGTGATATTTTGTTGGTATCAGGTTATTTGGATGATGAGTTAATACATGTTATTGTAAACCACTGGCCATCTCGTAGAGGAGGAGAAGCGAAAAGTAGACCTTTACGTGAAAAGGCGGCTTACAAAGTGAAGCAAATCATAGAAAAAATAAAGTTGAACGACCCGAACCCGAAAGTGTTAATTATGGGAGATTTTAACGATGATCCTATCAATTCTAGCTTTAAAACTGTTTTACAAACAAAGAGTAAAAAGAAAAATGTAAATGAAGGGGATGTTTATAATCCATATGAAGATATGTTTCGTCGTGGATTTAATACATTAGGATACAGAGATAATATTAATTTATTTGATCAAATTATGTTTACTTCTCCATTATTAAATAAAGGAAAAAAAGATTTTTCAACCTATAAAATGTTTAAGTCAGGAATTTTTAACAAACGCTTTTTAACTCAAAAGAATGGTCGTTATAAAGGCTATCCTTTTAGGAGTTTTTCTTACGGAAAATATACAGGAGGATATAGTGATCATTATCCAGTATATATGTACCTAATTAAAGAGGATTAAATTAAAAAGGCTTGCAATTTTTGCAAGCCTTTTTAATTTTTACATATGTCATTTAAATAATTACTCATTCTTAACTGGAATAAAGTTCCTTTTAAAAGATCGTCTATTTGCCATAATTCAACTGAAGATACTGCCATGCTAACTTTATCTGAAGGAGTTTGTAGTAAAATAGACCTGCAATCTTTACCCTTACTACAAGTAGCGCAATTTTTTTGAAGTTTAGAGTCCGTTACCTTGTCTAAAAATAATTCTATTTCTTGTTCTGTTAAATGAAAGCCTGTGTCTCTAAATATTAATTGAACCAAGTTTGAATCGTTTTCTTTCCAATGAAAAGAAATGCCTATGTTGTTGTCGTATATTTTAGTAATTCCGTCCATAACTATATTTATATCGATAACAAATATATAAACTTATTTGGAATTATTCTAAATAAAAAAAACATGGTCTTTTACTATTTTAAATCTTTTAGCATTAGTTGAATAGAAGTATGTCCATTCCAAGTGTTCTCATCTAATGTATAAGCAACGTCAAAATCATTTTGAGTAAAGTTTATTTTATTACCTAAACCAAAACCTATAGCATTGTACGTTTTCTTGTCAGAACCATAAATAAGGCTTAGTTTTAAATGACTCTTGTCTGCGCCAATTTGTTTACCATAACCGTTATCTCTTACTGCGGAAGTAATAAAAACCGGTTTCATATTTAGTGGACCAAAAGGCGCCATTTGTTGAATAATACGGAAAAACTTTGGAGTAATTTCTGATAGGTCTATCTCAGCATCAATCGTAATTTCTGGAGTTAATAAACTTTTATCAATAGTAGAAGCAACAACTTTTTCAAACTTATTTTTAAAGTTTTCATATTGCTCGGGTAATAAAGTTAGTCCCGCTGCATATTTGTGCCCACCAAATTGTTCTATAAACTCAGAACATTGTTCTAAAGCATTATACACGTCAAATCCCTTTACAGATCGTGCAGAGGCTGCTAGTTTTTCTCCACTTTTAGTGAATACCAAAGTTGGTCTATAATAAGTTTCGGTTAAACGTGAAGCAACAATACCAATGACTCCTTTGTGCCAGTTTTCATCAAAAACAACTGTAGTATATTTTTCTTGTTCGTTGTTGTTTTCAATTTGAAGTAAGGCTTCTTGTGTAATTGCTTTATCTAGTTCTTTTCTGTCGGAATTGAATTTTTCAATTGCAGCAGCAAATTCAACAGCTGAGTCAAAATCCATTTCAGTTAGTAGCTCAACAGCATAATTACCGTGTTTCATTCTTCCAGCAGCATTTATCCGTGGAGCGATGATAAAAACTACATCGGTAATGGTGAGTTCTTTTTTTTGTAACTGATGAATAATGGCTTTGATACCATTTCTAGGCTGTGAATTGATTACTTGTAATCCATGGTAAGCTAATACTCTATTTTCACCAGTCATAGGAACAATGTCGGCAGCAATGGCAGTAGCGACTAAATCCAAATACGGAACTAAATCTTCAATAGTTTGATTTCTTTTTGAAGCTAATGCCTGAATTAATTTAAATCCAACACCACAACCACATAATTCATCATAAGGATAGTTACAATCTATTTGCTTAGGATTTAAAACAGCAACTGCTTTAGGAATTTCACTCCCAGGTTTGTGGTGGTCACAAATAATAAAGTCAATTCCTTTTTTAGTAGCGTAATTAACTTTATCAATGGCTTTGATACCACAGTCTAAAGCAATAATAAGTGAAAACACATTGTCTTCAGCAAAATCAATTCCTTGAAAAGAAACTCCATATCCTTCTTGATACCGGTCAGGAATATAGGTTGCAATATTTGGGTGAACTGTTTTTAAGTAGGATGACATTAAAGAAACGGCAGTAGTTCCGTCAACATCATAATCGCCAAAAACTAAAATGTTTTCATTATTGGTGATAGCATTTTCTATACGCTGCACAGCGATTTCCATATCCTTCATTAAAAAAGGATTGTGTAAATCATTTAGTGATGGGCGAAAAAAATGTTTTGCATCATCAAATGTTTCAATACCACGTTGTACCAAAATTTTAGCCAAGGTTGTATCGATAGATAATTCTTTGGCTAATTGTTTTACTTTATTGGTGTCTGGTTGCGGTTTTAATGTCCAGCGCATAGCAATTTTTCTCAAAAAATTAGTTGTTGTTGTGTAGATGTATACCAGTAGTTATATCTGCAAATTTTCTAAACATTTCCATAACACCACAATATTTCTCTATCGATAAATCTACCGCTTTGTTAATTTTTTTTTCGTCTAAATCGCTTCCATAAAAATGATAATCAACTAAAACCTTATGATAATATTTTGGGTGTTCTTCGGTTAATTCACCAGTAACTACAATTTTAAAATCGTCAATCTTTACACGCATTTTTTCTAGCATAGGTACAATGTCTAAACCAGAACAACCAGCTAATGAGGAAAGCATCATAGCTTTAGGTCGTAAACCAGTATTATTACCTCCATGTTCCTCAGAAGTATCAATTACTATTGAATGTCCACTTGGGTTGTCGCTTTCAAATTGCATGTTTTCTTTCCAAACGGTTGTAACTGTGTTCGTTACCATATCTTGATAATTTTTTGTTTATTGCGTAAGTAAGTCGATGTGCATTTCGACTTAATTGTCTAAATAGTAACACAAACTTACAGTAAAAAGTTAGTATTAAAAATTTAAAAATAAAACTATGCCTTTAGTAACTCCTTTAGATCCGAATCATGATGAAGAAACAAAACGGTTATCTGATTTTTATAATGAAACGCTAGGGTTTTGTCCAAACTCAGTTTTAACCATGCAACGCCGTCCAGAAATTTCCAAAGCATTTATTAATTTAAATAAAGCGGTAATGGCAAATCACGGACGTGTAACTTCTGCATTGAAACGTATGATTGCTTGGGTAAGTAGCAACGCTACTGGCTGTCGTTATTGTCAAGCACATGCAATTCGCGCTGCCGAACGTTATGGTGCAGAACAAGAACAACTAGATAATATTTGGGAATATAAAACACATCCAGCCTTTTCTGATGCGGAACGTGCAGCATTAGATTTTTCATTAGCAGCTTCAATGGTTCCGAATATGGTAGATGAAAAAATTAAAGAAGAATTATATAAATACTGGGAAGAAGGTGAAATTGTTGAAATGCTAGGAGTAATTTCTCTTTTTGGGTATTTAAACCGTTGGAATGATTCTATGGGAACAAGTATAGAATATGGTGCAGTGGAAAGTGGAGAGCAATATTTAGGAAAACATGGTTGGAATAAAGGAAAGCATGTATAAATGGAATTATCAAAAAATAAAAAAAGCTCGCATTTGCGAGCTTTCTTTATTAAGTATTTAATAGATTATTTTTTTAATAAATCTCTAATTTCTGCCAATAACTCTTCTTGACTAGGTCCCTTTGGAGCTTCTGGTGCAGGTTCTTCTTTTTTCTTCATAGCATTTACAGCTTTTACAACCATAAACATTACAAAAGCTACAATAATAAAGTCGATAACATTAGTTAAAAACTCACCATACAAAATGGCAACTTCTCCTGTTATTTTCCCCGCTTCATCAGCAACTCCTTCTGAGATTATGTATTTTAAATCTTTTAAATCAGCGTTAAAAATTAGTCCGATTAAAGGAGAAACAATCCCTCCAGTAAAAGAAGTTACTACTTGCTTGAAAGCAGCCCCCATTACAAAACCTACTGCAATGTCAACTAAATTACCTTTCATCGCAAAATCTTTAAACTCTTTGAGCATTCCCATAATTTTAAGTTTTAATAGTTAATTGAATTGAAAAGTATGAAAAAATTAACTTTTCACCAATCTTTTAATACGTTGAGATAAGGCGGTAAGTATTTCATATGAAATAGTTTCGCATTTATGTGCCATATACTCTATGTGTTGTTGGTGATTGAAAATAATAACTTCATCACCTTCGTTACAATCAATTTTAGTAACATCTACCATAATCATATCCATACACACATTTCCAATAATAGGGGCTGGTTGATTGTTGATAAAAACAAATCCATTTTTATTTCCTAATTTTCGTGAAATACCATCCGCATGTCCTATAGGAATCGTAGCGCTTCGTGTAGGTTGACTAGCAACAAAAGCTCTATTATATCCAACTGTTTCACCTGGTTGAACTATATTTATTTGAGAAATTATAGATTTTAGTGTATGTGTGTTTTTGAGTTGAGAAGTTTCTTGTTCGTTATTTCCAAAACCATATAAACCTATACCAAGACGTACCATATCAAATTGTGCTTTTGGATAGTTGATAATTCCAGAAGTATTCAAAATGTGTATCATAGGCTGATACCCTAAGTGCTCATAGATTTGCTTTGCTATATAAGCGAAATTATTTATTTGACCTATGGTAAAATTTTGCTCATTAGGATCTTCACTAGCAGCTAAATGAGAAAATATTGATTCAGCTTTTACGTTGTTTGATTTTTTTAGCTCAGCTACAATAGTAGGAACATCAGTATGCCAAAAACCGACTCTATTTAAACCTGTGTTAAATTTTAAATGTACAGGATAGTTCATCAAAGGCTTTTCATCAGCAAGCTTTAAAAAAGCATCAAAAATTTTAAAATTATATAGATTGGGTTCTAAACGATACTTAACAATATCTTTTAAGTTTTGAATTTGAGGGTTTAGAACTAAAATAGGAGTTGTAATTCCTGCTTCACGTAATACTATTCCTTCGTAGGAATAAGCAACCGCAAAATAATCAACTTGATCTTGTACAATTTTAGCAATCTCAGTTGACTCACTTCCGTAACCAAAAGCTTTAACAACTACTAATATTTTTGTGGTAGGTTGTAGCTTTTGTTTAAAATAGGCTAAATTGTGTAGTACAGCTTTAGGGTCGATTTCTAATACGGTAACGTGATTATTATTCATTATTGCTTTCTTTTTTATTATGCGTTTCGTGCTCTTTCATAGCTTTATAATAGGCAGCTCTGCTTAGTGGTTCGTATTCTTGAGTTTCACCTAAAAACACTAAATCTTCACTTTGAGCTTTTCTGTAGCTATAGTGGGCTAAGTTTCCTGTACGAGTACAAACAGCATGTACCTTAGTAACGTATTCTGCAGTAGCCATTAATGCAGGCATTGGTCCAAAAGGTTTTCCTTTAAAATCCATGTCTAAACCAGCTACAATAACACGAATTCCTCTATTGGCTAAATCGTTACAAACAGCTACTATTTCATCGTCAAAAAACTGGGCTTCATCTATTCCAATAACATCAACATCATTGGCTAATAACCTAATATTTGATGATGCAGGAACTGGTGTAGAGCGAATTCTGTTCTCATTGTGTGAGACTACTTCCTCATCGTCATATCGAGTATCAACTGAAGGTTTGAAAATTTCAACACGTTGCTTAGCAAACTGAGCACGTTTAAGTCTACGTATTAATTCTTCGGTTTTACCCGAAAACATTGAGCCACAAATTACCTCAATCCAACCAAATTGTTCTGTATGATTTACTGTATTTTCAAGAAACATTTTGTAATTTTAAGCTCTAATTATTGATTTTTGTATTACTTTCGAATGAGGAACAAATTTATTAAAATTTAACAGCAAAAATTAAAATCAAACAACAACTTATGCACAAAAAACTAGCATCGGATTTAACCAGTTTAGCACACAGTATCTTACAGATGAAAAATAGAGAAGATGTGTTTGAGTTAAAGCAAAAGGCATATGAGGTTTACGAAAAACTTTCGGTTTTAGCGTATGTAGAAGAATATATAAATAATACTCCCAAGCCTACAAAGACAAAAGAAGAGCTGTTAAAAGATGTTTTACTTGCTGAAGAAAAAAAGGAAGCAGAAGTTGTAATTGAAGAAATCTCTTCTAAGGAAGAAAAGATAAATGTCGAGCTAGAGAAAGAAACTACAAATGATTTGGTAGTTGATATAGAAAAGAACGAGGAGCCAATTCAAGAAGAAATAAAAGTAGAAAAACCGATAGAAGAGATAGAAGATAAGGTAGAGGAGGAAGAGTTTCTAGAGGAAAGAAAAGTACATCATTTAGAAGAAGATTTAAAAGAAGGTTTTGAGCAAGAAGCAGATGAAATAGCTAAAAAAGTAATTGAAGGAATTAATGAAGAGGAAATTACTAATGAAATTATTGAACAGCCTTTTGATGAATTAGAAGAGCTGTTACATGGTGATGCTGAAGATATAAAAAATGATGTAAAAGATGTTGGAGATAGAAAAACTCCAACGTTAGAAGATGAGTTACAAGATACTATTTCGGTAGATGTAATGACAGATTTATTTGCCAAAGCGGAACCTAAAAAATCATTAAACGATCACTTTCAAACTACAATTCAAATTGATTTGAATGATAGAATTGCTTTTGTGAAACATTTATTTAGCGGAGATCAAAACGATTTTAATAGAGTAATATCTCAGTTGAACACCATTAAAACAGAGAAAGAAGCTAAAAAGTTTATCAATAAAATGATTAAACCAGACTATGATTGGTCTGAAAAAGAAGAGTATGAAAATAGACTGTTAGAAATTATTGAAAGAAGATTTGCATAGATGGACCCTAATCTTATAGTTGTACATACACATTTTCATAATAGAAGAACAGGTGTTACAAGAAGTATTGAAAACGTACTTCCTGAATTAAAAAAGTTGTGTGTAACTTATCTTTATGGTTATGGTATCGAAGGAGAAAAAATTACAACTCCCCAACTAAAAAAGCTGTTATTTTCTAAAGAAAATATTGTTGTTCATTGCCACCGTAACAATGAAATTATAAAAATGTTATGGTATCGAGTTTTTGGAGCGAAATTTAAATTAGTCGCTACACGACACGCCGAAACAGAGCCTTCAGGTTTTACTAAGTTTTTATTAAAGAAATCAGATGAGGTTGTTACGTTAACAAGTTCAATGCATAAAACATTAGGAATTCCTAATGTGAAAGTACCTCATGGAGTAGATACAGGTCTTTTTGTTCCTGATCCAGAAAAAAGTTTGAAAAATATTACTCAAAAAAATATTATTCTTTGTGCAGGTAGAGTAAGGAAAGCCAAAGGGCAAAAAATATTGTTAGAAGCTGTATTACCTGAATTACAAGAAAACAAAGACTGGGCACTGGTTGTTGTTGGAAAGGTAGATAAACCACCTTTTTTAGAAGAATTAAAAGAAATAATTAAAAAGAACAATATTGAAAATCAAGTTTACTTTATTGATGAAACATTAGATATTGTTTCTTACTATCAAGCGGCTACAATTACAGTAGTTCCTTCTTTCACAGAAGGGTTTTCTTTAGTGTGCGCTGAAGCAATGGCATGTGCAAATACAGTAGTAGCTACAAAAAATGTCGGAGTACATTCTGAACTAATAACAAATTCAGAATCTGGGTACTTATTTAATTCAGGAGACATAGCTGAGCTACAAAAAATAATTAAAAGTTTAATAAGTAAGGAGCTTCCTCAATTAGGAAACAAAGCTCGAAAAGAAATTAAAGAAAACTGGAGCGCACAAAAAGAAGCTGAAGATTCAGTAAAAGTATATAAAAGGATAAATGAAAAGCCTTTAAAGTAAAGTGTTTTACCTGAAAAAACAAGATTTTCAATTTAAATAAATATGCGTTCCACAAGGCTTATTTCACGTTTAGTGTGGGGTTTCGTTATAGGGAAAACCCCTTTTTTACTACTGGTGTTAATAAGTTAAGTTGTTAAATAAGTGTTAATTGACTAACTTTGCTCTCCTAACTCATATTTCTTACATGAGTTCTGTAACCTCTCAAAAAGATATCCCTTTAACCTCTTTATTTTGGAACCTCTCTTAAAACTAAGAATAATCCTTTAGTTATTTAATAACCTCTTTAATAGATGTTTTACAGCCAACTCATTTCTTTTATGTTGGTTAGATGTGTAACCCCTTTAATAATAATTAATTAAAGAATAATACCATGTAAAATATTACAATATGTTGCTTAATGATACAGAGCCTGCCTGTAAAAGGAGAGGGTTAAAAACGTTAAAAAACTGCATTAATAGAGGTTTTAAAAGGTGTCTATATAGTATGACAGGGTTTCTTGTCGTGCTTTTTTTATTTTCAATAAATGCAGTGAATGCGCAGTTAGTAAACACAGAATCATCGGTTCAAGCCAATTTTGGTGTTGATGCTGACGTGCATTCAGGAATAGTATCTTTTCCAAATGGAGTAGTCTTCCCGTTCGGAACAGATGATTGGTTTTTAGGAGACTCAGGAATGGGAGTTATAGATGAAACTTCTACAGCGGTAACAGCAAATCTATTAGTAGATGATAATGCTTCTGCCGAAATTAGAATGAGTGTTCCTATTTACACAGTTGTAGATGGAAGACTTTGGATTGATGCTGTTTTTATTCGAGATCAAAATGCTCAAGGTAATAATACAGATTCAAATGTATTTACTGGGGGGTCAGATAAAAATAATGATAATCCGAATACTTGGACAATTACAGACGCTTCAGTACCTCAAAAAAATGATATTATAGATGTTTTTGGGCATTTAAGAAGAGAAGGAGCTACAGTAGGAACAGATGAATGGGCTTTTTTAGGAGCTTCAACAAGAAACGATAGTGGAGATAGCTACTTAGATTTTGAATACTTTAGAGAAAAAGTAAATTTAGTTGGCGGAACAATCCAATCAGAGGTGGACTTATCAGCTACAGGAGGAAGAACTCCATATGTATTTAACCCAGACGGTTCAGTGCTACAACATGGAGACATTATTCTTTCTGTTAATTATGCTAATGGAGGAGCTAATGCAATTATCAAATTATTTGTTTGGGTTGAATTAGTAGGGGTACCCGATTCTTATTTTGACACACATAATACATTGCCTTTTAGACCGTTTGAGTTTAAACAGGATAATAACGGATATGTACAGCATGATGGAGGAAATGGAGCAGGGAATTATGGATATGCTGAAATACAGTTAAGACAAGGAGCTCCTGATGCAATATTTTCTCAAGTAAATGATGAAGGAGCTGTGCCAGCAGGTCCTTGGGGAACTATAGATAAAGGGGGGAATATAGTATCTGACTATTCACAAACCACTTTTGCAGAAATAGCAATTAACGCATCAGCCTTAGGGTTTGATTCAAGTAGTACTCCAGGAATAGACTGTATAAGTCCATTAGGAAGTGTAATTGTAAAAACAAGATCTTCAGATTCATTTACCGCTGAGTTAAAAGATTTAGCAGGACCATTTAGTTTAGCAGATACACCAGAAGTAACAGTAGAAATAGAAGGAGAAGAGTTAGGGTGTACTGAAGATAGTATTACGTTAACAGCAAATGCAACACCAGAAGGAAATACCTTTACTTATATATGGTATAAAGATGATGTGGAAATTGAAGGGGAAACAGGAAATACATTAGAAGTAACAGAAGCTGGAGCTTATACAGTAGCAGCAACATTAGAGTTTGCTCCTGGTGTGGTAGGATGTACAGCTGAAGATGAATTTCAAGTAAATGGAGAACCTTTAATCCCTTTAAATCAAGTGTGTCCTGAAAATCAAACAATTCCAGAATGTACATCACAAGCAGATATTAATAGTGCTTTTACTACTTGGTTATCAGGATTCTCAAATTCAGGAGGAAATGGAACGGTGGTAGAGAAATATTATATAGGAGAAGATGAAGTTGATGTAAACACTCTTGAAGCACCTGATGCTTGTGGAGGAAGTATCGTTTTAAGATATGAGGTTTCTGATGAATGTGAACAAGTAGTTTCTTGTGAAAGAACATTTACAGTTACACCAGACGAGACTGCACCAGTAATCGTAGACGGTGACGATATTGAGTTAGAAGAATGTAACCAAGCGTGGCCAGAAGTTGT
>NZ_JBNXUE010000001.1:850731-1282717 GCF_050566205.1 Tenacibaculum sp. SDUM215027
ACAGACAACTGTGGAATCGGCGGAGAAACTTCGGGTAGTTTAAACGGAGTCGCAGGAGAAGTAATGGCAGGAGAAGATGGCTGTACACAATACAGAGATTACACATTCAATGCAACCGATGACTGTGGAAACGCAGCTACAGAAGTAGTAATCCGAGTAACGAGACAATACGACGAGACAGATCCTGTAATAGTTGATTTACCTGAAAGTCTTGAGTTATGTGATGAAGGATTACCAGAAATGTTGAATGCTAGATGGACAGACAATTGTTCAGTTGGAGGAGACCTGATAGCGTATCCTACAAACATAAGAGAAGAAAGTTGTATTCAATATGCAGATTATGTGTTCACAGCTACAGACGATTGTGGTAATAGTGTCACAGAAACAGTTACAATGTCAAATAAAACAGATTTATTTGAAAATTGTGAAACTGCTTTTGCAAGAGGTAACGATAATACTTGTTTCTTGAGTGATGGATTTAACCGTTGGGGTTGGACAAATTACTTTGAAACAGAGGGGGTTTATACTTTACCATTATATTCAGGAGCTGCAGAATGTGATCCTTCAAAAGGAATACAATCTGGAGAGGTAACAGTTACTTACCAAGATGGTTATGTTTCAGTAGAATATAACTTGTTTGAAGGGTATGTAATGAGTGTCGCGCACGTATATGTAGGATGTGAGAAGTATCCTATAAAAGGTAATAAACAAACCGTAGCGCCAGGACAGTATAACTTCAATACTACGAAATTAGATTATGCATCTAATTATACAGTAGGACCTATAGAAGCAAGTGGACCAATATATGTTATTGCTCATGCTGAAGTTTGTGAAGAAGTTTGTAGATGTCATGAGTCAACTGATAATGGTGGAACGTTTACTCCAGAAGGATCTGTAAACTGTTCAGAAGAGGTTGTTGAGTTAGTTCAACAAGAACCATTAAGCTTTAGTGCTTATCCTGTTCCGTTTGAAAATGAGTTGACATTAGAGTACAATTATAAATTTGATACTAATGTAGCTATTGAGATTTATAGTATGAATGGTATTTTGATTAAAAGAGTTGAAAACAATTCTTATATCAAAGGAACCAAAGAGCAAATGATAATAGACTTATCAAATGTGCAAAATCAAGCTTTAATTGTAAGAATGATTACAAGTAGAGGTGTTGTTAATAAGAAAATTATAGCAATGAGACCTAAGAAGAGAAAGTAATCTGAATTATGGATATGAACTGTTTAGAGAAGTCTAGTTAAAAACAAGCTTCTCTAAGCATATCCTTAAAAGCTGAAACTAATCAAACATAAAAAGCGCTAAGGTGTTAACCTTAGCGCTTTTTTCTTTATTGGAAATTTTTAAACTTTGAAAGTAAGCATAGGTTTTATTGATTTTTTAGACAAATGCTTGGTAATACTTCCGTTAAAAATGTGAGATAAACCACTTCTTCCGTGAGTAGCTAAAGCAATAATATCTGCATCAATTTTATTAGAAAAGTTTAAAATTCCTTTCTCGATTGAAGAATCGTTATAAGCGTTAATAGTGTAGTTTTTTAAACCATATTTATCGATAAATTTTTTAATGCGTTGATTGGTTTCTTGAGTGTTTTCAAATTTTTGAGGAGTATTTATTTTTAATAAGTGAATTTTACTATCAAAATTTTTAGCAAAATCTAAAAACCGTTCAAATGCTTGGTTTTTATTAGGCTTAAAACTTGAAGCAAAAACAAAGTTCTCAGGATTAAAATTCTCTCCATTTTTTTTGGTAACAATAACAGGGATATTAGAATTTCTTACAACTTTTTCGGTGTTAGAGCCTATAAGAATTTCCTCTAAGTTAGTGTGACCTTTAGCCCCCATAACAATAAGGTCTATTCCGCTTTTTTTAGAATAATCTTGAATTCCATCATAAGGGGGCTGAAACCGGATAGCATGTTTGACGTTGTCGTTTTCAGGAAAAAATGTTTTTTTGTAATCAAGCATTCTATCACGAACTTTTCTAATATACAACATGCTTTCAGGGATGCTAAAATTAGTTCCTGATCCCATGTCTACAAATCCAGTAGGGAGTTCAACCATATGAAGTAGGTGAACTTCGCTATTAGCTTTTTTAGCTATTGTCGAGGCTAACTTCGAAGCGTGCTCAGAAGGTTTTGAAAAATCGATTGGTACTAGTATTTTTTTCATAATAAGAAGATTTAAAGAGAGATAGTCATTTAAATATACGAAAAAACAACTTAATGTAACAAGGAAAAGATATTTGTGTGTTAATGAATAACTTACTATATTTGCAGCAAATTTATTAATCAGATAGATGAAGGGGACGTGAGTCCCCTCTTTTTATACCTAAGATGAATCAAGAACGAGTTAAAGAATTATTACAAGAAGCCTTACAAGAAAATGAGTCGTTATATTTAATAGACTTACAGTTTTTGGCAGACAATAAAATAAAAGTAATAGTAGACGGTGATTCAGGCGTGCCGCTAAGCGAATGTATTCGTATTAGTAGAAATATAGAACATAACTTAGATAGAGAAGAAGAAGACTTTTCGTTAGAAGTTACAACGCCAGATATTGCGCATCCAATAACTGTAAAGCGTCAGTATAAAAAGAATATCAATCGAATTCTAAAAGTTAAAACAGCAACTGAAGAGTTTGAAGGAACATTAACTGAGGTAACAGAAGATACTATTACCTTATTTTGGAAAGCAAGAGAGCCTAAGCCAGTAGGTAAAGGAAAGCATACGGTAGAGAAAACAAAAACACTAGCGTATCAAGATATTAAAGAAGCAAAAGTGAAGATCATATTTTAATTAGAGAATGAAATGGAAAATATTGCGTTAATAGAATCATTTTCGGAGTTTAAAGATAATAAGAGTATAGACAGAGTAACATTAATGTCTATCTTAGAAGAAGTATTTCGTGCAGCCTTAAAACGTAGGTTTGGGTCAGATGAAAACTTCGATATCATTATCAACCCAGATAAAGGAGATTTAGAGATTTGGAGAAACCGAGTGGTGGTGGCAGATGGAATGTCTGAAGACGATAATGAGGAAATTGAACTTTCAGAGGCAAGAAAAATTGAGCCAGATTTTGAAATTGGTGAAGATGTTTCTGAAGAAGTAAAGCTAATAGATTTAGGAAGACGTGCTATTTTAGCATTACGTCAAAACCTAATTTCTAAAATTCACGAGCACGATAGTACAAACGTCTTTAAACAATTTAAAGATTTAGAAGGAGAAATTTATAGTGCAGAAGTGCACCATATTCGTCATAATGCTGTAATTTTGTTGGATGACGAAGGAAATGAAATTGTTTTACCAAAGAGTGAACAAATTCGTTCTGACTTCTTTAGAAAAGGAGATGCAGTTAGAGGAGTGATAAAATCAGTAGAGTTAAGAGGTAATAAACCAGCTATTATTTTATCAAGAACTTCGCCAGCGTTCTTAGTAAAATTATTTGAACAAGAAATTCCTGAGGTTTTCGATGGTTTAATTACTATTGAAGGTGTTGCAAGAATTCCTGGAGATAAAGCAAAAATAGCAGTAGATTCTTATGATGATAGAATTGACCCTGTTGGAGCCTGTGTTGGTGTAAAAGGATCTCGTATTCATGGTATTGTACGTGAATTAGGAAACGAAAACATTGATGTAATCAATTACACTAAAAACGAACAATTGTTTGTTGCAAGAGCATTAAGTCCTGCTAAAGTTACTTCTGTAGAAATTCAGATGTACGAAGAAGAGAAAAATGGTAAAAAAGGACGTGTAAATGTTTTATTAAAGCCAGAAGAAGTATCAAAAGCAATTGGTAGAGCTGGTGTTAATATTCGTTTAGCAAGTGAATTAACAGGTTACGAAATAGATGTTCAAAGAGAAGGAATTGAAGAAGAAGATGTAGAGTTAACAGAATTCTCAGACGAAATCGAAGCTTGGGTAATTGCAGAATTCAAGAAGATTGGTTTAGATACAGCGAAGAGTGTTTTAGAAAAAGACGTATCAATGCTAGTACAGAGAACCGATTTAGAAGAAGAAACAATATTAGATGTTCAACGAATTTTAAGAGAAGAATTCGAAGACTAAAATATATAAAGGAAGCTAGTTTCCTGCTTTTAATGTAAAATCTAGCAAAAAAGAGAAAAAAAGCATAACTATACTTAGCACGTATAAAGTGTGTTTTTTCAATAAAAAAGTATAAAATAATATATGGCTGAAGGCAAAAAATTAAGACTGAATAAGGTTTTAAGAGAATTAAACATTTCTTTAGATAGAGCTGTAGAACACCTAGCTAAAAATGGCTATGATATAGAAGCTCGCCCTACTACCAAAATATCAGATAAAGAATATCAAATTTTATTTGATGGTTTTCAAACTGATAAATCTAAAAAGGTGGCCTCTAAAGAAGTTAGCGAAGAAAAGAAAAAAGAGAAAGAGGCAATTCGTCAGCAATTAGAACAAGAGCAAGAAAGAAAGCGATTAGAAGAAGAAGCAAAAAAACAAGAAGTTTTAAAAGCCAAAGCTGAAAAGTTAGAAGTTAAAACTGTAGGTAAAATAGATGTTGAAACTGGTAAAGCTGTTGAAGAAAAACCAGAACCAACTAAAGCTGAACTAACAAAAGTTGAACCAGCAAAAGTAGAGCCTGCAAAAAAAGAGGAGAAGGTAGAAGAACCGAAGAAAGAAGAGTCTGTTCAACCAGTTCAAGAAACGAAAAAAGTTGAAGAACCAGTAAAAGTTGAAGAGAAAAAGCCAGAGCCTCAAAAAACAGAAAAGCCAAAAGAACAAACAGTTAACACTCCTAAAAAGGAAGTAAAGAAAGAACAGCCTAAAGAAGTTAAAAAGACTGTTGATAAAAAGGTTAAAGAGGTGAAGCAATCAGAAAAAGAAACTGAGGTTACTCCAGAAAATGCTGAGAAAATTAAAACTCAGTATAAAAAATTAGAAGGTCCTAATTTTACAGGTCAAAAGATTGATTTAAAACAATTTGAAAGACCAAAGAAGAAGAAACCAGAAGCTAAGACTACTGACGGAGACAAAAAGAAACGTAAGAGAATTAGCAAACCAGGTACCCCAGGTACAGGAGCAAGACCTCAAGGAAATAATAGAGGAACTGGCCCGAATCGAGGAGGCCAAAGAGGTGGAACCCGAGGAGGTCAAAGAGGTAGAAGACCAGCTACAGCTCCAAAAGAAGAGTTAACAGAAGCACAAATCCAAAAACAAGTTAGAGAAACCTTAGAAAAACTTCAAGGTAAGTCTAAAAAAGGAAAAGGTGCAAAATACCGTAGAGATAAAAGAGACGCACACCGTCAGCAAAGTGAAGCTGAATTACAAGCTGCACAAGCGGAAAGTAAAGTGTTAAAAGTAACTGAGTTTGTTACGGTAAGTGAAGTAGCTACGATGATGGATGTTCCTGTTACTCAAATTATTTCTAGCTGTATGATGCTGGGAATGATGGTGACAATGAACCAACGTTTAGATGCTGAAACATTACAAATTGTAGCAGAAGAGTTTAACTATACAGTTGAATTTGTTGGTGCTGAAGTTGAGGAGTCTATAGAAGAGATTGAAGATAAACCAGAAGATTTAGCCACTCGTGCACCAATTATTACAGTAATGGGACACGTAGATCATGGTAAAACTTCGTTATTAGATTATATTCGTAAAGCGAATGTAATTGAAGGGGAATCAGGAGGTATTACTCAACACATTGGTGCATATGCAGTAAATGTGGGGGATCAAAAAATAGCATTCTTAGATACACCAGGTCACGAGGCCTTTACAGCAATGCGTGCACGTGGAGCTCAGGTTACTGATTTAGTAATTATTGTAGTAGCTGCCGATGATGATGTGATGCCGCAAACAAAAGAGGCAATTTCTCACGCGCAAGCAGCAGGAGTTCCAATTATTTTTGCAATAAACAAAATAGATAAGCCTAACGCGAATCCAGATAATATTAAAACTCAACTTTCTTCTATGAACTTATTAGTAGAAGACTGGGGTGGTAACATTCAATCACAAGAAATTTCTGCTAAAACAGGGCAAGGAGTTGATGAATTACTAGAAAAAGTATTATTAGAAGCAGAAGTATTAGAGTTAAAAGCTAACCCTGATAAGAATGCAAATGGGGCTGTTGTTGAAGCTTTATTAGATAAAGGTAGAGGATATGTATCTACAATTTTAGTACAAGCAGGTACATTAAAAATTGGAGACTATATGTTAGCAGGAAAACATAGTGGTAAAGTAAGAGCTATGTTTGATGATAAAGGAAGAAAAGTATTAGAAGCAGGTCCTTCTACACCAGTATCAATTTTAGGTTTAGATGGAGCACCACAAGCAGGTGATAAATTTAATGTATTTGAAGATGAGCGTGAAGCTAAACAAATAGCAGCTAAACGTTCTCAGTTACAACGTGAGCAATCAGTTAGAACACAAAAAACATTAACGCTTGCAGAAATTGGTCGACGTATTGCATTAGGAGACTTCAAAGAATTAAATATCATCTTAAAAGGAGATGTAGACGGTTCAGTAGAAGCTTTAACAGATTCGTTCCAGAAACTATCTACAGAAGAAATTCAAGTAAATATTTTACATAAAGGAGTTGGAGCAATTACAGAGTCTGATGTATTATTAGCAACTGCTTCAGATGCGATTATAGTAGGGTTTAACGTACGTCCACAAGGAAACGCACGTTCAGTAGCAGATAGAGAAGAAGTTGATATCAGAACATATTCAATCATCTATGACGCTATTAATGACTTGAAAGATGCCATGGAAGGAATGTTATCTCCAGAAATGAAAGAAGAGGTTCTTGGTAATGTAGAAATTAGAGAAGTTTATAAAATTTCTAAAGTTGGTAACATTGCAGGATGTATGGTTATCACAGGGAAAATCACAAGAGATTCTAAGATTCGTGTAATTAGAGATGGAATTGTAGTTCATGATGGTGTATTAACGTCGTTAAAACGTTTTAAAGACGATGTTAAAGAAGTAACTAAAGGATACGATTGTGGTCTTCAAATAAAAGGATATAACGATATTAAAGAAGGAGATACATTAGAAGCTTATACTGAAGTTGCAGTTAAGAAAAAACTTAAGTAATCACTTACTTTAATACAGAATATAAAAGGCACCTAATTAGGTGCCTTTTTTGTGCTTAATATATAAAATTGACTTTTTTTAACCTGTTTACTATTAGGTATTTAAAAAAAGACATTATTGTCTATTATTGCTCGTAAGTGATGTTTAAAGGTCTTAAAGTGTTGTAAACGAGTAAGAAAAAAAAGTTTTGTTTGTGTTTTGAAAATTATATATTGCGTATCGTTAAAAAATCCTTCAGATTATTATTGATATAATAAAATATTAACACATTCTTTTGTTTAAAAGAGTTTTGTTTGTAGTTTTTTAACACAGTAAATAGCACTTTTTAGTGTTTCTAATACTAATTTTTAAATTTTCACAACATGAAAAGAATTTTTCTTACCATGGCAATCACTGCTGGAATTTTAGTAGGTTGTCAAACAAATGAACAAAACCCGAGTTTAGAACCAGAAGCAGATGTAACGACGTTACAGAAAGCAGAAAAACAATGTTTTGCTAATGATGTTCTAGAGGCGAAGATGGCTAACGATCCTAGCTTAAAAAGTAAAATGGAAAACATTGAAAATTTTACAGCTTCTTACTTACAAAAAGTAAAATCTGGAGAAGTTCAAGCAAGGTTAGTAAATGGAAAAATCCAAATACCAGTTGTTTATCATGTAATTTACCGTCAAGCAAGTGAAAACTTATCATTATCGGTATTACAAGATCAAATAGATGCTTTAAATGAAGACTTTAACATGCAAAACCCTAATAGAGGAGCTATGCCTGCTGAGTTTGCAGGAGTTGAAGCAAATGTAAATGTTGATTTTGTTATTGAAGATATAATTAGAGTACAAAACTCAAAAAAGAGAAGTTGGAGACCAGATGATTCAATGAAATTTTCATCTTCAGGAGGAAGTGATGTTGTAAATCCACAAGAGTTTTTAAATATTTGGATTGTAAATGTGATGCCATATAGAGGAGGGCAAATCTTAGGATATGCGCAATTCCCAGGAGGTAGTTGGTCTACTGATGGTGTAGTTTTAGCACATAGCTTTGTTGGTCGTAATCAAAGAACTGCAACACACGAAGTTGGTCACTACTTAAACTTACGTCACATTTGGGGTGATGGTGGATGTGGTGCTAGTGACTTTGTTGCTGATACTCCAGATGCTGATGGAAATAGTAGAGGATGTCCTACTTACCCAGTAATTGAGTGTGGAAGTGCTAACATGACTATGAACTTTATGGATTATTCTGATGATAGCTGTATGTATATGTTTACAGAAGGTCAAAAAGCTAGAATGGATGCAGTATTTGCTTCAGGAGGGTTCAGAGCTACTATGGCAGACTAATCTGTTTTAATACGAAATTCATATACTAAGACGTTCTTTATTTAAAAGAGCGTCTTTTTATTATCATAAACTAAAAAGTAAGAATAGATGAAATATTTAAAAATAATAGTTCCTGTAGTATTTTTATTAATGATGAATTGTGCAGCGCAGAATAATACAAAAGAGTTTGATAAAATAGTTTATAAAGCTCAAACAAGGGGAAGTTTGGTGCAGTTAACTATTGAAGGAAATAAATTATCATACAAAACGTATCAAAAGGAAGGGACTAAAGAAGTAACAAAAGAACAATTAGAAGAATTAAAAAGGATAGTTAATGAGTTAAATTTAGATGAAATAAGCGGTTTAAAGGCACCAAGCGAAAAAAGAATAACAGATGGAGCTTTGCATGCAGAATTCGCTATTAAAATAGCTGATAAGGAATATAAATCAAGCATATTCGATGCTGGTAATCCGCCAAAAGAATTAAAAAAGCTAGAAGATTTATTATACAGTCTTTCTGATTTAAAAGAATAAACAAAAAAACCGAGCAATTTGCTCGGTTTTTTGTTAAAAGAAAGAATATTAATTCTTTTTATAAATTTTACTTTTTTTACCGTCTTTATCAATAAAATAGAAACCTTCAGGTAGGCTTTTAATAACATCAGTTTCTTCTGTTTTATTGTTGATAGTAGTTTCTTTAACCTTATTCCCGTTTACATCATGAATAGTCAACTGAGTTGGGGTTTTAAATGATGAAGAATTAACGCTAGCGTAAGCTTGATTGTTACCTTCATTAGATTCAGAGGTATTATCATAATAGTCAGCTATAGCATGTAAATAATTAAAGCTTGAAAGGTTATATCCTAAATAATTATCCCATATATATATTTCTGAGCACATCTCTTTAGTTTGGTTTGGAGCTATGCTTAACGAAGAGCTAGGATAAGGAAGGTTAGCTACAATACTTGAACTATTCAGGCTTGAGCTGTTTGTTAGAATTAAAGCTGTATTATTAATTGTACCGGTTGCAGGCCCTATGTTTTTAATATTAACACAGAATTTATGGTTTTGGTTGGTTCTTAGAGTTAATGCTCCAGATGAGTCTGTGTTCGTATAAGTTCCTCCTGCGTTGATAGACATACTAACGATAACAAAATCAGGGTCACCAACAGGGCATCCATTGTTAGAAGAAGGACCTGCCTGGTTAGGGCAGTTGTCTTGCCAGTTTTGTACCCCATCACCATCTGAATCTCTATTATCTTGTAAGTCGCATGCATCACCAATACCGTCATTATCGATATCGTTTTGATTTGCATTTGAAATGTTAGGACAATTGTCTTGGCTATTCAAAATACCATCTCCATCATTATCTCCATCAGGAAATATATAGGTCAAAGTTTTAGTTAAACCTGCATACTTTACCACCAAAAGAAACTTTTTATTTAGTTCAGTAGAGTAATCTATAAGTGAAGTATTCCACCAATTTTTTAAAGTGTAAGAAGAAAATATTAAGTCAACATCGTCTTCACGGTTCCAATAACTTCTGGCTATTTCATTTGAAGAGTTTACAGCGTCTTTGTAAACAATTAAGTCTATTTGATGGTGTCTATGTGTGCCGTAGCTATAATCACCTCTAATTTTAAATTCAAAATCAAATCTTGTGCTAGCAGGAAAGGTTAGTCCTTTTGTTTCATTTACCTTAAAGTCTATAACATCTATGGTTTGAGAAAAGCATGAGAAACTTAAAATAAATAATGTAATTAATGTAATTTTTTTCATAGTTTTTATGTATTATAATTAATCATTATAAAAATCTGGCTTTTTTCTTGTTTATGAGTTAACCATAGATTACTAAAAAGTAAATAAAATATAAAAACAAAAAACCGAGCAATTTGCTCGGTTTTTTTATAATTTTTTAGTTTAAGTTACTGCTATAAACCTTTTGTCCATCCATTTGTCCAGTCAGGAGCAGCAGCACCGTTACCAGCACCTGTAGCAGTTCCTTCAGTAATGAATGATTGGTTAGCACCTTCATAATTTGTAGATACAAATCCAGCAGCATTATTTACAAATTGAACATTAGTCATTTTTAAATCACCATTTTCAATTCTAACAGAGGCTTGAGGGTCGTCAGCAATAGATTTTACTTTTACACCTAAGTCTACTCCAGAAATATAGAAATTATCGATAGTAAAGTTACCTCCACCTTCTTTGTAATATAAAGCTCCTTCACCTACAGGACCTACTACTGTAATGTTTTTTAAAGTAGCATTAGTCACAGGAGCAGCATCACCATCGTTACCGTTGTTAGATCCTTCGATACCAGCTCTAGCACTTCCAGAAATGTACCAGTACTCACCAGTTCCGGCCCATCCGTCAGCAAAGTCAATTGAATCATCTCCTGAGTTAGTTGCAACTAAATATCTACCGTTAACAGTACCTCCGAAGAACTCGATTCCGTCATCACCACCTTCGTATGATTGAACGTACTCTACAGTAGTTCCTGAACCAACACCGAATAAAGAAAGTCCGTTAAATTCTTTAGAAGAGTTAAAAGTAGCTCCAGTATACTCAATTCTTAAATAACGAATAGATCCTGAGTTATCATCAACGATGTTACCACCATAAGTTAAACCAGCAACTTCAGAAGTAGCAATTGAACCTACGTTTGTTGGTGCTTGACCACATACTACTAATCCTCCCCAGTCTTTAGGAGCGGGAGTAGTAGCTCCAGAAGTCATAACTACAGGATTGTTTGCTTCACCATCGATGAAGATTTGCCCTCCTTGAGCTACAGCGATGTAAGCAGAAGTACCACCGGTAGCTTTAATAACTGTTCCAGCAGGAATTGTTAATTTTCCACCATCTTTTACTATGAAAGAGCTTGTTAATTGGTATTCAACATCAGCTTTTAAAGTAACTTCACCAGTAACTTCACCAGCTAAGTTTTCTTTAGATACTCCACTATTACTTAATCCTCTTGTCCAACCAGCAGTCCAATCAGGAGCAGCAGCACCGTTACCAGCACCAGATGTAACTCCTTGACCGATGAAATCTTGATTAACTCCAGCATAGTCAGTTAAAGCAAAACCATCAACATTTTCAGCAAATTGAACATTAGTCATTTTTAAATCACCATTTTCAATTCTAACAGAGGCTTGAGGGTCGTCAGCAATAGATTTTACTTTTACACCTAAGTCTACTCCAGAAATATAGAAATTATCGATAGTAAAGTTACCTCCACCTTCTTTGTAATATAAAGCTCCTTCACCTACAGGACCTACTACTGTAATGTTTTTTAAAGTAGCATTAGTCACAGGAGCAGCATCACCATCGTTACCGTTGTTAGATCCTTCGATACCAGCTCTAGCACTTCCAGAAATGTACCAGTACTCACCAGTTCCGGCCCATCCGTCAGCAAAGTCAATTGAATCATCTCCTGAGTTAGTTGCAACTAAATATTTACCGTTAACAGTACCTCCGAAAAACTCGATACCATCATCACCACCTTCAAAAGATTGAACGTATTCTACAGTAGTTCCTGAACCAACACCGAATAAAGAAAGTCCGTTAAATTCTTTAGAAGAGTTAAAAGTAGCTCCAGTATACTCAATTCTTAAATAACGAATAGATCCTGAGTTATCATCAATGATGTTACCACCATAAGTTAAACCAGCAACTTCAGAAGTAGCTGTATTACCTACGTTAGTTGGTGCTTGACCACACACTACTAATCCTCCCCAATCTTTAGCGGCAGGAGTAGCTGCACCAGATGTCATTACTACTGGGTTTTCTTTGCTACCATCAACAAATATTTTTCCTCCTTGAGCTACAGCAATGTAAGCAGAAGTACCACCAGTAGCTTCGATTCTTGTACCAGCAGAAATTCTTAAAATCCCACCTTCTTTTACTATATAAGACCCAGTTAATTTATAAGTAACGCTAGCGTCTAAAGTTACTTCTGTAGTTACTTCACCAGCTAAATCTACTGAAGTACATGGTTGGCAAGATCCTCCACAATCTACACCTGTTTCATCTCCATTTTGAATTCCATCAGAACATGAAGAAGTCTGTATTGGATCATCTTCTCCACAAGAAACTACCGTTGTTAGGGTAGCAGCTGCTATCATTAAAGTAAAAAGTTGTTTTCTCATTTTTTTTAGTTAATTTATTTTAATGCTACAAAAGAAAGACCCCAACATTAACTTAGTGTTCTGCTAAAATTAATGTTGGGTTATTGGATTGTTAATTAAAAGTTATATGATAATGATAACTTAAAGTCAACACCTTTTTTGTAAGAAAGTATTCTAACGTCTTGATTATCTTGGAATCTTTCTATTGAAGGGTTTAAAAGGTTCTTTGCAGAAGCCCCAAGGCTTAATCTTTCGTTTAATTTAGATTTTAATACTAAGTCTAATGTTCCGAAACCTTTATCAACTAAGTTTCCTTTTCCATCAGTACCTAAAGCAAAGATTCTATCAGAGAAGTAATTGTATACTAATGTTGATTGAAAGTTCATTCCATTATTGAAGTCTTTTGAAAAACTTAAATCTGTATTGATTAGTAAATCAGAAGCACCAGAGAAGCCGTCTTCAGTTTTACTAAAGTCTACACTAGTTCCAGGGTTTTCTTTAATAACTTTATCTTTATTTAGTTCTTGCTCATGGTTCATGTATGAAGCGTTTAAACCAAAAGATAATTTGTTGTTTAAAGCATTTTCTCCAATTTCTTTGTTGAATAACACTTTTCTTAATTCAAGTTCAACTCCATAAGCCATACCCCAGTCTCCAGTATTAGCATAACTAATATCGTTAGAAGCAGAGTTAATTCTGATTTCGTTAATTGGGTTTTCAATGTATTTACCAAAAACACCCACAGAGATAATTTCTTCTCTTTCAGGGAAGTACTCCCATTTGAAATCAGCATTGTAATTATCAGAAGAATATAAGTTAGGGTTACCAAGAGAACTGTTTACAACGCCTTCGTAAAGAAATGGAGCTCTTTCTTTAAATTGAGGTAAAGTATATGATTTACTAGCAGCAAACTTTAAGTTATGTTTGTCATTAAGAGTATATTTTAATGATGTTGCTGGTAAAATTTGTAATTGATCTAACTCGCTTTGACCTGCGTTAACAGACGTATTGTACTCTAATGATTGATTAACTTGCTCACCTCTTACACCAAAAACACCTGTGAATCTATCAGAGAATTTGTATTCAAACTCTAAATAACCTGCGTTTATATTTTGATTTCCTCCGTAAGTTTGAGGTAATAAAACATCAATAGAAGCATTTAAACCTCCTCTAAAAGTTCCAATAGAATATAAACCTGCATTAAAGTTTGCTTGGTTAAAATAGCTGTCTAAGTTATAAACATCATCAATGAATGGTTGCGCTGTTCTTTGGTTAATTACAAAGTTAAACTGAGTAGCATCAAAATCTATATTTTTAAATCTTCCACTATATCCTAATTTAACTTTAGCTCTGTATATATCATCACTGTTTTTAGCAAATTGATATGTAAATGCTGCGTTAGCTGCTAATTCTTCTTCTTCTAAATCTGAGTAGAATCTATGGTTGTCAGAATCATTACTGATTAAGAAAAATGATTTAGGACCATTTGGATCGTCGTTTCTATGTGGTAATACAGTTGTTTGTCTACGGTCAGGAACATTGTTTTTGTTGAAGTTGTAAGCTGCTCCCCATTCCGCTTTAAAAGCATCACTAATTCTATGATCTCCTAATAATTGGTGAACATATAAAGTGTTTCTCATAAATGTTTGCCTTTGAATTACAGCTCCACCTTCAGGCGCATTATCAAAAACATCATATATTCCTTGATAATCATCATGAGAATTGCTAGAGTTGTTTACCATTAAAGCGTTATACTTTAACTCTTGACCTTTGTGTTTTAATCTAATATTACCCATAAAAGTAGTATTAGTGTCATAAGAATAAGATTCTCTAGTTAAATCTTTTCTAGCTACTCCAGAAACGTTAACATCTCCTCTAGCTACTCCTTCTTTATAGTTGTAGCCATTATCAAATGATCCAACAGCAAAAAAACTTATTTTGGTTTCAGGAGATAAGTTGTAAGAATCTCCTCCTTTAATTGCTATAGAAGAACTTACTGGGAAGTTACCAGTTTGTCTGTCCCAACTAGTTGTAAAATTGTAGTTATTTAAAGGAAAAGCAGGATAATATGTTTTATAAAAGCCAAAATTGTTAGGTCCATCAGCAGTATAAAACTTACTTTTTTGTGATGCAACTGTGTTTAATGAAGACCCTAGGCTAACTTGGGCAAATCCATCACCTTTGTATACTTTTGAAGCAATATTTATATTAGCTCCACCAAAATCACCATAGTTTTTTACTGAATACGTCTTGTCTAAACCAATGTATTCAACAATATCTGTAGAAAAAATACTTAAATCTATGTTTTTCTTTGAAGGGTTGTTAGACGGTAAAGGAAGTCCATTTAACGTTGTTACATTATATCTGTCTCCAAGTCCCCTTACAAAAACACTTCCTGATCCTTCCTGTTTTGATACTCCAGTAGTTTTAGTAACTGCTGTTGCGATATCACTTACACCTTTTCTAGAAAGCTCTTGATTACCTATTTTTGTTTCAATGGTAACGGCTTTCTTTTGTTCTAAAAGCAAAGCGCTTTCTTTCTCTCTGCTAACAGTAGCGTTAATTTGAACTTCATCTAATGCCACCCCTTCGTTAGCACCTAATTCTTGATTAACAGTAATTGTTTCATTTGTTTTTACAATAATTGGTTTTTCAATGGTTTTATAACCAACGAAACTAAAAACAATAGTTTGATTTCCTGTAGGTACGCTAAGAGTGTACTTACCATCCATATCGGTTGTCCCCCCGATAGAAGTTCCTTTAATAAAGACATTAGCAAAAGGTAATGCCTCTCCGCTCATTTCTTTGTCAGTAACTGTACCATTAACAGTACCTTTGCTTTGAGAAAATGCTAAATTACATAAGCTTAAAAAAGCTATAAATAATATTTTTTTCATTCTAATCTTTGAATTCTGTTTATTTATCCCGCAAAATTCAAGTTAAATAGTAAAGCTAATGTTATGTAGGAATTACGTTTGTATTATTAGAATGTTTCTTTAATGTTAACTAGTTTTTGATATGTTACTAAAGTATTAATTGTTTGTAAATTTTACACCAATAACAAAGGTCCTTGGTGTAGCGGGACCATAAATAAAATTACTGTCGCGTTCTTTACCTATGTCAAATTTCGACTGATATTCATCAAAAATATTCTTAATCCCGGCAGTAAGTTCTAGGTTAGTGTTTAGTTTTTCCATCTCAAAAGTATAACTGCTGTTAATACCTAAATTAAAGAAGGATGGAGAGGTAAAGTATTCACCTTTATTTTCATTATCATCAGTTGGTGGATCGAAATCAGGATTAGGTACAATATGTAAAACATCCATTTGCCCAGTATAAACTAAATTTAATGCAGTTTTAAACTTCTGATTAGGTGTATACGTTGCTGTAGCATAACCATAAGTATTAGGGGTACGTAAAAATTCTCTCTTTGAAGGCAAATTATGAAAATTATCAACAGGAGTATCAAATTTACTTGATTGATAGGTAAACCCTGCATCTAGTTGTAAAATACCATCGTAGTTTAATCGAGTTTCTAGAGTAACACCTTGTACCACTGCGCCATCTCCATTTCTTTTTTCAAAAACTTCTCCAAAAGTATCTTGTTCAATAGGTTCTAAATAAAAAGCATCTTTTAAATTAGTATAAAAGCTCTCAAAAGTGAATCCGTAAATATAATGCTCTGTAGGTTTGTCGTAATTAAAGGATAAAGTATAACTGTTAGAACGTTCTCTTTTTAAATCATCCGCTAATACTACTCGAGATACTCCTCCGCCTGCAAAGGCAATATGTAAATCTGTATCAAAAGCCTGTGGAGCTCTAAAGCCAGTACCCCATGTACCTCTAATTTGTGTGTTTTTAAAAGGTTTAAATAATAAAGATACTCTAGGGCTAGCTACATTGTTAACAATGGTTTTTTGAGTCCCGTCTTGTTTTAAAGCATTCAATTTATGATTGTCGTAACGAACACCCGTTAGTAGATTTAACTGTTTGTTTATCTCCCAATCACTTTGAAAAAAGAACCCGAAGTTTTGAGTTAATTGATCCACCTTGTATTCGTACGATTCAATAACATCAAAAACATCATCTTGCACGAATTCACCTCCTAAAGTAAGTACATTATTTCCGCCTAAAAATTTTTCTAATTGATGGTTGAATTGTAACCCTCCTTGAAAAGTAGTTGTAGTTGAGTTTCCGTAAGGAGGTTTAGCTAAATGCTCAGTGTCTTCAGGAGTGTTAATATCAGGACGAATTCCTGTATAATGCTCTCTATCGGTATATTGTGTAGCGAAATAAGAAATAATAGAGCTTTTGTCATTGTTAAAGTTGATTTGATAATCAATATTTCCTACATAAACATCGTGTACACGTTCTTCCGATTGCATTGCAAAATGAGGAGCTTTATCAACCATTTCTCCACCATAACGATATTCATTCATCTTACTAAAATTGACTTCTATTTTTTGATTGTCTGTCGGAAGAAAAAATAAATTAGTTCCAAATGAATTATTCTTTAATTCAGGTAACTCAGAAAAATTGTCACCATTAGCATCATACAATTCCCTTTTTCTGTTATTGATAAAAAATGAAGCACCAGCATTTCTGTCTTCATTTACTATAGTGGCGTTTCCAGCAATAATATGGTCTGAAGCTCCTTTAATATTTTGATAGGTGTAACCTATACTGTAATTATTTTTCTTCGGAATTTTAGTAATTACATTCACGGTACCACCAATAGCACTAGAACCATATAAGGCAGAACCACCACCACGTACTACTTCTATACGTTCAATCATATTGGTAGGTACTTGTTCTAATCCGTACAATCCAGTTAACGGACTAAAAATAGGACGACCATTAATTAAAATTTGAGAATATCCGCCAGCTAAACCATTCATTCGAAGTTGTGTGTAATTACAAGTTTGACAATCGGTTTCTACACGTAAACCAGTTTGAAATTTTAATCCTTCTGATAAGTTACATGCTTGTACATCTGCCAAGGTTTGACTGTTGATAACATTTACAATAACAGGACTATTGGTTCTGCGTTTATCAGTACGTGTTCCAGTAACAGTAACTTGATCTAAAATTTCAGCAGTTTCGGTTAATGTAAAGTTGATTGTTTTTTCTTCTGAAGGGTTTAGAGTAACTGTTTTTCGTTCTGACAAAAAACCAATAGTTGAAGCAACTAAAACGAATTTGTTTTTTGTTGTTTTTAATTGATAGTTACCTGATTCATCTGTAGTAGTTCCGTCTTCTGTTCCTTTTATAAATACATTAGCAAACGGTATGGTTTCTCCTGAAGAAGAAGTAATTTTTCCTTTAATCGTTTGTCCGTTTACAATATTTGATACTAATATAATTGCAAGAGCAATGAGATTTTTCATGTTAAAAATAATTTACTGATGAACAGCTTTTTGAATTAAAAATTTATGCAAATATAAATTAATTTTTAGTCTTGGCTAAAAATATGTTTAATTAAATCAAAAACTATATATTTGCATACCTAAAAAAATAGTGATGTTTAGTCAGTCTGAAGAAAATTATATAAAAACAATGTATCATTTGGCTGCTGATTATAAAAAAGGAATCAGCACGAATGCGATTGCAAAAAAGTTAGATACAAAAGCATCTTCGGTAACAGATATGGTTAAAAAACTATCAGAGAAAGATGTGGTGAGCTATAAAAAGTACCAAGGAGTGACATTAACCGATTTTGGAAAAAAAATAGCTGCGAATATTGTTCGTAAACATCGATTATGGGAAGTTTTCTTAGTAGACAAATTAAATTTTTCTTGGGATGAAGTACACGAAGTAGCAGAGCAGTTAGAACATATTAAATCTCCAAAATTGATTAATGAACTAGATGCTTTTTTAGGTTATCCAAAAAGAGATCCACATGGAGACCCTATTCCAGATAAAGAAGGAAACTTGCAAATAATAGAAAAAAGTTTGTTGTCTACTTTAAAGAAAAATGAAGTAGGAGTTTGTGTTGGTGTTGATGATAGTTCGTCAGAATTTCTACGTTTTTTAGATAAACAAGGAATCGCTTTAGGAAAACAGATAAAAATTATAGAAAAAGAACCTTTTGATGGGTCTTTAATGATAGAGATGGAAGGGAAAATACTTTCTGTGTCCAATAAAATAGCAAGTAATTTATATCTGCAAAAAAACATTAAAAAATTATAGAAAACCATATGAATACATTTGATCAATTAGTAGCTTTTGGAAAAGAGCACCCAATTCAAGCAGCTTTATATGCATCCCTTTTTACATGGGGTTTAACTGCCTTAGGAGCAAGTTTAGTGTTCTTTTTCAAAAAAATGAACCGAGCTGTTTTAGATGGAATGCTAGGTTTTACAGGGGGAGTTATGGTTGCGGCAAGTTTTTGGAGTTTATTAGCACCGGCAATTGATAACAGTCCAGGAGAAGGATTTGTAAAGGTGCTTCCTTCAGCAATAGGTTTTGCTTTGGGGGCTGTAGCGTTGTTTGGTATGGATAAAATATTACCGCACTTACATATTAATTTTAAAGAGCATGAAGTTGAAGGTGTAAAAACAAGTTGGCACAAAACAACCTTATTAGTGTTGGCAATTACCTTACATAATATCCCAGAAGGTTTAGCAGTTGGAGTGTTGTTTGGGGCGGCTTCTACAATGGTAGGAGTAGAACAAACCGAAATGATTATCGCTGCTATTTCATTAGCTATTGGTATTGGAATTCAAAATTTCCCAGAAGGATTTGCAGTTGCAATGCCCTTAAGGAGACAAGGAGTAGGTCGTTTTAAAAGTTTTTGGTACGGACAATTGTCAGCTATTGTAGAGCCTATGGCAGCTGTTTTAGGAGCTGTAGCAGTATCTTTTTTCACACCGATTTTACCTTACGCATTAGCGTTTGCAGCAGGAGCAATGATTTTTGTAGTAGTTGAAGAAGTAATTCCAGAAACACAACGAGATAAATATACTGATATCGCAACTCTAGGCTTCATTGGAGGGTTTATTGTAATGATGTCGTTAGATGTTGGTTTAGGATAGGAACTAAATAAGAATAAACTTAAAAAGCTAAACAAATCCTGTTTAGCTTTTTGTATTTTGCATAAAATTTAACTAGTGCAGCAACCATCCATTTTTCAAGTATACAATGCTTCTGCGGGAAGTGGTAAAACATTTACTCTGGTAAAGGAGTATCTGAAAGTTTTATTACAATCCGAAGATATTTTTCGCTTTCAAAAAATATTGGCAATTACATTTACCAATAAAGCTGCAGGAGAAATGAAAGAGCGTGTATTAGATAACTTACAGGCTTTTGCAGAAGGAGAAACAAATGATTTGCTAGAGATTATTTTAGAAGAAACATTGCTTGATAGAACTGTTGTAAAAGATCGAAGTAAAAAAATACTGGATGAAATTCTTCGAAATTATTCTGCATTTTCAATTACTACTATTGATAGTTTTACCCATAAAATTATAAAAAGCTTTGCTTATGATTTAGGGTTACCACTTAATTTTGAAGTGGAAATGGATGCAGTTTCTTTGTTAAATGAGGCTGTAGATGTATTGATTTCTAAAATAGGAAGTGATGAGGCGTTAACTAAATTACTGATTGATTTTTCTTTAGATAAAGCTGATGATGATAAGTCGTGGGATATTTCTCGTGAACTCAATGAATTTGCTAAAATTTTGCTGAATGAAGATGATACAAAGCACTTTAAAAAACTAGCAGATAAGAAATTAAACAATTTTACTTCACTTAAAAACAAGTTACAAAAGCATCAAAAGCAAATTGTTAGTCGCTTTAAAGAGCTGGGAGAAGAAGGTTTACAGGCAATAAAAGGAGTACAGTTAGATCATAAAGATTTTTACCGATCGATGTTGCCAAATCATTTTGTAGCGTTGGCTCAAACCCCAGAAAAAGCAAAGTTTTTTGATCAAAGTAAATTAAGAGAACGAATTGAAGAGAGTAATTTTTATTCTAAGTCAAAATCAGAAGATGTAAAATCTGCCATTGAAGGAGTTTTGCCAGAATTGTTAAGATTGTATACAGAATCAGAACAGCTATATCAACAGTTTTCAATGAATAAATTAGCATTGAAAAGTATTATTCCGTTAGCAGTTTTAAACAATATCAATCAAGAATTATCGCACTTAAAAGAAGAAAATAATTTACGCTTAAATGCTGAGTTTAATCATTTGATTTCAGATAATATTAAAGACCAGCCAGCACCATTTATTTATGAACGAATTGGGCAGCGATTTATGCATTATTTTATTGATGAAATGCAAGATACATCAACCTTGCAGTGGCAAAACCTAATTCCATTAATTGATAATGCATTGGCGCAAGAAAATAGCAACCTATTATTGGTAGGTGATGGAAAACAAGCAATTTATCGTTGGCGTGGAGGGAAGTCAGAACAATTTATAGGATTAGGATCAGCAAAAGATAATCCGTTTCAAATTACTAAGGAAATAAAAACCTTAGAAACCAATTTCAGGAGTTATGCTGAGGTAATCAATTTTAATAATCAGTTTTTTCAACACACAGCAAGGTTTCTTCAAAACGAATCGTATAAACAATTGTTTATTGAAGGAAATAAACAATTAATAACCACTAAAAAAGGAGGTTTTGTATCACTATCTTTTCTAGAAAAAGAAGATAAGGAGGAAGAGAAAATTAAATATCCGAAGAAAATTTTAGAGCTTGTTAAAAGTTTAGAAACAGATTTTTCTTTGAATGAGATTTGTATTTTAGTTCGTAAAAAGAAAGACGGAATTGCTGTAGCCAATTATTTATCAGAACATGGAGTTGATATCATTTCTTCAGAAACATTATTGTTAGAAAATAGTTCAAAGGTTAATTTCATAGCAAACGTTTTACAAGTAATTCAACATCCAAAAGATAAAGAAACCTGTTTAGAAGTTCTTTATTTTTTACATAATCACTTAAAAGTTGTAGAAGATAAACACTCGTTTATAGCTGAGTTGATTCATCAACCAAACGAAAAACTTTTTCAAGAATTAAAAAGCTACGGAACGTCTTTTGAATTATCGATGTTTCATCAGTTACCATTTTATGAAAAAATAGAAGAAACTATCCGAGGATTCCAATTAATTACTTCTTCAGATGCTTATGTGCAGTTCTTTTTAGATGTAGTTTTAGAACAACAACGAAAAGGAACAAGTATTCAAGAGTTTTTAGATTTCTGGTCAGAAAAAAAAGATAAACTAAGTATTGTAGCCCCAGAAAGCGGAAATGCAGTACAAGTTATGACTATTCATAAGTCAAAAGGACTGGAATTTCCTGTGGTTATTTTTCCGTACGATTTAGATGTGTATCGACAAGTGAATCCGAAAGTTTGGTTAAATGAATTACCAGAAAACTATGATGGCTTCAAAGAGTTATTGGTTCCATTCAATAAAGACTTGAATTATGTAAACGATAGAGGTTTGGAAATTTATCAACAACAAAGAGAAGAGTTAGAGTTAGATAATTTTAACTTACTATATGTTGCCCTTACTAGAGCAGTTGAGCAATTATATATAGTAACGGAAAAGAAGATTTCGTCTAAAGGAGAAGAAAATACCAATTTCTACTCTGGGGTATTTATAAATTATTTAAAAAAAATAGATGAATGGAATGATGAGGTTTTAGAATATTCCTTTGGAAATAAAGAAAGAGTAAGTGTTCGAGAAGAAAAAATATCACAAGTCCAAATACAACAAGGTTTTATATCTACACCTTGGAAAGAACATAATATACATATGTTAGCAAGTGCATCAAAATTGTGGGATACTGAACAAGGAAAAGCTATTGAATTTGGTAATTTGATTCATGAAATGATGGCAGAAATTATTACTAACGATGATGTGGAAAAAGTTGTGTATCGTTATGAGCAACAAGGAGTGTTGCCGCAAGAGAAATCATCCGAAGTAATAAAAGACATACAACGAATTGTAAATCATTCAGAGTTAAAAGAATACTTTTCTGAGGAAGTAAAAGTGTTTAATGAAAGAGAAATAGTAGATGTAGACAATCAAATTGTAATTCCTGATAGGTTAGTTTTTAATATAGAAAATAAAGCAACAATAATAGATTATAAAACAGGGAAACCATCCAAAGCATACCATCAACAGCTGTTAAAATATGAACGAGTATTAAAGTCAATGAACATTGAAGTGTTAAAAAAAATACTAGTATATATTGACGAAGAAATTTTGGTTGAAGAAGTTTAACAACTAACTTTGGGCTTTTATAGCAAACAACTTTCAAACATAAATTATGTACGGAAAAATTAAAGAACAATTAGAACAAGAAATTCAGGACATAAAAGATGCTGGATTATATAAATCTGAACGTATTATTACTTCGTCACAAGATGCAGTTATTAAAATATCTACAGGAGAAGAGGTAATTAACTTTTGCGCAAATAATTATTTAGGGTTATCAAATCATCCAGAAGTAATTCAAGCAGCAAAAGACACCATGGATACGCATGGTTTTGGAATGTCTTCTGTGCGTTTTATATGTGGAACGCAAGATATTCACAAAGAATTAGAGCAAAAAATTGCAGACTTTTATACTACTGAAGATACTATTTTATATGCTGCAGCTTTCGATGCTAATGGAGGAGTTTTCGAACCATTATTAACAAAAGAGGATGCGATAATTTCTGATAGTTTAAATCACGCTTCTATTATTGACGGGGTTCGTTTGTGTAAAGCGGCACGTTACCGATACAATAATAATGACATGGCTTCTTTGGAAGAGCAATTAATTGAGGCGAATAAACAAGGTCACCGATTTAAAATTATTGTAACTGACGGAGTTTTTTCTATGGATGGAATCGTAGCTAAGTTAGATGGAATTTGTGATCTAGCTGATAAATACGATGCAATGGTAATGGTTGATGAATGCCATGCAGCTGGATTTATTGGTAAGACAGGTAGAGGAACAGTAGAGTTGAAAAATGTAATGGATCGTGTTGATATTGTTACAGGAACCTTGGGTAAAGCTCTAGGAGGAGCTATGGGAGGATATACTACAGGTAAAAAAGAGATTATTGAAATTTTACGTCAACGTTCACGTCCATATTTATTCTCAAACTCATTAGCACCAGCTATTGTAGGCGCTTCGTTAAAAGTATTTGATTTATTATCAAATGACACAACATTGCGTGATAAGCTAGAATGGAATACAAACTATTTCCGTACTGAAATGGAAAAGGCAGGTTTCGATTTAGTTGGAGCTGATGCGGCAATAGTACCTGTTATGTTATATGATGCGAAGCTGTCTCAAGATATGGCAAATAAGTTGTTAGAAGAAGGCATTTATGTAATAGGTTTTTTCTATCCGGTAGTGCCAAAAGAACAGGCAAGAATTCGAGTACAGTTATCTGCAGCTCATGAAAAAGAGCATTTAGATAGAGCAATAAACGCATTTATCAAGGTTGGGGAAGAGCTAAAAGTGATATAAATATCTTGTACAAAAACTTGCATTTATTGTAAGTTTTTGTAGATTTGTTTTTGTAAATAAGTTTGAACAACTTACATTTGCGTAATATATAAACGAACTTTTAATTTAAATTTTTAATAATGAAACAATTAAAATTAGCTGTGATGGCTTTATTTGCGTTTGCTGCAGTGAACGTTAGCGCACAGGATTCAGACAACCCTTGGGCGGTTGGTTTCGGGGTTAACGCAGTAGACGTTAGGATCCCTTCGGAATTTGGAGATTATGCTAAAGATTATATCGGTACTAGTGACTGGAATATCTTACCATCAATTTCAAGAGTAACTGTTGATAGATACTTAAGTGATGGTTTTACATTACAATTAGCAGGATCGTTAAATAAAATTGAAACTGTTTTTACTGAGGATGATTCAGATATGCTTTACTGGGCAATTGATGCTAATGTTAAGTATGACTTAAACAATTTAGTAGGTGATACAGGTTGGTGGGATCCTTATGTATATGTTGGTGGAGGTTATACTTCTATTGATGATCAAGGTGAAGGTATGTTAAATGCTGGTGCTGGATTCAACGTTTGGTTTAACGACAACTTAGGAATGAACTTCCAAACTGGTGGAAAGAAAGAATTTGCTGATAAAGTAAAAGATCACTTCCAACACTCAATTGGTTTAGTATTTAAATTCGGAGGAAAAGATACTGACGGAGACGGAGTATATGACAAAGATGATGCTTGTCCTGAAGTTGCTGGATTAAAAGAATTCAACGGATGTCCTGATACTGACGGAGACGGAATCAAAGATTCTGACGATGCTTGTCCTGAAGTTGCTGGTTTAGCTGCTTTAAATGGTTGTCCTGATGGTGATGGTGATGGTATTGCTGATAAAGACGATGCTTGTCCAACTGAAAAAGGAACTAAAGCTAACAACGGTTGTCCTGATGCTGATGGAGACGGTGTTGTAGACGGAAAAGATAAGTGTCCTAACACTGCTGGTCCAGCTGCTAACAACGGATGTCCTTGGCCAGATACTGACGGAGACGGAGTATTAGACAAAGACGATAAGTGTCCAAATGAAGCAGGAGTAGCATCTAACAACGGATGTCCTGAAGTAGTAATCAAGGAAGAAGCTGTTAAGAAATTAAACGAGTTCGCAAGAGCTATCTACTTTAACTCAGGTAAGACTTCATTTAGAAAAGGAGTTACTGGTAAATTAGATTTAATCGCAGGAATTATGAAAGAATACCCTAAAGCTAACTTTAGCATCCAAGGGCATACTGATAGTTCAGGATCTAACTCTTTAAACCAAAGATTATCTGAAAAAAGAGCAAAAGCTGTTTTAGATTACTTAATCACTAAAGGTGGAGTTGACTCAAAAAGATTAACTTCAGCTGGATTTGGTGAAGACTACCCAATTGCTGATAACAAAACAAGAGCTGGTAGAGCTGAAAACAGACGTGTTGAGATTAAATTAGTAAAGTAATTTAATTACAATCATAACATCAATAAAGGCCTCACATTTGTGAGGCTTTTTTTTATAGAAAAATACCCCGAAAGGTTTTTTAAATTCCACTAAAAAAATTACCTTTGCACCTTGAAAAAATGAGTTAAAACTCATATAGTAAATAAAATAACTTTAATTACATATAGTAATGTCTACAATAACAGGTAAAGTTTCTCAAATTATTGGTCCAGTAATCGATGTTGAGTTTAATACAGGAAATGCTGAATTACCAAAGATCTATGACTCGTTAGAAATTAAAAAAGCTGATGGTTCTATTTTAGTTTTAGAAGTTCAACAACATATAGGTGAAAATACGGTACGTACAATATCTATGGATGCAACTGATGGATTAAGTAGAGGTACAGAAGTAATCGCTACTGGGAACCCAATTCAAATGCCAATAGGTAACGATATTTACGGTCGTTTATTTAATGTAACAGGTGATGCAATTGATGGATTAGGAGATTTACCTAAGGAAGGTAAAGATGGTTTACCAATTCACCGTCAAGCACCAAGATTTGAAGATTTATCAACTTCTACCGAAGTATTATTTACAGGAATTAAAGTAATTGATTTAATTGAACCTTATGCAAAAGGAGGTAAGATTGGATTATTTGGAGGAGCAGGAGTAGGAAAAACAGTATTAATTCAGGAGTTAATTAACAACATTGCAAAAGGACACGGAGGTTTATCTGTATTTGCAGGAGTTGGAGAAAGAACTCGTGAAGGAAACGACTTATTACGTGAGATGTTAGAGTCTGGAATTATCAAATATGGTGATGATTTCATGCATTCTATGGAAGAAGGAGGATGGGATTTATCAAAAGTAGATAAACCTGGAATGAGAGGTTCTAAAGCAACATTCGTATTTGGTCAGATGAATGAGCCACCAGGAGCACGTGCACGTGTAGCTTTATCTGGATTAACAATTGCTGAGTATTTCCGTGATGGAGCAGGTGAAGCGCAAGGAAAAGACGTATTATTCTTTGTTGATAATATCTTCCGTTTTACACAAGCAGGTTCTGAGGTGTCGGCATTATTAGGTCGTATGCCATCGGCGGTAGGTTACCAACCAACATTAGCAACTGAAATGGGAGCTATGCAGGAGCGTATTACTTCTACTAAAAAAGGATCTATTACATCTGTACAAGCGGTTTACGTACCTGCAGATGATTTAACTGACCCTGCACCAGCAACAACGTTTGCTCACTTAGATGCAACTACTGTATTATCTCGTAAAATTGCAGAGTTAGGTATTTACCCAGCGGTAGATCCATTAGATTCTACATCAAGAATTTTAACTGCTGATATTTTAGGAGATGAACATTATAACTGTGCACAAAGAGTAAAAGAAATTTTACAACGTTATAAAGAATTACAAGATATTATTGCAATTTTAGGTATGGAAGAATTATCTGAAGAAGATAAATTAGTAGTTCACAGAGCACGTCGTGTACAACGTTTCTTATCTCAACCATTCCACGTAGCTGAGCAGTTTACTGGTTTAAAAGGAGTGTTAGTAGATATTAAAGATACGATCAAAGGATTTAATATGATTATGGATGGTGAGTTAGATAAATATCCTGAAGCAGCATTCAACTTAAAAGGGTCAATTCAAGAAGCAATTGATGCTGGAGAGAAAATGTTAGTTGAAGCATAAACCCAGTAATGATATATGAGAATTTAGAGGCGAGTACTTCTAAAAAACTCAATATTCAATACTCAATACTATAAAACTATGTTTTTAGAGATCGTAACACCAGAAGCTATTTTATTCTCATCAGAAGTAGACTCTGTAGTAGTTCCAGGTATAAACGGAGAGTTCCAAATTTTAAATAATCACGCACCAGTTGTGTCTATTTTAAAAGAAGGAAAAGTAAAAGTACATGTACATACTCAAGATCATTTAGTTTTTGATGATTTACATGGAAGCATTGAAAGGTTACCAGAAGATGATAAAGTTTTAACTTTAAAAATCAAATCAGGAACTATAGAAATGAAAGATAATAAAGCGATTATTCTTGCAGATTAATACGTTTTAGCTATAAAAATTAAAAGCCAAGCAAATATTGTTTGGCTTTTTTTTATTCAGTAAAGAATACCAGATTGAATTTAATTATCTTTGCAGTGATGAATGGAATATTTTTATTTATTGGAGGACCTGAGATTTTTGTAATCTTGTTAATTGTAGTCATGTTATTTGGGGCAGATAAAATACCCGAAATAGCAAGAGGGCTTGGAAAAGGTATACGTCAAATTAAAGACGCTACTAATGATATTAAAAAAGAGATTAATGATAGTGCGAAAAATCAAGGGATAGATACTGACTTTGTTAAGGATATAAATAATGAAATTAACGATGTTAAAGATAATATTGATGATTTCACAGGTCCAATAAAAAGAAGTCGTTAAGCTACAATAATAAGAAACATTATCTAAGCTTTATTTTTGTAGTGTTTTTTACCTGTTTCATTACAAATGAACTTTGAATATTAGAAATAACTTCTAATTGTGATAGTCTTTTTAATACAAAATCTTGATACTCATTCATATCTTTCAATACAATTTTTAACAAGAAGTCATAAACTCCAGCTATATAAGAAACTTCTATAATTTCTTCAATTTTAGACATATACTTTTCAAACTCTTTAAAAGCACTTTCTTGATGTTTTATAAGAGTTACTTGACAATATACAATTAAACTTTTATCAACAGTTTCTAAATTTAATAGAGCAACATATTTATCTATTATTCCATTAACCTCCATTTTTTTAATACGTTCATGAGTTGGAGTAATGGATAGGTTTACTTTGCTAGCTAGTTGTTTTATTGATTGTTTACAGTCTTTTTGTAACTCATCTAGTAGCTTTTTATCTACATCATCTAATTGGTGCATGGTAAGTTTTTCTGTTTTAAATTACTTTAGTACTCTATAAAAGTATTTAATACTTTATATCGAATAAATTTAGTTTATTTTTCTTTATTTAACCTTATTAAATAGTTTTTTATTCTTTAATAATATATTTGTTAAGTAATTCAATAACGTTTAAAATAGGTAGATATGAGTAGAATAAAAGAAGTTTATGATAGAATTAGTGAAGCTTCATCTAATTTTTTAGGTTATCCTTTGGCAAAAGATTTTAACTACAGTGAGTTTGCACCTTTTTTAAATTTATGTATTAATAATGTAGGTGATCCAGAATCTCCTTCAACCTTATCAATAGATACAAAAGATATAGAAAGAGAAGTTGTTAGTTTCTTTGCTGATATCTTATCTTCTTCAACTAAAGACGTGTGGGGTTATATTACCAATGGAGGAACAGAAGGCAACCTGTATGGTTTGTATTTGGCAAGAGAAAGTTTTAATAATCCAGTAGTTTATTATAGTGAGTCTACACATTACAGTGTTAAAAAGAATCTACACTTGTTAAACTTAAAAAATATAGTTGTAAGAAGTCAGGAGAATGGAGAAATTGATTATGATGATTTAGAAAGTCTTATAACGCTTCATAGAGATAAACCAGCTGTTTTCTTTTTAAATATCGGTACAACAATGACAGAAGCTGTGGATGATTTAGATAAAATAAAAGGCATTATTAAAAAGTACGCTATTAAAGATTATTATATTCATTGTGATGCGGCTTTTTTAGGATGTATTGCTCCTTTTGTTGAACCAAAGCCAAAATTTGATTTTTCAGAAGGAATAGATAGTATCTCTATATCAGGACATAAATTTATTGGAGGGCCTATTCCTTGTGGAATTGTTTTGGCAAAAAGGAAACACAGAGATAGAATTGTGAACTCAGTTTCGTATGTTGGAACTTTAGATACAACAATAACAGGTTCTAGAAATGGATTAACACCATTACTATTATGGTCTTTTATAGAAAAGCACGGGAAAGAAGGTTTAGCTGTAAGAACAAAAAAGGCTCAAGAATTAGCAGCATATACAGAGAGAAGGTTAAAAGAAATAGGAGTTAACGCGTGGAGAAATAATGAGGCATTAACGGTAGTTTTAGAAAAACCTTCAGAAGCTTTATGTAAAAAACATCAATTAGCCTCAGAAAATAACATGGCGCATATTATATGTGTTCCAGGAATACAAAAAGAACAAATAGATAGTTTTATTAAAGATTATGAAAAAGAACTATTTGTAGTCGAAAGGTTAACTTATAATTAAGCCTCTATTATAAATAAAAACAAAAAGCAAACCATATGGTTTGCTTTTTGTTTTAAATAACTCTACTAATAGTTAATCCGTCTCTTATAGGTAGTAATACGGTTTCTAAGCGACTATCTTCATTTAAAAGTCTATTATACTCTAAAAGAATTTTAGTATCAACATCTTTAGGGTCTAGTTCTTCAACGACTTTCCCACTCCATAAGACATTGTCAGATAAAATAACGCCACCTTTATTCATTTTTTCAATGATTAAATGGAAGTAATTTACATAATTAGACTTGTCGGCGTCTATAAATACTAAATCGAATTTAGAATCAATAGTAGGAATAATATCCAAAGCATTACCAACATATTGGGTTATTTGGTTTTTATATTCAGACTTTTGAAAATACTTGTATTGAAGTTCTTCTAACTCTTCATTTTTATCGACTGTATAAAGCATTCCTTCTTTTGATAACCCTTCTGCTAAACATAAAGCAGAGTAGCCTGTATAGGTGCCAATTTCTAAAATTGATTTAGGTTGAATTAATTTTGAAATCATAGATAAAACTCTTCCTTGAAAAGCTCCGCTTAACATGCGAGGATTTAATACTTTTTGCCAAGTCTCTCTACTTAGTTCTTGTAGTATTTTGGGTTCAGCTTGAGAGTGTTTAACAACATAATTATCTAATTCTTCAGGTAAAAAGTGCATATAAGTCATTTTTAGTGTGCAAAATTAAAAAAACGGAATTTATCACTATAATAAATTCCGTTTCAATCTAACAAAAAATCAAAAAATGGTTTTTTTAAAAAAACCAAAATTGTCTAATTAAGCTTGCTTAATTGTTCTTTTAATTCTTCTTTGTCTTTGCTTGACAAGCAAATTTTATCTTTATTACAGCTATTAGTTTTTACTTTTAAAATTTGTGACATTTTTCTGTTTTGCTTAGAATATAAAGCACATACTTTACATACAAATAAATGCCAATTAAGTTGTAATTTTTCATATACTGAAGCTTCTCCATATTGACTTTTGTCGCAAATGGTTGTGGCCTCATCACATGTAATTTTAAAAAATTTAAACATTATTTTTTTACTTATTAAACCAATTTTTTTCCATACAGCCTCTTAATTGTGTTCTTGCTCTATGAATGATAACCCATAGGTTTGACGGAGAAATATTTAGCTCCTTACAAATATCTTCAGTTTCAAACTGTTGTATGGTTTTCATTTTAAATACCATAGCATACTTTTCAGGAAGGTTATCAATACACCAATCTAGTTGGTTTTTTAACTCTTCATTTTCAATATCCTTGTCAGCATCGTTACCCCAGGTTTGTGGCACTCGTTCTTCAATCCAATCTCCTTCATTTTCTCCACTATCATAAAAACTCATTCGTACTTCAGCTTGTCCTTTTTTTGAGTTTATTTTTCGGTAGTAATCGATTATTTTTCTTTTTAAAATAGAAACTAACCATGTTCGTTCTGTAGACTTCCCTTCAAAATTCTTTGCTGATTTTAATCCTGCAAAAAAAGTTTCCTGCACCAAATCTTTAGCAATATTTGAATTGTTTACACGTACAATAGCGTAATTAAACAAGTAGTCAGCGTAATTGTCTACCCATTTATCAGGAAATAAAGTATTTGAAGGATTTGTTAGATTCATTAAATCAAAGATAAGTTATTTTTTGGTGAAATAAGTAACATAAACCCTACTTAGTCCGTTAGGATTTTTTTGAATAAAATCAATTATTTCTTTAAAATTTTTCTTTTCATTTAATTTATTTGAGATTTTACTTTTACTGGTTGTATAGTAAATTTTATTATTTACAAGATCTACAAAAGGACAATAATCTAATCTTTTTGAATTGATATTAGTTAAGTGTTTCGCTGGTAACCATTCGTTATTATCTCCTTTTCTACTTATATACAAATCACCCCTCCCGAAATCATCTTTTCTACCGTAAGAAGTAAAAACTATAAAACTTTCATCAGGTGCAACAAAGGCATTAAATTCATATTTTTCAGAATTTACTCCAGCATCAAGGGAAACAGGTTTGGTGTAAACACCATTAATAAGTCTACTTACATAAATATCTTCTTTACCCTTAGAGTTTTCATATTCTGCTGTAAAAAATAAATCTCCTTTATCTGTAACTGAAGGGTAGAATTCATTGGCAGAAGTATTAATTGTAGAGCCTATATTTATAGGGTTAGACCAATTATCAGACAGAGTCTTTCGTGTTACATACCAAATATCCATGTCTTCCTTTACCTCCCCAGAGTCATTATTTTTTCTATTAGAAGCAAAGAAAAGCTTCAACCCATCTGGAGATAAAAAAGGTTCTAAGTCTTTATATTGACCTGAAAAACTAACAACTTCAGGTTTTTGCCATTTGTTGTTTACTTTTTTTGAGTAGGCAATAAAAGAGTACTCCTTTAAATAACTTTCAACAGTAAAATAAAATTCATTTTCATTTTTACTCATTGAAAAATCTCTAACATTAGGTAATCCATTAAACAATTCAGGTAGAAATAATTTAGGACTTTGTGCAAAAGTAAAGCAAGAAATAAATAAAAATAGAAACCCAATTTTTTTCATAAAAACTATTGTTTAAGAGCTTCACAATTACCTCTACGTCTCATGTCAACTAAATAAATGATTTCCCATTTTCCGTTATTATTAAAAAGTTGAAAAGAATTTGCCCCACAATGACTAAACTTTCCATTTAAATAAAACTCATAAGGTGTCCAAACAGAAGCTAAATTACCATCAACTTTAATATCCCATGACAATAATTTCTCTAAACAGGCATGCTCAGGTTTTTTATTAGCAATATTGGTAAGTAGTTTAGTCTTACTTTCAGTAACTAAAACATTTCCCCCCTCTTTATTTGTAAAAGTAGTTTTAATATTAATCGCAGAGTTAAGAGTAGAACTTACAAGTGTACTATCACCTTTATGTAATCCATCAAAAAAATTTTCAATAGTATTTTTAATAGCTTTCTTTTCTGAGTTTTCTTGCGCACTAACAACTGTTGAAAGGACAAAAACAATTAATAGAGTAAATATTTTTTGCATGTTAGTTTGGTTTAGTTAGGTAAAACTATTAAAAAAATAAACGGATAAAGTTTAATTAACAGAAGATTAACGAGATTGAAAAAAGTAAAAAACGAAACGCTTATAGGTCTATAATAAATAAAACCATTGAATAATTATGTATTTTTACAATCCATAAAACAAAAGAAATGTCAGTAGCAAAAAAACAATATAAAAGAATTACCACTAAATCTCTTGTTGAAATGAAAGCAAATGGAGAGAAGATCTCAATGCTTACAGCTTATGACTATACCATGGCAAAAATCGTTGACGGTGCAGGTATAGATGTGATTTTAGTAGGTGATTCAGCATCAAATGTAATGGCTGGTCATGAAACTACATTACCTATTACATTAGATCAAATGATTTATCATGCAAGCTCAGTGGTAAGAGGAATTGATCGTTGTTTAGTGGTAGTTGATTTACCTTTTGGTAGCTATCAATCAGACCCAAAAGAAGCGTTACGTTCTGCAATTCGTATAATGAAAGAGAGTGGTGGGCATTCGATTAAATTAGAAGGAGGAAAAGAAGTAAAAGACTCTATTAAAAGAATTTTAAATGCAGGAATACCTGTAATGGGACATTTAGGATTAACACCACAATCTATTTATAAATTTGGAACTTACACCGTAAGAGCAAAAGAAGAAGAAGAGGCAGAAAAGTTAATGAAAGATGCTTTAATGTTAGAAAGATTAGGATGTTTTGCACTTGTACTTGAAAAAGTACCTGCTAAATTAGCTCAAAAAGTAGCTGAAGCTTTAACTATACCAGTTATAGGAATTGGAGCAGGAGCAGGAGTAGACGGGCAAGTGTTAGTAACTCATGATATGTTAGGAATGACACACGAGTTCAATCCTCGTTTTTTACGTAGATATTTAGATTTATATACAGGAATGACAAATGCATTTGAACAGTATATTACAGATGTAAAGAGTCAAGACTTTCCAAACGAAGAAGAACAGTATTAATATAAAAGTCTTCCTAAGGAAGACTTTTTTGTTTTAGAATATATTTTAAAAATGAAAATACTTCATTTAGACACCAATCACCCTCTTTTAATAAATCAACTAAAGGATTTCGGTTTTGAAAATTATGAAGATTATACCTCTTCAAAAACAGAAATTGAAGACAAAATTCACGAGTATGACGGAATTATCATCCGTAGTCGATTTACTATTGATAAATTATTTTTAGATAAAGCGACAAACCTGAAGTTTATAGGACGTGTTGGAGCAGGTTTAGAAAATATTGACTGTGATTATGCTGAAAAGAAAGGAATACACTTAATTTCAGCACCAGAAGGGAATAGAAACGCTGTAGGAGAACATGCGTTGGGAATGTTACTTTCCTTATTTAACAAGCTTAATAAGGCAGATACAGAGGTGAGAGAAGGAAAATGGCTTCGTGAAGAAAACAGAGGTGTTGAACTAGATGGAAAAATAGTTGGAATTATAGGTTACGGAAACATGGGGAAAGCCTTTGCTAAAAAACTCCGAGGTTTCGATGTAGAGACAATTTGTTATGATATTAAACCAAATGTTGGTGATGAAAATTGTAAACAAGTTTCTTTAAAAGAGTTACAAGAAAAAGTTGACGTGCTGAGTTTACATACCCCTCAAACTGAACTTACTTTGAATATGGTAAATGATAAGTTTATTAGTGGTTTTATAAACCCTTTTTGGCTACTCAATACAGCTAGAGGAAAATCAGTAGTTACAAAAGATTTGGTAACGGCGTTAGAATCAAAGAAAATTTTGGGAGCAGGATTAGATGTATTGGAGTATGAAAAAAAATCTTTTGAAAACTTATTTACAGATCAAGAAATGCCTAAAGCATTAAAGTATTTAATTAATGCTGAAAATGTGTTGCTTTCTCCTCATGTTGCAGGTTGGACTATAGAAAGTAAAGAAAAACTAGCACAGACTATTGTAGATAAAATCAAAGCAAAATTTTGTTAACTTGTAGCTTCAAATTCATGAAACATGAAATACGAAGCATCTACAGTAGAAGAATACATTAGTCAATTACCAAATGAAAGGCAAGAAGTAGTAAAAAAACTACAGACAGTTATTCGTAAAAACTTACCTAAAGGATTTGAAGAAGGAATCAATTATAATATGATTGGTTATTATGTTCCACACTCAAAATACCCGAATGGTTACCATTGTGACCCAAAACTCCCCTTGCCTTTTATAAATTTGGCTTCACAAAAAAACTCAGTGAATCTTTATCATAGTGGAATTTATGCTGAAAAAGAGTTACACGATTGGTTTGTAGCAGAATATCCTAAACACTCTAAAAGAAAGCTAGATATGGGTAAAAGTTGTATCCGTTTTAAAAAGATGGATGATATTCCGTATGAATTAGTTGCGAAACTATGTACAAAAATATCCGTTGATGAATGGATAAATATTTATGAATCCGTAATAAAAAAGAAATAGAATGAAGAAAAAAGGTAGAGTAATAGGAATAGGAGGAGTTTTCTTTAAAACCGAAGATACTAAAGCAACAAAAGATTGGTATAAGAACAACTTGGGCTTTAATACCGATGATTGGGGTTGTACTTTTTGGTGGAAAGATAATGAAGGTAAAAAAGCTTCAACACAATGGAGTCCGTTTAGTAAAGACACTAATTACTTTGAACCTTCTAAAAAAGACTTTATGTTTAACTATCGAGTAGAAAATTTAGTAGAATTACTAGAAGAACTAAAAGAAAAAGGAGTCACTGTTATGGACAAGGTAGAAGAGTACGATTATGGCAAGTTTGGATGGGTTGTAGATTTAGATGGAAATAAAATTGAACTATGGGAGCCAAAAGACGAAGCTTTTTTATAAATTTAGCACCGTCTAATAAATAAAGAAATAAAAAAATGAATGTAATTGATGAAAATGGGAATACTGTTCCTAATCAAGAAAGTAAACGTGTGTTAGCAGGTGTTTTAGGTATCCTTTTAGGTGTTTTTGGAGTTCATAAATTTGTGTTAGGATATACTAAAGAAGGTGTAATAATGTTGTTAATAACTATCTTAACTTGTGGGATGGGTGGTTTTATAAGTAGCATAATTGGTTTAATAGAAGGAATTATGTATTTAACAAAATCTGATGAGGAGTTTGTAGAAACTTATCAAGTGAATCAAAAAGGTTGGTTCTAAACATTCTTTTTTAATATTCTATACTATGTCTGATGATAAAAATACAAAGGATAACTTAGATAAAGCTAAAGAAGTTATGGATAACGTAACAGAAAAAGCAAGTGAGTTGGCTGGAGAAGTAAGTGAGCATTTAGTAGACATGGTAGAAGATGTAAAAGAAAAAGTTGAAGAAATTGTTTCTGATAAAAATGTTCAAAAAGCTAAAGTTAAAGCAAACGAATTAGCTGATGAAGCTAAAGAAGTGTTATCTGATTTAACAGAGAAAGCTTCTGAGGTTGTTGGAGAAGTTAGTGAACATGCAGTTGATTTTGCTGAAGAAGCAAAAGGTGAAATTAAAGAAACAAAAACCAAAACGAAAAGTTTTTTTCAAAGACTCTTTGGAAAATAAGGATAAAAAAGAAAAGCGCCAATCGGCGCTTTTTTTATGATGCAATATTATTTGCTTTATTTGTTCTAACAACAGCTTGTTCGTTTTTCCAGTCAATCCATTTTTGACCTTTAATACGGCGCATAACATTATCTATCGTACGCATAACAAAAAGATTGTAAACGGCTTTTCCTAAGTTTTTAGGGTTACGAGCAATAGCACGTAAACTCATTGAAAAACCAGGAGTTAAATAACGCATATAGTGCCAATATCCTTCAGGCATATATAATACATTACCATGCTCAATTTCAGCAACATGACCTTTAGCGTTTTTAAGTGCAGGCCATTTTTCAAAATCAGGATCGTTAAAATCAATATCTTCACGAGTAATTAATGAATGAGGAATTTTATACAAGAATTTATTTTGTTTTTGATCAAACAAAATACATCTCTTCTTTCCTTCAAAATGAAAATGAAAAATATTTGCTAAATCAATATCGTAGTGCATAAATGTATACGAATCACGTCCTCCAAAAAAAAGCATTGGTAAACCTTTCATTAAACGTAAACCAAAATCTGGAAAAGAGAAATCTTTTTGTAGTTGTGGAACTTCTTTTAAAACATTCCATAAGAAAATTCTAAATTTAGTAGGCTCACGTTTAAGTAAATCTACATACTCACTCATTTTCATGGTTGCATGAGGCTCATTAAAACCATCCTTATAGTCCACAGGCCTATCGTCGTATAAAGGAACAGTTTTGTCACCTGCTACTTCTTTCATATAATTTAAAGACCATTTGGAATATGCTGGCCAATCTTCAATAAAACGCTCAATAACTACAGGTTTTTGAGGCTTGAAGTATTTTTCTATGAAGTCTTCTTTAGTAATGGTTTCTACTCTGTCTATTTGTTGCAACTGTAATCCCATACATTCAATTTTTTCGAGAAGCAAAGTTAAGAAATTGTTACGACGTTTTTTTGAGTTAACAATGTTAAAAAATTAGGTCAACCTTTAATGGTGTTTAAAAATTGATTCTAAAGCTAAGATTAGGAGTAAAGGGTAATGAGTAGGTATTTATTTCCTTAGCATTGTTTATGTTGTTTTCATCAACAACATAATACGTGTTTATTATATTTTTTCTATTAGTAACATTGGTGAAACCAATTCTTATAGTAGACTTTAGGTCTTCTGAAAGATTGAAATCATAGCTTCCTGAAGCATTAATTCTAAAGAAATTTGTATGCCTTTCTTTGTTAGGGTTATCATAGTTTACTATAGTTCTGTTACCGTCTTGTATTGTTTCATGATCTTTTATAGGTTTAGTATATGGCGTTCCTGAGCGCAAAATACCCCCAAGAGAGAACTTGATGTTATTGGTAATATTATAATTTACAGCACTACTGAAAGAGTGTGTAATATCTAAACTACTAGGAAAAGTGTCTGGTGTAAAGGTTTTAAAAGTATAGTTGTTTTTAGCAAAAGTATAACTCAACCAGCTGCTAAATTTTTTAGTTTTTTTGTTAATTAAAAATTCAATGCCTTTTACTTTGTATTCTCCTATAGAATTCAGCGTTTGTACATTGTTGTAAAAACCTTGATTAGCAACGGTTATACCATTAACAAACTTATAAAACCCTGTAATGTCTATCTGTAAATTATTTTTAGAGTATTCAGCACCAAAAGAAACTTGCTTACTTTTAATAATTGGAGTTTTATCATCGTCAGCCAAAACCCATCTTCTTTTTTCAATACCTAAAAAGTTATCTTGAAAGTCTATTTTTTGTGTAGTTGTTTGGTTTTTAAACTCTCCTTCTAATTTTAAAAATAAACTATTAGTAAGTTGTTGTTTTAGGTTAATTCTGGGTTCTATGATAAGTTTATTAAAATCGTGAAAGTAATTTGCACGAAAACCAACTCTTGCATACGTATTGTTTTTGCGATAAGTTACTTCAGAAAAAAGGGCAGATTTAAGTAAAACTTCTTTTACAGATTTAGAGTATGTAGGAGCATTTACTGTTGTTTTATTAGCAACACCTATTTCATTAAAAACAACACCATTAGTAAGTTGAAAAGCCTCTGAAAAACGAAGGTTAGTACTAAACTTAATTTCAGTTTCTAAAACATTGTTGAACTGAGTTTGAAATTGATCTGTTTCTTTATTGAAATCTGATGAGTTTATTTTATAATTTGAAATAAAGGTAGAGAACTCTGTAGAAAAGTCAGGTGACCAAGTGGCATTCCAACTAATATTTGCTCCAATGTTTTCTTGTTTTAAATTGCTGTTTTCTTCTACTGTTGAATCATCGCTTGCATATTCTTCTGTGTACTCTAAGTTATTTTTGATGTTTATTAAGTTCGCTCTTAATAAATGATTTTGATTTATATTGTACAATACTTTAAAAGAATAATCATAAAAATAGAAATCAGTTGAAGTTTCATTTTCTTTGTTGGAAGCTATGGAGTTTTCTTGAAAGCTTCTACTAAAGTACTTGTCATAGGTTGGGGTGTCAAAAAAATCAGTGTAAGATCTTCTTGCTGAGGCATGGATTCCTAATTTTTTAGCTATAGGAACTTGCACGAAAGCATCAGCACTAAGTAAATTAAAACCAGCACCTCCAGAAAACGTATCCGTAATTTTGTTGTTTGTTTGCATGTTTACAGTACTTGAAACACCATCGCTAAATTTTGTACTTGTACCATTTTTGGTCACTGTAGCTTTTTCAGTTAAATACGGATTATACGCAGAGATTAGACCAAAAAAATGACTTGTGTGATACATTTTAATTCCATCCCAAAGCATTAAGTTTTGATCGTTTGTCCCTCCTCGAACATTGATGTTCGATACACTTTCATTCACACTTTCTACACCAGGAAGTACTTTAATAGTTTTTAAAATATCGGGTTCTATTAAACCTGGAAGGATTCCAAATTTTTTAGTTTTTAAAACAGTACTTCCATCAATGTTTTTTTGAAGACCAGTAGTTAAAAAGTTAGGAATAATTACTTCTGATAACTCTTCTGACAAACTTTCTAGGTGTATTTCTTTACATAAGTTTTGAGAGAATAAATCTTTTGCTGGTAGTGTAACAGGTTTGTATCCGACATAAGAAATAGTAATGTTTTCATTCGCAGGAACTGAATTGATATTGAATTCACCATTATCATCAGATGTAGTCCCATTATTAGTATTGTTAACTAAAATAGTAGCTAAAACCAATGGATCAAGTGTGTTACTATCTACTATCGTTCCACAAATAGGAATTTTCTTTTCCAAGTATGATACAGTAATAAACTGATTATCTAAAGTTTTAAAATTAAAGATGGTAACAGACTCTAAGTAGTTTATAGTTTCAGATAATGATAAGCTATCATCAGGTTTAGCAATGTATACATTTTCTAAATCCTTATCGGAATAAGTAAAAGTTACCTGATGCTTTTTTTCAATTTCAACTAAGACATCTTTCAGTAAAGTTTTGGTAATAATGTCCTGTGCCTTGATAGCAAAGGAAAATAGGAAGAGAAATAAAAAAGTAGTTTTTTTATTGACCATTCTTGTAAATAGTGATTCTTTTTTCTTCTATTTTATATGATAATTGTAAGGGAATTGTAACTGCTTGCAAAGCTACATTTATGTCTTTATGGGTAAAACCACCTGTATAAAGTTGTTCTAAATTAACACCCTTAGTTTTTATAACATAACCATATTGGTTTTGTAAATCGTCTAGCACAAATTGTAAAGGAGTACTTTTAAAATTAGACTCATCTTGTAACCAAGATTTATTATTAATATTAAAAGTATTTAAAGTGTCAATTTTACCATTTATAACCTTAAATATTTTCCCCTTAGCTAATTTAATTAGTGAGTTGTTGTAGTTTACACTAACTAAACCTTCGTAGGTTTTTACTTCAAAATAATTATTTCTTTCTTTAACGTTAAATTGGGTTCCTAAAACAGTAATTTTTCCAACAGAAGTATTTACGGTAAAAGATTTTCCTTTTTTGACTTTAAAAAAAGCTTCTCCTTTAAGTTGTATGTCTCTACTGTTTTTCCAATCCTTTTTGTTGAAAGATACAGTAGAATTTGCATTTAAAATCACTTCAGATTCGTCTGGTAAGTTAAAGGTTTTTGTTTCTGCATATTGCGTACTAAAGTTTACTGAATTATTGAAAAGTAAGAAATAAGAAGAAACTAGTAAAACAATAACTGCGGCAGCATATTTATAAAAGTTCTTGTAGTTTAAAGGAACAACCTTGCTTTTTTTAGTAGCAACTTTTCTCAATTCAAATTCTTTAAGAGCCTTTTCAAGATCCACTTTAGGGGTTTCTATTTGTGAAGAATAATGTGCTATTTTTTCAAGATTTTTAAAGTTTTTATCTTGTTTTAGTAGAGACAGTTCTTCATCAGATATTTCTCCGTTTAACCATTTTAATATGTATTGTTCATCTTTCATTTTGTGCTTAACTAACTTTTAGACAATAAAGAAGTAAATTTCCCTACCCTTACAATAATTCTATTTTAGATCTTAGTTTTTTTAATGCTGAAGACATTCTTTTTTCAACAGCTTTTTGAGAGATACCTAATAACTCAGCAATTTCTCGATATTTTTTACCATCTATTCTATTCATTAAAAAAACTTCTCGCTCAGCTTCTGTTAAGTTTTCAATAGCATTTTTTAATTTGTTTTTAAATTCTTCTTCTTCTAATAAATACTCCGGACTCTGATTATTTATATCTAAATAAGGAGTGTTTTTAGCATAATTTAAAACAACTTTTTCGTGCTTCAATTTGTTTAAAAAAAGGTTGTTTACACTGGTAAATAAATATGATTTTGCTTTTTCATATGATATTTCTGAACATTTTTCCCACATTTTTAAAAAAGCTTCTTGTATTAAATCTAGGGCAGTATCTTTATCATTAGATTTATAAGATGAGAAGTTTGTAACGAATTGAATATTAGTTTTGTAGAATTCATTAAAATCTTCCTCGTTACATAATGATTTTTTAGACATATGAATGCTTTTATAGAGTTAAAATAGAAAAAAAATCGAAAACAAAGGTAGGGTAAAACGATTTATAGTTTTCTAAAGGACAGAAAGAGCTCAAAAAATAAATGTTTAAAAAATTAAAATTTATTAAGATGAAAACGATAAAATTAGTAACCATAATTACATTAACTACTTTGACAATTTTTACCTCTTGTCAATCAGAAGAAAACGAACAAATAGGAAATAATCCAAATGCGATTGCTCCAACTTCTGAAGTTGCAAAAAAGTTTAAACGAACAGGAATGAATGATGGAGGTAAAGACGATTTTTTAGATGGAAATTCATGTGCAGAGTTGATATTTCCAGTTACAGCAACTGTGAATGGGATTGAAATAATCATAAAAAATGAAGTAGATTATGAGTTAGCTTTAGAAATAATAGATGAATTTAATGATGATGATGATACAGTAGCGTTTAAGTTTCCAATAAAAGTAAAGTTAAACGACTATACAGAAGTTAGCATTACATCACAAACTGAATTAGAAGAATTAAATAGAAAATGTGATGAAGCTTCTGATGATATGGAAGATGCAATCTCTTGTGCAAAAATAGATTTTCCAATATCAATTCTAACTTATGATATTAATTTAGAGCAAACAGGTGCTGTTGTAATAGAATCAGAAGAGCAGTTGTATAGTTTTGTAGATGATTTAGATTCAGACGACTTATTTTCTGTAAAATATCCAATAACTGTAACTTTAAGTGATGGTACATCGGTAGAAATTAATAATGACTCTGAGTTTGAAGATGCTGTTGAAGAGTGTATTTCTTATGAAGAAGCAGAAGAAGCGGCAGAAGAGTCAGCTGATGAATTAGAAAGTATAGTTAGTAAAGCTACTTTTAAAGTAGAAAGCTTTGTTACAGGTGGTGTAGATAAAGTAGAAGACTTTGCTGCATATACTATAGAGTTTACAAATGATGAAAAATTGATAGTAAAAAACACTATTGACACAACTCAAGAAGATATTGAAGGAGAATATGATGTAGATTCAGATACCAGAGTACTTTTAGAAGTAGAATTTGGAACTGGAACAGCCGTAAGTGCTTTAAATAATGAATGGGTTGTAACCACTTACACAAGTACTTTGTTAACATTGCAAAGTAAAACAGATACTTCAGTAACGCTAACATTTAAAAAGATATAAAGAATTAAAGAACTCTTAAATTAGTTGATTTTGGAACTTTATGGCTACTCTAGTAGTAGCCTAAAGTTTTAAAAATCAACGATAATAAAATTACGTAAGTAAGGTAAAGGAATAATAATGAGAAAAAAGTTTTTTACAGTTTTACTATTCAGTGTTTTATTTGGGGCATGCTCTACAGAAAGTGAATCAATAGTTAATGATGATGTTGAGGTTGTAAAAGAGAATAGAAAACCTACAGGAGTATCAGCAAATGATTTGTTATCAGACAATATCTATAAAAAGATGATTGTAGAGCTAGCTTATATTGAAGGTTTTGAGCCTACAGAAGAAGCAAAGAATAATTTTAAAAGCTTTATTGAAGAAAGAACTTTTAAATCAAACGGAGTAGAGTTATATACGAAACTAATACCTGATACTGGAAAAGAAGTATATACAATTAATGACATTGTAGCTATAGAAAATCAGTACAGAACTTATTATAATACACAAAATACTATAGCGGTTTGGGCATTATTTGTAAATGGTAAATCATCAAAAGACTCAGATTCTTCTTTTGTTTTAGGTACTGCATACTATAATACGTCATTTGTAATTTTTGAAGAAACTATTAGAGAACTAAGTAATGGTGCATTTGAACCAGAAAGAAGTTTGTTAGAATCTAGTGTAATTCATCATGAATTTGGTCATATTCTAGGACTTACAAATTTAGGAACTCCTTTACAGTCTAATCATGAAGATGCGGAGCATCCGAAACACTGTAACGAGGAAAATTGTTTAATGTATTGGGCAGCGGAAACAAGCCAAGGTATAGGAAATATATTTTCATCAAATCAAATACCAACTTTAGATAGCCAATGTATAGCAGATTTACAAGCTAATGGAGGAAGGTAGATTATAAAACTAAATCGATAAAAATGAGAAAAAATCAGTTAATACTATTATTTATAGCAATGATTAGTGTGTCTATATACGCACAAAATGATGATAAGAAATCTAAAGTTGGTATTAAAGGAGGATATAATTTATCAGCAGTGAGTTTTGATGGGGATTCTGAAACAGCACAACTACATGGGTTTCATATAGGTTTTTATGGAGAATCGTTTATAGGTAGTAATGTTTCACTTCAATTGGAATTACTGTATTCGCAACAAGGATATAAGATTATAGATGGAGGAGGTACATATAAACAGAAGTTAGATTACATCAACCTTCCACTAATGGTAAAACTGTACCCATCACAAAACTTTTTTTTAGAGATAGGACCTCAAATAGGGCTTTCAATAGCACATAAAGAAATTTTTGATAGTGGCTTTATACTGTATGATACCTCAAAAGAGTTTGATCCTAGAAATTTTGATTGGGGTTTGAATTTTGGAGGTGGTTTTAAAACAAATAGCGGAGTAAGTTTAGGAGTAAGATACCATTTAGGATTAAATGATATTTATGATGAAGATAAACCCAAAAATAGAGTCTGGCAGTTTTACATAGGGTTTGACTTCTAATAAAAAGCGATGTTTAAAACATCGCTTTTTTATTTCTATCAATTTTAACATAAGCAACAAGGCTAAATACATTATTCTTAAATTTGTGAGTATATTAAAGTCAATGCAATGATTGAATTATCCGAGACGTTTTGGAACAATAAATACCTACATAATAAAACTGGATGGGATTTAGGAGAGATTTCAAATCCGTTAAAAGAATATTTTAGTCAATTAGAAGATAAAAGCATTCGGATTTTAATACCTGGAGGAGGGAACTCATACGAGGCGGAATATTTATTCAACAAAGGATTTAAGAATGTTTTTGTAGTTGATATTGCTGAAGAACCTTTAAAAAGAATACAAAATAGAGTTCCTAACTTTCCAAAAGAAAATTTAATTCATGCTGATTTTTTCGATTTAAAAAGTTCTTTTAATGTAATTGTTGAACAAACTTTTTTCTGCGCTATAAATCCTGAATTACGACCAAAGTATGTGCAAAAAGTAAATGAATTATTAACCGACGAGGGAAAGTTAGTTGGCTTGCTGTTTGATGCAGTACTAAATGAAGACCATCCGCCTTTTGGAGGAAGTAAAAAAGAATATGAAGGATACTTTATACCATATTTTAAAGGAAGTATGGAACCTTGTTACAACTCATCGGGAAGCAGACAAGGAATGGAACTATTTATTAAAATGACAAAAAAAAACGTCAAATTAATTTGACGTTTTTTTTATTTAATTAGGCTCTTACTTCTTTAGCCTCTTGCTTTTTTTGTTCGTTACGTTCAATCTTATGATCTGGTCTCGTCCATTTTGGTTTTTCACCCAATGCTTCGTATTGAGAATTCTCTGCTTCAACAGATTCTCGTTGTTCGTGTTTAAAGAACGGTTTCTGAGTGTTTAACCCTAAATCTTCAAACATTTTCATATCCTCGTTAATGTCAGGGTTTGGAGTAGTTAATAATTTATCTCCAGCAAAAATTGAATTAGCTCCTACAAAAAAACACATTGCTTGACCTTCTCTACTCATTTGCGTTCTACCTGCTGATAAACGCACTTGTGAGTCTGGTAATACGATACGAGCCGTAGCTACCATACGAACCATTTCAAAAATGTTTACAGGAGGTTGCTCTTCTAACGGAGTACCTTCTACTGCTACTAATGCGTTAATAGGTACAGACTCAGGGTGTGGAGAAAAACGAGTTAAGGTTTCAAGCATTCCCGCTCTATCTTCTAACGATTCTCCCATACCAATAATTCCCCCAGAACAAACAGTTACATTTGTTTTACGTACATTTTCAATCGTATCTACTCTATCTTTAAAGGCACGAGTAGAAATTACATCGTCGTAATAATCCTCTGAAGTATCAATGTTATGGTTGTATGCATACAGACCAGCTTCAGCTAAACGCTTTGCTTGGTTTTCAGTCACCATTCCTAACGTACAACAAACTTCCATGTCTAGTTTATTAATACTACGCACCATTTCTAACACTTGGTCAAATTCAGGTCCGTCTTTTACATTTCTCCAAGCTGCTCCCATACAAACTCTTGATGAACCACCTTCTTTTGCGCGTAAGGCTTGTGCTTTTACTTGGTTTACAGTCATCAAATCATTTCCTTCAACATTGGTATGATAACGTGCTGCTTGCGGACAATATCCACAGTCTTCAGAGCATCCACCAGTTTTAATAGAAATTAAGGTACTTACTTGTACAGTGTTTGGGTCGTGATATTTTCTATGCATAGTTGAAGCTTCATACAAAAGCTCCATTAAAGGCTTGTTGTATACTTCTAGAATTTCCTCTTTCGTCCAATCGTGTCTAATTTCAGTCATAAATTCGAGTTGTTTGTGGTGGTAAAAATAAAAAATTCCGCTTCGAAAGCGGAATTTTATGAGTCTTATTTTTCTTCGGAAGGAGAATTGCCTTTATCGATTGCTTTTAAGTGTTTTTCGTTGTAATTAAAACAGAAACCGCATTCCCCCCAAAACCAACAGCATTTACTAATATTTTATTGAGTTTTTTAGGAGCTTGTTGAGGTTCAGTAAAAGGAACTTCAATTACTTGTTGATGTTGTATCATTAACATTGCTAACTCTAAACTTAACAAGCCAGAAGCACCAAAAGTGTGACCAAGTTTCCATTTATTAGTAGTTAAAAAAGGAGTTTTGTTACAAAATACTTTTTGAATTGCATTAATTTCAGACTGATCTCCTTTAATGGTTCCTGGTGCATGCATTACAATGGCGTCAATTTCATCAGGAGAAATTGTTCCTAAAGCCATTTTCATCGATTTTTGAAAACACTCAGCGTTTGTGGTTACAGAGGTGTTGTGTTTTAGAACTTCGGTAGCATATCCAATTCCTTCAATAAAAGCTAAGGCATTTTTTTTCTCTCCTTGTTCTAAACAAAATACCGAAGCAGCTTCTCCCAACACCATGGTGTTTTTCGTTTTATTTAAGTCAAAAGCCTTACATGGATATCCGTTTTTTTCTTTGGAATATACTTTTAAAGCCTGCATTTGTGCGATGGTAAAATCGGTCAATGAAGCTTCGCTAGCACCAATCATAAATTTTTCTGACATCCCCGATTGTAACCAAGCAATTCCATTTAACAAGGAGTGTAATCCTGTTGAACAGGTAATGGAATGTGAAATTTCTGGCCCGTTACTTTGCAAATCGTGAGCTATCCAAGAAGAGATATTTCCTAAGGTAGTTGTTGGAGAGCTTAATGTAGATGATTTACCTGTTGCTAAAAATTCTTTGTGGTATTTTTCAAACAAGGAAGTTGCGCCACGAGAAGAACCAATATTAATTCCGAAGTTATCAGAAGCTTTCCAGTTTGTTTGTTCCATTGCTTTTCTAGCAACAAAAAGAGTGTACAAAACAGACGGGTCTAAATTTTTGTATTTATTATCAGAGTTTCTAACACCTTCAATAGCACGTTTATCTTCATCAGGTAATTGTGCTACCCATGCTTTGGAATCTTCAAAGTCTTTAAAACTTAAAAAATGTTGATTATTTAGATAACACTCCCATATTTTTTCAGGAGTACTTCCTAAGGCAGAAACAGAAGCAAATGATGTTATTGAGATGAGTTCTTTCAACACGATAAAATTTCAGCAAAAATAAAGGTAAAATCAAGTATTCTAAAGAAAATAAAAATATTTATCTTGGTATAAAATTATTAAAGTTATGAGTGAGCAACGTCAAAAAAGTTGGTTTGGAAGAAATTGGTTGTGGTTTATACCATTAACGGGGTGCCTAGGGTTTATTTTATTAATTGTTTTAGGTGTAGGAGCGGCATTTTTTGGAGTGTCAAAAATAATGACAAATTCAACCCCTGTTGAATATGCTATTGAACAAGCATCTAAAAATAAATTGGTTATTGAGAATTTAGGAGAACCGATTGAACAATACAGAATTCCCTCTGGAAATATTTCTCTTACTAACGACGATGGAAATGTAGATTTTTCCATTCCTATAAGAGGAAATAAGGGAGAAGGTACTTTGGTAGTTAGAGGAATTAAGGTAGATGGAGAATGGATTTACGAAGATTTATATGTGATAATTAAAGAAACCCAAGAAGAAATTAATTTACTAGAGAAAGAAAAGATTCTAGAGAGTATCTAGAACCTTTTCAATTGTCATATATACTTTGTCAAGTTGTTTTTTAGTAATCACATAAGGCGGTTGAATGTAAATGGTGTTTCCTAGCGGACGTAAGAAAACTCCATCATCCATAAAAGATTTTAAAAGTTGGTCACGTAGCGTTCCGTAACGACCAGAGTTGGTGTTTAAATCGATAGCTAAAATGACACCTTTGTGTCTCGTAGAGGTAACTTTCGGATGGTTTTCAATTTTCTTAGCAAAAGCCTTGTGAGTATTTGAAATATACTCAATATTATCTTGAATTTCTTTGGTTTGCAATAACTCAATACTTGCTAATGCCGCGCTACATGCAATTGGATTAGCAGAATAGGTATGACAATGAAAGAAACCTTTAGCAGTGTCGTTGGCTAAAAAAGCAGTATAAATTTCTTCGGTACACGAAGTAATTGACATCGGAACCAAACCAGCTGTTAGCGCTTTGCTTAAGCATATAATATCAGGCTTTGTAGTGATTTCATCAGAAGCAAAATTGTTGCCCGTTTTTCCAAAACCTGTCATTACTTCATCAGCAATGGTTAAGATATCGTTTTTTTTGCAAATCTCTAAGATTTTATTCAAATCTTCAGCGTTATGGATTTTCATTCCAGCAGCACCTTGTACTAAAGGTTCATAAATGAATCCGGCAATTTTATTTTCTGAAATTATCTGCTGTAATTGTTGTGCGATAACTTCATTATTTTCTCCATTCGGAACAGGAATACGTTGAATATCCATTAAAAAATCTTCAAAGGGTCCATTGTAAACGGATAATCCAGAAACAGACATGGCTCCAAACGTATCGCCGTGAAATCCATCTTCAAAAGCAATAAAGGTAGTGCGCTTTTCACCTTTATTAAAATAGTATTGTAATGCCATTTTAATACCTGCTTCAACAGCTGTAGAACCATTGTCATTAAAAAAGATTCTATTTTGATTTTCAGGAAGTATTTTAATGAGTTCTTCTGATAATTTTACCGCGGGTTCATGGGTGAAATCGCTAAACATTATTTGATCTAATGTTTGCATTTGATTGTAAACTCGACTGGTGATAAAATCGTTACAATGTCCAAACATACAGGTATACCAAGAGGAAATAGCATCGATATATTCGTTTCCGTGCTCATCGGTTAGTATGCATCCTTTTGCTTTTACAATACCCAAACTATTAGGGTGTGTTTGGTGTTGTTTTAGTGGATGCCACAGGTGTTTTTTATCACGTTCTTGTAAGTTCATATGTTTTATTCTTTTGAAAAAGAGCTGTCAAATGTACAATAGAAATGCATAAAACTACGCCAAAATAAGCAAGAAACAATAACCACATAATAGGGGTTGAAAACAATTCAGAAAAAAATGCAGGAAATACTAAAAAGAGCTCAGAAGCGAGAAAGAAAAAAGCGTAAGAAATCCAAGTGCTTTTATGAATGTTTTTATTTAATTCTATCCAAATAAAAGGAAGATACATTCCTAAAAAGAGTAGATGTAACCAAGCAATTAGCATAAACCTATTGGTTACTACTAAGTTTGAAAAGTAAGGGATACTACCAAAACAGTTCAAAATTCCAATTAATAGTAGAATTCCAAAGAATAATTGGTATTGTAATTTTTGCTTTGGAAATGAATTTTTAAGGTTGAAAAGTATTATGATTAAAATTCCAGCACTAATCCCTCCTGCAATTTGAATAGCCAGATAACTGAAGCTATATTTTAATGAGTGCGCATATAGTAAGATCAAAGAAAAAACTATAAGTAGAATTTGTTTTTTTGATAGCTTAATTGCTGTTTTTTGAAAGAGTATGGCAAGCATCCAAAGGAAAAATGAACCGAAATATTGAAAGTGTAAATAGAAAAAAATAGCTTGTTGATACCATGGTGAAGCTTGCATTTTCATTGCCATTAACGGACCTAAAGCATACGGGCCTATTGATGATATAAAATGAAAAATAATCCCCATTTTAATTAGTGATAAATCTGATTTTTCACCTATCAATCGCTTCCATAACCTAATAGTAAGCCAGTAGCTAAACCATAAGTGTAAAGTCGAAAATAAAATGGTGACTAAAACGTACCCTTGAATAATAAACCCTACTAATAAAACAGCAACGCAAACTTGTAATGAAAGATATAGGTAGTAGGATGTTTTATCGATTCCGTTAGTAAATCGCGTGAAAAGTAATACGATTAAAGCGTTGAAAACAAACCCTAATAACATGATGTGAGAATGGGAGTGTAATACAAATTTAAAAGGAAAGTTGGTAATACTACCAGTAAAAGCATACCGCAAGACTAACCCTATAACAGCCCCTAAAAAACCAAAGATTAAAGGGAAAGACCAAAGATGTTTTGCGGTAACAGGTTTCATTTATAATTTATCTTTAAATAGTTCTGCGTATTCTTTAATCACATTTTTATCAAAGTAAGGCTCTTCCTCAATGCGTCCGATTATGGGAACATTTGTCATTTTTTTGATAATATCTTCGGTAGTTTTATGTTCGTTTCCAGAAAAGATTAAAGAAACATCAAATCCTTTTTCTTTTAGTAAGTTTACCGTTAATAATGTATGATTGATACTTCCTAAATAATGACGAGAAACTACAATGACTCTATAATCAGGTTTGATAACATCTAACAAGGTGTTTTTATCATTTAAAGGAACGAGTAAACCTCCAGCACCTTCAATAACTAGATGGTTTTTTGTTGAAGGTTCTTTAATTTTGTTGATATCAATGGTAATCCCATCGATTTCTGCAGAAGCATGCGGACTCATAGGTGTTTGTAAAGCATATGAATTTGGATGAAAAACAGATGTTGAGTTTGAAATCAGTTTTTCAACTTTATGAGTATCGGAAGAGTCTAAATCACCCGACTGAATTGGTTTCCAATAATCAGCTTTTAAAGCTTCGGTTACGATGGCAGAAACGACAGTTTTGCCTACTTCTGTAGATATTCCTGTGATAAAATATTTTTTCATTTAAAAATTGTTTTACAATCGTTGCAGATTAATTTTCTACTTTCAAAAAATGGGAAGAGCATAAAAAAGATGTTCTTACGTTGTAAATCGGCAACTAATATTTTTGTTGAATTACATTTAGGACAATGAATATTGTTTTCGTTTTCATCCTTCGTGTAATCTCTTATTTCGTTATAAATAGTAGCAGCTTTTTCTAAATCATTGTTGTGTACTAGTAATTTTACCCCACCAATAGCTTGACTGATTAAAGGATCAGAGTCAATTGTTTTTTCATCCATTAGTATAGTTTTAATATCTTCTGATTCTAATTTAGCTTTTATTACTTGTGCTTCAGAAGAGTATTCGAATACCGCTAAAATGGTGTGATTATCTTGCATCGTATTTTTTAAACAAAAGTAGCAAGGTTCTCTAAAACATTGGTGATTTCTTCTTTAGAATTGTAAGAATGTAAGCAAAAACGTAGGCGTTCTTGATGTGGAGGAACTGTAGGTGATAAAATTGGCTTTATGTCAAATCCTTTTTGTTGTAATTGTAAAGCGATGTTTTTTACGCGTTCATTTCCAGAAATAATACAACAATGAATAGAAGAATTACTCTCAATAAAATTTAATTGTAGTCTGTTAGATTCCGTAATAAAATGTTGAATGTTTTGTAGAAGTTTTTTTTTAGAATTGCTAATAACTAATTCATCATAAGCAATTTTAATGGTGGCCAACGAATGAGGAGACAATCCAGTAGTATAAATAAAACTACGCGCAAAATTGATGAGGTATTGTTGCAGTTGTTCACTTCCTAAGATAGCAGCACCGTGACATCCTAGTCCTTTTCCGAATGTGATGATTCGAGCAAAAACAGCATTTTCTAACTGTAGTTTTTGAATCAATCCGAAGCCAAAAACTCCTAAAGCATGTGCTTCATCCACGACTAAATGCACATTAGGATGTTTATTAATTATTTGTGACATCATTACTAAATCGGGGGAGTCTCCATCCATGGAAAAAATAGATTCGGTTACCACATAAATTTCAGAATTATCGTCTTGAGCAAAACGAAGAATTTTTTTTTCTAAATCTTTTACGCCATTGTGTTTAAACTTAAAAGATTTTGCATTGGATAGCTGAATTCCGTCTCGTATTGAGGCATGAATGAACTCATCGTATAAAATAATATCACCACGTTGCGGTACGGAAGCAAAAAAACCAATATTAGCATCGTAACCAGAATTAAAAATAAGAGCTGTTTCTATATTGTGAAGTTTCGCTAGCTGCTTTTCAACTGTTGCATATAGTTTATGATTTCCAGAAAGCAATCGAGAACCTGTTGCTCCATTAATTTTGAAGTTATTATCAATTAAAAACTGATGTGTTTTATCAAAAATAACTTCAGATTTAGCAAAACCTAAATAATCGTTCGAAGAGAAGTCTATAAGGTTGTTTTCTTTACCAAGCTCTCTTAAAGCATTTTGATTAGCTCTTTGGGTAAGTTTTCGATTTAGTTTTTCAGGAAAATGCATAATGTAAAAATAAAGAAGCTTTCTAAAAAGCTATAGGGTTAAATTATATAAATTCTTAAGAAAGAAACAAAATACTTTAAAAGCAAAAATACAAGAAAATAATATGTTCTTAGAGTCAGTATTTATAAGGTTTTTGTTATAGATTCTATAAAAAAAACAATTATTTTTTTAAGTAAAATATTTGGTAGTTAGTAATTTAAGTTTATATTTGTTACAACATAGGCAATATTTGTTATCTTCTTCTTCATTATAGAATGGCGCCAAAAAATAAAAAAAGAGAAGGTTTTATATTGTTTAAAGCTTTCTCTTTTTTTTATTGAGAAAGCTCTAAAAAGTATTTTTAATTAATTGTTTAACCCCAAAAAAAGAAACTATGGGATCATTTAGAGCAAGTTTCGAATTCGCAGGAAAAGAATTCGACGTATTACAAGCTGAGTACAGCTTAAACAGAAACACAGATACAAAAGGTAAACCATCTTCAAGTGTAAACGGAGGTAGAGTTACTTTAACTATCGAGTCTACATCAGATACATCTGTTATTGAGGCAATGATAAATAGCCAATTTAAAGCAGTAGATGGAAAAATTGTTTTTAAGAAAACAGATGAAGATTCAAAAATGAAAGAAGTGGAATTTAAAAACGCTTACATCGTTTACTTCAAAGAAGATTTAGATGTAAACAATGAAATTCCAATGAAATTAACAGTTACTTTCTCAGCTGAAGAATTGCTTATCGGTAATGCTAATTTATATAACCGTTGGCCAGTAGCTTAATATAAATCAATGCCTAAGTTTGAAAACTTAGGCATTGATTTTTTAATACCTAAGCTATATGAAAAAGGTTGAAATAATTGTTACAAATGAAAAAGAAGGTTTAGCTAGAATCACTAGTTATCCTTATCGTCCTGATAAAAAAAGATATGAAGTTCCTTTGTATAAGGTTTATGTAAAAAATCTAGAGACTCAAAAAACACATGAATTTAAAGCTATTAGGTTTGGTGTAAAGCGTACAAAGATTAAAGAAGCACATGTTGTAGGTCTTCAAGATAATCAAGAGTATACACTGCAATGGAGTTACATAACTACAATGCGAGAAATGGCTTGGCGAGCTTATTCAGGTCTTTTTATACATAGAGGTCCTGCTAATTCTTTAGCGGGTTTTGGTTCTATAGGCTGTATTGAGATATGTGGAGTTGGAGAATGGAATAGATTTAATACTTTAATTAAACAAATTACAAAGTGTAGTAATGAAGAAGAAGTTAGTTCGAAAGAGTTAGCTAAGGTTATTTATGAAAGAGCTACTAGACCTAAGTTAAAATTAATACCTTGATAAATGATTTTCCAAAAAACACATACTTACACATGTATCTTGTTGTTTTTCTTACTAGCATGTAAGAGTACATCATCATTAGGTCAAAAGATTGATAATAAGTATTATACTGTGTTTTCAGAATTGAAAGAAGATAATAGTTCTCTTAATGAATTGTTTAAAAAACTTAAGGATAATTTTAACCTATGTAAGGTTACTGAATCTCAAAAATATATTTATAAAAAGTACCCTAAAGTTTTTTTAGAAGAGTTATCACAAAATTTTGAAAACAAAGCTTTTTTAAAAGTTAAAAACTTAAAAATTCTATCTATTTTATCGTTAAAAGAAAAACAAGAATACAATGATTTATGTATAAGTATTGAAGAGTGGGATTTTGAAAAAACTAATGATGCGTCTTTAGTTTTTAATAGCCTGAAAAAGTATAGAGAAAAAGAAATAAAATTCAATACTATAAATTGGATATGGTTAATTTATGAAAATCATCTTTACAGAATTAGTTCTGATAACCATAGTGTTATTAGTGTAGAAATGATGAAAATAAAAAAACATTTAACAGCTTTACTAAAAGAGAAGGGTAATGTTGAAGGGCTTACCTTTTATGAATAAAAAAAATAAATTATGAAAAAATTTGATACTAAAATTAGTATAGACGGGGAGTTTATAGAATATTACGAATCAATAAGTTTAGCGCAACAAATATATAATCATCACTTTTTTTGTGTTGAATTAGATTATCAAGTTATTGAAAAAATAGGAACGCACACAATAGATGCTTCTAAAAAATGGCTTGGAAAAGATATGATGATCGTTTTTGAAGATTATAGCTTTTCAGGAGTAATAACTAATATAGAATTAGTGCATAACAACGGGTTTGAGAGTAGGTTACATATCTCAGGTTATTCTAAAACTATTTTGTTAGAAGCAGGAAAGCATTTACAATCTTGGTTAAAAAAAGATTTGTCTGGCATAATAAAAGACGTAACAGAACAAGCTAGTGTTAAAGCTGAAGTAACTCCAGTTTTTAAAGAAGAGATAGAGTATGAGTGTCAGTATAACGAAAGTCATTATACATTAATTAAACGCTTAGCTAAACAGTATAATGAGTGGTTATACTACGATGGTAAAAAGCTATTATTTGGTAAACCTTCTTCTCAAAAAGGAGCAATAGAACTGATTTACGGAAAAGATTTACCTTCTCTACATCTAGGTGTTGAAGTTAAACCCAACAATTTTAGCGCATTTTCCTATAACAACCTATTAGATGAAAAACATTCAGAAAAAGCAAAAAGCAATGTAAAAGGACTAAATGAACTAGGGTCTCATTCATTTAAAGCATCTAAAGATGTGTTTAAACTAGCTTCAAATCAGCACTTAAATGGTGTTTTTAATGATAAATCTAAAATTGAAAAAGCTATAGAATCTTTAAGGGCTTCAGAAACGGTTGGTAACCATGTGATTAAAGGAAAGTCAAACAAACAAGGTTTATCGATAGGGTCAGTGATAAAAGTTTTAGCAACAGGATTTAAAGATGGAGAGTCAGGAAAAGAGGTAAAACCTTATGGAGAATATATTATCACAGAGATAGAACATGAAGCAGCTGAGGGTAATTATCAAAATAGTTTTACAGCGATTGCTTCAAGTATAGAGGTTTTGCCTACTAACTATGAAGTTGATTTTCCTGTTGCTGAACCACAGCTAGCTACGGTAATATCTAATAAAGATCCAGAAAATAAAGGTAGAGTTCAAGTTAAATTTCAATGGCAAGTTGAGAACATGAAATCTAATTGGATTCCTGTATTAACCCCTGATGGAGGTAAAAGCGATCAAGTAAGTACCAATAGAGGGTTTGTTTTTATACCAGAAGAAGGCGATCAGGTAATGATAGGGTTTAGGTACAATACTCCTAATCGCCCGTTTGTGATGGGTAGTTTTTTTAATGGAAAAACAGGTGCTGGAGGAAGCGATAATAATAAAATAAAAAGCATTACTACTCGTAGTGGAAGCACGATAACGTTTGATGATAATGAAGGAAAAGGAAAAGTAACAGTTAGTGATCCTAGTGGAAGTACAATTACACTGAATGGAGATGAAACCATTAGTGTTAGTGCTCCTAAAAGTATAACTCTTAGTTCTGAAGAAATTAAAATAGAGGCCAGTAAGTCAGTTACTATTGATGGTAAAGATGAGGTTACTGTAAACTCTAAGAAAATAGTGCAAGAAGGAAGTGATTTGATAGAGATTAAAACTCAATCGAATCTTAAAATTGAATCTAAAACACAAGATATAAAAACTAGTAAATATAATTTAGAAGGTAAAAAAGTAGATATTCAAGGTGTAACAACTAGTGTAAAAGGGAATGCTAAATTGAGTTTGAATTAAATCAATTAGCTATGCAAGAAAACAATGCTATTACCCATAGAATTACACAATTACAAACTAAATGGTTTAGGAAAGTTAAAAAAGACACTAAACTAGTAAGGTGGCTTATTGAAGAGAATGAGCACAGAATGTTAGAAGCTTTTGTATTGTTAGAATCAGGAGAACATGGAGTTTTATCAGAATTCTTTTTCCCGTTTACAATACCTTTTGAAGATAATAAAGAGAAACCTTTTGCTTTAAAACTCAAAGATGCATGGATTGATACATGGAACAATCAGGAGTACCGAGATGAAATACCTAAAGAATTTTTACCAAAATGGCAAAGTCAACCTTATGAAGGTACAGTTGTAAAAAATAGAGAACAAGAATTTTTAGAATGTATGAGTTCTTTTGCGCAATCTGTTTCTAATAGTACTAAGTTGGTGTTGGTTTTGTTGCCTCAAAACTTAAAACAGTTAGGGAAACAGTGGGGGAATTGGGTGCTCTCTTTAACAGAAATTTTACCGGATAACCTTCGAATAATGGTTGTAGATTATAAAGACAGTAAAGCTTTTAGGTACATACCAGCTCATATAAAAGAAGTAAGTATAGAGGCTAATTTACGAATGTTTCAGGCCATGAAAGAAATAGTAGCTTCTTCTGGAGATGCTCATGAACCTGGAATTGCTATAAATACCTGTCTTTTAAATGTATTTGAAGAACTTCAAAAAGAAAATTTACGAGGAGTTGAGTTATGGGGAAATAAAGGTATAGAAGTTGCCAAAGAAGCAGCAAGTAAAAGTTTAGAAGCAACAGTACTTATTACTTACGGTAGTGCGTATTTTCAGCTAAAAAAGTATGATGAAGCTTTAAAAAAATTCAAAAGAGCCATAGCAACATGTTATGATGGAATTACTCAAGATGACACAGTTTGTGAAACCCTCTTAATTCAAGGGTATAACTTTACAGCAGCTACTTATCATGTAAAAAGAAATAAAAGCGAAGCGATCGAATACTATTTAAAAACAGCAGAGATCGCTGAAAGTTATCAGGTTTATCCAACTTATATTGAAGCAATTCGATTAGCTTCAGAATTATCTATAAAACAATTTAATAGTAAAGAAGCCTATAAGCTACTTAATAACTGTTTAGAAACAGTAAAAGAACTGGATAAAACAATGTTACGTTACACTACTTTTTATTTAGTGTGTGGTAAGCTATATGACAAGTATTATGGAAATAATGAATTAGATATAGCTGCAACAATTGAAAGCTTAGCGAAGAGTATTTGGGGAGAGAATTGGAAAAAACTCAAACCTGAAGAGATGATAGAACCAGTTAATATGATAACGAATACCTAAAATTATGCAACCAGCATCAAAACATACGAATATAGCAATGGGTATAGACATTCATTTTGTAACTATACCACCATCACCAGCACCAATTCCCATACCTCATCCTTTTATAGGAATGATTTTTGACCCAATGGATTATATTCCAGTTATAGGTACCAATGTATATGTAAACAATCAAAAGCGAGCAAATGCAGGTACTATGGCTACTTTAGGCACCATGAAACACTTTCCTTTAGGGGCTGGATTTTACCCTGCAACCATGCCATTAATAGACCACGAAGGCTTGCATTTTTTTGGTAGTAAAACAGTAGAAGTAGATGGCTCTTACTTTAGTGTTGCAAGTTATAACATGATGACTTGTAGTTGCATAGGGATTCCTTTAGGGTCGCCCAATATGTATACGCCTACCACTACTACAATACCTATACCGTCAGGATCTCCTGTTATTGTAGGTGGCCCTCAGGTACCCGATTTAATGGGAGTTGTTATGAAACTTGCCATGTTAGGAGGGTTAAAATTTTTAATGAAATTTGGAGGTAAAACCTTTAAAAAACTTGCTAAAAAATTAAAGAAAGGTTGTAATTGCCCGTCATAAAAACCTTAAAAAAAAGAAAAAGCTATGTTACATATCCCAACAGGTCAGTTAAATGTCCAAGATATAGATTTTGAATTACCAGGAATTATCCCATTTGCATGGAAACGAAATAACCAATCTTGGGTAACCTACAATAAAAGCGATTTAGGTACTATTTGGACGCATAATTTCGATCAATATCTAGAGTTCGTTGTGACCGAACAATATATAAACTGGAAAAAAAATAATGGTAGTATTGTATCCATACCTTACATAGAAGAAGGGGAGGAAAATGTGTTTAAAGATGAAAAAATCATCTACCAACGCAAAGGCAATCAAATTATTATAGAAAATTACGAAGAAGATTTATGGTATGTGTTTACCAAAGATATTTTTTTAGGAAACAACCATTATAAGCTTACCAGTATTCAAAAATATCAATTTAGTATTGATTTGAATTATAAAAACGGATTGTTAGCTGTTATTACCGATACAGCCAATCGTGAAATTACCTTGCTACGTAACGATAAAAACCTTGTAGCGCACGTACAAGTACTAGCTGAGGGAAAGATACACACTTTGGTTAGCTATGAATACGATGAAGAAAATAGGCTAATTGCTGTAACCAACAGTGAAGGAGTTACCGAAAAATTTGAATACAATAACAACTTTTTAACGAGAAAAACAGATGGTAACGGAGGTGTGTTTTATTGGGAGTATGAAAACAAAACAGACGAACCAAAATGTACCAAACGAGGATTTACAGATGGTACAAGTGTAGAGAAGTTTGCTTACGAAAAAGGCATTACCAAAATAACCGACGGCAAAGGAAACACGACTACGTATTATATTGATGATGAAAAAATAGTACAAGTACAAAACCCTTTGGGATATAGTGAATATTGGGAGTATGATTTAAATGACGATTTAATTTGTTATACCGATGCTCTTGGGCAAAATACCTATTATGGTTACGATTTATATGGAAATCAAACCCATATTCGGTTACCTAATGGAGCAGAATTATTGTATACTTACGAAAATAATAAATTAACAAGTACAACTAATGCTATGGGAGCTGTTATGTTGTTAGAATATAACGAAATAGGGCAGCTCGTTACGCAAATAGGGTATAGTAACGACATTACACGTTACGAATATGAAAATAATTTACTAACCACTGTTATTAATGCCAACGGTTTACGAACCTATATTACCTATACAAAGCAGTACCAATTAAATACAATAACCGACCATAATAAAGTAGTAACCCAGTGGAAATACGATGAGTTGGGTAGAGTGCTAACAGTAAAAAACAGCGAAAATATAGCAGAAAATTATCGATACGATAGTTTAGGGCGCGTAACAAGTATTGTTACTATGGAAGCCAATCATATTAAATTAGAATACGATGCTTTAGGTAATGTAATACAATTAAAAGATGCTCAACACAATATAAACTTTAAATACAACCCTGCGGGCAAGCTTTTAAGTCGTAAACAAAATAATACAGAAATACTATTTAAATACGACAGAGCCGATAACCTAAATGCCATTGTTAACGAAGAAAAAAACGTATACAGTTTTAAACGTAATGCCGCAGGACACATCGTTAAAGAAATAGGATTTGATGGTAAAACCCAACGTTATTTAACAAACCCAGTAGGGAATGTAGTTGAAAAAACAGATCCTTTAGGAGCAAGTACCAAAATAACATACGATCGTTTAGGAAAAGTAAGTGAAGTAGCTTACCCTAGCGGGCATAAAGAAACCTACCAGTATGATAAAAACGGGCTCTTAGTACAAGCAATAAACAAAGACGCTACCGTTGTTTTTAAACGAGATGAAATAGGGAATATAGTAACCGAAACCCAAAACGGTATCGAAGTAAAAAGCACCTACAATGCTATGGGGTATCGTACCCATTTAGAAAGTAGTTTAGGAGCTAACATAGCTATTACTCGTAATAAAGACAACTCAGTAGCCAATACGTTAGCTAAAACAGAAGAAGCGAGTTGGCAAGCACAATATACCTATGATGCTTTAGGCTTAGAAATAGAACGTAACCTACCAGGAGGAGTAACCAATACATGGCAAAGAAGACCCGACGGAAAACCTGAAGTACATGCGGTCTCAGTAAATGAAAAACAAACCACACATAGGCGTTATAGTTGGGATATTAACGACAAGCTTACCCGAATTTTTGATAACATAGCAAACAAAGGAGTCGCTTTTAGTTATGATGCTTTTAATAACTTAGCCAAAGCAGCGTACTCTGATGGTAGTTTTGACTATAAACTACCCGATACGGTAGGAAACTTATACCAAACCGAAGCACAAAACGAACGAACCTATGGTAAAGCAGGTCAGTTATTATCATGTCCAGATTTTGAATATAGCTATGATGCTAATGGTAATTTAGTAGAAAAAAGAGCTAAAAAAAGCGTTGAGGTTTGGCTTTATACATGGGAAGAAAATGGAATGCTCTCACAGGTAATAAAACCTAATAAAGATGTTATTTCGTTTACTTACGATGCTTTAGGAAGACGTATAAGTAAGCAGTGCAACGACCAAAAAATAACCTATTGGGTGTACGATAAAAATGTGCCCTTACACGAATGGAGTTTGTCGGATAAGGAAGATTTAGTTACTTGGGTTTTTGAAGAGGATAGCTTTGTGCCACAAGCAAAAATACAAAACAATGAGACTTATTCCATTATAACCGATCATTTAGGCACACCTATACAGGCATATCATAGTAGTGGTAAAAAAGTATGGGAATGTGAGTTGGATATATATGGAAAAGCTCGTAGTTTTACGGGAGAAAAAACGTTCATTCCTTTTAGATATCAGGGGCAGTATGAAGATATTGAAACTGGGCTTTATTATAACAGGTTTAGGTACTACTCTCCTGATAGCGGAACTTATATCTCCCAAGACCCGATTGGGCTTCTTGGGAATAATCCGAACTTTTATGCTTATGTAGCTGATAGTAATAGTTGGGTTGATCCTTTTGGGTTAGACATGTATGTTATTGTAGGGGAAGGACAATCAGCTGTAGAAAACTATGCAAAACAAATGAAAGAGCTATTTCCTAATTCTGAATTTAGAACTATAAAAAAAGATTGGAATAGTCTCGTTAGGAAATCAGGAGCTAATAAAGAGGTATTCGGTAGTGCAGAATGGGAAATAAAAGCAAACCAAGGTAATGCTGATTGGATAGTTGACAGACATAATGACGGATATAAATTTATAGATATAGGAGAGGATAATGCTCTTAATAGAAGTTCGTTTTACAAAACAGAAAAAGCTACTCTTTCGAATTTAGACGCTACTACGTATAAAGGAAGTAAAAAACAAATAGCAAAAGCCCGAGGGAATACAAAAACTAGCAATAGACCAAAGTCTAAAATAAGTTGTAGATAAATTATGATTAGTATACTATTACCAATTTTTAATGAAGAAAAAGCAAATGAATTCTACATTGAAACCTTAAAGTTTCATCAAGAAAACTATACTTTATTTCTACCTAATAGCAATAATAATGTTGAAATCCTTTATCAAATTATTCGTAACGAACAATTAGAGAAATATCCATATTTGCAGAATAATTCTGTAAGATTCCCTCTATTTCGTTACGAAATAGAAAATAATTTTCTGTCATTTATTAAAAAATTGGTTGATAATAAAGTAGTTGTTTTAACAATGCTCTCTCATAGCGGAGGATATTCCGCTAGAATTCAAGATCCTTTTTTCAACACATTTGAAGTAATATGCGAAGAATTTGATGATGTCAACCAAGATTCTATTAACCTTAACGATTGGGCTTTTTATCAAAGATTATAACCTGAATCCCCTCGTATTCTATGATTAAAATAAATAAAAAGGACAATACTATGATGAGGAAACCGATTTAGCTTATAATCGATTTAGGTACTATTCTCCTGATACTGGGATGTACTGTTCTCAAGACCCAATTGGGTTGGCTGGGGGAATGCCTAATATGTATGCTTATGTAAGTGATAGTAATTACTTTGTTGATAGGTTAGGTCTTTTAGAAGAAGTAGTATTTCCAAAAAACAAAGTTATAGCAGAAACAACTATTCAAATGAAAGGTTCTAGAAATTGGGACTTTAAGGCAGCAAATGAAAATGTAGGTCTTACAGGTAAAAGTGGTAAGGTTACAATAGATGCTCACAAATATCAACATGGTGATGTAGTTTGGCATCATGTAGATTATGACCCTAAAACTAATACAGCTAAAATGCAGTTAGTTAGTTCAGAAGATCATAATGCAAGTAAACCACATAAAGGGTCTGTAGCTGCTTTTGAAAAGGCAACAGGAACAGAGTATGAAAGCCCAGAAGCAAAAAAGAAAGCAAAAAAATTAAATGCAAAATGTCATTAAATGAAAAGTATATGAATAATAATGATGTAATTTTTGATGAAGATTTAGAGTTCTACACTTCAATAGAAGTGTCTAATAATGAAATTTGTGTAACTCTATCTGATGCTTTAGAGGCATCTGAGGAAGAATTAACAGAGTCATATAAATCTCAAATAGCAACATTTATAAATAGTTCTTCTATTTGGTATGAGAAAGCAGCTACTGCTATTATAAATTGGGCTAAAAAAGAGCTTAATATAGAAGTCAATCAAAATAATATTAAGCTTATGAATATTTTTGTCCTTTATGAACAAAATGAGCAAGAACTTTACGGACTACAATTTAGAGTTGACTTTGATATTGAACATGGATGTGGTTTAAAAATTAAAGGAGATGATTTTGAAATAACAGAAATTGGAGATGGAGATGTAGCTTTTTGTTAAATCCCTGCTTCCCCCTGCTAGCGCAAGCGTCCACGCTTGTGCCGTTAATGGTAACCCAAAGCGTATAAGACCACAGCAGCAATGTTGTGGTTTTTTATGTTCAAAAACTTCGTTTTTAGCCATTTTAAAGAAACTTATTAACATTGTAGCGTTTCGCCTTAATCTCTTTATTTATGGGTGTTTCCGCCCATCCCTCCCCTTTTTCCTCATACAGCGATAAAGGTAAAAAAGTATGGGAATGTGAGTTGGATATATACGGAAAAGCTCGTAATTTTACGGGAGAAAAAACGTTCATTCCTTTTCGTTACCAAGGGCAGTATGAAGATGAAGAAACGGGCTTGTATTACAATAGGTTTAGATATTATTCACCTGATACAGGAACTTATATGTCTCAAGACCCGATTGGGTTGGCAGGAGGTATGCCGAATATGTATGCCTATGTTGGTGATTCTAATGTTTGGGTTGACCCTCTAGGACTTACAAAGTTTAATCCTATCGAAGTTTTAGGAAGAAAGGTATATCAAAACGGAACAGATTTTGTCACAGGAACTCCTGATATTGTTGATTCAAGTGTTAATAAACACATTAGAAAGAGAATTGCCAATGGGGCTACCAATTTAGATTTGATGAAAACAGGGAATGCTCCTATAGGAATAGATGGAAAACAAATAAATCTACATCATGTTATAGGGCAAGAACCTGGGCCAATGGTAGAGCTTACTTCTTCATTCCATAAAAAACATCATAAAGCACTACATGGTTTAATAGAAAATAAACGAAGTTTTAGAAACAATAAAGCATTGCATAATGCTTATGAAAGTTTTTAGAAAAAAATATTGGAAAGAAAGAGCTAAAGGATTAAGTTGTTATTAATAATTTTATAGAACATGAGTTATATTGATGTTATAAAAAACATAGAAGATGATACTTTTTATAGTGATGGAAATGTATCAGGTGGAATAATAAATGAATGTGAAAAGATTCTTGGTCTAAAATTACCTAAAGAGTACAAAAAATATATTTCAGAATGTGGATATATAGGTTTTGGTGATAGTATATTACTTGGTTTAGATTCAGATGGAGAAAATGAAGAAAGAGGTACAGTTTTAGGGGATACTTTATTTGCAAGAGATGAATTTTCTCTTGGAGGTGAGTTTGTGGTTATTGAATATCAAGATTATGAAAATTTGTATGCGTTAAAGTGTTCTTTAGATGAAGAACTAGAGGATTCACCAATTTTTAGTTTTGATATAAAATATGATAATAAATTGGCTGAACCTGTTAAAGTTTCTGATAGCTTTAAAGAGCATTTCAAAACATTTGTTGATAATTTATCAGACTAATTATATTAATGAATTATCAATTTTCAGATTTCTACAAAAGAGATGTTAGTTTTGTTTTCGATGATGAAAACGATATAGACTTTTCTACTTTAAATGAGGGAAAAAAATACAATTCGCATCCCCCTTTTTATATACAGTTGATAAAATAGATAGCTATATAAACTCTTATGATTTATTACCAACTATTGGTCTACCATTAGTAAGTGAAAAATTTAGAGATACTTTTCTTGATTTAACTAAAAGCCAAATAGAGTTTATTCCTGTTATAATTAGAGATGATAAGCAAAATAAAAATACTAACTTTTTCGCTTTGAATATTCTAAATGTAATTTCTTGTATGGATGAAGAAAAATCAATTACAGAAAAAACCAGATATGGTACTTTAAAAATTAAAAAACTTCATTTTATTAAAGGTGCTTTGAAAAATATGGATATAGTAAGAATGGAAGAACATAAATCTTATATTATAGTTACAGAAGTTTTTAAAAATAAGTGTGAAAAAGCTAACTTAAAAGGAATTAACTTTATAGAGGAAGGACATTCTATTTATACAGATGCTTAGGTAATGATACAAATTACTTGTAAAAACAAAACTCCGCTAGCGCAAGCGTCCCGCTCGTTACCAGTAGTGTGTCAAATTAGCCCCCGCTAGCGCGAGCGTCTCGCTCGTGCCGTCAAAGAGGATAAGTAATGAATGATAAAAGATAAAGTAATTTAAACCCGCTCTTCTAACGCAAGCATTTTTCTTGTGCTGATAAAGAAAGTGTAAAAAGATAAAACCACAAATTTTAATTTGTGGTTTTTTTACGCTCAAAAACTTCGTTTTAAGCCATTTTAAAGAAAGTTATTAATAATTACTACTTTTACTATAACCCCTTTATTTATGGGTGTTCCCGCCCATTCCCCTTTTTTTCCTCATACAGCGATAAAGGTAAAAAAGTATGGGAATGTGAGTTGGATATATACGGAAAAGCTCGTAGTTTTACGGGAGAAAAAACGTTCATTCCTTTTAGATATCAAGGGCAATACGAAGATGTAGAAACGGGCTTGTATTATAATAGGTTTAGATATTATTCACCTGATACAGGAACTTATATGTCCCAAGACCCGATTGGACTATTAGGGAATATGCCTAATATGTATTCTTATGTGCACGATAGTAATGCGTGGATTGATCCACTAGGTTTATTGAGGGTTGGAGAAGTTGCAGGGTATGGTTCTAAAGCTCATGCAGGTGATGGTTTAGATGCTCATGAAATGTTACGAAATGCTTTTTTAAAGGATAGTCCTTTGACAGATATAACAACAAGGTCAGGAGCTAAAGGTAATCCTGCAATGGCGTTAGATAAACCTTTACATAAAGCTGTACATGATGCGGAAGCTAGAATAAAAGCATCTATAGGTATGTCTAGAAATCAGTATTTTAAAAGAGCTAAAGGTAATATTAGGGTTATGTACCAAGCAATGCAGGAAGTGTTGGTTGATACAGGGAAAATCAGTCAGCAGCAGTTGAGGAATATGAGGCGACAAGTCGAGAAATTTGCGAAATCTAAAGGTTGTTATTAAAATTTATTATGTCAAAATTAATTTTCACAAAAGAAAAAACTAATAATAGTATTGGGTATGTTGGAGGTGGAGTGTCAGAAATGGATGAGAATTTCTGGCCGAAATGCCCTGAAAAAAAAACTTATCAAACACATTTATTTACTGTTTTTCCAAACTTTTTTAGAAATGGAAGTATAGATAAAGACAAAAGGATTTCTGTCTTTATTTCAGTAGAAAAACACCCTTTAGGAGGTGTTAAAGAAGGTATTTCATCTAGATATACTGTAAATCAAAGGAATGATTTAAATTTATTATCTCAAGGATATAGTAAAGCTTTAATTTATGATGTTAGCGATAATGAAAATGAATTGTCATTGGCAGAAATAAATTTGAGTAAGAAATATTTTGAAATCATACCAGATGATGATAAATATATGGAAGAAGAACACAAGTTTTTTGAAGAACATGGTATGGGGTTGGATATATCTAAATTACAAGGTATCCCGTATTTTGAACAAGATATAATCACACCTCCTCGTAAATATTCTTTCTGTTTACAATTATTGGAAGAAGATATTGAAAGTGACCTTAATATTTTTCAATCAGGGATAGGTTACTTCTATTTGGATAGAAATATTAAGAAATTACAGTCAGGAGACGAAGCAGGATTGTTTTTTATGCAAAATACTTAATGATACTCTTAACAAACACATATGAGATGAAATTGAATATATTCAATTTCTCAATTGGTTTTTTATATTTTGTGAAATAAATACAAGGCAGGTTAGTGTGTTGGTAATTAGAATGTTATGTTTATGTAAGAACTCGTAGTTTTACGGGAGAAAAAACGTTCATTCCTTTTCGTTACCAAGGGCAGTATGAAGATGAAGAAACGGGGTTGTATTATAATAGATTTAGATACTATTCGCCTGAGAGTGGTACATATATAAGTCAAGACCCGATTGGATTGGCTGGTGGAATGCCAAATATGTACGCTTACGTTTATGACACTAATACTCAGTTAGACCCTTTAGGATTAATAATTGTATATAGGGCATTGAATGGAGGACAGGAAGCAAGTGCATTAGCAGGAAATGCTATTCAGCCAAAAGATATGAAAGCAGCGTATACTATTCAAGAACATATAGACAATGGTAGGTTGCAAACTCAATATATATCTACAACAAAGAAAAAAGGAACTGCAGAATTTTATGCAAAACCAAATCCAAAAAGAGGAAAAATAAAAAGAGCACTATAATAGCTATTGATACTGATAAAATAGATGCTAATAAAGTATTTGATATGTCTAGTGGAATGGACCCTCAAACAGGTAAAAAACTTAGCATGCCGGCATTAAGATACGCTACAAAAGATGCTGAAGTATTAATAGAAGGAGAGATACCTAAGGGAGCTTATACAGTAGTATGTAAATAATATGAACTTTATGGAAAGATTAAAAAAAATTCAAAAAAAAATTCAAGATTATTATGAAATGTCTTTTGAAAGTGAAAAAGAAGATTGTGAGTATAATAAGCGTTTGAAGAACGAGCTTAAACAGTTAATTATAGATTTGAAAGATGAAAATCTAAGTGTCATAAATGAGATTTTGTTGGTTTTAGCAAAATCTACTGGATGTGCTGAAGATCAAGAAATAGCTGATGATATAATCAATTATTTACATAACAATAATTTTATTAATGATAAGCACGTAGAGTTCTTTTATAATCACATAGCCACAGGTAGGTGGACGTAATAGCTTAAGCTCTTATAGATTAATTTACAGGAGAAAAAACGTTCATTCCTTTTCGTTACCAAGGGCAGTATGAAGATGAGGAGACAGGGTTGTATTATAATAGATTTAGGTATTACTCTCCAGAGACTGGAACATATATAAGCCAAGATCCAATAGGATTACATTCTGGGGAACCGAATTTTTACAGCTATGTAAATAATTCTAATATATGGATAGATCCTTTTGGACTTTCTACAGTTTACTTAAGAAACAAAGAAGTATATGTGGGAAAGGCAAAGCATAATGCTGCTAAAAGATATGGAAATAAAAATATAGCTACAGATGTTTTTGATGGTATTCCTAATACTGATACCGCTCAAGGGGTTGAACAAATTACTTATGAAAGAATGAAAAAAATGGAAGCAGCAGGAGAGATTGACTCCATGACTAATGCACAAAGGCCTGTAAATATGGACAATAAGAAAAAAGTCTATAGAAGAGATTTAGGTGAAAAATGGTTGATTGATACTTTTGGTGATGATTATGATGAAATAATAGACAAAAGAGTTAAAGATCATTATAAACCTAAAGGAATGTGTAAATAATTAAAATATGAATTTAGACAAGAAAGACCTATCTTATTTGAGAAATAATATTTCTTTTTTGAAAGAGGACAATATCATAACTATAGAAAAAGGAGTTAGCGCAGATGTTTTGAATAAATTGAATGAAATTCTTAATAATATGTCTAGTGTAAAATTAATTTTATTTTGTGATCCAAAGAAAATAAGTAGAGATAATTTATTTAGAAACTTAGATGTATTACAATTTTTAAATAATTTGAAAAATATTAGTATTATTGTTGGTTCTTCAATTCCTCTTGAAAGTATAGATAAGATTAATTACATCAAAGATTTACAATCATTTTCTCTAAGTGGGTTTTACAACAAAAAAATAAACTTAGATGTTCTAAAAAAATATAATAATCTTAAAGAATTAAGTTTTGAGCATTCAATAAACAAAAAAGATTATAGTCTAATCAAAGATTCTTTAGAGAAGATGAAATTAAAAAATATTAATTTAGAATATGTTTCAACGAATACTAATTTAAAAGAACTCGTTATTCTTGATAGTATGCAAAATGAACATTTGCTGACACAAAAATATCCCAGTTTAAAAACTGTAAAATTTAGTTTTTGTAAGAAGATTACTGATTTCTCATTTTTAAATGAATTATTAGATTTAGAAAACATATCATTCAACATAGTAAATACTATCACAGAAGTTCCTTACTTGAAGTCTAAAATAATTAAAAGACTAGAATTTTTAAATTGTAAAAACTTACAGACTATCGATAATATAACTTCATATAAAAAATTGGAAAAATTAGCAATAACAGATGCCAATGTAGAATTTGGAGAAATTATAAAGATAGCTAAGAATGTATTATTAGATACTTTTTATTTCAGAAGTAAGAATAATTCTGAAAATAATGAGTTTGAGTCTTTAGCTTTGAAATATCAATTTCAAAATTCTCATGCAGGGTTTTGGAAATAAAAAAACAGATCTTTCAGTCATTGTAATATTTTTTGTATTCAAACACAAATTGATAGTCGCTTTCTTCAGTCAAATAAGCTACTATAGTATCTAATAAGTCAGCAATTCTTTTATAGCATTAATAGAAGGCTTTACATTGCCACGTTCCCAGCTAACTTGAGCATCTTGCTCGTGAGGGTATAAAGTATAGAGATAGGAAACTACAGCTTTATACAACAATAAGGTAAAAAAGTATGGGAATGTGAGTTGGATATTTATGGTAAGGCTATAAAAGGCGACAATTTGTTTTGTCCTTTCTTGTATCAAGGACAATACTATGATAGTGAAACGGAGTTAGCCTATAATCGATTTAGATATTATTCTCCTGACAGCGGAACTTATATAAGTCAAGACCCGATTGGGTTATTAAGTGGTGAATTAAACAAATACTCTTATGTAAGTAATACAAATCTTTCAGTTGACATTTTTGGTCTTACTGTAACACCAGGTCAAGTAGGGACTTATAGTGATTTAGTAAAAGCTAGTGATGTTGGTGATAATTTAGATTTACATCACATTCCCCAAGATAAATTAGGACATCTACCAAGAAAAGATGGCATAGCAGTTGTAATGCCTAAAGAAGAACATGCTCAAACAAGAACATATAAGTCTAAAGGGAGAAAAACAGCAGCAGTAGATAAAAATAGAGCGTTTAAAGATGTATTAGCTGATGACTTAGCAGATTTAAGAAAAATAGGAGGTTCTAAATATGATGATTCAATAGAAAAAATAATAAAAGAATATGAAACGAATGGACTTCTTAAAAAAGGAGAATTAGATTTAAAGAAAATAAAATGCCATTAAACAATAACACTTATTATGATTAGGGAAAGTATAGAAGAATTGAAAAAAATGGGTAGAATGCCTAATGAAAGTTTGGACGATCCAGATTCAATTGATGATGTTATTGACCGATACGATGAATTATTAGAAAGCATTGAAAAACCAATAACATCAGAAGAAGCTGAAATACTTATTAGTTTGTTTCCTCAAAATGCTTTTTATGATTTACATTGGACTTTGTTACATCTAATAGAGTCTTTATTTAATAGTATTGAAAACTCTGATTATAAAGAATTAATTGAAAAGTGTCCAAGTGAAGAATGGAGAGAAACTTTATTAGTAAGGTTTAATAATACTATTAGCAAAGAAAAAGCTTAAATCTCACAAATCCTCACAACAATTCAGTATCTACTATGGGCTTAAATTGAGAACTACTGAGCGATAAGGGGATTTGGGTTGTTGTGTTTTTAATAGAAAAGTGTAGTTTAATAGACACCCCGCTAGCGCGAGCGTCTCGCTCGTGCCGTCAAAGAGGATAAGTAATGAATGATAAAAGATAAAGTAATTTAAACCCGCTCTTCTAACGCAAGCATTTTTCTTGTGCTGATAAAGAAAGTGTAAAAAGATAAAACCACAAATTTTAATTTGTGGTTTTTTTACGCTCAAAAACTTCGTTTTAAGCCATTTTAAAGAAAGTTATTAATAATTACTACTATTTACTGTAACCCCTTTATTTATGGGTTTTCCCGCCCATCTCTCCCCTTTTTCCTCGTACAACGATAAAGGTAACAAAGTTTGGGGATGTGAGTTGGATATATACGGAAAAGCTCGTAATTTTACGGGAGAAAAAACGTTCATTCCTTTTCGTTACCAAGGGCAGTATGAAGATAAAGAAACGGGGTTATATTATAATCGGTTCAGATATTACTCGTCCGATACCGGAACTTACATATCGCAAGACCCGATTAGGTTACAATCTGGTGAACCTAATTTATATGCTTATGTTAATGATAGTAATAGCTTAGTAGATATATTTGGGTTAAGTTCTATATTCCCAACTTCTACAGTTTGGACTGCTCCTAGTACAGGTACAGGGAATACATATAAGGTATTTCAACAAGGTATTGATTTTGATGCAGTGGATTCTAAAGGTAGAACAAATTTAGAAAGAATGTCAAAAGGTAATGCTCCTTTAGGTTCTGATGGAAAATCTATAAATCTACATCATTCTAAACAACAAGGGCACGGTCCTCTTTTTGAAGTAACTAATGATGTTCATACAAAACATGGGCACACGAATGCTTTACATCCTTATAGAGTTACACCAAATGCAGATGGAACTAAATTTAATCCATTTGATCCAGTACAAAGAAAACCTTTTGAAAATGTAGATAGACCAAATTATTGGAAAGATAGGGCACGAGCGGAACAAGCAAGACGAGCGCAATTAAAAGGTTGTAAGTAAATTTAATTCATAAAATATGTTATCCAATAAAATTATAAGATATCTCAATGAAAATGCAGATTCAGTGCTGCCTGAATTTCAGTTAAAATATAAAGATAAACTTGAAAAACTTGGTTTTAATGAAAAAATTAATGGAAGTTTCATTGAGTTTATGATTAAATATAGTGATGAACACTATGGTTCTGAAGGTCTTTTACATGATGTTATGAATGATGACATAATGGATTTTGAGAAGGGTATTACAAAACATTTAGGAGATAATTATGGAGTTCCAGAGAAGTATATTTCATTATTTAATTTAGAGGTTGATGATTATTTGTTATATAACAAAGATGATGATAGTGTTGTCTTGATTGAGGGTGGAAATGATATAAAATTAAAGAAAGAAGAATTTGATAAAAAGTGGAATAGTTTTAATGAATTTTTAGAAAATTTTTTTGAGCTAAATTAAATCCCTCCCCCTTTTTTTCCTCGTACAACGATAAAGGTAAAAAAGTATGGGAATGTGAGTTGGATATATACGGAAAAGCTCGTAGTTTTACGGGAGAAAAAACGTTCATTCCTTTTCGTTACCAAGGGTAGTATTACGATGAGGAGACAGAATTAGCCTATAACAGGTTTCGTTACTACTCGCACGATAGTGGAACTTATATCTCTCAAGATCCGATAGGGCTTAGTGGAGGAAGTAGATTATATGAATATTCTAGAAATACAACTTTAATATTAGATCCTTTTGGTTTACTAGACTTTTATCATGCAACAAGTAGTCCTCAAGCTACTAATGCTGTTATGAGAGGTATAGATCCGTCTAAAGGTAGACCTAATTTGGACTTTAACCCTTCGGGACAAGGTGGGTTTTATGTAACAAATGATCTTGCGCAGGCACAATCTTGGGCTAATAGAAAAGGCGGAGAAGTGTTACATTTCGATGTTCCAGATGAGGAGTTAGTAAAGTTGAAGATAAAAACTTTTGATGATGCTACCGGCGAATGGGCTGATACAGTGAAATTAGGAAGAAAAGGAACTTTAAACCATGCTTTTGATGGAATTGATGGTCCTATGCTCGCTAACCCTAGAGGAGGAAAGCCTAAAGCTATTGGTCATCAGTTGGCAATATTTACAGATAAAGCTGCTAAATTATTTGATAAACATAACAAAGGAAAAATTAAGTGTAGTTAATTAAATTTTATTTATGAAAAATGATGGGTTGAAATTTACAGATGAAACAACACAAGAGGAGGTTGTATTTAATCTTTATACGTTTTGTGAAATACTAAAAGGTTGTATTAATAAGTACTGTAATACATCTATGGAAGAGGCAACCAAATCTGTCGAAGATTGTAAAACCTTCAAATCACCTATATCTTCGACTAATGATGTATATTTTTTTTCACATGAACATCCGTATCATTGGGCTATGATATGTTACTATGGAGATATGTATTGGAAAAACAAACCTGAATTAGTTCAAATTCCTGAATCATACGATAATTGGGAAACAAATTATATAAAGGAGAATAATTTAAAAGAAGAAGTTTTTATTTTTTAGGAATGATAAAATACAATAGCCTCATAGCGGTATAGGCGATAAAATATTAAAACATATAGCCACAGCATTCGTGTTGTGGTTTTTTTGTTGCGCAAAGTGTTTGGTTTTTATATTTTGGAATAAGCGATCTATAGTTATCATAAAATGATAAAGCGACCAATTTTTTTGATAAACATTTAAAAGTAAAAGTCTGTGGTTAATAAAGATATTATAGAATACTTCGGAGAGGATGGGGCAAAAATTATTTTTGATTCTAAAACATATTTTGAAATAGTATTATCTTGTGTGGAAAAATATGCTAATAAAACAAGAATAGAATCCATTGAAACCTTAAACAATAGTTCGTTTTTTGAGAAAGCTAATTTTCCTCCAAAAACATATAATGAAGTTGCTTTATTAGATAATGAATTGATATATGGATATTGCTATGATGGCATTATACGGAGATGAATATTGGAATCACCCTAATTATATCAAATTAGGTTTTGATGAATATTATGAATGGGAAAATGAAATTATAAAAAAAAGAATCTTAATGCTGAGTATATTGATTACCTATAACCAATAGGCCCAAATGCTACTATAGGTTATAGAGGTAGTGCTGCGAGTGGTATTAGTAAAGCACACGATCCAAGTGTTTCAAAACCTTTTAAGCCAAATAATTTTGATGTAGATGGTTTTATTCAAAGTGATTATTTAGTAGAAAGTTTTGACAAAAAAAGTCGAGATGCAAGTAAAGTTAAGGATATGTCTGATATTGAGGTATCTATAGGCAAACAATTACGTGAAGCATTTCCAAATAATAAATTTAAAGGAGAAAAATTTGGTTTTAGAATATTCAAGTCTTGGGAATTAGATGATTTGGTAAGAAAAGACGATGTTCAAGTTAGGTTAAAGTGTCATTAAATAATATAGAAATGGAAGAAAATTGCTTAAGTTTTGATTTATTAGAAGATATTCCTTTCAAAGATTTAATATCAAAAATGGAAAAAGTTTTTAATATATCATTGCCTTACAAGAACCAAGATGGTAGATTAAAAGCAAAAGGAATACTAAATCAACATTCTATTATTGTGGTTGATCGTCACGATGATTTAGCAGATTTTTTATGTGATGAAAATCACAGTTTAGAGTTTGAAATTTTATTAAATAAAGATTCTGAATACAAAGAAATCGAAAAAAGTATTAGAGAAATATTTAAAAATAAAATAGAATGGAAAGAGGCTAAATGGTTCCCTGTAAATCCAGGAGAACTTCCTAAGAAAATATATCCTGATAAAGGTGATCCCAGCTAGCGTTCGTTTGTAACGAGTGCCGTTACGAGTAAAAAACAATAAAAAAAGAAAGAGCCACAACGTAAGCGTTGTGGTTTTTTTATTGCGCAAATCGTTTGGTTTTTACATTTTGCAATAAGCTATTTGTAGTTTCATACAACGATAAAGGGAACAAAGTTTGGGAGCGTGAGTTGGATATTTATGGGGAGGAGTGTAAAGAAAAGATCTGGTAGGTCTTTTTAGTGAACAAGCATTTACGCAATAAAAAAATTCGGCAAACTATTGTTTATCGTTATTGTTTTTTATAAAGTAAATCATTTTCGTAGAAGCTTATATTTTAAGAGGAAACATAATTAAAACAAAAAACCAACCTGTGATAGATTGGTTTTTTTGTAGCTCCCCCTCTTGGACTCGAACCAAGGACCCTCTGATTAACAGTCAGATGCTCTAACCAACTGAGCTAAGGAGGAATGTTCTTTTAGAACAATATATATGTGTTGTAGAAATTATCGGCTTCTACGTTGCCTTTGCTCCCCCTCTTGGACTCGAACCAAGGACCCTCTGATTAACAGTCAGATGCTCTAACCAACTGAGCTAAGGAGGAATTTAAAACATACTTGTCTTAAAATGCGAGTGCAAATTTAAGTGCTTTTTTTATATCTGCAAATTATTTTTGATAAAATGTACAGGTAATTTTTTTTATTCCTGATTTTTAGTAATTTATTTTTACAAAAAAGATGCTTTTAACTGAAATTTAACAAAAAGCTAATACTCGTTAAAGAGTTTAAAATTAGACTAAAAAGGAATGGTATTTTTCGTAAAAGTTGTACTTTTGTCACCATTATTCTTATAGATAGAAAAGTATAACAAAATATATGGACAAGTTTTCGTTCTTAAACGCAGCACATGCAGGTTTTATAGGTGATTTGTATGAACAATATCAAAAAAATCCTGATGCGATAGAACCAAGTTGGAGAAGTTTTTTTCAAGGATATGATTTGGCTAACGAGAGTTACTCATTAACAGATGAAGAAGTTTCGGTAGAAGTCCCTGAAGAAGTACGTAAAGAATTTTTAGTAATCGATTTAATCAACGGTTACCGTACCCGCGGTCATTTGTTTACCAAAACAAACCCTGTACGAAATAGAAGAACATACACCCCAACATTAGATATTGAGAACTTTGGGTTAAACCAAACAGATTTATCTAAGGTTTTCAGTGCAGGAGAAATTTTAGGTATAGGGCCTAAAAGTTTGGCAGAAATCATAAACTATTTAAAGTCTGTTTTCTGCGAAAGCATCGGAGTAGAGTACATGTATGTACGAAATCCTGAAGAGTTAAAATGGTGGAACGATCGTTTGAATAAAAACGCAAACCATCCTAGTTACGATGTAGAATCTAAAAAATATATTCTTACAAAGCTTAACCAAGCTTCAACTTTCGAGAGCTTTTTACAAACGAAGTACGTAGGTCAAAAAAGATTCTCTGTAGAAGGAGGAGAAACTTTGATTCCAGGAGTTAGTGTGGCGTTAAGAGACGCAGCTGAAGAATATGGAGTAGAAGAATGTGTGTTAGGAATGGCACACCGTGGACGTTTAAATACTTTAGTAAACATTTTCAAAAAGCCAATTCGCGATTTATTTAGTGAGTTTGAAGGAAAAGATTTTGAAGACCAAGAAATTGATGGAGATGTAAAGTATCACCTAGGTTTAACGTTAAGTAAAGCGTATCAAGGAGGTCAAAAAATGAAAATGAATTTAGTTCCAAACCCATCTCACTTAGAAACAGTAGATGCTGTTGCAGAGGGGATAGTTAGAGCTAAAATAGACAAAGACTACGAAGGGAACGAAAATAAAATACTTCCAATTTTAGTACATGGTGATGCAGCCGTAGCAGCCCAAGGAATTGTATACGAAGTTGTGCAAATGGCACAATTAAACGGGTACAAAACAGGAGGTACTATTCATGTAGTGGTAAATAACCAAGTAGGTTTTACAACCAATTACTTAGATGCACGTTCAAGTACCTATTGTACTGATGTAGCTAAGGTAACTTTATCTCCAGTACTACATGTAAATGCAGACGATGCAGAAGCTGTATGTCATGCAATGGAAATGGCAGTTGAATATCGTATGAAATTCAACAAAGACATTTTTATTGATTTGTTAGGATACCGTAAGTACGGACATAATGAAGGAGATGAGCCACGTTTTACACAACCAAAATTATACAAGGCAATTTCTAAGCATAAAAATGCAAGAGAAATTTATGCAAATAAATTAATAGAAGAAGGAAGCATAACAGCTGACTACTTACAGAGAATTACAGATGAATTCAAGACGCATTTAGAAGCTGAGTTTACAGAATCTAAAAAGAAGGAAACGTCAAAAATTCAGGAATTTATGCCAGATGTATGGGATGGATTTATACGCAAGCAATTGCAAGAAATGTTACAGCCTGTTGATACAACTTATTCGGTAGAAGATTTAAAAGACATTGCAAGAGTAATTTCAAGAACGCCAGAAGGACACAAATTTGTACGTAAAGCAGAACGTATATTAAAAGGTCGTGAAAAAATGGTTTTTGAAGATAACTTGCTAGATTGGGGTACTGCTGAGAACTTAGCATATGGTACCTTATTAGAAGAAGGTTATGATGTACGTATTTCTGGAGAAGATGTAGAAAGAGGAACGTTCTCTCACCGTCATGCAATTATGCGTGATGAAGAAACTTTAGAACGTGTAAACTTATTAAATACGAATCCTAAGAGTAAAGGAGAGATGACTATTTACAACTCTCACTTATCAGAATATGGTGTTTTAGGATTTGATTATGGGTATGCAATGGCAGCTCCAAATACATTAACAATTTGGGAAGCTCAGTTTGGTGATTTTGCAAATGGAGCACAAATCATGTTCGATCAATACATTTCTTCGGCAGAAGCTAAATGGAAGTTACAAAACGGATTGGTAATGTTATTACCTCATGGATATGAAGGACAAGGGCCAGAGCATTCATCAGGAAGAATTGAACGATTCTTACAATCATCATCAACTGATAACTGGACAATAGCAAATTGTTCAACACCAGCAAATATGTATCACATATTGCGTCGTCAGATGAAACGTGATTTTAGAAAGCCGTTAATTGTATTTACACCAAAAAGTTTATTACGTTTACCAAAAGCAGTAAATACTATTGAAGATTTAGCAAACGGAACATTCCAAGAAGTAATTGATGATACTATTGATACTTCAAAAGCTAAAAAAATGGTATTCTGTACAGGTAAGTTCTATTACGACTTATTAGCAGAACGTGAAAAGTTAGGTAGAGAAGACGTAGCGTTAATCCGTATTGAGCAATTATTCCCATTACATAATGATAATATTAAAGCAGTAATGGATAAGTATCCAAATGTAGAGCGTTATGTTTGGGCTCAAGAAGAACCTAAAAATATGGGAGCTTGGGGTTATATGTTAGAACGTTTTGAACTAGCTAGATTAGAATGTGCTTCGGAAGAATACCGTTCGGCACCAGCTGCAGGTTCAAGTGCACGTTTTAAAAGACGTCATCAAGCTATTATAGATAAGGTTTTTGATTAAAAACAGAATAATGCGTTAGGGATTGTAGCAAGCTACCATGTAGCGCGAAAAGCCCGACCCGTTAGGGAAACGCCCAAATAAAAGAAATAAAATAATTCAGATATATAAAATTTAGAACTGATGGTTTTAGAAATGAAAGTTCCTTCTCCGGGGGAATCAATTACAGAAGTAGAAATTGCAACTTGGTTAGTTGAAGATGGTGATTACGTTGAGAAAGATCAACCAATTGCTGAAGTAGATTCTGACAAAGCAACGTTAGAATTGCCTGCGGAAGAAAGTGGAATAATCACTTTAAAAGCTGAAGAGGGTGATGCAGTGGCAGTAGGTGCAGTAGTTTGTCATATTGATATGGATGCTGCAAAACCAGAAGGAGCTGGAGCGGCTAAAGCAGCAGCACCAAAAACTGAAGAGAAGAAAGAAGCGCCTAAAGCTGAACCAGCAAAAGAAACATATGCGACAGGTACAGCATCTCCAGCAGCTAAGAAAGTATTAGCTGAAAAAGGAATGAATGCATTTGACGTTAAAGGAACAGGTAAAGACGGTCGTGTAACAAAAGAGGACGCTGTAAAGGCAGTACCTTCAATGGGAACTCCAGGAATGGGGTCTCGTGGTACAGAGCGTAAAAAATTATCAATGTTACGTCGTAAGGTTGCAGAGCGTTTAGTGTCTGTGAAGAACGAAACAGCAATGTTAACTACGTTTAACGAAGTAAACATGCAACCAATTTTCGATTTACGTAATGAGTATAAAGAAGATTTTAAAGCGAAACACGGAGTTGGTTTAGGGTTTATGTCTTTCTTTACAAAAGCAGTAGTACGTGCATTACAAATGTATCCAGCTGTAAACTCAATGATTGATGGTAAAGAAATGGTATCGTTCGATTTTCAAGATATTTCAATTGCAGTATCAGGTCCTAAAGGATTAATGGTTCCAGTAATTAGAAATGCTGAAAACTTAACGTTTAGAGGTGTTGAAAGCGAAGTAAAACGTTTAGCAATTCGTGCTCGTGATGGGCAAATAACTGTTGATGAAATGACAGGAGGTACGTTTACAATTACGAATGGTGGAGTATTCGGATCTATGCTATCTACGCCAATTATCAACCCTCCACAGAGTGCAATCTTAGGAATGCACAACATTGTAAATCGTCCAATGGCGGTGAATGGAGAAGTAGTGATTCAGCCAATTATGTATTTAGCGTTATCTTACGATCATAGAATTATTGATGGTAAAGAGTCTGTAGGGTTCTTAGTGGCTGTAAAAGAAGCTTTAGAAAACCCAGTAGAGTTGTTAATGGATAACAACCCAACTAAAGCTTTAGAAATGTAAATTAAGATTGTTAGAATTTCTGACAATTAGATTTTTTAGATATTGAAATCCCGCACATTTTGTGTGGGATTTTTTTGTTTATTTTTTAGTAACTTTAATAGCTATAAAATCAACTGATTATGAAAGTTAATGAAGAAGGTTTTACTGTTTACCATAACTTTCCTATAAAAGAATTATCTAATAAGGTTTTTAAGGCAATTACTAACCCAGATGATTTGATACATTGGTGGCCACTTAAATGCACTGGAACTCCTAAAGTAGGGGCAGAATACAATCTTTTTTTTGGAGGAGCTTACAATTGGTATGGTGATGTAGTTCAATGTAAAGAGAGCACTTCTTTTTACATAAAAATGACAAAATCTGAAGATGATTGGAATTCGACTACTTTTGGTTTTGACTTGTTTGAAAAAGATGATGGTGTTACATGGATACATTTTTTTCATAAAGGATGGGCTGAACAAAATGATCATTTTAAACATTCTTCTTATTGTTGGGCATTGTTATTAAACGGACTAAAAAATTATGTAGAAAAAGGGATTATTATACCTTTTGAAGAGAGAAATTAAAATTATAAGATTATGAAACTAGGGGCTTTTTCAATCAGTTTATCAGTGAAAGATATTGATAAATCAAAAGATTTTTATGAAATGTTGGGTTTTACTGTGTTTGCTGGTCAAATAGAAAAGAATTATTTGATTATGAAAAACGGAAATTCATTAATTGGGTTGTTTCAAGGAATGTTTGAAAATAATATACTCACTTTTAATCCAGGTTGGGATGAAAAGGCTAATACATTAGATGATTTTGACGATGTAAGAGCCATTCAACAACATTTAAAAGAAAATCACATCAAATTGAAAAGAGAGGTAGACAAAGAGACTTCAGGTCCTGCCAGTATCGTTTTCTTCGATCCTGATGGAAACACAATTTTAATAGATCAACATGTATAAAAAAGACGAAAAACAGTTAGTGTTTTTCATCTTTCGAGGATGAGTTAAAACTTACTTATCATTTAAATTCCAATCGTAATCTAAGTATACGACTTCGGCATTATCATTAGCTTTAATGTCAGAGTACTTATTTATATAGTCTACTAAGGTGTTACGAGAAGTAAAGTCTTCTTGGTACCATTGAAATACCTTTGAAACTTCAACTTTAGTTAATGTAATCTTATTTTTCGTAGAGTCGTTTATAAAAGCTTTCATTAAGTTTTCTAATTCCTTTTCTATATTACCTTTTGTAAAGGCAAAGTTTACAAACCGAGGTCCAGATTTAGAAGCAGCATTTAAGGCAACATGGATTCTTGGATCATCATGCCATCTACGAAGTATTTTATGTTCAATATAGTCTAACGAGTATAATTTTTTACCAACAGAAGCAAAAGGAATTTTCCAAGCATTTCTCCCTTTACGTTTTATATCGGTAATTTTTTTTAAAGGATAACTATCCAAAATTAATTTGATAGTATATGCATTGTAGGCGTTTATCCAGAAAGCTTTAGCTTGATTTTGTGACCACTTATTACTAGGTATGGTGTTATCTAAATACTTTATATAAATATCTAAAACTGCTCGGTTTTTTCTTAGTCCTTTATAATCTACATTACCATGAGAATCAACATAGGTTTTCAATAAGGCATCATATACATCAGCTTGTGCTTGTGATTTAATACTCAAGAAAAGTAGTAAACAGGTAAAAGTGAGGGTAATTGTTTTTCGCATTTTTTAAATTTTAAGTAAATAAATTAGTTTACGATACTTTTGACGTAGATAGATTTAATTCATTACATAAAATTTTATAGAAGAAAAAAACCACCTATAAGAGATGGTTTTTAAATTGTGAAATAGTGGTTTTTATTTTTTACCTATAATTGAACTTAGGGCAACAATAACAATACCGACCGCAATTGTAATATATGAGTTGGTATTATCTTGAGCTTCTATTAGGTCTACATCACCAATAGAAATTTGAGTTTCTGGTTTAAAAAGAGTGTATACTCCGTATGCTAAAATTACTATTCCAGAAATTAAAGCAACTGTTTTAAGTGAGTTGTTCATAATAGAATTGTTTCTTTTAAAGATAAGAAAAACAAATTAGAAAGCTAAACGAACAAATTCACTAAGTATTTATAGTAATAAAAGAGCCTTTTTATCACAAATAAAGAACATTTCATGCCATTTTTCTTTTCTAAATGTGTGAGTGTAGAAGCAGAGAGATATTTTTGATTAATGAAAAGCGTAACTATATCAGAAGTTAAAGAAGTGTACAGTTTGTTTGTAAAAAAGGATTGCTAACATTAAAGAATTAAAAAAGGCATTATTTTTAATAATGCCTTTTTCTTTTATAGTTCAAAACCGATGTTAACGCCTAATTTATTGGCAATTAATTTGGTAATTCGTTTCTTAACTTCAGGTATTTTAACACTTTCTAAAACTGTATTAGCAAATGCATACATTAATAAGGCTTTTGCCTCTTTTTTAGGAATACCCCTTTGTTGCATATAAAACAATGCTTGATCATCTAATTGACCGATAGTACAACCATGAGAACATTTTACATCATCTGCAAAAATCTCTAATTGAGGTTTAGCATTTATAGTTGCTTTATCACTTATTAAAACATTGTTGTTTTGTTGATAAGCATTAGTTTTCTGAGCTTCTTTTTCAACAATAACTTTACCGTTAAAAACACCTGTAGAACGATCACCATAAATACCTTTGTAGTCTTGGTGGCTTTCACAGTTAGGTTCTATATGGTTTACTAGTGTATGATGGTCAACATGCTGCTTTCCTTCAATAATAGTAATTCCTTTTAAAATAGAATTAATATGTTCTCCTTTTTGGTAGAAGTTCAAGTTGTTTCTAGTGATATTTCCACCGAAAGAAAAAGTATGTACAGAACAAGTACTTTCTTTCTGCTGTTCGATATATGTGTTATCAACTAAAGAAGCATTATTGTTGTCATTTTGAATCTTATAATAGTCTACTGTAGCATGTGTATCTGTATAAATTTCAGTTACAGAATTTGTTAACACAGCATTATCATTAAGGTTTTGATGACGTTCTATAATTTGAACATGTGCATTTTGCTCTACAATAATTAAATTACGAGGCTGTAACATGGTTGCATGCTCTTTACCCGTAGTAAAATTAATTATTTGAATAGGTTTTTCAACTTCAACATTTTTAGGAATGTGAATAAATGCACCTTCAGTAGCAAAAGCAGTATTTAAAGAAGTTAAATTATCTTGCTTTGCTATTTTGTTAAAATATTTTTCAACAATAGGTTTGTATTTTTCTTTTGAAAAAGCGGCAGATAATAAACAAACATCTTTTCCATCATGGGTAGTAGTTGATAAAAAAGAGCTGTACTTTCCATCTACAAAAACTATTTTATAGCTGTCTATTTCGTGAATGAAATATTTTTTCACATCGGCAAATTCTACCGAAGCATCTCTGTCAGGAAATATACTATAGTCTTCTTTTAAAACTGAATTTAAAGAAGTGTATTTCCAAGCTTCTAATTTTTTAGTAGGGAAGCCTAGTTTTTCAAAATTTTGTAGGGCTTTTGTTCTTATTTCGTGTAAATCTGAATTGATGTTTACACTGTCTTCAAAAGCTACGTATGATGATAATATTTTTTCTCTCAACTCCATTGTTTTTAGTTGTAAAGTTTATAAAGTATAAAAGTTTGTAAAACTGAAAAGAAGCTTATTATAGGACTACTTTTCACTCTTTACTTTTCAACTTTTCTAACTATTTTAACTCTGCTTTAATCCAATCGTATCCTTTTTCTTCAAGCTCTAAGGCAAGGGAAGCATCTCCTGTTTTAACGATTCTTCCATCGTGTAAAACATGTACATAATCAGGAATGATATATTCTAATAAACGTTGATAGTGAGTAATAACTACTACAGCGTTATCTTTAGATTTTAATTTATTAACTCCATTAGCAACAATACGTAAAGCATCGATATCTAAACCAGAATCAGTTTCATCTAAAATAGCTAATTTAGGTTCTAACATAGCCATTTGAAAAATCTCATTACGTTTCTTTTCTCCTCCTGAAAAACCTTCGTTTAATGAACGAGATAAGAATTTACGATCAATTTCTAATAATTCTGATTTTTCACGAATCTTTTTAAGCATATCTTTAGCCGGCATTTCTTCTAAACCTTTTGCTTTTCGAGATTCGTTAATTGCTGTTTTAATAAAGTTAGTAACAGTAACACCAGGAATTTCTACTGGGTATTGAAATGATAAGAATACACCAGCATGAGCTCTTTCTTCAGGAGCTAATTCACTAATATCTTCACCTTCTAACTCGATAGAACCAGAAGTTACGTCGTAAGTTTCATTACCAGCAATTACAGATGATAAGGTACTTTTACCAGCACCATTTGGACCCATAATTGCATGAATCTCCCCTGCTTTTACTTCTAAGTTGATTCCTTTAAGAATATCTTTACCTTCTACCTGTGCGTGTAAGTTTTCTATTTTTAACATTACTGTATAGTTACTTTTTTAATAGATTTTGTAATTTTTTGAAATCTTTTGGTGAGTGTTGTATAATCACCTCAGCATTCTTTTCTTTTGCGAAAGCTTCAAACTTCTTCATACTTTCTAGAGTTTGCCCAACATCATAATTAAAAGAAGGAATACCTTTAGTTTCTCTGTTTTCTTCAAAGTGATATAAATCACCCGTTAATAAGATTGGTTTTTCTAAACCAGCTTCAACATATAAAGCTTGATGACCTATGGTATGACCAGGCATATATTTTATAATCACTGTACCGTCTCCAAAAATATCATGGTCACCATTTATTTTTTCTACATTTTTTAATTCCTTAATGGAATTATATGTGTCAGGGTCCTTAACTTTTGCAGAATCACTAGTTATAAAATCATACTCATTCTCTTGAACTAACCACGTTGAATTCTTAAAGTAGTTAGCATGACCAGTATGATCAAAATGTGGGTGAGATAGAGCAATGTATTTAAAATCATCTATAGTTAAACCTAAAGATTTTAACTGATTTTTTAAAGAGTCTTTACGTTGTAATGTAAAAGTACCAGTAGGCTCAGTAAAAGGTTCATTTACAATTAAAGCTTCTGGTAAGCCAGCATCCCACATTAAGTTTCCTTTTGGGTGAGATATTACATAAAAACCATCTGAAAGTTTTTTAGACTGTCCTGTATATGTTGTGTCTTGAGAAAAAACTTCAAGTTTGTTAACTAAAATTGATCCACCATCTAAAACATGAAGTTTTACCTGAGGCTTTTCAATTGTTTTTTCTTCTGTTGTTTGCTTCTTTTCAGCGTTTTTACAATTAATTGTAATAATACCTATAAGAGCCAATAAAAATATTTTCTTCATTTTACTTGCGATTTTTTGTTAGCCTACACTTCCTTCTAAACTAATTTCTAATAGTTTTTGAGCTTCAACTGCAAACTCCATTGGTAACTTATTTAATACTTCTTTACTAAATCCGTTTACAATTAATGCAATGGCTTTTTCTGTATCAATACCACGCTGATTACAGTAAAATAATTGATCTTCACCAATTTTACTAGTGGTAGCCTCGTGCTCAATTTGAGCTGATTTATTTTTAACTTCTATGTAAGGGAAAGTGTGTGCACCACACTCATTACCCATTAATAAAGAATCACATTGTGAAAAGTTACGAGCGTTTTCTGCTCTAGAATTTACTTGTACTAAACCACGGTAACTATTTTGCGATTTACCTGCTGAAATTCCTTTAGAAATAATAGTTGATTTGGTGTTTTTTCCTAAGTGAATCATCTTAGTACCAGTATCAGCTTGTTGATGATTGTTGGTTACAGCGATTGAATAAAACTCACCTACAGAATTATTCCCTTTTAAAATACAACTTGGATATTTCCAGGTAATTGCTGAACCCGTTTCAACTTGTGTCCAAGAGATTTTAGCATTGGTTTCACATAAACCTCTTTTGGTAACGAAGTTGAAAACTCCCCCTTTTCCTTCTGAGTCTCCAGGGAACCAGTTTTGTACCGTTGAATATTTTATTTCAGAGTCGTCTAAAGCAATAAGTTCAACAACTGCTGCGTGTAATTGGTTTTCATCACGTTGTGGGGCGGTACATCCTTCTAAATAAGAAACGTAACTGCTTTCATCAGCAACTACTAATGTACGCTCGAACTGACCTGTTCCTCCTTCATTAATACGGAAGTAGGTAGATAGTTCCATAGGACAACGAACTCCTTTTGGAATGTAACAAAAAGACCCATCAGAGAATACTGCTGAATTTAATGCAGCATAAAAATTATCTGTTGGAGGTACTACTGAACCAATATATTTTTTTACTAATTCTGGATGCTCTTGAATTGCTTCAGAAATAGGCATAAAAATGATGCCTTTTTCAGCCAGTGTTTCTTTAAATGTAGTGGCTACTGAAACAGAATCCATTACAATATCAACTGCTACATTAGCTAGTTTTTTTTGCTCATCTAAAGAAATTCCAAGTTTTTCAAACGTAGCTAGTAAATCAGGATCAACCTCGTCTAAGCTGTTTAATTTGGGTTTCTGTTTAGGTGCAGAGTAGTATGAAATGTCTTGAAAACTTGGTTTTTTATAGGTAACATTTGCCCACTCTGGTTCTTCCATTTGTTCCCAAATTCTAAAAGCTTCTAAACGCCATTCAGTCATCCATTCTGGCTCATTTTTCTTTTTAGAAATGGCACGAACGATATCCTCGTTTAGCCCATTAGGAAACTTATCACTTTCAATATCAGTATAAAAACCATACTCGTACTCTTTGGTTTTTAATTCTTCTCTTAAATCGTCCTCGGTGTATTTACTCATCAGTTTTTTGTATTCTTTTTGTGATGTAAGGCTTATAGAGAGAAACTCTCTCCACAACCACAAGTTCTGTTAGCATTAGGATTGTTAAATACGAATCCTTTACCGTTTAAACCTCCAGAATATTCTAAAGTTGTTCCAACTAAGTATAAAAAACTCTTTTTGTCAACAACAATTTTTACGTTATTATCTTCAAAAACCTTATCGTTTTCTTGTTGGGATTTGTCAAAAGTTAAGTCGTATGATAATCCTGAACAACCGCCACTTTTCACTCCAACACGAACAAAGTCGGTTGTGGTATCAAATCCGTCATCGGTCATTAGTTCAATGACTTTCTTTTTTGCTGTGTCTGAAACTTTTATCATCGTTTAAATAGATTAAATCTAAGTGACTGCAAAGATAATGACAAAATATGATTTATATCATTTTTTGAAATGAATATAGTTATTAAGCGATAAAAATTGTCTATACTTTAAATCTACTTACTGATTGTTAGAAGATTATTGCTGAAAATCAGGATTGTTTACAAAATTTGTATCAGAAAGACTCAAAAGAAAAGCTTTTAAGTCAGCTTTATCTTTGTTTGAGAGTTGTACACCTCCTTGATTCACTTTTTTCATTAAAGGATCGATAGTTGAAGAGTTTTTTAATCCTTCAGAATAATGATTAATTACTTCTTCTAAAGTAGCAAATCGTCCATCGTGCATGTAGGGAGCAGTGAATTTTAAGTTTCGTAAAGATGGACTTCTAAACTTTCCATTATCGTTGGGGTCACCTGTAACACCACCTAGGCCTAAATCAGTAAAAGTTTCGTCTAATCCGTTGTTGTGAAATTGATTGTCTGTCCAAAGTGGGTTGTTGTCGCTTCCGTGACAATGAAAACAATCACCTCTAGTTTCCTCCATAAAAACATTAAATCCGTTTTGTTCTTCAGGAGTCAATTCAACTTTTCCTAAAAGAAATTGATCAAACTTTGAGTTTCCTGAAATCAAGGTTCTCTCAAATTGAGCGAGTGCTTTTGTAACTAAGGTTGAGTCTATTTTAGATGTTCCGAAAGCTTGTTGGAAAAGTGTTGAGTATTCAGCGTGTTCTTGTAGTTTTTTAGCTACATTTTTCCAATCACTATGCATTTCAATTGGGTTACGAACAGGTGAAAATGCTTGACGTTCAATACTGAGTTCTTTTCCATCCCACATAAAACGTTCATCAAAGTTCCAAGCTAAATTAAATAGTGGCATTGAATTTCTTGTTCCAAATTTACCGTCAATACCTTCACTAAAACGAGTGTCGTCGGTAAAAGCATTTTTTGGGTCGTGACAACTTGCACAAGATTGCGTATTGTCTTTAGATAAAATTGGATCAAAAAACAGTTTTTTACCAAGCGTTATGCCTTCTTCTGTTAAAGGGTTGTTGGTTGGAATAATAGGAGCAATTAATTTTTGTTGAAATAACTCAGGGATTTCTAAATTAGCAGAAACAGGAGTGTATACATTTTCTTCCTCTTCTTTTGAAGAGCAACTGATTAAAAAGAGTAGTAATGAGAAAATATATATACTTTTTTGTGTCATTTTATTTTTACTGAGAAATAGGTCCTAAACTAAATACACCACTTTTACCGTTTTCTGATATCTCTTTCTGAGCTTCAAAGTCCATCATTAAATCAACACTTTTTTCATTTAAATCCCAATCATTAGGACTTTTAAACCACCCAGCCACATTCATTTTTATTTCTATAGTAGCATTGTTTTTTAATAGAATAGAACCAGTTTCAACTCCAAAAGAAGTATCTAAAATAGAGTCTTTTTCTTTATCGTAAGCTCTTACAGTATGAAAATTATATGGGTTTTCTACTCCTAAAGTGTCTTTGTATTTACCGTCTAGTTGCATGTAGTGATACCCTCCCCCCATCATATCGGGTACATTCCAATCAGCAGAGTTTAAATCTGGATATACTCCACTTTCATTGTCATTATTATTAAAGCCGAAAGTAAAAAGGAGTTTATAGCTTCCTTCTGATACTTTTTTAGAAAGGGCGTAGGTTAAACTATCTGGTTTGTTTACATCAATTAGCTTGTAACTGTCAAACTTAGTTGTGTCTCCTGCTCCGTTAACAAGGCTAATACGTGAGATTAAATAGCGTAGCCTGCTTATAGAGAGTTTGCTTCCTGTTTTGTTGGTGAATTCGGTGTTTTCTAAGTCAGATTTTTCAATCAATGTACCATCCCAGTTTTGACTGAATTTTAGTTTTACCGAAACTTCTTTGATAGACTCATCATTGTCTGAGCTACAAGAAAATAGTAATGCACTAAGGAAGAAAGTTAAAAAATATTTCATTTATTATTTTAGTTTGATAATTAGTAGGTCTGAAAATCCCTTGTTAGTTATTATATCTTGATTATTGCTGCTGCTTTCGCCCACAGCAATAATATTTCCGTTTGTTAGTTCAACAGCATCGTAGCAAAAATCTATTTCTGTTCCTCCAACTGTTTTTTGCCAAAGGAGATTTCCATCTGTATCAATTTTCATAATTAACGCGTCATTTTGACCTTTATTGGTAAAATTGTTGTCAGCGCTTCTTGAACTTCCAGATATTAAAAAGTTTCCGTTTGAAGTCTTTTTAATCGATCGACCAACATCAAAGCTTGAGCCACCATAGTTTTTTTGCCAAAGTAGTTCACCTTGGCTAGTTATTTTTAATGCCCATAAATCGGCGCCACCATTGTTTTGGGAAATATCTTTATCTGAACTTCGTGTATCTCCTACGATAATAAAATTTTCATCGTTGGTTTTTGTTATTGCTCTAGCTTCATCAATTTCTGTACCACCAAAAGACTTTTCCCAAAGTAAATTTCCGCTTTTATCAATTTTAACAATCCAAAAGTCATAAGAGCCTTTATTTTTTTTTATGTCTACATCATTGCTGTCAGAAGAACCAACTAATAAATAGCCATTGGTAGCTTCTGTTATGTCGTAACAAGTATCGGTATTTGTTCCTCCAAAATACTTTCTCCATTCAATACCTCCATTAGTATTAAGTTTAATACCCCAATAGTCTCCACCAGCATGCTTTGCTGATTGTTTAGAGTTACCTAAACCACCAGATGCTGTAACGTCTATAATACTTCCAATAAAATAACCCCCATCAGAAGTTTGAATGATTGAAAACCCTTGGTCAGCTCCAGAGAAACCAGTGGTTTTTTTCCAAACTATTGTACCGTTACTGTCTAGTTTTAATATCCAAACATCATCAAAGCCCTGATTGGTGTCTACATCTCCATCATCACTTTTTCCATAGCCTACAATAGCAAAACCATTGTCATTTGTTTGAATAATTTTAAATGCTTTGTCGTCTCTTGAGCCTCCGTAGGTCTTTTGCCATTGAAGATTGTCGTTTGCATCAAACTTTAAAAGCCAAAAATCATATTGAATTGAACTTCTAGTTGTTTTTATATCACCATCAATACTTTGTGTAAAGCCAGCTACAATATAACCATTGTCAGGAGTGTTAATTACGCTTCTGCCACTTTCATTTACTGAACCTCCAAGAGTTTTAATTAAGCTAACTTCAGGAGCTTTTGAAGAAGGGCTAATTTGTATGCCTTCACCTTTATTACAGCTATAAACGATTAATATGAGAAGTAATAATGAGAGTTTTTTGAGCATTTATTGTTTTTTAAGGATAAATAAGCCTCTGTTAATATCACTTACAACAATTTTACCACTTTTAAAGAAAGGGTATACATTCCAAGCTCCATTAAAATTAGCATTGTCATTTTCTGGATGGGTATCAAAATAAGCTACTTCAGTGATGCTTTTACTTTCAATGCTTGAAATATCAATAAAACGAATACCCGAAGTGTAATTAGCTAAATAAAGAGTAGTTCCACTCACGTATAAATTATGGTCGATTGCTTTGGTAGGTCCGTTATAAGTAAAATGTTGTTTAGGGTTATCTAAATCGGAAAAATCAAAAACAATTGTTCTTGTGTTGTTACCAAATTTTTGTTCATCCAACTCATCTCCTAAAATAAAATATTTTTGATCTTCAGTAAACCAACCTTGATGGGTGTATCCTACATTTGCATATGAAATTTTAGAAATAGTTACAGGATTTGATTTATCGGTAATGTTAACAATTACAACTTCATTTTCATTGCTTCCTATTAAAATTTCTTTACCAGTATAATCGGTGTCAGGTCCATTATAAGTAATTACCTGAGCATCGTGACTGTAATTATCAGTTCCCCAACCGCCTTCACTTACAGGGTTTTTAGGGTCTTGGATATTGATGAATAAAGGACCTCCTTTATACGTTCCAGTTCTATCAGTACCTACAGGATATGCATAACCAGTATCTTCATTAATTACAATATTATGCGCTTTTCCAAAATCGGTAAAATGTGTATCTGTTGTAAACGTGTTGGGAGGATTAGTAACATTTCTTAATCTAGTTAAATCAAACACTTGCATACCATGCCCAGTATCTCCTTGGTTATTGTCGGCAACGATAAACGCATGATTATTATATACTTTTACATCTCTCCAATCACTGCTAATAGTAGGAGTAGGAAGTTTGCCTAAATATACTGGGTTTTCAGTGTCAGTTATGTCAACAAAAGCAGTCCCATTATCTAAACCTACAATAGCGTATTCTTTATTACTTGTTGGATCTGTCCATCCCCAGCTATCATTTACTTCTGTTGCATTAAACGTATTTACAGGGATATTTAATAGGAGGTCGTAACCACTACAAGGAAAACCATCTGCCATTCCATTTTCACAAGGTTTTTTATTAGTAGGGGTATTATCATCACATACATCACCAATGCCATCGCCATCTGCGTCTTCTTGGTTTGGATTTGCGGTTGCTGGACAGTTATCTTGAGTATCCACAATACCGTCGTTATCCTGATCCTTTACAGGATCTTCATTTGAAGAGGATGAGCAAGAAGTTAAAAATAACATCCCAACTAAAACAAATAGAATTTTAAGGTTTTTCATAAATCGGGGTTTAAAATCACTAAATTAAGTAATTAACTATTTATATAACATACAAAAACAGCAAAACCCTATTTTTATTTTGTGTAGATTACGTTAAGCAAAATAGGTTTCTTTATTTGCTAGTCGTTATCTTTGCAGCATGTTAGAAGATAAAAATCAAGAAAGAACTTCGTTAGCTGAGCTTGGAGAGTTTGGGTTAATAAACCATTTAACAAAGCATTTTAAAATGTATCATTCTTCAACAGTAAAAGGAGTTGGAGACGATGCAGCTGTAATTAATGCATCGGATAAAGAAACTATAATTACTACCGATTTATTGGTAGAAGGTGTGCATTTCGACTTGAGTTATATGCCTTTAAAGCATTTAGGGTATAAAGCGGTAATGGTTAACTTATCAGATGTGTATGCTATGAATGCTAATGCGGAACAGATTACAGTGTCAATTGCTGTGTCTAACCGTTTTCCATTAGAAGCTATTGAGGAATTATATGCAGGAATACAATTAGCGTGTGATACATATCAAGTAGATTTAATTGGAGGAGATACAACATCTTCAACGAAAGGAATATTAATTTCTATTACAGCTATTGGTAAAGCTAAAAAAGAAGATATTGTATATAGAAATGGGGCTAAACCTACCGATTTAATTGTTGTTTCTGGTGATTTAGGTGGAGCGTATTTAGGCTTACAGGTATTAGAGCGTGAAAAACAAGTGTTTCAGGTGAATCCTAAAAATCAACCAGATTTAAGTAAATATACTTACATAATAGAACGTCAATTAAAACCTGAAGCACGTAAAGATATTCCTAAGATATTAGAAGAGTTAGAAGTAAAACCTACTTCTATGATTGATATTTCTGACGGATTGTCTTCAGAAATCATGCATATCTGTACACAGAGTAAAACAGGGTGTAAGATATATGAGGATAAATTACCTTTAGATCCTCAAGTAATTTCTACTTCAGAAGAGTTTAACATGGATAGTACGATGATAGCTTTAAGTGGAGGAGAAGATTATGAGTTATTGTTTACAGCTTCTATAGATGATTATGATAAAATAAAAGGAAATCCTAACTTTACAGTTATTGGTCATATTACCGAGAAAAACGAAGGAATGAATTTAGTAACTCGTGCTAATCAAGAAATAGAACTAAAAGCGCAAGGTTGGAACTCTTTTAATAAAGAGTAAAAAGAGCAGCAAAATAAATAGATTAAGCATCCTAATTGGGATGCTTTTTTTGTTAAAGAGAATTCTTTTAAACTATTTATGGAGTAGAATTTTTGGTATAAAAATTGTATCTTGGTCAGACAGAAAAAAGATTATTAACAAAAAATCAAAAAAGAGAATGGGAATTTTTTCATTTATTAAAAATGCCGGAGCAAAAGTTTTCGGTATCGGAAAAACAACTGAAGAAGAAGCTACAGAAAAAGCTGCAAAATTAGTAGATGCAGTAAAAAAACTAGAGCTTTCTGTTGAAAACTTAGCTATTAATGTAGATGATGATAAAGCTACAGTAGTAGGTGAAGCTTCGGATTTAGCTACTAAAGAAAAAGTAGTTTTAGTAGTAGGTAATACAGAAGGTATTGCTTCTGTAGAAGATAACATGACGGTTGCGGAAGTTGAAGTAATTGAAGAAGCTGCAATGGCTCAGTTTCACACAGTAGTAAGTGGTGATTCATTAAGTAAAATTGCTAAAGAATTTTATGGTGATGCAATGAAGTATCCAGTAATTTTTGAAGCTAATAAGCCAATGTTAACACACCCTGACAAAATTTATCCAGGACAAGTATTAAGAATACCACCTTTAGTGGACTAATCAGAAGTTAATCAACCAAAGGGAAAAGCACTGCATTTGCAGTGCTTTTTTAGTTTAAAAAATAAGGTATTTAAAGAACGGTATAGGATAAAAAAGTAGTAGAAAAGAATAAAATTATCATCATCTTTGCACCTGTTCTTAAAACCATAAAAATGAACCAAAGAGCGTTAGCACTTACCGCAGCATCTATCGCGACACTTATTTACGGAATTACTTTTACTGTTGCTAAGGAAGTGATGGAAGGATATGTTCAGCCTTTCGGGTTTATATTAATTCGTGTTGGAGGAGCTGCTATAATTTTTTGGTTATTAGGGCTTTTTGTGAAAGCACCATCTATTGATAAAGGAGATTACAAAAGAGTAGCAATGGCAGCCTTTTTTGGAATTGCTTTTAATATGCTTACTTTTTTTAAAGGATTAAGTTATACTACACCCATCAATGCATCAGTAATGATGGTAACCACACCTATTTTAGTGTTGATTTTTGCGAGTATTCTTTTAAAAGAAAAGCTAATTTTAAGAAAAATTGCAGGAGTTATTGTTGGTATGGTGGGAGCAATAGTTTTAATAGCTTACGGGAATCCGCTTAAAGGAGATGCAACCAACATGGTGTTAGGGAATTTCTTAGTATTCATTAATGCAGCATCGTATGGTATGTATTTGGTTGTTGTTAAAAAACTGATAACAAAATACAATCCTATTGTTTTTGTAAAATGGTTATATCTTTTTGGGTTGATACTTGTGCTTCCCTTCGGTTTTTCTGAATTGTTAGAAGTACAATGGCAAATGATGCCAGTTTCAATTTTCTTAAAAGTAGGTTTTGTAGTGTTATTCACTACCTGCATTACTTACTTGTTTAACTTATTTGCATTATCAAAACTAAAACCAACGACAGTAAGTGTTTTTATGTACTTACAACCAGTGGTAGCAGCTATTTATGCTTTGATTGTAGGAAGCGATCATTTAGATTTGATTAAAATAGGAGCAGCATTATTAATATTTTTAGGAGTATTTTTAGTTACCAAACGCCCAACTGAAACTCCCAATAAATAAACGTATCTTTGCGGATTATTAAACCGAAGTTATGATACAGTCTATGACGGGTTACGGTAAATCCGTACTACATTTACCCTCAAAAAAAGTAACAATCGAAGTTAAATCTTTAAACAGTAAAAATTTAGATTTAAACACAAGAATTCCTTCATATTATAGAGAAAAGGAACTAAATGTTCGAAAAAAGCTAGCTAGTAGTTTAGTAAGAGGTAAAGTAGATTTTTCTATTTATGTAGAAATGACTGCAGATGAAACTTCAACTACGGTGAATACAGGTGTGGTAAAAGAGTACATGCAACAATTAAGAAATGTAACTCAAGTAGGATCTTCTGATGATGTTGAGTTAATGAAAATGGCTGTTAGAATGCCAGATGCATTAAAAACTGAAAGAGAAGAGTTAGATGAAGAAGAATGGAAACAGATAGATGCACACATCGATATAGCATTAAAAGAAATTATTCAGTATAGAATTGACGAAGCCAAATCGTTAGAAGAAGACTTTAAAACTAGAATACTAAATATTCAATCTGCTTTAGAAGAGGTTAAAAAATTAGACGGTGATAGAATAGAAAATGTTAAAGAACGCTTACAAAAAGCATTGACTGATTTAAAAGTTGAGGTTGATGAGAACCGTTTTGAACAAGAGTTAATTTATTATCTAGAAAAGCTAGATATTAACGAGGAAAAAGTACGTTTAGCCAATCACTTAGAGTATTTCTTAGAACAGTTAGATACAAAGGACTCTAATGGAAAAAAGTTAGGATTTATCGTACAAGAAATAGGAAGAGAAATCAACACAACAGGATCGAAAGCTAATTTTGCACCAATGCAAAAGCTAGTAATCCAAATGAAAGACGAGTTAGAAAAAATAAAAGAGCAAATTTTAAACGTTTTATAAAAATGTCGAAAGAGTTTAAAGGGAAATTATTTGTGTTTTCAGCACCATCAGGTTCAGGTAAAACTACTATTGTGCGTCACTTGTTGGCACAAGAACGTTTTAATTTGGAGTTTTCAATCTCTGCTACTTCAAGAGCCCCAAGAGGTGAAGAAGTTGATGGGAAAGATTATTATTTTATCTCTGCAAAAGAATTCAAGCAAAAAATAAAAAACGACGAATTTTTAGAGTGGGAAGAGGTGTATCGTGATAATTTTTATGGAACGTTAAAAACAGAAGTTGAACGAATTTGGGCACAAGGAAAACATGTGATTTTTGATATTGATGTAGTTGGAGGTTTACGTATTAAGAAGAAGTTTCCAGAAGAAACCTTAGCTGTTTTTGTAAAGCCACCTAGTGTTGATGAATTGAAGATTCGTTTAAAGAAAAGAAGCACCGAAAGCGAAGACAAAATTAATATGCGTATAGCTAAAGCATCAGTAGAATTAGCTACAGCGCCACAGTTTGATAAAATCATCAAAAACTACGATTTACCAGTAGCTTTACAAGAAGCAGAAGATTTAGTAGATGATTTTTTAGAAATAGAAAAAGAAGTTAAAGGATAAGTCTAGCATCTTTTAGATCTAGACTCTAGTATCTATAAATATGAAAAACATCGGATTATACTTTGGAACTTTTAATCCAATTCATATAGGGCATTTAATTATAGCCAATCATCTGGTTGAAAACTCAGATTTAGATGAAATCTGGATGGTGGTAACACCCCATAACCCTTTTAAAAAGAAAAGCTCGTTGTTAGATAATCATCATCGTTTAGAAATGGTGTATTTAGCAACTGAAGGATATGAGAAAATTCAGCCTTCAGATATCGAGTTTAAACTACCACAACCAAATTACACCATAAATACGTTAGCTCATATTTCAGAAAAACACCCTAATTATAAGTTTAGCTTAATTATGGGGGAAGACAATCTGAAAAGTCTACACAAATGGAAAAACTATGAGTTTATTTTAGAGGATTATAATATTTATGTTTACCCTAGAGTGTCAAACGGTACTGTAGAAAATCAATTTAAAAATCATAAGAAAATTCATAGAGTTGAAGCACCTATTGTACAAATATCTTCAACCATGATTCGTAATGCGATAAATGAAGAAAAAAACTGCAAACCTTTGTTGTCTGAGAAGGTGTGGAAGTATATAGATGAGATGAATTTTTATAAAAAATAGTTTCGCCGTTTTTTCGTTGTATATTTGAAATCCAAACAAGTATAAAACGTGGCAAAAGATAAAAAAAAGCGAAAGCTTAAACAAAAACTTACTGATAAATATCGCTTAGTAATTATAAACGAAGATACGTTTCAAGAACGATTTTCTTTAAAGTTATCACGATTAAATGTTTTTGTATTTGGAGGAGTTTTTTCCGTACTTCTCATTGTACTTACTACTTTGTTAATAGCATTCACAGGTATACGAGAATACATACCAGGATATTCTTCAACAGCTTTAAAAAAGAAGGCTACCAGATTAACGTATGAGGCAGATTCACTAAAAACTAGGTTGTCGGTTCTTGAAAGCTACACAAAAGCGTTGAAACCTGTTTTAACAGGGGAAATAAAGCCAGAAAAAATAGATTCCATAACAAATGAAATGAAAACTATTGCTTTTGATGAAAGTAAGTTACAGGCATCTAGGGAAGATTCATTGTTTAGAGAAAAAATTGAAGGAAAGGACTTGTTTCCTTTGTATAATGGTGGGGCAAATAGAGCTAAAAATGTATTCTTTTCTCCTTTAACAGGAAGTATATCACAACCATTTGATGTTAATGACAAACATTATGCTATTGATATAGTAGCAAAAACAGGTACACCTGTAAAAGCAGTAGCAGACGGAACAGTTATTTTAGCGGAATGGACTGCAGAAACAGGGTATGTAATAACTATACAGCATTCTAACGAATTTATATCAGTTTATAAGCATAATGGAACTTTATTAAAGCAACAAGGTGATGTTATAAAATCGGGAGAAGCAATTGCAAGTGTAGGTTCTACAGGAGAATTAACCACAGGGCCTCATTTACACTTTGAATTGTGGAATAACGGATTTCCAGTTAACCCAACAAACTATATAGATTTTCAGTAAGTAAGAGTAAAGATGATATAGCTAAAAACAGCATTGAATCATATTTAAAATAGTAAAGAGATAATGAGTATAAAATCAGCATTAGCAATTCCATTTGCGAAAATTATTCGTAAGCAAGTATATAAATGGGCAAACAACCCACACAAAACTCAAGAAAAAGTTTTTGAATATTTGGTTACAGAAGGATGTAAAACAGCGTTTGGAAAAGATCATGATTTTATATCAATCAATAATTACCAAGATTTTAAAAAAAGAGTTCCGATTAATGATTATGAAGGTTTACGTCATTATGTAGATAGAGTTGTAGCCGGAGAAGAGAATGTTTTGTGGAAAGGAAAACCTTTATACTTTGCTAAAACTTCAGGAACAACCTCAGGAGCAAAGTATATTCCTATAAGTAAAGAATCCATGCCCACACATATCAAAGCAGCTCGAAATGCTTTGTTGTTTTATATAACAGAAACAAACGATGCTAGCTTTGTTGATGGGAAGATGATTTTTTTACAAGGAAGTCCAGTTTTAGAAGATAAAAACGGAGTGAAATTAGGACGTTTGAGTGGTATAGCAGCGCACTATGTCCCAAATTACCTCTTAAAAAACCGTTTACCGAGTTGGGAAACTAACTGTATTGAAGATTGGGATACCAAAGTAGATAAAGTTGTTGAAGAAACGTTACCAGAGAATATGACGGTCATAAGCGGAATTCCGTCGTGGGTACAAATGTATTTTGAACGTTTGATAGAGAAAACAGGTAAAAATGTCTCTGAACTCTTTCCAAACTTTAACTTCTTCGTGTATGGAGGGGTAAACTTCGAACCATACAAAAATAAGTTTGAAGCGTTAATAGGAAAGAAAATAGACTATGTAGAGTTGTATCCTGCATCTGAAGGGTTTATTGCATACCAAGATTCGCAAACCGAAAAAGGTATGTTATTACAATTAAACTCCGGAATGTTTTATGAGTTTATTCCCGCGAATGAGTTTTTTGATGAAACCCCGACAAGAATATCATTAAAAGATGTTCAGTTAGGAGTGAATTATGTTATTATTCTTAATACTTCAGCCGGATTATGGGGATATAATATTGGAGATACAGTTGAGTTTACTTCGTTAAAACCTTATAGAATAAAAGTAACAGGACGTATAAAGCACTTTATTTCTGCCTTTGGAGAGCACGTTATAGGGAAAGAGGTTGAAAAAGCGTTAAATGATGCTATAAAAGGAACAGGTGTTAACGTGAGTGAGTTTACAGTTGCTCCGCAAGTGAACCCAGAAAGCGGATTGCCATATCACGAGTGGTTTATTGAGTTTGAAAATGAACCTGAGAATTTGGATGAGTTAACATCTAAAATTGATGCTTCTATGCAAGAGCAAAATGTATATTACTTCGATTTAATTGAAGGTAAAATTTTACGTCCTCTAATCATTAGAAAAGTGATAAAGGGAGGTTTTCACGAGTATATGAAATACATAGGAAAGTTTGGAGGCCAGAATAAGATTCCACAATTATCAGACAATCGAAAAATAGCAGAAGTATTACAAAATTTTTTAGTAGAATAAAGAAAATGAAAATAGTAGCAACAAATATAGGAGAAAGAAAAGAAATTGATTGGAAAGGAAAAACTGTTACCACAGGTATTTTTAAGTTTCCTGTAGAAAAACCTATCTTTTTAGATGTTGAAAAAGTAAAAGATGATGTTATTTGTAATAGAGAACATCATGGAGGAATAGATCAAGCAGTTTATGCTTACTCAGAGAACCATTATTCGTACTGGAAAGAACTGTACCCTAATTTAGATTGGAAGCTTGGAATGTTTGGTGAGAACTTAACTATAGATGATTTAGATGAAAGCCAACTACATGTAGGTGATACTTTTAAAGTGGGTGAGGTTATTATTGAAGTTACCAAGCCGCGTCAACCTTGTATGAAATTAGGTGTTCGTTTTAACGATATGAAAATTGTAAAACAGTTTTGGCAACAAAATATACCAGGAGTTTATTTTAAAATACTTCAAACAGGTTTTGTAAAAGCTGGAGATGAATTTGAACAGATAAAAAGCTGCCCTCAAAACCCAACCATTAAAGAGGTTTATAAGAGTAAGAGGGAAGCGAAGTTTAAACCTAAGAAGTAAACTTTTCAGAATCTAAAATATTTTTAGAAGCCATAGAGGCAAACCCCATTTTGTATAGAATATCTGCTCTGGTATTCTCTTTATGGTTTAATGATTCCATAGTTTCAATAATATCTTCCTTAAAACCATTTCTATGATAAGTTTTATGAACTTCTTTAATAAAAGGAGTGGGAACTTGGAAACAGTGTGAGCCAATCACGTCCATAGCTGCCCCTTTTGACAGTAAATAAGCTTCATTACCAAATTTATTTTTATCTACAGAAGGGTATAAGTGCATTTCAATAGCAGTTTTAATAATGGCAGCTTTATTTTCAGTGTCATTTTTCTTTACGAAATCATTAGCATAAGAACCACCATAATTAGCAAAGCATTGTTGACTACATATATGATTGTGAGAATCAGTTAAACCGATATCATGTAGCATTGAAGATACAAAAAGTAATTCTTTATCGTAATGTAATTTTTCTGAAAGAGCAATTCCAGCAGACCAAAAAAAGGTTCTATAAGAGTGATATAAAAGTATTGGGTTACATAACTCTTTTGCTTCTTCTAAAGCAAGATGAGATAGCTTAGAATCTGGAATTTTAACAACGTCAATATCAAAATTTAGTTTAGATTTAATACCAGTTTTATATAAGAACTTAGTATAAGTTTCTTTTAATTTAGAAGTAATTAAGAGCTTTTTAAACTGCTGGATTTCTTTTCTGTTGAGTACAGATGGACTATGGTTATTATGTATTTGCATTGTTTGTTTTTTAAGACAAAACAAAGATAAAACAAAAACATACTAAGCGGTATGTTTTTTTTGATTAAGATTACTTTAAAGTAGTTAAGTAAAGTTTTAATTGCTTTAAATGATGATTGTACGAGTTTGTTTTATAACTTAACTTACCAAGAGTTCTAGCGCCCCAATAGCTAGCTATGATAAAATCAGCAATTTCTTCGGCGTTACTATTTATATTAATAGTATTGTTTTGTTGTTCTTTGGTAATAGAAGTGGCAATAGCATTTGTCCACAATGATTTAGCTTCATCAAGAGCCTCTTTAAAATCATTATCTAAAGGAGACATTTCTTGAGTTAAGTTGGCTAGAGGACAACCATGTTCTATCGTTAAAAAAGAGTTGTGTAAAAGTAATTCTTCAATCATTGTGTATAAAGAATCACATAAACTATTAGAAGAAGAGAGAGAGCTAATAGATAAGTCAATAGTTTTTGGTTGTATAACCTCTTTGATAACAGCAATTCCCATTTGCTTTTTATTCTTGAAATGATAATAAAAAGCACCTTTTGTAACTTTAGTAGTAGCTATTATTTCATCGATACTGGTTGATTGATATCCCTTTTTATAAATAAGTTCAAAAGCTTGTTGTAAAATAGTTGCTCTTGTGTTCGCAGATTTTTTCATTCGTTGTAGCGTACTCTTTATTAATTTACATGTAGTACAAATTTACTATTATGTATATAACAAAGTAATGCTAAAACTAAAATTTAGGTTAAAAAGAGATTTTAGCTAGGGGTATTCCATCCGTAGATGAAGTTCTCTATAATAAAACTAAAGAATTCATAAGTCAATATTATTGAAGTAATACCCCGATGAGTTTAAATATTTTCTTATTTATTTTGTCGTTTTTCTAATTCAAACACTTTTTGAAGCATTTTATCATCTTTTTGATCTACCTTATACAATCCTTCATCGCTAAAAAGTTCACGAGCTATCAATACTTTTAAATTACTACGAAGTTGATTTTTTGTTCTTTCAGAAAGTCTAAAGTCTTTTAGTTCAACCAAGAATTTATTAGAAATTTCATTGTTTTTATCAAAGTTGTTAATAAAATCTTCAACTGTTAATGAAGCTAACTTTTTACGGTTATCATCTACATACGAAAAAGCGAAATCATTTAAAGGACGGAAAAAGATTGTAGGAACATATGCTGAGGTATCTACAGCGACAAAATAATCAGGAATAATTCCACCTCCACCATATACTACTTTTCCTTTAGGTGTTGTGTATTTTAAACTATCAACAGTTTTAATACTGTCTTTGGTGAATAATTCACCATTTTCTAATCGATGCTCAAAATCGTGACTATACTCTTCAGAATCTGCATCTTTTTTATAAGGCTTTTGAATAGATCTCCCTGTTGGAGTATAATATCTAGCAGTAGTTAATCGTACTGCAGATCCATCACCTAAGTCCATCTCTTGTTGTACCAATCCTTTTCCAAAAGAGCGACGACCAATAATAATTCCTTTGTCATTGTCTTGTAAAGCACCGGCTACAATTTCAGAAGCAGAAGCAGAGTTTTCGTCTATCAACACATATAAACCACCGTGTTCAAAATCACCTTTATCGGTGGCGAAAGACTCTACAATATCACCTTTATTATTTTTTGTAAATACAATGAGTTTCTCATCTTCTAAAAACTCATCTACAATATCATTAGCAATATCAATAAAACCACCACCGTTCCCACGAAGATCTAATACTAAGTCAGTCATTCCTTTGGTAAGTAGTTTATTTAAAGAAGATTTAAATTCAATATAGGTGTTACGTGCAAAACGATCTAGTTTTATGTAACCAACACTATCGTTTAGCATATAAGCAATATCAACACTCTTAATGTTTACTTTACCACGATTAATAGTAATATCAAAAATACTATCATTGGTTTTTCTGTAAACCTGTAAATTAACTTTAGTATTTGGCTTCCCTTTTAAAGCTTTCATTATTTGGGAAGTTTGCAGTTTTTTTCCATGAAGGGTGTCTTTATCTGCAAGCAAAATTCTATCACCTGCTTTAATGCCAGCTTCTATACTTGGACCACCTTTAATAGGTTCAATAACTGTTATAGTGTCACCAATCATACGAAATTGAACACCAATTCCAACAAAATTACCTTGCATGTTTTCGGTAACCAATTGTAAGTTTTCTTTCGGAATATATACTGAGTGTGGGTCTAATTTACCTAGCATTTCTGCAATCGCTCCGTCTAGTAACTCATCAGTATTTACACTGTCAACATAATCACTTTGAATATAGTCAATCAAACGTTTTATTTTTCGTTCGCTTGATGAGCTTTTTCCAATAAGATTACTTGGGTTTCCGTTGCTAAAAAAAGTTCCGATAAGAATACCGAATACTACAGCAATAGATAAATATATAGGTAAATTATTCTTGTTCATAAGGTAAATACGTCAGTTCAACACCTGCTTTCTCTAAAAAATCTAATCCTGATCGGTCTTTGTATGCATTGGAATATACTACACGTTTTATTCCTGCTTGATGTATGAGTTTACTACATTGTTGGCAAGGTGAAAGTGTAATGTATAAAGTAGCACCTTTACACGATTGTGTTGAAGAAGCTACTTTTAAAATGGCGTTTGCCTCGGCATGTAATACATACCATTTTGTGTACCCTTCTTCATCTTCACAATAATTTTCAAAACCAGAAGGAGTACCATTATAACCATCAGAAATAATCATTCGATCTTTAACAATTAAGGCACCTACTTTTTTACGAATACAGTGAGAAAGTTGTCCCCATTCATTTGCCATTTTTAAATAGGCAATGTCATATTTTAATTGTTTTTTCTTCAAAATTTTTGGTGTGATTTTTCTTAGATAAGCTAAGGTAATTAGATTTGAGTTAGTTAGGTGTTAATTTTTACCAAAAAACGCGGTCAAACATCATTTGTAAAGCAAAGCCTATAACGATAGAAGACATGATTAAAATCCAATCACGACGGTTTACACTAAAGATTGATTGCACTAGTGCTCCAATTAATAAAATACCTAACACAATAATAATTTGTGCTACTTCTACACCTAATGCAAACTCTATTAAAGGTAAAAATTTATCAGAAGTTTTTCCAATCATAATTTTAAAATAATTAGAAAAACCAAGTCCGTGAATTAATCCGAAAAATAAAGCAAAAAATAAATTCTGATTTTCTTTTCCTACTGATGCCTTTTTAGCAGTTAATACATTCATTAATCCAGTAATAAAAATGGTTAATGGAATTAAAAACTCAATTAAATCTGCTCGGACATTTAATATTCCATAAGCTGAAAGTGCTAAAGTTATTGAGTGTCCAATAGTAAATAAGGTAATTAACCATAAAACTTTTGTCCATTGTTTAAATTGGTATACAACAGCTAATACAATTAAGAATAAAATGTGGTCATAGGCTTTAAAATCTAGTACATGAAACAAGCCCATTTTAAAGTAGAAGATAAAATCGTTCATTCGGGGTTTTTAAATTTTTATTTGTCGATCTATTTGTTGGTCTAAAGATATAAAAGTTTCGGTTCTTGAAACCCCTTTTATGGTTTGAATATCCTTATTTAACAAATGCATTAAGTCTTCGTTGTTTTTACACAGTATTTTAATGAAAATAGCATAGTTACCCGTAGTGTAGTGACTTTCTACAATTTCAGGAATTTCTTTTAAACGTTTAATTGCTGAAGAGTATAGGCTAGAAGAATCTAAAAATACCCCAACAAAAGCCGTAGTAGTATATCCTAATGCTTTTGGATTTAATATCATTTTGTAACCATCAATTAAATCCGATTCGTCTAACTTTCGTAATCGTTGATGAATGGCAGCACCAGATATCCCCACTTCTCGAGCAATGCTTAAAATAGGAGTGCGTGCATCTTTTACAAGGCGTTTGATAATGATTTTATCAATTCCATCAATTTTTAATTTTCTAACCATGAAACAAAAATAAGGAAAGTTTAATTATCAATAAAAAACAATAAATTATTGTTTTTCAATAATTTTGTTATATTTGAACCCTCATTAATTAATCAAAAATTGAATATGAAATCAATATTAAGTATTTTAAAAGTTTTTTGTACGCTGCTAGTAGTCAGTATAAGTGTAAAGTTTTTCGAAAAATTATTTAGAATATTTCATTATGCTATTTATAGAGGGAGCAAAACAAAAGTATTTAAGTTGTCAATCCCAGAAAGCTGGAATGACGGATATTATTACTCTTTATTATTGATAACCTTAATCCTGATAGGATACTTACTATATTTAGTAGTAGTGTTTAGAAAAGTCATTTTTAATTTTTCGAAAAATGATGTTTTTACAAAAGAAAATAGTAATCGATTGCGAAAAGTAGGAAAAGGTTTAATTATTTATGGAGTTATAGTTTTGTGTTTGGCAACAATATTGGGTTTAGTAATTGATGGAGGTAGACCTTTAAGTATGAACTCAGACCCAGTCTATAGTGCAGGATATGTGTTTGGGTATACAATAGGTACTTCAATAAGTAAAGTGTTACCAATATTTGTGGTGGCCTTATTTGTGCAATTTATTTCTTTCATTGTAGTAAAAGGAAATGCTCTGCAAGAGGAGAATAACTTAACGATTTAAATATGTTTACGAAAAGAATAGAGATGAAATCAATATTAAGTATTTTAAAAGTTTTTTGTACATTATTAGTAGTTAGCGTGTTTGTCGATTTTATAAAAAGGCTACATAAAATTTTCTATTATTTGTTTAATGGAGGAGAAAGATCTTTAGTTTTTAATATGCAAATACCGGGTAATTGGCCCGATGGTGTGTATAACCTTTTATCAATTACTTCTTTAATTCTAATTATTTATATGGTTCTTTTAATGGTTGATTTTAGACAAGTAATTTTTAATTTTTCAAAGAACGAAGTGTTTACTGAAGAAAATAGTAATCAATTAAGAAGAGTAGGTCGGGGTGGGATAATCTACGGAGTTATTATGTTTCTTTTTTATGTTCTTTTAGGAATTCTAATAAACAAACCTAGTCCTGGGTATGATCTTGGACGTCTTATAGGGGGAGCGGTAAATAAAGTTTTATCAGTATTTGTAATGGCTTTATTTGTACAATTTATCTCATTTATTGTAGTAAAGGGGAATGTATTGAAAGAAGAAAATGATTTAACAATATAATTATGCCAATTATTGTAAACTTAGATGTAATGCTTGCTAAACGGAAGATGAAAAGCAAAGAACTGGCAGAAGTTGTGGGAATTACTACGGCAAATTTATCTATTCTAAAGTCAGGAAAAGCCAAAGCTATTCGTTTTTCTACGTTAGAAGCTATTTGTAAAGCATTAGGTTGTCAGCCAGCAGATATTTTAGAGTTTGTAGAGGAGTAAAACTGAAGATTCAGTACCTTTACAGTTATGTATGCGTTGGTAGATTGTAATAACTTTTATGCTTCTTGCGAACGGGTTTTTAATCCGAATTTGCAAGGAAAACCAGTAGCTATTTTAAGCAATAATGATGGTTGTGTTATTTCAATGAGTGATGAAGCAAAAAAGTTACAACTTCCATTTGGAGCACCTATTTTTAAGTGGGATCAGTTTTGTAAAAACAACAATATCTCGGTGTTGTCCTCAAACTATCCTTTATATGGAGATATGAGTGCTCGAGTAATGAAAATTTTAGAGCAGTTTTCTCCTGATGTTGAAGTGTATTCTATTGATGAAGCTTTTTTACAGTTTAAAGGATTTGATGAGTATAATTTTGATTCCTACGGAAAAGAAATTAGAGAACGGCTGTTGCAGTGGACAGGGATTCCAACTTGTGTAGGAATTGCGCCAACAAAAGCGCTAAGTAAAGTAGCCAACAAAATTGCTCGTAAATTTCCGAAAGAAACAGGTGGAGTATATGTAATCAGTTCCGAAGAAAAAAGAATCAAAGCATTGCAATGGACTCCTATAGAAAGTGTTTGGGGAATTGGGAGAGGTATACAGAAGAGGTTGCTCGCCAAAGGATGTAAAAAAGCATACGATTTTACGCAGTTAAATGATGACTGGGTGTTGAAAAATCTTTCTATAACTGGTTGGAAGTTGAAAAAAGATTTAGAAGGAGAATCTAAAATATTGTTAGATGAACCTACTAACAAAAAAGCAATAGCAACAACACGAAGTTTTGAGTACACATTTTCTGACTTAGATAATATAAAAGAAAGAATTTCAACCTTTGCAGTGAGTTGTGCAGAAAAATTACGCAAACAAAACTCTAGTTGTCATATGGTGATTGTTTTGTTACGAAGTGATTATCATAAAAAAGATACTGAACAACATCGAGTAAGTAAAACAGTTGTGTTTCCATATCCAACAAATTCCACACTAACAATAAGTAAAAGTGCAGTACAAGCAGTAACAACTATTTTTAAAGAAGAAATAAAGTATAAAAGAGCAGGAGTTATTGTAACAGGATTGGTTCCTTCAGATAATTATCAGATAGATATGTTTGCAAGCGAAAACCCAAAACATGCTTCTTTAATGAGTGCGATTGATAAAATTAATCAAACTTATAAAGCAGATAAGATTAAATTAGCCAATCAAGATTTACAACGTACTTGGAAGATGCGTCAAGAACGATTATCACCCAAATACACCACTAATATTAACGATATTATTAAGGCAAAGTAAGTTTAGTTAAATAAGAAACAATAAGATGTTACGAAAATTAAAACCAGTAAAAGCATCAGAAGCATTAACTTTTTTCTTACCAAAAGAGTTAAATGAAAGCGAAGGAGCTATTTTAATGGATACAGGGATTTCTGCAGGATTTCCTTCTCCAGCGGATGACTTCAGAGAAACTAGAATTTCGCTAGATGAGGAGCTGATTAGAAATAAAGAAGCTACTTTTTTTGCACGAGTAAGCGGACAATCGATGATTGGTGCGGGTTTGGATGATAATGACTTGCTGGTAATCGACAGAAGTATTCCACCAACCAATAATAAAATTGCAGTTTGTTTTTTAGATGGTGAGTTTACCGTAAAACGTCTGCGAGTAGAAGGTAGTGAAGTTTGGCTACAACCTGAAAATCCAGATTACCCCATTATAAAAATCACTGAGGAAAACAATTTTATCATTTGGGGGGTTGTAACCAATGTAATTAAGAAAGTGTAAAAAAGGAGAATTAAGACTGCTTTGCTGAAAGGTGATGTGTAAATTAAAACTATATCCGAATTTGTATTAAAAATTGAAAAAGAATGAGAGTATTAAATATTCATAAACGAACATTAAATCAACCAAAAAGCGAGATAGCAGAACTATTAAAAACCTTAGCGACTGAAAATGATAGAATTTGGCCAAAAGAAAAATGGCCAGCAATGAGATTTAAAGGAGGGATTAATGTTGGGGAAAAAGGAGGGCATGGACCAATACGATATTCAATTGAAAAGTATAACCCGAATGAAATTATTCAATTTAGGTTTTTAAAACCAACTGGATTTAACGGAATTCATAAGTTTGAGATAAAAGAATTGTCTAAAGAAAAAACGGAGATCAAGCATACAATTGATATGAACACAGCTGGAAAAGGAACAATAATTTGGTTTTTAGCAATTCATTCCTTACACAATGCTTTAATTGAAGATGGATTCGATAAACTTGAAAACAACTTTTCAAAAAAGCATAAAAAAAGTAAATGGAATTTTTGGGTCAAGATTATTAGAAAATTATTGGCAAAAAAACGAAAATAAAAAATCCAGCAAACTGCTGGATTTTTTTATTTCAATAGGTTTTGTTCTAAATAAAAATTAACAAAACTCGTCATAAGCAGCTGCTAAATTTTGTGCAATAGCTTGTGCAGAACGTCCTTCAATGTGATGACGCTCTAACATATGTACTAAACTACCATCTTTAAATAAAGCAATTGCAGGAGATGATGGAGGAAAAGGAATCATATATTCTCTTGCCTTCGCTGTAGATTCTTTTTCTACACCTGCAAAAACTGTAGTTAAGTTAGTAGGAGTTTTATCAGCTCCTAATGAAGCGATAGCTCCTGGTCGCGCAGTACCTGCAGCACATCCACAAACAGAATTTACCATTACTAACGTAGTTCCTTCTTTAGCTAAAGCATTGTCAACATCTTCAGCAGTATATAAAGCTTCAAAACCAGCATCGATTAATTGATCGCGCATTGGTTTTACTAATTCTTCTGGATACATATTTTTGAATTAAAATTTAAGGCAAAGATACTTCTTTTCATGGCAACAATCAACTTGAAATATATATGGAGATAGATTGGTAATGTTTTATCTTTGTGGCCTCTAAAAAAACAAACAATGGGAAAATTTGGAAAATGGCTTGGAGCAGGAGCTGGCTTTACATTAGGTGGGCCAATAGGAGCCATTATTGGGTTTGCTGTAGGAAGTTTTATTGATGGAATTTCTGCAGAAGATTTCGTACAAGAACAGCAAGAATATCAAAAAAAGACAGGAGGTCAACCAAGAAGAGGAAGAGCCACGTCAGGTGATTTTGAAATAAGCTTATTAATATTAGCGTCTGTAGTTATAAAATCTGATGGAAAGATAGATAAACGTGAGTTAGATTATGTTCGTTCATACTTTGTGAAAATGTATGGCAAAGAACGAGCAAATCATGCATTCAAATTGTTTAGTGGGATTATTAAAAAGGAAATATCTACACGCCAAGTTTGTCTACAAATACGTCAGTATATGTCGCATGCTACGCGATTACAATTACTGCATTTTTTGTTTGGAATAGCAAAAGCTGATGGGCAAGTAACTAGTGTTGAAGAAGAAGAAATCAGAAAAATAGCAAGTTATTTGTATATTAACGAATATGATTATTCATCAATAAAAGCTATGTTTTATGATGAGTCTGATGGAGCCTATAAAATGCTTGAAATAACGAAGGAATCAACTAACGATGAAGTAAAAAAAGCATATCGTAGAATGGCAAAAAAACATCACCCAGATAAGCTACAAAACTTAGGAGACGAGCATAGAAATGGAGCAAAAGAGAAGTTTCAAAAAATACAGGCAGCTTACGAACAAATTAAAAAAGAACGAGGAATTAATTAATATCTTCATATAAAATTAAGAATTATGTAAAAAACAGCTCAATGTTGAGGTGTTTTTTTATGTCTCAAATTCAACAATTACAAGAAAATACGTAATTTCGCACATTCAATTAATACACCGACAAAATGAGTAAGAAGTTTACTGAATACAAAGGCTTGGATTTACCAAAAGTAGCAGAAGAAATATTAAACTATTGGGAGGAAAACAACATCTTTGAAAAAAGTATTACTACACGTGAAGGAAACGAACCATTTGTGTTTTTTGAAGGGCCACCTTCAGCAAACGGTTTACCAGGAATTCACCACGTAATGGCACGTGCCATTAAAGATATTTTTTGTCGTTATAAAACCCAAAAAGGATACCAAGTTAAGCGTAAAGCAGGTTGGGACACGCATGGTTTACCTGTAGAATTGGGGGTTGAAAAAGAGTTAGGAATCACCAAAGAAGATATCGGAACCAAAATTACGGTTGAAGAATACAACGAAGCGTGTAAAAAAGCTGTAATGCGTTATACCGATATTTGGAATGACCTAACTCAAAAAATGGGGTATTGGGTAGATATGGAAGATCCATATATTACTTATAAGCCAAAATATATGGAATCGGTTTGGTGGTTGTTAAAGCAAATCTATGATAAAAATTTATTATATAAAGGATATACGATTCAACCGTATTCACCAAAAGCAGGAACAGGATTAAGTTCGCATGAGTTAAATCAACCAGGAACGTATCAAGATGTTACAGATACTACGGTAGTTGCTCAGTTTAAAACGATAAAAGAAACATTACCAGACTTTTTACAAGTTGATGGAGATGTACACTTTTTAGCATGGACAACTACACCGTGGACACTTCCATCTAATACAGCATTAACTGTGGGAGCAAAGATTGAATACGTTTTAGTAAAAACATTCAATCAATATACATTTGAGTCAATTCAAGTAGTATTGGCTAAAAACTTAGTATCAAAACAATTTGCAGGGAAGAAGTTTAATCAAGTAGAAGATGTAGCGGAATTAGCAAATTATGCTGAAGGAGATAAGCAAATTCCATATGCAGTTGTAAAAGAATTTATAGGAAAAGATTTGGTAGGTGTTAAATACGAGCAATTATTACCATTTGCTTTACCATATCAAAATCCAGAAAACGCTTTTAGAGTAATTTCAGGAGATTTTGTTACGACAGAAGATGGTACAGGTATCGTACATACAGCCCCAACATTTGGTGCTGATGATGCTTTAGTAGCAAAACAAGCAACTCCAGAAGTACCGCCAATGTTAGTGTTAGATGAAAATGAGAATCCAGTTCCATTAGTAGATTTACAAGGGAAGTTTCGCCCAGAAATGGGAGAATATGCAGGTAAATATGTAAAGAACGAATACTATACTGATGGTGGGGCTCCAGAAAAATCGGTAGATGTAGAGCTAGCGATTCAATTAAAAACAGAGAACAAAGCCTTTAAGGTTGAAAAATATGTGCACAGCTATCCAAACTGTTGGCGTACGGATAAACCAATTTTATATTATCCATTAGATTCTTGGTTTATCAAGGTAACCAATGTAAAGGATAAAATGTTCGATTTAAACGAAACTATTAACTGGAAACCAAAATCAACAGGAGAAGGACGTTTTGGTAACTGGTTAAAAAATGCGAATGATTGGAACTTATCACGTTCTCGTTTTTGGGGAATTCCATTACCAATTTGGCGTACTGAAGACGGAACAGAGCAAATTTGTATAGGTTCTGTAGCTGAATTAAAAAAAGAGATTCAAAAGTCAGTTGATGCGGGCGTACTATCTGAAGATATTTTTGCTGATTTTGAAGTAGGAAATATGTCAGAAGATAACTATGATAAAATTGATTTACATAAAAATGTAGTTGATAAAATCGTATTAGTTTCTGCCTTAGGAAAACCAATGCACCGTGAAAGCGATTTAATTGATGTTTGGTTCGATTCTGGTTCTATGCCGTATGCACAATGGCATTATCCATTTGAAAACAAAGAATTAATTGATAATAAAGAAAGTTATCCGGCTAATTTTATTGCTGAAGGAGTAGACCAAACTCGTGGATGGTTCTATACATTACATGCCATTGGAACTATGGTGTTTGATTCTGTAGCTTATAAAAATGTAGTATCTAACGGATTAGTGTTAGATAAGAACGGACAAAAAATGTCGAAGCGTTTAGGAAATGCTGTTGATCCATTTACTACATTGTCTGAATTTGGACCTGATGCTACACGTTGGTATATGATATCCAATGCAAATCCATGGGATAACTTAAAGTTTGATTTAGCAGGAATAGAAGAAGTAAAACGTAAGTTCTTCGGAACCTTATACAATACCTATTCATTCTTCTCTTTATATGCGAATATTGATAATTTTACCTATAGCGAAGCAGAAATTTCAATTAATGAACGACCAGAAATCGACCGTTGGATTTTATCTGAATTAAATACATTGGTTCAAAAAGTAGATAAATTCTATGCTGAATATGAACCAACCAAAGCAACTAGAGCTATTTCTGACTTTGTACAAGATCATTTAAGTAACTGGTATGTGCGTTTATGTAGAAGACGTTTCTGGAAAGGAGAATATGCACAAGATAAAATATCGGCATACCAAACTTTATATACTTGTATGTTAACAGTTGCTAAGTTAGGTTCTCCAGTAGCGCCTTTCTTTATGGATCGTTTGTACAAGGATTTAACAAAAGCTACGGGAGTAGAAAGCTTTGAAAGTGTACATATAGCAGAGTTTCCTAAGTACAATGCTGATTTAGTAGATAAGTCATTGGAACGTAAAATGGAAAATGCACAAACTATTTCATCGTTAGTTTTATCCCTAAGAGCAAAGGAAAAGATAAAAGTACGTCAGCCGTTACAAAAAATTATGATTCCTGTATTGGATGCAACTCAAAAGGAAGAAATTTTAGCAGTAGCAGACTTAATAAAATCAGAAGTTAACGTTAAGGAGATAGAGCTATTAGACGATGCTTCAGGGATTTTAGTAAAACAAATCAAACCAAACTTTAAAGCTTTAGGGCCAAAGTTTGGTAAGGATATGAAGCTGATAGCTAATATGATACAAGGGTTTGGACAGGAGGATATCATCAAAATTGAAAAAGAAGGTGAGATTTCTGTGGAAATTAACGATAAATTGATTACTTTAGAAACCGCTGATGTGGAGATTTCATCGAAAGATATCGAAGGGTGGTTAGTAGCCAATGCAGAAGGGTTAACCGTAGCTTTAGATGTTACAATAAACGACGAATTACGCAAAGAAGGTGTGGCAAGAGAATTAATCAATAGAATTCAAAACGCACGAAAAGACACAGGTTTAGAAGTAACTGATAAAATAAAATTAACCATTTTACAAGCTGATGATTTAAGAGAATCGGTATTGGCAAATGAAAACTACATAAAAGCAGAAACATTAACAAACGAATTAGTTTTTGTTAATGATTTAAAGAATGGTACAGAAATTGAGTTTGATACCATTAAAAGTAGAATGTTAATTGAAAAAATATAGCATTATGGATGATGTTAAAATAAGATATTCAGATAGTGATTTACTAGAGTTTAAGGAAATCATTCAAAAGAAAATTGAAAAAGCTGAAGAAGATTTAAAATTGTTACAAGCATCGTATAAAAACGGTTCAGATAATGGAACCGACGATACGTCGCCAACATTTAAATCTTTTGAAGAAGGATCAGATACTATGGCTAAAGAAGCAAATATGCAGTTAGCCATACGTCAAGAAAAATTTATTCGTGACTTAAAAAATGCCTTAGTTCGTATTGAAAATAAAACCTATGGTATTTGTAGAGTTACTGGTAAGTTAATTCAGAAAGAACGCTTAAAGTTAGTGCCTCATGCTACTTTAAGTATTGAAGCAAAACGCAAACAATAACTTATTAAAATTAAAAATAAACAGAGCCTCTTTTAGAGGCTTTTTTTGTATGAAAAAATATGTGTTTTTATTACTGGTTCTAAGTACTCGATTTCTTTTCTGTCAAGAAAAAATAATACAAGAAAGAACAATATTAGCAAATGAGCTTGAAATAATTACTTACGGGTTGGATGATATTGTAATAGAAAACTCAAAAGATGACAAATTAGAGGTAATCTTACTTGATGAAAATACACATAAACATAATATACTTTTTAAAAAAGAAAAAGAAGTTCTTATAGTGGCATTTGAATTACACCTTTTAACATTTAAAGATGATGTTTTTCGAAAATATATAACTAGAAGACTAGAAAGAGCCAGAGTAATTATAAAAGTTCCTAAGAATAAACATATAAGTGTTCATGGAGAAACTATTGGTGTTAACTCAAAAAGTTATGCGGGGGATTTAAGTATTTATATTGAAAGAGGAAATATACAATTGAATACTATTGTAGGAAATACAAGTGTGCATCTTTTCCAAGGAAATGTATTTGCACAAACAACCCTAAGAAGTAAACTAAGTTTAACAACTAACAAAGGAGCAATTCTTATAAATGATGAAAAAAAAGCATCTCCTTTTCTTAAAGAAAATTCATCTGCTCCCAATACACTTACTATAAACTCCATTCATGCTAATATTAACATAGAACTTGAGTAATTAACAAAAAATTATAATTTTTACACGTAACAAAAGAAGAGCTACTTTGTCTAATGAGTAATTAAAAACTAAGAAATGAACAAAAGTATACTAGCTTCAGCTATTGCAGCATTGATATTAACAAGCTGTAATTCTACAAAAAAGACAACAAACGATTTAGCCGTTCAAACTCCAATTGTAACTACTTTAGATTTAACTAAGGTTGATAACGATAAAGTACCTGTAACAGTAAACCCGGGTAGATTTACAATTGAAAAAGTAACCTATCGTTTACCAAGAGTGGTACAAGGAACTTATTCTGTAAGTGATTTTGGTAAATATATTGATAGTTTTAAGGCTTTAGACTACGAAGGAAACGAATTAGAAGTAACAAAAGTTGATACCAATACTTGGGAAATCACCAATGCCCAAACATTAGATAAAGTAACCTATTTGGTAAACGATACTTTTGATATGGAAGTTTCAGGAGGAATTGGAGGAGATACACCATTTTCACCAGCAGGAACCAATATTGAGTCTACAAATTATGTATTAAACCTTCATGGATTTGTAGGATATTTTGATTCTTTAAAAAGTAATCAGTACAAATTAGATGTTGTTTCACCTACCAATTTTGCAAGAACATCTGCGTTACAAGAAGTAGGAACAAAAACAAGTGAGGATGGTTCAACGTTAACTTCAAGTTATTTTGCACCACGTTATTTTGATATTACTGATAATCCAATGTTTTATGGAGAATTAGATGTAGAAGAGTTCAAAGTTGGCGATATTAAAATTGTATTAAGTGTATACTCTCCAAACAAAAAGCACTCAGCAGAGAAGCTTAAAAAAGTTATGGAGAAAATGATGCAAGCACAAAAAGCATATTTAGGAAGTGTTAATAGTACTGCACGTTATGACATTTATTTATACTTATCTGACGGAACAGAAAAAGCACCTAAAGGCTTTGGAGCATTAGAGCATCATACATCAACAGTAGTAGTATTACCTGAAGCAATGCCAGATGAAGCATTATCAAAAAGTATGATAGATGTTGTTTCTCATGAGTTTTTCCATATTGTAACTCCGTTGAGTGTACATTCAGAAGACGTACATTATTTTGATTATAATCAACCAACATTCTCTAAACATTTATGGATGTATGAAGGGATTACAGAATATTTCGCAACACTTTTTCAAGTAAATCAAGACTTGGTTACAGAAGATGAATTTTACAGTAAAGTTATGGGTAAAATTAAAACAGCATCTTCTATGAATGACTCAATGAGTTTTACTAAAATGAGTGAAAATGTATTAGACGAACCATATGCTTCTCAATATTATAATGTATACCAAAAGGGAGCTTTAATTGGAATGTGTATAGATATTTTAATGCGTGAAGAAAGTAATGGAAATAGAGGAGTATTATCTTTAATGAAAGAATTGTCATTAAAATATGGAAAAAACAAACCATTTGAAGACGATAAGTTAATTGAGGAGATTACTAAAATGACATACCCTTCAATAGGAGAATTTTTGAATACACATGTGGTAGGAAATACACCGATAAACTACAATGAGTTTTTTGCTAAGGCAGGATTAGTGTTAGACGAATCAAAAGTGAAAACAAATTATATCCAAAATAATGGAGCTATGATTGTGAGAGCAGATCAAGCGACAAAAACTATCCAATTTACAGAAGCAGTGAAAGACAATAGTTTTTGGGCTGAAAACGGAGCACAACCTAACGATGCTATCAAAGAAGTGGATGGAGTAGCTGTAACAAAGGAAAGCGCAAACCAAATCTTTACTAAAATGTTTATGTGGCAACCTGGAAATAAAGTTGAGGTAAAATTAGAAAGAGGTGGTAAAGAGGTAATGATTAAAGCAATATTAACTCAATCGTATACAAAAGGAACTAGCTTAAAAGAAAACCCAAAAGCAACACAAGAACAAAGAGAGCTAAGAAAAGCTTGGTTAAAAGGATAATATCTTTTAACTAACCATATATTAAAGGCCAATATGCCTAAAAGGCATATTGGTCTTTTTTCTTTCTAAAAATCAGAAGAAAAACATAAAAATAGTTTTCTTATTTTTGTTTCCATTAAATAAAAAAAATGTCTAAAAAAAACATCGCAATACTTACCGTAATTTTGGCAATTTTAATTGATCAAATAAGTAAAATTTATATCAAAACACATTTCCAATTAGGAGAAGAAGTTGTTGTTTTTAGTGATTGGTTTAGAATCCATTTTACGGAGAATAATGGAATGGCTTGGGGCTTTGAATTTGGAGGTAAATCAGGAAAACTGTTTTTAACTTTATTTAGAGTTGTTGCGGTTACAGGTATTGTGTACTGGTTATGGCAATCTATTAAGCGAAAAGCACATACTGCTGTTATTATTGCCATAGCACTAATTTTAGCAGGAGCAGTAGGTAATATTATCGATTCTGTTTTTTATGGAATTATATTTGATTCTTCATACCACAATATAGCTACATTATTTTCTGATAATCCTTATGGAGAGTTATTTCACGGAAAAGTAGTAGATATGTTGTACTTTCCGATATACGAAGGAGAAAGTTTTACTTTTTTCAACGCGATTTTTAATGGAGCAGATTCTTGGATTACTATAGGGGTAGCCTTGTTGTTTATCTTCAATAAACAAGCCTTTCCGAAAGAAGAAAAAGAAACAAAACAAGTTTCGTAAATCACTTTAGATACTTTTCCTATATTTATAGAAAAAGAAAACGATGCGCTTACTAAAATATCTTGCTGTTTTTGCACTAGGGTTTTTAATTGCTAAATTCTGGTACGAAAAAAAGGAAAAAAAATATGAGCAAGAAGAAATTCAGGTGGTTTTAAATGGAATCCAAAACTTAAGTAAGTTAGTGGTTTCAGAAGGGAATTTTTCTGAAATGTATAGCTTTACCGATGCAAAAAAGTATTTCTATGGATACGTTACCTTTGAAAAGAAAGCAATGCTCTCTTTAAATGCTAAGGTTGAGGTGGGGTATGATTTATCGGAACTAGAAATTCAAATAGATAGTGTTGGTAAACAAATCATCATCAATAAAATTCCTAAAGAAGAAATTCTAATTTCTCCCGATATTAAATATTTCGATTTACAGCAGAGTCAGTTCAATACCTTCTCTAAACAAGAGCTAAATAAGCTGAATGCTAAAGTTATTGAAAAGATTAAATCGACAATAACAATGTCTCGACTACAAAAAGATGCTAAAACACGTTTATTTGAAGAGTTATCGAAGATTTATCAGCTTTCTAAAATTTACAAATGGCAAGTAGTAGACAATACTAATTCTGGTGTTTTTGAACCGTTGCGGTTAAAAGATTAACTCGGTAACTTTTTACTCAACAAGCCATAAATGAAAGCGCCTAGGAGCGCTCCTAAAAGCACAATGATCATTGGGAGCACTCCTTGACCTATTAAAGCAAAAATAGGCGCAGGACAAGCGCCAGCTAACGCCCAGCCCAATCCGAAGATAGTACCACCAACCAAAGTTCTGATAAAACCTTTTTTCTTTTCTTTAATATTGATTTGATTACCCAAGTAGTCTTTGATCTTACCTTTTTTAAAGAAATACATAAAAACGATAGAAAGAGCTACGGCAGAACCAATTATTCCGTACATATGGAACGATTGAAACTTAAACATTTCATAGATACGATACCAAGAAACAGCTTCTGACTTCGATAAAATAATTCCGAAAACAATTCCGATAAATAAAAATTTTACATTTTTCATATTAACCAAAAATTAAAGGGAATAAAACCCAAATCATAAGTAAACCACCAATAAAAAATCCAATTACTGCAATTAAAGAAGGTAACTGAAAGCTACTCAATCCAGTAATTGCATGTCCCGAAGTACAGCCTCCAGCATAACGAGTTCCAAATCCAATTAAAATCCCTGCAATTAATAAAATGCTAAAACCTTTAAGACTTAGCATGTTTTCAAGACTAAAAAGTTCATTAGGAACGTATCTTTTTCCTGCATCCGAAAAGCCTAAATCAGCTAAATCACTTACAGTTGTTGGGTTTAAGTCAATTCCAGATGTAGCAGATAAATAATTAATAGCTATATATCCTCCAATTATTAAACCAACTAAAAAGATAATCGCCCAGTCACGTTCTTTCCAGTCTTTCTTAAAGTAATCAGATATTTTACCAGCACCAGCCATGGTACATATGGTTTCTAGATTGGTTGATACACCAAAACTTTTTCCAAAATAAAAAAACAAGAAAAGTACCATAGAAATAAGTGGTCCAGACACATACCAAGGCCAAGGTTGTAATAAAAAATCCATGGTGATTTAATTTATATAAAAATAGAAGGTTTTTAAAAATACCAGCTATTGTGTTTAGAATATTTATAGTGAACAAATATAAGGGAAATTTTAATTGCGTGGTTTTTAACTCTAGTCTATAAGATGTAATATGAAGTAAAAGCAGTATTTATACTAGAAAAAAGAGTTATTTTTGAACTTTATTTTGATTCGTTAATTTTTTATATAAAATAATGGAAATAGATTTTGTGATTACTTGGGTCGATATGGACGATCCTAAATGGATTAAGGAGTTTTCAAAATACTCTGATAAAATTGATAATTCTGTTAACGAGAAATCAGAAGCACGTTTTAGAGATCATGGATTTTTGAAGTATTGGTTCAGAGGTGTTGAACAATTTGCTCCTTGGGTTCGAAAAATTCATTTTGTAACCTCTGGACAAAAACCAGAATGGTTAGATGAAAATCATCCTAAAATTAATTTGGTTAGTCATTTAGATTATATTCCAAAAGAATATTTACCTGTGTTCAATTCAAATTTAATAGAAGTATATATGCATAAAATTCCTGATTTGTCAGAGCAATTTGTGTATTTCAATGACGACTTTTTTATCATTAACAATGTTTCTGAAGCTCGTTTTTTTGAAAATGGACTACCAAAAGATATTGCCACTTTTAGAACCAATACAGGTATTTCTCAGTTTGAGAAAATGTTAAAAAATAACATTCGCCTTATTAATAAACATTTTGATAAAAAGGAAGTTTTTAAAAGAGATCATGATAAATGGTTTCACCCGTCATATGGTAGCAGAGCAAGAATTACAAAACTATTAAAGTATTACAATAAGTTTGTTACACTTCGCACACCTCATAATGCACAACCATTCTTAAAGTCTACTTTTGAAGACGTTTGGGAGCATTGCGGAAAGGAGCTTACAGAAATGTCTAAACATAGGTTTCGTAGTGACAATGATTATACGCCAGAGTTATTTAAAACTTGGCAAATATGTAAGTCTAATTTTATACCGTATAACACGTATCGAGATACTAAGATGTTTTCTTTGGTTATTAAGGCAAAAAAAGCAATTAAAGCTGTTAGAGAACAATCATATAAACTGGTTTGTTTAAACGATAATATACATATAAGAAATTACGATAAAGTAATGAGTGAAATTAACGATGCCTTTGAGAGTATATTACCAGAAAAATCAAGTTTTGAAAAGTAAAGGGTGTAATTTTACTTTTTAAAAACTAAAAAAAAAGCCTAATATTTTAAAATATTAGGCTTTTTTTTATAATAATTATTCCATTTCAAAATCTTCCATAAATTTAGTGGTATAATTACCCGCTACATAATCTGGATGATCCATTAGTTGTCTGTGGAAAGGAATAGTTGTTTTCACACCTTCAATAACATACTCATCCAATGCACGTTTCATTTTGTTGATTGCTTCTTCACGAGTTTGTGCAGTAACAATTAACTTAGAAATCATTGAATCATAGTTTGGTGGAATCATATACCCTGCATATACGTGAGTATCGATACGAACACCATGGCCACCTGGAGCATGATATGAAGTGATTTTACCTGGCGCAGGTCTAAATCCGTTATATGGGTCTTCTGCATTAATTCTACATTCAATAGAGTGTAATTGTGGCTTATAGTTTTTGCCAGAAATAGGCACACCAGCCGCAACTAAAATTTGTTCTCTAATTAAATCGTAGTCTACAACTTCTTCAGTAATTGGGTGCTCTACTTGAATACGTGTATTCATTTCCATGAAGTAGAAGTTACGATGTTTATCTACTAAGAATTCAACCGTTCCAGCACCTTCATACTTAATGAATTCAGCAGCTTTTACAGCAGCAGCTCCCATAGCATCACGTAATTCTTCCGTCATGAAAGGAGAAGGAGTTTCTTCTGTTAATTTTTGGTGACGACGTTGTACTGAACAATCTCTTTCAGATAAGTGACAAGCTTTACCATAAGCATCACCTACTACTTGAATTTCTATATGTCGAGGCTCTTCAATTAACTTCTCCATATACATATCGTCATTTCCAAAAGCAGCTTTTGATTCTTGTCTTGCAGAATCCCAAGCATCTTTTAAGTCTTCAGCTTTCCAAACAGCACGCATACCTTTACCACCACCACCGGCAGAGGCTTTTAGCATCACAGGGTATCCTGTTTCTACAGCGACTTTTTCACATTCTTCAAAAGTAGAGATTACCCCGTCGCTACCTGGTACACAAGGTACTCCAGCAGCTTTCATGGTAGCTTTAGCGTTTGCTTTGTCTCCCATACGGTCAATCATCTCAGGTGAGGCTCCGATAAACTTAATTTCGTGCTCTTCACATAATCTTGAGAATTTAGCATTTTCAGCTAAGAAACCATATCCTGGGTGAATTCCATCAGCGTTTGTAATCTCCGCTGCAGCAATGATGCGATCCATTTTTAAATAAGACTCGCTACTTGGTGCAGGTCCAATACAAACAGCTTCATCAGCAAATCTTACGTGTAAACTTTCAGCATCTGCTTTAGAGTAAACAGCTACTGTTTTAATACCCATCTCTTTACAGGTTCTAATTACACGTAGCGCGATTTCGCCTCTATTGGCAATTAATATCTTTTTAAACATGTCTTTTAGTTTATGAGTTTATTGGGTTTAGTTGTTTAAGAGTTTAGTTATGTACTAAACTTCTAAACTTAAAACTTCTAAACCAAAAATTATGATGGGTCTACTAAAAATAATGGTTGATCAAACTCTACAGGAGAAGAATCGTCCACTAATACTTTAACGACTTTACCAGATACTTCTGATTCAATTTCGTTAAATAATTTCATTGCTTCAATAATACAAACAGTATCACCAACTTTAACCTCTGTACCTACTTCAGCAAAATTAGGTTTGTCTGGAGAAGGCTTTCTGTAGAAAGTACCAATGATAGGCGATTTTATAGTTAAATATTTTGAATCATCTGTAGTTTCAGCTGCTACTGGGGTTGCAGCAGGAGTAGCTGGTTGTGCAGGGGCTGCGGCTACCATTTGTGGAGCTGCCGCTACAGGAGCAGGAGCTTGTATAATAGTAGTTTCAGGAGTTTCGCTTCCAGTTTTAATGGTGATCTTAATATCTTCCATTTCTAGCTTTACTTCACTTGCACCTGACTTAGCTACAAACTTTATAAGACTTTGAATTTCTTTAATGTCCATTTTCCTAAATTTTAGTTGTTTAGTTATGAGTTATATGCCCATTTTAAGTAGATAGCTCCCCATGTGAAACCACCACCAAATGCAGCAAAAATTAAATTATCTCCTTTTTTCAACTCTTTTTCATAATCAGCAAGTAACAACGGTAAAGTAGCAGAAGTAGTATTTCCGTACTTATGAATATTCATCATTACTTTATCATCTTCTAAGCCAACTCTATTTGCTGTGGCTTCAATGATTCTTTTATTAGCTTGGTGTGGAACTAACCACTGAATGTCATCTTTTGTTAAATTGTTTCTGGTTAACATTTTTTCAGAAACATCTGCCATGTTAGAAACAGCAAATTTAAATACTGTTTTTCCTTCTTGATGAACAAAGTGTTGCTTGTTTTTAACAGTTTCTTCTGATGCTGGTAAGATTGACCCACCTGCATCAATTTTTAAGAAATCACGACCAATTCCGTCACTTCTTAAATATTCATCTTGTAACCCTAAACCGTCGTTGTTAGGTTCAAATAAAACAGCACCTGCTCCATCTCCAAAGATGATACAAGTAGCTCTGTCGCTATAATCAATAATTGATGACATTTTATCAGCACCAATTAGCAATACCTTTTTATATCGTCCACTTTCAATATAACTTGACGCAGTTGACATACCATATAAAAAACTAGAGCAAGCAGCTTGTAAGTCATAAGAAAAAGCATTTACGGCTCCTATTTTAGAAGCTGTGTAAGCTGCTGTAGAAGCTACAGGCATGTCTGGAGTAGCTGTTGCTACAATAACCATATCTATGTCTTCTGGGTTTGTGTTTGATTTTTGAAGTAAATCTTCTGCTGCTTTTATAGCCATAAAAGAAGTTCCAAGGCCTTCACCTTTTAAAATCCTTCTTTCTTTGATCCCTGTTCTGCTAGTAATCCACTCATCGTTTGTGTCTACCATGGTCTCTAGCTCTTTATTAGTTAGAGTATGTTCTGGAATATATTTTCCTACCGCTGTTATAGCTGCAGTTATTTTAGTCATAGTTGTTTGTTTTGTAGTAAAACGAGTTTTCAAAGTAATGAAAATTATTTCACTTTTTTATAGAAAAAAACATCAAAAAGAGTATTTTTTGATGTAAAAACATAAAAAAACCCTCAAAGTAGAGGGTTTTTTAATTTTTTAAACTAGTTTTTAAGCCTCAGCTGCAGCACTTTCTAATACTACTTGACCTCTGTAATAAAGTTTTCCTTCATGCCAGTGAGCTCTGTGGTATAAATGAGCTTCTCCAGTTGTAGGATCAACAGCTATTTGAGGTACAGAAGCTTTATAATGAGTTCTTCTTTTATCTCTTCTAGTTTTAGATATTTTTCTCTTTGGATGTGCCATTTTATGTCTTATTTATCTGTTAGTAAATCCTTTAATTTATCCCATCTAGGATCTGTTGATTCTTCCTCAACAGTTTTTTCTTCGTTAATTCTTAATTCTTCTAATTTTCTTAAAGCATCCGATTGCATAGTACCATCAGCAACATTTGGATGTACTCTTTTACTCGGTGTTGATAATACGATTAATTCATAAATGTATTGAGCCACACTTACTTGATAAGCTTCTTGTGGAAGTATCAAAATTTCATCGTGTTCATCATTAAACTCATGTCCAAACTTAACAACCAAATCTAAATTACCATTAATAGGCAAGTCAAATAACTCATTAGTGATATCACAAGGAACGTTAACCGTTCCGCTTATATTAAAAGTAAGCTCTATTAAAGTGCTTTTTTTAGTAAATGTAATATCAGCTTTTATGTTGGCGTTGTTAAACTCGTCAAACTGAAATGCTTCAAAGAACGTTTTGTCAATTTGATATTCAAACAAATGACTTCCTTCTTTTAAACCTACAAAAGGTATGTTGAATTCTTTTAAGTCTTTCATCTACAACTATCAATTTGAGCGTGCAAAGATATAAAAAATGTTTTTACTTTTATATTTTGAGTAAAAAAAATGAACTATTTTGCTTTTAATGCGTTTTTTGTAAGTTCTTGATACTCTTTTCGGTTCTTAAATATTTGTAATGAGGTAAATAAGGCTTCTTTAAAAGATGTAGGGTTAGCTTTGTTTTTACCTGCAATATCAAATCCAGTTCCATGGTCTGGAGAGGTTCTTATTTTACTTAATCCAGCAGTGAAGTTTACACCATTTCCAAACGATAAAGCTTTAAATGGAGCTAGTCCTTGGTCATGATACATCGCCAAAACTCCGTCAAATTGCTCGTAGGTTTTTGAACCAAAAAAACCATCAGCGGCATATGGACCAAAAACTAATTTACCTGATTCTTTAATTTCTGAAATAGTTGGACGTATAATTTCGTCATCTTCAGTACCAATAATTCCTTTGTCACCACAGTGTGGATTTAAACCTAAAACAGCAATTTTAGGTTTACTAATGTTAAAATCTTGTTGTAACGAAGTATACAACGTTTCAACTTTAGCCTTAATAAGCTCTGGAGTAATCGTTTCTGCAACTTGAGACACAGGAATATGACCGGTTATTAAACCGATACGTAATTCATCTGTCATTAAAATCATTAAACTTTTACCGTCAAAATTTTCTTCTAAGTATTCTGTGTGGCCGGGGAACTTAAACTCTTCTGATTGAATGTTCTCCTTGTTAATAGGAGCAGTAACAATAAGATCTATTTGATTCTTTTTTAAAGCTTCAACTGCCGCTTGTAGTGACTTTAAGGCAAATTTACCTCCGTCTTCAGTGGTTTTACCTAGGTCTATTTTAACTTCTTCTTTCCAATTGTTTAATAAGTTAACTTTTCCATGGACAAGTTTATCTAAAGAAGTAATACCATGGATGCTTGTATTAAGTCTTAAAGCTTTTTTATGGTATGAAATTAATTTGTTTGAAGCGAATATAACAGGAGTGCAAAAATCAAGCATTCGTTTGTCTTCAAATGTTTTTAAAATAATTTCGATACCAATTCCATTGATGTCTCCAACCGAAATTCCAACAATAATTTTGTTTGCTTTATCCATAGTTTACTTTCGTAGGTAAAGTTGTATTTTTGATGCTAACAAAAGTAACTAAATTTTTATAGAATGTTTACCGGAATAATAGAAACTCTTGGAATTGTTAAAGGTATTGAGCGTGAAAAAGAGAATTTACACCTTACAGTTAAAAGTACAATTACTAATGAGTTAAAAATAGATCAGAGTGTAGCACACAATGGTGTTTGTTTAACTGTTGTAGCGATTGATAAAGACGAATATACTGTTACGGCGATTAAAGAAACGTTAGATAAAACAAATATAGGTGATTTACAGATAAGGGATGAGATAAATCTAGAGAGGGCAATGAAGTTAGGAGCTCGATTAGATGGACATATTGTACAAGGACATGTAGATAGAACAGGTGTTTGCAAAAGTATAGTAGATGCTGATGGGAGCACAGTTTTTACTTTTTCGTATGATTTTGACGGAACAAATGTCACTATTGAAAAAGGTTCAATCACTATAAACGGTGTAAGTCTAACGGTAATAAACTCTAAAAAAGATGAATTTAGTGTGGCAATTATCCCGTACACATACGAGCATACAACCTTTAAAAACTTCAAAAAAGGTACTAAAGTGAATTTAGAGTTTGATGTAATTGGGAAATATGTGGCAAGACTTCATGGTTTAAGAGGGTAGAGTAAAATTAATAAGAAAAATTGCACGAAAACTATGGAAGTATTTAAATCTATAGCCTTATGTTTTTCAGGAGGTGGTTATAGAGCAGCCTGCTTTTCTTTAGGAACATTATCACTGTTAGAAAAAGTAGGATTGTTAGAAAATGTAAAAGCTATTTCTACAGTTTCAGGAGGAACAATTACTGGGGTTAAATATGCACAATCGCAAATTGAAGGAAATGATTTTCAAACGTTTTTTAATGAATATTATGAATGGCTGGCTAAAGATGAGTTAACAAATAATGCATTAAGTCATTTAAGATGGCAGTTAATTTGGAATCAACCAGAAAATAAACATAAGCGAAAAAATCCAATTAATGCGTTTGCTATAGAATATAATAAATTAACAAACCATGCAACTTTGGGGCAAGTTCAAGATGTGATTAGTCAAGGTAAAACGCATTTAGAAAGAGTAGTTTTTAATGCAACGGATTTTGATAGTACACATCAGTTTAGGTTCCAAAATATAAAAGGAAATCAAAAAAGATTTGGAAACGGAAAGGTACATAGCAAATATAAAGGAGTTATAGATGATATAAAGTTAGGAGATGTAATTGCTGCTTCTACAGCTTTTCCAGGTGGATTTGAACCCATGGGTTTTCCGTATGATTTTAGTCCGAAACATAACAATTTAGAAGAGATAGGATTGATGGATGGTGGTATTGTAGACAATCAAGGGGCTTCTGTTTTTGTGTCCGAAGCACAAAATCAATGTGAAGGAAAAATTGAGCTTCATAATTTATATTTTTTGTGTGATGTTTCTTCGCCATATCCAGGAGAGGGTTTTAAGTTTGCTTCTGATTCTTGGTTTAGCAAATATGTATCCTATGTGTCAAGTGCTTTTACCTTATTGTTTATGTTGATGGTTACGGTATTTTTTGGAGTTCAAAAAATGATGGTTTGGTACACAATAAGTGTTGTAATATTAGCTTTTTTGGTGTTTATTCATTTTTTATTTTTCTCATTATCTAAATTAATGCAAAACGAAACAGGTGTAGATCAAAGACTGTATTTGCCACCGAGAAGAGTAGGTTTTTATATACTTAATAGAGCAAAATCTTTGGTGCGTATGACAAGTGTAGTTTTTCTTAAAAATGATAGGAGGCAACATGCAAATGCAATTTACAGTACTTTCCCTAATAAAATAATTACTTCTACAGTGTATGAGTTACGATGTAAAGATACTTTAGGAAATCAAACAACTCGACCAGAAAATGAGAGAGGATGGGAGGGAATTATAAAACATACAGGAGAGATTAGTGAAACAATTATTGAAAATTCAAATAAAAGTGCATCGTTTGGTACCACTTTATGGTTCACGAAAAAAGATAAGGCAAACGGTATGTTAAACAGTGTTATTGCGTGTGGAGAATATACTGCTTGTTATAATTTGTTGTCACATTTGATTATTCAATACGGAGAAGAAGCTACTGAGATTCCCATTTTTAAAGAGTTGTTATTACTGTGGGAAAAATTTCAAAAAAATCCTAAGTTTTTGATAGAAGAACGTCAAGAAAAATTAAGACCATGAATAGATAAATATTCATGGTCTTTTAGTTTTAAAAAACTATGATTTTTATTGTATCTACAATAGTTTTAACAATTTTATTTTTAAAATGCCCTAAGCTTATTTTTGAAATACCAGCAGCTTGTAAAGCCTTCATTTGAAATAAATCTTTCTGGCTTTTTACTAACCATTCAAAATCTTCTATGGTAAGCTTGCCTTGTGCTAATAAAGACGTCCATCTTTCTAGTTTGTCTTTTGATTCATTTAAGAACAGTTCAATGTCTTTTTTGGATTCTTGTGTAAACTCACTAAACTTATCACTAAATAACGAGACTAATGATTTTTTTAATTCTTGTAGTATTTTTTCGAAATCCATAGCGTATTAATTTTTAAAAATAAGTTCTAGTAATTTGTTTTTTGTAGCAGGTTCTTTTTTGCTTTCATACTCAAGCAATAGGTTAAGAGCTTCAGTTATTTGTCCTTTAGCTTCCGTAATAAAAAAAGGGGAAAGCTTACCTTTTTCTTTCCATCGTTTTAAAAAACCAGCAAGTAAGTTTTTGTCTTGGTCAGCTAATAATAACCACATTTTATAGGTTATCTCATTGTTGGGTTTGTATTTTTCGTATTCAACAATTTTAGCAATTTCATTATGTAATTTTTCAATCTCGGTAATATTTTCTTGGTAAGAGCTTTCAGCTTTTCCTATAAGCTGGTTAGCATCTATTTTTATTTCAATAGTTTTTTGAAAAGAGTATTGATCGTAAGGAGCTGTTTTAAGAATACTGCAAGAAGAAAGAAAAGCAGTAATAAACACTAAAATAAAGAAGGGTTTGTTGTTTTTCATTAGATAGTTAGGTTAATTTTTAAGTAAGTAAATTTAATACTTTATGAATAAAAGTAAAGAGAAAAAACACCCAGAAAAAAGTAGTGTTTTTCAGGAGTAACTACCATAAAATGTTGTTGTTTGTTTTATTTTTATGATAAAAGGTATGATAATCAATGTGTTATATTCGTATCTTTGAGTAGGATGTAAATTAATAAGTTATGGATATATCAGTCTTTTTACTAAAGTTTTGGGGATGGTACTGCATTATTTTCTTCTTTGTATTAAGTTTTAATCCTAAAAGAGTAAAACAAATAGTAGATAATTTAAAAGATGCACGGTTTTTAATTATTATCTCGCTCTTTGCAGTTATAATAGGGTTGCTTAATGTATTGGCTCATAATATATGGGAAGCAAATAGTAAACTGTTGGTAACTCTGTTTGGTTGGTTAGCTTTAATCAAGGGAATTATTTTATTTACTTTTCCTAAACAAACAATTAAGCTACTAAAACAAAGCAACATAAAATTTATACAGGCAATATACTTACTGTTATTCTTTTTAGGTATGTTTTTATTGAATGAAGCTTACGGAATTGTTCCTTTTTAATTTAAACTGAGATAAAAATGAAAATTAGATTATTTGATTGATATAGTTAGAGCCTGTAATGCCTCTTTAATGGTGTTACATATTACTAATGACTAATATACATGAAAACCAAAATAGAAAACAATGAAAAATATAGGTGTTTGGTTAGACAAAGAGAAAGCTCTTGTTATAACCATTGAAAATGGAACAGAGAATATGAAAACAATACCTTCTAATATAGAAACATTTCGTATTCATGGAGGTTCTGGAACTCGATTTAAAGGAGGTCCGCAAGATGTAGTTCAAGATAGTAAGTATTTAGAAAGAGAGAAGCATCAAACCAAAAGGTACTTTAGTGAACTTGCTGATGAAGTTAATAACGCTGACTCACTAGCTATTTTTGGGCCAGCTGAAACTTTTGAAAAATTCAAAAAAGAGTTAGAAGACTCATATAAAAAATTAGATGCAAAGGTTAAAACAGTTCAAAGAGTAGATAGTATGACAGATAATCAAGCAAAGGCTTTGGTTAGAGATTTCTTTGAAAATGGAAAATAGTCCAAATAAAATAACAATAGTAAAAGCATCTGGAGAAGTTGTACTGTTCTCGTTAACTAAATTAAAAAAGTCACTTAAAAGAACTGGGGCAGATGACGCTTTAGTATCAGAGATTTTAAAAATAGTTCAAGATGAACTATATGAAGGAATAACAACTAAAGAAATTTATAATAGAGCTTTTGCATTACTAAAGAAAAAAAAGGATGTGTTTGCCTCAAAATACAAATTAAAAAAGGCAATATATGAGTTAGGGCCTACTGGTTTTCCTTTTGAACATTTTATAGCAGCAGTTTTAAAATATTCAGGATATAAGGTTAAAATAGGAGAAATTTTGCAAGGGGAATGTGTAAAACATGAGGTTGATGTGTTAGCGCATAAGAATAATGAAACTACTGTTGTGGAATGTAAATTTCATAGTGAAGAAGGGCTTGTATGTAATATTAAGGTTCCGTTATATATCCATTCTCGTTATCAAGATGTAAGAAACCATTGGAATACTTTTAATAAACACGAAACAATCTTAACCCAAGGTTGGGTAGTAACAAATACTCGATTTACAAAAGATGCTACACAATATGGTAATTGTGTGGGGTTGTATTTACTAAGTTGGGATTATCCTGAAGAAAATAGCTTAAAAGATATTATTGATAGGTTGGGGTTGTACCCAGTTACAGTTTCTACATTATTAACTAAAAGAGAAAAACAGTTCTTATTAAATAGGGATGTGGTTTTATGTAGAGAATTAATAAAAGATAGCTTTTACCTAGATCATTTAGGGGTTTCAGATACGAGGAAAAGTAGAGTTTTATCAGAGATACAACAATTATGTAGTGTTTAAAAAGGAAGGAATATGCTAAATTTTGCAAAAGTTCATTTTTTAGGAGCAGCTGGTACAGTTACGGGGTCAAAGTTCTTGATTGAAGCTTTCGGAAAGCAAATCTTGATTGATTGTGGTATGTTCCAAGGGGTAAAAGAACTTAGAGAGTTAAATTGGGCAGAGCTTCCTGCAGATGTAGAAAAAATAGATATTGTATTATTAACTCATGGACACTTAGATCATGTAGGCTTTTTACCACGGTTATATAAGCAAGGGTTTAGAGGTAGAATTATAGGAACAACTCCAACGTTAGCTATCGCAAGAATTATTTTAAAAGATAGTGCCAAAATTCATGAAGAAGATGCGCAAAAAGCAGCTGAGGAAAATTATAGCAAACATAACCCGGTGCTTCCTTTTTATACCATTGCTGAAGCAGAAAGTACCATAAGTTTGTTTCAAGTTGAAGAAGAAGATAAATGGGTTTCTTTTTCAGAAGAGATTTCTTATAGGTTTCAATATAACGGGCATATTATAGGAGCTACTTTTATAGAGCTGAATATTAACGAAAAAAGATTTGTGTTTTCAGGAGATATTGGAAGAGAGAATGATTATCTATTAGAAAAACCTAAAAAACCAGTATGGGCAGATTATCTTTTTTTAGAAAGTACTTACGGTCATAAATTGCATCCAAAAGAAAATTTAGAAGAAATTCTATCAGAACTTATAAAAGAAACAATTGTAAATAAAGGAAATATTATCATTCCTAGTTTTGCTGTTGAGAGACTACAAATGTTAATGTATGTTCTATGGAAGTTATATAAGAAAAATAAAATACCAAATATTCCAATTTTTGTCGATAGCCCGATGGGAAATAATGTTTTAGAGGTTTTTAAAAGATATCCTCAATGGCATAAGTTACCTATGGATGAATATGAAGCAATGTGTAATCATATAAATATTATTGAATCATATAGAGAAACATGGGAAACCATAGATGATCCGAGATCAAAAATAATAATAGCAGGAAGTGGAATGGTAACAGGAGGTAGGGTTTTAACATATTTGAAGCAAATGATAGATGAACCTACGACAACAGTTTTGTTAGTAGGGTACCAAGCAGAGGGAACAAGAGGAAGACAGTTACAAGAAGGGTGTCATGAAATAAAATTTTATGGAAGATATTTTCCAGTGAAAGCAAGGATTGAAAGTATAGAAAGTTTATCGGCACATGCAGATCAAGAAGATTTATTAAGTTGGTTAAGTGATATTAAAAACATACCTGAAGAGGTGTTTCTTATTCATGGAGAGCAAATAGCTTTAGATGCTTTTAGATTGAAAATACAAAAAGAAAAGAACTGGAATGTTTGTATTCCAAAACTATATGCTATAAAAGAGTTAATGATATAGAAGTTTAATCTAAAAACTAACTCAATGAAAACAACAAAAACACATTTAAAATATCTTGAGTGGTTAAGTGCAGAAGACATGCATTTAGCATCAAAACAATGGTTATCTGAACTTTCGTTTTTAAAAGATGAACAACTTTTTTTTGAAGACTTAATACGGAAATATATTTTTGAGCTTATTGCTCCAGATCAATTTAAAAAAACAACTAAAATAGTTGAATCGTTGAGTAGCTCAAGAAAAAGAACTGAAAAATTAATTAAGCTTATTGAGACTCATGAAAGAGGTTTGAAAGTAATGGTGGATGGAGTAGAGCAAGTAATAGAAGAAGAGGTGTATAAAAATGAGCACAAAAGGATGATTGTTGAGGTTAGTGAGTTTCTAAAGGGATACCAAGACTTAAAACAAACACTTTTTACTACAGTAAAAAAGATTTCCAAATCAGAAAAAAAAGGATTAAACCAATAGGTAATAAAAAAACGGAGCTGATATTCAACTCCGTTTTTTTAAATTATTTATGAAGCGATATAACGCTTTACTACCCATAAAGGAACATGTAAATCATGAGTGAATAATTCTTCAGTAACACTTCCTACTAAAAGAGAAGTAAAGTTATTGTGACCTTTGTCAGCAACAAACAAAATATCAGTTTTTTCTTTCTCTGCAACGGCCCTTATTTTTTCAGGAATACTGTCATCACCAGCTGAAGCTTTTAAAGTTTCTACATTTGAAGCTTTTACTTTATTAAGTAACTTTTCAAACTGTAATCCAACATGTCTCTCTACTTTTTCACGAGCTTTATCTACTTTGATATAAGGAAAAAAAAGTTGAGGTATTTTAAAAACATTTAATGCTTTTAAAATAGATTTTTTCTTGTTGTTAATAGATGAAGCTGTATTAAAAGCTTTAAGAGAAGCTGAAGAAAAATCAGTAGCAACCATAAAGTTTTCTGGGTTTAAGTTTGCTTCCTTTGGAATGGAAAGAATATTACATTTTGCCATTCGTAATAGCTTTCCTGAAACTGATCCAGATCCTTTATAGGTGTTTTTATTGCCTAAAATGATTAAATCAGCGTGGTATTTATTAGCAACATAGCTAATTAAACTTTCAGTATAGGCATCATCAGAAACTAACAACTCATAATTACAATCAGCGTCAAAATGTTTACTAATGCTGTTGTCTAACTCTTCTTCAATAATATCTTCAATGCTTATATTTTCTAACTGTTCAGAAAATAAATTACTTATTTCATACTTTTTTACATTATGAATAAAATATACATTTTCTGTTTCATGATTTTTTGCAAGCATGCTACAGTATTTAATAAGTGTAACATCTAGTTCAGAAAGGTCTAAGGCTACTAGTATATTTTTAATTTTCATAATTTAAGGTTTTTGTTTTTTCGAATCTATTAATCTTTTTACAGTTTCTTGGTATTCTTCCTTCTCTTTTTGATTTAAGCGTTTAAGATGCTCTTTGTAATCTTCCCTTAAGCCTTTAAAAAGAGAATAACACATTAATAACAAAAGTAAGGTAAAAGGAAGACCTGTGGCAATAGAAGCAGTTTGAAGTGCCTTTAAACCACCTCCTAATAGTAATACAGCAGCTACAGCACCTTCAGCAAGAGCCCAAAATATTCTTTGTCCAACAGGAGCGTCAATTTTTCCACCAGAAGTTAAGCTATCAACTACCAAAGAACCAGAATCTGAAGAAGTAACAAAGAAACTAGCAATAAGTATAATTGCAATAATATTTAAAGCCATTGAAAATGGAAAATCTTCTAAAAATACAAAAAGGGCAGTAGCAACATTATCGTTCACACCATCTGCAATAGTAGGGTCTCCTCCTAAAATTTCGTGTAAAGAAGTTGCTCCAAAAGCAGTAATCCAGAATAAGGTGATTAATGTAGGAACAATTAATACTCCAAGAATAAATTCTCTAATAGTTCTTCCTTTAGAAACACGTGCGATAAACATACCTACAAAAGGAGACCAAGCAATCCACCATCCCCAATAAAAAATAGTCCATGAGTTTTGCCATTCTGTTCCAGAGTAGGCTTCTGCCCAAGTAGAAAGGCTTACTAAATTATTAACATAACTACCTGTATTTTGTACAAATGATTTTAAGATGAAAATGGTCGGTCCTAAAATTACCACAGCGAGTAATAGAAGTACAGCAATACGCATATTCATTTCACTTAAAAACTTTACCCCTTTATCAACTCCTGACACTACAGAAATCGTGGCAATTAAGGTAATCCCGACAATTAACCATATTTGTAATGAAATACCTGAATCTAAACCAAAAACATGTTCTAAACCAGCAGCAACTTGCTTAACACCTAGTCCGAGAGAAGTTGCTAATCCAAAAACAGTAGCCAAAACAGCAAAAATGTCTATAATATCACCAATTCTACCGTAAATTCTATCTCCTAAAAAAGGATAAAAAACAGAACGAATTGTTAAAGGAAGTCCTCTAGAGTAAGTAAAATACGCTAATGATAAACCAACCAAAGCATAAATTCCCCAAGCATGTAAACCCCAGTGTAAAAAAGTAACGTTCATGGCTTCTTTAGCAGCAGCAGCAGTGTTTGGGTCAGCTAAAGGAGGTGATGATAAGTGGTAAACAGGTTCTGCAATACTCCAAAAGAGTAAACCAATACCCATACCGGCACTAAAAAGCATTGAAAACCATGAAGTGGTTGAGAATTCTGGTTTCGCTTTTGCGCCTCCAATACGTAAAGTTCCATATTTACTGAAAGCTAAGTAAAGCATAAACGCAACAAAAATATTTACGGCTAAAATAAATAACCAACCAGTTTTGTTTGCTATGAAATTTTGTGCTGTATCAAAATATGTTTGTGCTCTTTCTTTAAAAAGTAAGGTTAAAGCTACACTTAGTATAATTACTATTGAAGAAGTGAAGAATACTGGTCCGTTAACTTCAAGCCCGAAGATTGATTTCCGCTCGTCACTTCTAATTATTTTTTTTGCTTTCTTCATGTGTTAATGTTTTGTTCTATTAAAAATAGTATCCGATATTTATGTTAAATCTCATGTTCCAATCAGCATTCGGTGTACCGTTTGCTAGAGCGTTTGTCCATACTGGGCCTAACCAGGGATGGTCTTTTCCAGCGGCAAAATCTATATAAGTATAAACATTTCCTGCAGTTACTAAGAAGCCAAATACATTCATTAAACTGTCTTCAAAATTCTCAGCTGTTTTATCCATGTAACCAAAATCATTATATACTTGTATGCTAGAAATAGGTTTCCATTTAACAGGAAAAGTGTAAGCAGCACCTAAAGTATATGTTGTTGCTTCTGTAGCAGTAAGGTAAGGAGCTCCATAAGCAGTTAAGGCAATAAGGTTGCTGTAGGTAGTGTTTTTAGTGTTGTATTTGTAAGTAGATACTTGTGCTTTAGCATCAAAGTTTTTTACGTTTAATTGGTAATGTAGGGCAAAAGCATGGTGACTTGAAGTATCTTCAGTATCTAAATTATAAAGCCCTCCATATTGAGCAGAAAACCCTATTTGGTGCTGTGTGTTTTCACTTCCGAAATGATAATTTACTTTACCATTTAATTGGTTTGTTTCCTTATATCTTAAATCAAGGTCTCCATCTCCATCAATGTCTATAGAGGCAACATCGTAAGAGTATCGGCTATCAGAGACATCAGAGTTGCTTCCAAAATTTAGTTCTTCAGCATTTTTAAAAAAAGCCAAGGCATATTCCCATTTTTCTCCTTTATGTGTAAATTTTACCCCCATATCATGATCGTCTTCTAGTCCTAAGTAGTAGTTAATACCAAAAAACCAACTATGAGAATTGTATTGAGTAATACCAAAAGGCACTTGCGTTAACCCTAATTGGATATTGTCTTTTTCGTTAAAGTCATACCCTAACCAACCTTGTTTAAGCATGCCGCCACCAAAACTTTGTGAATAAAAGCGGTATTCAGCATTTAGCTTTATTCCTTTATATTTTGCTTTAGCATTAATTCTGAAGACGTCGAAGCCGAAATCGCCTCCACGCTTTTTTTGACCGTCTTTCCAAGAAGATAGGTTATAGTTAAATCGTAGTGCTCCGCCAATTTTAACCTCAGGCTTTTCTTGTGAAAACATAACTGTAACAAAAGAAAAAGCAACTAAGACTAGGCTTTTTTTTGTGAAATTCATTGTTAATTTTAATAAATGTGAAGAAAGCGTACTCGTAAAAGCACATTTTCAAGTGAAAGGATAATAAAAACCTCTTTTTAGCTTAAAAAAAAGATGATTATTTTGAAGGAGGAATGAATTTATCTGATTGATTCCTAAAAACTAAAAAGTTAAAACTGAATATTCGTTTATTCTTTTTGTCTTTGAGCTTTTTTATCATAAGGCTGCAAAGGTACTGATTAAAAAGGGGTTTTCAAAAAAGAGAGCCTTTGAGTGTTAAAATTTTTAACTAAAAAGAATATAAAGTACCCTTAATATTTTATGAATTATTTGAAAAACATGTAGTATTTAATACTTTTTCATGATACTCCTTTATGTTAGTTTTCTAAAAGGGTGCTAAAAAGGAAGGACAAACTAAGAAATTTAGAATAAAGAAATTAAGTTGACTAGAAACAATGGTCTGTTGTGTTTTAAGTGATGATTATCGTTTTTTATGTTGTTAAATTTCAGTATATTAAGTGTCATGTATAAATGAGAGTCTCAATGGGAAGAAAAAATTTGTATGGCTATATCATAAATAGTATTATGGTTATAGTACTTGGTGTTATTTATTGGAAACAAATGGATTATACTACCAATAAATTCTGGAATTGGATTTCATTGGTTCTAATAGTTCTCATTTTAGGAATGTTAACAATTGTTTTTTTTGTTTTAAAAACACAAATTAAAGCAAAAGAGAAATCGCAAGATCAGCTTTTAAGGAATCAAAGATTATTACAATCGATAATAAACAACACAACCAATGTTATTTCTGTAAAAAAAATAAATGGAGAGTATATACTAGTAAATGAGAAGTATCAATTAATTTTTGGTACATCAGAGGAAAGTTTAATAGGAAAAACGAACCATGATATTTTACCAAAAGAAATTGCAGATAGATATCTTGAAGCCGATTTAGAGGCGATAAAAGCTGGAAAAGAAATTCAAATAGAAGAAGTAGTAGAACAACCTGACGGACCACATATATATTTGTCTGTAAAGTTTCCTTTATTTGATGTTTCTAATAGAGTATATGCTATTGGAAGTATATCTACAGATATTACAGAAAGAAAGGCGGTTATGGAGTCGCAAAAGGCGGCTGATACCTTTTTTAATATTTCTACAGATAGTTTGGTTATTGCATCTAATGAGAAGTTTTTAAAAGTTAATACTTCGTTAAGTAATCTTTTAGGATATACAAAAGAGGAACTTTTAAGCAAGTCGTTTGCCGCTTATGTTTTTCCTGAAGATCTTGAAAAGACAAAAGAAGCAATTAAAAAGCTAGAAATGGGAGCGAACTTAGTGAGTTTTAATAATAGATGGATTTGTAAGGATAAAAGTATTAAATGGTTGTCTTGGAATGCTACTTCAGATATAAATACAGGAACACTGTATGCTGTGGCTAGAGATATTACTAAAGATTTGTTACTTAAGGAAGAGAATGAAAAAAGAATGAAAGAGCTGTATGAGAACCAGCAAAAATTGAATATGATTATAGAAAACATTAGTGATGGTGTGTTAGTTGCAAATACTGATAAACAGGTTATATTGGCTAACGAGGTTGCTAATGAGCTTTTTGGTATAGAAGATGATTCAAAAATATCTATTGATTTTTCAGGCCATTTTAAAGTGCTAAACTCATATGATGGAAAAGTTTTTCCTATTCAAAGCCTACCGGCTGAACTAGCCTTAGAAGGTAAAATCACCAATGATATTGATGTATTATTGATGAATAAAGAGACGAATGAAGTAAGGAGAGTATTGTTGAGTGGAAGACCTATAATTGATAATGAAAATTATATCGCTGCTGTGGTTGTAACTATTAAAGATATAAGTAGGTATAAAAGGTTAGAAGCGGAATTAAAAAGAAAAGACCAAGAGTCGAGAAGAAGAATTGGTTTCAAAAAAAATGATTCAAAAAAGAAAGAATAAAATTGTTAGAAGAGTTAAGAGGAAGTTATTTATTTTTTTCAGCTTTTTTCTTTTGTTTTTCTAATTTTCTAAAATAGCCTCGAGTTAAAAAATTGTGTTTAAAAGCTTCCATGTTTTCATTAAACTTTTCTGTTCCTTCGTTTATATTTTGAAGTGTAGATTTTAGACTATTAACCAAAGAGGTGTCCTTTGTAATATAGTTAAGAACTCCTTCACTAGAGTTAAAATCATCAACTAAAACATTAATGTTTCCTAAAAGGCTATCAATTTTTACACTTGATGCATCAATGTTATTTACAAAAGATTTTAATTTTTTACCTGAAATAGAATCATTAATTAACATGCCTAAAACGGTGTTGTCGTTTGTTTTTAAAGAAGTTATCATGTGATTTAATTCATTAATAGTGTTTGATGCTTGGTAACTTATTTTTTTTAGGTTTCTAACAGACTGTTTCATGTCTTTTGCCATAATAGTATCGTTAAGCAAAATTCCTAAAGTTCCTTTACCTTCTAATAGTTTGTCGGTTATTTTTAAAAGATCAGCTGTAAGTATTGCTGCGTTTTCATTGGTAACGCTTAATGTGTTTAAGATATCATCTGTTCCAATTTTATTATAAGAGCTAATAACATCTCCATTTTTAATTAATGCTTCTGTTTTCTTTCCTGGAACTATATTTATAATCATATTTCCTACCAGTCCGTCAGAACCTATGGTTGCAACAGCATTCTTCTTTATATGAATGGCTATTTTTTTGTCAATAACCATGTTTACTTTTATTGTAGAGTCATTAATCATGATTATATCTTTTACTGTACCAATGTTTATTCCTGAATAGCGAACATTATTACCGTTTTGTAGCCCGTTAACATTTTGAAAATAAGCACTGATAGTGAAGTTTTTTTGAAACATGCTTTGGCGTTGCCCAATAAGGTAAATAGCAAAAACAAAAATAATTGTACCTATAGATACAAATAATCCTAACCTAAATTTTTGTGAGTTTGTTGTTTTCATAATACTTATTTAAAAAAAGCTTTAACCTTAGAATCTTCAGAGTTAGATAGTTCTTTAAATGTTCCTGTAGCATAGTCAATACCATCAATAAGTAATATCATTCTATCTGAAATAACTCGAGCACAATCAACATCGTGGGTAATAATAAGTGACGATGTATTGTGTTTTTTTTGAATATCTTGCATTAAGATAATAATTTCTTTTGCAGTAATAGGGTCTAATCCACTTGTAGGTTCGTCGTATAAAATAATTTTTGGTTGTAAAATAAGTGTTCGGGCTAAAGCAATTCGTCGTTTCATGCCTCCAGACAATTCTGAAGGCATCATGTCTACTGTATGTGTCAATCCAACATTGTCTAAAGCTTCAATAACCAGTTTTTCTGTGTTAATTAACTTTTTATTCTTTTTTGTGCGGCCTCGCAATGGAAACTCTAAATTTTCACGGACAGTCATAGAGTCATATAGCGCACTACCTTGAAATAGAAAACCTATGTCGGTACGTAAAATATCTAAGGCTTCTTGGTCTAGTTTAGTTATATCGTGATGCATCACTGAAATAATTCCTTTATCAGCTTCCATTAAACCTACTAAACATTTAATCATAACCGATTTTCCAGACCCTGATTTTCCCATGACTACTAAATTTTCACCTTTATAAAGCTGCATATTAAATCCATTAAGCACATGGTTACCTCCAAAGGCTTTGTATAAGTCTTTAATTTCTAGAACTACTTTTTTGTTAAGGGTATTTGTCATAATTCAAAAAAGATATCAGTTACAAAAACAGCTATAAAATCAATAATAAAAAGTAATAAAGAAGCAGTTACTACAGCTGTGTTTGTAGCTTTACCAACACCAGCGGTTCCTTTTTTACAGTTATACCCCTTAAAGCAACCAATAATTCCTATTGCTGCTCCAAAGAAAAACGACTTTATTGTAGCTGGAACTACGTCTCCAAACTTTATAGCATCAAATACTTGATTAAAATACAAAATAAAAGAGACATCTCCTTTTGTGCTTTCAACTAAAAAAGATCCAAACAAAGCAACAGTATCTGCTATAATCACTAGTAAAGGGAGCATGAGGGTAACGGCTAAAACTCGAGTAACTACTAAGTATTTAAAAGGATTTATGCCAGAAACCTCCATAGCATCTATTTGTTCGGTAACACGCATAGAACCTAATTCTGCGCTAATACCAGAACCTATTTTTCCTGCACATACTAAAGCAGTGATGATAGGGCCTATTTCTCTTATAATTGAAATACCAACCATAGAAGGCATCCAAGATACAGCACCAAACTCCATTAAAGTTGGGCGAGTTTGCAAAGTAAGAACCAAACCTATTATAAAACCAGTAATACTAACTAGCAGTAACGAACGATAACCTATTTGATAACATTGTAGCATTAACTCCTTAAACTCAAAAGGTCGTTTAAATGTCTCTTTAAAGAAACGAGCGGTAAAAAAAGCTAACTCACCAATTTCTATAAAAAAAGATTTCAACTGTTTAATCATTAAATTAAAACGTAGCATAAGTTGATTTTAATATTGTAATTAAATGTGTGTCAGTTAATTGTTATTAAAAATAATGAAAATCATACTATAAAACTGATGGATATCATTTAAATATCTTAATAGAGAGCTTTTAGGTTAAAGTTTTTTATTGTTCTAGCAATTTAGATTGTAAATAGTTGTGTTAGCAATGTTAGTTATTGATTGAGTTGAGTTTTTGTTTGCTTCGTTCTAAAAAAGCGAGGTTTTTATTGAGTAAGTTTAAAGGTTAGCAAAAAAGAGGACTAAAATTAAGATGAGTAAACCTACTAAAAAACTACTATAAGCTAGTTCTAAATGAAAATAACCGCGTTTCATTTCTTTTTCTAATAAAAACATAGTTCGAACCTGATTCCCTATTTGTAATTCTTGACTATTTAAAACTTTGTTGTAAGCTTCTTCGTATTCTTCTAAAGTCTTGCCGCTAGACATACCAATCATAAAAAGGTTTTCCTCTCTTTTTTCGTATTTAGAAACAACATCTCTTTTAAATCGTTTGTAAAAGGCTAAGCTATTGGGTTTAGAAGCTAATATGGAAAAGATTAAAGAAGTAAAAGATGTTATAATTAAAATAATGGCAATTTTAATACCGAAGTTAATTTCAGTAATGTAGTTAAAGAAAATAACAGATGCTGAAAGTATTGTAGCGTTTACTTTTAACATAATAGCTGCTTTTCTGTCAATTAAGTTTAAAGTGCTGAGGTAGAATTTATTTTGATTTCTTTGATAAGTGGCAAAAGATTTTCTAGGTTCTTTTTTTGTGGTAAACAAGCCCATACTTTCTTTAAGTTCAGTTTCTTTAGTAGTCATCTCTATAAAGTTTGCGCGATAAAGGTTTACTGAGAGTGCTGTAACTAATGAAGAGTTTTTAGTTTTAGTTTTGTTTCATTCTATTTGTTTATTGTTGATTAATTCAACACATTGGTTGTACTGTAAAATTAAATCGCTAGTGAATTGATAATTTATTTTTCTTGGGAAAAATTTTTCTGAGGAGTGTCTTAAAGATACGAAAAAAATATGTCTTTTGGTTGTTAGGTGTTGTAAGTGAGTTGACTAAGAGTTTGGCTTTGAGAAGCTATTAAAGAATTGATAGTTTTGAAGTTTGATACAGGGAATTAGTAGAAAACAAAAAAGCTTCACAAAAAGTGAAGCTTTAAAGGTGGTCCCACATGGACTCGAACCATGGACCACCTGATTATGAGTCAGGTGCTCTAACCAACTGAGCTATAGGACCAGTTAAATTTGGATTGCAAAAATAAAAACTTTTTTAAATAAAAAGCTATTTTTTTACACTTTTCTGCTCATTAAATTTTCACCAAACAGACGTAAGCCCTTTTTGTGCTTATCGCGAATGTTTAAATGGGCGAGGCTTTCAAAAGACTTATTTGTGTAGTACTCAATGAGTTTGTGTGTTTCTTGAGGGATGTTGTTTACCTTAAAAATAGCCGAAACAGTAGCCACTTTTTCAGTATTATTTTTTTGTTTTTCGTTGTAAAGATTTAATAAATCTTCTTTGTCAGTACCATTTGCTACTTCTAAAGCCTTTAAATAAAGAAATGTTTTTTTGTTTTCAATAATATCTCCACCAACTTGCTTTCCAAAAGATTCTGGGTCGCCAAAGGTATCTAGATAATCATCTTGTAACTGAAAAGCAATTCCTAAGTTTAAACCGTAATTATATAAATGTTGGGCTTGTTCTTCATTAGCGTTAGCAACAATAGCACCCATTTTTAAAGCAGCAGCAACTAAAACAGATGTTTTTAACGTAATCATTTTAATATATTCATCAATGGTTACATCATTTCTAGTTTCAAAGTCAACATCTAACTGTTGGCCATCACAAACCTCTAAAGCAGTCTTGCTAAATAATTGTGCTAGTTTTTGAAAAATTTCAGGTTCGTAATTTTCAAAATATTGATATGCTAAAATAAGCATAGCGTCACCAGATAAAATACCTGTATTTATATTCCATTTTTCATGCACAGTTTCCTTTCCTCTCCTTAAAGGAGCATCATCCATTATATCATCATGCACTAAAGTAAAGTTATGAAAAACTTCAACAGCGAATGCAGCAGGTAATGCCTTCTGATAATCGTTTGAAAAAACATCAGCAGCGATTAAGGTTAACATTGGGCGAATTCTCTTACCCCCTAATCTTAATATATAATCTACTGGTTCGTAAAGGTTTTTAGGCTCTCTTGAGAACTTTTGAGATTCTAAAAAAGTTATAAAGTCTGATTGATATGATAATATGTCCAAATTTGAAATTTTTTGTAAAAATAAGGTAAAGATAAATTTTAACTATAACGTAATGTTAAAAAAAGATTAAAACTCTGGAAACTTTTTTTGTTTCTAGAGTTTCCTGTTGTACATTTGCAATCAATTATGAGAGATAAAATAATAAATAAAGCAGGAGAAATGTTTTTAACCCTTGGGTTTAAAAGCACAACGATGGATGATATTGCGAAAGAACTTGGGATGTCTAAAAAAACATTGTACAAGTACTTTTCAAATAAAACAGCTTTGGTAGATGCTAGTACAGAATCGGTTCATAATACAATTAGCGAAACGATTGATACAGTAAAAAGTCAAAATTACAATGCTGTAGAAGAAGAATTTGCAGTGAAAGCAATTTTTAAAGAAATGTTTAAAAATGCAAAAACTTCACCAATGTATCAGTTAAAAAAATATTACCCAGAAACATATACAAAGTTGATAGAACGTGAGGTGTGTATGTTTAGAGATTGTAATGTAGATAACTTGAAAAAAGGTGTTGAGCAAGGTTTGTATAGAGCAAACACTAATGGAGACCTTTTAGTAAACTTCTATTTTACACTAGTTTTTGGGGTGTTTGAAAGCGAGTTGTATAGTAACGATATGCAAGAGGTTATGGAAATTGAATATGAAATTTTAGAATACCATATTAGAGCAATTGCAACGGCTAAGGGAGTAAAAGAATTAGAAAAACAATTAAGAAAAATAAATCAAAACTAAAAACAATGAGGAAATACATATATGGTGTATTTGTGTTCTTTTTTACAGGGTATATAATTGCTCAAGAAAAGGAAATGAGTTTATCAATGCAAGAAGCAATTGATTATGCTATAAAAAACAGTTACGACAATAAAGTGTCCTTAAACGATATAGAAGCAGCAAAAAAGAAAAAGTGGGAAACTACTACTATAGGTTTACCGCAAATTAATGGAGTTGTAGATTATCAAAACTGGTTAAAGCAACAAGTGCAATTGGTTGATTTTAACAGTGATGGGGTGGATGAAGAACTTATTTTCACGAAAAAACAAACAACTAAAGCATCTGTTACTTTAAGTCAATTATTATTTGATGGTTCGTATTTGGTAGGCTTACAATCAGCAAAAACATATTTAAAAATCTCTGAACAAGCAAAAGAAAAAACAGAACTAGCAACACGAGAAGCTATTATTAATGCTTATGGTAATGTGTTAGTTACTGAAAAATCAATTGATATTTTAGAGAATAATAAGAAAATACTTGAGAAAAACTTAAATGAAACTCAAAAAACCTATGATAATGGGTTAACAGAGTTAGAAAACGTAGAGCAATTACAAATCACTTTAGGAAACGTTGAAAGTAACTTAAGAAATGCTGAACGATTAAAAGAAATAGCATATCAAATGTTAAATGTTTCTTTAGGGAATTCAATTGAAACTAAATTAACATTAACCTCTACTCTAGATAATTTAGTTATTGATAATACCGATTTGAGCTTATTAGCTACTCAATTTAATATTGATAATCATATCGATTTTAAAATTGCTCAGAATGACAGGGAAAGTAAACGTTTATTGATGAAGTTAGAACAAAGTAAATATTTACCAACATTATCAGCTTTTGTGAATTATGGTGTGACAGCTTTTTCTGATTCATTTACTTTTTTAGATAGTAATCAACGTTGGTTGGGGTCTTCTTTGTTAGGAGTTAGTTTAAATGTACCAATTTTTAGTTCTTTTGGAAGAAACTCAAAAGTGAAACAAGCAAAAATAGCATTAGAAAATGCAGACATTCGATTAGAAGAAGCAAAACAAAAGCTAAACTTACAGGTAGAGAGAGCTAAGAGTGAGTATCAATTAGGGATTGAAAATTACGAAACAGCTAAGAAAAATTTAGCATTAGCTGAACGAATAGAAAAAAAGCAACAAGTAAAGTTTTTTGAAGGAATTTCTTCAAGCTTCGATTTACTACAAGCACAAAATCAGTTATACACACAACAAAACAATTACGTACAATCAATGTTGAATGTAATTGCTAAAAAAGCACAATTAGAAAACGCATTAAACATACCACTAAAATAAAATCAACTATAATGAGAAAAATATATTCACTATTCGCAATTACATTGCTTTTAGCTTCATGTGGAGGTAAAAAAGAGCAGTCTGTGCAAGACGTAATAGCATCTAACGATTTAGCTAAAATTCGAGAGAAAAAAGCATCGTTAGATACACAAATGCAAACATTATCAGAAGAAATAAAGGTTTTAAATAACAAAATTTCTGAATTAGATACCAATAAAAAAGTTCCTTTAATTACAGTTCTTTCGGCAAAGAAAGAAGTTTTTAATCATTATTTAGAGCTACAAGGGGCAGTACAAACAAAGCAGAATGTACTAATCTACCCTGAAATGCCAGGACTCTTAACACGTATTTACGTAAAAGAAGGACAGTATGTTAAAAAAGGACAAACCTTAGCAAAAATTGATGATGGAGGTTTAGCGAATCAATTAGCACAAATTGAAGCTCAAGCAGCATTAGCAGAAACAACGTATAAGCGTCAAAAGCGTTTATGGGATCAGAAAATAGGATCAGAAATTCAGTTTTTACAAGCAAAAACTAATTATGAAGCGCAAACCAGTGCTGTTAGTCAGTTAAGAAGACAATTAGCAAAGTCTGTAATCACTGCACCTTTTTCAGGAGTAATTGACGATGTAATAAAAGAGCAAGGAACTGTAGTGGCGCCAGGAATGGGGTCTGAGATTTTTAGAATAGTAAACTTAAAAAACATGTATATCGAAACAGATGTGCCTGAAAGTTATATTAGTTCTATAAAAAAAGGAAAAAATGTTGAAGTTGAGTTTCCAGTTTTAGGAGAAAAATTAACGTCTAAAATTCGTCAAGCAGGTAATTTTATCAATCCAGCTAATAGAACATTCAAGGTTGAAGTTGAAGTTCCAAATAAAGATGGAAGCATAAAACCGAATTTAACAGCGAAGTTAAAAATCAATGATTACTCTAATGAAAATGCAATTTTAATTCCTCAAAGTATTATTTCAGAAAATGCTAAAGGAGAACAATATGTATATATAGTAGAAAACATCAAAGATCAGGTTGGAACTGCTAAGCAAATAATTATAACTACAGGAAAAACTCAAGGAGATATTATTGAAGTTTTAAGTGGAATTGAAAGCGGAACAAAAATTATTGAAGAAGGAGCTCGTAGTGTAAAAAACGGACAAGAGGTTAAGGTGTTAGCTGTTAGTCAATAGTTTTTTAGTCGGTAGAATGAAAGAAATTAAATTCAAGTTCGAAGATTTAAAAGTGTATCAAAAATCACTTGATTTTGTAGATGTCGTTTATAAAGTTAGCAATACGTTTCCAAAAGAAGAAAACTATCGATTAACGTCACAATTCATAAGAGTAGCCACTTCTGTAGCATTAAATATTGCAGAAGGCTCAGGAGATACAAACCCACAATTTTCTAGATTTTTGCAAATAGCATTAGGTTCTGTTAAAGAATGTGTGGTTTGTGTAGCAATCGCTAAAAATCAAAAGTATATTTCAATAGAAGAAGAAAATAATTTAAGAGAAAAATTAGAAGAACTATCAAAGATGATAAGCAGTCTTCAAAAGTATCTTAAAAACACTAATGACTAAAAACTAAAGTCTAATGGCTGATAAAAAACAAAAAAAACAAGTAGATAAAGAATTTGGCTTATCCTCTTGGGCAATTAACAACAAAACAACCATTTATGTAATGATGGTTATGATACTTATTATGGGGATTTCTGCCTTTTTAAGTATGCCAAGAGAAAACTTTCCAGAGATTAGAGAAACCAAAATTTATATAAGCTCTGTATATCCAGGGAATACTGCTGAAGATATTGAAAAACTAATTACCGATCCGTTAGAAGATAAACTAAAAACGGTAAGTAATGTAGTTGAAATAACTTCAACATCACAAGAAGATTATTCGATGGTGGTGGTTGAGTTTGACGAAAACATTAGTGTAGATCAAGCAAAACAAAAAGTAAAAGATGAAATTGACCAAGAAACTTCAGGTGAAGATTGGCCTACATTTAACGGAGCGAAAGTAGAACCAAATGTTTTTGAGCTAAGTATTTCTGAAGAAATGCCAATTTTAAATATTAATATCTCTGGAGATTACCCAGTTGATAAATTAAAAGAATTTGGTGAGTATTTAGAAGATGAAATTGAAGATTTACAAGAAATAAAAAAAGTAGATATCCGTGGTGCTGAAGAAAAAGAAGTCGAGGTAGCAGTAGATATTTACAAAATGATGGCAGCACAAGTAAGTTTCCAAGATGTAATTAACGCAATTAATGGAGGTAACTTAACAATGTCGGCAGGTAATTTAATTGCTAGTGGACAGCGACGTACTGTTAGAATTTTAGGAGAAATTGAAGATCCACAAGAGTTACAAGATTTTGTAGTAAAATCGGAAAAAGGAAACTCAATTTATCTACAAGATATTGCAAAAGTTTCTTTTAAAGATAAAGATAAAACTACGTATGCTCGTGAGTTTGGAGAGGCAGTAGTAATGCTGGATGTAAAAAAACGTTCAGGAAAAAACATGGTAGAAGCTGCTGAAAAAATTCAGAAAATTGTAGAAGACACCAAAGCCAATATATTCCCAAGTAATTTAAAAGTAACTATTGCTAATGATCAATCTTCAAAAACCATTGGTCAGGTAGATGATTTAGTTAATAATATCATTTTTGGGGTAATCTTAGTAGTTTTAGTACTAATGTTCTTTTTAGGGTTTAAAAATGCCTTATTCGTAGGATTTGCCATTCCAATGTCAATGTTCATGTCATTAATGATATTAAGTTGGCTAGGGTATACGATGAACACCATGATTCTCTTCGGATTAATTATGGGGTTGGGAATGTTAGTAGATAATGGTATTGTAGTTGTTGAAAACGTATACCGTTTGATGGATGAGGGTATGCCAAGAATTGAAGCGGCTAAAAAAGGGATCGGTGAAATTGCATTTCCAATTATTATCTCAACAGCAACAACAGTAGCGGCATTTATTCCTTTAGGAATGTGGCCTGGAACTATGGGGCAGTTTATGATTTATTTTCCAGTAACACTGTCAGTTGTATTAGGTTCTTCATTATTTGTAGCAATTTTCTTCAACTCGGTAATGGTATCACAGCTTATGAGTGTAGAAGATAAAAATATGCCACTGAGACGTATCATAATTTTGTCAATTACTATGGCAATATTAGGTTTGTTAATCGCATTTTTAGGAGGAACATATAGAGCTATAGGAACAATTATGATTTTTACTTCCATCATGTTATGGGTGTATCGATTAGCGTTAAGGCCATGGGCAAATCGTTTTCAAAATACAGTATTACCGCGTTGGGAACGTTTTTATGAGAAAATGTTACGAGGAGCACTAAGAGGGTGGAGACCTTATGTAATTTCAATTGCAACTTTTGTATTTCTATTTATAGCATTTGGTGGATTTGGAGCTTCAATCGGAAGTCAACGTACAAAAGTTGAGTTTTTCCCAGATAATACCCCGAATCAGATTATTGTGTATATCGAGTATCCGCAAGGAACAGATATAGAAAAAACAAATCTGATTATGAAAGATTTGGAAGAACGAGTTTATAAAGTGTTAAATGCTCCTGAGTATGTTGATAATGGATACAATTTCTTAGTAGAGAGTGTCGTATCTCAGGTAGGAGCTGGATCAGGAAATCCACAAACAGATGGAGGTTCAACAGCAGAAATGCCACACCGAGGAAAAATTACTGCCTCGATGCGGGAGTATAAGTACCGTAGAGGAGCAGATAGTAAAGAGTTACAAAAGAAAGTAACAGAAGCTTTACGAGGAATTTACCCAGGATTAGAAATTTCAGTAGAAAAAGAAGCGGTAGGGCCACCAGCAGGATATCCTATTAACATTGAGTTAGAAGGAAATGATTATGCAGAATTAATCAATACCGCTGAAAAAATGCGTGACTTTATTAACTCAAAAAGTATTGCAGGTATTGATGAGTTAAAGATTGATGTAAATAAATCTAAACCATCAATGTTGGTAAATGTTGATCGTAAGAAGGCTGGAGAATTAGGAGTAAGCTCATCGCAAGTAGGAAACCAGTTGCGTAATGCTATTTTTGGATCAAAAGCGGGAGTTTACAAAGAAGATGGTGATGATTACGATATCTATGTTCGTTTTAATAAAGAAAACAGATATAATAAAAGCGCGATTTTCAATCAGAAAATTACTTTTAGAGACATGGCTACAGGAACAATTAAAGAAATTCCTGTCTCTGCAGTGGCAGAACAAACAAATACTTCTGGGTTTAGTGCAATTAAGCACAAAGACGTTAAGCGAGTAGTAACAGTATACTCTGCTTTAGCACCAGGTTATACAGATGCAGCAGCAATTGTTTCTACAATTCAAAATGAAATGAAAACATTTACTGAAAAACCAGTGACAGTAAGAGTTGACTATACAGGGCAAATTGAAGAGCAAAATAAACAAATGGCATTCTTGATGAAAGCATTTTTTGGAGGTTTAGGATTAATTTTTTTAATATTAATTTTCCAGTTTAATTCTGTTTCTAAGCCAGCAATCATTATGCTAGCAATCTTCTTAAGTTTAATAGGTGTATTTGGAGGGTTGATTATTACTGCAAAACCATTCGTAATTATGATGACTATGATGGGGATTATTTCACTTGCGGGTATTGTGGTAAATAACGGAGTAGTACTCTTGGATTATACTCAGTTATTAATAGACCGTAAAAAAGTAGAGCAAGGATTAAAAGAAGAAGATTATGTTGATGTAAACACACTAGGCGAAGCAATTATTAGAGGAGGTAAGGCACGTTTACGTCCAGTACTTTTAACAGCAATTACAACCATTTTAGGGTTAATTCCATTAGCAACAGGGTTAAATATTAATTTTTTTACCTTAGCTAGTGAGTTAAATCCACACATATATGTTGGAGGAGATAATGTAATTTTCTGGGGCCCATTAGCATGGACTGTTATTTACGGATTATTTATAGCAACCTTCTTAACATTAATTGTAGTACCGATATTATTCTACTTAATCACTAAGTTTAAAATGTGGTTACGTAGCGTTTTATAATTGATTTTTTGTTAACTGTAAAAAGGGTTAAAAGCAATTTGCTTTTAACCCTTTTTTTCTTTTTGTAAAACAAAGAAATTAATCAGGTAAACGATCTCTATCTTTTTTAGTTCTGTTAAATCGGTAAGTAAAAGTTAAAGAAGTATATCTGCCAATAGGCTTGTTATATCTAGTTGCTGTGTAATTTTCGCCAGTAATTAACTGTTTACTTACTCTAGAATCGAAAATGTTGTTCATGTTTAAAGTAAGTGTGGCTTTGTCGTTCCAAAGATCTTTACTTATTCCTAAGTTAGCTCTGTACTGAGCTTCAGTAGCTATTTGTCCGCTTTGTCTTTCTCCTTGATAATTAAAACTAGATTGAATAGTTAATCTTGAAAACTTCATTCTAGAATTTAAACGAGTAGACCATGCGTCGTCGTCAACAGTATATATTCCACTTTGGTTGAAAGAATAATAGTTGAATTCACTAGATAGTCTCCACCATTTATAAGGAGAATATCGAATGGCTAACTCAGCGCCAAATCTTTTTTCAGTTCCTGAGTTAATAGGTTTAGATACCAAGGCACCAAATGAATTTGTTGTAACTAAAGTTTCAAAAATATTTGTAGTATGTTGGTAGTATATCGACGGGTTAAAGGTAAACTTACTCCATCTTTTTAATAATCCTAGTTCGAAAGAATTTGTATACATCGGGTTTAAATCAGGATTACCTACACGTATATTTCTACGGTCAGAGATTCCTCCAAAAGGGTTTAGATGCCAAAAGCTAGGACGTCTAATTCTTCTACTGTAACTTAATTGTAAGTTAGTAGCTTGATTAAAACTATATGTGAAATGGGCAGTAGGAAATAAATCAGTATACTTTTTATCGGTTTTGAATTGATTATTTCTATCCGTACTTCCAGTATTTGCATGTTCAGCACGTAAGCCTAATAAATATTGAAGTTTATCTTTTTTGTTTGCATATTGAATATAAACTCCATAAATACGTTCGTTGTACTTTAATAAGTTGTTTAAGCTATCAATTAAAACAGTATTATCCCAAACCTTATAATCACTGTCAATATTCCTGATTTCTCCTTTTATTCCCATCTCCAAATGTGATTTTTCAGAAATAGGTAGTTTAAAGTCAGATTGGAATAAAAAATCTTTACTGCTTTCGATGTCTCTACTTTGTAAGGTGTTTATAGCTGAGGTTGTAGGAAACTGCTGTTGCTCTTTGACTAATTCATTTTCGTCATCATTCCAAAAATCGTATTGAAAATTAGCAGTGAATTTTTGCCCTTCTTTAGCGAATGTTTTTACATAGTTTAATTCAATTTGATTGGCTTTTTGAGGTTCTCTATATGATTCTTGTGTAGTAAGAATACTATCTGTTTGTTGTGCGTTGTCTAAAAAATTAAAGGTATAATCAACATTGTTTTTGCTAGTATTATTTCGATGATAGTAACTTAAGGTAAGGGTGTTTTTATCATTAATGTAATAATCACTTCCAAAGTACAGGTTAAAAGTTTTGCGATTTCTGTTGGTGTTAGTTATTCTGTTAGAATAAGAGGTTATTACCCCATTATCGAGATTAGTTCTGTTCAAATAACCATTTCCATCGAAAGACATATAACGATATCCAATATTAGAAAATAAATTGAATTTCTCTTTTTTGTAGTTCATATTGTAGTTGATACTATGATTGTCAGGGATTCCAGTAGTTAGCTGTAAAGAGCTACCAAAACCACCACTTTTATTTTTCTTTAAGATAATATTGATGATTCCAGCAGTTCCACTAGCATCGTATTTAGCAGAAGGGTTTGTTACTACTTCAACCTTTTCTATGTTTTCGGAAGGAATTGATTCTAAGCCATTGTTTGCTGTTAAAACAGAAGGTTTTCCATTAATTAAAATACAAACATTCGGATTGCCTCGTAAGCTTATACCTCCTTCAATATCTACACTCACTGACGGAACGTTATTTAAAACATCATTAACAGAACCACCTTTAGAAACTAAATCTTTTCCAACATTAAAAACGCGTTTATCTAGTTTGTACTCTGTGGTAGATTTTTCAGCGGTAATTTCAACTTCGTCCAAAGCTTGAGCGTCTTCTTGAAGAAGAATAGTTTGAAGTGATTGGTTTTTGGTTAGTGAAACATTATTCATTGAATAGTTTTTGAAACCGATAAACTCCACTTTAATATTATAATCACCTTTTTTGATGTTCATTAAAAACTCTCCGTCACTATTAGTGGATTCTCCAGCAACAATTTCATTTGTGGTTGGGTTGGTTAAAATTATAGTGGCAAACTCTAAAGGTTGTTTGGTGTTTTTTTCTACAACCTTACCAGTAAGCGTTATTTGAGCAGATAACTGAATAGAGATGAATAGTAGTAGGATACATAAAAACTTTTTCATTATTACTTAATATTATAAATTATAAAGCAAAGATGAATCTAAAAAACACGCAGGTTTGCTGTTATAGATGAAGTGCTACAAATAATCGACGTATAAAGGATTATTTAATAGACGAACAATTTAAAGCTAAAAAAGAGTTTATTGAGGGGAAAAAAAGCTGAGTTTGTCGATAGTAATCAATAAAGAATAAGTAATGAATATATTTACGCTTATGAAAACTATTAATAAAGTAATTAAGTATACGCAGTCTAAAAGAGCATTAAATCACGTGATTTTTTGGATTACTATTTTATTGTTGAACATACCTAGAGAATTTATCTTAGGGGAGGATCCAATATATGCTATTTTGGTAATGGATATGTGTATTTTAACAAGCCAAATATTAGCATCATACTTTTTTGCTTATTATGTTATACCCAATTTCTTGCTAAAAAGGAAATATGTGTTATCAGTCTTATTGTTTGTAATAGGAGTCTATGTTTTTAGTGTTTTAGATAGAATAATGGTTGTTCATGTGGGAGAAACTTTGGTGAGAAAACCTCCTTTTAGACAAGAACCTATTCTAGAAATTTTAACAGATTGGAAAAAATTATTGGCCCATTATGCTCCAAGTCTACTTTTGGTAGTGTTAATTTTTCTTTTTGTGAAATATTTTATTGATTACCGAAAAATAAAAGAAAGAGATTTGTTATTGAGTAAAGAAAAGTCTGAGAGTGAATTAAAAGTACTTAAGGCACAACTAAATCCACACTTTTTATTTAATACTCTGAATAATATTTATAGTTTATCTTTGAGTAACTCACCTAAAACACCAACATCAATAGGTAAATTATCAGAAATGTTAGATTATGTATTGTATAGATGTAATACTAAGTTTGTTTTGCTTTCTAATGAAATTAAGTTGATAGAAAATTATATAGAATTAGAAAAGCTACGGTACGATTCACGTTTAAAAGTTACTTTGATAAATAACGTAAAAAAGGATATCAATATTCCTCCATTGATATTACTTTCATTAGTTGAAAACGCATTTAAACATGGTGCAGGAGAAGACAGTGGTTCGCCTGAAATTAAAATGGAGTTTTTGAGTTTGGATAATAGTTTTATGTTTAAAATATCAAATACAACTCCAAAAAATTATGTTCTAAAAAAGGAGAGTATAGGTTTGTCAAATGTTAGAAAGCAATTAGATTTAATTTATCAAAATCAATATAGCTTGACTATAGAAAATAAGGGGAATAAGTTTATGGTAATTTTAAAAATTAATTCAAATTAAAAAGCTAATGAAAGTAAAATGTTTAGTGGTTGATGACGAACCTTTGGCCAGGGAGTTAATAGAAAATCATATTTCAAAAATACCCGCTTTAGAAGTAGTAGGAAGTTGTGATAATGCGCTTAAAGCATTTGAAATTATTAGCTCTCAAGAGGTAGACTTGCTATTTTTAGATATAAAAATGCCAAATATTACAGGGATAGACTTTTTAAGAACAATTAAAAACCCGCCAAAAACAATTTTTACTACAGCTTATAGAGATTACGCTCTTGAAAGTTATGATTTAGAGGTGTTAGATTACTTATTAAAACCGATAACTTTTGAACGCTTTTTTAAGGCAATAGACCGTTTTTTGAGGTTAAAAAAGAAGAATGATAATTCAATAAAAGAAAATGAAAGCACAGAAGAGTTTTTGTTATTGAAATCTGGAAGCAAATACCATAAAGTTTTTATAGAAGAAATATTATTTATAGAAAGCTTAAAAGACTATATAAAAGTTCATGTTATTAATGATAAACGTATTGTTACTAAATACAAAATAAGTGATATTGAAGAGAAGTTGAATAGAGATTTTCTAAGAGTTCACCGATCATATATTATTAATACAAATAAAATATCAGCCTTTACAATTAACGATATCGAAATAAACTCAATAGAAATTCCTATAGGTGCTAGTTATAAAGAAAAGGTAATTTCTTTTTTGAATCAATGGAAATAGAATTCATATTTTCGTGCTATGAACAAACCGGTTTTTACAGTTGAAGAAATAAAAAGGAAGATTGAACAGTATTGTGTGTATCAAGACCGATGTCATAAAGAAGTAGAACAGAAATTAAAAGAGTACAAGTTAATTCCTGAAGCTAGAGAATACATTTTACTACACTTATTAGAACACAATTTCCTAAACGAAGAACGTTTTGCAAAAAGTTTTGCTAGAGGGAAATTCAGAATAAAAAAATGGGGAAAAGAACGAATCGTTAGAGAGTTGAAGTTTCGAGATATTACAGCTTATAACATAAAATCTGCATTAAAAGAGATTGAAGAAGAAGAATACATCAAAACCTTATACAACTTGATAGAGAAAAAGAATGCATCAGTCTCAGAAACCAATCACTTTAAACGAAAAAAGAAAATTGCTGATTATCTTTTATACAGAGGGTTTGAAAGTAGTTTAATATATGAAGCCTTAAAAACTATTGATTCTTAAATAAACTATCTAAGTTTATTTCGCTATCAAACTTTTTCTTTGTGTAAACTGTATTAATCTTATCGTTAACACTACTAAAAAGCATCATTATTTTTTCAACCTGACTATTAACTTGATTAGCAGAAATAGATGGAATAAAGGTCATATCTGCTAAACGTAAAGTTTCATTTTCAAAAACATTAATACGAGCCTTAAAAGCAGGTGTTTTAAGCGTCTCAATATTTAAACTATCTTTAAGTTGTTTAGTAAGTGTTTTTAGCTCTAATGCATTATTTAAAGCCTCAATAGGAGTAGTGTTTTTTAATTCTTGTAAAAAATCTTCAACAGTAAAATATTCTTTCCAAGGTTTAATTTCGTCAATGTAATTTTTATTTACTTCAGAATAATCAGTATGCTTAACCGAAATATTCATTTCAGTTTTAGTAGGTAACTCTTCCTTTTGTTCTTCTTTTTTTTTACAAGAAGTAGCTAAAAAAAATAATGAAGCAATAACAAATAAAAAACGACTCATTTCAATAAAATAATTAAGGGATAAAAGTACATATTTTACTTGGTATTCTTTGTAGAATTGAATTAGAAGTTTGAAATCAGTAGATTAGCAGCCTCTTTTGTAGATAGTTAAAAAAGAACAAATACTTTTTGCGAAATCTTAAATTTAATAACTTTGCAAACATGTATTTTTGAATAATTAAAAATGAGCGATACGATATTAATTTTAGGAGCTTGCGGGCAAATAGGAACAGAATTAACCCAAAAATTACGTTCTATTTATGGAATAGAAAATGTAATAGCTTCCGATATTAGAGAAGGAAATGCAGAAATGATGAGTTCCGGACCTTTTGAAATTATCGATGCTACCAACCAAGAACAAATTTTAAGTGTTGTTCAAAAATATAAAGTAACCCAAGTGTATTTAATGGCAGCTATGTTATCAGCAACCGCTGAAAAATATCCGTTAAAAGGCTGGGATTTAAACATGACTTCGTTATTAGCTGTATTAGAGTTGGCTAAAGAAAAGCATATTCAAAAAGTGTATTGGCCAAGTTCAATGGCAGCTTTTGGCCCAACATCACCAAAAATGAATACGCCACAACAAACTATTATGGAACCTTCTACGGTTTACGGAATAAGTAAAGTAGCAGGAGAGCATTGGTGTAATTATTACCATGATAAATATGGGGTAGATGTACGAAGCATCCGTTATCCAGGAATTATAAGCTGGAAAACGTTACCAGGAGGTGGAACTACCGATTATGCTGTTGATATTTACTTTGATGCATTGAAAAAAGGAACATTTGAGTGCTTTTTATCAGAAAATACTCGTTTACCAATGATGTATATGGACGATGCTATCAATGCGACTATTCAATTAATGCAAGCAGATGAAGAGAATATTAAAACAAGAACTTCATACAACTTAGCGGCAATTAGTTTTACACCAGCTGAAATAGCTACAGAAATTAAAAAATACATTCCAGAGTTTACCATTACATATAATCCAGACTTTAGACAAGCGATTGCTGATAGTTGGCCTCAAGTAATTGATGATTCTACAGCAAGAAAAGATTGGGGCTGGAGACATCAGTTTGATTTAGCTTCTATGACTAAAGATATTATTACCAATTTACAAGCTAAAACCCAAGAGTCAGCAGAAGTGTAAGGTTACATGTATGTTTTCGTCTACGTTATTCAAGTTTTATAATGAATTGTAACTTTGGTTACGTAACATTTATTATAGATAAAATACCTTTGTAATAACAACATGTTAACGATGAAAAAAATTATTCAAAATAGCTTACAAAAAGCACTGTCTTACAACGAATATAGAGGTTTAGTAAGTGATTTATTGTCACAAGGAAAATCTACAGGTCCTAATCAATCAGATGATTTATTAAACTATAGTAAGTTAAATGATAAACGGATGAAGCGTTTAGATAAAACGGTAAAATTAACTGAAGAAACGCTTGCTAAAATTAAAGATATAAAAGAGCCACAAACTTGGTTAGTATTAACTGAAGGATGGTGTGGTGACGCAGCACAAAACTTACCAGTAATTAATAAAATAGCAGAAGAAAATCCTAATATCAATTTAAAACTAGTTTTACGAGATGAAAACTTAGAGTTGATGGATGAGTTCTTGACGAATGGGGGAAGATCAATCCCTAAACTGATTGCTTTAAATGATGAGAACGAAGTAATCAATACTTGGGGGCCAAGACCTACTATAGCTACAAAAATGGTGATTGATTACAAAGATAAGTATGGAAGCTTAGATGCTGATTTTAAAACAGACTTGCAAGTTTGGTACAACAAAAACAAAGGAGAAAATACACAAGAAGATATTGTATCAATACTTTAGTAGTAAAGTATATAAAAATAGCTAAAGTTCCTCTTTTTGTTTTTATCAAAAAGGGGAATTGTTTTCTGTATCTTTGCGCTCATAAGGAATAAATATGTTTGTAGAATTCAGTAGTTTATCAGAAGAGGCGAAAGTTTGGGTATATCCATCAAGTCGAAAGTTTTATCCGCAAGAAATTGATGGTTTAAAAGAAAAATTACAAGGTTTTGTAGACGGGTGGAAGTCTGAAGATAGTGACTTCAAAGCTTCTTTTGAGCTGAAATATAATCGTTTTATTATTTTTTCTGTGGAAGAAGATTCAACATTAACGAATGCAGATATTGATAAACAAGTAGCATTTATTTTACAACTACAACAAGAATATGAAGTAGAGTTGTTAGATAAGATGAACGTGTGTTTTAAGCAAGGAAAATTTATTCAGTACAAAGATGTCAAAGAATTTAAAAAGTTGCTTAAAAAGAAGTCTGTATCAGTTAAAACAATAGTTTTTGATAATCTAGTACAAAGCAAAGTAGAATTAGAAAATTACTGGGAAGTGCCAATTACAGAAAGTTGGTATAGTCGATTTTTATAAACTTTCTATAAACTCATCAACACTTTGAGCATTATCAACTGAAAAATCTCCAATTTTAGTTCTTCTTAGAACCGATAAGTGCGCTCCAGAATTTAACGCTTCTCCGTAATCGTTGGCAATAGAGCGAATATAAGTTCCTTTACTACATACAATTCGAAACTCTACGTTAGGTAAATCAATATTGGTGATTTCAAAGACATTAATTTCTACTTCACGAGCTTTAATTTCGGTAGTTTCACCTTTACGAGCAAGTTCGTATAAACGTTTTCCGTCTTTTTTAATCGCTGAAAAAATAGGTGGCTTTTGTTGAATTTTTCCTGTAAACTGCTCAGTAGTTTTGTGTAGTAATTCTTCCGTAAGATGTTCCGTAGGAAGCGTTTCGTTAATTTCTGTTTCTAAATCGTAACTAGGTGTGGTAGCACCAATAACAAATGTACCCGTATATTCTTTTACCTGTCCTTGATATTCGTTAATGTTTTTGGTCTGTTTACCAGTGCAAATAATTAGCAAACCAGTAGCTAGAGGATCTAGAGTTCCAGCATGCCCAACTTTAATTTTTTTGATATCAAAACGTTTACGAATATGCCAACGTAGTTTGTTTACGACTTGAAAAGAAGTCCATTCTAAAGGTTTATCAATTAATAAAACTTGTCCGTTTTTGTAATCTTCTGCAGTCATCTAAAAAAATAAAGAATAGCCAATGGCAATTAAACCTACAATAGCACAGTATAAAGAGAAATAAGATAACTTACTCTTTTTAACTAAGGCTATCATCCAAGTACATGCTAACAATCCAGAGATGAAAGCAGCGATAAAACCAGCTGATAATGGAATAATTTCTGAACTCTGAAAATTAATGTCTCCACTTAAAATATCTTTAGCTACTTTTCCTAAAATTAACGGTACAACCATTAAAAAAGAAAAACGAGCAGCTTTGGTTCTGTCTACACCTAATAAAACTGATGTTGAAATAGTAGCTCCTGAACGTGAAATCCCAGGTAACATGGCAATTGCTTGAGAGATTCCTATAATTACAGAGTTCTTAAAAGAAACACTTTTGTTTGTGTTTTTAGCCTTGTCAGCCAATAAAAGTAACACAGCAGTAACTAGCAACATTAATCCTACTAATAAAATTTTTCCCCCAAAAAAGCTTTCTAATTCTTTTTCAAAAGCTAGACCTATAATTACAGCAGGAATCATAGAAAGAATAATTTTCACAGAAAACTGCATTTCCTCATTCCATTTAAACTGAAAAAGCCCTCTAAAAATTTCAGCTATTTCTTTTCTAAATACAACAATAGTACTGAGTGCTGTAGCAGCGTGTAGAACAACAGTAAATGTTAGGCTTTCTTGAGGTACAGAAGTGTCTCCAAATAAAGCTTTTGCTAACTCTAAATGACCACTAGATGAAACTGGTAAAAATTCAGTAAGTCCCTGGATGATTCCAAGGATAATTGCTTCTAATAAATCCATGCTTATTTTTTAGGGTTGGCAAAAATAGCATAAATTTCAATACCCAACCCGATAATTACTAAGGTAGGAGCTAAACGAATTCTACGCCAACCATATATTTCAGGGTTGAATACGTTAGGATCGTCGCTACCACCACCTGCCATTAAAATAAATCCTAAGGCAATTACAGCGATACCAATAAGCATAATGATATAGTTTCGCTTACCGAATAGAAATTCTTGTTTTGATGAATTATCTTTTTTCATAAATAATTTAGTAATACAAATCGTTGGTTTGTAAGTTTAAGAATCGTTGTGTAGCAAAGAAGGTGCTAATCCATGTAATAAAAAACGCAACAAGTATAACTCCTCCAGCTACATACCCTAAAGAAGCATAATCTGTAAGTAACTCTAATGTAGGGATATATTTGTCTACATAATAAATTAAAACCCCTAGTCCACTTATGGATATAAAAGCTCCTAGTAACCCTAGTTTGATACTTTGCCAAATAAAAGGTCTACGAATAAAACTTTTAGTGGCACCAACCATTTGCATGGTTTTTATGTTGAATCGTTTTGAGTAAATTGATAATCGAATTGAACTATTAATTAAAATAATAGCAACCAACCCGAAAAAACCACTTAATACTAATAACCAAAAACTAATACGTTGAATATTTTTGGTAAGTAGTTGTACTAATGGTTTGTCGTAACTTACTTCTGCAATAAACTTATTTTTATCAAAAGATTTTTCAAGCTCATTCATTTTTTCAGGAGTCACAAAATCTGCCTTTAGATAAATGTCAATTCCGTTCTTTAAAGGATTGTCTCCCAGAAACTGTAAAAAGTCTTCGCCTAAATCTTTTTTATATTCTTTAGCTGCGTCTTCTTTAGAGATGTAAACTACTTTATTAACAAACGTCTCTTTTTTAATTGATTCTTTAAGACTTTTAATGTTTTTATCAGCTACTTCATCTTTTAAGAAAAGCGTCATCACTACTTTTTCTTTAAAATGATTTGCAACTTTTGTTGATTTTAAAAGTACTAATCCCAAAACACCAATCATAAAAAGTACTAATGCAATACTTACTACTACTGATATGTATGAAGATTGTAATCGGCGTTTTTGAAAAGAATCAAAAGAGGTTGTCATTAGTTAATACTGATTTTAAGGCGTTGCAAGATACAAATATTTAATTTTTAAAAATGACCCTATTCTTCTATCTCTTGGCATAACTCTATGAGTACACCATTGGTCGTTTTAGGATGTAAAAAAGCTACTAGTTTATTATCAGCTCCTTTTTTGGGAGTTTCGTTTAAAACAAAGAACCCTTCATTTTGTAAACGTTTGATTTCTTCTTTTATGTTATCTACAGCAAAAGCAATATGATGAATTCCTTCTCCTTTTTTTTCTATAAACTTAGCTATAGGGCTATCAGGCTTTGTAGCTTCTAATAATTCAATTTTATTAGGTCCTGATTTAAAGAAAGAAGTTTTTACACCCTCGTTAGTAACTTCTTCAGTTTTATAATGTGATTCTCCAAAAAGAGAAGCAAATAACGAGTTAGATTTTTCTAAATCTTTAACGGCTATACCAATGTGTTCAATTTTGTTCATAGCGTAAAAGTAAGAAAAAGTCTTCTTAAAAACTTCATAAAAAACAAGAGTATATGTCATGAAAAAGCAATAGTTAAAACATTTGTAGAGACAAGGGGTTTTTCCTGTTTGTGAGTTATGAGGTGTTTAATAACTAGTTGGTAACTTAGGTTTTAAGGGCTTTCCGTGCTATTCCGTTTTTTTTATTAAGAAATAAGCCGTTATATTTAGAAAATCAAAAAATCAACTTTATTATGAAAAAAACTAACCAACTTAAATTATTATTGTTAACTCTTGTAATGAGTTTTGCTATTTCATGTGATAAGATAAATGGCAATAAATGCGACTGTGACGATTGGCAGTCTCAAGTGCCAGAAGGTACTTTTTGTTACTCTGATGAAGGAAGAACAAAAGAAATGCTAAACTATAAGGAAGTTATTCAAATGCTATCAAGTTATGATAGAACAAGAATTGCACCACTAGAAGAAGCTTTAGGGTATGAAGATACACGTGCTAACACATTTGACTTTGTGCAATTTAAAAAGTATTTGGGACACGTAGAAAACCTAAGTAAAAAAGCAAAAATTAAAATAACAGGAATCAGCTTTATTTCTACAGCTAAAGAAAATCACAAAGATACAGGGAAAAATTATAGTAGTTTAATTTACATTCCTACCACTACAATTAACGGTGAACAAATAGCTTTTGATCCTGTGCAATCTGCAAAACAAGGAAAATTAGTAACGTTTAAAGAAATGCTAGAAAAGCATGGATATAAATGGATATATAATACAAGAGAAGAGTTTGAAAAAGGGAAGAGAGATGATTATAACTATAGAATAAAAACAGTAAGAGAAAATAAAGCTGGGTTTATGTTTGCTTCACCTTTAGATGAAGAATTATTAAGTGGAGCAGGTAATTATGGAACGCTTAGACCACCATATTAATTAGAGGATGGAAATATTAGTGCATGTTTTATTCTTTTTTCAGGTTCTATCCTTTGTGACATCTATATATAGATTTAAGATGTTTAATTATAGTTATACAATATTTTTAGTGTTAATTTTATTTTTAACTGTATTAAGTGAAGGAATAGGGTTGTTATTTATTCACATGGATGTTAGAGGGTTTAATGTGCATTTTTATTATACTTTTTTTCTTTTTAACCTGATATATCTTTTTTATAGTAAATTAATAAGGAGTAAAAATCTAAAAAAAATAATTTTAACATTAACGCTTATATTTTCTATTTTTTGGATGATAGCTTTGTTTAAACGGGAACTATTTCATTATATATTGATTTTAGGCTCGGTAAACACCATAATTTATTCTTTTCTATATTTAAGACAGTTACTAATGTCTGATTATATTATTAATTACAAAACAATTTTACCTTTTTGGATAACAATAGCATTTTTTATTTTTTATTTACCATCTATTCCTTTTTTCTTTATATTAAGGTATTTAGAAGATAGATCTTTAAACTACATATTATTCCTCTTAGGTATAGTTATGAATTCAGTATTTATTTTTAGTTTCTTATGGAGCAAAGAGGAGAGCTTGTATTAATAGTGTCAACATTATTATTATTAATAGTGGTTGTTTTTCTAGTAATTTTATTTACTGTTTTTCAACAACGAAAAAACAAATTATTGTTAGAGAGAACAGAGAGTAAAAAACGTTACGAACGTGAAATTGCTGAGACTCAAATAGAAATCAGGGAAGAAACTTTAAGGAATATTAGTTGGGAGTTGCACGATAATATAGGGCAACTCCTAACATTAGCAAAGATACAATTACAACATGCCTCTCCAGAAAATATGGGAGAAATCTCTGAAATTATAGCAAAAAGTTTAACGGAGGTAAGAGCCTTGTCAAAAATAATTAATCCTGATTTTATTAATAATATAAAATTAAAAGAAGCTATAAGTTTAGAAATTGAGCGGTTTAATAGATTAAATTATATTGATGCGAAGTTAACAGTTACAGGAGAAGAACAGGAAGTTAATCAAAAACACGGAATTATTATTTTTAGAATTCTTCAAGAGTTTTTTTCAAACACAATAAAGCACTCTAAGGGATCCAAATTGGAGGTTTTTTTGCATTATAAAGATGATTCAATTCAAATTGTGGCAAAAGATAATGGAGTAGGATTTGAAATGGCTGGTGTAAGGTTTAAAGGGCTTGGTTTGCAAAATATAAAAGCAAGAGCTAAATTAATTAATGCAGAGGCAAAGTTTATGTCAGAGCCTCAAAAAGGTACAAGTTTAATAATAAATTACTATATTTAAAGAACCTTAGTGTATTTCCCCAACAACTAATAACCAATATAACCCAAGAAATTATGAAATACTCAGTTGTTGTTGTAGATGATCATACGTTATTGTCACAAGCTATCGAAGGTATGGTAAACACTTTTGATAAATTTAAGGTACTTTACACATGCAAAAATGGTAAAGAAGTAGAAGAAAAATTTTTAGCGTCGCCTAAAAACATACCAGATTTAGTTTTAGTAGATGTAAACATGCCAGTGATGAATGGTATTGAAACTACAGAATGGATAGTGAATAACTATCCACAAGTACATGTTATGGCATTATCTGTAGAGGATGCTGATGGAACTATTTTAAAAATGTTAAAAGCAGGGGCTGTAGGCTATTTGTTAAAAGACACCAAAAAAGAAATTTTAGAAAAAGCATTGTTAGAGATGATGGACAACGGATTCTACCATACTAGGAATGTTACCACGTTGTTATTAGACTCTGTTTCAGGAAAAAACTCAAGAAATAACTTCGCATTTAAGGATAATGAAGTAACTTTTATGAAGTTAGCGTGTTCTGAATTGACGTATAAAGAAATCGCCGAAAAAATGTTTTTAAGTCCAAAAACTATCGATGGCTATCGAGATAGTTTGTTTACGAAACTAAATGTAAGAAACAGAGTAGGCTTAGTTATGTACGCCATAAAAAATAAAATTTACACTCCGTAATTTTATGCTTAAATTTGCAGCATGGAAGAAACAAATAGACAACGAAAAATAGCAGGAGTGTTGCAACAGGATTTGGTAGACGTTTTACAACGTGCTGCTCAAGATGGAATGAAGGGGGTAATTATATCGGTTTCTAAGGTTTCTGTTACTGCAGATTTAGGGGTAGCAAAAGTATACTTAAGCGTATTTCCTTCTGATAAAAGAGATGAGATTATTAAAGGAGTAGTATCAAATACACCTTTAATTCGTCATGAATTAGCACAACGTACAAAAAATCAATTACGAAGAATGCCAGAATTGTTGTTCTTTGGTGATGATAGTTTGGATTATATTGAAGATATTGATAAGTCTTTAAAAGGAAAAGACGTAGATCCGATAAAAAATCCAGATGTTTTACCTCGTCGTCAAAAACGTTAATAATTTTTGTTACATTGGCTAGCTAAACTTATTAACGCTTGAACTTCTCTTTATACATAGCTAAACGATACCTGTTTTCAAAAACAAGTACCAATGCAATTAATATTATTACAGCAATAGCTGTTTTTGGTGTTGTAGTTGGTACCTTGGCCTTGTTTGTTGTTTTATCGGGTTTTTCAGGGTTGAAAACTTTTAGTGATTCGCTACTAAATGCATCTGATCCAGATATAAAAATTACAGCATCTAAAGGGAAAACTTTTCAATTTTCACAAAAATTAGACAGTGTTTTGCAACAAAATGAAGAACTAGAAGTAGCTTCTAAAGTTGTTGAAGAACGTGTTTTCTTAAAGTATAAAGACAAGGAGCATATTGCCCAAATAAAAGGTGTAGATTCAAATTATTCAAAAATTATTCCAACGGATTCTTTATTAACTGTGGGTAGTTGGATTGATGAAAAATATAAAAATACAGCTGTAGTTGGGTATGGAATATCGTATAAACTATCGTTAGGGATTTTTAATTTTGGTGAAGCACTTCAAATATTAGTTCCGAAGCCAGGAAAAGGGTTTATTAATGCAAACAATGCTTTCCGGTCTGTTTCAACACAAATAGTAGGTGTATATACGGGTTCAGAAGAATTTCAGAATAAATATGTTTTTACAGAAGCTTCACTCGCTCAAGAATTGCTAGGGTATGGTGATAATCAAATTACAGGTGTTGAACTTCGTTTAAAAGAAGGTGTAAACCTTGATACATTCCAAAAGAATTTGCAAAATGTTTTGGGAGATGAATTAAAAGTACAAACCCGTGCACAGTTAAATACGTTGTATTATAAAGTCATAAATACCGAAAACTTTATTTCATATTTAATTTTTACTTTAATTGTTGCTATTGCTTTATTTAATGTCATCGGATCAATCATAATGATGATTATTGATAAACGCCAGAACCTAAAAACACTTTTTAATTTAGGAAGTAGCATTGACGATATAAAAAAGATATTCGTATTGCAAGGTTTTTTATTAACGTTGGTAGGAATGAGTATCGGAGTTGTTTTAGGAGTAATCCTTGTGCTAATTCAACAACGATTTGAATTATTAATGATTACACAAAATTTAGCATATCCAGTAGAGTTTAAATGGTTAAACTTACTGGTAGTGGTTATTACAATTTCAGTTCTAGGATATTTAGCAGCAAAAATTGCAAGCTCTAGAATTTCAAAAAACTTTATTGAGCGATAGAATACTTATCCTATTTCAGGAATAGTTGCATTTCCAAACTTAGTTTGAACTTCATCAAAAGCGGCAAACACATCGTTTGGATCATCGGAAGTAACCATTTTCATTCGGTGCTCTTTAAAATGTGGAATTCCTTTGAAATAATTAGTGTAATGTCTTCTGGTTTCTACAACACCTAAATGTTCACCTTTCCAATCAATGGCCATTTCTAAATGACGACGCGCCATATCAACTCGTTCAGAAATTGTCGGTCCAGGTAAGTATTCCCCTGTTTTAAAATAATGTTTTACTTCGTTAAAAAACCAAGGATACCCAATAGATGCACGTCCAATCATACAACCATCTAACCCATATGTGTCACGCATTTCCACGGCTTTTTCAGGAGAATCAACATCACCATTTCCAAACACAGGAATATGCATTCTTGGATTGTTTTTTACTTCAGCAATCGGAGCCCAATCAGCACTACCTTTGTACATTTGAGCACGTGTACGTCCATGAATTGAAATAGCTTTACATCCAACATCTTGTAAACGTTCGGCAACTTCAACAATACGAATAGAATCGTGATCCCAGCCTAAACGAGTTTTTACAGTAATAGGTAAGTTGGTGTGTTTTACCATAGCTTCAGTAAGAGAAACCATTAAGTCGATATCTTTTAAAATTCCTGCACCAGCACCTTTTGAAACCACTTTTTTTACAGGACATCCAAAGTTGATGTCAATAATATCTGGATTGGTTTTTTCAACAATCTCAACAGATCGTAACATCGACTCTAAATTCGCACCAAATATTTGTATACCTACTGGACGCTCTTTTTCGTAAATATCAAGCTTCATCACACTTTTTGCAGCGTCACGAATCAATCCTTCCGAAGAAATAAATTCGGTATATACTACATCTGCACCATTTTCTTTACACAAAGCTCTAAATGGTGGATCACTTACATCTTCCATCGGCGCTAATAATAGCGGAAAATCAGGAAGTTCTATATTACCTATTTTTACCATACCTTAAATTGTCGGTGCAAAGTTAGGTTTATTTTTTGTGAGATTAAAAAACTCTAACAATATTAAATCCAAAAGCTACGTCGTCAAACCATTCTCCTCTAGTTCTTGTTAAAAAACCAGAGTCGTTACTTGCTCTTGAATTTGTGAAAATTAACTGAAATACATGACCACCTGTTTCTATATCAAAACCAAGTGTTAATGGGTTTTTATATGTTGAATTTTCATGACGATTAAGATTTAGCGCATAATCAGCATTTATACTCATTCTCTTGCTAATTTTTAATCTTCCTCCCAAGCCAATAATAAACTGGTTGAGATTAGTGTCTCCAGTTAGTAGAAATTTTTGAAGATTGTTTTGACGAACAAAAGTTGGAGCTATTAACAAAGATAAGTTTTTACTTATTCTTCTTGAAGCCAAAATTTGCGCGGTTATGCTTACTCTATCTTTAAATTCTAATGTAGGGAAATCAGAAGTTTTAGATTGAGTTTCAATATCGGTAGAAGCGTAAGCAACTATATTTAAAGGGAATGAATCACTTTGTTTTTTTACACTAAATTTTGCAGCACCAGAATAGGTTTTTTCATAAGAGTCTCTGCTTAAGCTTAATTGAATTCCATCCCAAAAACTATAAACAAATTGAATTTTGGTATTAGCATCGTCTAAGCCAAAAAATTCATCGATACCACTAGAGAAAGGCGAGAATCGATGTGCCACAATGAAATAAAAGTCTCCTTTGCCAACTATTTTAGTGGATTGTAGATTACCTATTTGTACTGCTTTAAATGCAGGTAACTCATAATTAGAGTCTGTATTTGCTTCGTTTTTTAATTCGTTTAGTAAATCATCTTGTGAAAACGAATAACCTATTGATAAAAGAAATAATAGGAAGGTGAGTAGTTTTTGCTTAGTCATTTGTGATTTTTTTAATGATACATTGGTTTATTTTTAATTCTTCTAATAAATCATCATAACCTATAATTATCCCTTTAATAGTAACAGGTTGGTTAATAGTCAATGATTTAAACTTGACATCTTTTCTAAATTGACAATAGATGGAGTTGTTCATGGTAATACCTTCTGCATCTAAAGAAGAAACGGTTCCAGTTAAAATTACTGTTTTGTTAAGCCAAGGTGCTATGTCGTTTTTTAAAGAAGATAAAAAAGTTGAAGCTGTGCCGCTAAATTCAGCTTTTAATTCTTCTGTAGTTTTATGGGGCTTATAGATGTAATTAAAAAAAATAGTAGTTCCGAGTAGTAGAAAAATAATACTAGGAATGATCCATTTTTTATTTTTTTTCAGAAAGCTCATAGTTTATAGTTATAATAACTGATTCGGCAATTTTATTCCTAACAATGCTAGGTATTTTGATGTTGAAATCTTGTGGTTTCACTGAAAAAGTAGACTTTAAAAATATATTATTTCCAGTTTTTATAACTTTACTTAAAGTTACAATTTCTTTGTTAATTCCTCTAACGTTGAGAATTCCTGTAATTTTATAATCCTTTTCAGAAACTATTTCGTTAATGTTAAAATTATGAATCTTTCCAGTAAAAGTAGCCTTTGGAAATTCGTCCGAATCCATGTAATTTTCATTAAAATGCTCTTGCATTAAAGCTAGTCTAAACCTAAAAGCGTTAATTAATAAAAGAGAAGCAATTTCACCATTTTGAGTGTTTAGAATTACTGTGGTACTGTTGTTTTTAGCTTCAACAGGTTCAAAAGTATCAACAGAAGCTTTAAATTCAGTGCTACCAGTACGAGTAAAGTATTTTTGACAAAAAATACTTTGAGAAAGAAATAACAAAATTATAAATAGACTTTTCATAATTGTACTTTTTATTGAGACTTCAATTTTGTTTCCTTTAAGATAAATATAAGTAATTTTTCCTTAAGTACTGTATTGTAGTTGGTTAAGTTGTATTTTGATGTGTCGTTGCTAGTTGAATTAAGCTGTTGTAAGGCTGCTCTTTTTTAGTAATTACGTATATTTCGTCTTTTAACTCATAAACTTTTTTATTGGAACTACCTTTTGAACCCATTTTATTTGGTTATACACTTAATATTCATCTTGTTTTAGAGTACTTAGCATTCTTTTTAGCCTTTCGTTATTATGTTTTCTTACGTAAGAAAAAGAAAGATTACATTTCCTCTAACAATAGATTATCAATTATTTTAGGAGCTGCAGCAGGAGCTTTAATAGGTTCTCGTTTAGTGGGAGTGTTAGAAGCCCCATCGATAAATTTCTCAATAGAAAACAGTATTCAATTATTGAATGTAAAGACCATTATGGGAGGTTTGTTTGGAGGTTTATTAGGTGTAGAAATCGTAAAAAAAATAATAGGAGAAACAAAATCTTCTGGAGATTTGTTTGCACTTCCAATAATTGTAGGGGTTTTTATAGGAAGAATAGGCTGTTTTCTTTCAGGAATTAATGAGTTTACTTATGGAAGAGAAACTGAACTCTTTTTGGGAATGGATTTAGGTGATGGTATTTTAAGACATCCAGTTGCTTTATATGAACTCGTGTTTTTAATTGTATTGTTTGTAGGGTTAAAATATTTACAAAAACACTATACTTTACAATCGGGAGAGCTTTTTAAACTTTTTATGTTGATATATTTTGGATTTCGCTTTTTTATAGAGTTTTTAAAACCTAATACCTTTTTTGTATTAGGGTTAAGTACTATTCAAATACTATGTATAGTTTGTTACGTATATTACACGAAATTTATAATTCAAAAAATAAAAAATGCCAGAAAGAAAATATAACTACTATGATTTTACATTGAGCTTGTGTCCTGAATGTTTAAAAAGAGTAGATGCTAAAATTGTTTTTGAGAATGATAATGTTTACATGCTTAAACGTTGTAGAGAACATGGTAATTCTAAAGTGTTAATTGCTGATGATATTGAATATTATAAAAACATCAGAAACTACAACAAGCCTAGTGAAATGCCTTACACGTTTAACACAAAAACAGATTATGGATGCCCTTATGATTGCGGTTTGTGTCCAGATCATGAACAGCATTCTTGTTTAACAGTTGTAGAGGTTACTGATAGATGTAATTTAACTTGTCCTACTTGTTATGCAGGATCATCACCTACTTATGGTCGTCATCGAACATTAGAAGAGGTGAAAGCAATGTTAGATGCTGTTGTAAAAAATGAAAAAGAACCAGATGTAGTACAAATAAGTGGAGGGGAACCAACAATACATCCTCAATTTTGGAAAATCTTAGATTATGCAAAATCGTTACCCATTAGACACTTAATGTTAAATACTAATGGAATAAAAATAGCAAAAGATATTGCTTTTGCTGAACGATTAAAAACATACACACCAGATTTTGAGGTTTATTTACAATTCGATTCTTTTGAAGATAGTGTATTAAGAGAGTTGAGAGGAGCAGATTTGAATAGTGTTCGAAGGCAAGCCCTCGAAAACTTGAATAAGTTAAATCTATCAACAACCTTGGTGGTTACGCTTCAAAAAGGACTAAATGACCATGAAATAGGTAAAGTAATTGATTATGCTTTACAACAAAAATGTGTTAGAGGAGTTACCTTTCAACCAACACAAATAGCAGGAAGGTTAGAAAGTTTTAATCCTGAAACTGATAGAATGACGCTTACAGAAGTCAGAAGAAAAATCATGGAACAAACCGATGTTTTTAATTCTGATGATTTAATTCCAGTACCTTGTAATCCAGATGCTTTGGTAATGGGATATGCGCTTAAATTAGGGGGAGAAGTATTTCCGCTAACACGTTATATTAATCCAAATGATTTATTAGATAATAGTAAAAACACCATTATTTATGAGCAAGATGAAGCGTTACATGGAAAAATGGTAGAGTTATTTAGCACAGGGAATTCTGTAGAAGTTGCAGAAGAAAATTTAAAATCAATTATGTGTTGTTTACCTAATATTAATGCACCAGAGTTAGGCTACGATAATTTATTTAGAGTTATTATTATGCAGTTTATTGATGCTTACAACTTTGATGTTAGGGCTGTGAAAAAATCATGTGTACATATTGTTGACAAAGACAATAAAATTATTCCTTTTGAAACAATGAACCTGTTTTATAGGGATGACAAAAAAGAGTATTTAGAAGAGTTAAGACAAGAGATAAAATAAATTGATATGAATTTTTTAGAAGGAAATATGGATCTGTCAGGTTTATTCATAATTATTGGTTTAATTATGTTTGGGCCTCCAATACTATTTGCTATCATAGGAACAGCAGTTAGGAAAAAAAGCAAAACAGCCTCAAAAATATTTTATATACTAGCTGTTTTATATTTAATAATTGGGCTAGGAATATGTGGAGGTGCTCTTAGTTAAATAAGTTAGTAGAGATGTTTAATTTTCGCTATCTATTTTGTTTGCAGTAGCCTGCAAATAAAGTATCTTTGCAGATTAGAAGTAGTTAGAATTACGACGAATGAATCCATGCTAGGTATTTAAGTAAACGAAAAAGTTTACGAAAGTAAAGAGAAGATATCTAGAAATGGCTTGAGAAACTTTAGATTAATGAAAAATATCAGAAACTTTTGCATTATTGCACATATTGACCACGGTAAAAGTACCCTTGCCGATAGATTGTTGGATTATACAGGTTCGGTTACAGAACGTGAAAAGCAAAACCAACTGTTAGATAGCATGGATTTAGAGCGAGAACGTGGAATTACCATTAAATCGCATGCAATCCAAATGGATTATGTTTATGAAGGAGAGGATTATATTTTAAACTTGATTGACACTCCAGGTCACGTAGATTTTTCATACGAAGTTTCTCGTTCAATCGCAGCTTGTGAAGGAGCTTTATTAATTGTTGATGCAGCACAAAGTATTCAAGCACAAACAATTTCGAATCTCTATTTAGCCTTAGAAAATGACTTGGAAATTATTCCAGTATTAAATAAAGTAGATTTACCTTCAGCAAACCCAGAAGAAGTAACCGATGATATTGTTGATTTATTAGGATGTGAACCAGAAGATGTAATTCATGCAAGTGGAAAAACAGGTTTTGGTGTTGGTAATATTTTAGAAGCTATTATTAAAAAAATATCTGCTCCTAAAGGTAACCCTGATGCTCCATTGAAGGCTTTAATTTTTGACTCGGTGTATAATTCGTATCGAGGGATTGAAACCTATTTTAGAGTGATTGATGGATCTATTAAAAAGAACCAGCAGATAAAATTCATGGCAACAGGAAAGCAATATGGTGCCGATGAAGTAGGAACGCTAAAGTTAAGTCAGGTTGTAAAGCAAGAAATAAAAACAGGAGATGTTGGTTATTTAATCACAGGGATAAAAGCAGCAAAAGAAGTAAAAGTAGGAGATACTATTACCGATTTTGCAAACCCAACAGCTGAAAGAATAGAAGGGTTTGAAGATGTTAAACCAATGGTGTTTGCTGGGATTTATCCTGTAGATACAGAAGATTATGAAGAATTACGAGCCTCTATGGAGAAGCTTCAGTTAAATGATGCTTCGTTAGTTTTTCAACCAGAAAGTTCAGCAGCACTTGGTTTTGGTTTCCGATGTGGATTCTTAGGAATGCTACACATGGAGATTATTCAAGAACGTTTAGAACGCGAGTTTAATATGACGGTAATTACTACCGTTCCTAACGTAAGTTACCACGCATTTACGCATAAAAACCGAGATGAGATTATCATCGTTAATAACCCAACAGATTTACCAGATCCATCTAAATTAGATAGAGTAGAAGAGCCATTTATTAAGGCTTCAATTATTACAAAAGCTGATTTTGTAGGACAGGTAATGAGTCTTTGTATTGAAAAACGTGGACAAATTGTAAATCAAACCTATTTAACTCCAGAACGAGTTGAGTTGATTTTTGATATGCCATTAGCAGAGATTGTTTTCGATTTTTACGATCGATTAAAAACAGTTTCAAAAGGGTATGCGTCGTTTGATTATCACCCAATAGGTATGCAAAAATCGAAGTTAGTTCGTGTAGATATGTTATTAAATGGGCAACCTGTTGATGCGCTTTCTGCGTTATTACATGCTGATAATGCTTATTCGATAGGAAAACGTATTTGTGAGAAGTTAAAAGAGTTAATTCCGCGTCAACAGTTCGATATTCCTATTCAAGCAGCGATTGGAGCAAAAATCATCGCTCGTGAAACGGTTAAAGCTTTACGTAAAGATGTAACTGCAAAATGTTATGGAGGAGATATTTCTCGTAAGCGTAAATTATTAGAAAAACAAAAGAAAGGTAAAAAACGTATGCGTCAGGTTGGGAATGTAGAAATTCCACAGCAGGCGTTTATGGCAGTGTTAAAACTGAATGACTAGTTTTTTATAGAAAAAAAATATTAAAAAAGCCGTTTTGATTAATCAAAACGGCTTTTTTAATTGTTAGACTTAAACACTTAATCTCTATTTCCTAAAATTTGTAAAGCCCAATATAATAACATTGCTAAAGAACCAAGAGCAGCAACTAAATAGGTTCTTGCAGCCCATTTTAAAGCATCTTTAGAGCCTGCTAGTTCTTCACGAGTTACGATATTTTTGTTTTCTAACCAAGCTAATGCTCTGTTGCTAGCATCATATTCAACAGGTAAGGTTATAAAGCTGAAAATAGTACCTAAAGCCATAAAAGCTAAACCAGCTATTGCTATATAAAAACCAATACCCGTACTACCAGAAGCAGCACCAAAAGCAATACCACCAATTACCATCCATTGAGAAAAACGTGAGGTAATGCTTACCATGGGTACCAATTTAGATCGCATTTGTAAGTATTGGTAAGCTCTAGCGTGTTGTACAGCGTGTCCAACCTCGTGAGCAGCGACCGCAGCAGCAGCAGCATTTCGTTGGTTATATACAGCTTCACTTAGGTTTACAGTTTTGTTTTGCGGATTGTAGTGGTCGGTTAACATACCTGGAGTAGAAATTACCTGAACATCGGAAATGCCGTGATCAGCTAGCATTTTTTGAGCAATTTCAGAACCACTCATCCCATTACGTAAGTGAACCTGAGAGTATTTTTTAAACTTACGTTTTAACGTATTGCTCACTAACCAACTGAATAGCGATATAATACCAATTAGAATATAAAATCCTATCATAATCTATATAGTTTTAAATTTTTGTATCATTTTTGCTGGATAAATTTACAACATAAATTATTCCAAATTAATAACGGTATAAAAAAATGTCAAAATGACAAATCAACCTAAAATTTTAATAGTCTACACTGGAGGAACTATTGGTATGGTTAAAGACTATAATACTGGTGCATTAAAAGCATTTGATTTTAGCCAAATATCAAGTAAAATACCAGAATTACAGCAGCTTAATTGCGAAATAGAAACTATTTCGTTTGCTGAACCAATTGATTCATCAAACATGAGTGTAGCTTACTATATTCAAATTGCTGAAATAATCGCAAAAAATTATGACAAGTTTGATGGGTTTGTTGTGTTAACAGGGTCAGATACGATGTCGTATACATCATCAGCAATTAGTTTTATGTTTGAAAACTTGCAAAAACCTGTAATTTTCACAGGTTCACAATTACCTATTGGAGATTTGCGTACAGATGCCAAAGAAAACTTAATTACATCGATACAAGTTGCATCAGCTTATGAAAATGGAAAACCAATAATTCAAGAAGTTGGTTTGTATTTTGAATATAAGTTATACAGAGCCAATAGAACTACAAAGATAAATGCAGAACAATTTGAAGCGTTTGCTTCTATGAATTATCCTCCATTGGCAGAAAGTGGAGTGCATTTAAATTTTAATTACCCACTATTACTAAAACCTAAAGAAGGTAAAAAGAATTTGGTAGTAAGGAAGAATTTAGATAATCATGTAGCTATTTTAAAGTTATTTCCAGGTATTACAGAATTAGTAGTTAGAAGTTTTATGAATATTCCAAATTTAAAAGGAATTATTTTAGAAACTTACGGATCAGGTAATGCGCCAACCGAAAAATGGTTTGTTGATTTGTTAGAAGAATCAGTAAATAAAGGAATTTATATTGTTAATGTAACTCAATGTAAAGGAGGAAGCGTAATCTTAGGGCATTACGAAACAAGTTCAGAATTAAAACGCATTGGTATTGTTGATGGTAAGGATATTACAACAGAAACAGCCATTGCAAAAATGATGTATTTATTGGGAGAAAAGCTTTCAAAAGAAGAATTTACACATTATTTTCAAACACCACTTAGAGGAGAAATGGTTTAGTTTGTAAATAAATCGTTAATTTTGTGCTTGTAACTGCTTGAAATAGTATAGAAAAGAGTTAAAAAAGGGATGTTTAATAGAAATCATATAGATTTTTTTTAATGTACCAACATTTTTTTGTTACTTGCCACTCTGTAAAATTAAAAGCGTAATAAGTACAAGTAAAGAATTACTTATTTTGTAAAAAATTAAGTTATTCATAGTAAAATTTGTATTTTTAACCCGTTAACTATTTAAAATTAATTATAACAAAATGAAAAAAGTAGTAAATATCCTAACTGTTACAGGATTTATGTTTTTAGGAGCTATTCAATCAACTTATGCTCAAGACGCAGCAGCAGAAGGATCAGAAACTTTCCATCAAATCTTAAAAAGATATTTTATTGAGGGAGGCCCAGGTTTTATGGGAATTGTATTGGTAGCCTTAATTTTAGGTTTAGCTATTGCAATTGAAAGAATTATTTATTTAAACATGGCTACAACAAATACTAAAAAATTAGTAGCTAGCGTTGACGAAGCATTAAGTTCAGGTGGTGTAGAAGCTGCGAAAGAAGTTTGTAGAAATACAAAAGGTCCTGTTGCCTCTATCTTCTACCAAGGTTTAGAGAGAGCTGATGAAGGATTAGAAGCTGCTGAAAAAGCTGTAGTAGGATACGGTGGAGTACAAATGGGATTATTAGAGAAAAACATTTCATGGATTTCATTATTTATTGCATTAGCACCAATGTTAGGGTTCATGGGGACTGTAATTGGTATGATTAAATCATTTGATGCGATTGCTGTGGCTAATGATATTTCTCCGGCGGTAGTAGCAGTTGGTATTAAAGTAGCGCTTTTAACTACGGTATTTGGTTTAGTAGTAGCAATTATCTTACAAATTTTCTATAACTACATTATCTCTAAAGTAGATAGTATTGTTAACAATATGGAAGATGCATCTATTTCTTTAATCGATTTATTAGCTAAGTATAAAAAATAATAAAAGCATGAAGAACAATAGATTAATAACAATCGTTGTTGCTTTACTTTCTCTTGTCGGCATAGTCTTATTTCTTATGACCATGGGTGTAGACAGTGAAGATAGAGTAGCAATATCGGACGCAGTTTCTCCGTTAGTAACTTATTCTTTAGTATTATTAATATTAACAGCAGGAGTTACAATTTTAGCTTCAGTTTTTAGTTTATTCAAAAATCCAGCTGCTTTGAAAAAAGCATTGTTTGGTTTATTGGGTATTGGAGTATTATTAGTGATTTCATACATTCTTTCAAGTGATGGACAAGTTGTTGATGCAAATGAAAAAGTAATAGCAGTTGCGGGAGGTAGTGTTTCAAAAAATACAAGTACAGGTATTTGGTTAAGTATTATATTAATAGTAATCGCAGGAGGTTTCTTTGTTTGGGATTTATTAAAAGGAATCGTTAAATCATAAGTTAATATGGCAAGAAGAGAAAACCCAGAAATTAATGCAGGTTCGATGGCAGATATTGCCTTCTTGCTACTTATCTTTTTCCTTGTAACAACTACAATGGATGTTGATTCAGGTATCCCAAAAAAGTTAGCTGAAAAAACTGATGTAGAGCCACCAATTATTAAAGAAAAAAACATTTTTCAAGTTAGCATCAACCGTAATAATCAACTTTTAGTTGAAGAGGAAATTATGGAGTTGAAAGACTTAAAAGATGCTGCTATAAAATTTATAGATAATGGTGGAGGTATTGGTAATCCAATGCCAGGGAAAGAAGCAGGAGCTGCTTGTGATTACTGTAAAGGTGAAAAAGACTCAGGGTCATCAGATCACCCAAACAAAGCAGTAATCTCAGTTGAAAGTGATAGAGGTACTGAATTCGGTACTTATGTAGCTGTACAGAATGAGTTGTTAAGAGCTTATACTGAATTACGTAACAGATTGTGCCAAGAGAAATATGGTATGAGCTTTACTGAATTAGAACAAGCTTTTAAAGACAGCGCAAGAAAAGATGAGTCATTAAGAAGAAAAGTTGAAGATATTAAAGCGAGTTATCCTCAAATTATATCTGATTCTGAACCAACAAACGTTCAATAATAGTAAAACAATAGAATATGTCTAAGTTTAGAAAGAAGAAAAAAGGATTGCCAGCAGTATCTACGGCATCTTTACCAGATATTGTTTTTATGTTATTATTCTTTTTTATGGTAACTACTACCATGAGAGAAACAGACTTATTAATAGACTCTCCTCGTTTACCTAGTGCAAGTGAAGTAAAAAAGCTTGAGCGTAAAAGTTTGGTGAGTACAATTTATGTTGGTAAAGCAAAAGATGCTAAGTATGGTACAGGGTATAACAGAATACAATTAAACGATAAGATAGCCACGCCAGATGATGTGCCTTCGTTTATCTATCTTGAAAGAGATAATGTTTCTGAAGCTGAAGTACCTTTTATGACAACTTCAATAAAGGCAGATAAAGAATCGAGTGTAGGTACGTTAGCCGATATTCGTGAGAAATTAAGAGATGTTAATGCTCTTAAATTAAGTCTATCTACTCACAAAGGAGATGTTATTAAGAAGTAATTACTTTTAAATAAAACAAAAAGAGCAATCATTAGATTGCTCTTTTTTTATACAAAAAAAGGTATATTTATCGTTAGATAATTATTTATGAAGCACGTTGTAATTTTTTTAATGTTTTTTCTGTCATTAAACGCTTTTTGTCAGAAAGATTCTCTACAGTTGGGGGATAAGTATTGGGAAGACCAGTTATATATTGATATTACTTATAATTTACTACAAGATCAGCCAGATGAATTAGGTAAAACAGGTTTTTCATATGGGTTAGGAGCTGGATATATGAAAGATATACCCTTCAATAGAAAAGGAAAAACAGCTATTGCTTTTGGCTTAGGTTATAGCTATGACTCATTTAGTCATGAATTAAAAGTGTTAGAAGGTAGTGTTAAAGAATTTGAAACAGATGCAGATATTAGATCTAATAAAATAAAACTTCATAATTTAGAACTTCCTATTCAGTTTAGATGGCGATCTTCTGATGCAAACACTTACTCATTTTGGCGTTTTTATGCAGGGTTTAAAGTTTCTTACAACTTAAGTAATAACTTCCGATACGATTTACCATCAGGACAAGTTAGTTTTTCAAATGCTGAAAAGTATAATAAATGGCAAACCGGTTTAACTTTATCTGCAGGTTATGGTACATTTAACTTCCATGTGTATTATGGACTGTCTCCAATGTTTAAAGATGTTAGTCTTAATGGAAAACCAATAGATAGTAAAATAGTTAAACTTGGTTTAAGTTTTTATCTTTTGTAATTGACTATTAGTTTTTTAGGATAGTGTCTTTAAAAATCAAGAGGCTTCAAAAAGCCTCTTGAAACATTTTTAGTTAAGAGCAAATACCTAGAATGGGTCTTAATCCCTTTTTTTTACAAGCTCCTGAAGAGCATTCTGAATTAGAGTAACATAGTTTTCCTTTATCATCAGAGTTAACTGAGTCATAACCTCCACTGATAGACTTCTTTTCCATCTTACTTAATTTGTTTCCTAAATTCAAAATTTGTTTTTTCATAATTAAAGTTTTTTAAAATTATCTTTGATGAACATTTTCAAGACTCTCACCTTTAAGTCTGTCCTCCGTACGAGAGTATTTTAACCATCGTAATCTAATTATTTGTATATCTTAGTTTTACATTTGGATTCAATTCTAAAGTGAATCCAAATGTAATTTATAATTAAAGACAAAAAGTGAAAAAAACAATAGAAAAAGTATGGGTTTCCCTTACTTTTTAAGTAAAAATGTTTATAATAAATAAAAAACTAAAAAAGGAGCTATTAAACCAATAAAAAAACCAAGGTACACTTCTCTTACACTGTGAGCTTTTAAATGTAACCTAGAGCTTGCTAGAAGACCAGACAAGAAAATAAATGTTATAATTATAGGTAGTACGTAAACAGCTTGTATCTGCTGAAATAATAAGAAATATCCAACAGCTACTCCCATAGATAACAAATGAAGGCTTCCTTTAATTTTAAAAGGAAATAGTAAGTAAATAAAGCCTAAACCAAATACAGTTCCGTAAAATAGGTAGCTAATATCTTTTATAATGCTCATACTAGCGAACATTTTTCCTAGAATTAAAAACAAAGTCATCATAAAGAAAATAGGGAACTTTCGTTCATTAATACTGTGTACGCGAAAGGATTTTATATAACCAATAGATTTTAAAAAAACTAATAAAAGCATTGGTATAAGATAGGTAGCAACAAAAACTATTGCTAATATAGTATATTGCTGTTGTTTGTTTAAGCTTATTGGTGAAAGTAAGAAATATAAAATAATCCCTATAGTAGGCATTACAATAGGGTGTAGAATTGTTGATATGAATTTATACCAACGCATTAAATTTCTTTACGCAATCTTGCGACAGAAATGTCTAATTGTTCACGATACTTGGCAACTGTTCTTCTTGCAATAGGATATCCTTTTTCTTTTAAAATTTTTGATAGTTTTTCATCAGTAAGAGGTTTACGTTTGTCTTCCTCTTTAATTACAGTCTCCAAAATCTTCTTAATTTCTTTAGTAGACACATCTTCACCTTGGTCGTTTTTCATCGATTCAGAAAAGAAATCCTTTATCAATTTTGTACCATAGGGTGTAGAAACATATTTGCTACTTGCAACACGAGAAACAGTAGATACATCCATGCTAATTTCATCAGCAATATCTTTTAAAATCATAGGCTTTAATTTGCGCTCATCACCTGTTAAAAAATATGTTGACTGACGATGCATAATTGCACTCATAGTTATTAAAAGTGTCTGCTGACGTTGTTTTATAGCGTCTATAAACCACTTTGCAGCATCTAATTTTTGTTTTATAAAAAGTACTGCATCTTTTTGAGATTTAGTCTTCTCTTTAGCGTCCTGATACCCTTTTAACATGTTATTATATTCTCTCGAAACATGTAATTCAGGGGCGTTACGGGAATTTAAAGTTAAGTCTAAATTACCATCAATAATTTTAATTGAAAAATCAGGAACTATTTGCTCTGCAATTTTATTGTTTCCAGCGTAAGAGCTACCAGGTTTAGGGTTTAATCTACTTATTTCATTAATAACATCTTTTAGCTGTTCTTCAGAAATATTAAACTTTTCTTGAAGTTTATTGTAGTGTTTTTTAACAAAATGATCAAAAGCTTCTTCTAGAACTCTTACAGCTAAAGCTCTACTTTCATTTTCTGACTTTGCTTTTAATTGAATAATTAAGCATTCTTTTAAGTTTAAAGCACCAACTCCTGTAGGATCTAAGTTTTGGACTACATTAAGCAAAACATCTTGTACCTTTTCTTCAGTAGTAAAAACATTTTGAGTAAAAGCTAAGTCATCCACCAAATCTATAATATCTCTACGAATATAGCCGCTATCATCAATGCTACCTACTAAAAACTCGGCAATAGCACGTTCTTCTTCGTTAATTCGAAAGGTATTTAATTGGTTTTTTAATGATTGATGAAAGCTAGTACCAGCTGCATAAGGTATTTGTTTATCCTCATCGTCTGATGAGTAATTATTAGTCTGTGTTTTATAACTAGGGTATTCGTCATCACTTAAATACTCGTCAATATTTATATCGTCAGCATCTATCTTTTCATTGCCAGAATCATCATAATCAACATCATTGGCTATAGTATCTTCAAAATTTTCAGGCTCATCTTTACCCGTGTCTAATGCAGGGTTCTCTTCAATTTCTTGTTTCAAACGTTCTTCAAAAGCTTGCGTAGGCAATTGAATTAACTTCATCAACTGTATTTGTTGTGGAGATAATTTTTGAAGTAATTTTTGATGTAAACTTTGTTTTAGCATATATACAAAGATATGAAATAGGACAAAAAAAATCGCCATTCGTAAAGGAATGACGATTGTTATTTATAAGTTTTATGATTTTTTTAGAAATCAGCGTTTTGTGGCGTTCTTGGAAATGGAATTACATCACGAATATTGCTCATTCCAGTAGCAAATAAAACTAAACGTTCAAAACCTAAACCAAAACCAGAGTGTACAGCTGTACCAAACTTACGAGTGTCTAAATACCACCATAATTCTTCTTCAGGAATGTTTAACTCCGCCATTTTTTCTTTTAAAACATCTAAACGTTCTTCTCTTTCTGAACCTCCTACAATTTCTCCGATTCCAGGGAATAAAACATCCATGGCACGAACAGTTTTACCATCTTCATTTAAACGCATGTAAAATGCTTTTATGTTAGCTGGATAATCAAATAAGATTACTGGACATTTAAAATGTTTTTCAACTAAATAGCGCTCGTGTTCAGATTGTAAATCAACACCCCATTCGTTAACTGGAAATTGAAATTTTTTCTTTTTGTTAGGTTTAGAATTTCTTAAAATATCAATAGCTTCTGTATAGCTTACACGCTTAAAGTTATTGTCTACAACAAACTTTAATTTTTCAATTAAGCCCATTTCGCTACGTTGTGCTTGAGGCTTCGTTTTTTCTTCTTGTGCTAAGCGATTATCTAAGAAAGCTAAATCGTCTTTACAATTATCTAATACATATTGTAACACATATTTGATGAAGTCTTCAGAAAGGTCCATGTTAGCATCTAAATCATTAAAAGCTACTTCTGGTTCAATCATCCAAAACTCTGCTAAGTGACGTGTTGTATTTGAGTTTTCAGCTCTAAAAGTAGGTCCGAAAGTATATATTTTACCTAATGCCATGGCATAGGTTTCTCCTTCTAATTGACCAGAAACAGTTAAATTGGTCTCTTTTCCAAAGAAATCTTGAGAATAATCAATCCCACCTTCTTCATTTACAGGAGCCTTGTTTGCTTCAAATTGAGTTACTTTAAACATTTCACCAGCACCTTCAGCATCAGAACCTGTAATAATTGGAGTGTTTACATAGTAAAATCCGTTTTGTTGGAAATATTGATGTACTGCAAAAGATAATGCAGAACGTAAACGCATTACAGCACTAAAAGTGTTAGTTCTTACACGTAAATGAGCATTTTCACGTAAGAACTCTAAGCTATGTTTTTTAGGCTGAATTGGATACTCATCAGGATTTGAATCTCCTAAAATTTCTAAATTAGTTACTTTAACTTCTACTGTTTGTCCTTTACCTTGACTTTCAACTAAAGTACCTTGTATACTAACAGCAGCTCCGGTATTTATTCTTTTTAATAAAGTTTCGTCTGTATTTTCAAAATCTACAACGCACTGAATATTATTAATAGTAGAACCATCATTTAAAGCAATAAAACGATTGCTTCTAAAAGTTCTTACCCATCCTTTTACGTGTACTTCCTGTAAAAATTTGTCAGATTGTAATAAATCTTTAACGCTACTTCTTTTCATGTCTTTATATCTTCAATAAAATCAAGCAAAGATACTTTTTTGCTGTTAATTAGCAATAAAGAGACCAAAGAATAAAGAGTTAACTTTTACTCGTTAAGTTCAATAGAAAAAATAAGTATTTATGAGTAAAATATGACTCCTTGATGCTAACCTTATTTGTCTTCCTTTGGAGGTAATATTTTAAACTTAGTTTCTTTTAAAACTTTCTTGTTTGCTATCTTCTTCTCAAACGAAAGTAGGAGAGAAGGCAATAATAATAAGTTTGAAACCATGGCTAACAATAATGTAACAGAAACTAAACCTCCTAAGGCTATAGTACCACCGAAACTTGAAACAGTAAATACTAAAAACCCAAAGAAAAGTACAATAGAAGTATAGAACATACTTACTCCTGTTTCTCTTAAAGCTGAGTATACAGCAGGTTTTATTTTCCAATTGTTAGCTAGCAGTTCTTGTCGATATTTAGCAAGGAAGTGAATTGTATCATCTACCGAAATACCAAAGGCAATACTAAATACTAAAATTGTTGAAGGTTTTATAGGGATGCCAAAGAACCCCATTAACCCGCCAGTAATTAATAGAGGGAGCATATTAGGAATCAGTGAGATTAATATCATTTGAGGAGAACGGAACATCCACGCCATAAATATTGAAATTAATATTATTGCTAAGGATAGTGAGATAACTAAGTTTTTAATTAGGTAATTGGTTCCTTTCAAGAAAACTAACGCTTTACCTGTTAGAGAAACGTCAAATTTTTCACCTGGAAATTGCTTATTAATTACAGCCTGTAGTCGCTCTTGGATAATATCCATTTTATCAGTGCCAATATCCTTCATAAAGGTAGTGATACGTGCGTAACGTCCGGTACTATCCACAAAGTTTTTCAGCATTCCGGAGTTACTATCTGAGTTTTTAGTATACGAAAAAATATAAGTTTTTTCTTGACTTGTCGGTAGTTGATAGTATTTTGGGTTTCCGTTGTAGTAAGCTTGTTTAGAGTATTTTACTAAGTTGGTAATAGAAATAGGCTTAGATAATTCAGGAAAAGTTTCAATGGTTTCATTGAGCTTTTCCATCTTTTTCAGTGTAGAAAGTTTCATAACACCTTTTTCTCTTTTGGTGTCAATTAAAATTTCTAGAGGCATAATTCCTCCAAACTCATATTCAAAAAACTTTATATCTTTATAAAACTGTTTTCCTTTAGGCATGTCTTCAATCAAACTACCTGATACACGAATCATGTATAGTCCAATCATACTTAATATGATTATAGAAACGGTAGTGATATAAATGGCAATTCGTTGCTTTTTCACCATGCGTTCCATCCAAGAAACAACATTGCCCATCCACTTTTTTTCTAAATGATTTAAGTGTTTTTTCTCTGGAAGAGGCATAAAACTGTATATAATCGGAATGATTAATAACGCCAAAATAAAAATACTAATGATGTTTACAGATGCTAAAACACCAAATTCACGCATTAGTCTACTTTTAACAAATATAAAAGTAGCAAAACCTGAAGCAGTAGTAATGTTGGTCATCAATGTTGCATTTCCAACCTTTGAAATTACACGTTGTAATGATTTTGCTTGATTTCCGTGTTTTTTTACTTCTTGTTGATATTTATTAATCAGAAAAACTGCGTTAGGTACTCCAATTACAATAATTAAAGGCGGAATTAAAGCTGATAATACAGTAATTTCATAACGGAATAACCCCATAAAACCAAAAGCCCAAGTTACTCCAACGCTTACTACTAGTAAAGTAATAAATGTAGCTCTAAATGAACGGAAAAAGAAGAAAAAGATGATAGCAGTTATGAGTAAGGCACCTATAACAAAAATTCCCATTTCATCTGTGATGTTCTGAGAATTCAAGGTTCTTATATAAGGCATACCAGAAACACGAACATCTATTTTATGATCTTTTTCAAAAGACTTTATGGTAGGGATTAATACATCATAAACAAAATCTTTACGAATAGGAGTGTTTACAATATCTTTATTTAAATAAATAGCTGTTTGTAAAGTACCTTTATCGTTGTATAGTAAATTATTGTAAAAAGGAAGCTTTTCAAAAAGTTGTTTCTTTATATTTTTAATTTCCTCATCAGTAGAAGGAGCTTCTTCAAATAGTGGTTCAACAACAAACTTTCGTTTCTTTCTATCTGCCTTTAACTGTTGAACATCTGCAACAGAAACGGTAAAATCTACTTGTGGTAAAGTATCTAAATCTTTAACAAGCTTATTCCATGCGTTAAATTTAGCAGGTGTAAATATTGTAGAATCTTTTACACCTAAAATAATAAGGTTACCTTCTTCTCCAAAGATTTCTAAAAACTTATTATATTCAAGGTTAACCTCATGATCGGTAGGAAGTAAATTGGCTTCTGCATATGAGAAGCGCATATATTTCATCTGAGTGACTAAAAGCCCTGTAATTATAGCAATAGTAATTAAAACTAAGTAACGATTTCGCAACAAGAAGCCTGCGATTTTGGTCCAAAAAGTCATCCAAAAAAAATTTCAGCAAAGTTATGCTAAATGAATTAATTAAACGAAAAAAAGAGCGTCATATGACGCTCTTTTTTAACTATTTTTTAAAATGAAATTATACAGTCATAATCTCTTTTTCTTTAACAGTATATTTTTCATCGATTATTTTTACGTAATCGTCAGTTAATGTTTGAACTTGAGCTTCAGTATTTTTCTTCATGTCATCAGAAATATCCACTTTTTTAATTTCGTTATTAGCATCTTTACGTGCATTACGAATTCCTACTTTGGCATGTTCTGCTTCAGCTTTTGCTTGTTTTGCTAATCCTTTACGACGCTCTTCTGTCAATGGAGGAACATTGATTATAATATTCTCTCCATTATTCATTGGGTTGAAACCGATGTTTGCAAGCATAATAGCTTTTTCGATTTCTTGTAACATGTTCTTTTCCCAAGGCTGAATTGCTATGGTTCTAGCATCAGGAGTATTTACGTTTGCTACTTGTGATAATGGTGTTTGAGAACCGTAGTAATCTACCATAATTGTACTTAACATAGCAGGAGTGGCTCTACCAGCTCTAATTCCTGCTAATTCTTTTTCTAAGTGGCTAATAGCTTTATCCATTGCCTCTTTCGTCGAATCTAAAATAAAATCAATCTCTTCGTTCATTTTGTTCGTATTTAAAAACCTCAAACAGTTTGAGGATAATTTTTCAATTTATTCGTTGTCAACTATTGTTCCAATATTTTCTCCAGAAACTAATTTTAATAGGTTTCCTTGTTTGTTCATATCAAAAACAATAATTGGTAATTTGTTTTCTTCACTTAAGGTAAAAGCTGTCATATCCATTACTTTTAAGCCTTTTTCAATGACGTCTTTAAAGGTAATATTTTCATACTTAACAGCATCTTTATCTTTTTCAGGATCTGCTGTATAAATACCATCAACACGTGTACCTTTTAAAATAGCATCAGCATTAACTTCAATAGCTCTTAATACAGCTGCTGTATCGGTTGTAAAATATGGATTTCCTGTTCCTCCACCAAAAATTACAACACGCCCTTTTTCTAAATGACGATTTGCACGACGTTTTATATAAGGTTCTGCAATTTCTTTAATTTCAATAGCGGTCTGTAAACGTGTATGGATTCCTTCGTCTTCTAAAGCACTTTGTAATGCTAATCCGTTAATACAAGTAGCTAACATCCCCATGTGGTCACCTTGTACACGATCCATACCTTGGCTAGCACCAGCAACTCCTCTAAAAATATTTCCACCACCAATTACAATGGCTACTTCTACGCCTTTATTTATAACTTGTTTTATTTCTTGGGCATACTCTTTAAGTCTGTTTGGGTCAATTCCATATTGACGCTCTCCCATTAGTGCCTCACCACTTAATTTTAAAAGGATTCTTTTGTATTGCATTTGTTTTGTTGAAAGTTGTGCAAAGCTACATATTTTTTTTATTCTAATTTTAACACATAAAAAAAAACCACCCAAAAATGGATGGTTTTCTATAATATAGTTGTTGAGAATTATCCTAAAGTAACTCTTACGAAGTTTTTAACTTCAACATCACCGTAAGAAGAAACGTATTCTGCAACAGTTTTCTTTTCGTCTTTAATAAACTTTTGATCTAATAAACATTGTTCTTGATCTAAAGTAGTATTGTCAGAGATAAATCTTTCCATTTTACCTGGTAAGATTTTATCCCAAATTTGTTCTGGTTTACCTTCAGCTTTTAATTGCTCTTTAGCTTCTTCTTCAGCTTTAGCGATAGCTTCATCAGTTAATTGTAAACGAGAAACAAACTGAGGAACGTTCTTTAAAGTTTTACCTAAACGTACTAATTCTTCGTTATCTTTTATAATTGCAGCAATTCTAGCTTCAGTTTCAGAAGCTACATAAGCAGGATCAAAGTCTTTGTAAGATAAAGAAGTTGCCCCCATTGAAGCAGCTTGCATAGCTAAGTCTTTAGTTAACTCAGCAGCATTATCTACAACAGCAGTTAAACCAACTATAGCAGCAATTTTACCAACGTGAGTATAAGCTCCTACATATGGTGCTTCGATTTTTTCGAAAGCAGTAATATCGATTTTCTCACCGATAACTCCTGTTTGCTCGATTAATTTTTCAGCAACGGTTACTCCACCAAAATCAGCAGCTAAAAACTCTTCTTTTGTGTTGTAGTTAAAAGCGATGTTTACAAATTCTTGCGCTAATTCTTTGAAAGAATCGTTTTTTGATACGAAATCTGTTTCACATGCTAATACGATAGCAACACCGTAAGTGTTATCATCGCTAATTTTTGTAATAGCTACACCTTCAGTAGACTCTCTATCGGCTCTTTTAGCAGCGATTTTTTGTCCTTTTTTACGTAAAATTTCAATAGCTTTATCAAAATTACCTTCAGCTTCTACTAATGCATTTTTACAATCCATCATACCAGCTCCGGTAGTTTCTCTTAATTTTTTTACGTCTGCAGCGCTAATTTTTACTGACATTTCTATCGTTATTTTTTAGTTGTAAATATATTGTTGTACAAAGTTGTAAAAATTTAAAGGTTTCAATGTAATGAAACCTTTAAATTAAAAATTATTTTGCTTCTTCTTTTGTTGGAGCTTCAGCTGTTTTTTCTTTATCAGCTTTAGCTTTTTCTTTGTCAGCTTTTCTTTCAGTTAAGCCTTCAGCAATTGAATCTGTTACATACGATAATACTTTATCGATAGATTTAGAAGCATCATCATTTGCAGGAATTACAAAATCAATCGGTCTAGGATCAGAGTTTGTATCAACCATTGCAAAGATTGGAATGTTTAATTTTTGTGCTTCAGCAACAGCTATGTGCTCTTTCTTTACATCAATTACAAATAAAGCTCCTGGTAAACGAGTCATATCAGAAATTGAACCTAAATTCTTTTCTAATTTTTCACGTTGACGAGTGATTTGTAATTTTTCTCTTTTAGATAATGCATCAAAAGAACCATCAGTCTTCATTCTATCGATAGAAGTCATTTTCTTAACGGCTTTACGAATAGTAACGAAGTTTGTTAACATACCACCTGGCCAACGCTCAGTAATGTAAGGCATGTTTACAGCTTCAGCTTTTTCAGCAACGATATCTTTAGCTTGCTTTTTAGTTGCAACGAATAAGATTTTACGTCCCGAGTTAGCTATTTTTTGTAACGCAGCAGAAGCTTCGTCAATTTTAGCTGAAGTTTTGTACAAATCGATGATGTGAACACCATTACGCTCTGTATAAATGTATGGAGCCATGTTAGGGTTCCATTTTCTTGTTAAGTGACCAAAGTGTACGCCACTTTCTAATAATTCTTGAATGTTTGCCATTTTAATAAATGTGTTTACGTTCTGTTTTCGCAATATTTCAGTAGTTATTAAGTCTGAAATATTTAGATACTAAACTGTTAAAAATTGATTTATAAATAACAGTCTCAAAACATTTAAATACTGAAACAAGTCCAGTAAAAATATTAACGTTTAGAGAACTGGAATTTCTTACGTGCTTTCTTCTGACCGAATTTCTTACGTTCAACCATTCTTGGATCACGAGTTAATAACCCTTCTGGTTTTAATACAGCTTTGTTTTCTTCGTTAATAGCTACTAATGCTCTAGTAATTGCTAAACGAATAGCTTCAGCTTGACCAGTAACACCACCACCATATACGTTTACTTTAACGTCGTAAGCCTCTAAGTTTTCAGTTAACATTAAAGGTTGTTGAACTTTGTATTGTAAAGTTGGTGTAGTGAAATAGTTTTTAAACTCTCTTTTGTTGACAGTGATGTTTCCACTTCCTTGAGAAACATAAACACGAGCAACAGCTGTTTTTCTTCTACCTATTTTGTGTACAGTTTCCATAATTATTTAAGATCGTTAAGGTTAATAGTTCTAGGTTTTTGAGCTTCTTGATCATGCTCTGTACCTGCGTAAACATATAAATTTCTGAATAACGCACTACCTAATTTGTTTTTAGGTAACATTCCTTTTACTGCTTTTTCGATTAATCTTGTAGGATCTTTTTCGAACATTTCTGTAGCAGTTAATGATCTTTGACCTCCTGGGTATCCTGTGTGACGGATGTAAGATTTATCAGTCCACTTTTTACCTGTTAGGTTGATTTTTTCAGCGTTGATAATAACAACGTTGTCTCCACAATCTACGTGAGGAGTATAATTAGTCTTGTACTTACCTCTAATAAGTTTTGCAACTTTAGAAGCTAGACGACCCAATGTTTGCCCGTCCGCATCAACTAAAACCCACTCTTTGTTTACGGTAGCTTTATTAGCTGATACTGTTTTGTAACTTAATGTGTTCATAATTACACGATTAGTTTTTGTCTATTAATAATAATTTTTGTCCTTTAAAAAGGTCTGCAAATGTACGATTAATTATTTGATTGACAAATAGCGTGTTAGTTTAATTTTTAAGCTGTTTACTTTAGTTAAATGAACTTCATAAAAAAAAGCGTGCTTTAAGCACGCTTTTTTGAAATTATATGTTTTAAAATTATTCTACCTTTTGGTCTAATAAATCAAAGAATTGATTTAACCTTGGTAAGATTATAATTTTTGTACGTCTGTTTTTAGCTTTGTTAGTAGGGCTGTTGTTCTCTACTAATGGAACATAACTACTTCTACCAGCAGCAATTAATCTGCTTGGAGCTACATTGTATTTTCCTTGTAATTCACGAACAATAGCTGTAGAACGTAATACACTTAATCCCCAGTTATCTTTTAATGCTGAACCAGCACTTACAGGAGTGTTATCAGTATGTCCTTCAACCATAACGTCCATTTGAGGTTGTCCGTTAACTACAGTTGCAACTTTCTCTAACACTTTAGAAGCTTTGTCGTTAATAGTATAACTTCCGCTTTTAAATAATAACTTATCAGAAATTGAAATAAATACTACAGTTTTTTCAACATTTACTTCAATGTCTTCATCATCAATACCATCTTGTAGCTCTCTCTTTAAATGGAAAGCAACAACTAGGTTTAATGAATCTTTTTTAGAAGCAGCTTCTCTAATTTTGTTGATGTACTTGTCTTTTTTGCTTAATTGAGATAGTGTTTCTTTAATGTTGTCATTAGCACCCTTAGTTAGCACTGTTAAGTTTTCAACTTGTTGTAAAGAGTTTTCTTTATCTCTTTTAAGTTCTGTAACTCTAGATTCTAAAGAAAAAGCTTTGTCTTCACAGTTTTCTTTTTCAACTAAACATTTTGTTAAGTTAGCTTTTACAGCTAATAATTCTTCTTTTGTTTGTTCGTGTTTAGCTTTTATTGCTTCTAATTCTTTTGTAGAAGCACAAGATGCTAGTAAAATAGAAGCGGTAAGGAATAAAAATACTTTTCTCATTTTATTCTGATTTTTTTTAGATGTATTTATTAATAGTTAAGCAAATTTATAAAAATGAAGACACAAAAAAGAGAATTAACAATCTTTTATGAAGTGTGAATATATTATTTTTGTGACTAAATTTTTAAAGATGATTAAAAGGATAACGCTTTTAGTGGTTTCATTATTGTTGGTAATAGCTTGTAAGGAAGAAAAAAAAGAGAATACAGTTAAGTTGCAGGGAGCTGTTTTCGGTACTACATATCACATAACTTATTTGGATAAAGTTGATTACCAGAAACCTATTGATAGTTTGTTTAGCTTGGTAAATAAATCCTTATCAACATACATGCCTACTTCTGATATTTCAAAAATTAACCAAGGAGATACGACCGTAGTGGTTGATGATATGTTTGTAGAAGTGTTTGAAAAGGCAAAGAGAATTTATAAAGAAACAGATGGTTATTTTGATCCAACGATTGGGAGATTAATTGATGCTTATGGTTTTGGCTCTGGTAAAGAAAAGAAGAGCTTAACTTCAGAAGAGATTAAAGGGTTGATGGAAAATGTAGGTTTTGATAAAGTTGTTTTAAAAGATGGAAAGGTTTACAGAGAAAGTGAAAATATTGAGTTTAATGTAAATGCTTTTGCAAAAGGATATGGAGTAGATGTAGTTGGGAGATTTTTAGAGTCAAAAAATGTTCATAATTATCTAGTAGAAATAGGAGGAGAGATTAGAGCAAGGGGAACGAAGAAAGGCGAGCTATGGAAAGTTGCCATTGAAAAACCAAATGTTGACGGAACTCGATCGGTTCAAAAAATAATAGAGTTGGATAATGAATCTATGGCAACTTCAGGTAACTATAGAAAATTTAAAGTGAATAGCGAAGGAAAAAAGATTGTACATACTATAAATGCAAAAACAGGATTGGCCGAAGAGAGTAATTTACTAAGTGTGTCAGTTCGACTAAAAGGAGACTGTGCTGATGTAGATGCGTATGCAACTGCTTTTTTAGCTATGGGATTAGAAAAAACCAAAGCATTCTTACAAGAGCATCCAGAGTTAAAAGTAGTATTACTATATCATAGTGATACGGATGAGCTAGCGGAGTATACTAACTAGTTTTTATAACATACAGGCAAAATCTCGCCTTTCATTAAAGCAAATCGTTCTAGTTTTTCTGGAGTGATTTTTTTTGTGTAGTCAATTTCATCAACTCTAAACCCGATAGAACGAAGCTTGTTGAAGTAATCACGACCATACACACGTACATGATCATACTGACCGAATATTTTTGCGCGCTCTTTAGGGTCGGTAATAGAATCGTCTTCAAAAGTAGTTTCTCTAGATAAATCTTGCGGGATTTGAAAAATACCAAACCCACCAACTTTCATTACACGATACAATTCTTGCATCGCTTTCGTATCATCAGAAATATGTTCTAATACATGGTTGCAAAAAACAACATCGAAAGAGTTGTCTTCAAAAGGAAGATCACAAATATCTGCTTTTACATCTGCAATAGGTGACTCTAAATCAGAAGTAGTGTATTCTAAGTTTTGTTGCTTTCTAAAAAGGTCTAAAAAACACTGTTCAGGAGCAATATGTAATACTTTTAACCTTTTATTAGAAGAAAAAAAGTTGCTTTCTCGCTGTAAAAAAAGCCACATCAAACGATGTCTCTCTAACGACAGTGTTGAAGGAGAAAGTGCATTTTCACGTTGAACTCCATACCCGTAAGGTAAAAACTTCTTGAATGATTTTCCGTCGATAGGATCCGTAAAATTATCTCCTTTTAACCACCAAGTAATAATAGGACGAGCCCAATAACTGGCTTTGATTAATAATGGTCTAGGTATAGTATTAAGTATTACTTTAAATAAAGACACAAATTATATAACTAAAGGTTGTTGTCTAAATTCGTCCTCTTCATTACTTTCAATACCTAAAGCATCGTATATATACTTAAAGGTAGATAGTAACTCAGGTTTACCATCAACTATGGCTACATCATGCTCAAAGTGGGCAGAAGGTTTATTGTCTAAAGTAGTGATGGTCCATCCATCACTGTGTTGACGAATTTTTTGTGTACCCATATTAGTCATAGGTTCAATGGCAACTACCATACCTTCTATGAACTTTTTACCACGACCTCTACGTCCGTAGTTAGGCATTTCTGGATCTTCGTGCATTTTACGTCCTAATCCGTGACCTACTAATTCACGAACAACACCATAGCCATGCTTTTCGGTAAAGTTTTGAATTGCAAATCCTACATCACCTACACGATTTCCTACTTTAAGTTCACGAATACCAACATATAAACTTTCTTTAGTAACGTCAAGTAGTTTTTGAGTTTCGGGAGCAATTTCACCTACAGCAAACGTATAAGCGTGGTCTCCATAGAAATCATTTTTTATAGCACCACAATCAATAGAAATAATATCACCTTCTTGTAAAGGTGTGTTGTTTGGAATTCCATGAACCACTTGTGAGTTTGGACTCATACAAAGAGAGTTTGGGAAATCGTACAAACCTAAAAAACCAGGAATTGCTCCTTGCTCACGAATGAAATCTTCAGCAAGTTTATCAAGATACAACGTAGTTACTCCAGGTTTTACTTCTTTGGCAAGCATACCTAAGGTTTTTGATACTACTAAAGCACTTTCGCGCATTAATTCAATTTCTTCTCTAGTTTTTGGTTTAATCATGGTAAAAATATTGAGGCGCAAATTTACAGTTATTTTTGATATGGATGTTTGTATTCTTGACCAGAAAGTATTTTTAAGAAATCTTCTTCAACTGAGCTATCTTCAATAGCGTGTTCTACAAAACGGCCAACTTCTTTTCCGTCTTTATAAAAAATGAAAGTTGGAACTCGAATTACATTGAAACCTTCTTCTAAACCATTGGCTTTTTTCTGACGGTTTACTGTGACTAATTCAAGGTTTTTATAGTCGAATTTGGCTTCGTCTAAAATTTTATAAAAATTAGGAATTTCTCTTTTACTATCTCCACACCAAGTTCCCATAAAGCCTTTTATCTTTATGTCTTTTAGATATGGTTTTAGCTTTTTTACGGTAACTTTATCTGTTTCGTAATATGAATAAAAATCGTTGAACCAATCACTTCCGTATGGTTCTTGTTGGAAGTCTTTTTTAGTGGCAATACCAACTAAATTTCCATTTTCATTTTTTGTTGCTAGGTTCTTTGGTGTCGATGCACAAGAAATAATAAGTAAGGCTACAAAAAGGTATACGATTTTTTTCATAAGATATATTTTTTAAATAAGCGAATGTTGTGTCATTTCTTTAGGTTGTTCAACCCCCATTAATTTTAAAATGGTTGGAGCAACGTCGCCTAAAATACCACTTTTTATTGATTTTAACTCCTTGTCAATTAAAATCATAGGAACAGGATTGGTGGTGTGTGCTGTGTGTGGTGTTCCGTCTGGGTTAATCATTGTTTCACAGTTTCCGTGATCAGCGATTAAAATAGTGGTGTAATCGTTATCCAGTGCCGTAGTTATTACATCTTTTACACAACTATCAACAGCTTCACAAGCTTTAACAGCTGCTTCAAAAACTCCAGTATGGCCTACCATATCTCCATTTGCAAAGTTTAAACATACAAAATCAACATTACCGCTTTGTAGTTCAGGAACAATAGCATCGCGAATTTCATAAGCACTCATTTCAGGTTTTAAATCATAGGTAGCTACTTTTGGAGATGGACATAGCAAACGTTTTTCTCCTGTAAATTCATCTTCTCTTCCACCAGAGAAAAAGAAAGTAACGTGTGGATATTTTTCTGTCTCAGCAATCCTAATTTGACTTTTTCCAGCTGATTCTAACACTTCACCTAAGGTGTTTTCAATATTTTTTCCGTCGTAAATAACATGAATGTTTTTAAAAGTGTCATCATAGCTTGTCATGGTAACAAAATATAACGGGAGTTTTTTTATATTAAATTCAGGAAAATCTTTTTGACTCAAAGCTTCTGTTAATTGACGCCCTCTGTCTGTTCTAAAGTTGAAGAAAATAACAACGTCGTCTTCTTTAATTGTGGTTTTTGGTTGTTGATTTTCGTCAACCATCACTATTGGTTTAATGAATTCATCGGTAACATCTGCATCATAACTTTGTTGAATACTAGCTAGAGCATCCGAAGAAAAAGCTCCTTTTCCGTTTACCAAAGCTTCGTAAGCAAGTTGTACACGTTCCCAGCGGTTATCACGATCCATGGCATAGTAACGACCGGTAACTGTTGCTAGCTCACCAGTTGTTTTTTGCATGTGTTCTTGAATGTCGTTGATAAAGTACTTTCCTGATTTTGGATCACAGTCACGTCCGTCAGTAAAAGCATGTAGGTATACATTATCTAAACCAACATTGTTAGCTGCAGATAGTAACCCTTTTAGGTGGTCAATATGAGAGTGAATTCCTCCATTAGAAACTAATCCTAAAAAATGAACATTTTTATTGTTTGCCTTTGCGTATTCAAAAGCATTTAGAAGTTCTTTTTCTTGAGCTAAAGTTCCTTCTTTTAGAGTCTTGTTAATTTTAGCTAGGTTTTGATATACAATTCTACCAGCACCTAAATTCATGTGTCCAACTTCCGAATTTCCCATTTGCCCTTCAGGTAAACCAACATGTTCGCCATCAGTTCTTAACTGTGCATGAGGGAATTTATCGTATAACGAATTTATAAATGGGGTTTTAGCGTTGTATATGGCCGATACTTTTGGATCTTGGGTAATTCCCCATCCATCCAAAATCATTAAAATTACTTTCTTGTTCATTTGTTGTGTGTTGCACTGCAAAAATAAGAAAGATTTTTGGGGAATATTTTAGGAATTCACAAAAACAAAAGTAAATGCAATGTAAATTAATATCCCCAAGAATAAAAAGTAGAGAATACTCTCCTTAATCAGTTGGGTTTTGTTTCTTTTTTCAACTTTATGTCTTACCAGGTTACTTGGTCTTGATACAATCTTCCATTATAGTCGTTAAAATCTCGAATTTTATTGTAATCAAAAGTCTTTAAGTTAAATTCCCAAATTGCTGGTTTTTCACTCCAAGGATCGATTAAAATTCTAAAAATATTATCATTTACATATTTTAACGAATGTATCCACTTTAAATCTTTATTCTCAATTCTTTTCCATGATTTTTGGGACCAAATAGTTAAGTGGTCTCCTCCAATGACTGCCCATTTATTATTCTTGTCTATGAGTCCACAGTCGGGATCTCCATAAAAATCATCTTTTAAAAGTATTTGATTTGTTGACTTATTTATCAGGAATGTATCTTCCCATTCATGTTCAATTTTTAATTTTTCAGTTTCATAAAGTATTTTTCTCATTTCTGTTTGTTTTATAAAACAAATAATTATTTTCTATACTTACGAATAGCTTCTTTAATTTTCTCAATTCTGTTTTCAGGATCAGGGTGTGTACTCTGAAATTCAGGGACTCTATTAGGGCCAGCTGCTGCTTTTAAAATTTCCATGACCCCAATTAAGCTTTCAGGATTATAACCAGCATCAATCATTAATTTTACACCTAATTCATCACTCTCTAATTCATCACCACGACCATTTTTTAATAAAGTTTGTTGTCCGATGTTATTGGCTAATTGTCCCAAATCAGCACCTACAGAAGCCCCCATGGTTAGTAATTTCCAGAAGTTAGCATCAGTAATTCGTTCATTAGAGTGTTTTCCTAATACATGGCCTATTTCATGTCCTAAAACTCCTGCTAATTGATCTTCATTTTTTAATTGAGAAAATAAAGCATGAGTAATAAAAACTTGTCCGCCAGGTAAGGCAAAAGCGTTAATTGTTTTTTCATCTCTTAAAAGGTGAAAGTCGAATTGGTAGCCAGATTTTTTTGCTACGGTGTTGTTTACAAGCTTAGCACCTATTTTGTCTACTAATACTTGAGCATTTTCGTTAGGATACAAGCCTCCATGTTGCTGAGTCATTATAGGAGCTTGTTGTAGTCCGATAGCAATTTCTTGTTCTGGAGATAAGCTTACGGCTTGTGTTTTTCCTGTATAAGGGTTTGTCTCTTGTTGACTGCATTTACGTAAATAAGCAAAAGCTACAATAGCTATTCCTATAAGTAAACGAGTTTTAAAACCTCCTTTAATTTTCATCAATATGTTGTTTTATTAGTCCCGAAAGTAAAAATACAAAATATATAATTTAACGGATATCAATTTTTTGTGAACTATAAAAAACTTAAATTTACACAGCAAAACAAACAATATTATGGAGCCTCACTTTGAGTTAAACGAAGTTACTAAGAAGTTACCCAAGCACTTACATAAATTTGTGGTAAAGCAGCCATATGATGAATATACGGCTCAAAATCAAGCTGTATGGCGCTATGTGATGCGTATGAATGTAGATTATTTAGGAAAAGTAGCACATGATTCGTATTTAGATGGGCTAAAAAAAACAGGTATTTCAGTAGAAAAAATTCCTTATATGCAAGGGATGAACCGTATTTTGAAAGAGATTGGTTGGGCAGCAGTGTCTGTAGATGGATTTATACCGCCAAATGCTTTTATGGAGTTTCAAGCATATAATGTGTTAGTAATTGCATCCGATATGCGTACAATAGATCATATTGAATATACGCCTGCACCAGATATTATTCATGAGGCAGCAGGTCACGCGCCAATTATCGCAAATCCAGAGTACGCTGAATATTTAAGACGTTTTGGCGAAATAGGAGCAAAAGCGATTTCTTCTGCAAAAGATTACGAAATGTATGAAGCTATTCGTTTGTTATCTATTTTAAAAGAAGATCCTAACTCTACTCAAAAAGATATTGATGAAGCACAAGAAAAAGTGGAGTGGTTACAAGATAATATGGGTGAGCTTTCTGAAATGGCTCAAATAAGAAACCTACATTGGTGGACGGTTGAGTATGGATTGATTGGAACTCTTGAAAACCCCAAAATTTATGGAGCAGGATTGCTATCTTCCATAGGAGAAAGTAAATGGTGTATGAAAAATGAGGTAGAAAAAGTTCCGTATACATTGGATGCTGCTAACGTAAGTTTTGATATTACAAAGCCACAACCTCAATTATTTGTTACACCAGATTTTGCTCACTTAAGTTTGGTGTTGGAGCAGTTTGCGAATAAGATGGCAATACGAACAGGAGGATTGAAAGGTGTAGAAAAGCTAATAAATTCCAAAAATGTAGGAACTATTGAGTTAAGTACTGGTGTTCAAATATCAGGAGTTTTTATCAATGTAATTACCGATGAAAATAACAAAGCTATTTATGTGCAAACGACAGGTCCTACTGCGTTAGCAAATAGAGATAAAGAATTAATAGGTCACGGAATTACTTATCATGCAGAAGGTTTTGGAAGTCCGATAGGGAAATTAAAAGGAATTAATATTCCGATAGAAAATATGAGTCCACGTGATTTGAAGGCTTATGGAATTTATGAAGGAGAGCAAGTTACGTTAGAGTTTGAAGGAGGAATAAAAGTAGTAGGAGAAGTTATTACTGGAACAAGAGATTTACGAGGTAGGATTTTACTAATTTCTTTTAAAAACTGTATTGTAACTCATGGTGATACATTGTTATTTCACCCAGATTGGGGAGTGTATGATATGGCAGTTGGTGTTGAGGTAGTATCAGCTTTTGCTGGGTCAGCAGATGTGGTTTCTTTTGGAGATGTAGGAAAAGTATCGGAAACTAAAACACATAAAATTCAGTACTCTGAATCAGATAAAAGGTTATATAGTTTGTATGACAAAGTAAGAGAGGTAAGAGAAAATGGCATGGTTTCTGAGGAAAAAATTCAGGAAATTTTTAAAGAAGTAAACTCGCAGTTTAAAAACGATTGGTTATTGCCATTAGAGTTGTTAGAATTAGCCGTGCTAAACAATTTTTCAATAAAAGAAACGTTACGTGAATACATTGAAAACATGAAAAGTAACAAGAGTTACACTACGTTAATTGAAAACGGTTTACTTTTGTTGGAAAATTACCAAGAAGTATAAAATGGGATTATTTAATTTATTTAGAAAGAAAAATATGAGTAACGAAATACAGGAATATTTAGCTAAAGGAGCGGTTGTATTAGATGTAAGAACTTTAGCAGAATGGAATGAAGGGCATAGCGAAGGGGCTAAGCATATTGTGTTAGCTACGATTCCTACAAATGTAGATGAGATTAAATCGTGGAACAAACCAGTAATTGCAGTATGTAGAAGTGGTGGTAGAAGCGGACAAGCAGCCGAGTTTTTACAAAATCATGGAATAGATGTAATTAATGGAGGCCCTTGGCAAAATGTAGATCAATTTTTAGTAAAATAAATACATAAAGATTAAAAGTTTATAAAAGGAAATGCTTGTAAAAGTGTTTCCTTTTTTTGTTGCAGCTTTTTTAAAAATGATTGATGTGCTTCTGAACTAGGATTAAAAGGCTTATGATTTAGGCCTCTTTGAATGGTTTCAACTTCTTGCATAGTTTGGTTAGATTTTTCTGTAATCCAAACCTCTTTAAATTTTTCCCAGATATAATTTATAGCGGTTTTGTTTGGGTGGATCATGTCTTCATTATAAAAACGATAGTCACGTAACTCATCCATCATAATCTCATATGAAGGGAAATAATAAAAATTGTTTCTAGGTTCTACTACTTGATGTATGGCAGAAAGTAAATGTGCTTTACTACGCTGATTTTCTATAAAACCATCTTTTATATGTCGCACAGGAGACACCGTATAAATAATTGAAATATCTTTATTTATTGATATAACTAAAGAATCGATAGCTTCTAAGCTCTCTGAAATTTCTTCAACAGTTAATAATTCTTTTGAAAATCTTTTTTGCGGAACTTTATGACAATTGGCAACCAAAGTATCTGAAGTGATTTCTCGATAAACCCAAGCAGTACCTATAGTGATAATAAGATGCGTGGCGTTTCTCAGCTGCTGAAAAGTTTGTTGTATTGATGAATTTAAGTTGTTTAATAACTCATCCTTGTCAGAAGTGCTTAAGTTAGAATGTGCTTCAAAAGAATGCCAACGTTCATTGTGAAAGAAAATATCCTTACCGGTATATTTTTCTTCGTTTATAGCTTTTGTTATTAAACTTTCAATCGCTTTTGGGTGGAATAAAATACCCAATGGGTTTTGTTTTGATTGAAATTTATAATAGTCTAGTTTATCACCAATGTTTTCAGAAAAACAAGAACCTAATAATAATAGCTTTGATTGGTAGCTAATTTGATTGTGTTTTTGTTTTGTAAGTGGTATTTGCGTCTGAAAATTCATGAGTTTTGAGAAAAATAACAATCAAAAATAAGGATAAAATCTTCAGAAAAAGCGGTATAAGTTTGTAGTTTGTTAAAATTTGTATCTTTGTTTAATCGAAAACAAAATAAATTGAACAATATAAAATCGACATTCACAATAAAAGATCTGGAAAATATTTCAGGTATAAAAGCGCACACCATACGAATTTGGGAAAAACGTTATAACTTATTGTCTCCTGATAGGACGGATACAAATATTCGTTATTACTCTTCTGAAAATTTACAAAAATTATTGAATGTAGTCTTGTTAAACAAAAATAATATCAAGATTTCTAAAATAGCGGAAATGTCTGATGATACAATTGTTTTAAAAGCTAGAGAATTGGCTTTTAAAATGGCTGTAAACGATGAAGCAATAAACTCTTTAAAGTTGGCAATGTTTCAGTTTGATAAAACATTGTTCAATAATGCTTATAGCAGATTACTTAAAAGAAAAACGTTTAGAGAAATTTTTAAAGACGTTTTTGTTCCTTTTTTAAATCATATAGGTTTGCTTTGGCAAACAGATACCCTATTGCCTGCACATGAGCATTTTATTTCGAATTTGATTGTTCAGAAAATACAAATCAATATAGAAAAACTAGAATATTCTAATGGTAACTCAGAAGTGAGTTATGTGTTGTTTTTGCCTGAGAATGAAATTCATGAGTTAGGGTTAATGTATTTAAATTATGAACTTATATTAAGAGGCTATAATACGATATACTTAGGGCAAAGTTTACCTTTAGATAATTTAGATTACTTTTTTAAAAGCAAAACAAAAGTTTGTTTCATTACTTCAATGACTGTCCAGCCTTACGATGATAAAGTAGAAGAATATTTTTTAGAAATTGAAAAGGTACTTGAAAATACTGATCATGAATTAATAGCAATAGGAAATAAAGCTATGGCAGTTGATAATATTGATTTTAAAGCAAAAATAACAGTGTATTCTTCACTTAAAATATTCTTAAATCAATTCTAATTTTTTTTGAACAACTTAGTTTTGTTTATGTTTTATTTGTTTTTATTAAACAAAATATGTAGTTTTGACTAATGTTTTGATTTTCAAGGCATATTTTTTTAACGAAACTAATTTTGTTTAATGTTTTTTAGCATAAAATAAACAAAGTCTACCGAAGCTGAAAAATAGACTATAAAAAATAAGAGTAAGCATTAATTTAAAGTGTGAAATTATGAAAGTAAAGAATTTGAGCTCGGTATTGTTTTTGGGTTTGTTTTTAAGTTTTGGTTTATTAACATCATGTAGTGATGATGACCCAGTAATAGAAGAACCGAAGAATATAGTTGATATAGCAGTTGCAGACTCTAATTTAAGAGTCTTGGTATCTGCTTTACAAAAGGCTGATTTAGCATCTGCGTTACAAGCAGATGGACCTTTTACTGTTTTTGCACCTACAGACGCAGCATTTCAGGTGTTGCTGGATAGTAATGACTCATGGAATTCATTAGATGATATTCCCACAGAAACATTAAAAGCTGTATTGTTGTTTCATGTTGTAAGTGGTGAGGTAAAAGCAGCTGATTTATCTAATACTTATGTAAACACACTATCAACAGGACCTAATGATGAAATGTTGTCATTACAAGTAGAAGTTGATGGAACTGTAGAGTTTAACGGAGATTCAAAACCAATAAGTACAGATATTATGGCTTCAAATGGAGTTATACACACGATAGATAAGGTGATGTTGCCTGCTAATGTAGTGACTTTAGCATTAAATAACAGTGGTTTTACCTCTTTGGTTGCAGCTTTGACAGATGATCGTCATACTACAGATTTTGTTTCTTTATTAAAAGAGGATGGACCATATACAATCTTTGCACCAACAAATGATGCATTTCAAGCATTGTTAGATAGTAATGATTCTTGGAACTCATTAGCCGATGTTCCAATTGCAACATTAGAAGCAGTGTTAAAATATCATGTATTTGCGGGAGGAAATGTACAGTCAGGTGAATTAAATGATAACCAAGAAATTATAATGTTTGGTGGTAACATAATTACAGTTGATTTATCTAGCGGAGCAAAATTAGATACAAGTTCAGGGCAGTCTGTTGTAATCTCATTAACAGATGTACAAGGAACCAATGGGGTAATTCATGTGGTAGATAGTGTTCTTTTACCTTAGTTAAGGTAAGCTTGTGATTACGAGTGGGGGTTTAAGCTTCACTCGTAATTAATTTAATTATATTTATAAGAAATAATTTGAAAAAAAAAGTATACATAATAGGTTCAGGGTTTTCTTCTTTGTCGGCATCATGTTATTTAGCCAAGGCTGGATATGAAGTAATTGTGTTAGAAAAGAATGCTACCATTGGTGGGAGAGCAAGACAATTATTGAGAGAAGGATTTACTTTTGATATAGGTCCTACATGGTATTGGATGCCAGATGTTTTTGAGAAGTTTTTCGCTGACTTTAGTAAGAAACCATCAGATTATTACGAATTGGAAAGGTTGAATCCTGCTTATGAAGTCTACTTTGGAGAAAAAGATTCAATTGTAATTCCAGGAACACTAGAAGAGATTTATGAAGTTTTTGAAAAAGAAGAAAAAGGAAGCTCAAAACATCTTCAGTCTTTTTTAAAGTCAGCAAAATATAATTACGATGTTTCTATAAACGATTTGGTGTATAAACCAGGAATTTCTCCTTTAGAATTGGTAACCCCAGTTACTATGGGTAAAATATTTCAGTTTTTTTCTACTATTAGACAAGAAGTAAGAAAGAAGATTAAAAGTAAAAAACTAATTCAAATTTTAGAATTTCCAGTGTTGTTTTTAGGAGCAAAACCAAGCAATACCCCAGCGTTTTATAATTTTATGAATTATGCTGATTTCGGCTTAGGCACATGGCATCCAAAAGGAGGAATGTACAAAGTAATTGAGGCTATGATTACTCTAGCTACTAGCTTAGGCGTGGAATTTAAAACCAATGCAAGTGTTGAGGAAATTGTAGTGAATGATAAAGGGGAAGCAGTTGGTGTTGCAGTAGATGGGAAATTAATGGAGTCTGATCTAGTGTTAAGTGGGGCAGATTACCATCATACCGAAACGCTACTTCCTAAATACCTTAGGCAGTATTCAGAAAGTTATTGGAATAAAAAAACATTCGCACCTTCATCATTACTCTTTTATGTGGGGTTCGATAAAAAATTAAAAAACGTATGTCATCATACACTGTTTTTTGATACAGATTTTGATGTACACGCTAAAACAATATATGATGTTCCTAGTTGGCCAAAAGAACCTTTATTCTATGCGAGCTTTCCCTCGATTACAGATGGTTCTCTTGCGCCTCAAGGAAAAGAAGTTGCCACTTTTTTAATTCCGTTAGCACCGGGTGTAGAGGATACTCCTGAGTTGAGAGCGCGCTATTTTAATATTATAATTGAAAGATTAGAAAAGCTAACAAACCAAGCAGTCAAAGAACATATGTTGTTTAAAGAAAGTTTTTGTGTAAATGATTTTATAAAAGAGTATAACTCGTATAAAGGGAACGCCTATGGTTTAGCAAATATTTTAACGCAAACAGCATTTTTAAGACCCAAGATAAAAAGTAAAAAAGTAAAGAATTTATTTTTTACAGGACAGTTAACAGTACCAGGACCAGGGGTTCCTCCGTCTTTAATTTCAGGAAAAATAGCTTCAGATTTAATTTTAAAAACGTACAAAGATGAAACAATTATTTGATGAGGTTTCTTATGCATGTAGTAAGTTAGTAACTCAAAAGTATAGCACCTCGTTTTCGTTAGCCACGAAGATGTTATCACCCAAAATACGTGCTGATATTTATAATATTTATGGTTTTGTACGCTTTGCGGATGAAATAGTAGACTCTTTTCATAAATATGATAAAGAGCAATTACTATTAAAATTTGAAAGAGATTATTATGAATCTAAGAATAGAGGAATTAGTTTAAATCCTATTCTAAACTCTTTCATACATACTGTAAATAAGTATAAAATTTCTGATGACTTAGTACAATCGTTTTTAAAAAGTATGAAAGCTGATTTGTACAAAACAGAATATACAACTACAGAAGAGTATAATGAATATATATATGGTTCTGCAGATGTTGTCGGATTAATGTGTTTAAAGGTTTTTGTAAATGGAAATCAGCAAAAATACGAGGAGCTAAAAGAGCCTGCAATGCGTTTAGGATCAGCGTTTCAAAAAGTAAATTTTCTAAGAGATCTAAAAGAAGATTTTAACGAGTTGAATAGATCTTATTTTCCAAATATCAATTTTGGAGATTTAAGTGCGGAAGGGAAAAATACAATTATTAAAGAAATAGAAGACGATTTTGACTTTGCTTATAAAAACGGAATTTTAAAGTTACCAGTTGAAGCAAAATTTGGAGTGTATATGGCATACAGGTATTATAAAAAACTATTAAAAAAGCTAAAAGATACACCTTCAACAAAAATCATGGATACTAGAATTCGAATTTCAAATCCGATGAAAATTAATCTATTGGCAAGAAGTTATGTAAAGTATAAATTGAACTTAATATGATAAAAAGTGGTATCTTAGGAGTACTGTTCTTTATGTCGATTATAGGCTTCAATAATGCACCTAATTTTGTTATAAAATACCATGAATTAGCTACTAAAGAAGCAGAATTATCTTACATAAAAAAATATAAAAACAGTAAAGAAGTAAGTATACAAGCCTATGTAGTTTCTTTACAAATGAAGCAGGCAAAATATAAAATGATGCCGTGGAGTAAATTGAAAGTTTTTAATACAGAAAAGAATAAACTAGAAACACTAATTTCAAAGAATCCTAACAATATTCATTTAAGATATGTTCGCTTAGTAATACAAGAAAATACACCAAGTATTTTAGGATATAAATCTTCTATAAAAAAAGATAAACAGTTTTTAAAAGAAGCACTCCAAAAAAAAGACAGTGTAAGTTATTTACACACATATATAATTAATAATACATCATTATGAATATAGCAATTTACATAGCAGTAACTACATTAACGTTTATTGTTATGGAAGGTGTTACTTGGTGCACACATAAATATGTGATGCACGGTTTTGGTTGGTATTTACATGAAGACCATCATCAACCAGGCTATCCACATGTGTTTGAAAAAAACGATGCCTTTTTCGTGGTTTTTGCTATTCCTAGTATGTTGCTTTTTTACTTTGGAATTCATCCAGAATTAAATGTTTTGTTTTTCCTAGGCCTAGGAATATTATTTTATGGTATTGCCTATTTCTTGGTGCATGATGTGTTAATTCACAGAAGGTTTAAGTGGTTTGACAAAACAAATAATCAATACTTAAAAGGATTACGAAAAGCACATAAAATTCATCACAAACATTTGGGAAAACACGACGGAGAATGTTTCGGTATGTTGTTTGTGCCCTTTAAATATTTTAATAAAAGACAGTGAGTCAGTATTTATATCTAATATTAAATCTAGGCAGTTTAAGTATTCCGCTATTGTATAGTGTTTTTGAAAAAAAACTACACTTTATACAATATTTCAAACAAGCAGCGCTTAGTATTTTGTTAGTTGCCTTGTTTTTTTTGATTTGGGACAGTTGGTTTACGCAAATAGGAGTGTGGGGTTTTAACCCTGATTACCATTTATCCTTAAAATTACTGCACATGCCAATAGAAGAATGGATGTTCTTCTTTTGTATACCCTATGCATGTTTATTTACACATGAAGCATTAAAATTTTTATTTCCAAAGTTTAAAATGTCAAAGTCAATGACAGTAATCATAAGCTTTTTACTCATAGTTTTAGTGAGTTTATTATTGATTTTTAACTTCGGAAAATGGTATACAACAGTTAACTTTATGCTATTCTTATTGCTGTTGGGCTATGCGTTAAAATACCATTTGAATACGTTACAAGAATATTATCCAAGCTTCTTGGTAATATTAGTTCCTTTTTTAATCGTCAACGGAATTTTAACAGGAAGCTTTATAGAAGAACCAGTTGTTTGGTATAACAACTCAGAAAACTTAGGGTTTAGAATTTTTACCATACCCTTTGAAGACATTTTTTATGCATTTACAATGTTGTTTTCAGTACAATTAATCTTCAATTCTTTAAAAAGAAAAAAACTTGAAAGAAAATAAATACATACGATTTTTAATATTCCTAATAGCTAATTTTTCAGCTTTAGCTATTGGAGCTTGGTTAATGAACGAAGGACCAAGAACAGATTGGTACTTATCTTTAAGCAAAGCTCCATGGACACCGGTAGGTTGGGTTTTTGGAGCAGCATGGACAACCATTATGGTATTGTTTTCTGTATATATGACTAAAGTGAGTTTTCAACATGAATTTTTAAACAAAAAAGTACTCATTTTATATATAGACCAATGGGTTTTAAATGTAAGCTGGAATTATATTTTCTTCAATCAACATTTAACAAAACTAGGTTTAGTAGTAATTGCTTTATTGTGGATACTCGTAGGTTATTTCACTTTTGAGTATTTAAAAAAAGTAAAATGGTATACCCTATTTATACTTCCGTATTTAATATGGATGACGATTGCAACCAGTCTCAACGCATATATTGTATTAAATAATTAAACTATGGCAAAAAAAAAGAACATAACACAAGAAAAAATAATAGAATGGTACATGAATACCGTACTATCATCAGGTCAACCGAATTCAATATTTTCTTTCGCGCAAGAAAACAACTTTGAAGAGGCAGACTTTTACAAACATTTTTCAAGTTTTGAAAGTTTAGAAAAAGCTATTTTCGGAGTTTTTGCAAAAGAAACTATTCACTTATTGCATAAAACAGAAGCATACAAAGACTATTCATCAAAAGACAAACTATTAAGTTTTTACTTTACTTTTTTTGAACTGTTAACAGCTAACAGATCGTATGTGTTGTTACAATTCAAGGAAATGAAAACCGACTTTTCAAGATTATCTGTATTGAAAGTGTTGCGAGTAGAATTTATTGATTTTGTAAACGGATTAGATCTTGAAAAAATTGACTTTAAAAATGAAAAAGTAAATAAAATTCAAGATAAAACTGTTGCAGAAGGATATTGGATGCAGTTACTAATGATCTTAAAATTTTGGATAGATGATGAATCACCTAATTTTGAAAAAACAGATCTTTTTATAGAAAAATCAGTCAAAGCAAGTTTTGCTATTCAGCAAATAGCATCTGTAAAAAGTGTGATTGATTTGGCTAAGTTTTTATGGAAAGAAAAATCACCAATAGTATGAAAACGTTAAACAAAATACCGACGTCAAAAATAGAACGAGCTACAAAGCTAGTTTCAACAGGAGTAAAAGTAGGTGTAAACTATGCTAAGTATTATGGTAATAAAATAACCAAATCAGAAGAAGAAGCTAAAAAGCAGCTTAATGAAGATAATGCTACCGATATTTATGATGGGTTAAAAGAACTAAAAGGATCAGCATTAAAAGTAGCGCAAATGCTAAGCATGGAAAAGAATATTTTACCCAATGCTTATGTAGAAAAATTTTCATTATCCCAGTTTTCAGTACCGCCATTATCAGGGCCTTTGGTAACCAAAACATTTAAAAAATACTTCAGCAAAACACCTAATGAAGTTTTTGATACGTTTACGGCAGAATCAGTAAATGCAGCAAGTATAGGACAAGTTCATAAAGCGACGAAAGATGGAAAAAAGCTAGCTGTAAAAATTCAGTATCCTGGAGTAGCGGATAGTATTTCAACCGATTTAGCGATGGTAAAACCCATTGCAATGAAAATGTTTAACATCAAAGGTGAAGGCTCTGACGAATATTTTAAAGAAGTTGAAGACAAGCTTTTAGAGGAAACTAATTATGAATTAGAGCTAGCTCAGAGTAATGAAATTGCTGATGCATGTAAACATATTCCAAATTTAAAATTCCCAAGCTACTATCCAGACTTGTCATCAGATAGAATTTTAACGATGGACTGGATGGATGGGGTTCACCTGTCAGAATTTACTAAAGAAGAACAATATGAAGATGTTTCAAACAAACTAGGGCAAGCTCTGTGGGACTTTTACATGTACCAAATGCACAAACTAAAAAAAGTGCATGCAGACCCGCATCCAGGAAACTTTTTAGTATCCAAATCAAACGAACTTATTGTAATTGATTTTGGATGTATGAAAGAAGTTCCTGAAAGTTTTTATGTGCCTTATTTTGAATTAGCAAAACGAGAGAATATAGATAATCCAGCCTTCTTTGAAAGCAAACTGTATGAGTTAGAAATTTTAAGAAAAGACGATACTCCAGAAGAAATAACCTTTTTTAAGTCGCTTTTTTATGAGATGTTATCACTTTTTACACAACCTTTTCAGCAAGAAGAATTTGATTTTTCTGATGCCATTTTCTTCGGAAAAATAGCTGATTTAGGTCAAAAATATGCCAAGAGTACAGAACTAAAAAAGATGAATGGGAATAGAGGGTCAAAACACTTTATTTATATTAATAGAACATTTTTTGGTTTGTATAACCTAATGCACGATTTAAAGGCTAACAAGGTAAAAATCAATAATTTTAATACAATATAATGCATATTACGCGTCAAGAAATAGACGAGTTTTCTCATCTTTATAAAATAAATTTGATGAATAGTATTTCTGGTTATAAACCAGCAAATCTTATTGCGACAAAATCTAATGACGATATTACCAACGTAGCGGTGTTTAGCTCTGTAGTGCATTATGGTTCAAGTCCAGCAATACTAGGGTTTGTACTGCGTCCCACAACCGTTGTGAGGAATACATATAATAATATCAAAGAAACGGGTTACTACACAATTAATGCTATTAATGAAGCAATAATAGAGGAGGCGCATCACACCTCGGCTAAATATCCGTCAGAAATTTCAGAATTTGATAAAACAGCACTTTCGGAAGAATTTAAAAATAACTTCCATGCTCCATTTGTAGCAGAGTCACCCTTACAAATAGGGATGAAGTTTTTAGAAGAACATCATATAAAAGCTAACGGAACTATTTTAGTTCTGGGAGAAGTTACTGATTTATATTTTAATGACAATATGCTTTCAGAAGATGGTTTTTTAAACCTTTCCAAAGAAAAAGTAGCTGCAATTAATGGATTAGATACCTATATGGTTGCAGAAAACTATATAAGATTATCATATCAAAAACCAAAGGCATGAAAATCTTAGTTACAGGCACAACAGGTTATATAGGAAAACGATTAATTGTTAGGTTGCTGGAAAATAGCCATCAATTAGTCTGTTGTGTTCGTGATTTAGATAGAATACCAGATGAGTTTGAAAACAATCCGAACGTTACTTTTATAAAAGTAGATTTTTTAAATACAGAAAATACAGTTTTTCCTAAAGATATTGATGCTGCGTGCTATTTAATTCATTCGATGGCGACGACATCAGAAAATTTTGAAAACTTAGAATTAACCTGTGCACAGAACTTTAAAAAACTATTAGAATCTACTAATTGTAAGCAAGTGGTGTATTTAAGCGGAATAGTTAATGACAATTCGCTGTCCAAGCACCTAAAATCAAGATACGAAGTAGAAAAAGAGTTACAATCAAACAATTATGCCTTAACGACCTTTAGAGCAGGAATTATTGTAGGAAGTGGAAGTGCTTCTTTTGAAATTATAAGAGATATCGTAGAAAAGCTTCCTGTAATGGTAACACCAAAATGGTTAAAAACGAAAACACAGCCTATTGCAGTTAGAGATGTATTAGCCTTTTTAGAAAATAGTTTACAAGTTAAAGAGGTCTACAATAAATCTTTTGACATTTGCGGTCCTGAGATACTAACCTATAAGGAAATGTTGTTACAGTTTGCTAAGGTAAGAGGGTTTAAAAGATACATTTATACACTTCCAGTATTAACACCAAAACTATCTTCCTATTGGTTATATTTTGTAACATCTACATCCTTTAACCTAGCACAAGCCTTAGTGGATAGTATGAAGGTTGAAGTAATCGCAAAACCAAGTATGATTAATACGTTACTTAATGTGGAGCCCATAACCTATAAAGAAGCCGTTGCATTAGCATTTCAAAAAATAGAGCAAAACGAAGTAATTTCTAGCTGGAAAGATGCCATGAGTAGTGGAGTTTTTCACGATCAATTGGCAAAACATATACAAATACCTCAATACGGCTGTTTTAAAGACATAAGAGTTAGAGAAATACAAAACGAGGGGAATACATTACACAAAATTTGGAGCATCGGAGGGGAAACAGGGTGGTACAAGTTTAATTCTCTTTGGAAGATAAGAGGGTACGTGGATAAACTTTTTGGAGGTGTTGGATTGCGAAGAGGTAGAAGACATCCCACAGAATTAGAACCAGGAGATTCACTTGATTTTTGGAGAGTATTATTGGCAGATAAAAAGAATAAACGGTTGATTTTATTTGCTGAAATGAAATTACCTGGAGAAGCATGGTTAGAGTTTAAAATAGTAAAAGACAAATTATATCAAAGAGCAGTTTTTAGACCTAAAGGAGTTTGGGGAAGAATGTACTGGTATGCCGTTTTACCTTTTCACACATTTGTATTTAAAGGAATGATTAATCATTTAATAAAAGCGTAATAATAAAAATAGAAATTCAACAAAATGAACACAATAAAAATATTCTTAATTATGGCATTATTTAGTTTTTCAGGAAAAGCACAAACAGTAACCCCTAAAGAATCGTTATACGATATAAAAATTGAGGGAATCAACGGTGAAAATTTAGACCTTAATCAATTTAAAGGAAAGAAAATACTATTTGTAAATGTAGCATCAAAATGTGGATTTACAAATCAGTATGAAGGTTTACAAGAACTGTACTCAAAACACAAAGATAAGTTAGTAATTGTAGGTTTACCATGTAATCAATTTGGAGGGCAAGAACCAGGAACAATAAAAGAAATACAGTCATTTTGTAGTGTCAATTATGGAGTAGGTTTTCCTATGACAGAGAAAATTGAGGTTAAAGGAGAAAACCAACACCCATTGTACCAATGGTTAACACAAAAAGAGAAAAATGGAAAAATGAGTTCTTCAGTAAAATGGAATTTTCAAAAATATTTGGTAGATGAAGAAGGAAGGCTAATTGATGTTTTTTATTCAATTACCAAGCCAATGAGTAAGAAAATCACCAAACTGTTATAATGATTCATTTCAAAAAGCACTCGGGTATCTATACTTTATCAACAGAGCAAGTTTTAAATGTTCCGTTGCAGCAGGCGTGGGATTTTTTCAGTTCTCCAGAAAACTTACAAAAAATTACCCCGTCTCACATGGGGTTTCAAATAACTTCTGGGGTTGATAAAAAAGCCTATGCAGGACAAATTATCACCTATAAAGTGGGAGTTCTTCCAGGGGTAAAGTCAAACTGGGTAACTGAAATTACCCAAGTGAAAGAGCAGCAATTTTTTATTGATGAACAACGATTTGGCCCTTATAAAATGTGGCATCACGAACACAGGTTCGAAGAGTTACCGAACGGAAAAACAGTAATGAAAGATAAAATATCGTACAGAATACCTTTTGGTTTTTTAGGACACATAGCTCAGTCAATCTTTATAAAGAAGCAGTTAAAAGAAATTTTTAAACATCGTTATAGTACGTTAGAAAAGCTATTTAATGGGAAATAAAGTATCTGTTTTTTGGTTTCGTCGAGATTTACGTTTAGAAGATAACAAAGGATTGCATGAAGCGCTACAATCAGGGAATAAAGTAGTTCCGTTATTTATTTTTGATGAAAATATTTTAGAAAGTCTTCCTAAAAATGATGCACGCGTAACGTTTATTTACCAAACGTTGCAAAAGCTTGATGAGGAGTTAAAAAAGTATCAATCATCTATTATAATTAAAAAAGGGAAACCTCTAGAAGTTTGGAGAAAACTTGTAGAAGAATATACGATTCAGGGAGTTTATACAAATAAAGATTACGAACCTTACGCAACTAAAAGAGACAAGGAAGTAGCCGGTTTTTTAACATCAAAAGGAATAAGATTTAATGCTTTTAAAGATCAAGTAATCTTTGAAGAAAACGAAGTTTTAAAAAACGACGGAACTCCGTATACAGTTTTTACTCCGTATAAGAATAAATGGTTGCAAAACTTCTCTGAAAAGAAAGATACGCAAGACTTTACGATAGACTTTGCTAACTTTTATCAGTTTTCATCTGAATTTCCATCATTAGCTTTCATAGGTTTTGAAGAAAGTACGATTAAAGTAAAACCATATAACTTATCTAATTTAGATTCGTATGATGAGGTGAGGGATTTTCCTGCTGAAGATAAAACTTCATACTTGTCACCTTATTTACGTTTTGGACTGGTAAGTACTCGAAAAATGGTTCGTTTTGCTTTAAAAACCAACCAAACTTTTTTAAGTGAGCTGATTTGGCGTGAGTTTTTTATGCAGATTTTATATCACTTTCCAAAAGTAGTTACCCAGAACTTCAAACAAAAATACGATGCAGTTCCTTGGAGGAACAACAAAGAAGAGTTTAAAAAATGGTGTGAAGGTAAAACAGGGTATCCTATGGTAGATGCAGGCATGCGAGAGCTAAACAAAACGGGATACATGCACAACAGAGTACGAATGATTACTGCTGGGTTTTTATGCAAACATTTATTAATAGATTGGCGTTGGGGAGAAGCGTATTTTGCAGAAAAGCTGCTGGATTATGACCTGTCAGCAAATAACGGAAATTGGCAATGGGCAGCAGGTACGGGTTGCGATGCAGCTCCGTATTTTAGAGTATTCAACCCAGAGTCTCAATTAAAAAAGTTCGATAAAGACTTACAATATGTTAGAAAATGGGTGAAAGATTTTGATGAGCTAACTTACCCACAACCTATGATAGAACACAAGTTTGCGAGAGAAAGAGCGATAAGTACATATAAAAATGGACTGAAATAAAAAAAGGTTCAGAATTTTCTGAACCTTTTTAGTATGTATTAAGAGATATAGTCTTTTGCTCTTTCTAATGCTTTTGGAATTCCACCAGGATTTTTACCACCAGCGGTTGCAAAGAAATTTTGTCCACCACCACCACCGTGGATTAGTTTCCCTAACTCTCTAACTACTTTACCAGCATCGTAGCCTTTTTCATTAGCTAATTCTTTAGAAATATAACACGTTAACATTGCCTTTTCAGCAGAAGGAGCCGTAGCAAATACCACAAATAAATTGTTAACTTCTCCTCCTAACTCAAATAATAAGTTTTTAATGCTGTTAGGATCTAAATCTACTTTAGTTGCTAAAAACTGAACTCCATTTACCTCTTGTAATTGGTTTTTAAGTTCGCCTTTCATGTTTTTAGCTTTGTCTTTTAATAGTTGCTCAACTTGCTTTTTTAAAGCTGTATTTTCATCTTGTAAACTACTTACCGATTTAGCAACATCTTTAGGGTTTTTTAATAATTGTTTTACTGCATCGTAGTTACGCTCAACATCTTCAAAATAATCACCAACAGCTACATTCGTAATAGCTTCAATTCTTCTGATTCCAGCAGCAACAGCACCTTCTGATTTTATTTTGAAATACCAAATATCACCTGTCTGTTGTACATGTGTTCCACCACATAACTCCATTGATTGTCCAAAGCGGATAGTACGAACACTATCACCATACTTTTCACCAAATAAAGCTACGGCTCCTTCGTCAATAGCTTGTTGCATCGGTATATTTCTTTGCTCTTGTAATGGAAGATTTTCACGAATACGAGCATTTACGAATTCCTCAACAGCCTCTAATTGATCATTGTCTACTTTAGAGAAGTGAGAAAAGTCAAAACGTAAATAATCAGGACTAACCAACGAACCTTTTTGTTCTACATGATCTCCTAAAATAGTACGTAAAGCTTGGTGTAATAAGTGAGTAGCCGAGTGATTACTAGCCGCTAAACTTCTATGTTCTTTATTTACAACAGCCTTAAAAGTTTCGTTTAAGTTTTTAGGTAAATTCTTAGCAAAATGAATGATAACATTGTTCTCTTTTTTGGTGTCAAGCACATAAATAATATCACCATTAGGAGATTCAATATATCCTTTGTCACCAATCTGTCCACCACCTTCTGGATAAAAAGGAGTCATGTTGAATACCAGTTGATATTGGTCGCCACCTTTTTTAGTACTAACTTTTCTGTAGCGAGTTAATCTTACATTAGTAGTTAATATATCGTATCCGATAAACTCTTCAACATCGTCGTCTAATAAAGTAACCCAATCACCCGTTTCACTTGCAGAAGCTGCACGTGAACGCTCTTTTTGAGCTTTCATGCCCGCATTAAATTCTTCTTCATTAATTTCATACCCCTTTTCACGAGCAATTAACTGCGTTAAATCTAAAGGGAATCCATAGGTGTCATATAATTCAAAAGCACGTTTACCAGATACAGTTTTACCATTAGTAGTCGCAATAACTTGGTCTAATAATAATAACCCTTGATCTAATGTGCGTAAGAAAGAAGTTTCTTCTTCTTTAATTACATTATGTACTAAAGTATTTTGTTTTCTAATTTCAGGGAATGCACTTCCCATTTGGTATGCTAAAGTCTCTACTAACTTATAAATAAAAGGCTCTTTCTGGTTTAAGAAAGTAAAACCATAACGAATAGCACGACGTAAAATTCTACGTATTACATAACCTGCACCATTATTACTTGGTAATTGACCGTCTGCAATAGCAAAAGCAACAGCACGAACGTGGTCGGCAATTACACGAATAGCAATGTCAATTTTTTCATCTTTACCGTATTTAGATCCAGTAATTGTTCCTATCTCACGAATTAAAGGAGTAAAAACATCAGTGTCGTAATTAGATTGAACACCTTGTAAAACCATACATAAACGTTCAAACCCCATACCAGTATCAATATGTTTTGCAGGAAGATCTACTAAAGTACCATTAGCTTTGCGGTTGTACTGCATAAAAACTAAGTTCCAAATCTCTACAACCTGAGGATGGTCTTCATTCACTAATGATTTTCCATCAATCTTAGCTTTTTCTTCTGCAGAACGAATATCAACATGAATTTCGGAACACGGACCACATGGACCTTGTTCACCCATTTCCCAAAAGTTATCTTTTTTGTTACCCATTAAGATACGGTCTTCAGAAATGTACTGCTTCCAAATATCATATGCTTCTTGATCCATTTTTGTACCATCACTTTCATCACCTTCAAATACAGTTACGTACAAAATGTCTTTGTCTACTTTATAAACTTCAGTCAGTAATTCCCAAGCCCAAGCAATAGCTTCTTTCTTAAAATAATCACCAAAACTCCAATTACCTAGCATCTCAAACATGGTATGGTGGTAAGTATCGTAACCAACTTCTTCTAAATCGTTGTGTTTACCAGAAACACGTAAACATTTTTGACTATCAGAAATCCTATTATTTTTAGGAGTAGAGTTTCCTAAGAAAAATTCTTTAAATGGAACCATACCAGCGTTGGTAAACATTAAAGTTGGGTCATTCTTTAACACCATAGGTGCTGAAGGAACTATTTCGTGTTGTTTTGATTTAAAATAATCTAAAAATTTAGCTCTAATATCTTGAGATTTCATACAACTCTGGGTATCTGGATTTTGTTAAAAAATATTTAAAAAACTACTTCTAAAAAGAAGTTTTAAAAGATTTTGTAAATTTGTGAGTTTTCAAATTGTACATCCCCTCAAAGGATGCTTAATTTAAAAAGCACAAAAATAGTACATTTAGGATTATGGCAAAAGTAAAATATTATTATGACCCAGACACTTTATCATATAGAAAGATAGAGGTTAGGAGAAGTGAAAAGTATAAAAAAACTTTTTTTGGATTACTTAGTTTTTTATTGATTGCTTTTTTTGGTTTTATAGGCTTTAGTCAGTTTTTAATGTCTCCAAAAGAGCGAGCTCAAAAGAGAGAATTAGAAAACTTAAAATTACATTATGAGTTACTTTCAAAAAAGATGGAAGAAAGTGCTGAAATCTTAACCGATTTACAAAAAAGAGATAATAATATTTACCGAACTTATTTTGAGGCAAGCCCAATACCAGAGGAGCAAAGAAAAGCAGGTTTTGGTGGTGTAAATAGATATAAACATTTAGATGGTTTTGATAACAGTTCTATGGTGAAAAAGGTAACCAAAGAGTTAGATATTTTATCAAAACAAATGGTAGTGCAATCAAAGTCGTTAGATGAGATTGTTGATTTAGCAAAAGAAAAAGAGAAAATGTTGGCTTCAATACCAGCTGTTCAGCCTGTAAAAAATCAAGATTTAAAAAGAATGGCATCGGGTTATGGTATGCGTTTACATCCTATATTAAAGTCATGGCGTATGCATAACGGTATGGACTTTACAGCGCCAACCGGGACTCCTATTTTTGCGTCAGGAAACGGTATTGTTAAAAAAGCACATAGAAGTTCTACTTTTGGTAAAGTGGTTTATATAAATCATGGATATGGTTACGAAACTATTTATGCTCACATGAGTAAAATCCTTGCTAAAAGAGGACAGAAAATAAAACGTGGTGATTTAATAGGTTATGTTGGAAACACAGGGCGTTCTGCAGCACCACATTTACATTATGAAGTACATAAAAATGGTAGACCTGTAAACCCTATTTACTATTATTATGGAGATTTAACTCCAGAAGAGTTTGCTGCAATGCAAAAAGCTTCACAACAAAAAGGTCAGTCGTATGACTAAACACATAATAAGCTGTGAAAAATGTATGTAGACTTACCCGATAAACGATATTATAGAATAGGTGAAGTCGCTAAAGCTTTTGGGGTAAATAGTTCACTCATCAGATTTTGGGATAAAGAATTTGAAATAATTAATCCTAAAAAAAACGCCAAAGGAGATCGGTTGTTTACACAAGAAGATGTAAAAAATTTTAAAATTATTTACAACCTAGTAAAAGAAAGGGGATTTACTTTAGATGGAGCAAAACAAAAGCTAAAGAAAAACCCAGAAGGAGTCTTAAATAATCAGGAAATTATTAGTAGATTAGAAACTGTAAAAGCAGAATTAATAAAAATCAAAAATCAATTATAATTACAAAAAATCAAAAATTATGAAAAAATGGTTAGTGCCTTTAATTATTATAGGAGTTCTAGTATTTGGAATTTATTCATGGGCAAAAGGATTTTATAATACAGCAGTAACATACCAAGAAGATGCTAAAACTACATGGTCTAATGTAGAGAGTTCTTACCAACGAAGAAACGACTTAATTGGTAACTTAGTTAAAACTGTACAAGGAGCAGCCGATTTTGAAAAAAGCACGTTAACAGACGTAATTAATGCAAGAGCAAAAGCAACCTCAGTAAATATAAATGCAGGAGATTTAACGCCAGAGAAAATGGCACAATTTCAACAAGCACAAACAGGGTTAAGCGGAGCTTTATCTAAATTATTAGTGTCTGTAGAGCGTTATCCAGATATCAAAGCAAACAAAAACTTCTTAGAATTACAAAGTCAGTTAGAAGGAACAGAAAACAGAATTAACGTAGCACGTGACCGTTACAACGAAGCTGTAAATTTATACAACAAGCACATTAAAATGTTCCCTGGGAATATGCTTGCAGGTATGTTTAATTTAACAGAAATGACGCGTTACAAATCAGATGCAGGTTCAGAGAATGCTCCTGATGTAGATTTTAAATTCTAACAATATATGTCTAACGTAGAAGATTTTCTTACTGCCAAAGAAGAAGAGGAAATCGTTCAAGCTATTAGGCAAGCAGAACGAAATACTTCTGGTGAAATTCGTGTACATATAGAGAGAACTACTGAAGGTTCTCACTATGACCGAGCACTAGAAGTATTTCAAACGCTTAAAATGTTTAATACCCAGCAACGAAACGGTGTGTTGTTGTACATCGCTGTTGACGATCATACATTTGTGATTTTCGGCGATGAAGGTATTAACAACGTGGTTCCCGATAACTTTTGGGAAACAACCAAAGAAGCCATCCAAAACCAATTTAAACAAGGAGATTTTAAACAAGGAATTATAGATGGTGTGCTAAAAGCAGGAAAAGAATTACAAGCTCACTTCCCATGGACTACAGATGATGAAAATGAGTTAAGCAACGAAATATCAAAAGGGTAAAACCTTCAGAGAAGGAAGAAATATGATAAAAAATATAATGTCATTACATAAAAGAACAAACAAGTTACAGAACGTAAAAGTTGTTCTTTTTTTTGTTGCACTTTTATGTGGACAGACTCTTTTTTCACAAGGATTTGAAATTCCAGAAACACCTAAAGAGCAAACAAGTGTTTACGATTATGTAAACCTTTTATCACCAAGTCAAAAAGCAAGTTTAGAAAATAAGCTAATTAAATATGCTGATACCACTTCAACACAAGTAGTGGTAGCAATTATAAGCTCTACACAAGGAGAAGAAATAGGGTATTTAGCTACGAATTGGGCTCATAAATGGAAGATAGGACAAGAAAAGGAAGACAACGGAGTATTTATGTTGTTGGCAAAAGACGATCATAAAATAACCATCCGAACAGGTTATGGAACCGAACACCTATTGACCGATTATGTTTCTCGACAAATTATAGAGTATGATATTATTCCTTATTTTAAGCAAGGTGACTATTACGCTGGGTTAAACAGTGGAGTAGATGCTGTTTTTAAGGTAATGAGTGGTGAGTATAAGGGAAGTAGAAAAGAATCTAAAGGAACCAACTTTGGGTTTATTATCTTTATCATCATTCTGGTAGTATTTTTTATCATTATTTCAAGCGGTAGTAAAGGAAACCGTGGTGGTGGAAGAGGCTACAGGAAATCAGATGTTGCAAGAGGTATTTTAGAAACCATTATTTTAAGCAACGCAGGAAGAGGCGGTTTTGGCGGAGGAAGCTTCGGTGGAGGATCGTCAGGAGGTTTTGGCGGCGGCGGTGGCTTCGGAGGAGGTTTCGGCGGCGGCGGCTTTGGCGGTGGTGGTGCTACTGGAGGTTGGTAGTAACTCCATTTATTTAGTAAAGGTTAGTTAACGTTAAAGCAATGTTGAAATAGTACTTATGCAGGGAAATTAAATGACCCTTACGTATGAAGACTAACATTAAAAGAAGAAGCTTTTTAAGAAACTCATTATTAGCAACTGGAGGACTACTTTTAGTCCCTAATTTTATTAGTTGTAAAGATGATGATATTGATGAATTACCAATTCCAGATAACTTAGCAGAGAAAAATTTTGAGCAAGGCGTTGCTAGTTTTGATCCTACAAACTCACAAGTTATTATTTGGACTCGTTATAACACCAAACAAACTTCGGCAACCTTAATTTGGCAAATAGCAAAAGACAAAAATTTTAAAGATGTTGTTCGTCAAGCAGAAGTAACTACTGATGCTTCAAGAGACTTTACTGTAGCTGTTGAAATTAAAGATTTAGACGCAGGACAAAAATTATACTACCGTTTTGTAAGTGCTGACGATAAAGCAACATCACCAGTAGGAGAAACCCTAACGTTTAGCGAATCAATAAACGAAGTAAAATTAGCAGTAGCATCTTGTGCAAACTTTGCTTACGGTTACTTTAACGTGTATGAAGAGATAAAAAAATCTGATGCAGATGTTGTCATCCATTTAGGAGATTATATCTATGAGTATGGCGAGAACACTTACGGTTCGTTTAGAACACCTGAGCCTAAAGGAGAAATTATTTCGTTAGATGATTATCGTACTCGTTACCGTCAATATCGTTCAGACGAGCAATTAAAAGAGTTACATAGAAGAAAACCTTTTGTCTGTGTTTGGGACGATCATGAAGTAGCAAACGATACGTATAAAGACGGAGCTGAAAACCATCAAGAAGATGAAGGAAGCTTTACTTCAAGAAAACAAAGTGCGTTAAAAGCATACAGCGAATACTTACCTAACATGACGAATCTTGTAGATAATTCAATTATTTACAGAAACTTGAAAATTGGAAGTTTGGTAGATTTAATTATGTTAGATACGCGTATTATTGGAAGAGATAAGCAGCTAGAGTATTCAGCATTTTACGGTGAAAATGGAGCATTTGATTCAGCAGCTTTTCAACAAGCATGGTTAAATCCGCAACGTACACTTTTAGGAATTACCCAATTAGGATGGTTAGAAAGTGAACTAGCAGCTAGTAACAGTACATGGCAAATTATAGGACAGCAAGTTTTAATGGGAAAAATGTTAATTCCTGCTGAACTATTAACACTCTTAGCAAAACTATTGGCAGAAGTATCTGCTACTGGATCAGCAAGTGAAGAAACGTTTAATCTATTTAAAACTTCTATTACAGAGTTGGTAACGATTAAAACAAGAGCTTTACAAAACGATCCTACTTTAACAGCAGAAGAGAAAGCAAGAATAGAAACAGTATTACCATATAACTTAGATGCTTGGGATGGTTATTTTATGGAAAGAGAACGTATTTTAGCGAGCTTTAAAAGTAAAAATGTAGTAGTACTAGCAGGAGATACTCACAATGCGTGGTATAGCGATTTAAAAGATAATTCTGGAGAAAAAGTAGCGGTAGAGGTAGCTACAAGCTCAGTATCGTCACCAGGATTAGAAACTTACTTAGGAGCGTCTGCAACAGATTTAGAAGCTGCATTAGGCTTGTTAATAGACGATTTACAATACGGTAATTTATCTCAAAGAGGATATATGAAACTTACAGTAACAGCGGCAGGTATACAAACCGATTGGAACTTTGTTGATACTGTTACCAATAAAACCTATTCAAATAGTATAGGGAAAACAGTAACCTTATAATTATATATTATAATAACATATCAAAGGCTCCTGAGTTATTCAGGAGCTTTTTAATGATAAACTATAAAAGAGTTATTAATTCGCTATTTTTACTGTTATAAATTTCTAATATGAAAAAGATATTATTCTCTTTATTAAGTGCTTTGCTGATTACCAGTTGTACCAATTACGGGCAATTGAAATTAGTGTCCTATCTATCAGAAGATTTAAAGGAAGTTTCTGGTGTAGAGAAAAGTCAAGACTCAAATATGTTATGGATGCATAACGATAGTGGTAATGCAGCGGAAGTGTTTGGGATTAGTACACAAGGAAAAATCTTACAAAAACGAATACTTGAGGTGAAAAATCACGATTGGGAGGATATAACTTCTGATAATGAGGGAAATATATACATCGCCGACTTTGGAAATAATAATAACAAAAGAAAGAACTTGGTAATTCTTAAAGTTAAACAAGAAAATTTGTTAAATGGAGATAATGTTGAGGTGGAAAAAATACAGTTTTCGTATCCTAATCAAACCAAGTTTCCGCCTAAAAAGAAAGACCGTTTTTTTGATGCAGAGTCTTTAATTTATAAAGATGGGTTTCTCTACATTTTTACGAAAAGTAGGGTTAAGAATAAGCAAGGAAAAACAATGCTGTATAAAATCCCAGCAACAAAAGGTGATTATACTGCGAAATACATTTCTGAGTATACAAATTGCGATGCTATACATTGCGCAATTACAGCAGCAGCGATATCTCCTGATAAACAAAAAGTGGTTTTATTGACACACAAATCGGTATTAGTATTTACTAATTTTAACGGAGACGATTTTTTTAGCGGAGACGTAAAAGAATATACATTCAACCATATTTCTCAAAAAGAAGGTGTTACTTTTAAAGACAATTCAACCTTATTTATAACAGATGAAGCCGCTAAAGGAGGAAACAGTAAGCTATATGAATTTGTAATAAAAGATTAAAGAAATCAGTTACCAAAGCTATGTGCAATGATAACTGAAAAAGGGGAGGGGAATTGTATATTTTTAAATACTTACACGTAATCTATTTGCCTAGAATAACCTGCATTTATAGCTAATAATATAGAATCTTCTCTGCTAAAACTAAACGGAATAACAGAGCTTAAAGGCTCTTCAAGCTTCTCTTCTATTGTTTGTTTAGATAGTATCAATGCGTGTTCTACTAATTGATGGTATTCAGTTATAAAGTATTTTTTAGGTAAGTTTTCAAACTTAGCAACATCAAAGTCATAAAATGTGGTTTTTGTAACGGCTTTGTATTCTTGGTCGTTATGTACAAACAAATAGGTAAGATCAACATGAATAGTAGTGTTAGCCCCTTCAGGATCATCTGGCCAATTATAAATTAAAAGATAGGCTCCATCAATACTAACTTTTGGTTTAGATATTTTTTCAACTTTTTCAAAACTCGTTAAATCACAAGATCCTGATGTAATAACTGTTTCTATAGTTTCAATTGTACTCATTAGTATAATTTAATTTTTTAGTCAAATATCTTAGAAATTAGGTGTTTGCTTTTTGGTGTTTTATAATCGTATACTATCATTTTATAAACGTTTTGTTAAAGTGCTGGATATGGAGGTGAAATGAAAATATATAATTATTTTAGTTGGCTAATTAATTACGAAAAATGCCATTGTTTAAGAAGAGTTATTTTATATATATTGTATGCACTTATTTTATTTTTACCGCCTGTACGAGAGATAATGTAGATAAAGACTTACAAGAATATTTATTTACTATTGATAGTATTTCTCAACAAAAACCAAAAGAAGGGCTAAGAAAAATAGATAGTTTACTAGAGAAGAAACAAAACTCTAAAAACAGGGCTTTGTTATTGTTTAGTAAAGGAGAACTATTTTACTTGAATGATAAGTTAATAGAGGCAAAAAATATACACTTAGAGACCTACAGGCTATTTACAAAACTAAAAGACGATTATAATAAAGGAAGAAGCTTAATAACACTAAGTGCTGCTTGTATAAAGCTAAACGAATTAGAAGATGCTCAAAAGTATGCGCTAGAGGCTTTAGAAATAGGCGAGAAAATAGAGAATAGCAGACTACAAGGAAAGGCAAATAACCAGTTATTTAATCTTCATTTTATATTAAAAGACTACAAAAAAGCATTGTTTTATATAAAAAGGTCTGAGAAATTGTTCACTGATCCAAACGATCCTAACTCAATCATAGCAATTAAAAGTAATATTGCAGGGGTTTATTTAAAGTTAAAAGAATATAACAAAGCCTTAGAACAATTTTCAGAAGCATTGGCTTTAGGTAAATCTGCTAAAGATCCAAAAACTATAGTAAGCGTCTTTAATAACATTGGGTATACATACTTAGAAGTAAAACGCTTTGAAGAGTCGGAGAAGTTTTTAAGAGGAGCAGCAAAGCTTAACCAAAAAATTAAAACAATTAACGGAGCTCCATACAAAGGTTTAGGAACCCTTTTTTTGGTAACCAATAAACTAGATTCGGCAGAGGTGAATTACAACAAAGCAATGTCAATCTATAAAAGTAAAAATAACCTTTCAGAAGAATTAGAAATACGAGATAAGTTAATCTCAATAGCAATTCTTAAAAAGCAGTATCAAAAAGCATTGAATCATCAAATAATACGAGACAGTATAGAAGTGGTAAAGAGTAAAAAGCAAAATCAAAAACTGCTTCATTTTGCTAATGTGAACTATAAAATTAAAGAAAAAGAAATAGCATTAACCCATCAAAAAGAAATAAACAAACAAAATTGGTGGTTGGGAATTAGTGTAATTGTATCGTTGGTACTTATTTTAATTATAGCATTGTTTTTTGGATATAATAATAAGCTAAGGGCGGCTAATAAAGCTTCAAAATTAGAACAACGTTTACTAAGAGCTCAAATGAATCCTCATTTTATATTCAATACCTTAGCGGCAATTCAAAATATAACTTTAGAAGGAAACCCAGTAAAATCTTCAAACTATATAGCTAAGTTTTCAAAACTGATTAGACAAAATTTTGATTATGTTAGAAAAGAAGAAATTAGTTTAGAAAAAGAACTAACCATGATATCTAATTATATAGATACACAACAACTTCGATTCAATAACAGTTTTAGCTATCATATAAATATTTCTGAAAACTGTAATACAAAAGAATTAAATGTGCCACCAATGTTGTTGCAACCTTTTGTTGAAAACGCTATTGAATATGGTTTGAAAGAAAAGAAATCAGGAGGAACATTGAACTTAAACATCCATAAAACGGCACAAGAACTCTTTTTTGAAATTAAAGATAACGGGGTTGGGAGAAAGCGAAAAAATAGTCAAGAAAAAATAGCAAAAGATTTACACGCTACTGATATTTTTATAGAAAGATTACAGATAAGAAACAAAGGAGAGGAAAAATCTTTTACCATAGAAGATTTGCAGGATGATGAAGGTAATCCTTCGGGAACAAAAGTTGTATTTAAATTAAAGTTATAAAATGATAAAAGCTGCTATAATAGAAGATGAGTTTAATGCATTAAACACATTAACAAAGCTGTTGCAATACACGCAAAAAGATATAGAAATTGTGGCTAAAATTGATAATGTAGATGAAGCTATAGATTTTTTAAGCAACAATAACTTAGACTTGGTGTTTATAGATATTGAGTTGATTGGAGGAAATGCTTTTCAAATATTAGAAGCTTTAGAAACCATAAACTTTAAAATGATATTTACCACAGCTTATGATGAGTTTGCGATAAAAGCAATTAAGTTTGATACGGTAGATTATTTGCTAAAACCTATAGATACTGACGAATTAAACGCTTGCATTGAACGTTTTAGAACTGACTTTGAAAAGGAAAAAAAATATACCCAAGCACTAAGTAAAATTAGTGAGTTAGATAAGAAAGAAGCTCAAAAAACATTACTTATTAAAACTACCGAAGAGCAACATTTTTTACATGTAGATGATATTGTACGCTGCCAATCAGATGGAAGTTATACGCTTTTTTACACTACAGATAAAAAAATAATGAGCGCTAGAAACCTAAAGTATTATGAAAACATTTTAAGCACACATGCTTTTGCTAGGGTACACCAATCTCATTTAATTAATATAAAATATTTAGCCTCTGTAAGTGCCAACACAGTTAAGTTATCTAGTGGAGAAAACATTCCGCTATCATCAAGAAAGAAAACATACTTAAAACAGTTTCTAGAGAATTTTAATACGAATACAAAATAAAAAGTAACACATACAAAACTCATTAAAAGTGTATATGAGTTCCATGTAGATTTGAGGTAAATAATTGAAAGTAACCTTAAAAAAAACAATCAAATGGGACTTAAAGAAAAAAGATTTACGAAAACTTTTCAAGAAGAAAAATATCCTGCATTAAAAGAACAAATAAACAATGCAGCTGGTTTTGACGTAACAATAGATGTTGAGTGGGATACCATGTTTGAAGATAAATTTTTGCATTTATACGAAGACAGTTATCCTAAAATTTACTTCCAACCACTTATCAATGCTTTTGCAGCCATTGCAACTGATGATATGGGAAAAGAGGCATTAGCAGAATCGTTAAAGAAGGTAGTGATTACCAATAAAGACGATCATCATAATCCTTCACGTGCTTACACCTTTGAAGAAGGAGTTTTACAAGTAAACCATAGCCCGATTTTAAACGCAGATCAAGTTGAAGATAGAACAGATGTACTTGTTGATTTATTAGAAAACAACTTATAGTCTAGTAATCTATAACAAAAAAATTGCTATGGAAACAGATTATATCAATCAATTTAAAGCACAGTCGCCAGCTGCTATAATTCAAAACATGTTTAGTGAAAAGAAACAGTTAAAAGTTGCTTTATCATTAAAGAATGGAATCTACTTAGAAGGGTTTGTAATTGATATTACAAAAGAAGAATACCAAACATTTGTATGTATGAGAACCGAAGAACAAGAAGTGTTGTTTTTCGACCTCCAAGATGTATCTACTTTACGAATCAAACAGCCTAAAAAAATGGCAGTTTCTTTATCAAAAGGAAGCATTAGTCGTCCGTTAGGAGAAGAGCCTATCAGTACTTTACAATTAAGAAGATGGACTCTTGAGCAAGAATCGTTGTTAGAAACAACCATCAACTTATCATTCGAAAAGTTAGAATTACAAGAAGCTAATGCTCGATTAAATTGTAAAGATGCTATTACAAGTTTATTAAAAGCAAAACAACTAATAGTAGAGGATGAAATGGGGTTAGTAGCATGGAAAGAAATAAAAACTGTCGCTATTTCTAACACAGAAAAATTGTTAGTAAGCAAAGAAGGAAGTGTATTAAAAATTGGTATTGAAATTACTAAAGCACTGCCAAAAGAGTTAGAGAGTCTTTTTGTTGAAAAGATAGAAAAAATATTGTAGAATAATAAAATTATTAAAAAATGGGTCTTAAAGAAAAAAGAGCAGTTCAAACATTTAAAAGCGAATCATTTCCATCATTAGAATCGGAAATAAATAATAAAGCAGGATTTAACGTATCATTAAACATAGCGTGGGATACATTGGTAGAAGATAAGTTTTCTCACCTATACAATGATACGTTTCCAAAAATATATTTTCAACCGTTAATAGAAGCTATCAAAGCAGTTAACATTGATGAAATTGGAGGGGAGTTGCTAAAAAATGGATTAAAAGAAGTAAAGATTGTTAATGAAAACAACGAGCATAATTTAGAAAGAGCAATCACTTTTGTAGATGGGGTATTAACCATTAATCACAGCCCAATTATGAATGCTGACAAAGTGGAAGAAAAAACGGAAAGAATTGTACATCTTTTAGAAACTCATTTAGAAGAATTTTCAGAAAGTGAAGCTAGTGTTGAAAGTACAGAAAACCCAAATAATATAGTAGGAGGAAAGGTAGATAATACTGTAAAGTTAAGCTTACCTCAGTTACACAATCAATATGTAGCCTTAGCTTTTGAAAAGCAAGACAACCTAGCTGATATTGTTGAAGGTTTACCTTGGAATTGTGATATGCTTCAAGGTACGGTAACTTACGGTGATCTTACCTTTAAAATGCAGGTATTGGGGACGTATTCTCATAATGAACAATCTTGGCTATGGGCTTGGGCAAATAAACAAAGTGGTATTCCAGAACAATTTTTAGAAGCTTCGTTAGAAATGAAAGCTCTTGGTGAACGACATGGAATAGAAGATTTACTATCATCAAAAATAGAAACAGAACACGATCCTGGTCATTATTTCTCATTTGTAGCAACTGGGATAAATCAGGCAAGTTGTTATGCACCATTAACTTTTAAAGGACTTACAGTGTATGTATTGTTGTATACTGATGTGGTAGATGAAAAGGAAATAAACATTCCAGCTTTAATCTGTTCACACTTCTCTAAAACAACTACTCGAATGGATTTTGAACATAAACATGCATTATTCTGTTATTTAGTTCAAAAAGGATATGAGGTTGAAGTTTCAGGAAATAATATAGTTGCTAAAAAAGGAGATGATCAAATTTTAGGAATTTTTGACTTGAAAGGAAGATTATTAAAATTGTCTAACTCAACAGTTCCAGTAGGAGCTTAAAAAAGAAATAGTATGTATCAATCTACCACATTATCAGAATTAGAAAAAGAGCATCAAGAAGCCTTAACACAGGCGCAAAATAAAATGATGGAAGATTTGAATCTTGCCCAACAGAATGGCGACAACGATTTAATCCATCAAGCAAGTGTTCATTTTCAAAATATAGCTAAAGAATTAGCAGAACAATACACAAAACGTATTGAAGAGATTAACGAGTTAAATCTTAAAAATGTAACAGAAAACATTCAGGAGGTATATGACAATTCCAGAGCAGATATTGATTTAAATGCGCTGGTGTATGATGGAGATCGTGATTATGTTTTAGAGTTTCAAGAAGAAGAACTAATCCAAAAAACGCTAGAAAGAATAAAAGAGAACAACCCAGTTTTCAAGTCTAGAAGACACTTGTTAAAATCAAGTTTACGTTTAACAAAAATGTTAGCACCAGTACTTCATGAAATTGGAGAGCATTGTAAAGAGGTTTTAAAACTGAAAGCTGATATTGAGTTTTTCGTGTACCAAAACGATAAATTCAATGCATCATGTTACCCGCCAGACGAAGATAAATTATATATCATTTTAACTTCAGGAATTTTAGAGCGTTTTACAAAAGATGAGTTAGCTTTTGTTATTGGTCATGAAATAGGACATGTTTTATTCGAGCATTTTAACTATCCAGTAAAACATATTTTAGATGAAGGAGCAAACGATTTAGCTCCAATTCATGCAATGAAATTATATGCGTGGAATCGTAATGCTGAAATTAGTGCTGATAGAGCAGGATTGTTATGTTGTAATAGCTTTGAAGCAGCAGCAAGAACATTTTTCAAGCTATCTTCAGGTGTAACTTCTGATTCTTTAGATTTTAAATTAACTGAGTACATCAATCAATTCTCAGATTTAGAAGAAGTATTAAATGATGATACTCATGATCCGTCAGACTGGTATAGTAGCCATCCATTTAGTCCGCTACGAATTAAAGCGCTAGAGTTGTTTAATAAGAGTAAAACGTACGAATTATTTAATCCTGAGATTAATGGAGAAATAACAGAAGAAGCAATGGAACTGGAAATACAACGAATTATGTCGTTAATGGAACCAGAAGACTTAGGAAACGAAACTGAGCATTCAGAAAAAATTCAGCGCTTTATGTTCTTAGGTGGTTATATGATTTCAAAGGCAGATGGTGTTGTGGATGATTCTGAAATTCAAGCGTTAAGTAGTGTTGTGTCACCATCGGTTTTTGCTCAATGTATGTTAACCATTAAAGGATTAACAGAACAAGACATTATTGATGAAATCATGGCGTTAGCTAAAGAGTTGGATATTGTAATTTCTGTAATGCAAAAATTAAATATTCTAAGAGATTTATCTATTATTTCTTATGCTGATGGAAGCATAGACACTTCAGAAATTGAGGTACTATACAACTTAGCAAAACAATTATATATAAAAACTGAGTTTATCGATAGAATAATCAGTGATGCCCAAGGCGTTGATTAACAATATGATTTTTGTTTACCATGCTAGCCAAACTATACGTATTAACCGTGTATGGTTTGGCTTATTTTATAGATTAAAAGTGCCCATCCAACAATTAGTAGTAAACCACCTAAAGGAGTAATCGGGCCTAAAAACTTCATTTTTTTACCTTTTGCATCCGATAATACTAAACCATATATGCTAAAGGAAAACAGTATAATTCCAATTACAAAAGCGTAATATATTGCCGAATTAGGTACTTTAAAATAACTTCCAATAAATAATAAAACGAGTGCATGATACATTTGATATTTTACACCCGTTTCAAACGATTTTAGCTGTTCGTTAGATAAAACTTTTTGTAAAGCATGTGCTCCAAAAGCACCAAATATTACAGCAAGCATACCAAATAAAGCTCCTGTAATTAATACAATTTGTTGTGTCATATTTTAAAAATTAAAACCAATACTTAAAGCAACTCTATCTTCTTGTGAGTTTCCTTTGAAGTATGAAATATTTGCAGTGAATAAGTCAATTCCGCTTAACCAAAAAGAACCACCATAACTAGTATGCCATTTCTTTGAATTAGGTGAATAAGGAGACCACACACGACCGTAATCAAACCCGCCAGTAACACCAACTTTTATAGGGATAATTCCTGTGCGAATGCGACCAAAACGCAAACGTAAGTCATTACTATGGTAAAAGCTTTCGGTTCCAGAAAAACGTTCTCTGTTAAAACCACGTAAACTGCGATCACCACCTAAAGTAGCCGATTGGTAAATTTCAAAGCGGTTTCCTACATTAATTTGAGTTCCCACTTCAGAAGCAAAAACTAACGAACGATTAAATACTAGGTTTTGGTACATAGCTAAAGAACTTTTAATATAACCAAAACGTCTGTCAAAGTTTTCTGCGTTAGCTTTAGCTCCAACCGCTAAATCGAAATTCATCCCTTTGGTAGGGAAACTTCTATTGTCTACACGGTTGTGATTAAAGTTAAACTCACCACCCCAAAAATAATTAGTATCAAAAATAGCTGTAGGCTGGTTATCAAAATTATTGATAAATCGATTAGGAGTGTCTTCAACTTCTATCGACTCAATAATTCCTGAAATTTTAAAAATGCTTCCACCTCGTAATCTTTTTAATAACGAAGGAGAAAAACTAATTTCTTCTTTTTTAACACGGTAATAATCTAAATCAAAACTATGATCGTAAATACTTTCGTTACCCCATCCAAAGAAATTAAAAGAATAATTATCACTAGTAGCTTTAGCACGCAAATGTAAGCTCCAATTACCAATTAGCTCGGTAAATTCACCATTGTACTCTAAATCATATCCACCAGTTGCAGAGTAATAGTTTGCTGCTAAAATATGTTGACTTGCAAATGGATGTTTTTTGAATCCTTGCTGAGTGTGAATTACAGAAGCACCAAAAAAGAAACCGTCATCTGGGTTGCTACCTAAGCTAGGAAAAATAATGGTTGTATTGTTGTTAATGTCATGTGCATCGTAGGTATTTTTTAAATAACTATCAGAACGTAAATCTGCAGTTTCAGAACTTGGGTTTATGGTGTTTTTCTTTGATTTAAAGTCGTAAATTTTAGTTTTCTTGCCCCAACCAGCAACTGATGATTTGTCGATGTACACATCGTGATTTTGACCTCCAATAATTCTTAACAAAATTCCATCATGTACATCACCAGAAATTAAAAATTCATCATCTCCATTTAAACCATAAATCTGTATTTCTTTAGTTTCTTTTGTTTTGAAAACACGGTTATAGATTTCATTTTCTTTTCTAAAAACAACAACACTAGTTTCCTCACCATTTAAACGTTTGATGATAAATTTATCATCTTTATCAGTACCAACTACATGTACAACTTTATTTAGTTTGGTGTAGTAACGTTTAGCAATTTCTTTTAATTTATCTCTTCTAGCCTTAATTTTAGCAATGGTTTCTTTTCCATCAATATCGTAAATAGCCTTTGGTAATTGTTGAATTGATTTTTCAATTACTTCATCGGTTAAATGTTGTTGAATATATTCAACTTGTTTATTCCAATCATCTAAAGTTAATTGATTTAAAAAAGCAGCATCAAAAAAGCGAGCGTAATTGTTGTACCATTTCATGTTTTTGATGTCGTTATCAAAAGTTTGCATATTTCTTACTAAGGGGGCAAATTGCTGAAAAAGTGGAATCATAACTCCATCAAACTTAGAAAAAGGTTGATCTCTATCTCTAGGAATAGGACGATAATACTTTTTACCGTCTTTGGTTTTAAAAGAAGCCCAACGCCATTGGTCTTCGTGTCTATCCCAGTCACCAATTACCATATCAAACAAACGCGAGCGAACTACCCACTCTTGATCAATTGAGTGTTTGCTATTTTTTCTAATTTTTTCTAACACATCAAATGTGCTAACAATATCATCTGAATTTCCAAAGTTGTCTAGTTCACTACGGTCTCCAGCAGGTCGTTCTTCTAATAAGTATAACTGTCCTCCAAAGATGTCGTTATGTTTTCCTAAAGCAGGTTGTTTAGGCATGTAATATAGCTTTGGATTGGTATGATAAATATTTACGGCTTCTGCCATATCAGGAAGTACAAAAGCAGCATATGGATGCGACATGGTAAAAATATCTTGAACCACATCAACTAAAAACGTTCCTTTTAAAATACCTCCCATAATACGGCTTCCGTCTTTTACCATTGAACGTAAAACATACTGTTTACCTTCAGGATTTTCTAATCGTAACGAATTTGTTTGATTACCACCTCCTCGTCGAATAGGAGTTAATCCTCCAAAAACATTTTCTAATTCTAGTACAGGAACTTTTACTGTTTTTCCGTACTTGTCTCTGTTTAAATCTCCCCACATAAATTTATGAAAACCACTAACATCAGTAGCTTCAGGAGGGTAAATTGAGGTTTCTACAAATTTCTTGTGTTCTTCGTACTCAGGAAAACTTGAATAGGTTTTTGTTTGTTTTGGTTTTACAATTTCTTTACTGAATAAAAGTTTGTGACCATCTTTGGTATTGGCAGCATAGTATTCAATAATTGCTGAACCATCTTTGTAGTAATTTAATTTAGCATATCCATGATTACCATAGGTAAATTGACCTCCATAACCAACTAAAGCAGCTGATTGCTTTGAACCCGAACCGCTAATTACTTGTTTAAATCCGTCTTGTTCTATGTATTGTAAGTTGTGATCGTGACCAGAAACGAATACAACATTGTCTGTAAAATCATCAGATACTGTTTGTATTTGAGAAACAAAGTCACTATAACTTTTATTAAAAATATCGGTTTGTATACCTACATGTGAACGTAACACATTTTTTAAAGTACCTAAAACAGGTAGTGGACTCATGTGGTCTTTTACAGAAAAACTTCCTCCATGTGGACCATTACTATATAGTGGATGATGTACAGCTACTACAACATTTTTATATCTATTCTTTTTAAATAAACTAGATACTTCTTGTATAAAATGCTCACGAGTTTTAATATCGCAGTTATCGTTCATTTTAGGTTCTTTATCCCAGTCCATAATAAACCAACGACTATCAATAAGAATTAGAGTAAGGTCATCGTTAATTTTTATTTTATCTAACCCGCACCCACCTTCAGGTAAAAAAGAGTCCTTACCTAAAGCTTTTTCTATCATTTTTTCTTGACGCTTTAAACCATCAACACCATTATACCAGTCGTGATTTCCAGGGATAAAAATTGTTTTTCCTTTAAAGTCTTGCAAAGCATCAATTTGTGTTTGTAAGCGATGTTCAGCTAAGGCTCTATCTTTATGTTTTTTACTTGGTATTCCGTATGGGTATATATTGTCTCCTAAAAATATGGTGGTAGCATTTTTAGTTGCTTTAGCTAACTTTTCTTGAAAATATTTTAGAGTAGGGGTAGTCTGTCCCATTTCGGCATTACCAGCATCTCCAATTAAATAAAAGGAGTGTACCAATTCTTTATTTGTTTGAATTGTTTTTGGAGAAGTCTTATCTGCGTACTTAGCTTTATAGGATGCGCAACCACTAACTATAAAAGCTATAGTTAGGTACATGCAAAACTTGGTTAAGTTCATGTTCAGTTTTTTTGGTTATGTAAAAATAAGGCTTTTTAAGCTAAAATTACTGCCTTAGTAAGCGCTGATAGTCTTCAGGAGTATCAATGTCTATCAAGTTTTGAGATGAGTTTACTTTAATAACATCATCGTTATGTTGTAATAGAAAATTCTTAGCTCCTTTATCACCTTGTAAGTTCAGTAAATTATTAAAATAGTCCTTTGGAAAAACAGCAGGAACTCCAACGCTACCTTGGTAATTGGAAGCAATTATTTTAGAAGGATTGTTTTTTGAAGTTTTAACCAACCTATTTAAACACTGAAAAGTAATGTGAGGTTGATCTGCGAGCATTATTAAAGCATAGTCAAAGTTATGTTTTTGTAAGAAATCAATTCCAATTACTATACTAGAGCTTAAACCGTTTTGATAATTTGGATTGTAAATTGTTTCAACAGCACTCGTTTTAAGCTCCTTTTCAATAGTTTCTTTATTAGCTCCTAATACGCAAAACACATTTTCTACAACTGATTTTTGTGCTTGCTTAATTGTCCATTTCAGTAGCGTAGTGTTTTTGTAAGGAAGTAATTGTTTTATTTTTCCCATTCGGGAAGCATTCCCTGCAGCTAATATGAGAATTGCTGTTTTTTGCATCATATTTAATTATGGATTCGCCCAGTAATCTTTTTTAGAGAAAATACTTCCTTGTTTCGAATAACTGATAATATTTCTGCTAAGATTGATAATGCAATTTCTTCAGGAGTTTCAGCTCCAATATTTAAACCAGCAGGAGTATGAATTTTATCTAAAAAATCATCAGTAATATCGGGTGAAAATTCAAATAGTTCGTTAAATAGTTTTTCTCGTCGTTTAGCAGCACCTAAAATACCAATGTAAACAGGGTTTTGCTCTTGTAATTTAATCAACCAACGTAAATCGTATGTAAAATTATGATTCATAATAACAACTGCAGTATTGTTATTTACATGAGAAAGCTGAATTACTTCTGGAGTTTGCGCAACTACCGATTTAGCACTTGGAAAATCGGCTAACTCTTTTGGATCTTTTATGGAGGTAACTACATCAACTTCCCACCCTAATTGAGTAGCTTGTGCACAAAGTTTCACAGCATCATGCTCTCCACCAATAATAAGCAGGCGAAATAGTGGTTGTAAGGTTTGTTTAAAAGTAGTTAACTGGTCTGTTTTTTCAGAATAAAAATCTTTGTTGAAAGAAAATCTTTGTTGGTTGTTAAATTGAATTATAGAACCGAAATTCCCGTATGCTTCATCTTCTTTTAGAAAGAATGATGTAATGTTATACGACTCTCTTTGAATATTGTTTTCTGAGAAAGCTTCAATAAAATAAGTTGAAAGATTAAAAGGTTCTAAAAGAATATATAATATTCCTTCGCAACCTAAACGATAACGCCCATCATAGGTTATTACCTTAGGTTTGTTATTTTCAAAAACCGATTGAGCTCTACGTTGTACTTCTTTTTCAACACAGCCCCCACTAATAGCTCCAATTATTTTTCCGTCAGAAGAAAGTAACATTCTAACTCCTGGTTTTCTATAAGAAGAGCCGTCTAAACCTACAACCGTTGCTAAAACATTCTGTAAGCCTTGTTGTTGATTTATGGTGGCTTGTCTTATGATTTCTTTAAGTTCGTGTGTCATTTTGTGTAAAAAAACTCTTTTAAAAATACACTTTTTTATCACTTTATTAAAAATTAATACTGGTTAATAATTTATTATTTTAGCAAAAACCTTTTTCATGAATAGTTTGATACAAGAAACAGAGCAGTTTGTAATTGATTTACTAAGTGAGAAATTAGATAAAAACTTTGTATATCATAATATAGCTCACACGCAACGAGTGGTTGAAAAATCACTTGAGTTAATAGAAGGGGAAAGCTTTTCAGAAGAACAACAACAAGTTTTAACGCTATCGGCGTGGTTTCATGATGTTGGGTATACAGTTAATCCTGAAAGTCATGAAGAGGAGAGTATAAAAATAGCTGTTGATTTCTTAAAAAATAAAGAAGTTAAAGAAGGTGTTATTGATGAAGTGTCTAAATTAATAGCTTCAACTAAAATGGGAGCTAAACCTGTAACTGAGTTAGAAAAGGTTTTGAGAGATGCTGATTGTTCTCACGTAGGAAGCAAAAATTATGCTGATTTTAATGAATTATTGCGTAAGGAAAGAGAGTTAGTATGTAGGAAAAAAATCAAAGATGTTGAGTGGGATGATTCCAATATTGAGTTTTTAACGAAACATCGTTTTTATACAAGTAAGGCGTCTAAGCTTTGGGAAAAACAAAAAAGTAAAAATATAGCTCAACTTTTAAAGAGAAAACAAAAACAGGCACAAGAAGCTGCTAAATTGAAACAAAAAAAGGAAGAGTTAGCGTACAAAAAAAATAAGATAGAACTACCTGAGAGAGGTATTGAAACTATGTTTCGTGTAGCGCTTCGTAATCATATTACGTTAAGTGATATTGCAGACACGAAGGCAAATATTTTGTTGTCGGTAAACGCAATTATTATATCGATGACATTGTCAACGTTAATTCCAAAGTTAGATAATCCGTCAAATCATTATTTGATAACACCTACCATAATTTTTGTGTTTTTTACTGTGGTATCAATAGTGCTATCGATTTTAGCAACTAGACCAAATGTTACAGAAGGAAAGTTTAGAAAGGAAGATGTGGCTAACAAAAAAGTAAATCTATTGTTCTTTGGGAATTTTCATCAAATGAAGTTACCAGATTTTGAATGGGCAATGAGTGAAATGATGCAAGATCGTGATTATTTATACGGATCACTTACCAAAGATTTATATTTCTTAGGATTGGTTTTAAACAGAAAATATAAGTTATTACGAATTACCTATACCGTTTTTATGATTGGTATTTTAGTAAGCGTAATAGCTTTTGCATTTGCATTTTATATGCAAGAAAAAGCATCTAAAGTAGTAGATGTAGTTTCAATGTTGTTATAGTAATTTACTTGAATTCTTGGATAAGCTCATCAATAGTCATTGTTTTTTGAGTATCAAAATCTTTGTGGTAAATGACTTCTGCACGTAATGCTTTTAAGCCTGAAACCCCTTGTAAATCTTCAATATCTAACTTTTCTACGTCACCTAGTAATTTTTTAGATTGTAAGTATTTAATGTACTTGTAATATTCTTCAGCATCTTTGTCTTGAGAATATACAATTGCTATTTTACCAGGAACAGTCAATCGTTCTTCGGTTCCTTTTATATGAGCTTTGTCAATACGTTTTTTAATTATTTCGTAACGAATATTGTAGGCGCCATCAACGTCAAACTGTTTTTCATCCATTCTGAACTTTATAGCCAATGGATTACTGTGTACTAAAACCAATGAGGCTACTCTAAGTTTATGCTCCATTTTTTCAGCAGCTTTTAAAGCTACATTTTCCATTTCACACATTACTTGTAGCTGCCATAATCTAAGATTATATAAGTATAAGTCGTCATATTTTTTCTCTTTTGTTAATGACTGACCTATGTACATGTTATACTCAACACCATCGGTTTTATAGCGTTCAAAATAATGAGGAAACATTTGTTGTGCTTCTTCTTGTCTGGCATCAATAAAAGACGCCAATTTATCATTTAGTAAAGTAACACTATCTTCATAAGCTTTACGTTTTTCGTATACTACTTGTAAGTTAGGGTCTAAACGATTAATATATGATTCCACCAAGGAGTTTAAATCCTTGTTAACCATTTTTATATGATTAAAAACAGGGTAGATTTCACGTTTTAAGAAGTCTAAAATAGCTATTTCATCACCAGCTTTTAATCCTTTTTTTACTTCTGATAAATATTCTTCAACTCTAAATCGTAATTCTTTATAAATAGGAAGGCTTTCAATTTTACAGGCCTCCAATAATACGGAAATAGCTAAAGAGAGTTGAGTGGTTAAATCTTCTTTAATAGCTGTGTTTCTAGCAACGGATGAACCTTTTATGTCTGATTGACCATACAAGGGGTGTACATCTGGAAAAATAATATTTTCAATCTTAACATTTTCTTTCACTTCAAATGATTCTCTGTGAAATCTTTCAGCAGCTTCATAAAAACGCCACTTTACAGTTGGGTGTATCGAAGTATAGTTTTCTTGAATTGTAGCTTCTAATATGTTTTGATGCTCTTCCGAAAAACGGTCAACCGCAATTTTAAATAGTGGAATTAAGTCTTGTAATTTGTTTTGATTGATAGAGTTTAGTTCAAAAGGTCTTGGTGAAGCGAATTCTATAATGGCTAAGCTTCCTTTAGTTGAAGCTTGTATTGGAACTAAAATAATGCTACCAATTTTTTTATCTTTTAAACGTTGGTAAAAACTTTTGTTGTCTGTTTGGTTACCGTATTTTTCTACATCAGAAATAGCAAGAGTTTCGTTGTTAATAAAAAGTTTTTCTAAAATATAATTACAAAAAATACAATCGCAAGAAACATCTTTTTCATAATTTAAAACAAGGCTTTCTTCCTTATTTATATGTGAAGAATTAAAGTTATTTGAATCGGTTTCAAAAATAGAAAACCCTAAGGATAAATCATTTATTCCAAAGAATCTACGAAATATTGCTTGTAGTGTGTGAACTAAGTCATCGTCTTTTTTTATAAGACTAGTTCTTATTTCTGAAATAATTTCATCGGTTGTTACATCAAATAAATTCATTATTCCAAACCCCTTAAAAATATATGACTCAGGAGGGAATTTTTCTTTCCAAACATCTATGTCATCAAAATTGTCAAGTAAAAATTTAATATCTTCTTCGGTTATTTTTGGAGCATTTTCGGTTGGATAAATTTCCATAAAGTCAGCATTAAAAGCTGCACGATATTTTTTTATAGTGTTGGTTGTTTTGTCAGGAATATCAAAATAAAAGGGGCGTTTTATGTCAATAGAGTAGTTATAGACATCGGTTAATATGATGCTACAAGCATACTTATACATTAAATCATTTTCAAAGTTACGTACTTTTAGTTCGTAGTCTTCTCCTGCATTTTGTAAAATTTTTTCAAATCGACTTGTGAACTTGAAAGATGTAAAAGTAAAGGGGATACTTACCGCTTTAATTTCATTCTCTAATAATAATTCAGGAAATAAGGGTTCTAGTAATAATTCAATAGTGTCCTTGTGCTTTTCTAATACAGATTCATCCGAAAAACCATCAATTAACTCAGGAGCTTTTTTTGCTTCTCGAACTATATTAATAGAAGACTGATGGTATGGATGTCTCTCATACTCTTTAGCGGCATATTTTTGAAATAGAGCAACAATTTTTTCAAAACTTATTTTAAGTTTAAAAGGAAGCTCTATATTTTGAATGTCTTTCGTTCGTCTTATGTTCATAGAGTAAAAAAAATGAATCAATACAAATTTACAAAATTGTAAGTAATCAGTCGTTTTTATTACTACTCCCTTTCAAAAAATAGTAGTTCTTGGAATATTAAAAGCTAATTATATAGGCTTTATAAATAATGTTTTATAGTTTTTATAATGCCAAATAAGCAAATAAAGATTTCCTAATACCATAATTGAGGCTATTATAGGTGTTCCTTGCATTTTTAAAGATAAAGAAATAAGAAAGATGTTTATAACTACTGGTGTTATTAGAAAGCTAAACCGTACTCTCGAACTTTTCCTTTTTTACCTAAGCTATTAAACTTCCAACTAAACCCAAGCATAAAATATTGTTGTAATACAGTACTTTCAGAGTCTTCTATATAGTTTGAAGTAGCTCTACGTTGAGCGTTGGTGTTTTGATTCAGTAAATCATACGCTTTTAAGCTAATAGTACCTTGATCTTTTAAGATAGAGTAGGCGAGAGTAGCATTCCAAAACCAAGCAGCTTTGTTAAACCCAATCACATTGGGATTATATGTATAACGAATGTCATTTCTCCATTCTAACTTTTTAGGAATATTTGTTTTAGTTCTTATATTAACAGAGTGTCTAGTGAAGTCTTGGTTTTGATTTTGGTTAACATCATACTTCGTGTTTGAAAAAGAAATACGATACTGTGTTTCTATAGAAGCCAGTTTATCCCATTCTAAAGTGATTCCAAAATTTGGGGTTAAGGAAGTTGTTTTAGCGCCTTCCTTTACGTTATTTAAAATATTAAAGTTTTTATTGGAACTAATGTTTCCACCTGCTCTAAATTTAATACTAGCAATGGAGTCTAGCCTTACTTTTTTTGTATAATTACCACCACCCCATAAATCATAACCACCATCATTGTTTTCGTAAGAGGTTTTTCTAACTAAATCGTCGTCAATAGAGGTATTTGTTATTACTTGATTTTCATAAAGAGTACCACTTATATAAAACCAAAATCCAGTACGAGCCTGCCAGTTAAATTTGTTAAAGTTAATATATGCTCTGTGATTTTGAGCTGGTTTTAAATTTGGATTACCTGTAACAATATTAGAAGGATTAGTTACATCAGAAAAAGGTTGAATTTGGTTAATACTAGGAGCATTGTTATTTAAACGATAGTCAAAATAAACAGATGCTTTAGAGTCAAATCGATACCTGAAACTAGAGTTAAGGTCTAAGTTGTTGTACTCTTTTTGTAAGCTTAACTCAGGGCGTAACTTGTCATTGTTTTCTAGTGTTCTGTTTATAAAGCCAGTTCCGAAATTAAAACGCCATTTTTTAGTTCTGTATACTAATTCTAATGAAGGAGTTTTGGTAATATCATTATAGGTAAAATCAGAACTTAAGTCAGTATTGAAATCGCTGTACTGTTGTGTTGTGTCGTTAAAATCAAAGGTATTTTCTTTGTTTTCTCGTTCATTACGTTGATAACGGTATTTTGCATCTAAAAAGAATTTTTTAGCAACTAAAGGAAAACGGTAGGTGAATTGTGTAGTAATTCCAGTTAAATCATTCTCAATAGAGCTTTTTTGGTCTCTAATTTCTGTACTAGGAGAGCTACCAAAAACTTCAATAGTAGATTTATTGATTTCTTCCGTATCTGATTTATCAATGCGGTTTGTAATAGAACCTTTTATGAAAGAACCATTACTTCCAATTTTTTTTGTAATGTCTAATCTGTTTTCAAAGTTGTTGGCTTCAGATGTAGCATAAGCTGTACTTGTATAGTTATTGGTAAGTGTATTGTTTTCATCTAAAGATTCTTCTTGTCTATGGCTACTGCCTTCACGTTTATTAAGAACAAAGGTAGGTCTAATATTAATTAAAAGAGTAGAATCTATTTCGATGTCAAACTCAGTGTCAAAACTATGATTGTGATTTTCATCATCTGAAGTAGTAGTGGAGTTAGAAAAATACTTTCTATCAGGAAGCGTATATTCTCTATTACTTTTTGATTCATTGTTAGAGTTGCTTCCAGAGTAAAAATAATTAGCATTTACATCTAAACCTTTGCCAAACTCATCGGCATAGGTCGCTCCTGCGGTTTTTGATTTTATAATACCACTACCGCCGCCAAAACGCCTTCCATTAATGCTAAATCCGCCGTTTCCACCTATCCAAATATTACCACCGCCACCAAACATTTTTTGAATTTCTCCAAAACTGAACCCAGGCGAGTTAATATTGTTTGTGCTGGCTAACACACTAAAACGTTGGTTGTTATCAAAACGATTCACCATTGCGGCACCTTCAAATCGTTTGTCAGTCCCAGCGCCACCAGATACTCTACCAAACCAACCTTTATTATTTTCTTTTTTTATAGTTAAGTTGATGGTCTTGTTATTGGCATCTCCATTTTCACCAGTAAAAGCTTCAGATTTGGATTTAGTATCAGTAATTTGAACCTTTTCAATAATGTCTTTTGTTAAGTTTTTAGTAGTAATACTTGGATCGTTACCAAAGAAAGGTTTACCGTTAACCAATATTTTATTAACCTCTTTTCCGTTTACAGTAATTTTTCCATCTTCATCAACTTCAACACCAGGTAACTTTTTTAAAAGATCTTCAACGTTAGCATCTTTTTTAGTTTTAAAAGACTTTACATTAAATTCTAAGGTGTCTTTTTTAACAGTGATTGGAGCTCGTGACTGAATAACTACTTCGCTAAGTAAGTTGCTTTCTTCTTTCAATAAAATTGTGCCTAAATCAAGATTAGAGGTTTTGTCTAGTTGTATTGGTTTTGAGTAGCTGTCCATTCCAACATAAGAAATAAAAAGTTTTACATCTTTACTGAAAGATTTTCCTTCTAAGGAGAATCTTCCTTTGTTGTTAGAAATAGTGTAGGTAACAATAGAACTGTCTTTTGCTTTTTCTAGATGAACTGTTGCTGCATCTATAGCAGTTTTATCTTTTTCTGAGTTAATCGTACCTGTGATTTTAAACTGATATGATTGAGCAAAAATTGAATTGATAAGTAATAGGATAAAAATAAAAAGTAGTTTTTTCATTATATTATAGCAATATGATTTTCAATGAGCTACAAATAAAGAGAAAAAACTACTTTTTAATAGTTAAATATTGTTAAACTTATTTCTGTCTGAAATAAATACTAATTGGAACTCCGTTAAAGTTATAATGTTCGCGTAATTGATTTTCAATATAACGCTTATAAGGATCTCTAATATATTGAGGTAAATTAGCAAAGAAAGCAAACTGAGGTGTATGTGTTGGTAATTGCATACAGTACTTTATCTTTATGAATTTACCCTTGGTTGCTGGAGGCGGATTGTGTTCCATAATCTCTAACATCGTTTCGTTTAGCTTACTTGTTTGAATACGACGTTTTCTGTTTTCAAAAACTTCAACAGCAGTTTCAATAGCTTTAAAAATACGTTGTTTAGTTAATGCAGAAATAAATACGATTGGAACATCAGTAAAAGGGGCAATAGCTTGACGAACTTTGGCTTCAAAATCACGCATAGTATTGGTTTCTTTTTCAACCAAATCCCATTTATTTACTAAAATAACAACACCTTTTCGGTTTTTCTCTGCTAACCAAAATATTTTTTCGTCTTGCCCTTCAAAATCACGAGTAGCATCAATAACTAATATAGCTACATCACAATGTTCAACTGCACGAACAGCTCTCATTACTGAGTAGAACTCTAAATCTTCTTTTACTTTTGATTTTTTTCTAATTCCAGCCGTATCAACTAAATTGAATTCAAATCCAAAACGATTGTATTTTGTATCAATAGAATCTCGAGTAGTTCCTGCAATATTGGTTACAATATTTCTGTCTTCACCAATTAGAGCATTGATAAATGATGATTTTCCTGCATTAGGTCGACCAACTACAGCAAAACGAGGTAGTTCATCTTCTTTATTTTCATCTTCATCAGGCTTAGGGATTTCTAGTGCTATGGCATCTAGTAATTCTCCTGTTCCACTTCCATTGATGGAAGAGATAGTATAGTAATCTCCTAAACCAAGGTTGTAAAACTCTACAGCATCGGCATCACGCATTGCGTTATCAACCTTATTAACTGCCATAAATAGCGGTTTTTCAACTTGACGTAAAATTTTAGCAACTTCTGCATCCATCGGTGTAATACCTTGCTCAACATCAACTACAAAAACAATAATATCAGCTTCGTCAATAGCTAACTGAACTTGTTTACGTATTTCTCCTTCAAAAATATCATCAGAACCAATGACATAACCACCTGTGTCGATTACAGAAAATTCTTTTCCGTTCCATTCAGATTTTCCATAATGGCGGTCTCTTGTAACTCCGCTAACAGAATCAACAATGGCTTCACGACGCTTTACTAGTCGGTTAAATAAAGTGGATTTACCTACATTTGGTCTTCCTACAATCGCAATAATACTCATTTTGCAAAAAATTTGTGCAAAGATACAATTTAGTAGGTGATTTGTAATGAATTTTAGATAGTATATAGTTTTCGCTATATTGTTGGCTCTTAATATTTTATTTTAATGGATGATAAATTGTACAATCAGATTTTTTTAAAACCTCGTTTTCAATTAGAATATGAAATAAATTCTCAGGTTTTATTAGAAGAGATAAAGAAGCATTTAAGTGATGTTTCTAAGTATAAAATGAAGGTTGTAGATAATCATGTAGTGATTGATGTACCGGAAAAAGAAGCTCATTTATGGTCACCTCAATTACATATTGAAATAGAAGAGGTATCAGATACTTCGTCAATCATAAAAGGATTGTTTGGTCCAAAACCTCAGGTATGGACTTTTTTTATGTTTCTTCACTTTTTGGTAGGTACAGCTTTTGTAATTTTTGCCATCGTAGCTTACAGCAACTGGTCATTAAAAAAAACAACAATGCTACCAGTTGTGATGTTAGTTGTTTTACCTGTCGTATGGGTTGCGTTATACTTGGTTGGTAGTTTAGGTAAATCAACAGGAAAAAAACAAATGGATGAATTGAAAGAATACACCAAAAAGTTGTTACGAACGATTAAAAGAGACTAATCTTTGTATCCGAATCGTTTTAATTGACGGTCGTTAGAACGCCAATTTTTATTGATTTTTACATATAAGTCTAAAAAAACTTTCTTGTCGAAAAATTGTTGAAGATCTTTACGGGCTTCAGTTCCAACACGTTTAATAGCACTTCCTTTATGACCAATAATAATTCCTTTTTGAGTTTCACGCTCTACCATGATAACAGAACGTATTTTTATGATGTTGTCTTCTTCAATAAAACTTTCAGTTTCTACTTCTACTGAATAAGGGATTTCCTTTTTATAGTGTTGAAGAATCTTTTCACGAATTTTTTCATTCACAAAAAAACGTTCGGGTTTATCTGTTAATTGATCTTTTGGGTAAAAGGGAGGAGCCTCAGGTAAAAGTTCAATTATTTTGTAAAAAACGCTATCAACATTGAATTTCTCTAAGGCAGAAATAACATAGACAAAAGAGTTAGGTACTTTCTTTTTCCAATACTCGATTTTAGCCTCAACTTCTTCTTGGTTGGATTTGTCAACTTTATTCAGTAGTAAAATTACAGGAATTTTACTATGAATAATTTTATTAAAGAAGGCTTCGTTTTTTAATTCCTTTTCACCCACCTCTACCATGTAAATAAGTACATCGGCATCTTCAAAAGCAGATTTAACAAAATCCATCATAGATTCTTGTAACTCATAAGCAGGTTTTATGATTCCTGGAGTATCAGAAAAAACTATTTGATAATCTTCATTATTCACAATACCTAAAATACGATGTCTAGTAGTTTGAGCTTTCGAAGTAATAATAGATAGCTTTTCTCCAACTAGGGCATTCATCAAGGTAGACTTTCCAACGTTTGGGTTCCCAATAATATTTACAAATCCTGCTTTATGTGTCATGATGCAAAGATAGGTTGTTTTATGTAAGAAGTATTTATTTTTTATACGCTTGTTATTTAGGTGAATATATTTATATGAAAAATAAATGCTTTTTTATTTGGGTAGAACAAGAAAAAGGATGTATATTTGCAACCGCAAATCGCGGGATAGAGCAGTAGGTAGCTCGTCGGGCTCATAACCCGAAGGTCACAGGTTCGAGTCCTGTTCCCGCTACTAAGCAAAAGCTTTCGAGAAATCGAAAGCTTTTTATTTGTGATAGATATAGAATCATAGCGTTTTCGATTTGATATTTTTTTGGATTACAAATTCTATTTATTTTGTAATTAGAAATCCGCTGTAGATATGTTTTAGTGCTTAAACATACTTCCTATGAATTTTATTTCAAGTTTTAAAAAACCTAAATAGATATCTTATTTTTGTTTTGTCTCCATTTGGTTACATTCTGCTGAATTGTATTAATACTAGCATTGACTTCTTCTGTGGCTTGAGTATAACCTAGTCATAAATATCTTTTATCATATTTAAAAGAGAACTGTTTTTATTCCAGAGTTATAGTTCCTGATGTTTCAGGGCTATGTTCCTTTATACTTAGATTGGTGCCCTGTGTTTTTTAGGGGCAATGTTGTTCTTTTTATTTTATTTGTTAGGGAGGAATTCCTTTTTTAGAATCAAAGTAAGAATTATTGGCTTTTTATTTGGGTGGAACAAAGAAAAAGACGTATCTTTGCAATCGCAAATCGCGGGATAGAGCAGTAGGTAGCTCGTCGGGCTCATAACCCGAAGGTCACTGGTTCGAGTCCAGTTCCCGCTACTAAGCAAAGGCTTTCAATTTTATTGAAAGCCTTTTTTGTTTTGTGTCTAGTTGTTTAATGTTAAACTTTTTTTAATCTTTTGTGTTTTAGCTAATAAAGGCATTACATTTACAGGTTTAAGATAACGCAACTAAATAAAAACAATGAGAAAATTATTTTTAATCCTATTACTGGCTACTGTTAGTACTTCATTTGCTCAAGTACATGACCCAGTAAAATGGAATACTTCTGTAAAAAAGATATCAGATAAAGAAGCTGAGTTAGTAGCTACCGCAACGATTCAAAAAGATTGGCACTTGTATTCTCAAGAGATTCCACAAGGAGGACCAATTCCAACCTTATTTACTTTTGAAGGAGATACCAAATACTTGAAAAAAGGAAATACCAAAGAAGAAGCAGGACATGTAGTGAATGATCCAGTTTTTGAAATGAAAATAAAGTATTTCGATACTAAAGCTACTTTTTCTCAGAGAATTCGTTTAAAAACCACAGAGAAATTTACTGTTAAAGGAGCAGTAGAGTATATGGTGTGTACAGGAATGAACTGTTTGCCACCAAAAGAAGTAGAGTTGACTTTTAATGTAAATTAATCCTTTTTCCCCTTAATATGATGAAAAAAATACTAGCATTTTTGCTTTGTTTTATTGTTGGGTTTTCGGCAATGAGCCAAATTCATAATCCAATAGAATGGAAAACGAGTGTAGAGAAAATTTCTGAAACAAATTATAACCTAGTTAGTACAGCAATAATTCAAGGAAGTTGGCATTTGTATGCACAAGAAGTTCCTAGTGGAGGACCAATTCCAACAACTTTTACCTATGATGATGACGGAGGGAAAATTAAAATTGTAGGAAATACAACAGAGCCTAAAGGAGAAGTTAAGTTTACAACACTTTTTGGTGAAGAAGGAATGAATATTAAATCCTTTGCACAGAAAGCCGTTTTTAAACAAGAAATAGAGTTAGTAGATGCTAGTGTAAAACAAATTAACGCTTTTGTAGAGTTTATTGCTTGTACTGATGAGATGTGTTTACCTCCAAAAGAGATAGACTTAGTATTTGATTTATCTAAAGCTATAGCTATTAAAGCTTCCGCTGATAAAACAAAAGAAACAAAAACAACAGATGTAGCAGCTTCAAAAGGTTCTGAAAAAGAAGAAAAGAAAGGTCTTTTAGGAATTTTCTTTATAGCTTTTTTATCAGGATTTGCAGCGCTATTAACTCCGTGTGTATTCCCAATGATACCGATGACAGTAAGTTTTTTCACGAAACAAAGTAAAAGTAAATCACAGGGAATAAGAAATGCAATTATCTATGGATTATGTATTGTTGTAATCTACGTATTGTTAGGGTCTGGAGTTACCTTTATTTTTGGAGCAAGTGCTTTAAATGCACTGTCAACTAACATTTGGTTTAACATAATTTTCTTTTTAATCTTGGTGATTTTTGCAGTGTCTTTCTTGGGGGCTTTTGAAATAACTTTACCTAGTTCATGGGCAACTAAAGTAGATTCGCAGGCAGATAAAGGAGGGTTAATTGGAATCTTTTTCATGGCGTTAGCCTTAGCAATTGTTTCTTTTTCATGTACTGGACCAATTGTAGGAACTTTGTTAGTGGAGGCAGCTTCAAAAGGAGGAACAGCGCCTATTGTAGGTATGTTAGGTTTCTCCTCAGCAATTGCTTTGCCATTCGCGTTATTTGCAGCTTTTCCAGGGTGGTTAAATTCATTACCAAAATCAGGAGGATGGTTGAACACAGTAAAAGTAGTACTAGGGTTTTTAGAATTAGCTTTAGCATTTAAATTTTTATCAAATGCTGATTTAGTTTTACAGTTGCATTTCTTAGAAAGAGAAGTGTTTGTTGCTATTTGGATTGCAATTTTTGGAGCATTAGCATTTTATTTATTCGGAAAAATACAACTACCCCACGATAGCCCAATCACTCATATATCTGTTGGAAGATTAAGTTTAGGACTAATAGTGTTATCATTTACTATTTATATGGTTCCAGGATTATGGGGAGCACCATTAAACCTAATTAGTGCATTCCCACCACCACAACATTATAGTGAATCACCTTACGGTGTAGGATTTACCAAACAAGTAGTTGTAAGTTCAGGAAATCAAGAAAATGGACATGAAAATTTACCTGAAGGAGCACATTTAATGCCTCCTCATGATATTATGTCGTTTCATGATTATGATAAAGGTTTAGCTTATGCTAAAAAAGTAGGAAAGCCAGTAATGTTAGATTTTACGGGGCATGCTTGTGTAAACTGTAGAAAAATGGAGCAAAATGTTTGGGTGAAACCAAAAGTTTTAGACGTGTTAAAAAACAAAGTAGTGTTAATTTCTTTGTATGTAGATGACAAAAGACCATTAGAAGAAGATGAGGTTGTTGAGTCAAAGTTAAATCCTGGTAAGAAATTAAAATACATTGGCCAAAAATGGAGTGAAATGCAAACCATTAAATACAGAGCAAACTCACAACCATTTTATGTGTTAATGAACCATGATGAATCAAATATAATTGATCCGATAGCTTATACGCCAGATGTAGATGAGTATTATAATTGGCTTGAAAGTGGTGTTACCAGTTTTAAAAAATAATTAAAAAATTACCGTATAAATGAAAAGCACTTTAGATTAATCTAAAGTGCTTTTTTGTTGAAGTAAGTTTTATCAAAGTTATATAAAATAATGTAAGAGGTTCTTTTACAGTAGCTGTTTTGAAATTATCTATAAAATTTGTACCTTTGTATGATATGGTAGATACTACACACGAGAAAAAAAATCAACGAGTTTTTACATTCAACTACCTTGTGTTCCGTAATCAATCGGACAAATTTATCCCACCAGGGTTCTAAATTAAGTTTATAATAATTTTCTCTTTTTGAGGGAAGATTCTCTAATATATTTAAAAACACTTTGTAGAGCTATTTGCCAGTAAAAAATAGATTTATAAAATGTTTTTTTTGACCTTACGAGTATCGGTTTATAGATAATCGTACACTTTTCGAAAAAGTATTCCGCATTAATAGACAAACACCAAATAAAAATAGGTTTTGTATTACTGCTATTTAAGTTTCAATAGAGAAAGAACTAAAGAAGCTTATAATTATTACATACCTATTCTTTTTTATAAAATAAAAATTATGACAATAAAAACTTACGATGCATTTAATCGTATAACCCCTTTAGAAATAGAAAGAGTAACCAATTTTTTATACAAACACCTTGAAAAATATGGAGACGAAAAAACAGCGATTCGTAAAGCAATAGACTATGCAGCTAAAGAGCGAACAGGACTAGGAGGATATGTTTTTACAATAGAAGATAAAGGTGATATTGTAGGAGCGGTGATAATAAATAAAACAGGAATGGATGAATATATTCCAGAAAATATTTTAGTCTATATAGCGACTCACAATGAGTATAGAGGGAAAGGAATTGGAAGAAAAATAATGACACATGCTATTGAAAACTGTAAAGGAGATATTGCCTTACATGTAGAAAAAGACAATCCAGCTAAGTTTTTGTACGAAAAGCTAGGGTTTACCACTCCGTATTTAGAAATGAGACTAAAGAGATAATATGAGACAGTTAAAAATAATAAAACAAGTTACCAATAGAGAGTCAAAATCTATTGAGAAGTACTTACAGGAAATAGGTAAGATTGATTTGATTACTGCAGATGAAGAGGTTGAATTAGCTCAAAAAATCAAAGCAGGTGACCAACGAGCACTAGAAACCTTGGTAAATGCTAACTTACGTTTTGTTGTATCTGTAGCAAAGCAATATCAAAATCAAGGATTACGACTTTCAGATTTAATTAATGAAGGTAATATAGGGTTGGTAAAAGCAGCAAAACGTTTTGATGAAACACGTGGATTTAAATTTATATCGTATGCTGTTTGGTGGATACGTCAGTCTATTTTACAAGCTTTGGCAGAACAGTCTCGTGTAGTTCGTTTGCCATTGAATAAAATAGGAAGCATTAGTAAAATTAACAAGGCAGTATCTAAGTTAGAGCAAAGCAATGAGCGTATGCCTACACCAGAAGAAATAGCTAAAGTTTTAGATATGACAGTTTCTGATGTAAAACAGTCTATGAAAAACTCAGGAAGGCATATTTCTATGGATGCACCTTTAAAAGAGGGGGAAACATCAAATTTATATGATGTTATGAGAGCTTCAGAAGCACCTAAACCAGATAAAGACTTAATGCAAGAATCATTACGATTAGAAATTAGCAGAAGTTTGGAAACGCTTTCTCCAAGAGAGTCGGATATCATAAAACTATTTTACGGTTTAGAAAACTACCGACCTATGAGTTTAACTGAAATAGGTGAAACTTTTGATTTAACAAGAGAGCGAGTACGTCAAATTAAAGAAAAAGGAATTAGAAGATTGAAACAAAGATCAAGAACTAAAGTGCTACAAACTTACTTGGGTTAGTTTCGGTTTTTTTTTTTTTGCCTTAAAATATAAGTCAAAAAGATACAATCATGTTAATAGTACAAATAAAAGAAGATGAGAATATCGACAGAGCAATTAAACGTTACAGAAGAAAGTACAGAAATACGATAGTATTACAAGAAATAAGATAAAGAAAAGAATATACAAAACCACCTGTAATCAGAAGGAAGCAATTAAAAAAGGCTCGATATAAGGAGCTATTTTTATTAGAGAAGGAAAAATAAAATATGGATATACACTTTGTTGATTTATTAATTTTTATAATATATCTAGTTTTTATGTTAGGAGTAGGAGTTTACTTCATGAATAAAAACAAATCAAAAGACGATTACTATGTAGGGGGAAGAAATATGTCAGCAGGTCATATAGGGCTATCTGTTGTTGCGACCGATGTAGGAGGAGGATTTTCTATAGGTTTAGGAGGTCTTGGTTTTTTAATGGGACTCTCCGGTAGTTGGATGCTTTTTACAGGGTTATTAGGTGCTTGGATAAGCGCCGTTTTTTTAATTCCAAAAGTATACCCCATAGCAAAAAAACATAATTTCTTAACCTTTCCAGAATCTTTAGCTTTTCACTACAATGCTAAAGTAGCACTAATGGCGGGGATTATTTCGCTAATAGGTTACATTGGTTTTACCAGTTCACAAATTTTAGCAGGAGCAAAATTAGCATCAGCTACATTTCCATCAATATCTATAACCAATGCGGTTTTAATTATGGGAGTAATTGCAGTGGTGTATACAGTTATTGGAGGAATAAAAGCAGTGATTTATACAGATACTATTCAATGGATAATTCTAATGGTAGGATTGATAGGTATAGGAATTCCTATTGGCTATACGGAAGTAGGAGGGTGGAATGGAATTCAAGAAGTGTTACCTGCCAGTTTTTTATCACTAACAAATGTTACGTTTATTGATATGTTTAATTGGATAATTACCATAGTACCAATTTGGTTTGTTGGAATGACTTTATATCAACGAATTTATGCCTGTAAAGATGAAAAAACAGCAAAAAAAGCTTGGAGAATAGCAGGATTGTTTGAATATCCAATAATGGCATTTATGGGAGTTGCTTTAGGACTGTTTTCAAGAGTAGCCTATGAACAAGGAATGTTTGCTAGTATAGGATATGCACCAGGAGTAGAATTAGATGCTGAGTTAGGACTTCCGTTGTTATTAAGAAGTATTTTACCAGTAGGTTTAATGGGGTTAATGATGTCGGCTTATTTTTCAGCAATTATGTCTACAGCAGATAGTTGTTTAATGGCAGCTTCAGGAAATTTAACAACAGATATTTTTGGGTATTTCAAAAAGAGTATCAGTATAAAAAATTCACAATTGATAACCTTTTTAATAGGAGGTTTAGCGATTGTATTGGCAACAAAAATGCAAAATGTATTAGAGTTAATGTTGTATTCGTATGCTTTTATGGTATCAGGTTTGTTAGTCCCTGTTTTAGGAACATTATTACTGAAAAAACCATCGCCAATTGCCGCCTTTTACGCTATGATTTCAGGAGGACTTACCACTTTACTATTAATTATCTTAGAGGTAAAATTACCTTTTGGTTTGGATGCAAATTTCTTTGGAATTACATTGTCAGCCATTGTGTTTTCAATAATTCAGTTAATTAACAGCCAAAAAACATGGAAAGCCTAAAGGATACTTTAGAGAAGATTAGAAAAGAATTACATAAGTTTCCTGAAGTTTCTGAAGAAGAATATGAAACAAAAAAAAGAATACAAACTTTTTTAGAGGAACATACTTCTTGTGAGATACTACCAGTAGCTAATACAGGATTGTTAGCAATCTTCAATACAAATAAAGAGGGTAAAACAGTTATGTTAAGAGCAGATATTGATGCGTTACCTATTCAAGAAGTAAATACTTTTGAACATAAATCTGTAAATGAAGGAGTTTCACATAAATGTGGGCATGATGGGCATACAACAATTTTACTAGGAGTAGCGAAACTACTTACAGAAAAACCTTTACCTAAAGGAAAAGTAGTATTGCTTTTTCAACCTTCGGAAGAAAATGGAAGAGGAGCACAGTCTGTCTTAAAAGATATTTATTTTAAAGAACTCAATATAAATTATGCCTTTGCACTACACAATTTACCAGGTTTTACCAAACAAGAAATAGTTGTAAAAGAAAATGAGTTTACAAGTAATGTAAAAAGTGTTATAATTAGTTTAAGGGGAAAAACAGCACATGCAGCAGAGCCAGAAAAAGGGTTTAACCCAGCTAATGCTATTGCTGAAATTCTTCATTTTGTAAAACAAGAAACTAAAAACATACCTGAAGACACTGATTTTTTCTTAGTTACTCCAGTGCACATAATTATGGGAGAAAAAGCCTACGGAGTATCTGCTGGGTATGGAGAAGTACATCTTACTTTACGAAGTTGGAGTACAAATTTAATGGAAGAGAAACAAAAAAAACTTAAACAACTACTTCGTGAGCTTGAAGAGAAAGAAACTTTGAGCATTAATACTTCTTGGTTTGAAGAGTTTTATGCAAATAAAAATGACAAAGAAGCCGTTGAGTACATAAAAAAAGCAGCAACAAACCAAGGATTGTCAATTAATGAAATAAATACTCCGTTTAAATGGGGAGAAGACTTTGGGTTGTTTACGCAACAATATAAAGGAGCTATATTTGGGCTAGGAGTAGGAAAGAATACGCCAGCGCTACATAACCCAGATTATGATTTTCCTGATGAAGTAACAGTAACAGGAGCACAACTATTTTATAATATTTTAAAAGAAGTTCAACAATAATGACTCATACATCGTATTTAGAATTATCTGAATCAGCTATAAAAAATAATATTAACTTTATACGTGGAATAATAGGAGATAATACTGTTTTTTCATCTGTAGTAAAAGGAAATGCTTACGGTCATGGAATAAAAACCTACTGTATGTTGGCTTATAAGTATGGTGTAAGACACTTTAGTGTTTCTGACGCAAATGAGGCTTTTGATGTAAAAAAAACACTACCTTTTGAAGATGTAACGATTATGATAATGGGAATGATTGAAAACAGTCAGTTACCATGGGCTATAGAAAACGGAATAGAGTTTTTTGTTTTTGAAGAAAATAGGTTACAAAAAGCAATTGAAGCGGCAAAAAAAGTAAAAAGAAGAGCTAAAATTCATTTAGAAATTGAAACAGGAATGAATAGAACAGGATTTGTTCCTAAAGAAGTTATAAGAGTTCTTAATTACGTTGAAAAACATAAAGAATTTATTGAAGTAAAAGGAATTTGTTCTCATTTAGCAGGAGCAGAAAGCATTTCAAACTATAAAAGAATAACTGACCAAAAGAAGAAATTTAAAAATGTAAGAAAGAGAGTAAAAGAACTTGATTTTTTTAATCCAACATACCATTTAGCAAGTTCAGCAGCTACAATTAGATATCCGACGACAAGGTTGGATTTGGTAAGGGTTGGTATTTTACAATTTGGATTTTTTCCAACAAAAGAAATATTAGTGCATTATTTAACCAAAGAAAAAATAGTAGAGAATCCGTTAAAAAGAATTATATCTTGGAAAACAGAAGTAATGGACGTTAAAACCATAAAAGCAGGTCAGTTTATTGGTTATGGTACGTCATATTTCACAAATCAGGAAACTAAGATAGCAATTATTCCTGTGGGGTATTCTTCAGGGTATAGTCGTTCTTTGAGTAATAAGGGAAAAGTTTTAATAAGAGGACAAAGACATAAAATAGTAGGAACCATTAATATGAACATGATGGCGGTAGATATAACACATGCCGATACTATTGAAAAAGGAGATGAAGTTGTATTAATAGGAAGCCAAGGAGATGTAGAGCTAACAGTTTCATCGTTCAACGACTCGATACAAATCATCAATTATGAACTATTAACAAGACTTCCTGAAAATTTACCAAGAATAATAACAAAATAATTATGGCAGAATTAATTATACATTCTGAAAGAATAAAAGACAACATAAAGAAGTTAAGTGGTTTTTTTGAAGAAAATCATATTGAATGGAGCTTGGTGACAAAAGTGTTCTCAGGTGATAAAACATTCTTAAGAGAAATTTTAACTCCTGATGTAACTGAAAAAATTAACTCTATTGGGGATTCTAGGTTAACAAGTTTACGAAACTTAAGAGAGGTGAACCCAAATTTACGAACTATATACATAAAACCTCCCGCAAACATTTATGCAGATGATGTTGTTGAATATGCAGATATTTCTTTAAATAGTTCTTTATCCACTATAGAGTCGCTAAATAAAGCAGCTAAGAAGAAAAATAAAATTCACAAAATCATTATTATGATTGAAATGGGTGAATTAAGAGAAGGGGTAAAGAGAGTTAATATTTTAGGGTTTTATGAAAAAGTATTTAACTTATCTAATATTGAAGTAATAGGTATAGGTTCAAATTTAGGGTGTATGTATGGAGTAGAACCTACATATGATAAGCTATTACAATTATCATTATATAAAGAGCTTATATCAGCCAAATTCAACAAGGATTTAAGATATGTTTCTGGAGGTACATCAATTACATTACCGTTAGTAGAAAATGGAGTAGCTCCTAAAGATATTAATCATTTTAGAATAGGAGAAGCAGCCTTTTTTGGTGTAAGCCCGTTAGAAAATAAACGATTTCAAGACCTACATACGGAAACATTTGAGTTTTATGCCAATGTAATAGAGTTAGAAAAGAAGAAAATAGTGCCTGATGGTATTATTAGTGAAGCAAGTATTGGTCATACTTCAGAATACGATGAAAGTGATATACAAGAAACATCTTATAAGGCTATTTTAGATTTCGGTTTATTAGATGTAGATAAAGATGATATTGAAGTAGAAGATAAAGACATTTCTTTTGTTGGGATAACTTCTGATATGTTAGTAATTGATGTAGGACTGAACAAAGATGAATCAGGAAAAATAAAGTATAAGGTAGGTGATAAGGTTAAGTTTAAGCTTAGTTATATGGGAGTTGCTAGACTCTTGATTTCTAAATTTATAGATAAAGTTTACGTAAAGGATATTTAAAAGTCTGTTTTTTATTGTTTGTTTTAAAAAAAACTCAAGAGCTATTATTTTAGTTTCTTGAGTTTTTAATTTAGTTAAAGCGTTCAACATTAAAAGGAGTAATATCTAAACTTGTTTTTTTATTGGTAATAATTTCAGAAACTAATTTTCCAGTAGCAGGTCCTAAGCTCCAACCCATCATGGCATGTCCTGCGGCTACAGTTACATTTTTAATCTTTGAAATTCTACCAATGTAAGGCAAGCCATCAGGAGAGCATGGGCGTAAGCCACTCTCAACCTTATCTATTTCTTTTTGACTGATGTTTAAATTGCTGTAATAATTTTTACTAGCATTAACTATAGCATGTACTCTCTTCTTATTTATTTTGTTATTGATACCAGCAATTTCCATCATGCCTCCAAAACGTGTAAAGCCATTCATTGGAGTTACCGCAACTTTAGCCTCCGTTAAAATAGCTGGAATAGTAATACCTGTATCACTTTTTACATTAATACGATAACCTTTACCTGCTTGAACAGGAATATTGATACCTAATTTTTTAGCTAGTTTTTGTGTCCAAGAGCCTGTAGTTAAAATAAATTCATCAGCAACAATAGTGTTGTTTTTTGTACTAATTGATTTTACTTTATTGTCAGAAATATGAAAATCTAGAACTTCTTCATTAGACAAAAAGGTAACATTATTTTGTTCTAAATACAACTTCAATTGTTTCATATATTCACTAGGAGTCATATGAGCATCAGAATGGTAATATACAGCCCCTTTAATATCCAATTGAATATTAGGCTCAAGTTTTTGAGTTTCTTCTTGAGTTAAATGTTCAACCTTTAACCCTTCTTTTATACCGAGTTTTCCAACATTCCATTCTTCTTCACCCATTTTATCAGTTTTATAATACATCATTAACCCTTTATGCTGATAATAAAAGTCAAAATCTTTTGAAGCCTTTATTTCTTCGTATAATTCTCTGCTGAATAAATTAATGTCTTTAATAACAGGAATAGAAGCATTGACTTTAGTATGTGTTGCAGATTTTTTAAAAAACCAAGTCCATTGTAAGAAGTCATAATCTAAACGAGGTTTAATAGATAATGGACTAGTAGAACTAAGCATCCATTTCAATCCTTTTGTAATCATTCCTGGAGCTGCCAAAGAAACTATATGGCTAGGAGTAATAATACCTGCATTAGCAAATGAAGCTCCTGATGAAAAATCTGATTTTTCAACTACAGTTACTTTGTGCCCTTCCTTTTGAAGGTAATATGCGGAACTTAAGCCTATAATTCCACTACCGATAATGATAATTTCTTTATTCATAAAAGAATCTCTCGACTATGCTCGAGATGGCGTGTTGTTGATTATATAATATTAAATAACTTGAAAGCCATGAGCATAAGGATCATCTTCATCATCAATAATTATGGTATTGTATCCGTATACTTTTGCCCATCCCTGTATACTTGGAATGATGGCTAACTTACCATCTAAGATAGTTTCTTTTTCTACTCTACCAATAAACTTACTCCCAATAAAACTTTCATGAATAAACTTTTCATTAAGTTGTAGCTTCCCTTTAGCGTATAACTGTGCTAAACGTGCTGAGGTTCCTGTACCACACGGACTTCTATCAATTGCTTTATCACCATAAAAAACAGCATTTCTTCCTGAGGAACTTGGGTCAATAGGGTTACCAGTCCATAACATATGTGTTACATCTCTAATAGTATCATTTTCTGGATGGATAAACATATTAGGATATTTTTCATTGATTCGTTCTCTAACTACTTGTGAGTATTGAATAATTTTAGAAGCAGTAAAATCGTGAATTCCTGAAAAGTTTTTTTGAGGATCTACAATTGCATAATAATTTCCGCCGTAGGCAACATCAAAAGTAATTTCTCCTAATTCAGGACAATCTATTGTTAAGCTTTCAGCAGCTAAATAGCTTTTTACATTAGTTAGTCTAACCCAATCGACTTTTTTGCCTGTTTGTTGATACTCAATTTCAACCAATCCAGCTGGTGCTTCCATCTTAATTTTTCCTGGAATTTTAGGAGTTACTAAACCTTCTTCAATAGCAATAGTAATAGTTCCAATAGTTCCATGACCACACATAGGTAAACACCCAGAGGTTTCAATAAATAAAATAGCAAAATCATTTTCTGGATTGTGAGGCGGAAATAAGATAGAACCACTCATCATATCATGACCACGAGGCTCAAACATCAAACCTTTTCGAATCCAATCATATTCTTTTAGGAAGTGCTGACGTTTTTCACTCATGTTGGCTCCTATTAAGTTTGGACCTCCACCAGTAATTACCCTAACAGGGTTTCCACAAGTATGTGCATCAACGCAAAAAAAAGTTTTTTTCATCTTAAATTGAATTGCCAGCTTGTATTCTGTAGTAGAAAAAACCCTTCAAATTTTTCTGTTTAGGAAAGACGAAGCTGGCTTTATTTCAATTTCTTTAGATGCTCCAAAAGTAAGGTTTTGTACTCAGAGATTTTCTAAAGAAATTATTAAATTTTGTTATATTATTCCACCTTTTGTTAGTGTACCGTTAAGAGAACGTAAAATATGTAAAGGGTTTTCGTTTTTTAGTTCTTTAGGTAATATTTCGTTAGGCCAATCTTGATAACTGAAAGGACGTACCCAACGTTTAATAGAGTTAATTCCTACAGCAGTGAATCGACTATCTGTTGAAGCAGGATAAGGGCCTCCATGAACCATAGATGGACAAACTTCTACTCCGGTAGGTACTCCATTAAAAATAATTCTTCCAATTCTGTTTTGTAAGGCAGCAATTACAGTTGGATAATTTGCTACTTCATTAGCATCAGAAATTACTGTTCCAGTAAGTTGTCCTTCTAAACTTGAAATGATTTTTTCTAATTGTTCTTCGTTTTCACATTGAACAACTATAGAGTATGGTCCAAATACCTCTTGATGTAAGGTTGGATTATTTAAAAATGTTTTCCCTTCAACAGTTGTAACAACTTGTGAAGCATAGTTAGTCTGTGTTTTTTCTTCATAATTTGCAACTACAGTCAACCCTTCTTGATTGATAGCTTTAGTTTTATTACTCTCATAAGCTCCAACAATATTTGGGTGTAGCATACAAGTTGGATTGATTTCTACAATTTTATGTGCTAGTGAATTGATGAAACTTGTTAAGTTTTCTCCTCTTAATCCTAAAATTAAACCAGGATTTGTACAAAATTGTCCTGTACCTAATGTAATAGAGCCAGCATAAGTAGTCGCTAAACTTTCTGTTCTGTTTTTTAATGCTTTAGGGAACATAATTACTGGGTTTATACTTCCCATTTCAGCAAAAACAGGAATTGGCTCTTCACGTTTTGCAGCTAAGTCTAATAAAGCTCTACCACCTCGAATACTTCCTGTAAATCCAACTGCTTTTACCTTTGGGTGAGCAACTAACTGTTGCCCCACTTCAATACCACTAGAGTTTAAGTTAGAAAAAACACCATTAGGCATTCCAGTTTTTTCTGCGGCTTTAATAATTGCTGAAGCTATAAGTTCACTAGTACCAGCATGCATTGGATGTGATTTTACTATTACAGGACAACCAGCAGCTAATGCAGCAGCAGTATCTCCACCTGCTGTAGAATAGGCAAGAGGAAAATTACTAGCACCAAAAACAACCACAGGTCCTAATGGAATATTCATTTTGCGCAGGTCAGATTTTGGATTTGGCTCCCTATTAGGAATAGCGGTGTCAATAGTAGCTTCTACCCATGAACCTTCTTCAACTAAATCAGCGAAAGAGCGTAATTGAAATACAGTTCTTCCTCGTTCTCCTTTTGCGCGTCCTTCTGGTAAACCAGATTCTGAACAATAAGTTTGTATTAATTCATCGTCTAAAGCTAAAATTTCATCAGCAATAGCGTTTAAAAACTCAGATTTTTTCTTGCCAGAAATAGTTCTATACTCTTTAAATGCTTTTGAAGCTAAATCGACAGCTTTATTTATTTCTTCTTGAGTTGCTTCTGTAAAAACATGTTTATTTTCCTGATTTAATTCAGGGTTGAATGTTTTATACGTTTTATTTCCTGATGCAATTAATTGATTTCCTGTATAGTTTTTTCCTGTAATCATATTTTAATGGACAAAGAGTTAATTAGTAAGTGGCTAAAGTTTTATAATTGGGTAAAGTTGGTCTGTTTTTTAATCCAGTTTCTATTACATTTAAAACATGTTTACGTTCCTCACCTATTAAAGGCAATCGTGGAGCTCGCACATTTTCAGTTCCAATACCTGTAGCTACTTCTGCTAATTTAATGTTTTGTACTAATTTAGGGTTTATATCTAACTCTAACAACGGTAAAAACCAGCGGTAAACCTCTAAAGCTTCTTGTATACGACCTACTTTTTGCAATTCGTAAATAGCAACTGTTTCTTTAGGAAAAGCACAAACCAAACCAGCAATCCAACCATCAGCACCCATCAATAAGCTTTCTAAAGCCAAAGTATCAACACCCGTCATTATTTTTAAACGATCTCCAAAACGGTTTTTAATTCTTGTAACGTTAGAGATGTCTCTGGTTGATTCTTTAACAGCTTCTATATTATTGCATTTTAAAAGCTCATCAAACATATCTAATGTAACTTCAATCTTATAATCTACAGGATTATTGTATACCATAATTGGTAGTGATGAATTGTTAGCTACTGCTTTAAAATATTCAACAGTTTCTCTATCTCCTGCTTTATAGCGCATAGGAGGAAGCATCATCAAACCTTTAGCACCATCTTCTTCCGCTTTTTGAGCAGCTTCAATAGCTCCTTTGGTAGTTTGTTTAGCAATATTCATTAAAACAGGAACTTGATTGTTAACTAAGTTAACGGTTGTTCTAGTTAGCGTTCTTTTTTCATCATCAGATAATGTACTGGCTTCCCCTAGAGTGCCTCCTAAAACAATTCCATGCACGCCTGCTTCCAATTGTGCTTTAATGTTTACTTCAAACATATTTAAGTCTAAAGTATCATCATTTGTAAACTTTGTAGTAACCGCTGGCATTACACCTTTCCAATTTATACTCATTGTAATACTATTTTTTTTTTGCAAAGTTATATGGAAGAGAGTGTGGGATTTAACTTCAAATTATCATATAATGATACTATATTAACTTATATGCTTATTTTGTATGTATATATTAATAGTATTTGCATATTTTTGAGTTAGAATAGTAGTTTAGCCAATGAAAGTTTTACCCTTTAAAATACCCAAAACTCAAAATATTGGATTGATTTATCAGGAAGATAAAGAGCAATATTTTTATGATAAATTTCATCAGCATGAGGAAATACAGTTATGTGTAATAGTCAAAGGTGAGGGAACATTAGTTGTGGGTGATACTATCAATAAATACTCATCGGGAGATGTTTTAGTTATAGGAAGTAACTTACCACATGTTTTTAAAAGTGATGTTTCTATTATTAAAGAATCTTTTATGATTTCATTATTTTTTACTAGAGATTCTTTTGGAAAGGATTTTTTTTTATTGGATGATTTTAAAGAATTAATTCCTTTTTTTGATAAGTCTACATCAGGATTTAGACTTATTGAAAATAGGAGAGAAGTGATGAATATCTTTTTAAATTTACAAAAATCTAACAATCTAAATCGCTTTATTGGGTTACTTCAAGTTTTAAAAATAGTAGTAAACTCAAAAACAGTTGAGCTAGCGACTTTTGTTTATCCAAGGAGGTATACCGATAATGAAGGGAAGCGAATGCGTGATGTAATGGACTTCACAATGAACAATTTTGAGAAGAATATTGATTTGTATGAAATAGCCGAAAAAGCAAATATGACACCTAATGCTTTTTGTAGGTATTTTAAACAACGAACAAATAAGACATATTTTACTTTTTTAAATGAATTACGTATCGAAAATGCATGTAAGTTATTAAACTCAGGAAATATATTATCGATAAGTGAAATAGCCTACCAATGTGGTTTTAACAATTTGTCTAATTTTAATCGAAAATTTAAAGAAATTAAAGCAATTAGTCCATCAAAATATAGAAAAAATTCGGGTTTTAAGTAGTTAGCTTGTTGTAATATAGTAAGAAAGCAAAAATATCATCAGAATTTAAATATCAGTTGATTATATTTGGTGGCTATTTATCTACTTAAAATTAATGGGGGAAAGAATTACTTATTTGTTATTTTTAGTATTGTTTACCATTACTAAACTGTCGGCACAAGAAACGTTACCAATTTATGCAGATTATCTGTCAGACAATGTATACTTATTACATCCAGCTGCTGCAGGTATAGGGGATTGTGGTAAAATAAGATTAACGGCACGACAACAATGGCTAGGAGTAGATGATGCTCCATCCTTACAAACAGCGAGTTTTCATACAAAATTAGGAGAATATTCTAATACAGGGTTGGGAGTAATTCTTTTTAACGATAAAAATGGTTACCATTCTCAAAAAGGTGTTCAAGGTACTTATGCATATCACATAGATATGGGGAATGAGAATCTTTTTAATCAGTTATCTTTTGGGTTGTCTTTTTCCGTAGTTCAGAATGAAAGAGACCAAAGAACCTTTGTAAATGATCCGACAGTCAGTCAAGTTATAGAAAGTGATTTTTATTTTAATGCTGATTTTGGTATGGCATATCATAAAAATGGATTATCATCTTATTTTACGGTTAAAAACATTTTTTTATCAGCAAAAAACAATTTAAATCCTGATTTTGAATCGTATAATCTTAGGAATTATATTTTAGGAGGAGGTTATTTTTTTGGTGATAAAGAAAAGCTTCAATTTGAACCATCTGCCATGTTTCAATATAAAGAGCAAACTGAAGAGAAAATAGCAGACATAAACTTTAAAGTTTACAAGACATTAAATGAAACTCAGTTATGGGCGGCACTATCTTATAGAAGAAGTTTTGGAGGGAATGTTTTTGGAGACTCTCAATATATAACGCCTATAGTTGGAGTTAATTATAAAAAATGGATGTTTGCATACACCTATACACAACAAACAGGTGATGTAGTTTTTTCAAATGGAGGGTTTCATCAATTATCTTTAGGAATAAACTTATTTTGTAAAAAAAGAAGAGCAGCTGCTTGTCCTAATATAAATGGTAGCTTTACATATTAAAAGTCTAAATAGCTAATCTCACTATTTTTATAATCTTTAAGCATAGCTTCTAAAACGCTTGTATCTTTATTGATATAAAATATGTTATTGGTCTGTTTATTAGAACTATTATTAAGAAGGTCTCGTTGTAATAAAATACTTTTAACTTGTTTAGCAACAGCTTCACCAGAGTCTATTATTTTTACGTTATCTCCAGTTATTTTTTGTATTTGAGGGAGTAAGTATGGGTAATGAGTACACCCTAAAACAATATAGTCACACTTTTGTTCTAGCATAGGGTTTATGTACCTTTTCAATAAAAAAGTCATCTCTTCAGAATATATCTTACCATTCTCTATCAGTTCAACTAAACCTTCACCAACTTGTTCAATGATGTTGATTTCTTCGTTTAAATTAGAAGTGGTTTCTTCAAACAAAATACTATTTAAGGTGCCTTTTGTTGCAAGTATGCCAATTGTACCTGTTTTTGTATTTAATGAAGCTGGTTTAATAGCGGGCTCTATTCCAATAAAAGGAATATTATAGTTACGTCTTAAATATTGGATTGCATTAGTCGTGGCTGTATTACAAGCAACAACTATGATTTTAGCTCCGTTATTGATTAAAAACTCTGTATTTTTAATAGATAAATCAACTATTTCTTGTGTTGATTTTTGACCATAAGGGGCGTTTTTACTATCAGATAAGTAAATAGTGTTTTCTTCTGGTAAAAGTTGATGAATTTCTTTCCAAATAGAAGTGCCACCAATACCAGAATCAAAAATACCAATAGGTTGTTGTGTAATAGTTTTCATACTTTATAGCAAAAATAAAAATCCTGCTGTTTAAACAGCAGGATTTTTATATAAAATTATATGTATTCTTTTTTAGAATCCTAATTTAGCTTTTACAGCATCGTAAATGTCTTCTCCTTTGTCATAAACGATTAAACCTTTACCAGGAGCAGCATCAAAAACATAAATAATTCCTTTTTGAGAAGCAACAGCTTTGATAGCGTCTTCAGCTTTCTTTAAAATAGGAATAGTTTTTTCTTGATATTTCTTTTGCATATCTTTACCTGCAGCTTGTTCAGCTTGAGCTATTCTTTGTCTGTCTAACTGAACTTCTTGAGCTCTTTTTTGGTTTACTTCTTGTGTTTGACTTTTACCTTCAGCTTCATATTTTTTCATTTTAGCCTCTAGTTTTTTATACATTGTCTCAATGTCGTCACGGTATGTTTTGTTTAGCTTTTCTAACTCTGCTTTCATAGCTTTTGTAGCAGGCATTTCAGCTAATAATTTATCAGTATTAATATGTGCAGTTTTTTGTGCATTTGCCACACCACCTAATCCAATCGTAAAAATTGCAACTAATAATAACGTTTTTAAATGTTTCATCTTTGTTTAATTTAATTAATGTTATTTTATTCTTGATTTATTTGTTCTCTTTTGTTTCTTCTTCTTTTTTCTTTCTTGCCTCTTCTTGAGCTTTTATTAAGGCTTTTCTCTTTTCTTGTAAAAGCTTTCTTTTATCAGCTCTCTCTTTTAAACGCTGCTTTCTTTTTTCTTCAATTTGTTTAATCTTAGCAAGTCTGTCAGCTTCTTTTTTCTCTTTTAATTCAGCTCTTTTAGCTATTTTTTCTTTTTGTTCATCACTTAAATTATCATTTTTAAGTAATGACTTTTTAGCCTCAATTTTATCTTTCTTAGCTTGTTTTCTTTGATCAATATTAATCATTTGGACAACAAGGTCGCTAATATCGTGTTTTTTGTTTGAATATAGCATAACTAAATCGCTAGATTTATCAAAAACAAAATCGTACTTTTTTCTAGATGCAATTGTTTGTACTGCGTTGTATACCTGATCTTGCACAGGTTTTACTAATCGCTTTCTTAAGTTGTACATGTCACCACTTGGACCAAAGTATAAAGACTCCAATCTTCGTAAAGATTCTTGCTTTATACTTATATCTTCTTCACGTTCCTCGATTAAATCTTTAGTTAAAATAGCTTTTTCGTTAGTTAAATCAGTTTTTAAAACTTCAATAGCACGAGCTTCTTTGTCTAATCGAGTTTTCCATTTTTCAACTTTAGCATCTAAGGAGTTTTGAGCTTCTAAATATGCAGGGATACTTTGAAGAATATACTCCATATCGATATAAGCGATACGTTGATTTTTTTGGGCAACGATTATACTTGTTATAAGTAAAAGAACGATTGATAAAATATTTTTTTTCATCTTGTATAATGTGTTTAGAAAAAACCGTGCCAAAACCTAGACGCATTATAAATGCATGATTTTAGAACTGTCTTCCAATTATAAAATGCGTTTGCCAACCTGACTTTTCAGTTAAACCAGGTAACGGATCGAAACCATGTGCGAAATCGATACCTAATAATCCAAATGCAGGCATAAATATACGAACACCTACTCCAGCTGAACGTTTTAATTTAAACGGATTAAATTCGCTAAAATTGTCATAAGAGTTACCCGCCTCTAAAAATCCTACTGTGTAAATAGATGCAGAAGGTTTATCTGTAATAGAGTAACGTAATTCTAATTGAAATTTGTTGTAAATAGCCCCACCATCAAGAGAAGAAATACGATTATTTTCATAACCTCTCAAACCTATTGTTTCACGACCGTCTAATTGCCCTTGAGCAATACCATCTCCACCAACAAAATACCTTTCAACAGGGGTTAATCCTAATTCATCATTATAAGAACCTAAATAACCCATCTCAAAGTTAGACATTAATACTAATTTATTAGCTAAAGATGTATACCATTTACCTTTTGCAGATATCTTGTAATACTCTAACCACTTATATTTATCAGCTAAGTAAGCTTGACGCTCATCAGGTGTTGGGTTTGTAGGCTCTGTATAGTCTTTCCCGTTAACTAGCGAGTAAGGGAAAGTAGCTTTTGCTTTTAATGTAAACTCAGAACCATAAGTAGGGAAAATTAAACTAGGACCAGCAGAGTTACGACTTAACGCAAAAGTATAAGCTAAGTTGTTTAAATCTCCTTGACTAAGAATATTGTTTGAAGAACCTACTCGGTATCCATAATCTTGTAGTTCAATTCTTTGATAACTTATGTTTTGAGAAAGTGTAAAGTAGTCATCAGGCCACTTTAAACGCTTTCCTAGTCCAATAGAGGCACCAATAATACTTAAGCTTTCATCCTTGTTTACATCATAAGTAGTGTAATCAAAACGATACTGATTTGATAAATATACAGAGAAAGATAATGATTGTGGTGTTTTTCCTCCTAACCAAGGCTCTGTAAAAGAGAAACTATAAGTGTTATATGTTCTACTGGCTTGTAAACGGAGAGATAGCTTTTGTCCGTCTCCCATAGGAAGTGGTTTGTAGGCTTCTTTGTTGAAAATATTTCTAACAGAGAAATTATTAAAAGATAAACCTAAAGTACCAATGAAAGAACCTCCACCATAACCACCTTGTAGTTCAATTTGACTTCCTCCTTTTTCAACAACAGAAAAATCAATATCTGCTGTTTTATTTTGGTAATTGGGCTTAACATCTGGAGTTACGTTGGTGTCAAAGAAACCTAATTGTCCAATTTCACGAATAGATCGAATAATGTTTTCACGACTAAATAAATCTCCAGGTTTAACGCGTAATTCTCTATAGATTACATGGTCGTTTGTTTTATCATTTCCTGTTACTGTAACTTTCTTTATAGTTGCAGGCTCATCTTCTCTAATGCGAACTTCGACAGTAATAGAGTCGTTTTTTACTTTCGTTTCTACAGCGTTTATTTGAGAAAATAAGAAACCATTATTATGATATAATGTTTGAATGTCTTGAGATGTAGGAGTACCATCACCAGAAATACGTTCTTTTAAAACTTTTCCGTTATAAATATCTCCTTTATCAATTCGTAAGAGGTTACTCAATTGCTCATCAGTGTACTCTTTGTTTCCAATAAAAATTATTTCATCAAAACGATATTGACGACCTTCTTCAACTTCAATTTCAAGGTTTATAGTGTTGTCATCATTCCAAACAACATTATCCGATAAAATTCTAGCATCACGGTATCCGTTTTCGCTATATTTTTCAAGAATACTTTTTAAATCTTCTTTATAATCATCTAAAATATACTTCGAAGCTTTCCAGAAACGACCAAAAACCTTACGCTTAGTGTTTTTCATGGCGCCTCGTAAAGTTGAATTAGACATGGCTTTATTACCTGTGAAGTTAATTTCTTTAATTTTTATACGATCACCTCTATCAATAAAAATTGCCATGCTAACTGTGTTAACATCAGAGGTGTCTTTTTTGGTATCTAATGATACTTTTGTTTTTAAGAAACCTTTATCAGTATACTTCTTCTTAATAAAGTTACGTGTGGTTACAATGAGGTTGTCTGTAACCATTGAGCCTTTTTTTAATTCAGTTTCTTTTTTTATCTCTTTAATTTGTGATTTTTTTACTCCTGAAATAGTAACACTAGTTAGTTGAGGTAATTCAGTTACATCAAATTGTAGATATACAGTTTCACCGTCACGTTTAGATAAATATACATCTACTTCACTAAACTGTTTACTTTCATATAACTTTTTAATAGCACTTGTAAGTTTGTCTCCGGGTAATTTGATTGGTTGTCCTTCAACTAAACCAGTATATATTCTTACCGTTTGTTCGCTAAATTTTTGTAAGCCAGTTACAGTTATACCTCCAAGAAAGTATTCTTTCCCTTTTTTATAGGAAATAATATTTGTGACAGTGCTGTCTTTAGGAATTGTGTTTTGTGCTTGAGTACTCACCGTAAATAAGGTGATAAAAAATACTAGTAAATACGAATATTTATTCATTGGTTTCAATCTGTTCGCTGGTTTTTCCAAATCTTCTTTCTCTGTTTTGATAATCAATTATTGCGTCGTAAAGATGTTGTTTCCTATAGTCAGGCCACAATACATCTGTAAAATACAACTCAGCATAGGCCATTTGCCAAAGTAAATAATTGCTTATTCTTTGTTCCCCACTTGTACGTATCATTAAATCAACGTCGGGCAAATTAAACGTATATAAATGATTATTTATAATTTTCTCGTTAATTTTTTCAATTTCTATCTCGTTATTAACAACTTTTTTTGAAATGTTTTTGATTGCATTAACAATTTCTTCTCTCGAACCATAGCTTAAAGCAAAGGTTAAAGTGATTTTAGTATTGTTTTTAGTTGCATCAATAACTTTGTTCAATACTTTTTGAGCATTGCTTGGTAAATTTGCTAAGTTACCAATAGCATTGACTTTTACATTTTTACGTTGAAATTCGGGGAGTTCTTTTTTTAGAGTAGTTACTAGTAAGCTCATTAGAGCATCTACTTCTAACTTTGGGCGGTTCCAGTTTTCGGTAGAAAAAGCATATAAAGTTAAAAATTTTATACCTAGTTCAGAGGCTGTGTCGGCTGTTTCTCTGATGGCAGTTAGAGCATTTCTATGCCCAAAAACACGCTGCATTCCTTTACCTTTTGCCCATCTACCATTACCATCCATAATAATAGCAATGTGGTTTGGTACGTTTTGTAAATCAATGCGCTGTAGCTTTTCTTCCATATATTATTCTGCTATTCCACCAAAACAAGGTGGTCTTCCAAAGGTGTACACGATAGAAACACCTGAGAATACATACCAGTCGTTTCCGTTACCTCCAAAGTCTAATGAGTTTATTTTATCTGTTGTAAAGTCTATATCATCTACAAATGTAAATCGTACACCTGTTTCAAATGCAATAGCTAAATTATCCGCTAACCTTCCTTTAAGACCTATACCTACTGGTACAGTGTAAGAAAATTTATTTTTTAAAAGTATTGTATTACTAGAAGAGGTTGGTTCTGGGCTTTTGTAATTAAAAGCGGCAACTTCAGCTAAAATATAAGGTGTAAATGTAGTTCTGTAATCATTAATATTATAATCAAAGAAATTAAATTCTACACCAGCTGCAAATTCATGTATTGTGTTAGAGAAGCTTATTCCTCTGTTTTGGCGAAAAGTGTTACCAGCATCTTTGTCATTACCAGATACAGGTATATAAGTGTAGGTACCTCTTAAAGCAATTCTAGGGTTTAGGTTGTATTTGTATACAAGGCCACCAGCAAACTCGTTAGGGTGTATATAGTTGGTGCTACCTATATCACCAACATAGTTAGAGCCACCGGCAAAGAAACCAATTTCGTGTGTTTGTGATTGTAAAGGTGTTACTACACAAGCCAATAATATTAATAAAATAAGTCCTCTCATTGTAAAATAGCGTGCAAATATAGGGAATTGAATTTGCTTTATAAAGTTAATAATCCGTCTTTTTGATTAACTTTTTTTTCACGGTTTTATTGTAATGACTATCGTTATAACGATTCATTTCGTATATCTTCTCCCCATAAAAGTTTTCCTCGCAAGGTATTTAAATATGATTGATTTTTAGGTAAAATACTTTTTATGGTAAATGGAGCTTTCTGTATTTTTATTTCAGTTCCTAAGGGAACAGTGGTAATACGTGAGTCTAGAGATATTAAAAAATCTTTTTCTCTAGCGCTAACTTCCAAGAAAATGTTTGTATCATCTGGAATCACCATTGGGCGCGCATTTAAATTGTGTGGAGCAATAGGAGTTATAACAAAACTCTTCGAGTTTGGTAAAATAACAGGACCATCACAGCTAAGTGAATAACCTGTAGAACCTGTTGGTGTAGCTATAATTAGTCCATCTGCCCAATAATTAGTTAAGTATTCAGTGTTTAAAGAAGTTTTAATACCAATCATAGAAGTTGTATTCCTTCTAGCAATAGTAACTTCATTAAGTGCAAAGTTAAGTTCAGAAAAATCTTCTGTAGCAGGAGATGTTTCTATTTGCAATAAAGATCGTTCTTGAAGTGTATATTCTTTTTTTAGTATTAAATTAATAGCTTCTTCAATCTGGTCTTTTTGAATCGTAGCTAAAAAACCTAAACGCCCTGTATTTATTCCCATAATAGGAATATCTAAATCTCGAATATAAGTTACTGCCCTTAAAATAGTACCGTCACCACCTATGGTAAACATCACATCAAAAGTATCTGATAGGTCATTAAAATGTGCGTAGGTAGGGTATTTTTTATTTAGTGAATTATTTTCAATAAATAAATTATAGAATTGTTGTTCGAAAAAAACAACAATGTTATGTTTTTCTAAAGCAGTTAAAAGAATTTTCACTTCTTTTTCAGCTAGCGTAGTATAAGCTTGTCCGTAAATAGCGACTTTTTTCACTTTTGAAATCTTTGTTTGTTTGGTTATTGAAAAAATTACATATCTAAGTACTTCCTTAAATAGGCGGCTCTATCTTTAAGTTCTTCTAAATAAAAATCATCTTCGTGTTGTGTAATAACGTTATAACCGTATCTACGAAATGTTTGAATGATTTCATTTATTTCTTCAGAAACAATTTTTAAAGTAACTTCAACGCTATTTATATTTTCAGAAGAAATATATGCGCCTAAAAGTTTGCCATTACTAGCTTCAACTATTTGCGCTACTTGACTCATAGAATAATCTGTTTTATTCTTATCAATAATTAAAGTATCACTTTCGTTGTGTAAGAAAGGGCTATTAGCAAAAGCATCTAAAATATCACTCAATTCATAATAGCCAACATATTGCATGTCTTTGTTTAAAACAGGAATTAAATTCGAGTCGTTATCAGCAAATAAGGCAATTAAATCGAGTAGAGTTGCATTTTCATTTGTGTAAAAATGATCTAATAAATAAGAATACTCACGAAGTATACGATTTTTATTTTCAATAGTCTGAATATCACTTTCAGGCAAACAACCTACTAACCTGTTATTTTCAACAACAGGAATATGAGTTATAGGCAAATCATTACACAGCTTTTGAGCACTTTTTACAGTGCTGTTTAGCGTGAGTGCTTTAATTTCTTTTAATATAAAATCGTTGATTTTCATTACTACGAATATAGTTTAAAATGTTGGAATGCGTTACCTTTGTAGTCTAATTTTACAACATGACAAAGTTAAGTGTTAATATTAATAAAATAGCTACACTTCGTAATTCTAGAGGTGGAAACGTACCTAATTTACTAAAAGTAGCAACCGATATACAAGATTTTGGAGCGGAAGGAATTACTATTCACCCAAGACCAGATGAGCGTCATATTCGTTACCAAGATGCTTATGATTTAAAATCAATTGTAACTACTGAATATAATATTGAAGGTAATCCAATTGATAAGTTTAAGCAAATGGTCTTACAAATTAAGCCAACGCAAGTAACATTGGTTCCAGATAGTGTACATCAACTTACGTCAAATGCTGGTTGGGACACTATAACGCATCAATCGTATTTACAAGAAGTAATTGCTGAATTTAACAATGCAGGAATTAGAACGTCAATTTTTATTGATGCTGATTTAAAATTGATTGAAGCTGCTGCAAAAACTGGAACTGATAGAATTGAATTGTATACTGAAGAGTTTGCTACTCAGTACGAAAAAGGGAACAAAGAAGCGATAAAACCGTATGCAGAAGCTGCTATTTTGTCAAATGAATTAGGGATGGGAGTTAATGCTGGTCATGATTTAAGTTTAGATAATATTCAATTTTTTAAACAAAACATTCCTCATTTGGCTGAAGTGTCAATAGGACATGCGTTGATATCAGAAAGTTTGTATTTAGGCTTAGAGAATGTTGTGAATATGTATTTACACCGTTTACAGTAGTTATGGAGGTATTACATTCAAAAATAATTGGAGAAGGAAAACCGTTACTTATTTTGCATGGATATTTTGGTATGGGTGATAATTGGAAATCGCATGCTAATAAATTTGCTGAAGAAGGGTTTGAAGTGCATTTGATAGATCAACGAAATCATGGGCGAAGTTTTCATGCAGACGCTTTTGATTACGAATTGTTGGTTGGAGACTTGTATAATTATATTCAATACCATAATCTTGAAAAAGTTGACTTGTTGGGGCATTCCATGGGAGGGAAAACAGCAATGTTATTTGCAACTGAGTACTCTGAGTTGGTAAATAAACTAATTGTTGCAGATATTTCTCCAAGAACGTATCCGCCACATCATCACGAAATTTTAGCAGCATTAAATTCTGTAGATTTTTCAGTACAAACCTCACGTAAGTTAGTAGATGAAAAACTTGCAGAGCTAATTCCTGAGAAAGGAATTCGTCAATTTTTAGCAAAAAACGTATACAGAAAAACAAAAGACGAACTAGCGTTTCGGTTTAACTTAAAGTCACTGACTGAAAATAATAGTGAAGTAGGGGTAGCTTTACCATCTTTTACTGTTTTTGAAGGAAAAACGTTGTTTTTACGCGGAGCAAATTCAGGCTATATCTCAAAAGAAGATGAACCATTAATCCAAGCACACTTTCCAAAAGCAGAGGTAAAAACTATAGCCAATGCTGGGCACTGGCTACATGCTGAAAATCCAAAGGATTTTTATAAAGAAGCTATAACTTTTCTAAAATAAAAAGCGAGGAGGAATTTATTAATCCCTAGTCCCTCGCTTGAAATACTCGCCCCCCGGCGAAAAACAAAAAACTATTAAGGGAAATCACTGTTTATCTTATCTATTAGGATATTTATATTGCTGTCAGTTGTTTGTTGGTCTTTTAAGTAATTATTAAAAACAGCTACGATGGCTTTTTCAATAATTAAGTTTTTTCTTTTTCCTGAATATACTTTTTGGATAGTTTCTAAAGAGAAATCATGTCCAATTTGACTTAGGTAGTTTCTTACCTTCTCACGATATTTAGGAGGTTTTATTTTTTCTAATTCTTTTCGTTGTATAGCAGTTATCATAAAAACTCAAATTGTTTTTTAGAAGTTGATAGCACTTTTTAATTTATATTTGTACGTATCCTGTACTTATTACGAAGTAAAAATACAAACAAAAATCTAAATAAAGAAAACAAAATTAAATAAATTTTAGAAAAAAGTTATTTTTGAATGGGTGATTTTGTAGATGAAACATACAAGAGAGTAGAAGAAGTGATTAATTATAAAAGGCTTAATATTAGGTCTTTTGAAGAGATTATAGATGTGTCTAACAATTCTATTGGTACTGCAATAAGAAGAAAATCGTCATTTAAAAGTAATGTGTTAAACAAAATTCTACATTCTTTTCCAGAGATAAATCCTACTTGGTTACTTACAGGTAAAGAAGAAATGCTTTTAACGAATAACAGTGTAACAAAAGCTAACGAACCGGCAGCTAAATACAACTTGCAGGATATAAAAAGTAAGGTGAAAGATAACCTAATACATTTGTTGTTAGAAGATAAAGAAGTAAAAGAAGCAATAGCTACACAAGTGTCAGAAGTTTTGAAAAAATAACTACTGAATATTTTACTTATAACTTAATCTTCGTTTTTGGTTAGGCTTTCTAAAGCATAGTGTAGTCTGTTTTGAGCATTATCTTGAGAACCAAAAATAGAACGAAACACTTCGCCTTTAGGAGTTAATAATATCCACTGTGGCGTTCCTTCAGAATTAAAAAAATCATACATTTTGTGGTTGTTATCTATATAAATAGGGAATGGAAGCTCGTTAACGGTAAAAATACTTAGAATGTCTTCTTTAGAAACAGTGTTGGTGTTAAAATTACTATGAATACCAATAACTTCAATATCTTCATAGGTTTGCTTGAATTTATAGGCAAGTGGAATAGCTCTACCAGTACAACCTAAACAAGCATTGTTGTAAAACAACAATAATAGAATTTTGTTAGCATACTTTTCAAGTAAATCAACTTCATTTTGATTAAAGTCGGTAACTTTTATTGAGGTTACAATTTTGCTAGTATCCATTTTGTGTTTTTAATTGGAGTTCTAGCAAAGTTATTCAAAAAAGAAGAAGGTTTTGAATCTCTACAAGCTAAAACATTCTTCAGCTTGTAGAGTAGAATTTGTTACTGTAGGTCTTTACCCAATGTGTATACTTTATTTAACCACAAATTTCTTTGCTCTGAGGTTGAATCTTTTATTACTGAAAAGAAAGTAGTTTTAACAGGTTTAATACCACAAAATTCCAATGTTCCTTTTTTAAATTGTCTAATAGCAGGTCTTTTCATGAAAAGATAATCATACCAACCAGGGGTGTCCGAAGTTATAATGAGTCGCGAGGTTTTACCTTTTAAAAGCTTTTCAGGAAAAGGTTTTCCTTCAATAGGCTGAAAAGTAATTCCTGGTAAAAAAGCTCTGTCAATAAAACCTTTCATCATTGCAGGGTATCCTGCCCACCAAACAGGAAAGACCCAAGCAATATGATCTGCTTTTTTAATTTTAGCTAAAGCTTCTTGCAAATCAGGTTCAAGTTCAGTTCTTTTTCGGTAACCATATTTAAGGGTTGGATTAAAGTTTAAATCAGTAATAGTAATTTCTTCAATTGTAGCGTTAGTTTCCAAAGCACCTTTTTTGTAAGAAGCGGCTAGTGCATGGTTAAAACTTTCTTTATCTGGGTGTCCGTTTATTAATAAAATATTCTTCATAATATATTTTGAGATTATGAAGCAAAGTAAGGGTGGTTTTAGAAGTTTAAAAAGGACAATTGTCTAATAAAAAACCGATTTTCTAATTCGGCTTAAATGTCGTTGTGTAATTCCTAAATATGAAGCAAGGTATTGCAGAGGTATGGTTTGTAAATAACTAGGGTGTGTTTCTAGTAGTTTTTTATAACGGTTTTCAGCACTTTCATTTTGTAACACAAAAACTCTGTTTTCAAGATTTATATATTCTTGCTCAGCAAATATTTTAAAAAGACGTAACCAATTAGTGCTTGAATTTTCTAGGGCTACAAACTGTTCTTTGGTTACGCTATACAACTCAGTGTCGGTTAACGCTTGAATGTTTTCGTTGGTTTTTGTTTGAGAAATAAAAGACGAGTAAGCGGTAACAAATGAATTTTCTGATAACAAACAATAGGTGACCTCTTTTTCATCAGATGAATGATAAAACGACCTGAAAATACCCGAAGCTATAAAAGCAACTTCTTTACAAGTGTTACCTTCTTGAATAAAAAAATCCCCTTTGTTAAGTTTTTTATACCTGACTAACTTTACAAAGTTGTCTATTTCTTCTTTGGTGAGAATGTTATATGATTCTAGGTGTTTTTTGAGCATTTTAGGTATTACTTTATTAAATGATACCAGTAAGTGGTAACATATGTTATTGCCTGCTGGTATTTAATTAGGTCTACCAGTTGTAATATCTTAGAAAATTAGCATAGATGTTACAAAACAAAATATAAAATTTACTAATAAGAATTTATTAAGTTTTAAATAATAGTAAGCCATAATCAAAAAGTTAACAAAACTGAGAGCCAATATAGTGTTTGAAAAAAAAGAGCTATCAGGAACGTATAAATTTAATATAGAAAAAGATAAAATTGTCGAAAAAAGAACCCCAGTTATTATCAATATTGCTTTATCAAAGTAGCTCATGTTTTTGATGGTTTTACCTATTAGTCTAAAAGGGAAAAAATAAAAAGCTACTATTAAGATTAGGAAAACGTAAATAAAAGTAGGTATTACACCTTTAATAGTTATAAATAATAAAGCAGGTGCAGCACTTGCAAATAAATAATCTCTCTTCGTTTCTATATGAGCTAAATTGTTTTTCATTGTTGGAATAGTTTAATAAATTATATACAACCCCAACCACAAGAGCCAAACCATTCAGCTGTAGATGAGGCGGCAGTCAGAATGAAGATAGCTTTATCAAAGAAATTAGAATTTGATAAGCGTTGAGCTTTTCGATACATGCAGCAATCCGTACATCCTGTATGAGCACATCCCCTTTCAGCTTGTACTTGTGTGTTATTCTCGCTGTTGTTGTAATCTACATAAATCATTAAGTTTTTATACTTGTATTAAATATGAATTAGCAAAACCTATCTTGCTTTTATGATTGTCTAAGCCTTCGAAGTACTTTTTTAATATTTCTTCTTGTAGTAAAGTTATTGTTTCTTGTTTTTTTGGTTAAAATTAGGGGCTAATTTAATGTTAACTTTTCTGACTGCCAAAACAGCAGGTTTCTGTTTTTGGTATGGTTGTGGTAAAGTATATGAAGTGTTACGAATTAATAGTTTCAGTGAAAAAAGAGTAAATTTATAATTCATAACCAATTAAATAAAAAAGAAAAATGAAAACATTTTTAAAAGTATTGTTAACTGCATTAGCAGTAATTGTATTGGCAAATATTTTACCAGGGGTAGCGGTAGCAAGTTATACAACCGCAGTAATTGTAGCGGTAGTAATTGCTTTGTTAAACCTATTTGTACGTCCGTTGCTAGTGTTTTTTACACTGCCAGCAACCATCGTTACACTAGGGTTGTTCTTGTTTGTAATTAATGCGGTTATTATATTATTGGCAGATAAACTAGTGTCAGGATTTGCTGTTAGCGGATTTTTTACAGCGCTCTTGTTCAGTGTATTGCTGTCAATTTTCAGGTCAATAATGTTTTCACTATTAAAAGAAGGAGACGAATAAGTAACCTAAAATATTAAAAACTAGAAAATAAGGGAGGTAAAAAAGATAATATTCTTGTAGCTAAAAGTCTTGGTTATCAATAAATAAAGTAGTAATTTTGCACCCGATTTTTTAAGAAACAGATTTTTAAGATGAATATAACAAAAGAAAACGTAGACGCATTAAATGCAGTTGTAAAAGTTGATATTGTTGCAGAAGATTATCAAGATAAAGTAACAAAAGTATTAAACGATTACCGTAAAACAGCAAACATTCCAGGATTTAGAAAAGGTAATGTACCAATGGGAATGGTAAAGAAACAATACGGAAAATCAATAATGATTGATGAGGTAAATAAGCTTTTACAAGAATCGTTAAACAAATTCTTAGTTGAAGAGAAATTAGATATTTTAGGTAACCCGTTACCAAGAGTACAAGAAGATTTCAATTGGGATGCTGATAAATTCTCTTTTGAGTTTGAATTAGGATTAGCTCCTGAGTTCGATGTAAACTTAAAGCCAAAAAGTAAAGTAACTCAATATAACATTGTTGCTACTGACGAGTTAATCGAGAAAGAAATTGAAAATATTCAATCTCGTTACGGTAAAATGTCTACTAAAGACGAAGCTGCCGAAGAAACTAACGTAACAGGTACTTTCGTAAACGAAGAGAAAGAAATCAACAAAAAATCTACAATTTCTGTAAAAGATATTAAAGGAAAAACAAACTTAAAAAAGTTTGTAGGTGCTAAAGTAGGAGACGTTTTAGAATTAAAAACTAAAAACTTATTCGAAGATGAGCACAAGTTACAGGGAGCTATAGGAGTATCTCACGATGAGGTTCACGACTTAGACATTCCTGTAACATTTACTATTGAAGAAATTACTGAAATAGAACCAGCAGAATTAGATCAAGAATTATTTGATAAATTATTTTCTGACGGAAGTGTAAAAACTGTAACTGAATTAAAAGATAAAATTAAAGAAGACGCAGAAAAGCAATTCCAACAACAAGCAGATCAACAATTGTTAAACGCAATTACTGAGAACTTAGTAGATAATACAAAGTTTGATTTACCTGCTGAATTCTTACAAAAGTGGTTACAAACTGCTGGAGAAAAAGAATTAACTTCTGAAGAAGCTGTTGAAGAATACAACAAGTCTGAAAAAGGATTACGTTACCAATTAATCGAAGGAAAGATTATGAAGGATAACGATATTAAATTAGACTATGCAGAGTTAGTAGACTATGCAAAAGGATTTATTAGAGCCCAAATGGCTCAGTTTGGAAACATGAATCCAGAGGAAAAAGAGTTAGATGATATCGCTGGAAGAATCTTACAAAACCAAGATGAAGCTCAAAAATTACAATCTCAATTAATAAGCCAAAAATTATTAGCTTTTTATAAAGAAAACATGAGCTTTGATACTAAAGAAGTTTCTTACGAAGATTTCATTAAAGAAGTGTACAAATAACAGTTAATTACTGATGTTATAAATAAAAACCTGAATGTACATTCAGGTTTTTTTAGCCATTAACTGTAACAAAATACTAACGAAATAGTTCTTATATTTACATCTTTATAACCCAAAAACATTTTAAAAATGGATTACGGAAAAGAGTTCGAAAAATACGCAACAAAGCACCACGGAATAAATAGTAGTTACTTAGGGAAAATAACAAGTAGTTTAACTCCATACATCATGGAAGAACGCCAAATGAACATTACTCAAATGGACGTTTTTTCTCGTTTAATGATGGATAGAATTATCTTTTTAGGTACAGGAATTAATGACCAAGTAGCTAATGTAATTCAAGCACAATTATTATTCTTAGAGAGTGTAGACGCTAATAAAGATATTTCAATTTATATCAATTCACCAGGAGGTGGAGTATATGCTGGTTTAGGTATTTATGATACCATGCAGTTTATAAAACCAGACGTTGCAACAATTTGTACAGGTATGGCAGCATCTATGGGAGCTGTATTAATGTGTGCAGGAGAAAAAGGGAAGCGTTCAGCGTTACCACACTCTCGTATTATGATTCACCAACCATTAGGTGGAGCACAAGGGCAAGCATCTGACATTGAAATTACAGCTCGTGAAATTTTAAAATTAAAAGATGAGTTGTACCAAATAATATCTAAACACTCAGGTCAAACAGTAGAAAAAGTAAACCAAGATTCTGATAGAGATTATTGGATGAAAGCCGACGAAGCGAAAGCTTACGGAATGGTAGATGAAATTTTAACTAGAAAATAATAAACAGCTAATAGCAGTGAGCTGTTGGCAATAAGCTGATAAGATGTCGAAAGAAGAAAATTTACAATGTTCCTTTTGTGGGCGTAAAAAACCAGAAACCGATTTATTAATCGCAGGTTTAGATGCACATATATGTGATAAATGTATTGAGCAAGCTCATGGAATTGTAGAAGAGGAAATAGCTGAAGCTAAAACAAGTGATTTATCAAAAGATCTTACTTTAAAAAAGCCAAAAGAAATTAAAGCTTTTTTAGATGAATATATCATAGGGCAAGATCAAACTAAAAGAGCAATGTCTGTAGCAGTATACAATCACTATAAAAGATTGTTACAAACCAGAGATGACGAAGATGAGGTAGAGATTGAAAAATCAAACATCGTTTTAGTAGGAGAAACAGGAACAGGAAAAACCTTAGTAGCTCGTACAATTGCAAGAATGCTAAATGTACCATTTTCTATTGTAGATGCTACCGTGTTAACACAAGCAGGTTATGTAGGAGAAGATGTTGAAAGTATTTTAAGTCGTTTGCTACAAGCAGCTGATTACGATGTTGAAAAAGCTGAAAGAGGTATTGTATTTATTGATGAGATAGATAAAATTGCTCGTAAAGGTGATAACCCATCAATTACACGTGATGTTTCTGGTGAAGGAGTGCAGCAAGCATTGTTGAAATTATTAGAAGGAGCCGTTGTAAATGTGGCCCCTAAAGGCGGAAGAAAACATCCAGAACAAAAGTTTATTGAAGTAAATACTAAAGATATTTTATTTATTGCTGGAGGAGCATTTTCTGGAATAGATAGATTTATTAGCAAGCGTTTAAATATGCAAGCGGTTGGTTATAGTGCTTCAGTTGAAGAAGATAAAATCGATCACGAAAACTTATTACAATATATTACACCTTTAGATTTAAAATCGTTTGGTTTAATACCAGAAATTATTGGTCGTTTACCAGTATTAAGTTATATGAATCCGTTAGACGAAAAAACGCTTAGAGCTATTTTAACGGAGCCTAAAAACTCAATTATAAAACAGTATACTAAGTTGTTTTCAATGGATGACGTAACGTTTGAAATAACTGAGGAGGCATTACAGTTTATTGTTAGCAAAGCGGTAGAGTATAAATTAGGTGCTCGTGGATTACGCTCATTATGTGAAGCTATTTTAACCGATGCAATGTTCGACATGCCAAGTTCTGATGAAAAAGACTTTAAAGTAACGAAAGAATATGCAGAGTCTAAGTTAACAAAGTCAGCATTAAAGAAACTAAGAGCAGCTTCATAAGTATACTTAGCTGAAAGAAATAAAAAAGCCATCAAAAAATTGATGGCTTTTTTTATGTTATTTTAATAAAGCTATTACTCTGTTTTATGAAGCTTACTGTGTTGTTGTATCCATTCAGTAAGTTCTTCATCTTTAATGTCGTACTTATGTGTAAGCTCTTTTTTTATTTGCTTTAAGTATGTTTCGTTTAATACACTTTTCTCATATTCAGAAACAACTATTTGTATAAAGCTGTCAGCATATTTTTTTATAGGTTTTTTAACTGTTTCAGGCTTAACATCTTCAGTTGACTCAATTACTGCTTCCTCTTCTACAACTATTTTTTCTTCTACAACCTTCTTGTCAGCCACAGCACCGCTACTCGTTGCATAGATAGTCTTTTCGTCTTTATACCACCCTTGAGGGATATTAGCTAATTGATCATCACTAACTATGATAGTTTTAATTTTATTTCCTGTAACATCCATACTTTCCAAATTAGGACAGTTTGAAACGTCTAATGCAGTAAGTTGGTTGTAACTAGCATATAAACTTTGAATATTAGAATTTTCACCAAGAATTAACGAGGTTAACTTGTTGTAATCACAACTTATGTAAGTTAAATTATGATTTTTACTTACATCTAAACGTTCAATTTTATTTTCACTACAATTCAAAAAGCTTATAGAAGAACTCTGTGATAAATCAATCTTTTTGATATTATTACCAAAGCAATCCAAACGTTTTAAATTAGGAAAACTCTCTAAACCAGTTAAATCTTTAATTTTTGAATATACATTAGGCAAGTCTTTGTTTGTAACAGGATCGTTAACATTTAAGTTGGTAACATATTCGGCATCACTAATAGTAATACTTCCGTTTAAACCATTAGAGTCAATTTTTAAATTAATCAAGCATTCCTCTAAACCAATATCAGGAATTCGAATTGTTTCTTGAGAATAAATGTTAAATGCAAATAATGTTGCAAAACAAAAAGGGGTAATTGTTTTCATAATAAGGGGAATTTTTGCCAAAATTATGTAAATATATGTTTTTAGCAAATTAATTTTGCCTAGAGTTTTGTTATAATAAGATAACTTTTAAAACTAGTAGTATATTTGTATAGTATATGATAACCCAACAAACCATAGATAGAGTTTTTGAGAGCGCCCGAGTAGAGGAAGTGATAGGAGAATTCGTGCAGTTAAAAAAGTCAGGAAGTAACTTTAAAGGGTTAAGTCCGTTTACTGACGAACGTACACCTTCGTTTATGGTATCACCAGTAAAACAAATTTGGAAAGATTTTAGTACCGGAAAAGGAGGGAATGCGATTTCTTTTTTAATGGAACACGAGCATTACACCTATCCTGAAGCGATACGTTGGTTAGCTAAAAAATACAATATTGAAATTGAAGAAACCGAACAATCTGACGAGGAAAAGCAGCAGGTAAATGAGCGTGAAAGCATGTTTTTGGTTTCTAAGTTTGCCAAAGAATACTTTCACGATGTGTTGATGAACACTCAAAATGGAAGAGCTATTGGATTATCTTATTTTAAAGAAAGAGGATTTAGAGAAGATACTATTGAAAAATTCGATTTAGGATACTGTAAAGACGAGTGGGATAATTTTACCAAAGCTGCGCTAGCTAAAGGCTACGATTTAAAATACTTAAGATCTACCGGTTTAACAATTGTAAAAGAAGGTGGAGCAGAAGATAGAAAGTTCGACCGATTTAAAGGGCGTGTGATGTTTCCTATTCATAGTATGTCGGGACGTATTTTAGGTTTTGGAGGTAGAATACTTACAAATGATAAAAAGGCCGCAAAATACCTGAATTCACCCGAGAGTGATATCTATCATAAAAGTAAAATTCTTTACGGGTTATATCAAGCAAAAAAAGAAATAGCTAAAGAAGATAACTGTTTTTTAGTAGAAGGGTATACTGATGTAATTTCGTTTCACCAATCTGGTATTGAAAATGTGGTAGCATCTTCTGGTACTGCGTTAACACCTGATCAAATTCGTTTGGTGAATAGATTAACACAAAATATTACAGTGCTTTTTGATGGTGATGCAGCTGGTGTTAGAGCTTCACTTCGTGGGATTGATTTAATTCTTGAACAAGGAATGAATGTTAGGGTAGTGGCTTTTCCTGAAGGAGAAGACCCTGATAGTTTTGCCAAAGCACACTCTAATGCTGAATTAAAACAGTATTTAGAGGAGAAGTCACAAGACTTTATTGAGTTCAAAGTTTCTTTATTAATGAAAGAAGCGGCGAATGATCCTGTGAAAAAAGCAGGATTGATTAGAGATATTGTTACAAGTATTTCTAAAATTCCTGACGGTATCCAACGAGAAGTGTATGTACAAGAGTGTGCACGTATCATGGATATTTCAGAGAGAGTACTATTTAGCGAGCTTGCACAATTACTAAAAAAAGGAGCGGCATCAGTAAGAAAAAGTAGTGTAGGACAAGACCCTAATCAACCACCTCTAGATTATTCCCAAGAACAAGGGCAAGCTTCTATGGAAGCTATAAAAGGAGGAAAAGGAAAGTTACAGCAAAGCATTAATCAATTAAATATTCTAGAGAAAGAAATTATTAGAATATTGTTGTTATATGGTAACGAAATTGTTGATTTTGTGAACTGGGTAGATGCAGTTGACGAAAGAGGTCGTCCTTTTTTAGAAAAAGAAGAATACCAAAATACGGTTTCAAACGAGTTGTACTTAAACTTACAAGAAGACGAAATAGAGTTTACTAATGAAATATTTCGATTGACCTATTATGAATTAATTCATCAATTAAATCAAGAAGAAAAAATTAAAGTAGATCATTTGGTAATGCATGAAAACCCTCAAATATCTAGTTTAGTAACTAATATTTTGATGGATGAAGAAAAATATAACTTGAGTGATTGGGAGCGTAAGGAAGTTTTTGTAACAGAAACAGTTAAAATTCTTCCAAAGTTGGTAACTGATGCTATTTTAAACTTGCGTAGAGTTTTAATTGAAGAAAAAATCAAAGAAATTATGCAAGAAAGTCAAGAACAAAAAACAATACCTAATCTAGAAGAAATAGGGAACTATACAGGGTTAAAAAAGCGTCTTTTCGAAAAACTGAACCGAGTAATTTAAGGCTGATAAATTGCTGAATGTTTAGGATTTTAAGGGTCTTAACATTTTTTTTGTAACTTTACTCGCGAAAAGAACAAGAAACCAAAGAAAAATGAGAAAGTTGCTGCAAATTCTAGAGCTGCTCAGATTGCTAATTATATTACCTTTTAATATATCTAACGGGCAAAAAAAGAGTGCTTACCAAAGGATTAAACGACAAATGATGTCGGTTAACTTACTTTAATTCTTTAGGTATTTCACAAATAGGAATAGGAATCATTTTATGCTGATTAATTCGGTTAAGGCGCGTATATATTTTATATATCTCTAACTCTCTACCAGAAAAATCATCTACAGTTTTTCCTGCGTCTTGCATATGCATAGCCCATTCTAACTCATCGTATGAAGCTCCAATCTGGTCTTCATCTGTTCTGCTATCACCAAATAAACCATCAGTAGGTTGTGCTTTTTGGATAGAAGTAGGAACGCCTAAATGAGCTGCTAACTCATACACTTCTGATTTTACTAAGTCTGCAATTGGGCTTAAATCCACACCGCCATCACCATATTTAGTATAAAAACCTACACCAAAATCTTCTACTTTATTTCCTGTCCCAGCAACTAGCAAACCATGTAATCCAGCAAAATAGTATAAGGTTGTCATGCGCAAACGGGCTCTAGTGTTGGCTAAAGCTAAATCAACTTTAGCAGAAGGTTCAACTTGAGGAACAATAGTTTTAAAATCTTCAAAAGTAGAAGTTAAATCTACTTCAGCTTCACTCACATTATTAAAACGATCTTTTAATAGTTTAATGTGTTCGTTAGCTCTACTTACTTGGCTTTTAGCTTGATGAATTGGTAACTCAACACATAAAGTAGGTAAACCAGTTTTAGCACATAATGTTGAGGTAACTGCACTATCAATACCACCAGAAATTCCTACAACAAAACCATTTACTTTTGCATTAGTAGCATAATCTTTTAACCAGTTTATAATGTGTTGAGCAACCTTAGGAGTATTCATTTTTGTGATATTTTAATAGTTTACAGTTAAGTTGTAAAAACTAATTTAGTAATTTCGACGTTGTAATTTAGAATGTAAATATACTAAAGTTCATGAGAAAAATTTTAGCACTAGTTGTCTTAGTTCTTGTAAGTCTTTCATGTAAAAATGATGAAAGTAATAAGTTAGATGTTGATGTGTCAAGTATTAATGTAAATGTTGATTTAGAACGTTTTGATGTTGATTTTTATAATACTAAACCAGAGGAACTTACTAAGACAAAAGAAAAATATCCAATGTTTTTTCCTTCACAACCAGATAGTGTTTGGATAAATAAAATTCATAACAAAGATGAGCAGGAGTTGTTTGTTGAAACTCAAAAAGTTTTTCCTGATGTTGTAGAAGAAAAAGAGCAATTAACATCATTATTTAAGCATGTAAAATACTATAATCCAAGATTTGTAAGTCCAAAGGTAATTATAATGCTAACGAATATTGATTACAACAATAGAATTGTATATACCGATAGTTTATTGTTGATTTCTTTAGATGCTTATTTAGGTGGAAAGCATGAATTTTATAATGATTATCCAGCTTATGTAAAACAAAATAATACGAAAGAACATATTGCGGTAGATGTTGCTAAAGCTATTGTTGGTAAACAAATGTTACCAAGTATGGCGAGAAGCTTTATTGATAAAATGATTTATCGCGGAAAAAAAATGTATTTGCTTGATGCTTATTTACCCAATACACCTGATGCTACTAAAATAGGATATTCACAAGCAAAAATAGATTGGGCAAAAAGTAATGAAGAACAAATATGGATGTATTTTATAGAAAAAGATTTGTTGTATAGTACAAGCAAAGATGTTGATAAGCGTTTTTTAGATTTAGCTCCATTTTCTAAGTTTTATATGGAACAAGATAGTCAATCACCAGGTAGAATAGGGGAGTGGATTGGTTGGCAAATTGTACGTTCGTACATGCAAAAGAATGATGTATCTTTGCATCAATTATTACAAACAAGTGAAGAGGAAATCTTCAAAAACTCAAGATATAAACCAAAAAGATAATGGCGGTAGAGCATACATCAAAAATAACATTTAAAGTAGGACTAGACGAAAACAAAGTTCCTGAAGCAATTACTTGGAATGCAGAAGACGGAGGTATAAAAGATGAAGCATCAAAAGCAATTATGCTATCTGTTTGGGATCATAAACAAAAAGATACCTTACGAATGGATTTATGGACCAAGGATATGCCTGTGGATGAAATGAAGCAGTTTTTTCATCAAACCTTGGTGTCTATGGCAAATTCTTTTGAAAGAGCAACAAACGACGAAAAAATGAGCGCAACTATGCGTGATTTTTGTGACTACTTTGCTGAAAAGCTAGAGTTAATTCAGAAATAAAAAAAAGCAGCTTTTAAAGCTGCTTTTTTATGTATTGTAGTTTTTTATCTTATTAATGATAGTTTCATAATCATCAGGGTTGTTTACAAAATCTAAATCCGAAACATCAACAATTAGAATGTTTAAATCAGGTTGTGTTTTGATAAAGTTACTATAACCATCGTGAATCTTTTGTAAATAACCAGCTTCTATATTTTGCTCGTAATCACGTCCTCGTTTTTTAATGTTTTCTAACAAGCGCTCAGTGTTCTGGTATAAATATACATACAAATCAGGCTTAGTGATTTCTTTGTACATTAAATCAAACATTTTTCTATACAACTTATATTCATCACTGTGCAAAGTAATTTGTGCAAAAATGAGCGATTTAAAAATGTAGTAATCAGAAACAATAAAGTTTTTAAATAAATCGAATTGTGCTAAATCATCAGAAAGTTGTTGATAACGATCAGCTAAAAAACTCATTTCTAAAGGAAAAGCATAACGATCATTATCATTGTAAAACTTTGGTAAAAACGGATTATCAGCAAAACGTTCTAACACTACTTTCGCATTAAACTCGTCAGACATCATATTGGCTAACGAAGTTTTTCCAGCACCAATATTACCTTCAATAGCGATATAATTATACTTTTCAGTAATAGGAATAGGTCGCTCTAGTTTTTTATTAAGCTTTGTGATTTCTGAAGTATCAGTACAATTCTCCAGACAGATATACAAATGTTTTTTCTTTATAGGATGGATAACATTACGTGCAATTTCAACCAAAGGTACTAATGCAAACTTACGTTTTAACATTCGTGGATGTGGTACGATTAAGGTTTTAGAGAAGATAATTTCATCATCAAATAGTAAAATATCTAAATCAATTAATCTATCAGAATATCCTTCAGTATTTTTTCGAGTTCTTCCAAGTTCTTTTTCTATAGAAAGTAGTCTCAGTATTAATTGTTCAGGAGGTAAATATGTTGAAACTTTAATGCAAGTGTTAAAAAAGTTATTGCTATCAAATCCCCATGAAGCCGTTTCATATACAGATGCTACTTTTAATACAGCGCCTACCTTATCTGCAATTGAGTTGATTGCTTGTTGAATGTTTACAAGCTTATCTCCTTGATTGGTTCCTATAGAAATATATGTAATTCGTTGTATTTTCATGAATGGGATGCAAAGAAAACTAAAACTAAAAAAAGAAAAGCTAAAAAAAGATTTTTTATTTAAATATATTTTTGAAAATAAGGTAGGGTATTTTGTTTTTCAACTGTTATAGTATTGGATTTCTTTATAGAGTAAGATTTTTATATGATTATTGGGGAATGATCTGAAATAACTCTAAGTTAAAGGTTGCTAATTTTAGCAGCCTTTTTTCTTTACTGTAAAGTGTAGAAAACAAAAAAAACAACCAAATTTGGTTGTTTTTTTGCTTTCTAAAAATAGAATCTTATGATTCTTTTTTATCTTGTCTAGGTTTTCTATCGTCACGACGATTATCGCGGTTACGATTATCACGACCTTTATTGTCTCTATTGTTATCTCTAGGTGGTCTAGCTACATAACCTTCAGGTTTAGGTAACAAAGCTTTACGAGAAACTTTCTCTTTACGAGTTTTAGGATCAGTTCCGAAATATTTTACATCTAAAATATCTCCTAAATTAACAACATCTGTAACATTGTTAGTACGTTCCCAAGCTAACTCGCTAACGTGTAATAAAACTTCATTTCCTGGAGCTTCAGTATATTCTACAACGGCACCAAAATCTAATAACTTTATTACTTTTACTTCGTAAACAGAACCTTTTTCAGGTTTAAACATCATTGATTCTATACGCGCAAGAACTTTTTCAATTCCTTCAGGACTTGTTCCTAATATCTCAACGATTCCTTCTTCAGTAACAGGGTCTTCGTTGATAACAATAGTAGTTTCAGTTTCTTTTTGTAACTCTTGAATGTGTTTTCCACCCGGTCCAATAAATGCTCCAATCATATCGTTAGGAATCACTCTAGTAACCATTTTAGGTGCATGAGCTTTCACTTCTGCATTAGGAGTAGCAATGGTGTCTGTTAGTTTTTCTAATATATGTAAACGACCATCACGAGCTTGTTTTAATGCATTTACTAAAATTTCGTAACTTAATCCTTTTACTTTAATATCCATTTGACAAGCTGTAATACCGTCAGCGGTTCCCGTTACTTTAAAGTCCATATCTCCTAAGTGGTCTTCATCACCTAAAATATCAGATAAAACTGCATAACGATCACCATCAGAAATTAACCCCATTGCGATACCAGAAACAGGTTTCTTTAATTGTACACCAGCATCCATCAATGCCATGGTACCAGAACAAACGGTTGCCATAGAAGAAGAACCGTTAGATTCTAACACTTCAGATACAACTCTCACGGTGTATGGGCAATCAGCAGGAATCATTCCTTTTAAGGCTCTTTGAGCTAAGTTACCATGACCAACTTCTCTACGTGAAGTTCCTCTTAAAGGACGTGCCTCCCCAGTACAAAAAGGAGGGAAGTTGTAATGTAAATAAAAAGTTTCTTCACCTTCGTAAGACGGCATGTCTATTTGGTTAGCCTCTCTAGAGGTTCCTAAGGTTACAGTTGCTAATGCTTGCGTTTCTCCACGAGTAAAGATAGAAGAACCGTGTGTAGATGGTAAGTAATCAACCTCACACCAAATAGGTCTAATATCTGTAGTTGTACGCCCGTCTAAACGTAGTCCTTCAGCTAATGTTAATTCTCTAACAGCATTTTTTTGTGCTTTGTTAAAATATTTTCCAATTAAATTACCGTAGTCTTCAATTTCTTCTTCAGAAAAAGTAGCAATGATTTCTTCTTTTACTTCAGAAAAAGCTAAGCCTCTTTCTGCTTTTGAAGTTCCTTTTTTAGCAATGTCATAACATTTAGCATAGGCCAAATCGTTAATTTTTTTAGCTAACTCTTCATCTTCTCTTTCTGCCTCGTATTCACGAGTTTCTTTTTTACCAAAAGCTTCTGCTAAACGAACTTGAGCCGCACATTGTACTTTAATAGCTTCGTGTGCGAATTTAATAGCATCTGCCATTTCTTCTTCAGAAATCTCATCCATTTCACCTTCAACCATCATTACAGAATCTGCTGAAGCTCCAATCATCATATCGATATCAGATTCGGCTAATTGTGATCTGTTTGGATTGATCACAAATTCTCCATTTACTCTAGCAACACGTGCTTCAGAAATTGGAGTTTCGAAAGGAATATCTGATAATTGAATTACAGCTGAAGCAGCTAAACCAGCTAAAGCATCTGGCATTACTTCTTCATCATGAGACATTAACTGAATCATAACTTGTGTTTCAGCGTGATAATCTTTTGGAAATAAAGGACGTAAAACACGGTCTACTAAACGCATTGTTAATACTTCTCCATCACTTGGTCTTGCTTCTCTTTTAAAGAAGCCTCCAGGGTAACGTCCTGCTGCGGCAAACTTTTCTCGGTAATCTACTGTTAATGGTAAAAAATCAACATCAGATTGCTTGTAGTTAGATACTACAGTACATAATAACATTGCTTTTCCCATCTGAACAACAACTGAACCGTGTGCTTGTTTTGCTAATTTACCGGTTTCTAATGAGATGGTTCTTCCATCTCCAAGGTCTATGACCTCTCTAAATACTTTTGGAATCATAAATTTTAATTCTAATGTTTTGTTTTTGTTTGTTGTTGTTGTGTTGTTGTTGCTCCAATGGAAAATCAAAATTGTTGTTAGTAATTTTGAGCTTTTTATATATAAATTTCTGTTTGTTAGTCAGAAATAAATTTCATGTAAAAATAAAAAAGAGGCACGTTTATAGAGCCTCTTTTTTTGTAGAATTATTTTCTAATTCCTAATTCTTTAATAATCGCACGATATCTGTTAATCTCTTTTTTCTTTAGATAATCTAATAAGCTTCTACGCTTACCTACCATACGTACTAACGAGCGCTCTGTGTTAAAATCTTTACGATTTTTCTTTAAGTGCTCAGTTAAGTGGTTAATTCTGTGCGTAAATAACGCGATTTGACCTTCTGCAGTACCAGTATCATTTGCTCCTTTACCGTGTTTTGCGAAGATTTGTTCTTTAACTTCTTTTGTTAAATACATGCCAATATTATTTAAATGATTATTATGTACTCAATGCATTCACATTGAAGTTGCAAATGTACGATTATTTTTTGGATTGAAAACGAAAAAAATAGAAAGCAAAAAAGCTAGCAAACGCTAGCTTTTTTGTTATGCTCTTACAGGTTGATTCTGTATTAAGTCAATATATAAGTTAATCTGTTTTTTTAAGTCTTTTCGTTCGAAAATAGCATCTAAGAAACCATGTTCTAGTAAAAATTCTGAACGTTGAAATCCTTCTGGTAAATCTTTACCAGTAGTGTCTTTTACAATACGTGGACCAGCAAAACCTATTAACGCATTTGGTTCTGCAATGTTAATGTCTCCTAACATAGCAAAAGAAGCTGTGGTTCCTCCTGTAGTAGGATCGGTACATAAAGATACATATGGGATTTCAGCATCTGCTAATTGTGCAAGTTTAGCAGATGTTTTTGCTAATTGCATTAAAGAAAGTGATGCTTCTTGCATACGAGCTCCTCCTGATTTAGAAATCATTAAAAAAGGAATGTTGTTTTTGATTGAGTAATCAATAGCTCGTGCTATTTTTTCTCCAACTACACTACCCATAGAACCTCCTATAAAAGCAAAATCCATAGAAGCAACTACTAAATCTTTTCCCATTGATTTACCTACGGCAGTACGTACAGCATCTTTTAATCCTGTTTTTTTCTGAGCTGCTTTTAATTTTTCAGGATACTTTTTAGTGTCTTCAAATTTTAACGGGTCTTTAGCTGATAACTTTGGATCCAATTCTTTGAATTTATTGTCATCAAAAAAGATTTCAAAGTACTCTTTACTACCTATACGTACATGGTATCCATCTTCTGGACTTACGTATAAGTTCTTTTTTAATTCGTCGGTATCAATTATTTTTCCACTTGGGGTTTTATACCACAAGCCTTTAGGTGTGTCTTTTTTTTCTTCTGTTGGGGTTTGAATCCCTTTGTCTGTACGTTTAAACCAAGCCATAATTTAGTTTTTTATTCTTTAGTTGTTTGGTTTTCCTTTTTCAAAGAATATTATAATGTATTTACATTATTTAGGTCTTCAAAAGCTTTTTTTAATCGAGCTTTGAAAGTTTGTTCTCCTTCGCGCAACCATTTACGAGGATCATAATACTTCTTATTAGGAACATCATCTCCTTCAGGGTTACCAATTTGAGATTGCAAATATGCAGATTTTTCTTTCATATAATCACGAACTCCTTCGGTAAATGCATATTGTAAATCGGTATCGATATTCATTTTAATAACTCCGTAGCTAATTGCTTCGCGAATTTCTTCTAAAGTTGAACCTGATCCTCCGTGGAATACAAAGTCAATTGTATTGTGAGGAACGTTGTATTTTTTTGAAATATACTCTTGAGAGTTCTTTAAAATTTTTGGAGTTAATTTTACATTTCCAGGTTTGTATACTCCATGAACATTTCCAAAAGCAGCAGCAATAGTAAATTGAGGACTTACTTTCATTAATTCTTCATAGGCGTAAGCAACTTCTTCTGGTTGTGTATATAACTTAGATACATCTACATCAGAATTATCAACACCATCTTCTTCACCACCAGTAATTCCTAATTCAATTTCTAAAGTCATTCCCATTTTACTCATACGAGCAAGGTATTCTTTACAAATTTCAATATTTTCTTCTATTGGTTCTTCACTTAAATCAATCATGTGAGAACTGTATAAAGGTTTTCCTGTTTCTTTATAAAATTGCTCACTAGCATCTAATAAACCATCAATCCAAGGTAATAATTTTTTAGCTGCGTGATCGGTATGTAAAATAACAGGAACTCCATAAGCTTCTGCTAATAAATGTATATGTTTAGCACCTGCTACTGCACCAGCAATAGCGGCTTTTTCGTTGTCGTTTGATAAGCCTTTACCTGCATTGAATTGAGCACCGCCATTAGAAAATTGGATTATTACAGGCGAGTTAAGTTCTTTAGATGTTTCTAAAACACCGTTAATAGTGTTTGATCCTACAACATTAACAGCTGGTAAAGCAAAGCCTTTTTGTTTTGCTAATTCAAAAATCTCTTGAACTTCTTTTCCGGTGGCAACTCCAGGTTTAATCATTTTTTATTTGTTTAGTAGTGTGTTACATAAATTATGGAACAAATCTACACTTTTTTATACAAGTTGCGATAAATTTTTAGCAGAAAGTACTTTGTTAAAAAGGGTAATTAATACCTATGTTTAGTACTGAGTTAGAGAAATTGAAGTTTTTAAACCATCTACTATTTGTTAAGTATGGTTCGTGTGCTTTGAAGCCTAAATCCAGTCTTGCAATTAAGAATTTAAAGTCATAACGAAGTCCAAAACCAGCTCCAACAGCTATATCTTTTAATGATTTAAAACCGTTAAATTTAGCCGGGTCATCAACAAACTCTGTATTGGTTATATCCCAAATATTTCCTGCATCTATAAATAAAGCAGACTTTAAAGAGCCAAAAACATCAAAACGGTATTCGAAACTGGTTAAAAATTTTAAACTACCTATGTTGTATTCTAAAACAGGAGCTCGTGTACCAGGTCCTAAGTCGTAGGTTCTCCATGCGCGGATATCGTTAGATCCTCCAGCAAAATAGCTACGAGAAAACGGAACACTGGAATTATCGTAAGTAAAAACGGCACCAAGAAAAGTTCTATGGGCTAATACATTGTTATCACCTAAATCCCAATATTTTTTATACTCTAAGTCGGTTTTAAAATATTGTGCAACAGGAATTTTAAATACGGTCTTTTGCCCAGAATTATTAGTCTTTTTCGATAAAACTCCCATGATGTTTCCTGAGTTTGCTATTCTAACTTTAAAAAAAGAAAAATTAGCATCTTTAATATTTTTTTGATTGTTATAAGTATAACTGTAAGCAATTTCAGGAATTAAAAAATCAGAAGTTACAATGTTGTATCTGTTAGCAAGGTTTAAAACATTTTGAAACTCAATAGGGTTTGAAGCTGCAAAACTAGGATCGGTAATAACATCTGTAGCAAAACGAATTATTTCATTAGAGTTACTTGGTGTATTATCTGGAAAAGTGTATGAAGGGTCATAAATTTCAGCGACTTCAGCTAATTTTCGATATTCTGAATTATAAATAGAAAAATAATTATCAACATTTAGGTTTCTAATATATTGTGTATTTAATAGTTCTAATTGAATTGATTTTCTTTTATCGTAGTCCCATTTATAATCTATTCCAACTGATATGTTTTGTTTGTCTAAGCCAATATTCTTTTGAATTCCAATTCCTGAATAAAATTTAGTTCTAGGAAACATTCTTTTCGGTACTAACTTATGCAATCCGAAAGGAACCATAAAGCGAGGTACTTCTAATGAAATATCAGAACCAATTTCCCAACCAGGTCCATTATTGGAATTAAAGTAGGAACCAAAAGCGGAGAGTTTAAAAAGCTCAGCACCTTTAAATGTATTTCTATTAGTTAATGAAAATTTTAAAGAAACATCAAAGTTACGAATATTAGAACGAGACAGTTCTGTTTCAAAACCTAAAGTATATTTTTCAATAGGAGTTAAATACACATTAGCTTCCAATTTGTTTTCACTGATCTCATTATATCGAATAGAGGTTGCTTTAAAGTTTTTTAGTCCTCTTAAATGTATTCGTGTTAAGCTTCTAAGAGAATCGTTATAAACAGTATTTGGTTTTATAAATAAAGATTGCGATAAGTACTTAGGATTATATTTTAATTTCTTAAGAGCATAAAAATTAATCCCTTTATAGGTAGTAGTATCCTTGTATTCAGAGTTTCTTGTGTTGTAGGTATAATCGGTAAAAACATTTACTTTTTTTACTCTCTGAATTTGAAAAGGAACAGTTTTATCAGAAATATTAATATCTACATCCGATCTTTCATAGTTTTTTAAAGTATCAATATCAAAAGAAATATAATTTTCATTGAATTGGTATATTCCTTTGTTCCTGAATAGTTTAACGAGTCGGTTAGCCTCTTTTATAAAGTTGTCATCTTTATAATGGTCTCCAGGTTTTAAATAGCTTTTGTTTTTTGAAAGCTGATATAGAGAGTCTAAAACTGGCGATGTAATAAAGGTTTTTATGGTGTCAAGGTAAGAAGGATTTCCTTTTGTAATATGGTAACTAATTTCTCCTTTCTTTTTACCAATAGTATCTTTTTTTGAAGAAACTCTTGCTCTAAAATATCCTTCAGTTTGGAAGTAAGCTTTTAAATTATCTACAGTCCTATTAGTTTTTTTGTCATCAATTATAATTGGAGCTTGTCCACTAGTTAAAAACCAATTATTAAATCCTATAAATGTTTTTGCTACAGCAATACTTTGTTTTTCAGAGAAAATATCTTTGTAAAAATTATAGGTTTTTGGGTGTTTTTTAGCCCATTCACTTGGTGTTTTAGGAGCTTCAGGATTTCCTAAATTATAAAAATGCAATGATAAAGGCATACCTAGAGCCTTAGCATTAGGACGTTGCATTAGTAGTTCAGTAATGTTATCACTAGAGTTTTTTACACTGTCAATATATACCGTGTTTTTGGCTAGCAATAACTCGTTTTCTTTAACATATTTAATCGTGCTACATGAGCTGAATAAGACTACTAATAAAAAGAAGAAAGAAAGTTTTTTCATTAACTTTACACCTCGTATTAAGAATCAAAAATACTATTTTTTAGTGGTTTTAGAGTGTTAAAAACAATTTAATGAGTTTATCTAAAAACAATATAAAGTTAATAACTAGTTTACAACAAAAAAAGTATAGACAGAAGCACCGATTATTTGTGGCAGAAGGCGTGAAGGTGGTTAATGAATTGCTTGCATCTTCTTTGGAGGTAGAAGAATTATATACTACTGATGAGTCATTTATGGTTTCAAAAGAAGTAAAGATTATTTTGATTTCTGAAAATGAGTTGAAAAAAGTAAGTACTCTAAAAACACCAAATAAGGTATTAGGTCTGTTTAAGATTCCGAAGGAAGCAGAAATTAATAATGACAGTTTTATTGTTGCTTTAGACGGAGTCAACGATCCAGGGAATTTAGGAACAATTATCCGTCTGTGTGATTGGTTTGGGATTTCTGGGTTGGTATGTTCTAAAAATACGGTTGATTGTTATAATCAAAAGGTGGTACAATCTACTATGGGATCGTTAACAAGAGTTCAGGTTTCATATGTAGACCTACCTGAATTTTTAAGGAGTACTTCATTACCTATTTATACAGCAGATATGGATGGTGAAAATGTATATACTACATCATTACCTAAAGAAGCAGTTTTAGTAATGGGAAATGAGGCAAATGGAATTTCTCCTGAAATTGCTGATATTGTAAAAAATACTGTAACCATCCCAAGGTTTGGTGAGTTACAACAAACTGAAAGTTTAAATGTAGCAACAGCAACGGCTATATTACTAAGTGAGTTTAAAAGAGATTTAACTTAATGATAAAATTAAATCGAAATTACTTGGTTTTTTTCAGAAAAAGCTTCTAATTCTTCTTTATAAAGTGCGTCAGTACTTTCGGCAATAGTAGAAAGATAATTTGTGATTTCAATTGGTTTTATAAGTTCTATATTTTCTTTTTCGTGTAATTCAGGGTAACATGATATAAAGAATTTTTGTATATGAGCTATTAGTTTAATTAGGTCATTACAGTAAACAGAAGGATTGTTGAAACCGTTTTTTTTGTTATAACGATGAACCAATCTGCCACCTTTGCAAATTTCATTTAATGGGCACTCTAAACATTGTTTACAAAGCTTTGTGTTAAAATCATTAAAATATAATTTACCTAAAGGGGTGTGCTGTATATCTTGAAAACTATTTTCTTTAATATTTAGTCCAGTTTTTGTAAAACCATGACCGCAAGCTTTTAGAGAATCTATAGCTTCAATTTCTCCATTGGTTTCGATAACTAAAACAGTTGATTCATTTTTTGCAATTTCATTAACTCTCATTAAAGAGTTTAATAATCCTAAAAATAATGGAATCTTAAATCGTTTGGGATCGCCAATCCAAATGTCAAATAAATTAATTAACCAATCAGCCATTAAGGTTTTGTTTTTATCGAAAGGAAAATTATCATGTGTATAGTCAGGGATTAAAAAGTTTACATAACTGACATTCATTTTTTTAAAGCTATCGTAAATTTCTTTTGGGCTTTCTTCAATATTAATAACACAGGCTATGTCAGCAAAATTCATTTCATTTTTTAATAGTTTGACACTTTCAAAAACTGTATCGTAGCTGCCATTCCCTTTATGATCCACTCGATACATATCGTGTGCTTTTTTAGTTCCATCAACACTTATACTAGGGTAAATGTTTAAGTTTTTAAATAATTGTATCCAGCTTTTATCTAAAAGAACACCGTTTGTTTGTAAGTCAAAAGAGAAAGATACATTAGTTAGCTCTTGTTGCATTTTTTGAACCTTACTTATAAAATCAATGTAAAAGTCTTTGGAAGCGAGTAGAGGTTCGCCTCCATGGAAAATAAAAGAAAATTCTTTTTTGTTATACTTTTTTATATAGTTTTTAGTCTTTTCAATAATATTATCAACAACATCTGAAGACATGAATTTAGGTTGATTTTTATAGGTAGTGTCTCCAAGGTTGTACATGAAGCAGTATGAGCAATTAAGGTTACACCTGCTAGCAATTTTTATGGCTAAAGAATTAAAGTTCATAATTTGAAAAGATGTTGATTAAAACAAGGAAATTATACAGTGCACAATTTCCTTGAGAAGATTTTAAAATGCTGTGTTATAATCTGAAGTGCTCTTTTTCAGCTTCAAATTCTATGAGTTTTACACATTTATGTAGCTTGTCACTCCAAACTAATCCGTCAGGACATACTCTACCTCCTCCACTAGTAGGGTAATAAATTTCTTCTTCAACATAAATGGCTCCTCCTTTAATAAGATCTAAATTATCAGCTTGTAAGCTTGAAAACTTTTCTAACCCTTTAGATAAAAAAAATGTTTTTTTCATAATTATTAATTTAAGTTAATTGCTTACTCTATTTCTTTTTTTAAAGTTCAATAAAATACATTTTCAGCTTCCTGTAAATCATTAAACTTACATTTAAAATTTAAAGAATGTTTTTAAATGAGTTGTCACAAATATTAACCATTTGAGGTGAAAAAGTAAGTGGAGTATGTGACTATTTATAAAAAAGGGAGGTATAATTTAAAAATTATAACACTCTTTGAAGTAGTAGTAATTAGCTTGTTTTTGAAGAAGTAAAATATGAGAATAAAACTTCTATTTGAAGACGAATTTTTATTTCGGTATTTTATAAAAGCATGAACTGATAAAAGAAAACCCTTTGTTTTTTTTATAAAAAACAAAGGGTTTGTTATTGTCGTTTTAAGCTCTTTAAAACTTAAAATAATCCGTTTATTTGAGCATCTATTCTATCAATAACATAACCTAAGTCTTCTTGATTATCAACAAAATCTAAATTATCTACATCAATAATTAATAATTTCCCTTTGGTATACTGGCTAATCCAAGCTTCATAACGTTCATTTAATCGACTTAAGTAATCAATGCTAATAGAGTTTTCATATTCTCTACCTCGTTTATGTATTTGACCTACTAGTGTAGAAATATCAGCACGTAAATAAATTAATAAATCGGGTGGAGTTACCAAGTTTTCCATCAATTCAAATAGTGAAGAATAGTTGCTATAGTCTCTATTTGTCATTAACCCCATAGCGTGTAAGTTGGGAGCAAAAATATGAGCATCTTCGTAAATGGTTCTATCTTGAATAATTTTTTTACCAGACTTACGCAGCTCTAATACTTGGCGAAAACGACTATTTAAAAAGTATACCTGTAAATTAAAAGACCAACGCTCCATTTCGGCGTAAAAATCGTCTAAATACGGATTTTCGTCAACCGATTCAAAATGAGCTTCCCAATTGTAGTGTTTTGCTAATAGTTTTGTTAAAGTGGTTTTACCCGCGCCAATGTTTCCGGCAATTGCTACGTGCATAATTGTCTGTGTAAAATGTTTTTAAATATTGCTGGCACTGCCAGATTAGGGGATGGTAAAATTACATAAAAAAAGGTACTCAGAAACAAGTTTAACAAATCAATTTATATCCATAACCTCTGACGTTTACAATTTGAATATTTTCATCGTATTTTAATTTCTTTCTTAATTTAGAAATAAAGACATCCATACTACGAGCATTAAAAAAATCGTCATCTCCCCAAAGCTTTTTTAAAATAAAAGACCTGTCTAGTATTTCATTTTTATTTTGCGATAAATGAAATAATAACTCCGATTCTCGATGTGTTAACTTTTTAAGTTCGTTATTAAAAGATAGTGCTTGTTTAGTGTAATGAAAAACATAGCTACCAATGCTAATAGAATCATAATTGTTTTTCAATTTAACCCTATCAAGTAGAGCATTTATGCGAACAATTAGCTCTTCCATAGAAAAAGGTTTTTTTAGATAATCGTTACCACCATGTTGAAAACCTTCTACAACATCTTTAGGTTGAGATTTTGCTGTTAAAAATATAATAGGAAGACGCTTGTTTTCTAACCTTATTTCTTTAGCTAATGTAAATCCATCTTTTTTGGGCATCATTACATCTAAAACTAAAACATCAGGTAAGTTTTTTTTGTAAACCTCGTATGCTTCTTCTCCATTAAGAGCGTGAAATACTTTAAAGTTTCTAGTTTCTAAACTTTCTTTTACTATTTGTCCTAAACTAGGTTCATCTTCTGCTAATAAAACTTTAATAATTTTACTCATAATTTAAAACAATTTTAAAAAGGGTGTTGTTTGGTTTTGATATTAACGAAACGGTACCTCCGTGTTTTTCAATAATTTTTTTAGTGTAATATAAACCAATACCGAAACCTTTTACATCATGCGTGTTCCCTTTTGGAATACGATAAAACTGATCAAAGACTTTTTCTTGTTGGTTTTTATCAATTCCTTTTCCATTATCAGCAATAGTTATTTCAATAGTGTTTAATACTTGATTGATGTGCACTTCTATTTTGTCTCCTCCATATTTTATAGCGTTGTCTAATAGGTTAGAAATAGCATTTTCTAGGTGAAAAGGGTCAACATTAGTAATTATTTGAAGTTTGTTTGCGGAGAATTGGATTGTTTTTCCAGAATTGGTAAACTGATGCTTTTTTGTGTTATTTTCTACTAACTCAACCAAATTAATAGGTTCTTTCTTTAAAAGAAGTTTCTCGCTGTCAAGTGTAGCTGTTTCTAGTAATTTTTCAACCATCAAATGCAGTTTTTCTATTTGTATAGACGAAATCGAAATATATTTTTTAGTTCTCTCTTTATCATCAATAGCATTAAAGTTATTAATAGCTTCTAATGCGGTTGAAATGGTGGTAATAGGTGTTTTAAATTCATGTGTAATATTGCTAATAAGGTCGTTTTTAATCTCAGCTAATTTTTTTTGTTGATTGATAATTTTTAATAAATAAAATAGGCTAGTTATAACTGCAAGCGATAGTAAAAGTGAGAGTATAATTCCTGTTGAACTTCTTTTAAGAATCTCTACTGAAGGATTTTCATATAGTAAGGTTAGTTTTTCATTACTTTTAACATAGGTAGACTTAGCATTACTTTGTAGGTTTAGAATAGGGATATCTTCTTTTTTTGAAGAATGGTATAACGTATCATTTTTAAAATGATTTAAATAAAAAGGAGTTAAAATTCCTTTAGTAGTGAGTTGTTTTTTTATGATTGAATCTAACTTGTTATGATCCAAAGAATCATTTTGAACAGAAATAAAAATAGTTTGTAGTCCCTTTATTAATTTTAGGCTATCTGAGGCTTTCTTACCTTTAAAAACTTTCACTTTTTTTACTCCAGAAGAATCAAGAGGAATTCCTGATTTATGATTTTTAGAGAATTGAGTAAACTGAGTAATTTTAGATAGCTTTTTAGGATGATGGTTTTCAGTTTTATGTTGGGTATCTATAATAACAGAATCTATAAAACTTGAATTTATCCTTTTGATATCTTCATAGTTATCTGTTTTAATATCAAATGAAGAAACTGTAATATCTATGCTGTCTTTTTCTTCTTTAGTTTGGTAAGAGATAATTTCTTTCCATATATTTTCGTAACCAGAATCTTTTTTAGAAGTTGAGTCTTTTACGATGGTAAAAAAGTTTTCTTTAGTTAAAGTAGCATAATATTCTTCAACTGCATTGTCTAAACTTAGCTGAATTTCATTAATAACTCTTTGTTTGTTTTGTTGGTAGTTTTTAAAGTTCCAATAAAACTGTATAACGATTGTAGTAATAATGGTAATACTAATTAAATATAATATCCATCGATGTTTTTTCGTGTTCATACCTCAAAGATAAAGTGTTAACACGAATAAAAAACATCGCTTAACACTCGTTAACACTCGTTAACTCAAAAAGACAGTATCGGTAACCATCTTTGTAGTGTTGAATGCTAAAAACTAAACTCATGAAAAAAATCACATTATTAATACTGTTATTAAGTACATCAATATTTTCACAAAACTTTCAAGGAAAAGCTACTTATAAGACACATCGAAAGATAGATTTAAAAATAGACAATGGCAAGGGTGCATCAAACTCTGATATGCAAAAAAAGCTACAGGCGCAATTAAAGAAACAGTTTCAGCAAACTTATACCTTAAGCTTTGATAAGTCAGCATCTACATACAAACAAAATGAAAAATTGTCTTCCCCTCAAGTTCAAACAGAAGGAATGCAAATTCAAATAATGGGTAATGGAGGTGGAACGGATATTTTGTATAAAAATATAGCAAAGAAGAAGTATATAAATAAAACTGAAATAAGTGGAAAACGTTTTTTAATAAAAGATAAATTAGAGAATTTTGATTGGAAAATGACAGGGGAAACTAAGAACATTGGAAATTATACTTGCTATAAAGCTACTAAAACTAGAAAAGAAACTAGGACTTCAATGTCTATGACAGATGGAGAAACAGAAGAGAAAAAAGAAGAAGTAACTATTGAAACTATAGTATGGTATACTCCTGTAATTCCTATTAGTAATGGTCCAGGACAGTTTTGGGGTTTGCCAGGGTTGATCTTAGAAGTACAAGATGGAAAACAAACAATTGTTTGTACTGAAATCGTTTTAAATCCGTCAGAAAAAACAGAAATAAAAGAGCCTACTAAGGGGAAGAAGGTTACTCAAAAAGAATTTGATAATATTATGGATGAACATACGAAGGATATGATGGAACGTTTTAAAAATAGACGAAAAAGTAAAGACGGAAACTCCTTTAATATAGAGATACAAGGGTAGTTATTATTGTATTAAACTTAAATCCTATCTCTTATTTATAGTATTAGTGTGCTATAGTTTAAAAAAGCCACTTACTAAATAATTAAATCATGTAATGAAAAAAATATTATTCATAGCTATTTGCATAGCTACCTGGACAGCTAATGCCCAAATTACACTAAAAGGAGTTGTGAAAGATAGTATAGGAACTCCGCTTGAAATGGCAAATGTAATTGCTATTAACAAAGCTACCAAAAAGTTAGATTCCTATGGATTCACTGATGCAAAGGGAAATTATAAATTAAATTTAGCTCAAAATGCAGCCTACAGTATAAAGGTAAGTTATATAGGTTTAAAAACAGCAGAAGTTAATGTAGAGACAAAAGATAGTAATTTGTTTAAAGATCTTACTTTAGAAGAAGATAACAGTTTAGATGAAGTAAATATCACTTATAAAATGCCAGTTACGGTTAAAGGTGATACAATTGTATATGATGCGGATAGTTTTAAAAGTGGAACGGAAAAAAAGTTAGGAGATGTTCTTCAAAAACTCCCAGGAGTAGAAGTAAATGATGATGGAGAGATTGAAGTAGAAGGTAAAACGGTAAAAAAAGTAATGGTTGAAGGAAAAGATTTTTTTGATGGAGACTCTAAACTGGCTACAAAAAACATTCCTGCTAATGCTATTGATAAGGTTGAAGTGCTTAAAAATCATACTGAAGTGGGGCAAATGAGTAGCGTGACAGATAATGAAGATAACGTAGTTATTAACATTAAACTAAAAGAAGGAAAGAAAAACTTTTGGTTTGGTGAAGTGTCTGGAGGAACGGGAGTAGGGATGAAAGATAGTAGATACTTAGCGCGCCCAAAACTATTTTATTATAGTCCGAAACATAGCCTAAATATTATTACAGATATGAATAATATAGGTGAAGTGCCTTTTACTATGAGGGATTATTTTAAGTTCACAGGAGGCTTTAGACAGTTTGGAGGTAATAATGGAACAAGTTTTAATGTAGGATCTAATGATATTGCTTTTTTAACCTTAAGAAATAATAGAGCAAAAGAAATTGAATCGAAATTTGGAGCCTTAAACTTTAGCTATTCTCCAAAAAAAACTTGGGATATTAATGGGTTTGCCATCTACTCAGGAAATGAAACAGATATGGAAGAAACCACCCAGCGTTTATATTCCAATGCAGGGATTGATAAAAATAGTATATCTGAATATGATCAAAACAATCCATCTTCAATAAAATATATTAATACAGAAAAAACAAAGGATCAAATAAATCAAATAAGTGATTTAGGATTGTTTAAGTTGAGTTCTAGTTATAAGCCTAATGCAAATAATCAATTAGATTACGATATTTTTGCTAAAGTATCTAAACAAGAACAATTACAATCAACAATGTCATCAAGAACATATTTAAATGCAGGTGATGAAATTGTACCAATTAATCAAATTTCAGAGCAAAGTCCTTTTTCTATCAATCAAAATTTAAACTACTATTATACGCTAAACGATAAAAATATTTTTGCTTTTGAAGCACAGCATTTATGGCAAAATGAAGATCCGTTTTATAATGCTGAACTAGAAAGGTTATCTTTTTATAACTTGTTGTCATTAACAAATGTTAATCCTAACTCAGGAGGTCATAATTTATTTAATGTAGGTCAGAATAAAAGAATAAAAACAAATAAACTGGATGCAAAGTTAGATTACTATTATGTGTTAAATTCTAAAAGTAATATAAATATGACTTTTGGAGCGACCTTAAGTAATCAACAATTTAACTCTGCTATTTTTGAAATTTTAGAAGGAAATGAAAACAAAATTACTGAGCCAAATACAGTTAATGATGTAGATTTTTCTTTTGATGATTTGTATATGGGCTTACATTATAAATTCATAACAGGTATTTTTACCTTTAATCAAGGTTTTACATTACATAACTACGTGTCAAAAAACACGCAGTTGGGTTCTGTTTATGAAGATAACTTTATCAAGTTATTACCAGATGCTTCAGTAAAGATTAACTTAAAAAAATCAGAGACACTACGTTTAAACTATGCCATGCAAACTAGTTTTACTGATGTGAATAAGTTAGCAGAAGGTTATGTTTTTAATAATTACAATAGCTTATATTCAGGAAATAGAACTCTTGAAAACTCATTATACCATAATATAAATTTGAATTATTTTAGTTTTAATATGTTTAATTACACCAATGTTTTTGGGTCAATTAACTATAGTAAACGTATTAAAGAAATTAAGAGTAATACAGAGTTTATTGATGTTAACCAAGTAAGAACTTCGGTAAACTCTGCTTTTCCTGATGAGTCTATTTCAGCAAGAGCAAACTTTCAAAAGAGCTTTAGAAAGTTTAAGCTGCGATTAGGAGGAAATGTATCTTATGGAAAATCGAATAGTTTAATTACTGATCGTCAAACGAATGAAACAAGAAATCGATTAGCTAAAACGTTTTCACAAACATATACCTCAAAATTTAGTGCAAACTTTAAAGAAGCTCCGAATTTTGATGTAGGTTATAATGTGTCTATCAATAACTCAGATATTGGAGGAGTAGAAAATACTTTTACAACACATAGCCCGTATATAAATTTTGATGCTTTTTTCTTAAAAGAATTTATTTTTACATCAAAATATACATATAACAGAGTGCTTAATAATGGAGAAACAATTGATAATTATAGTTTTTTAAGAGCAGATTTAACGTATCAAAAGAAAGATAGTAAATGGGAGTATAAAGTAGGGATAACAAATCTATTAAATTCAACAGGGTTAAATCAAAATAGTAGTAATGATATTTATGTAAGTAACTCTTCGTATGTAATTCAACCTAGAGTAGCTATGTTTACGATAAAATATAATTTGTAATAAAATAAAAGAGCAGTCAAATTTGACTGCTCTTTTATTTTATTAATTCTTAAAAATTATCTAATAGCTATTTTTCTAGTTACTTGCTTTCCTGCATTTTCAATTTGTAAAAGATAAAGTCCGCTAGCAGCTTTAGTTAATTGTACCTTTTCATTAAATTGACTAGAAATAGTTGAGAACTTTAGAGTTTCAATCAACCTTCCTCTAAAATCAAAAAGTCTAATAATTGTAGACTCTTTGTCTTTTACCTTGAAACTTACTGTAAATTCCCCGTTTGAAGGGATAGGATATGTCTCTAAGTCATCAAACAAAGTATTATCGGTGGCAAAACTCTCTTCAACAGTAACAGTGTAATCTTCTACTTCACCATTTATGTTAGACTCACAAGCATTTGGAGATGAGTTAAGTTTTGTTGAAACTCTCAAAGTCGTAGAACCTAAAGGAGCATTTTCAGGTACTTTTATAGAAACCTTGTTAGATGTTATTTCATAAGTTTCATTAGTGTCAAATACACAGTTTTGATTCCAATCTACCCAGGCAAAAGCTTTAATATTACTGTTGCCATCGGAGTTAATTGTAGTTGATAAATCATAAGATACACCTCTTGCCACTAACGTACTTTCATCAGTGAAATTAGAATACCCTGTCGTTTTAGAAGAACTATTGTTAATATCGTTAAATGTCACATTAGTAATGCTAATTTGGGAATCTGTTGTTCCAGATGATCTACAAATATTATTATTTTTGTTAATGTTAAGGTTTATTGATTTGGTTAGTGAACCAGAAGATGCTGTAATGTCAATAACATGATCTCCAGTTGGTATGTTGTTTATGTTATCAATGGTAACTATAATCTTAGAATTACTACTAACAGTTTTTTTATCAAAGGAAATAGATGAGTTTTCTGGAATTTCTGAAGCTGAGAAAGTAACATCTTCATTAAATCCGTTAGAAGTTATATAATCTAATTCAAATTTAATATTGTTTGAAACAGTTCCGCAAATAGAAGCATCTCCACTTAAATTAGATAGAGCAAAGTCTGGAGTAGTATCTATTTTAAATTGAGAGGTAATATTATAGAAAATATTATCAGCAGCTTCTATCATCAATACAGCATTGTTGGTAGTTGCTAAACTCGGAATAGTTATTGTTTCTGCTCCATCATTTGGGGTGTTTTCAATAAGAATAACGTCAAAAGAAGTACCTCCATTTGTTGATAATTTAATGTTTACATTTTGACAATTAATAGGGTCTATATTTGTTTCTCCAACTAACCACTTAATTTCTCTTGTAGTATTAGGAGCCCAAGTTGGTTGGTTATTAACAACGAAAGGTTGAGCATCTATAATGTTAATTTTTATATCATCCCTAGCAGAACTACCACTGCCAGAGTGGTTATCTCTTACTGTAAAGGCAAAGTCTAACTCTCTAGCAACTGATGGTAAAACTTCCCATTCTGTAGAAGTGTTTCCACTTAAAACTGTTGAAAGAGCAGGGAAATATCTATCTGGAGACTTTGAAGGAGATAATGACCTGAACATAGGTCCTCCAGTATTTGTAGATAATGGAGACATTGTTGCAACTTCATTATCAATTTGTTCCCAAGTGTATGTTAAAGAACTTGTTCCGTCAGCATCTGTAGCTTGTCCTTTTAAAACAAAAGGAGTAGATTTTGGAATACTTACATCACTTCCAGCGTTAGCAGTAGGAGCATTATTTCCTGTGCTTGTTGGGGTAGCACAACTTCCTGCTCCTTGTACATGATTCCACATTTGAGCTATACTAACAGCATGAAAATAATCGTCACTTACATTTTGTACATCCGGAGAGCAAATACCAGCATATCCCATAATTGTAGAACCACTTCCAGGTTCAACAGCCGTACTAGTACTTCTATTTCCATCACAAGAATTATTAAATGTATGAGTTGCCCCAAATTGATGTCCAACTTCGTGTGCAACATAATCTATATCGTAGGTGTCACCAATTGGCTGACTTCTACCTGTAACCCCTTGAGCTTTGAAGTTTGTAATACAAACAGAATTTAACTGAGCTAGCCCTCCAGCACCAGTACTAAATGTATGTCCAATATCGTAATTAGCATCTCCAATAACATCATCACATTTTACCTGACTTTCGTCAATTAAAGTATTAGCATCATCATTGGTTAATCCATCAGTATCGGCATCTAAGAAGATTAAGGAATCATTGTTGTCCACGATAATCATTCTTACCGCTAAATCTCTTTCATAAACACTATTTACACGAGTCATAGTAGTGTTCATAGCAGATAATACAGCTGCTTTTTTTTCTGCGTTACTAGCTGTTGGTGATACTCCTTGGTTGTTTATATGGAATTGAGTATATTCACCAGTACAAGCTATAGCCATTCTATAAGTTCGTAAGTTACCATCATTAGCATTTCTTCTTTGGCGTGGCGATATATTTCCGTCTTGTATAGCATCTTCAACTTTACACAAAAACTCATCTTTAGAAGGTGTTAAGCTACTCTTTTTGTAAATTATATACTCTTTATAATCTTTAGTATAAGGGTTTATGTACGAAGTACCTTCATTTGCAGAAAAAACAATAGCATGAACTCCATCTTTTCCTATGCTTATTTTAGCAGAAGAAGTAGGGTTGTCAACTCCCTGTGCTGAAAAAGATTTAATCATAGGGAATTTCTCAGCTAAACCTGAGGCTAAATAGGGAGTCTCCTTTATTGAAAAACTCTCTAGTTCTCCATTAGCATTAGGAAGTTGTATGATTTTTGAATTAGGAGTATTTTTAGATTGTAAGTTTGGTAATGTGTTTTTAAAACCATCTAAATTCAAACTCATTAAAACGTATTGTTTTGGTGAAGAGTTTGTATTAAAAGTTTGTTTTTTTTGTTGAGTAATAGCGTCTTTATGAACTCTTGTCCATAGTTGTTGAGAAAACAAGTTTGCTATTGATAGATAGAAAGCAAATAAAAAAGGAAGGGAGCTTTTTTTAAACATGGTTTTTGTAATTGGATATACGTTTAGTTTATAACAGTAAAACTTTAAATTTCCCTACCTTTGTAGGGTAGTTTAGCGGCACAATTTATGAATAAAAAAATAAGAATTAGTGATCTAGGAAGAAAAGATTACAAAGAAACATGGGATTATCAAACTAATCTTTTAGATGAAATAGTATCATTAAAAAGAGAAAGAAGAAATGGTGATAGTGAAATTGAAACTCCTAATTACTTTCTGTTTGTAGAGCATCCGCATGTGTATACCTTAGGGAAATCAGGAGACATGAATAACCTTTTGTTAAATGAAGAAAAGTTAAAAGAGAAAAAAGCGACTTTTTATAAGATTAATAGAGGAGGAGATATAACTTATCATGGACCAGGGCAAATTGTTGGTTATCCAATCTTAGATTTAGAAAATTTTTTTACTGACATTCACAAGTATTTACGTTTGTTAGAAGAGTCTATTATTTTAACAATTGCAGAATACGGATTAGAAGGAGAAAGAAGTGAAGGTGAAACAGGTGTTTGGCTAGGTGTAGGTACGCCATTTGCAAGAAAAATTTGCGCTATGGGAATTAGAGCAAGTAGGTGGGTTACTATGCATGGTTTTGCCTTGAATGTAAATGCTAATCTAGGTTATTTTGATAACATCATTCCCTGTGGAATACGTGGTAAAGCCGTTACTTCGATGGAAGTCGAATTAGGTAGAAAGGTCTCAGAGGAAGAAGTAAAAGAAAAAATTATAAAACACTTTAAAGAACTGTTTGAAGTGGAAGAATTTGTAAAAGCATAAAAAAAGGGTTGACAATTGTCAACCCTTTTTTATATCTTAAAAACTAAAATTATTTTTTAGCTTTAACTTCAAAAGAAATTTCCATTAAATCGTTGATAAACTTGTCTTTTAAAGCAGCATCAATTTTCTTAGACTTGTAAGTAACACCAAAGTCAGTTCTGTCAATACTAAAAACATCACTTTTAAAAGTTAACATATCGTCAGCTTCTGTAACAGTAGCAGGAATAGTAATGCTCTTAGTAACATCTTTAAGAGTTAAGTTTCCAGTAACGTGTACTTTTCCGTCTTTTAATTCAGAACTTGCTACTTCAAATTTAGCAGTTGGAAATTTTTCAACATCAAAAAAGTCTACTTTTTTTAAGTGATCCTCCAAATCTTCTTTTCCTTTACCAGCTTCTAAATCTTCACAAGAAATTGTAGTCATGTCGATAATAAACTCTCCAGACTTTACGTTTCCGTTCTCAACCTCTAAAGTTCCTTTTTCTAAACTAACTACACCGTTGTGAGAACCAGTAGGCTTGCTACCTTTCCAAGTTACAGTAGATTCTGCAACATTAGCTTTATAAGTATTGATGATGTTTTCTGTTTTTGCAACTTCTTTAACTTCGTCGCTAACAGCAGCTTTGTTTTTTTCTGTCTTACAAGAAACTGCTCCAATTGCAATAAAAGCAATAGCTAAAATTGTTTTTTTCATTTTTGTGTTTTTAATAATGATTATTAATCAGGTACAAATATAATTAAAAATAATCCCCATGGAAATTATTTTTTATCTTTGGAGTCGATAATAATAGTTACAGGTCCGTCATTTAGTAAGTCTACTTTCATGTCAGCTCCAAATTGACCCGTTTGTATTTTTTTACCTAAGTCAACTTCAACTTGTTGAATAAATTTTTCATATAAAGGAATGGCTACATCTGGTTTAGCCGCTTTAATATAACTAGGACGATTTCCTTTTTTAGTAGAAGCATGTAGGGTGAATTGACTTACAGCAATTATATCTCCATTAATATCTTTAATCGATTTATTCATAACACCTTCATCATCATTAAAAATACGAAGGTTTATAATTTTGTTGGATAACCAGTTAATGTCTTCCTGAGTATCATCATTAATAATTCCGAGTAAAACTAAGAGGCCATTTTGTATTTCAGCTACTTTTTTATTTTCAATAGTAACGCTAGCTTTTGAAACGCGTTGGAGTACAATTTTCATTTTATATGGATTGTTATTTGTTGAGCTATTTAAATCTTTTAGTCAAAAAAAGAAAGAACTAACTATTCCCAAATATCAGTTCTATAGTGTTCTTCTTCTCCTTCTAAAATTTGTAGATAACTTTTATAACGAGACCAAGCAATTTCATCATTTTCTAATGCGTCTTTTACTGCACATTGTGGCTCGTTTATATGAATACAATTGTTGAATTTACAGTTTTGTTTTAAAGCAAAAAACTCAGGGAAATAATCGCCTAATTCATCTTTGTCCATATCAACTACACCAAAACCTTTAATCCCTGGAGTGTCTATAATGCGAGCATCAAAACTTAAGTCGAACATTTCTGCAAAAGTAGTTGTATGTTGTCCTTGTTTATGTTGTTCAGAAATTTCTTTTGTTTTTAAGTCTAGAGAAGGTTCAATAGCATTTACTAAGGTAGTTTTTCCAACTCCTGAATGTCCTGCAAACATGCTTACCTTTCCCGTCATTAATGTTTTAATTTTATCAACGTTGGTGTTCTCAGTAGCGGAAACTTCGAAGCATTCGTAACCAATAGCTTCATAAACATCTTTTAAATACATAATTTCGGCACGTTGCTCAATTTCATAGGAGTCAATTTTATTAAAAACTAATATGGTTTTAATTGAGTATGCTTCTGCTGTAACTAAAAAACGATCGATAAATGTGGTAAAAGTGGGAGGGTTGTCAATAGTAATCAATAAAAATACCTGATCAATATTTGAAGCAATTACATGAGTTTGCTTTGATAGATTTACTGATTTACGAACAATAAAATTTTTTCGTTCATGAATGTTAGTAATCAAACCTGTTTCTTCATCATTTTTAGTTTCTAGCGAAAAATCAACAATATCACCTACCGAAATAGGATTTGTACTTTTAATACCTTTAATACGAAACTTACCTTTGATACGGCATTTGTATAATTCGCCTTCAGATTTTACCAAATACCAACTTCCTGTAGATTTATAAACCGTTCCTATCATATAACAAAGATGAGAATAAATTAGAAAACTTAATGTAAAAATCCCGCTTTTGCGGGATTTAAAACTAGTTGTTAATTATTTTTTCTTGATGATTTATACTTTCTTGGTGTATTGCTTTGAACATTTTAAGTACGAACTCTTCACTTAAACCACGTTCATCTCCTTCTAAAATCATTTTACCTAAGATTTCATTCCAGCGTTTAGTTTGTAAAATAGCTACGTTTTTATCTTTTTTCAATTCACCAATAGAGTCCGCTATTTTCATACGTTTACCTAACATTTCTATTAGTTGATGGTCAACTACATCAATTTGAGTACGTAGTGTATTTAATGCATTTCTATATTCAGCTTCTGTATCAGTAGCTTTCCTAACTTTTAAGTCAATCATCATTTGGATCAAGGATTTAGGAGTAATTTGCTGTGCAGCATCACTCCAAGCATTATCTGGATCGTAATGTGTTTCAATCATTAAACCATCAAAGTTTAAATCTAAGGCGGTTTGACAAATATCAAAAATAATGTCACGACGACCAGCAATGTGTGATGGATCACAAATCAACGGTAAATCAGGGAAACGATTTTGTAATTCGATAGGGATTTGCCATTCTGGATTGTTACGGTATCTCGTTTTTTCATACGTAGAAAACCCTCTATGAATAACTCCTAATTTTTTAATGTTTTTAGTATATAAACGTTCTATAGCACCTAACCATAAAGGTAAGTCAGGATTTACAGGGTTTTTAACTAAAACAATTTTATCTGTTCCTTCTAACGCATCTGCAATTTCTTGAACAATGAACGGACTTACAGTAGTACGAGCACCAATCCATAAAATATCTACGTCGTGTTCAATAGCAAGCTTTACATGATCTTTGTTAGCTACCTCTGTAGCAATTAACATTCCTGTTTCTTGTTTGGCTTTTTGCAACCACTTTAACCCTAGAGCACCTACACCTTCAAAATTACCAGGTCGGGTACGAGGTTTCCAGATTCCAGCTCTTAAAACAGTAGCGTCAGTATCTTTTAATTCGTGTGCAATTTGTAGTACTTGTTCTTCAGTTTCAGCGCTGCAAGGTCCTGCAATTACTAATGGATGCCCTAACCCGAAGGCATCTAACCATGTTTTTAATTCTTTTGTATTCTCCATTTTTAGTTTTTATTACTGAGGTGTAACCTCTTGAATTCCGTTTAAAATCTGTTTTATATAATTTGTATTTTCCATTTCTGTATAGATTTCTGGAAAATTATTGTGTTCTAATAAGGTTTTGAATTGTTGTAAGTTATGAATATATTCACTTAAAGACTCAATAACATTTTCTTTGTTTTGCTCAAAAATAGGGGTCCACATTGCGGGTGAACTTTTAGCTAATCGTACTGTAGAAGCAAAACCACTACCAGCCATATCAAAAATATCACGTTCGTTTTTCTCTTTTTCGATGACAGTTTTACCTAACATAAAAGAACTGATATGTGATAAATGTGATACATATGCAATATGTTTATCGTGTGATTTTGGATCCATATATCGAATACGCATTCCTAGTTTTGAAAAAATATTCAACGCTTTTTCTTGTAATTTGAATGCTGTTTTTTCAACTTCACAAATAATATTAGTCTTACCTTTAAATAAATTTGTCAATGCAGCATTTGGTCCAGAAAACTCGGTTCCAGCTATTGGGTGTGTTGCTAAAAAATTTCTTCTTTTTGGATGGTCCTTAATTGCATTACAAATTAAGTCCTTAGTTGAACCAACATCGAAAACTAAACAGTTATCAGAGATGTTATTTAATGTTTTGATGATTAAATTTTTAGAAACATCTACAGGAATAGCAATAATGACAATATCTGCATTATGTAGTTCTGAAAACGTAGCTTTTTGATGGATGATTCCTCGCTCTAAAGCAAGGTTTCTATGCTCTTCATTGGAATCAATTCCGTAGATAGTAGCATTTTTAAATGCTAGCTGAATATCTAAGGCGAAGCTTCCGCCAATTAATCCAAGTCCTATGATAAATACGTTCATTATATTCTGTTAATTGCTTCGTTAATTTTTTCTTCAGGTACGCATAGTGAAAAACGAATATACCCTTCACCTTGGTTGCCAAAAATGGTTCCAGGAGCGGCAAAAATGTGCTTGTTGCATAGTAAATCATCAATCATTTCTTCAGCTGTTTTCCCTTCGGGAAGTTTACACCAAACAAACATTCCTGAGGTGTTTTTATCGTAGGTACACCCTAGTTTTTCTGCTAATTCAAATACTAGTTTTTGTCTCTTTTTATAGGTGTTGTTTAGTTGGGTAAACCACTCCTTGTCTAACTCTAAAGCTTTTGTTGCTCCTTTTTGGATTCCGTAAAACATTCCTGAATCCATTTGAGTTTTTACTTTTAAAATTTCAGTTAAGAACTCAGGTTTTCCAAGTAACATTCCAACACGCCAACCAGCCATGTTGAATGATTTACTAACCGAATTTAATTCGATAGCAATGTCTTTAGCTCCTTTAATATGTAAAATACTTTGAGGGTGTTCATTTAATATAAAGCTATATGGATTGTCATTTACAATAACAATGTTGTGCTTCTTTCCAAAGTCAATCAGCTTTTGAAAAGTTTCTTTGGTTGCGTTAGCACCAGTTGGCATGTGTGGATAATTTACCCACATTAACTTTATTTTTGAAGTGTCTAGCTTTTCTAAAGCCTCAAAATTGGGTTGCCAGTTAGTAGCTTCTTCTAAATCGTAAAAAAATGGTTTTCCTCCTAATAAATTGGTAACAGAACTGTAAGTTGGGTATCCCGGATTAGGAATTAATACCTGGTCTCCTTCATTTAAAAAGGCCAACGAAATATGCATAATTCCTTCTTTACTTCCCATTAAAGGAAGTACTTCGTTGGTAGGATTTATAGTAACGTTATAGTTGTTCTGATAAAAATTAGCAACCGCTTGTCTAAACTCTGGAAGTCCTTGATAACTCTGATAACTATGCGCACCAGTGTCTAATAAACTATCTTGAATAGCTTTTAGTACTGATGATGGTGGTTGTAAATCAGGACTACCAATACCAATATTTATAATTGGTTTTCCTTCTGCAATTAATTGACGTACTTCCTGTAATTTTTTAGAGAAGTAGTACTCTTGTACGGTTTGTAATCGGTTAGCAAACTGTATCATAATCTTCCGTTTTTATATTCCCCTAATATTTTAAAATCTTCTGCCATAATCTGAATTATAGCTTTTGCTTTTTCGTAATCTTTGTATACTTCAAAAGTTACATCCACAAAAAAGGCATATTTCCAAGGGGTTTCAATTTTTGGTAATGATTGTATCTTGGTAAGGTTTAACTTGCAATCGCTCATTACGTTTAACATTGCGGCTAAACTCCCTCTTTTATGGTCTAATTCAAATTTTAATGACGCTTTGTTGATTTCGCTTTTTCCGTTTTCAGGAAGAGTTGTTTGAAGAAAAACAAAGCGTGTAGCGTTATTTTTAATGGTTTGGATTTCATCTTCAATAATTGATAAATCAAAAATTTCTGCAGCTATTTTAGGAGCAATTGCCGCAACTCCTTTTAGTTGCTGTTCAGTTATTCTCTTAGCTACTGCAGAAGTGTCAACATCTTCAATCAGTTTAATGTGTTTGTGTTGTTTGAAAAACTCTTTACATTGTAACAAAGCCATTGGGTGTGAACAAACTTCAGTAATGTCTTCAATTGTTTGGTTTGGTAATGCCATTAAATGATGGTGTATCGGCAGGTAGTGTTCACCAGAAATATGTAAATTGTATTTATCAATTAGTGCATAATTAGGGATAATAGATCCTGCAATAGTGTTCTCTAACGCCATAACAGCTTGTTCACTTTCTAAGTTCAAGAGGCTGTCAACCAGTACGTCAAAAGACAAACATTCGTTTAATTTAATGTTTTTTCCGTAGTAATTATTCGCAACGATATGGTGGTTGCTTCCTTGTATTCCTTGAATGGCTATTTTCTTCATTTTACATCAAAAAAAAAGCCTCGATAAATTCGAGACTTTGATTGGGTTATATTATTTTTTGTTAGGCTAACAATATTGTACAAAGTCTCGTCTCTTACTAAAAAAGTAAAAGTAAAAATAGAAACCTTGCCATACGTTTTGTAACATCATTGTATTTGTGTTCTTTGTATGGGACAAATCTTAGAAATAAATTTAACTAAACCAAACTTTTTTTGAAAAAAATGTAAAAAAAGAAAAAAGCTCCTCTAAAAAAGAGAAGCTTTTTGCGGTCTGGACGGGACTCGAACCCGCGACCCCATGCGTGACAGGCATGTATTCTAACCAGCTGAACTACCAGACCGTTGCTTGAAGCAATGTATTATATATTTTAGAGAAACTTTTGCGGTCTGGACGGGACTCGAACCCGCGACCCCATGCGTGACAGGCATGTATTCTAACCAGCTGAACTACCAGACCGTTGCTCTAAGCGGATGCAAATATATAACCTTTTTTTAAATAAAAAAGAGTTATTTCATAAAAAATTCTGTCTACTGATAAGGTACGAGGTAAGTACTCTATCATACCCTTCATTAATGTCAACAGGAATGTAATCTATCTTATATTGTAAGCATTTGTTTTTTAGGTTATTGAAAAAATCAGTGCTCAATTCCTGGTATTTTTGCTGTATATTTTCGGCGTATAAATTTATTTCTTCACCAGTTTCAACATCTATAAATTTTTTAGGGCTATTGTCGAAATCAAACAAAAATTCTGTTTTTTTATCATGGGTATGAAATAATACAACTTCGTGTTTATTAAATTTTAAGTGTCGTAATGCATCAAAAAGTTCATCTTCATTTTTTGAGGTTTGAAACATATCAGTAAATAAGAAAATCAAAGATCTTCTATGAATTTTCTCTGCTATTTCGTGTAAATACTGATAGGTTTCTGTATTAGTTGTTGAGTTAGATGCTAACAAACGCTCTAATTGATGTAGTAACATTTTACGATGACGTTCACTTCCTTTTTCTGGAGCATAATATTCATAAGAATCAGAATAAATACTTAATCCTACAGCATCTCTTTGTCGTTTTAATATATCCATTAAAGAAGCTGCTGCTAATGCCGAAAAACCAATTTTATTTAAGCTGTTTATTGATTGATTTTTACTAACAGGATAGTGCATGGAAGCAGAATTATCTATAACTAAATGACATCGAAGATTGGTTTCTTCTTCGTATTTTTTTGTGTACAACTTTTCGGTCTTAGCAAATAACTTCCAATCAATATGACGCGTGCTTTCACCTTTGTTATAAAGCTTATGTTCAGAAAACTCCACTGAAAAGCCATGAAACGGACTTTTATGCATGCCTGTTATAAAACCTTCAACAACCTGTTTAGCGAGTAGTTCGAGGTTTTTTAGTTCAGAAGTTGTGTTTTTAAGATCAATCATATAGTTCCGAAGATAAAAAAAAGGTTTGGCAATTGCCAAACCTTTTCTATAATATCAAATTAAAATACTATTTATATATTATAAAGCAGCATCAATTTTATCAGTATATGCTTTTTTAGGAGCGGCACCTACTTGTTTGTCAACAACTTCACCATTCTTAAAGATTAATACGGTAGGAATGTTTCTTACACCATATTTAGCAGCAAATTCTTGATTTGCATCTACATCTACTTTACCAACTACAGCTTTTCCGTCGTATTCATTACTAATTTCATCAACGATAGGAGATACCATTCTACAAGGTCCACACCAAGCTGCCCAAAAATCTACTAATACTGGTTTGTCAGATTTTAATACTACTTCTTCAAAAGAAGCATCTGTAATTTCTAATGCCATTTTATTTATGTTTTTATCTAAGTTATTTTCTTATTTATTCACTACAAATGTAAACAAATATTTTACCAATACAATTCTATGAAAATTACTTTTTATTATCATAATATCAATACTTTCTATTTACTTACAAGTTTGTTTTTAAGTGTGTAAAATAATCTATAACTTTGCCAAATATATTTTGAGGAAAAATTTGACTGATTGCAACCTCATTGAACAATAGTTCAAAATAAAAATGCTAAAGCAGTAATTTTCTACTCCTTTTAGCGACTCAGCAATCCAAGTTTTTTCTTTTAGTTAAATTTTTTAAAAAAAGAAGTATTTATGTCATATTTTTTCACTTCGGAAAGTGTTTCTGAAGGACATCCAGACAAAGTAGCAGATCAAATTTCTGATGCTTTAATAGATAATTTTTTAGCTTTTGATTCTGAATCGAAAGTAGCATGTGAAACATTGGTAACAACTGGTCAAGTAGTGTTAGCAGGAGAAGTGAAGTCTTCTACCTACTTAGATGTTCAAAAAATTGCTCGTGAGGTAATTAACAAAATCGGATATACCAAAGGAGAATACATGTTTGACGGAAACTCTTGTGGAGTATTGTCAGCAATTCATGAACAATCAGATGATATTAACCGTGGAGTAGATAGAGCTTCAAGAGAAGAGCAGGGCGCAGGAGACCAAGGAATGATGTTTGGTTATGCTACAAACGAAACGGAGCACTATATGCCGTTAGCGTTAGACTTGTCTCATATAATTTTAAAAGAGTTAGCAGTAATACGTAGAGAAAATAATGAGATTACTTATTTACGTCCAGATGCTAAGAGTCAGGTAACAATTGAGTATTCTGATGATAATGTGCCACAACGTATTGAAGCAATTGTAGTTTCTACACAACATGATGATTTTGCTGCTGACGAAGCAATGTTAGCGAAAATTAGAAAAGATATTGTTGATATTTTAATTCCAAGAGTTAAAGCACAGTTAACTCCAGAGATTCAAGCATTGTTTAATGATGATATTAAATATCATATTAATCCAACAGGAAAATTTGTAATTGGTGGACCTCACGGAGATACAGGTTTAACAGGCCGTAAAATTATTGTTGATACCTACGGAGGAAAAGGAGCACACGGTGGTGGAGCATTTTCAGGAAAAGACCCTAGTAAAGTAGATCGTTCTGCAGCGTATGCAACACGTCATATTGCTAAAAATTTAGTAGCTGCTGGAGTTGCAGATGAGGTATTGGTACAAGTGTCCTATGCAATTGGAGTGGTGGAGCCAATGGGAATTTTTGTAGATACCTATGGAACATCAAAAGTTAATTTAAATGATGGAGAGATAGCTCAAAAAGTTTCTGAAATTTTTGATATGCGTCCGCATGCTATTGAAGATCGGTTAAAATTACGTAACCCAATATATAGTGAAACTGCAGCTTATGGGCATATGGGAAGAACAAACGAAGTAGTTTCTAAAACGTTTACGCAGCCGAATGGTGAAAGTAAAACAGTAGAAGTTGAATTGTTTACTTGGGAAAAATTAGATTATGTTTCTAAAGTAAAAGAGAGCTTTGGTTTGTAAAATTATATACATGTAATAAGAAACTTTCTAGTAAAAAACTCCATTTTTAAACTAAAAATGGAGTTTTTTTTGATTTAATAGTACTATAGTCTGTTTTTTTCATCGATTTTATTTCCCTTCTTTTTCTTTTTTAAAGATTGGTTTCCGAAATTATAAGTAAATCCTACCCGAACATATTGCGTTTCCATATTATCTATAAAATAATTGTTTTGATTTAAGTAATTAGTAGAAACTTTTACTACTTGAGATTTTAAAATATCTGATAATTGTACAGATAGTTTCGCTTTTTTATTGAATAATTCTTTAGTAAGTCCAAAAGATAAATCTTCACTTCCTTCTATTGTTAAAGAGCCTTGAATGCCATTAGTAACTTTATAAAAGCTTAATTCAGCAGTTAAACTTTTGTCTTTTAAAAACTGGTAGTTTGTGGCTACATACCCATAATACCCCCAAATACTATTTTTTACTAATTGGTTGTTATTTTCTATAGCTGTAAATTGATCTTCATTGTAATACAAACTATGTTGTGTATAGAAACTCCATCGGTCAGAAATACTAACATTAGTATTAAAGTTTATTCCATAATTTATGTTTTTTGGAATGTTCACAAATGAATATCGTAAAGTATTTGTGTTATTGTTTTGAAAGTTGATTTCAGTGATATAGTCAGAGACATAACTATAATAGATGTCAAAATTATATTTCTTATGAAGGCTGTATTGTAATTCTAAATTATGTGTAATTGCAGGTTGTAATTTTGGATTTCCTTGATAAAAAGAATAACCACTATAATAGAATTTAAAAGGATTTAAAGAAGAGTAGTTAGGTCTCGTAATTCGTTTTCCATAAGTCGTGCTTAACTGATGTGTTTCATTAGGGGTATACTGTAAATAAAGAGTTGGAAATAGTTTAAAATAATGGTTATTGGTTATTTGATTCAAGGTAACAGAGTTTCCTGTTAGAGAGGTGTGTTCTCCACGTAAACCAGCTTTAAAATTAATTTTATTAAAAGCAGTTTCATAGCTTACATAGCCAGATATGTTGTTTTCAGTATATGAAAACATGTTAGATTTACTATTGTCTATTACAAATTGATTGTTTGAAAGGTTGTAGTGTTTTAAATCACTTTCAGAGTTAATTGTTGCATGTTTTATTCCAGTTTCTAATTTGGTTTTATCGTTATTTTTATATTCATAATCTAATTGAGAATTGTAAATTCTGGTGGTCTGTCCGGTAAGTGTTTCAAAAGTTGTATTGTTAGTGAAGTTTTTGTCAATATCAAAAAAATCAGTTTTTACTTCTTGATTTCCTGTTCTTTTATAATCTGTAAAATGTCCACTTATATTTAATTTCTCTTTGTCAGAAAGTAACCATTCATATGTAATATCTAGCCCTAGATTCTTTGTGAGTTTTTCTGATTGATTAAATGTGGAAAATGAAGATTGAATACTGTTGTTAGTATTATTTAAAATATTAGACTCTGTAGTATTACGTCCTTTCCATTTTGGACTATAATATAGCTGACTACTTAAGGTTACACTACTTCTTTTATTGATGTAAAACTCTGAATTTAATCGAAGATTATGTGTGCTGTACCACGAGTTTCTATCTAAAAAAGAATGATACTTTTCACCTGTATTTTTTTGGTCAAAGCTAATGACTTCTTCTTCCAAGCGATTCCCTCTACCTTTACTATGTGAGTAACTTGCATATAGATTTACATTGTTGTTTTTAAAATAATGAGAGGTATTTATATTTCCTGAAGAAAAACGAGCTTTTCTGTATGAAGCACCTATTTTCCCTTTGTAACCACTTATAGCATTTTTTTTCATTTTAATATTTAATACAGCATTCCCCTCAGCTTCGTATTTAGCAGGTGGATTCGTGATGACTTCAATGGCAGTAATATCTTGAGCTGAAGTGCCTTCTAGTAAATCTTTTAAATCATTACTTGATAAATACACTCGTTTATCGTTAATTAAAATAATAATATTACTAGAGTTTCGTATAGTTAAATTACCGTTTCTTTCTAATACTCCTGGAGTTTTTCTTAAAATACCCCAAGCATTTCCTGTTGATAAAATAGTGTTTTCTACATTAAAAACTAAACGATCTACCTTGCGTTTTATAGTAGGTTTTTTGGCGTTGATTTGAATTTCGTCTAATGTTTCTAAATCCTCTACTAGGGTAATAGGTGTTAGTTTTTTGTTGTGTTCTATTTTTATAATCTTAGAAACTTCTTTATAACCGATAAAGTTCACGCGTAGCTCGTAAGTGTTAGCTTCAATATTATTAAAAAAGAATTTTCCATTATCATCGGTAATACTTCCTTTATAAATAGTTTTTGTTGTAGTATGTAACAGTATTACATTAGCAAATGAGATAGGGTTTTTAGTATTGTCTATTACCTCTCCAGAAAAAGAATATTGAGCAGTTATTTGAGCTGACCAAAATATAATAAAGAGTAATTGTATTATTTTCATGATTATGTGTTTTGAAGTAGCAAAATTGAATAATCTTAGTAAGAAGATTGGTTAACCATAGGTTAATGCTAGGTTAATGGAGAAATTAAGAAGTACTTGGTTTATTAACAGAATTTAAAGCCTGCACTGTTTTTGAGAAATAGAAGACCCTTAATGGTTAATGCAAGGTTAACGTAAGTAAAAAACATCTTTATTATTTTCTTTTTCACGTATTTTTGAAGTAATGAAAAGAACAATAAAGATATTAATTGTAGCTTCGGTAATAGCAATTGTAGTACTGTCTATTATACAGTATTACTTAATATCCAATACATTTCAATTACAAAAAGACGCTTATGTTAAAAAAGTGAAAAAGGAATTGAGGTTTATTGAAATAAATGAAAGAAAAGATGACTGGGATGAAGCGTATTTGGCAAAAACTCAAAAATTAATCAAACAGTATAAAAAAGGAATATTTTCAAAAGAACAGTTAATTACTCAATTTTCTCAGTTTAACGATAGTATCAACAAAGATTTTATGGATTATTTTAATCAAAAAACACAAAAATCTAAACTGAAATCTCCCGTAAAATATCAAGAGAAAATCACAAGCGTTATATTGTTAGGAAATATAATGAACGATACTATCGTATCTCCAAATAGTGATGGTTTTTTATTGTTTGGAGAAGTATTGAACCCTAAAACGAAATTTGGTTTTAATAGTGGGAAATGGAATAGTGAAAGTATATCTAGAAAAGACAAAGACAGTTTGTTGGTTACAGAAGAAAAAATTCATTTAGAAATAAAGTCAATGAGTTATATTGATATTCCTGAATGGAGAACTGCTGTGCTACAAGAAATGATAGGAATATTATCATTGTCAATCTTATCTATTTTAACGGTAATAGGGTTGTTCATTTATGCTCTATCATCATTTATAAAACAAAAGAAAATTACCGATGTAAAAACCGATTTTATTAATAATATAACGCATGAGTTAAAAACACCTTTAGCTACATTAAGTATCGCAACAAAAACAATGCAAGAAGAAAAAAGTGTTAATGATAATGCTATTGTACTGAGTACTGTGAATACTATCGATCGACAGAGAAAACGTTTACAAAGCATCGTAGATCAAGTGGTTAGTAATTCTTTAGGAGTGAATGAGATTGTGTTGAATAAAACCAATATATCTAGCAAGTTGTTCTTTCAGAATCTAATAAATGATTATAAGCTATCTAAAAGTTCTATTTTGGTAACAACTTGTTTTAGTAAGGTAGATACTCAATTAAATGTTGATAAATTTCATATTGCGACAGCTATTTTAAATGTGTTAGACAATGCTGTAAAATACGGAAGTAATGAATTAAGAGTGAGTACCAAAACAATAGATAATTATTTTCAAATAACTATTGAAGATGATGGAATAGGTATTGCTAAAGAACATAGACAAAAGGTTTTTGACAAGTTTTATAGAGTGGAAAATACTAATGTGCATGATGTGAAAGGGTTGGGGTTGGGATTGTTTTACGTACATCAAATTATAAAAGCTCATGGTGGAACTGTAGATTTACATAGTGTTAAAGGGAAAGGAACAACAATTATCATTAATATTCCAATATAAAAATGAAACAGATTTTATTAGCAGAAGATGATTTAGATTTCGGAAGCATATTGCAGCAATATTTACAATTACACAGTTTTCAAGTTACTTGGGCAAAAAATGGAGTAGAAGCATTTGAAATATTTCAAAAAAATAATTTTGAAATTTGTGTTTTAGATGTGATGATGCCTAAATTGGATGGATTTTCTCTTGCTGAAAAAATTATAGCGTTACAGCCAGAAATACCATTTGTTTTTCTAACAGCAAGAAATCAAAAAGAAGACAAAATAAAAGGATTAAAACTAGGAGCAGACGACTACATCGTAAAACCTTTTGAGGCTGATGAATTAATTCTTCGACTACAAAATATACTAAAGCGAAGCCAAAAAACAACGATAAAACAACAACAAATTATAATAGAGATAGGAAGTTATAATTTTGATACCAAAACTTTGTTGTTGACACATAAAAAAAAGACACAACGAGTTACAGAAAAAGAATCTTTACTCCTTCAATTTTTATATAAGCATAAGAATCAGTTGGTAAAACGAGAGGAAATACTAAAAGAAGTTTGGGGAAATGACGATTTTTTTTCAGGAAGAAGTATGGATGTTTTTATAAGCCGATTACGTAAATACTTTACAGAAGATCCATCTATAAAAATTGAGAGTATAAGAGGTGTTGGTTTAGAGTTTAAAACGATTCGTTAAGCAAAAAACAAGTAATATAATTTATTAAAAGGAACAGAATGAGCCTTTCATTCTAGGAGATTTATTGTCTAAATTTTTAAAAAAAGTAATCATGAAAAAAATAGTATTTATCACAGCATGCATAGTATTAATATTTATTTCGGAAAAGGGATTTTCACAAAGTACACCTGTTCCACCCACCACACCAGGTACGAGTACAGTATCTGTAAGTTCTCATACATCACACAGTTATACTAGTAATCAAAAAGGGGAAAGATGCTCTCATACGATTTCAGTTAAAAACCATAATTCAATATATCGGTTTAAAGCCCGTTTTGATGATGCTTTAACAGAAAGCATAAAAAAACGGTTAATTAAGGAGTTTTCTGAAGAGAAATTTTTAAAATCACACGATGCTTATTTTTGGGAAATTGAAAAAAATAATAGAAATGTATTTGAGTGTAAGTTACATGAAGGACAGGTGAAAATGTATGTAGATAAAAACATGACTTCAGAAGAATTTCAACAAAAAATTGAAAAATTAGGTGAGGATTTAAAGCATATGATTTCAGGAGAAATACCAAAAGAAGTTAAAGAAAGAAAACTTTTAGCAGCTCAAAAAAGGTTAGAACATGCTAAGAAAGCTCATGACAGAGCTATAAAGAATCTAAATTCAGTAAAGGAAAGGTAATGAAATAGTATGTTGAGAGGGAGATATAAAAAAACGAAGGTATTACCCTTCGTTTTTTTTTAGAAATGGTGTAAAGCCAGTTTTACTTCACTTGAAATACAAAGGGTATTCTAGCTTGAATTCCTTTCAGATTTTTCATTTTATGAATGTTGTAGTATAATTGGTAATTCTCGTCACCTAATGTTTCTTTTAGAATTTCTTCTTTTGATGTTTTCATAAAAGGAGAGAACTGTAAAGCATCTTTTAAGTCTGTTTTGTAGTTTGGATAATTACGAATTTTGTAGTTTTCAATCTCTGCTAATTCAGCAGCAACTTTAATAGCATCATTTAATCCTCCTAACTGGTCAACTAAACCTTTTTCAATAGCTTCTTTACCAGTCCAAACTCTACCCTGTGCTATTTCATTAACTTGTTCATAGGTCATGTTACGCCCATTAGAAACACGGTTAACAAAAGTGGTGTAAATTTGTTCAACACCTTCTTTAGTAACATCGTAAAATTTTTGGTTCATCGGTTCAAAAACACTGTATGAAGCACTGTTATTTGTAGACACTTGCTCAGCGTTAATACCAATATTATCAGTAAATTGATTGAAATTTGGAATAGCACCAAAAACTCCGATTGAACCTGTAATTGTTGTTGGTTCTGCAATAATTTTATCGGCATTACAAGCAATATAGTAACCACCAGAAGCAGCTAAATTACCCATAGAAACAACCAAAGGCTTTTCTTTTTTAGTTAGTTCTAATTCACGCCAAATTAACTCAGAAGCTAAAGCGCTACCTCCAGGAGAGTTTACACGGAGTACAATAGCTTTTACATTATCATCTTTTCTAGCCTTTCTAATAGCTTTGTTAATAATTCCTTGTCCAATGTATTGTTCATTACCTTCACCATATATAATGTCTCCTTGTGCATATATTACAGCGATTTTATCTTTTGAGGTTGAAGAAATTCTCCCTTTTCCAGAGTTGATATAATCTTCAATAGATATAGTGTTTACTTTTTTGTTAGAACCCATAGCTAATTTTTCTTCGTATTCATCCTCATAAATAGAAGCATCAATTAAATTGTTTTCTTTTGCTACAGTAACATTTCTTCCGTTAGAATTATCAGCTATAAGATTTAATTTTTCAACAGAAATGTTTCTGCTTTTACTAATATCATCTGTAATTTCTGACCAAATAGATTTTAAAAAAGAAGTGGTTTGCTCTCTATTAGCTTCGCTCATTTCATTTTCTAAAAACGGCTCAACTGCACTTTTATATTTTCCGTGACGAATAACTTCCATTTTAAGACCATACTTATCTTCAAAGTCTTTAAAATATAAAATTTCAGTAGATAAACCTTTAAAGTCGATTGCTCCAACAGGATTTAAAAATAAACTGTCTGCAACAGAACTTAGGTAGTAATTTTTTTGGGTGTATATGTCATTATAGGCATATACAAACTTACCACTCTCTTTAAACTCTTCAATTTTATTTCGAATAGCTTGTGTTTGTGCAATACCAGCATTTACAAAAGCTGTTTTTATACTAATTCCTTTAATTTTATTGTCGGCTTTTGCATTTTCAATAGCATTGATAATTTTGTTTAAGGCTAACTTCTCATCGGTTAATTCTAAAGCTTCAGCAATAGGGTTGTTTTCTTTTGGGGCATAATCTTTAATGGGTGTTGATAAATCTAACTCTAAAACAGAATTTGATTTAACGACAACTGTTTCATCTCCTCCCACAATAGCAGCAATAGCAAAAATGAATACAAAAAGTAAAAAAATGGCGATAAAAAAGCCAAGAATAGAGGCAAGTAAATTTCTTAAAAACTTCATGTTGTAAGGTTAATTTTTTTGAGCAAATATACAGTTTTTAGAAAGATGCTTTTTTTCGTAAGAAGTTGTTAGTTCCAACGATTTATACCTACACCTAGGCTCATACGATATTTTCGTTGAGCAAACTCAAAATAATTAAAAAGTTTGTAATTCACTTCATAGCCATAATCAATATGCGGACTATAGTCAATCACATTTTCATAAATAGTTGAATTGAACTGTAAAGGATTTTGTGCTCTGTAGTTCCAAGTGGTTACATACAAACTATTTTTATTTTCTAGATATTGTTGCGAGTAAAAACCTTCAGGTTTTGCAATGCTATTTAAATAGGTTGTAAAACCAGGATCTATAATAATTATTTCATACTCCAAACTATCGTTAGCAATCACAACAGGTTCTTCTTTTTGGGAGTTTGAAGCGTCTTTTAGAGGTGCAGAACTACAAGCCCATAACATAATCCCAACAATACTAAGAGATATAATATGTTGTAAAGTTTTCATAATCAGTATGATTTGTAATTATAAAGATGCAAAAATTATTCCATTTTTAATTGATTTTTAACTTGTTTAACAGTAATTTTCAACATTAAATAATAGAATATGAAGAAAAGGTGTTTTTGGGTTAGTGATGACCCATTATATATTGAATATCATGATACTGAATGGGGAGTTCCAGTATATGATGATGATAAATTGTTTGAGTTTTTAATATTAGAAACGTTCCAAGCAGGTTTAAGTTGGATTACGATTTTAAAGAAAAGAGAAAACTTTAGAAAGGCGTTTGATAATTTCGACTACAAAAAAATAGCAAAATACTCTGAAGATAAATATGAAGAATTACTTCAAAATGCTGGAATTATAAGAAATAAGCTAAAGATAAAAGCTACAATAACCAATGCACAATTGTTTATAAAAGTGCAAGAGGAGTTTGGGTCGTTCTCAAAATATATTTGGAGTTTTACTAACGGTAAACCAATAACAAATAAATTTGAAAAAAGGGAAGAAGTGCCTGCAACTACAGAGCTTTCTGATGAAATTTCAAAAGATTTAAAAAAGCGAGGATTTAAGTTTGTCGGTTCCACAGTAATTTATGCACATATGCAGGCGACAGGAATGGTAAACGACCACACAACGGACTGTTTTAGATACCATGAAGTTTAAATTTTGTAATTTTAGCGTTCAAAAAAATAAATTAAAAACTATATAAATGAAACTAAAACAAATGCTTTGTGTGTTTGCAGCAGCAGGAGTATTAACTTCTTGTGGTGTAGATGCAAAAAAAGAGCCTAAAGTAGTAGAAAAAAAGGCAAAAGAGTTTGAGTATGTTGTTGAGCAATTTGCTGATATAAAAGTATTACGCTATCAAATTCCAGGGTTTGATGAGTTAACACTAAAAGAAAAGAAGTTAGTATACTATTTAACTCAGGCTGGTTTATCTGGACGTGATATTATGTGGGATCAAAACTACCGTCATAATCTTGAAATTAGAGCAGCTTTAGAAAACATCAATAATAACTTTAAAGGAGATAAAGAAAGTGAAGATTTTAAAGCATTCACTACCTATTTAAAAAGAGTGTGGTTTTCAAACGGAATCCATCACCATTATTCTAACGATAAGTTAAAACCTACATTTTCTAAAGAGTATTTAGAAACTTTATTAAAAGAAGCTAATACTGAATTATCTACGGAAGCATTAGAAGTTATTTTTAATGATAAAGATGCTAAAAAAGTAAACAAAAAAGCTGGAGTAGATAATGTATTAGCATCAGCAGTAAATTTTTACGGAGCAGATATTACTAGCAAAGATGTAGAAGATTTTTATGCTAAAGCAGATAAAGGACCAAAAGGCCAACCAATTGAGGTTGGTTTAAACTCTAAGTTAGTTCGTGAAGATGGAAAACTAGTTGAAAAAGTTTGGAAATCTGGCGGAATGTACGGGCAAGCAATCGATAAAATTATTTATTGGTTAGAAAAAGCTAAGGAAGTAGCAGAAAACGAAAAGCAAGCAAAAACATTAGGACTGTTAATCGAATATTATAAAACAGGAGATTTACATACTTGGGATGAATATGCAATTGCTTGGGTTGAATCTACTGAAGGTAACATTGATTGGATTAACGGTTTTATTGAAGTGTATAATGACCCTAAAGGGTATAGAGGCTCGTACGAAACAGTAGTACAAATCAAAGACTTTGATATGTCTAAAAAAATGAAAGTATTATCAGACAATGCACAATGGTTTGAAGATAATTCTCCGTTAGATCCAACCCACAAAAAGAAAGACGTTGTAGGAGTTTCATATAAAACAGTAAATGTAGCAGGTGAAGCTGGAGATGCATCTCCAAGTACACCAATTGGAGTTAACTTACCAAACAACAACTGGATTCGTCAACAACACGGTTCTAAATCTGTATCGTTAGGGAACATTATAGGCTCGTATAATAATGCTGGTGGAACAGGTCGTTTAGAAGAGTTTGCAAACGATAAAGAAGAAATCGATTTAGAGATTAAATACGGTAAGTTAGCAGATAAGTTACATACAGCATTACATGAGGTAATCGGGCATGCTTCAGGAGTAATTAATGATGGAATTGGACAACCAAAAGAAACTTTAAAGAACTATGCTTCTACAATGGAAGAAGGTAGGGCAGATTTAGTAGGGTTATATTACTTAATGGATCCTAAATTACAAGAATTAGGACTAGTTGATGATTGGAAAAAAGTAGGAAAAGCTGCTTATGATGGATATATCAGAAACGGATTAATGACGCAGTTAATCAGAATTAACTTAGGTGATGATATTGAAGAAGATCACATGGTAAACCGTCAATGGGTATCAGCTTGGGCTTTTGAACAAGGAGCGAAAGATAACGTAATTGAAAAAGTAACTAGAGAAGGAAAAACTTTTTATAATATCAACGATTATGAGAAGCTTCATGAAATCTTTGGACGTTTATTAAAAGAAGCACAAAGAATTAAATCTGAAGGAGATTTTGAGGCAGCAAAAGCATTAGTAGAAGGTTACGGAGTAAAAGTAGATCAAGATATTCATAAAGAAGTTTTAGATCGTAATGCACAGTTTACATCTGCTCCTTATAGTGGATTCGTAAATCCAGTATTAGAACCAGTTACAGATGCTGATGGAAATATTACTGATATTAAAATCAAGCAACCTAAAACTTTTGAAGATCAAATGAATTTTTATGCTAAAAACTATAACTTCTTACCAGTTAAAAACTAAGAAGTTCAGTTTTTAAAATAGTCACAAATACAAAACCGATTCTAATTAGAATCGGTTTTGTATTTTTAGAGGAATTAACGAAAGATAAATGGCGAAAAGAGTAAAAGACCCTGGCTTAGGGTATAATTCAAGTAGTAATGCACAAAGAATAATTAATGCAGATGGTAGCTCTAATGTAGTACATGCAAATAGAAGATTTGGTGCAGATGACCTGTATACTTTTTTCATAGAAATACCATGGTGGCAATTTTTCGCATTGATAATTGTAGGCTATTCATTGTTAAATGTTCTTTTCGCATTTGTGTATGTGTTGATAGGTATAGAACAGATAACGCCATCAAAAGGAAATTTTATAGCTGATCTTTTGAATGGCTTTTTCTTTAGTGCTCAAACCCTTACAACAGTAGGGTACGGAGGTATAGCTCCTAAAGGAATCGCAGCGAACTGTATTGCTGCTTTTGAAGCTATGATTGGTTTGTTAAGTTTTTCATTTATTACAGGGTTATTATACGGGCGCTTTTCAAAAGCAAAAGCATCAATCCGTTTTAGTGAAAATTTAATTCTTAGAGATTTTAAAGAAGATAGAGCGTTAATGTTCAGGTTAATGAATCGTCGAAAAACGGTAATGATTGAGCCTGAAGTATCAGTAACCTTGTCAATATCAGAAAAAGATAAAAGGGAAGAGTACAAAAGAAAATTTTATCAATTAAAATTAGAACGAAATAAAATAATGTACTTGCCCACAGTTTGGACGATTGTTCATGAAATAGATGATAATAGTCCGTTAAATTCATACTCAAATAAAGAAATAAGTAAGTTAGACGGGGTACTTTATGTTTTAATGCAATATCATGAAGAATCATTTGGTCAAAAGGTATACCAAATAACCTCGTACAACTTCTCTTCTCTTGAAGTAGATGCGAAATACACATCTTCATTTTATTTTGATGAAGAAGGGAATACTGTATTAGATCACTCAAAACTAAGTGAAATATCAAAAATGAACTAGAATTACTTAGTTAATAGCTTGGATAAAAATAATAGTCCAATTACCACTGCAATTCCTATTGCTACGTAAATAGCTGCATTTTGGTAGTATTTCTTATTGTTCTTAGCATCCTTCTTGTAGCTAAAAAACATTAAAACAATAAAAGCTACCACAAATAAACTCGCAAAAATGATTCTGCCCGTAGTAAACATTTTAGCAGCAATAAGTATAAACATAAAATTGTATTTTTAGCAAAGTTAAAGAATGATTTTAGAATGGAAAAAACTAAAACAGCAATTATTTTTGGAGGTACTTCAGGTATTGGAAAAGGGCTAGTAGAAAGACTAATAGAAGAAAATTATATTGTAGCGGTTACAGGAAGAAGATTTGAAAAGCTAAAGGAGCTTAAAAACACACACCCTAATCAAATACTCATTAAGCAAAATGATATTCAACAAGTAGAGGAGGTAGAAAAAGTGTTTAATGAGATAGTGGATGAATTAGGAGAAGCTCATTTAGTGATACAGTCTTCAGGAGTTGGATTTGTAAACCCTAAACTAGACTGGGATAAGCAAGAGCAGACTATAAATACGAATGTTTTAGGAGTAACAAAATTATATGCCTTAGCATATAAACTTTTTAAAAAGCAAGGCTTTGGGCATTTAGTAGGAATTTCTTCCATAGCGTCAATCAGAGGAAACAGAGCTGCGCCAGATTACTTTTCATCAAAAGCTTACCAAAAAGCGTATTTAGAGAGCTTATATATAAAAACCAAGTCCATTAAAACAAAAAAAGTTTTTATTACTGATATTCGCCCAGGATTTGTTGATACACCAATGGCATTAGGTGACGGTATCTTTTGGATGGTACCTCTAGAAAAAGCGGTTAATCAAATATATTCAGCAATAAAACGTAAAAAACGAGTAGCTTATATATCAAAGCGATGGAGGCTCATTGCTTGGGTGCTAAAAATTGTACCAGCAAGAATTTTAAAGATGGCGACCTAAATGAAGAAAGAAAACTTAATAGTATTTGATATTGACGATACATTAACTAAAAGTGAGAATCAACATCAAAAGGCTTATGTAGAAGCTATGAAAAGTTTTGGTATAACTAAGATTAACCGAGACTGGAAAAGCTATAAGAATATGACTGATAGTTATATTTTAAAAAGGAACTATGAAACCAATTTTAATAAAGAGTTTAGTTTGTCTTTTATCTCAGGGTTTGAAGAGAAAATGACTGAACTGTTATTAACATTGTCAAAAACTCAAGAGATACAGGGAGCTGGAGTGATAATAGATTTTTTTATGAAAGAAACAGATTATGCTATTTGTTTTGCAACAGGTTCTTTGCTCAAACCAGCTTTGATTAAATTAGAGCAAGCAAATATAAACTTTGTTCCAAGTTTAGTAGAAGTTTCAAATAATCTGTTTACAAGAGAGGAGATTGTAAATTCTGCAATTAAAAAAGCAAAAAACTATTTTCAAGTAGAAGAGTTTAAAAATATTATTTCGGTAGGAGATGGTATTTGGGGTTTAAGAACTGCAAAAAACTTAGGAGTGAATTTTTTAGGTATTAGAAATAAAAATTTATCAGATTTTGAAGCAGAAGGAATTAAGAGTCATATAGAAGATTGGACAAGGTTTGATTTTCAAAAAGTAAAAACAGAATTACAAATTATATAAGTTATATAGAATGAAAAAAAGAATTGAAGCAGTACATGAATTTCATAGCGCATTTGGATTAGGAATTAAAAATAAGCCTACAGCTAATATTGGTAGAGAAAGGAATTTACTTCGTTACAACTTAATGAAAGAAGAGAATGAGGAGTATTTAGAAGCAGCTGAAAATAACGATTTGGTTGAGGTGGCTGATGCTTTAGGTGATATGTTGTATATTTTATGTGGAACGATAATTGAACACGGAATGCAACATAAAATAGAAGAAGTATTCAATGAAATACAACGAAGTAATATGAGTAAATTAGGAGAAGATGGTACACCTATTTATCGTGAAGACGGAAAAGTACTGAAAGGACCAAATTACTTTAAACCAAACATTAAAGAAATCTTAGATAAATAAAAAAGACTCCTCATTGAGGAGTCTTTTTTATTTTGTTCTTTTATTTACCCATAATTCTTTCTAGTTCCGAAGTTAATGTTTTAACATTATTAACCATTTTAATAATGATACCATTAGAATCTATAATTAAGTGTGTAGGATATTGTTTAACTTTTAGTTTCTTAGTCATGTAATCCTTTTGCTCAGGGATAGTTGGATATTTAAACTCTTTGGTTTCTAAAAATTTAATCAGTTCATCTTTTTTATCAAAAGCCAAACTAACAAATTCAATTTTTTCATCCTTGTACTTATCTACCAACTTATTTAATTCAGGAAATTCTTCAACACATACTTTACAAGTAATAAACCAGCATTTTAGCACTAACAATTTTCCTTTCGTGTCAGCTTTATTGTGTGCGTTACCATTTAAATCAACAAAATTGTAATTAGGAAGTTTTTTACCTTCCATTTTAAAGTATTGATGTGCTATTGAAGCCTTGCTAACGATTGATTTTTTTATTTTTTCATTCGAAGAATCATCAATACCTGTAAGCTGATATTGTACTTTACCATCTTTTTCAGACTTAATAGGAATGTATGCACCAGTACGAAGTAAGGTTAAAAAGATACCTTTTTCCATAATAGCACCCTTGTCATCCATAGGAATGAAAGTTGACATTAAATCAATATTTCCCTTAGTGTAAGCTTCCCAGTTATCAAAGCTTTTTTGAATATCTTCAGTATCAACAGAAAATGAATCTGTCGAAGAGTCTTCAGTAGTTAAGGTTTCTTCAGGAGTATTATCTTTATTAATAGGAGCTTCTTCTTCTTTGGAAGTAATTACTTCATTACTTTGAGCTATGGTTTTATCTTCATTTAAAATTGAATTAGAATAAATATCTAACCCAAAAAATGAAATTGCAAAACCTACTCCTATTGATAATAAAGCCAGTACAATATTTCTCATTTCTTTTAGAATTTTTTGTTAAAAAAACTTAATTCTGTTTACTAATATAGCTTTTTTTAATGAAATGATTAAATTTTAACCCTCCAGTTGTGCTTATCTTCTAGTTTGTTGTATTGTATGTTAAGTAGTTTTTCTTTAAAGAAAGAAGCATAAGAATCACTTACTTCTGGTAATTCAAAAGTATCATTTTGGTGTTTAAACCCTTTTATAGGATTGATTACAGCAGCAGTACCAGAACCAAAAATTTCTTTTAGTTCACCTTGCTTTGCTGCTTCTTTAATTTCAGCAACTGATACTCTTTTAATTTCAATATCTATGTTATAGTCTTTTGCTAGTTGAATAATTGATTTACGAGTAACACCATCTAAAATACGATCACTTGTTGGTGCAGTTACAAGTTTATCTCCTATTCTAAAAAAGATATTCATTGTACCTGCTTCTTCTAAGTATTCGTGTGTATTAGCATCAGTCCAAACAATTTGTTGATACCCTTCTTTATGCGCTAAACTAGTAGGGTAAAATTGAGCGGCATAGTTACCAGCCGCTTTTGCAAAACCAACACCACCATCAGCAGAACGACTATATTTTTCAGCAAAAAGAACTCTAACTTCACCAGCATAATATGATTGTGCAGGAGAACAAATAATTATAAACTTATATTCTTCGGCAGGAGAAGCAGCTATAGCTCCTTCAGAAGCAATAATAAACGGACGAATATATAACGAGTTTCCTATTCCTTTTTTAATCCAAGCGTTGTCCAATTTAAGAAGTTTTTTTAATCCCTCAAAAAATACATTTTCAGGAACTGGGGGCATCGCTAAACGAGCACCGGATTTATTAATTCTATGAAAGTTTTCATCTGGACGAAATAAAAACACATCATCATTTTCATCTTTATAGGCTTTCATTCCTTCAAAAACAGCTTGTCCGTAATGAAAAACTCTAGCCGAAGGTTCAAAAGATAAAGGTCCGTAAGGCATAATTGTAGGTGTTTTCCATTCTCCGTCGGCAAAGTCACATACTAACATATGGTCAGTAAAGGTGCGACCAAATGCTAAGTTGTTAAAATCTACCGTATCTATTTTCGACTCTTGTATAAGCTCAATATCAATATTCATTATGTGATTGTTTTTAGAAGTGCCACGAAGATACGAAATCTAGTGGTATATTTTGAGTTTAGCTCCTCGCTTGAAGAAATATAAGTATATTTGTTGAATGTTAATTTTAAAATTTTGAAAATGAAAAGACTACTAGTTTTTGCTATGGTTTTAAGTGTAGTATTTATCTCTTGCAAGGTTGAAAAGAAAGATGAAACTTCTAATGCAAATAACATAAAAGAGCAAAAGATAGAGTATGCATCTTTTGGTGATGATATTACAGATGTGGATGCTATTTCTGCTGAAGAAATGAGAACTAAATTTAAAAATTTAAAAAAAGGAGACACCCTAAGTGTAAAGTTTACTTCAACAATTAATGAAGTATGTAAGAAAAAGGGGTGTTGGATGAAGCTAGATTTAGGTGAAGAACAAGAGTCAATGGTGCGCTTTAAAGATTATGGTTTTTTTATGCCTTTAAACGCAGATAACAAAGAAGTAGTAGTAAACGGAAAAGCTTTTGTTACTGAAATTTCTGTAGATGAATTACAACATTATGCTAAAGATGCAGGAAAGTCGGAAGAAGAAATAGCAAAAATTACGGAACCAAAATACACCTATGCTTTTGAAGCTGATGGAGTATTAATGAAGAAATAATGAAACAATTAATTGTTGTTTTATTGATGTCTTTGGTGTTTTTTTCTTGTAAAGAAGAAAAGAAAGAACCAAAAGAGAAACTTATTATGTATCAATCTTCAGAAATGGCAGCCTTAATGAACGCTATGTATGAAGGAAATATGACCATTAAGAACAAAATTTTAGAAGGAGAATCAATAGGTGACTTTCCTGAAACTTATCTGAATATTCATTCTGCGGTTTTAACTGATCCAGCAGATAGAAATACAAGTTTTGAAGCTTTTTCAAAACTGTATATTCAAAATATGCAGCAAGTGTATTCGGGATCAAAAGATTCTTTAAAACAGAATTTTAACCAAGCTGTAAATAGTTGTATTGCCTGTCATAAAACAACTTGCACTGGGCCAATACCGAGAATTAAAAAATTACTGATTAAATAGTTTAGTTATAAAACGGGAAATTATCATAACGTCAGATGGTTCTACAACCATTCATTTACCAGATTGGAATGAACAATATCATTCTAAGCACGGTGCAATACAAGAGGCATATCATGTATTTATTAGAAATGGACTAAAGCATGTAGATGCTAAAAGTATCTCTATTTTAGAAATAGGTTTTGGTACAGGACTCAATTGCTTTATCACGTTGTTAGAAGCAGGAAAGAAAGTTGATTATGTTGGAGTAGAGGCATATCCTGTAGCAAAAGAAGAAGTTGAAAAACTAAATTATGTAGTAGAGTTGGAAGCTCAGGGTAAGCAAACACTATTTGAGAAAATTCATGAAGTTTCTTGGGAAGAAAAGCACGATATTACTCCTGATTTTTCATTGATAAAACGTAAACAGTTTTTTGCTGAAATTACCGATGAAAATTATTTTGACTTGATTTATTTTGATGCTTTTGGAGCAAAAGTACAACCTGATTTGTGGACAGAAGATATTTTTAAAATCATGTTTGCTGCGTTAAAACCAGGAGGAGTTTTGGTAACCTATTCAGCAAAAGGAAGTGTACGACGAGCAATGCAAACGGTAGGTTTTGATGTAGAGCGCTTACCTGGGCCTCCAGGAAAAAGAGAGATGTTGCGAGGAACAAAAGTAAGTGGTGAGTAACATTTAACGTAATTAAAAGCCTAATGCAATTAGTGTAGTAAATAGAAAACAAACAAATGGAGTTTAAAAGACGTTTTGGTAACCGAAAAAAAGGAAACCCTAAAAAAGGGTTATTTCTAGTAATCTTATTAATCATTGTATTGTATTTGTTTTTCAATGCAGAAAAAATTCTTGGGAGATTTTTATAAATGAAGCCATTTCAATTTAAAGAGTTTACAGTACACCAAGATAAAACAGCAATGAAAATTGGTACCGATGCAGTATTGTTGGGTGCATGGTGTGATTTAGGAGAATATCCTGATACAATGTTAGATGTTGGTTCTGGTACAGGTGTTATTTCATTGATGTTAGCACAACGAAGTGATGCGATGACTATTGATGCAGTTGAAGTTGATGAAAGTGCTTATGAACAAACTGTAGAAAATTTTGAGCAATCAGATTGGGGAGATAGACTCTTTTGCTATAACGCTTCTTTTGTAGAGTTTGTAGAAGAAATGGCAGAGGAAGAAGAAGAGTACGATATAATTGTTTCAAACCCGCCATTTTATACTGATGATTATGAAACGGAAAATGTAGCGAGAAATAAAGCACGATTTACAAGCTCATTGTCTTTTGAAGAGTTAATACAGGGGGTAAGTGAAATATTGTCCGAAAACGGAAGGTTCTCAACCATTATACCGTTTAAAGAAGAAGCGGATTTTATTAAGTTAGCTAAAAAACATAACTTATACTTAAACAGGGTTTGTAGAGTAAAAGGAAATCCAACGTCAGAAATAAAGCGTAGTTTGTTAGAATTTTCATTTACTGAAACTTCAATTCAAGAAGAAGAATTGATTATAGAAACAAAAAGGCACCAGTATACTGATGCCTATGTAACTTTAACCAAAGATTTTTATTTGAAGATGTAATTTTTTAAGTGGATACCTTTTCCAAAAACGTCATTTAATGTTAACTCAGTTCTTGTTGTGAAGAATGGAGTTTTTGAGTGTCAGTTTTTATAACTTCGATTGGGTTTTTATTCTCATCAATAGCAACAAAAGTAAATTCACCTTCGATAGCTTTTTCTCTATGTTGTGAGTACATTTGTTCAGTGAAGATTTTAACGGTAACCTTTAAACTTTTGTTACCTATATAACTTACTTTTCCTACTAATTCAATAATAGTTCCAGCAGGAATTGGTTTTTTAAAATCAATTTTATCACTACTTACGGTTACAACTTTTTGTCTGCAAAATCGTGTTGCAGTAATAAAAGCAACTTCATCCATTAATTGCATGGCAGTTCCTCCGAATAACGTATCATAATGATTCGTTGTGTTTGGAAATACAGCTTTAAAAATACGTGTTTCCGATTGTGCTATTTTTTCTTCTGTGGTCATTTTTTTAGTGGGAATTTATATGATAATTAGTGCCCAAAAAGTTTAACATTTTTGGGCACGTTTTAATTAGTTATTATTAGCTAATAGTTTCTAAGCTGTTAGAGGTGTAGTTTGATGTAGCTTCTTTTGCAGCCGAAACCATAGCAAGTAAAGCTTTTTCTGTTTCATCCCAATGTCTGGTTTTAAGACCACAATCAGGATTTACCCAAAGTTGGGAGGCTGGAATAACTTTTTGAGCTTTGTGTAAGAGTTCAGTCATTTCTTGAATAGAAGGAACTCTAGGTGAATGAATGTCATACACTCCAGGACCAATTTCATTGGGGTATTTAAAATCAGCAAAAGCATTTAATAATTCCATTTGAGAACGCGAGCATTCAATAGTAATAACATCGGCATCCATATCAGCAATGTTTTGAATGATGTCGTTAAATTCTGAATAACACATGTGTGTATGTATTTGTGTAGCATCATCTACACCACAAGATGAAATTTTAAAAGCTTCAACAGCCCATTTTAGATAATTTTTCCAGTCTGATTTTCGTAGAGGAAGCCCTTCTCTTATGGCAGGTTCATCAATTTGAATAATTCGAATACCCGCTTTTTCTAAATCCGTAACTTCATCGCGAATAGCTAATGCAATTTGTTTACAGGTAGTTGAACGAGGTTGATCATCGCGTACAAAAGACCATTGTAAAATAGTAACAGGTCCTGTTAGCATTCCTTTAACCCAATTATCAGTCAAAGATTGAGCATATTGTGACCAGTAAACAGTCATTGGATGAGGTCGATAAACATCACCGTAAATAATAGGAGGTTTTACACAGCGGCTACCATAACTTTGAACCCAACCTTTTTTTGTAAAAGTTACTCCAGCAAGTTGTTCACCAAAATACTCTACCATATCATTTCGCTCATATTCACCATGAACCAAAACATCTAGCCCTATTTTTTCTTGCCATTGAATGGTTTTTTGAGTTTCTTTTTTTAGCAAATATTTATATTCCTCACTATTTAAGGTGCCTTTTTTAAATTGAGCTCTCCAGCTTCTTACTTCTTTAGTTTGAGGGAATGAACCAATGGTTGTAGTAGGAAATAATGGTAAACTCAATACTTTTTCTTGTGCTTTTTTACGAATAGAAAAGGCATTTTTTCTTTGAGAATCTACTTCAGTAATGGCATCAACACGTTGTTTTACATCATTGTGGTGAATTAAAGAAGAAGATTTTCTGCTAGCAATAGCTTTTTTGTTTTCTTCAAAAGCATTTAAAACAGTTTTGTTAGTGGTGTTTTCAGATAGTTTTTTTAATAAACTTACTTCTGTAAGTTTTTGCTTAGCGAAAGCAAGCCATTGTTTTATATCATTATCTAGAGATGTTTCTAACTCTAAATCGCAAGGAGAGTGTAACAAGGAACAAGAAGAAGCAATAAAGATTCTATCAGAACCTAATTTATTGGTCGCTTTTTGAATAAGTTGTAACGATTTTTCAAAGTCATTCTTCCAAATGTTTCTTCCATCTACAATACCTAATGATAGAGATTTATTCTCAGGAAGAGTGTCTAATACATCGTCTAGTTGGTCTTCACAACGAACTAAGTCGATGTGTAATGTGTCGATAGGTAGTGTGTTAGCTAATGAAATATTGTCTTTTAGACCTTCAAAATATGTAGCTACCATAAACTTTAGTTTTGGAAACTTTTTTCTAATCTCATTATAGATAAATTGATAGGTCTCTTTGGCTTTTTCGCTTAAATCTAATGCTAAAAATGGTTCATCAAATTGAATACATTCTGCACCCTGGGCTTGAAGTTCTTGAAGTATTTCAATATAAACAGGAAGTAACTTTGAGGCTAAATCTAACTTATCAAAACCTTCTTCTTTTTCTTTACCTAAAAGAAGGTAGCTAACCAGACCAATAATTACAGGTTTAGCATTAATTCCTAATTGTTTAGCTCCAACAAATTCATTAACAATTTTATTAGAGAATAGTTTAAACTCCTGATTTTTATGAAACTCAGGAACAATGTAATGGTAATTAGTATCAAACCACTTAGTCATTTCCATAGCAGTAATATCAAGTTCATCTTTTTGATATCCTCTTGCCATGGCAAAATAAAGATCAAGCTCAGAGTTTGAAGTTTTTAAAGCTACTTCGTTGTAACGTTTAGGAATAGCACCAACACTAAGTGTCATATCTAACACCTGATCGTAATAAGAAAAATCATTACAAGGAATAAGGTCTATTCCTGCTTCTTGTTGTGTTTTCCAGTTTTGTTGACAGATGTTTCTTCCTGTTTCAAGAAGTTCCTGTAAACTAGTTTTGCCCGACCAATATTGCTCGCAGGCTTTTTTGAGTTCTCTGTTGCTACCAATACGCGGATAGCCAAGAATGTGCGTTTGCATTTCTTTTTAACTTTTATAATTAAACATTAATTTTAAAAGTTCTTTTAGATGCTTCGCAATGCTAAAAAACAATGTGATGGTTGAGGAAAAAAATAATGACATACCAAAAAAGCACAGCATTTCATAAGAGAAAGTGTGCGTTAAAAATATATCATCGGTATGACCCAAAAGCTTCAAATCGCGAAAGCATTGTCAATATCCGAATAGGCAGGTCTCCTGACTTATAACAGTTTTTATCATCCTTCCCGCTTTTGGCAGTGGATACTCTAGGATAAAAACCTTTGGTGTGTTACTTACAGTTGCGCGACAGCTCGTGATTTGCACACGATTCCCTATTAATCTACAGCTAAGTAAAACCTTTCCGGTTGATGAAGTATGTAAAGAACTTATCGGGGTAAATGTATGTATTATTTTTTTAGAACAGGTAATAAAAAAAGCATCAGTATACTGATGCTTCTTGAGTTTTAACAAGATTTTAAATTTTGTTATTTTTCCCAGTTTTTAAGTTGATCTAGATATAAGTAGCTTTCAACAAATTTTCTATGTTCAGTATTTGTCATGATTTCGAGTAGTTCTAAAGCTGAGATATAACTAGCTAAATTTCCGTTTGAAGATAAAAACTTACCATCTTTAACAAAAGTTACCAAGCTGTCATTTTGCACTTTTAAATTAGGATAATCCTTTTGCAATTGCACACCACCACCAATCCATGTTACAATTTTATGACCATCAGCGATACCTGATTTACCAATTAAATTGGCACCAGCACAATTACTAACAGTGTATTGAGTTTCTTGGTTTTTTGTTTTTATAAAATCTACAATTTTATCATTATGTACTTGTGCATACATATCATAAGCACTTGGTACAAATAAAGCTGTTAATTTAGGGCAATTATCAAAAGTATAGTCAGGAACAAAATGCATTCCTTCTTCGGTGGTAATTGGTTTTGTTGTTTCAGCGATAGCTACTACATTAAAAAGTTGTTTACCATCTTTGTCTACTTTTCCAAATACATCTGACGTTGCAATAACTTCTCCTTGTAAAACACCATTAAACATTAAAAGTCCTATAGTTGGTAATTCAGGATTAAAAGGTTTTAGATGTTTAGTAAGTGTATCAGATGGAGATATAACTTGTTCAACTTTTTCAGTTTTTTCGTTGGATTTCGATTTCTTAGAATTACAGCTGATAGCAATAATTACAAATACCAGCATTGTTATAAAGCTAACTTTTTTCATGTTTTTTTATTTTTTATTTCTTTCTGTAGGTTTAATAATCATTCTAAAATATTGGTCTTTATATATGTAGTATCCCAACCAGTTGTATAGAGTTCTTACTTTGTTTTTAAAGTTTACAAGCCCCATAATGTGTACAAAAATCCAAATTAGCCAAGCAATAAAACCTTTTAAAGATTGTTTCTGTCCAGGGAAGTCAAGTACAGCTTTGTTTCTTCCAATAATAGCCAGAGAACCTTTATCAGTGTATTGAAAAGCTTTCCATTTATTATTTTTCTTATTAAGATTTTTAGCTAAGTTTTTTGCTTGTTGTAAGGCAGGTTGCGCCAATTGTGGATGTCCTTTAGGATAGTCTTCGTCTCCTAAAATCAAAGCACAGTCCCCTAAAGCATAAATGTTATCATATGAATGTACTAGGTTGAACTGATTTGTTTTTAACCTTCTACCAGCACCAAAACCCTCCTTTGAAAAACCATCAAATGTTTTAGCAGATACACCAGCTGCCCATATAAGGTTTTTAGTATGTATTTCTTCTCCGTTTGACAAATACACGGTTTCGCCATCAAAGTCATTAACCATTGTATTCATCGTTAGCTTAACCCCTAGTTCACTTAATTTTTTAGAAGTGTATTCTTGTGCTCTTTTAGACATTGGTGCTAAAACAGAATCTTGACCATCAATTAGGTGTATTTCACCAAAATCATTTTCATCTAGCTCAGGGTAATCTTTTATTATAATTGAAGTTTTAATTTCAGCTAAAATTCCTGAGAGTTCAACTCCAGTAGGTCCAGCTCCTGCAATAACAAAAGTTAAACACTTTTTCCTTTCTTCTGGATTGTGGATTCTAGTAGCACGGTCAAATCGAGTTAAAATAACATTTCTAAGAGACAAGGCATCGCTAATAGTTTTCATTGGTAAACTGTACTTTTCAATGCTTTTGTTTCCAAAAAAGTTAGTTTCTGTACCAGTAGCCATTACTAAGATGTCATACTCTATTTCTCCATTACTTACCACTATTTTGTTTTCTTCTGGAACAACTTTTTCAAGAGTACCGAGTCGAAAACGGGCGTTTTTAAATTTTCTTAAAATTTTTCTGAATGGATAGCTAATTGCAGATGGCTCCATAAAACCTGTGGATACTTGGTAGATTAAAGGGGGGAAGAAATTGTAGTTGTTACTATCTACTAAAATAATCTGATAATCTTCTGAATTTCCTAATCCTTTTATAAGTTCTAATCCAGCAAACCCGCCGCCAACAACGACAAGTTTTTTTATATTTTTCATAATGCTATTATGCCCTTAAATTAATATAAGTACAAAGGTAGTTAAGTAGGTTTTAGTAAAAAATAAACTGGCTTAAGAAAAGTTATTTTCTTTTAATTTCACTTAAGTATTCAGGAGTTAACCCTAAAAAACTAGCTAGTAAATATTGAGGAACTCGCTGTACAAATTCAGGGAAATCTTCTTTAAACCTAAAATACATTTCTTCTTTAGAGTAACTGTTTATGTATTTTAAACGCATTAAAGCAGCTCCATAAGCTGTTTCGTAAATATTTCGGAAGTACTTTTCTAGCAGAGGGAATTGATTTAATAACTTATTATATTTTGAAGAAGAGATTGAAAAAACTACAGAATTTTCAACTGTCTCTATAGTAAAGTTAGAGCGTTTTTGATTTTGAAAAGCTAAAAAATCAGTTAACCACCAATTTTCTAAAGCAAATTGTGTAGTTTTTTGATAGCCTAAATCATCAATAAAATATAATTGTAAACAGCCTTTAACAACAAAAAACAGTTTATCACAACGGTTACTTGTAGGTAATAAAGTTTCTTTTTTCTTGAAGGACTGACAGTCAAAAAAAGAAAGTACTTCAGTTAATTCTTCTTCTGAAAGATCTGTGTAACTTTTGATGTGATTTTTTAAAATGCTTTCAGCCATATGCTAGTGTAGTATTGAAGTGTAAAAATACTAACTTTATAAAGACGCTCTTTAGTTTTAAAAGGAAAAGACACCAATGTATTGGTGCCTTTTTTATTAGTTCTGGAAGATTTTACCCTTTTATGCTCTCGGGATTATATCCTAAATAAGGCACTTCTTTTTCAACAAAATTAATTCCGTAATCTTCTAGCTCTTTTAAAATTGGTTCGTACACTTCTTTGTTGATTGGTAGTTGTACACCAGGAGTCGTAATATCACCATTTAAAATACGTACGGTAGCCATGGCTACAGGTAAACCAACAGTTTTTGCCATTGCAGTGTAAGTTTGATCATTACCTTTAATAGCCATACTACTTTCTATTTGGAACTTATCTTCTTTGTATTGGTATCCAAAAATATGATGCATTACAATCATATCTTTATCTTCGGCTTCAAGAGTCCAAGAGTCCATCAATATTTTTTGTAAAACTTCAGCTGGAGTCGCGTTTTTCAATCCTACTTTTTTATTTGGGTTGAAAATGTCTAACTCTACAAATTTATCCCACATTAAATCATCTTGATCAATCTTTGTATACGAACGGAACTTTAACTCAACAGAATCAGAAGGAGAATACGCTAAGAAAAGGTTTGTGAAATCACGATAACTCATGTTTTCAGAATCTTCAATAGTATACGTATCATCAGTCATTCCTAATTGAACAAATACATTCCAAGCACGAGAAAAACCAACTTTACGAATGGTTCCACGATACATGGTTTTAATATCTTCTAAACCATAAATACTTCTATACTTCAAAGAATCACGGTTTGCATACGCTTCAAATTTTCCACTACCGTTAATTGTTAAAAATTCAGTTCTTCTAAATAACTTTTGGTATGGAATATACTTATAGGTTCCTTCTTGAATAAACATTGAAGCACCACCTTGACCTGCCAATACAACATTTCTTGGGTTCCAAGTAAACTTATAGTTCCATAAATTAGTATCACTTTCAGGAGCAACTAATCCACCGCAAAAAGACTCAAATAATAACATTTTTCCGCCTTGTTCTTTAATACGATCTATAACTTGCATTGCACTCATATGATCGATTCCTGGATCCAGACCAATTTCATTCATAAATACCAAACCTTTTGCTTTAGCTTCTTCATCTAATGCTTTCATTTCATCAGAAATATACGAGGCAGTAACCATGTGTTTTCCGTGAGTAATACAATCCTTAGCTACTTCAATATGAAAACGAGCAGGTAACATAGAAATAACGATATCTGCTTTTTGGATTGCGTTTGAGCGTTCTTCAGCATTAAAAACATCTAACTGAATAGCGGTAGCATTTGAATGATTATTAACTTTAGATTGAGCACTATCTAATGAAACATCACCAATAGTTATATGTAGGTTTTCTTGTGAAGATTTATCTAATAAATATTTTATAAGTGAAGAGCTTGATCTACCAGCACCAATTATCAATATATTTCTCATTATAATGTATTTTTGTTATCAATAAGTTTAGAGGCGACAATATCGCTAAAAAAGTTTAAATTTAAACAAAAACAGTCATAATGTATAAAAATTTAACAATAGCAGCGGTTTTAGGAGTAATTGCTGTTGTTTTAGGAGCTTTTGGAGCACATGCCTTAAAAACAAAACTAACACCAGAAGCTATAGAGAGCTTTCAAACAGCAGTGCGCTATCAGTTTTTTCATGTGTTATTATTACTTTTTGTAAACATGTTTACTGAGTTTACAAATAAAGAAAAGAACAGGATTAGTTATTTCTTGATAGCTGGGATTTTATTGTTTTCTGGATCAATATATCTTATCTATTTAGTAAACGTTCCTGCAAAAGCAATCTGGTTTGTAACACCATTAGGAGGAACATTATTAATAGTAGGGTGGAGCCTGTTAACATATAGCTTTTTAAAAAAAGTTGTTAAAAATTAAAGTTGATAAAATTTTTGTATGATTCATCAGTTTAATCAAAAAGAACTATTTTTGTCCAAAATTAAACACAACTAAAATCTTTTAAGATGACAAATCTTGATACGAAAACGATATCGTTAGATAACTTAGGCATAAAAGACGCTACGGTTCGTTATCAATTAACTTCAGACGAGTTACACGACATCACTATTGAAAAAGAACAAGGAGTAGAAACCAGTTTTGGAGCTTTGGCTGTTGAAACAGGTGAGTTCACAGGTCGTTCTCCAATGGATCGTTTTATCGTTAAAGACGATATAACTAAAGACCAAGTTTGGTGGGGAGATATCAACATTCCTTTCGATTCAGAAAAATTTGACAAGCTATACGATAAAGTAACAAACTATTTATCAAACAAAGAGGTATTTGTACGTGACAGTTATGCATGTGCAGATGAAGATTACAAGTTAAATATTCGTGTTGTAAACGAATATCCTTGGAGTAACATGTTTGCACATAACATGTTTTTACGTCCAACAGCAGAGGAATTAAAAAGCTTTTCTCCAGAATGGACTGTAGTAAATGCTCCTGGTTTTATGGCTGATCCAGAAGTGGATGGAACACGTCAACATAACTTTGCTATCTTAAACTTTACTAGAAAAGTAGCATTAATTGGTGGTACAGGGTATACCGGAGAAATTAAAAAAGGAATTTTCTCTGCGTTAAACTTTATTTTACCAGTATTTAAGAACACCTTACCAATGCACTGTTCTGCAAATGTTGGTAAAGATGGAGATACTGCTATTTTCTTCGGGTTATCAGGTACAGGTAAAACTACCTTATCTACTGATCCTAATCGTAGTTTAATTGGTGATGATGAGCATGGTTGGACTGGTGAAAACACAATTTTTAATTTTGAAGGAGGGTGTTATGCAAAAGTAATCGACTTATCTCAAGAAAAAGAACCAGAAATTTACGGAGCAATTAAAAAAGGAGCTATCCTTGAAAATATTGTGATGGATGATAAAAAGAATGTAGATTTTCACGATACATCAATTACACAAAACACACGTGTAAGTTACCCAATTTATCACATTGAAAATATTCAAAAACCATCTAAAGGTGCAAACCCAAAGAATATCTTCTTCTTAACAGCAGATGCTTTTGGTGTATTGCCTCCAATATCTAAATTAACACCAGGTCAAGCAGCGTATCACTTTATCTCTGGATATACGGCAAAAGTAGCAGGTACAGAGGCAGGAATAAACGAGCCATTACCAAGTTTTTCAGCTTGTTTTGGAGCTCCATTTATGCCATTGCACCCAACACGTTATGCTGAAATGTTGAGTAAGAAAATGCAAGAAGCAGGAGTGAATGTTTGGTTAATTAACACAGGATGGACAGGTGGTGCTTATGGTACTGGTAGCAGAATGAAATTAAAGTACACTCGTGCTATGATTACTGAAGCTTTACAAGGTAATTTAGAAAATGTTGAGTTTGTACAACATCCAATTTTTGGATTATCAATGCCAACTACTTGTGAGAATGTTCCTGATGAAGTGTTAAATCCAAAGCAAACATGGGCAGACAAAGATGCTTATGATGCAAAAGCTATGGAGTTAGCGAATTCATTTAGAAAGAATTTTGCTCAGTTTGAAGAAATGGCAAGCGAGGAAATTATTAAAGGAGGGCCAATAGCGTAACCTTTAAAAACATAAATACTAAGAAAGCATCCGTTACGGATGCTTTTTTTATGAAAAATACTCAGTATTTTAGCAGTAAATAAATTTTAGCATGATTGTACAGGGAAATATAGTCGACATACAGAATAAAAGAATCTTTAAAGGAGAAGTTGAGGTTAAAGAAGGAAAGATTATACAACTAAGAGAAGCAGACCATACTGAAGAAAACTATATTTTACCAGGATTTATTGATGCTCATATTCATATTGAAAGCTCAATGTTAGTACCATCGGAATTTGCTAAAATAGCGGTAACTCATGGTACTGTTGCAACGGTATCTGATCCGCATGAAATTGCCAATGTATTAGGTGTAAAAGGAGTGGGTTTTATGATTGAAAACGGAAAGAAGGTTCCGTTAAAATTCAATTTTGGAGCACCGTCATGTGTGCCTGCAACTTCTTTTGAAAGTGCAGGAGCAGTAATTGATTCAGAGGATATCAAAAAAATGATGCAGAATCCGGATATCAAATATTTGGCTGAAATGATGAATTACCCAGGAGTGATTTATCAGAATGAAGAAGTACTAAAAAAAATAGCTTGGGCAAAACAATATAATAAACCAGTAGACGGGCATGCACCGGGGCTGAGAGGAGAAGATTTAGATAAGTATATCGCTGCTGGAATATACACCGACCATGAATGCTTTACCTATGAAGAAGGTTTAGAAAAGCTTCAAAAAGGAATGAAAGTCATCATTAGAGAAGGAAGCGCAGCGAAAAACTTTGAAGCGCTAATTGATTTACTTCCTGAATATTATGAGAACATGATGTTCTGTTCGGATGATAAGCATCCAGATGATTTGTTATTAGGACATATCAATCAGTTATGTGAGCGAGCTGTTGCCAAAGGAGTAGATGTGTATAAAGTATTGCAAGCTGCTTGTATCAATCCAGTGAAGCATTATAATTTAGACGTTGGTGTATTACAAAAAGGAGATGATGCTGATTTTATTGTGGTAAAAGACTTAAAAAAGTTTGAAGTAGTACAAACCTATATCAATGGTGAGTTGGTTGCAGAAAAAGGAGAGTCATTCGTGCAGTATGTAGATTTTGAAGTACTGAATAATTTTGATACTGATAAAAAGGATGTTTCAGATTTTGAATTTTATTCAGCATCAGAAAAGATTCGAGTTATAGAAGCCTTGGATGGGGAGTTGGTGACGAATGAAATAGAAGCAGATTCTTTAATAAAAGATGGAAGTTTAGTTTCAGATGTAGAGAATGATATATTGAAAATGGCGGTAGTAAATCGTTATCAAAACGCTGAATCTTCTATAGCATTTATTAAAAATTTCGGACTAAAAGAAGGAGCGATAGCGAGTTCTGTTGGTCATGATTCTCATAATATTATTGCAGTTGGAGTATCAGATGAACTCATTTGTAAGGCAGTAAACTTACTGATTGAAAATAAAGGAGGTGTTTGTGCGGTAACTACTTCTGAAGAAAAAGTAGTTCCGCTGCCGGTAGCTGGAATCATGTCGGATAAATCAGCAGTTGAAATAGGAAAGGCTTATGCAGAACTAGATGCTATGGCAAAACAACTAGGAAGCAAATTACGAGCTCCATACATGACCTTGTCTTTTATGGCATTATTGGTGATTCCATCCTTAAAATTATCAGATAAAGGATTGTTTGATGGAAATACATTTAAATTTACTTCTTTGGAAGTTAAATAACCAGAAGTTTGAAGACAGAAAAAATCATATTAGGTATTGACCCAGGGACAAGTATTATGGGGTTTGGAATTATAAAGGTAGTAGGGAAGAAAATGGAGTTTATCCAGATGAATGAACTACTTTTAAAAAAGTACGATGACCATTACTTAAAGCTAAAAATCATTTTTGAACGAACTATTGAGTTGATTGATACCTATCATCCAGATGAAATTGCATTAGAAGCTCCTTTTTTTGGTAAGAATGTGCAGTCAATGTTGAAATTAGGTAGAGCACAAGGAGTAGCTATGGCAGCAGGATTATCACGTCAAATTCCTGTAACGGAATATGCACCCAAGAAGATAAAAATGGCAATCACAGGAAAAGGGACTTCAAGTAAAGAGCAAGTAGCTTTAATGTTAAAGTCGTTGTTGAACTTAAAAGAGCTCCCTAAAAACTTAGATGCAACAGACGGCTTAGCTGCGGCTGTGTGTCATTTTTATAACTCAGGAACGAAAGTAGGGGGTAAAAACTATACAGGTTGGGCAGCGTTTGTAAAGCAAAATCCGAAAAAAATCAAAAACTGATTTTTTCAATGCTCAATGAACAGTAAACAATAGTCAAATATTATAGCTATGAAACTAGAAAAGAACCCACTTCAAAATAAATCATACGATTTTGCTCTCTTGATTATTAAACTAAGTAAAAATTGATAAAAGAAAACAAGGAGTTTATTTTATCTAAACAAATAGTAAGAAGTGGTACATCGGTAGGAGCAAATATAGTAGAGGCTAATGGAGCTATTTCTAAGGCAGATTTCTTAGCAAAAATTTCAATAGCTTATAAAGAATGTTTAGAAACTAAATATTGGTTGTCTTTGTTAAAAAATAGTGAAGAAATAAGAGTAGAGGAGTATGAGGAGTTGTTTGAAAAAGCCGATGAAAAAGCAAAATTTTTTTTTCAATATTAAAAACGACAAGGATTTATAAGTAATCTTGATAACTGATAACTGATAACTGATAACTGATTTGGCAGGAATTTATCTACATATCCCATTTTGTAAGCAAGCGTGTTACTATTGCGATTTTCACTTTTCTACCTCTTTAAAAAAGAAAGAAGAGCTGGTATCTTGCTTGGTAAAAGAATTGGAATTACGAAAAGAAGAACTTCTAAATGAAACGATAGAAACTATCTATTTTGGAGGAGGAACACCGAGTTTATTGTCGATTGACGAGTTACAATTGTTGATTGGTACAATTTATCAAAATTATACCGTTTCAGAAAATCCGGAAATTACTTTAGAAGCAAATCCAGATGATTTATCGGATGAAAAAATAATTGAGTTAACGAATACGCCGATTAACCGACTAAGTATCGGTATTCAATCTTTTTTTGAAGAAGACTTACAATTAATGAATCGTGCTCATAATGCTCAAGAAGCAAAAGAATGCCTGTCAGCTGCCACTGGCAGTTTTGATAATATTACGATTGATTTGATTTATGGAGTTCCGAATATGAGTAATGAGCGTTGGAGGGAGAACCTACAAACCGCTTTTGATTTCGGGATCAATCATATTTCATCGTATGCCTTAACGGTAGAACCTAAAACAGCTTTAGATTCGTTTATCAAGCAAGGGAAATATCCGGATGTTGATGAAGCTGTAGCCAAAGAACACTTCGATATCTTGGTAGAGGAAACCGCTAAAAACGGATTTGTACATTACGAGATTTCTAACTTTGGAAAACCAGATTATTTTTCAAAACATAATACTAGTTACTGGTTAGGGAAAAAATATATAGGAATTGGCCCATCAGCACATTCGTTCAATAAAACACATCGTAGTTGGAATGTAGCCAACAATGCAAAGTATATCAAAATTCTTCAAGAAGGAAAGCTTCCTTTAGAGCAAGAAAAACTAACAAAGAAAGATCGGTTTAATGAATGTTTAATGACAGGATTGAGAACCATTTGGGGAGTGTCGTTAGAAACAATCTCTCAAGATTTTGGAGAAGAGTTTAAAATAGAATTACTTAAAAACGCTGAGAAGTTTATCAATCAAGGTCTATTAGTCATTGTGAATGAAATAGAGCAATCAGATTCTAATAAAAATGTTTTGAAGACTACATCAAAAGGAAAGTTCTTGGCAGACGGGGTGGCTTCAGAATTATTTATTATTTAGTTATATTTGAGTATGCAAGCAACAATAGAGTACAATTCAAAAAAATATAAAATAGATTTATCTAAACCGCATGATATTTCCATTGCAATAAGAGCTTCTAAAGAGAATGTGAATGCATGGTATTTAGATGATCCAAAAATAGTTCCTGTCTCAGAAGGTAATTGGACGGGAAGTGTACAAGAAGGAGCAGATGTGAATTTTAATAATATACAGTTCAATCCACATTCACATATAACTCATACTGAATGTGTTGGGCATATAACCAAAGAAATTTACTCAGTTAATAAAGAATTATCAAAATTTTTCTTTTTAGCAGAGGTAGTAACTATTGCTCCAGAACAGTTGAAAAATAAGGATTTTGTGATTTCAAAAAAACAATTGCAAAGTACTTTAGGGAACAAAAAACGGGATGCTATTATAATCAGAACCTTACCAAATCTATCAGACAAAAAATCGATGCGTTATTCAAATACGAATCCAACCTATTTGTTAGAAGAGGCAGCTATATATTTAAAAGAAAAAGGAATTGAGCACTTGTTAATAGATTTGCCATCGGTAGATAAGGAAAAAGACGAAGGAAAATTGTTAGCACATAATGCTTTTTGGAATACGCAAGGAAGAATTAGAATGCAGGCAACCATCACCGAATTTATATATGTGCCCAATAAAATAAAAGATGGAACTTACTTTTTAAATCTAATGGTAGCGCCATTTGAAAACGATGCAACACCTAGTAAACCTACACTTTACGAAATTATTTAAAACTTTTTATGTTAGTGTATTTGTTTTTTTACTAGTTTTACACCTCAATCTAGAAATAATAATGACAATTTTTAATACATATAAGCAATGTAAATCGACTGTGGTAAGACACAGAAACGATCGGGCTATTAATGTATTATAACTATGTTTAAATAAAATATAACTATTACAAAAAGTCCGACTGAAAAGTCGGACTTTTTATTTTTATAACTAATAACAACAACTAAACTATAACCATATGAAAAAACTCTACTTTAACTATCTAAACACCTTTAAAGGGCTCTCTAGCGAGGTTTGGTGGCTGTCTTTAATAACTTTGATAAATAGAGCAGGTACCATGGTAATTCCGTTCTTATCATTGTATTTAACCACAAGTTTAAACTTTACACTAAAAGATGTAGGCTGGATTATGACTTGTTTCGGGTTAGGTTCTGTGTTAGGCTCATGGTTAGGAGGAAAGTTAACTGATAAAATAGGTTTTTACAAAGTGATGAAAACCAGTTTGTTTTTAACGGGAATCCTTTTTATAGCGCTACAATTTGTAAATACTTTTGTAGGTTTTTGTGTAGGTATTTTCTTAGTAATGCTAGTAGCAGATACTTTTAGACCAGCAATGTTTGTGGCATTAAATACTTACAGTAAGCCAGAAAACAAAACACGTTCGGTAACGTTAATTCGTTTGGCTATTAACTTAGGGTTTTCAGCAGGGCCTGCAGTAGGAGGACTAATAATAACTTCATTAAATTATAACGGATTGTTTTGGGTAGATGGAGTTACCTGTATTTTAGCAACAATTTTATTGGTAAATGTATTAAACCCTAAGAAAGCAAAAGTTTTAGATGAAGCAAAAGTAGAAAACCCACAATCAGTATTTATAGATAAAGCTTTTTGGATTTTTTTTGTAGGGATGTTCGTTTTCGGTTTTATCTTTTTACAGTATTTCTCTACAATGCCTTTATATTACAAAGACGTTCATCATTTAACAGAATTAGAAATAGGTTTATTAATGGGGCTTAATGGATTCTTTATATTTTTATTAGAAATGCCACTAATTAAATGGTTAGAAGACAGTAAGTACACGAAAGAGTTTTTAATGTTTTTTGGTTTGTTATTAACAGGGTTAAGTTTCGTAGTTATTAACTTAACAGGTTGGGTTGGAATTTTAATTGTAGGAATGTTGCTAATGACAATAGGAGAAATGATTGCGTTTCCTTTTTCAAATGCTTTTGTGATGGAGCGAGCTAAAAAAGGAAACCAAGGAGAGTATATGGCATACTACAGTATTGCTTTTTCAATGTCACATATTTTTGGTCATAACTCAGGAATGCAATTGATAGACAATATTGGGTTTGATAATACTTGGAATTTTATGATTCTATTATCAGTAATAGGAGTGCTGTTTTTATTCATGTTGATACGAGTTGTTAAAAGAGAAAAAGTAAGAGCATGAATTTAAATCAAGTAACGATACCTTCTATTGATGTAAATACATCTGTAGAGTTTTATAAAAAACTAGGCTTGCATTTAATTGTAGATGCAAGCCCTAGATACGTTCGGTTTGAAGTACCAGACGGTGAAGCAACTTTTTCAATTCATCAAGTAGAAGAATTACCCAAAGGAGAGGGGGTTACGCTTTATTTTGAAGATGATAACTTGGATGAATTGGTAGGAAAACTACAGCAAAAAGGAATTCAGTTCACTCAATTACCCAAAGATCAAACATGGTTGTGGAGAGAAGCTCATTTGTTAGATCCTGATGGAAATAAATTAATTCTGTTTAAAGCAGGAGAGGATAGAAAAAATCCGCCTTGGCGAATCAATTAAGAAACAGAAGTTTTTATCTTTGAATACTTTAATAAGAAAGCATACAACATGAATATACAAGACGCACAGAAACAAGTAGATGATTGGATTAAAAACCACGGAGTTCGTTATTTTAACGAACTAACGAACATGGCACAATTAACCGAAGAAGTAGGTGAGGTTGCTCGAATTATTGCGCGTCGTTATGGTGAACAAAGCGAAAAAGAAAGCGATAAGGGTAAAGATTTGGGGGAAGAACTGGCAGATGTTATGTTCGTAGTGTTGTGTTTAGCAAACCAAACAGGAGTAAACTTACAAGAAGCCTTTGATAAGAAGTTAGATATTAAAACGAAACGAGATCACGATCGTCATCATAATAATGAAAAACTAAAATAAATGAGTCTCATAAAAAATATACAAAAAGGAAGTTTTTGGATTAATGTTTTAAAAGTAGGAATCCCATTTTTAGTAATCGTAGCTGTTTTTTCTCTATTCTTTAAAACAGGGGGAGCTATTTTTTCAGGAGATTTTGAAACAGTATATAATGTACACTTTGCTAATAAACAATGGATTCGCTTTTGGTTGAGTAAAATTATAATTACACTCATTTATGGGATGTATATTGTAAACAAAAAAACGAAGTAGTTTTTTATGGATTTAAAATTAAACACCGAACTATTTAATTCGGAGAACCATATAGTTATTTCAGGGTCAAAAAGTGAGTCAAATAGGTTGTTGATATTACAACAATTATATCCATATTTACAAATTGAAAACTTATCAGACTCTGACGATACACATCATTTACAAGAAGCATTATCTTCAGATGTTACAGTTGCTGATATTGGACATGCAGGAACCGCTATGCGTTTTTTAACAGCGTTTTTTGCAACTCAAGAAGGAATTGTAAAAACCTTACAAGGGTCAGAACGTATGCACAATCGACCAATTCAAATTTTGGTTGATGCCTTACGTGATTTAGGAGCAGACATTGAGTACGTAAAAAAAGAAGGATATCCGCCACTTAAAATATTAGGAAAAAGATTAACAAAGGATAAAGTTTCAATTAACGGAAACGTAAGTAGTCAATATATTTCAGCATTACTATTAATTGCTCCAAGTTTAGAGAATGGACTTGAAATTGAATTAGTAGGAGAAATTACATCGATCCCTTATATTAATATGACCTTGCAGTTATTACATCAATTAGAAATTGAGGCTGAATTTAAAGGACAGACTATTAAAATTAAGCCCAAACCAACTGTAAAAAAGCAAGCGATTGTTGTAGAGTCAGATTGGAGTTCTGCTTCCTATTTTTATTCAATTATCGCGTTAAGTAAGATTGGTTCTTCAGTAAAACTTTCAGCGTATAAAAAAGATAGTTTGCAAGGAGATAGTTGTCTGTCAGAAATATATAAGCATTTTGGTGTAATCACAACATTTGAAGAAAACTCAATTCTTTTAACAAAAGAGAGAGAGCATAATTCAGCAGCACTTAATCAAGATTTAAAAAATGCCCCAGATATTGCACAAACTATTGCAGTCACATGCTTCGGATTAGGGATTGCTTGTGATTTATCAGGATTACATACGTTAAAAATTAAAGAAACTGATCGATTAGAAGCACTACGCGAAGAGTTGACAAAACTAGGAGCAGAGATTTTAGTCACTAATGAAAGCTTACGCTTAAAAACATCTTCAAAAATTAAAGAAAATATTCAAATAGTAACCTATAACGATCATCGAATGGCAATGGCATTTGCTCCGCTAGCCTTAAAAGTTCCTATTGAAATTTTAGAGGCTGAAGTAGTAACCAAATCCTATAGGAATTTTTGGAAAGATATGCTTAGTGTAGGAATTCAGAATGTTACCATAAAATAATACGACAATCACTTGACAACCCCTATGTTGAAGTTGTATATTTGCCACCGTTAAGAAAATTTTACAAATGAAATTATCAAATTTTAGTTTTGAATTGCCGCCAGAATTATTGGCAGAGTATCCTTCAGAGCACAGAGATGAAGCACGTTTAATGGTATTACATCGCGATACCCAAAAAATCGAACATAAATTGTTTAAAGATTTAATCAATTATTTTGATGAGGGAGATGTAATGATGTTAAATAATACGAAGGTTTTTCCTGCTCGTATGTTTGGAAACAAAGAAAAAACAGGAGCTCGTATTGAAGTATTTTTACTACGCGAATTAAATGCTGAAAATCGTTTGTGGGATGTATTAGTAGACCCAGCAAGAAAGATAAGAATAGGAAACAAATTATTTTTTGGAGAAGATGAAAGTTTAGTAGCTGAAGTTATAGATAACACAACTTCACGTGGAAGAACATTACGTTTCTTATTTGACGGTCCTTACGAAGAATTTAGAAAGAAATTAATCGAATTAGGAGAAACTCCGTTACCAAAATATATTAAAAGAGAGGTAGAGCCAGAAGATGAAGATCGTTACCAAACTATTTTCGCGAAGCACGAAGGTGCAGTAGCAGCTCCAACAGCAGGACTACATTTCTCTAAACACTTAATGAAGCGTTTAGAAATTAAAGGAGTAGATTTTGCTGAAACTACATTACATGTAGGTTTAGGTACTTTTAACCCAGTTGAGGTTGAAGATTTATCAAAGCACAAGATGGATTCTGAGCAAATTGTTATTCCTCAAGCTAGTGCAGATATGGTAAATAATGCAATAACAAAGAAAAAAAGAGTATGTGCAGTAGGTACTACGGTGATGAGAACAATTGAGTCATCAGTATCTTCAAGCAATGAATTAAATGCTTATGAAGGATGGACAAATAAGTTTATTTTCCCTCCTTACGATTTTAGTATTGCTAACTGTATGGTAACTAATTTCCATACACCAAAATCAACGTTATTGATGATGGTTTCTGCATTTGCTGGACATGATTTTATGATGGAAGCATACCAAGAAGCAATTAAAGAAAAATATAAATTTTACTCGTATGGAGATGCGATGTTAATTTTATAAAATAGTTTTTTAAACCAAAAACAAAACCTCACAAGTTACTTGTGAGGTTTTGTGTATTTTTGTACCTGATGATAGTAAAGAAGAAAGACATACGCGCATTAACTAAAGAACAGCTCCGTAATTTTTTTGTTGAAAATGGAGATAAAGCTTTTCGTGGTAATCAAGTATACGAATGGTTATGGCATAAAGCTGCCCATTCTTTTGACGATATGACGAGTCTGTCTAAGGCTACGCGAAAAATGTTAGATGAAAACTTCGTAATTAATCATATTGAAGTTGATACAATGCAGCGTAGTAATGATGGTACCATAAAAAATGCGATTAAGCTCCATGATGGGTTAATTGTGGAGTCAGTTTTAATTCCTACTGAAAAACGTACCACTGCTTGTGTGTCTAGTCAAGTAGGTTGTAGTTTAGATTGTAAGTTTTGCGCAACAGCTCGTTTAAAACGTATGCGTAATTTAAATGCAGATGAAATCTACGATCAAGTTGTAGCAATTGATAAACAAAGTAGACTATACCATAACCATAAACTTTCAAATATTGTTTTTATGGGGATGGGCGAGCCTTTAATGAATTATAACAATGTAATTAAAGCTATTGATAAAATAACTTCAGAAGAAGGTTTAGGAATGGCAGCTCGTAGAATTACAGTATCAACTTCAGGCGTGCCTAAGATTATTAAAAAAATGGCAGATGATGAAGTTCGTTTTAATTTAGCAGTATCACTACATTCAGCCATCGATGAGGTTCGAACATCTATAATGCCTTTTAACTCTACTTTTCCACTAAAAGATTTAAAAGAAGCTCTGGAGTATTGGTACGAAAAGACCAATCGAAAAATAACCTATGAGTATGTAGTTTGGAATGGAATTAACGACAGGAAAGAAGATATTGATGCATTGGTACAATTTTGCAAATATGTTCCTTGTAAAGTTAATTTAATTGAATATAACCCAATAGATGATGGAGAGTTTCAGCAAGCTTCAGATAGAGCTTTAAATAATTATATTTCCAACCTTGAAATGAACGACATTGTGGTAAATGTACGTCGTTCTCGTGGAAAAGATATTGATGCTGCTTGTGGACAATTAGCAAATAAATCTTAGGCTTACCTAAACAAAAAAACGATAAGAAAAGAGAGTAGCATTAAACTTAAGTTAAAGATAGCTTTGTGAAACTTTAGTTTTTTTGAAAAAGCCAATACAATTACATCTAATATTCCTAAGAAAAATATAGAAGGAACACCCAAAAAAGTGTATGGTAAAATAACGGGGTTACCTAAACAAGAACGTTGATTACTGTCAGAAATATAAATACCAAACAATATAAAACAGGTACAGATTATAATAAAAATAACCCCTCTTGTTTTTAAATGTTTCATATTTTGTTTTTAATCAAAAGTAAACATTTTTTATTCTTATTTTTGTTTACTATATGAAGCCAGTAGAGCAAATAAAACTTCCGATTGCTAAAGAAATGGAACTCTTTGAAACTAAGTTCAAAGACTCGATGTTATCTAAAGTTCCACTATTAAATAGAATAACTTATTATATCGTTCGTAGAAAAGGAAAACAAATGCGACCAATGTTTGTGTTTTTGGTAGCAAAGATGGTTTCTAACGGTGGTTTTGATGAGCGTACGTATCGTGGAGCCTCTGTGGTAGAATTGATTCATACGGCAACCTTGGTACATGATGATGTGGTTGATGATAGTAACCGACGCCGTGGTTTTTTCTCAATCAATGCACTTTGGAAGAATAAAATAGCCGTTTTAGTAGGTGATTATTTACTATCTAAAGGATTACTTCTTTCGATAGATAATGAGGATTTCGATTTGTTAAAGTTGATTTCCATCGCTGTACGAGAAATGAGTGAAGGAGAGTTATTGCAAATCGAAAAAGCTCGTAAACTTGATATTACCGAAGAAATTTATTTTGAAATTATCCGCCAGAAAACAGCTACGCTAATTGCAGCTTGTTGTGGTATTGGTGCTGCATCGGTTGGAGCAAATAATGAAACGGTTCAGCAAATGAGAAAGTTCGGAGAGTATATAGGAATTGCTTTTCAAATTAAAGATGATTTGTTTGATTATACCGAAGATAAAATAGGAAAGCCTACAGGAATAGATATCAAAGAGCAAAAAATGACACTTCCGTTGATTTATACGCTGAATACTTGTTCTCCAAAAGAAAAATCATGGTTAATTAACTCCGTAAAAAAACATAACAAAAACAAAAAAAGAGTAAAAGAAGTCATTGCTTTTGTAAAAGAAAATGGTGGATTGGAATATACTACAGCCAAAATGCATGACTATAAAAATAAAGCATTGGCTATTCTTAATAATTTTCCAAATTCAGATTATAAAGACTCCCTACTACAAATGATTGATTATGTTGTAGAGCGTAAGATTTAAAAAAAGTACTATTTCAGGACGTGACAATACACCAAATAAAAAAACCTCGAGAATTTCTCGAAGTTTTTAAATATTTAGGTGTCGAGCTTCTCGACTACATCATTCCAGGCATTCCACCACCCATTGGAGGCATTCCACCAGCAGGATTATCTTCTTTAATATCAACTAAAGCACATTCGGTAGTTAAAATCATACCAGCAACAGAAGCGGCATTTTCTAAGGCTACACGAGTTACTTTTTTAGGATCGATGATTCCAGCTTCTAGCATGTCTACATACTCTTCAGACTTTGCATCGTAACCAAAGTTTTTATTACCTTCTAGTACCTTGTTAATTACTACTGAACCTTCTCCACCAGCATTTTCAACGATAGTTCTTAAAGGTGATTCAATAGCTTTGTTTACGATTTGAACACCTGTAGTTTCGTCTAAGTTTTCTGTTGTGATTGCTTCTAATACTTTTTTAGCACGTACTAAAGCAACACCACCACCAGCAACAATACCTTCTTCTACAGCAGCTCTTGTAGCATGTAAAGCATCGTCAACACGATCTTTCTTTTCTTTCATTTCTACTTCAGAAGCAGCACCAACATATAATACAGCAACTCCGCCTGCTAATTTAGCTAAACGCTCTTGTAATTTTTCACGATCGTAATCAGAAGTAGTCGTTTCAATTTGTGCTTTGATTTGGTTTACACGAGCCTTGATTTGAGCTTCATCTCCAGATCCGTTTACAATAGTTGTATTATCTTTATCAATAGTTACTGTTTCAGCAGTTCCTAATAAATCTAAAGTAGCATTTTCTAAAGAGAAACCTCTTTCTTCAGAAATTACAGTACCACCAGTTAAAATAGCGATGTCTTCTAACATTGCTTTTCTACGGTCACCAAATCCTGGAGCTTTCACAGCAGCAATTTTTAATCCACCACGTAATTTGTTAACTACTAAAGTAGCTAATGCTTGTCCGTCAACATCTTCAGCAATAATTAATAAAGGCTTTCCTGATTGTGCAACAGGCTCTAAAATTGGAAGGATTTCTTGTAAGTTAGAAATCTTTTTATCAAATAATAAGATATACGGATTGTCTAAATCAGCAATCATTTTATCAGCATCTGTTACAAAGTATGGCGATAAATACCCACGATCAAACTGCATTCCTTCAACAACGTCAACATAAGTATCCATTCCTTTGGCTTCTTCAACAGTAATAACACCTTCTTTACCAACTTTACCAAAAGCAGTAGCAATTAAATCGCCAATAACTTGGTCGTTATTAGCAGAGATAGATGCAACTTGTTGTATTTTTTCAGAAGAGTTTCCTACTTCTTGAGATTGTTTCGCTAAATCTTCAGTAATAGCAGCAACTGCTTTATCAATACCGCGTTTTAAATCCATTGGATTAGCACCAGCAGCAACGTTTTTTAATCCTTCCTTTACAATTGCTTGTGCTAATACTGTAGCAGTTGTTGTTCCATCACCAGCTAAATCGTTGGTTTTAGAAGCAACTTCTTTTACCATTTGAGCTCCCATGTTTTCTAACTCGTCTTCTAACTCTACTTCTTTAGCTACAGTAACACCATCTTTGGTTACGTGAGGAGCTCCGAACGATTTAGAAATAATAACGTTACGTCCTTTAGGCCCTAAAGTTACTTTTACTGCATTTGCTAATGCATCTACACCACGCTTTAATCCGTCGCGAGCGTCTACATCAAATTTTATATCTTTTGCCATGTTTGTTGTTTTTAGCTTATAGCTATTAGCACTTGGCTGCTAGCTAAAAATTATTAATTTATTAAAGTTGTATCTAAAGGCTAAAAGCCAATAGCTGGAAGCGATTTTTAGATAATAGCGAAGATGTCGCTTTCTCTCATAATTAAATAATCTTTTCCTTCTAATTTAAGTTCGGTACCAGCGTACTTTCCGTATAAAACAGTATCACCAACGTTAACAGTTAAAGGCTCATCTTTTGTTCCGTTTCCTATGGCAACGACAGTACCTTTTTGTGGTTTTTCCTTTGCGTTGTCAGGGATAATAATTCCTGATGCTGTAGTAGTTTCTGCTGCAGCTGGTTCAACAAGAACTCTGTCTGCTAAAGGTTTAATGTTTAATCCCATTTTATATATTTTGATTGATTAAATTAATTTTTACTGATTAAGTTTTGTCAGAAATTATGCCATTAGATTTTTGCTGACAATTTTTCTAACTAACTAGATTTATAAATAAAAAAAATGCCAACGTGTCATTTACGTTGGCATTTCATATTGTATTTTGTAAAAACTACTGAGCGCTATCTTTAGCAGTACCTGTTGCTGCCGGTGTAGCAGGAGTAGTTGTAGTTTCAATATTGTTTAAAGTTTCATTTAATTGAGGAGCGTCAGCTGCGTTACCTCTTGGAATAGCAAAGTTTGCTAATAAAATTAAAGCAAACATAGTAATAGCTAATGTCCAAGTAGTTCTGTCTAAAAAGCTATTTGTATTTTGTACACCTCCAATACTTTGAGCACCACCACCTCCAAATGATGAAGATAATCCTCCACCTTTAGGATTTTGAACCATTACAATTAAGATTAATGCTATTGCAACAATCAATATTAAAACTAAAAGTAAAGTATACGTTGTCATCTATTTGTTGTTTTGTAAAATTTGTATTCTTTTAATTTGGTCTGCAAAGAAACCACTTTTTTCTGGATATTTCAAACTTAATATTTTATATGCTTGAATAGCGCTATCATATTTCTTTTGTTCTAAGTATACCTTAGCTAAGGTTTCTGTAGCTAATTGATTATTTTGTTGATTCTCGGATACTTTTATATCTGCAGTATTTGTTTTACTAGGACGAGATATTTTTGGAGTAGTTTCAATAAAACGATCAATAATAGCCTCGTGTTCAGATTTTACTGGAGCTTCTTGTTGCTGTTTGTTTGGAACCTTATTATCAGAAGTTCTTACAATAGCTTTTTTAGAAGATAATTGTAACCATTGATTAAAAGAAAAAGTTTCTTTTTCTGTGAACGAAAGAGGTTTTCCTATAGCTAAATCTTCTTCTATAACTGAAACTTTTGTTGTTTTCTTTTTAGGAAGAATTTTATCTTTTAAGCTAGTTTTTTCTTCTTTTTTAGGTGTTTTTTTAAAAGCTTCAGAAGTAATAAAGTCAAACAAAACAGTTCTGTCACTAGTATGAGAAGCTGTTATTTTTAATTCGTTATTGTATTTGTAGCTTTCTTGATTCTTTAAAACTTTTAAACGAAGCGCTCTAGCAGATTGAAAATAAGGATATTCTTGAACAATAGTAGTAATGTCTGAAAGATGTTCTTGCGAAATTAATTCAGGTTTTTCTAATAATTGTATGTATGTGTCTTTTTTCAAAATTATCCCCAGTCTCCTACAGAAGCATTAAAAATATCTTGTGTAATTCGTTCTAAAATTTCATCTAACGCGGTTTCTAACACAGTACCTGTTAACTGTTGATTAGCTCCATAATCGTAGTAAAAAGAAAAACGTTTTTCAAAATTTTTCTTTTCATTTAAATTGTTAACAAAATTTACATTTATAGTAATTGTTAATCGGTTTTGAGCAGCAGTTTGCTGTGCGGTAGCACTCATTGGTGTAACACGGTAGTCAAGAATTTCACCTGAAAAATGTAAATCACCACCAGAAGAAACCAGAGTTAAGTTGGTTTGGCGTGTAAATAAATCTTGTAAGTCTTGTGTGAATTTTTGACTTAAAGTAGGCTCTACTAATGGAGCTTGGTTAGGAAAAAAATCAACCTGAATTGTTTTTGCATTTCCTGTATCTCCACCTGTAAAAGAGTATGCTCCACAACCTAACATCACAATGGTTGTGGTAATAAAAGTAATAATGTAAAATAGCTTTTTCATGAAATCAAATGTAAACAATTCAAGTTTTATAATGGTATACAACTATTGTTTGCTATAAGTCGTATTGTTTTATTTTTCTGTATAAGGTTCTTTCAGAAATTCCTAGCTCTTTAGCTGCTAATTTACGTTTTCCGTTATTTTTTTCAAGAGATTTTTTTATCATTTCAATTTCTTTTTCTTGTAATGATAGACTCTCATCTTCTTCAATTGTTTCCGCATAATCATACTCACTTTGGTGTGAAGATGATTTAGGTATTTGTACTACTTCAATATTTGAAGACTCCGGCAAGTCTTGATCTTGATATATACGTTCAATTAAACGATGATTGTCTTCTTGAACCTGTTCAGAGTCACCATTTTGCATTAAGTCTAACGTTAGTTTTTTTAGATCATTAATGTCATTACGCATATCAAATAAAATTTTATACATGATATCTCGTTCGTTAGCGAAATCTGATTGATTTACAGTTTTACCTCCAACGACAGCAGGTAAATTACTGCGATTTTCTGGTAAATATTGAACTAGTTTTTCAGGAGTAATTAATCTGTCTTCTTCAACAATTGATACTTGTTCAGCAATATTTTTTAATTGACGAATATTCCCAGGAAAATGATAGTTTAATAAAATTTTTACTGCGTTTTCATCCAATCTTATAGTTGGCATTCGATATTTCTGCGCAAAATCTGCAGCAAACTTTCTGAATAATAAATGTATGTCCTCTCCGCGTTCTCTTAAAGGAGGTAATGGGATTTCTATAGTACTTAAACGATAGTATAAATCTTCACGGAATTTTTCTTTAGAAATGGCTTCGTGCATATTTACATTGGTAGCAGCTACAATACGAACATTTGTTTTTTGTACTTGAGAAGAACCTACCTTTATAAATTCTCCATTTTCTAATACACGAAGTAAACGTACTTGAGTTGTTAATGGTAATTCTCCAACTTCATCTAAAAAGATAGTACCACCATCAGCGACTTCAAAATAACCTTTTCTTGTTTGTGTAGCTCCTGTAAAAGCTCCTTTCTCATGTCCGAATAATTCACTATCAATAGTTCCTTCAGGAATAGCACCACAGTTTACAGCAATATATTTTGCGTGTTTTCTGTGCGATAATTGATGAATTATCTTCGGAATATTTTCTTTTCCAACACCGCTTTCACCAGTAACTAATACTGAAATATCGGTAGGAGCCACTCGAATCGATTTCTCAATTGCACGATTAAGCTGCACATCATTACCGATAATGCCAAAGCGTTGTTTTATAGCTTGTAAATTTTCCATTTATATAGTTTTAAAGTTTTTTGGCTTAAAAGTTCGAAGATTACAATTCTTCAATTTTTTAAACAGCTAAACTTTTACTAAAAATTAATTGTTTTCTGAATATCCAACGGGCATACCTTTTAAAGTAGTTGAAGTACAATCTTCAATTTTTACGTTTACAAAATCTCCGATTTTATAATTTTCCTTAGGGAAAACAACTACGGTGTTTTGTGTATTACGACCTTTCCACTCATTTTCGTTTCTCTTTGAAGTTCCTTCGATTAAAACTTCTTGAATTTGACCAAGATTTTCATTGGTTCTGTATAAACTGTGTTCTTGTTGCAAGTCGATAATTTCCTGTAAACGACGTTTTTTAATAGCTAAAGGAACATCGTCTTCCATCTTTTTAGCAGCTAAAGTCCCGGGTCTTTCAGAGTATGCAAACATAAAACCGAAACTATATTTTACATGACGCATTAGGTCTAAAGTATCTTGATGATCTTGTTCTGTTTCCCCACAGAAACCAGCAATCATATCTTGACTTAAAGCCATTTCAGGAATAATCTTATAAATATTGTTAACTAACTCCATGTATTCTTCACGAGTATGTTGACGGTTCATAGCTTTTAACATATTGTTACTTCCACTTTGAACAGGTAAATGAATGTATTTACAAATGTTTTGGTGTTTTGCCATTACATGAATTACATCCAAGGTCATATCTTGTGGATTGGATGTAGAAAAGCGAAAACGCATTTTTGGAAACTCAGTAGCACACATGTCTAGTAGCTGAGCGAAATCTACAGCAGAAGCTTGAGCTAATTCTGAAGCTTTCTTGAAATCTTTTTTCAATCCACCACCATACCATAAGTAAGAATCTACATTCTGACCTAGCAAAGTAATTTCTTTAAAATTCTTTTCTTGCATACTGCGGATTTCTTCAATAATACTCTTTGGGTCACGACTACGTTCACGACCACGAGTAAAAGGAACCACACAGAATGTACACATGTTATCACAACCACGAGTAATTGATACAAATGCAGAAACTCCGTTAGAGTTTAAACGTACAGGAGAAACATCAGCATAGGTTTCTTCTTTCGATAAAATTACATTTACAGCATCACGACCTGCGTCTACCTCTTCTATTAAATTTGGTAAATCACGATATGCATCAGGCCCTACAACTAAGTCGACGATTTTCTCTTCTTCTAAAAATTTTTCTTTTAATCGTTCAGCCATACAACCTAAAACACCAACCTTCATAGTTGGGTTTGTTTTTTTAACAGCGTTGTATTTTTGCAGTCTCTTACGAACAGTTGTTTCTGCTTTTTCACGAATAGAACAAGTGTTTACCAATACTAAATCAGCATCTTCTAGGTTTTGTGTAGTATTAAAACCTTGTTCAGCTAAAATTGACGCCACAATCTCGCTATCGTTCATATTCATTTGACAACCATAACTTTCAATAAAAAGTTTTTTACTGTTTCCGTCTTTGTGTTCTGTAACAAGGGCTTTTCCTTGTTTTTTCTCATCAATTACTTTCTCTATGTGTTCCATAAATCCTAAAATCGTACTAAATTTAGGGTGCAAAGATACAACCAAAATGTGTAATTTGTGACAAATTGACATGGATAGTTTTTTTAAGAAAAAGTAAAATTTTGTTAAAAATGACTCATTAAAAAAAAACTATATACTTTTGCAAACTGAATTATGCCTATATTAATAAGGTGTAAAATGAGATAAGAGATATAAGACGTATGGCAAAAAATTTAGTAATAGTTGAGTCACCTGCTAAAGCGAAAACGATAGAGAAGTTTTTAGGAAAGGACTTTCAGGTTGAATCGAGTTTTGGACACATTGCAGACTTACCATCAAAAGAGTTAGGTGTAAATGTAGAAGGAGATTTCAAACCGAAATATATAGTTTCTACTGATAAAAAAGCAGTGGTAAAGAAACTGAAAGATTTAGCAAAAAAAGCAGAAACTGTTTGGTTAGCATCCGATGAAGACCGCGAGGGAGAGGCTATAGCATGGCACTTGGCGGAACAATTAAAGTTAAAAGATGAGAACACAAAACGTATTGTTTTTAACTCTATTACTAAAAAGGCGATTTTAAAAGCAATAGAAAATCCGCGTACTATTAATTATAATCTTGTCGATGCACAACAAGCACGACGTGTATTAGATAGAATTGTAGGATATGAGTTGTCTCCTGTTTTATGGAGGAAAGTAAAGCCAGGTTTATCTGCAGGTAGAGTACAGTCAGTAGCAGTACGTTTAATTGTAGAGCGTGAAAGAGAAATTGAAGGATTTACTCCTGTAGCTTCTTACCGAGTTGATGCAGAATTTGTAAATGCAGAAGGAAAAAAGTTTAAAGCAAAACTGGCGAAGAATTTCTCAACAAAAAAAGAAGCAGAAGACTTCTTGAATTCTTGTTTAGATGCAGAATTCTCTGTAGCTGATTTGCAAAAAAAACCAGCAAAAAAATCTCCAGCACCACCGTTTACAACATCTACCTTACAGCAAGAAGCATCAAGAAAATTAGGTTTTCCTGTTGCTAAAACAATGATGGTAGCCCAACGCTTGTATGAAGCAGGGTTAATAACCTATATGAGAACAGATAGTGTGAACTTATCTGATGATGCAAAAAATGCAGCACAAGCTGAAATCATTGCTTCTTATGGTGAAGAATATAGTAAACCACGTAATTTCTCTACGAAATCAAAAGGAGCACAAGAGGCACACGAGGCGATTCGTCCAACCAATATGGAGAATCATGAAATTACAGGCGAGTACGATCAAACAAGATTATATAGCTTAATTTGGAAACGTACACTTGCCTCACAAATGAGTGAAGCACAATTAGAGCGTACTGTTGTAAAAATAGACAACAATAAAAATAAGAAGCAATTTACTGCAAACGGAGAGGTAATCACTTTTGAAGGTTTCTTAAAAGTATATTTAGAAGGAACCGATAATGAAGAAGAAGAGCAAGCAGGTATGTTACCTAAGATGGAGGTTAAGGAGCAGTTAATTAATGAGTTAATAACAGCGACTGAACGTTATACACGGCCATCAGCAAGGTTTTCAGAAGCAGCCTTAGTAAAACGTCTAGAAGAATTAGGAATTGGTCGTCCATCTACGTATGCACCTACTATTTCAACCATTCAGAAAAGACAGTATATAGAAAAAGGTACAGTAGAAGGAAAAGAAAGAAATTACACACAATTAAGTTTAGCAAATCAAACAGTGTCAGAACAACTTTTAACTGAAAGAGTAGGTTCTGATAAAGGAAAACTGGTTCCAACAGATATAGGGAACATTGTAAATGATTTCTTGGTAGCTAATTTCGATACTATTTTAGACTATGGTTTTACAGCCAAAGTAGAGAATGAGTTTGATGATATTGCTGAAGGGAAAGAAGATTGGACAGAGATGATTAAAGATTTCTACAAAAACTTTCATGTTGTTGTAGAAGATGTTGCTGCGAATGCAGAAAGAGCAAAAGGAGAACGTTTGTTAGGTGTTGATCCAGATAGTGGTAAGAACGTATATGTGCGTTTAGGGCGTTATGGAGCAATGGTGCAGATAGGAGAAGCAACAGACGAAGAGAAACCTCGTTTTGCCAGCTTACAAGGAGATCAAACAATGAATTCAATTACCTATGAAGAGGCAATGGATTTATTTAAGTTACCAAAAACATTGGGAGACTATGAAGAGAAAGAGATTGTTGTAGCTAACGGAAGGTTTGGGCCTTACATTAAGTTTGATGGTAAATATGTGTCATTAGATAAAGGAGAAAATCCAATGTCAGTAGATATGGACAGAGCTATTGAACTGATTGAAATAAAAAGGAAAGCAGATGCTCCTATTGGAGAATATGAAAGTATGCCAATACAAAAAGGAGTAGGGCGTTTCGGGCCATTTATTAAATGGAATTCTATTTTTATCAATGTCAATAAAAAGTACGATTTTGACAATTTAAGTCAAGCAGATTTAGAAGAATTAATTGAAGATAAAAAACGCAAAGAGCGTGAAAAGCTAATTCATAACTTTGAAGAAGTTGGTATTCGTGTCGAAAAAGCACGTTGGGGGCGCTTTAATGTGATAAAAGGAAAAATAAAAGTAGAGCTCCCTAAAACCACAGAAATAGAGAAACTAACACAAGAAGAAGCTGTTAAAATGATAGAGGCGAAAACACCTAAGAAAAAAGCAGCTAAAAAGAAAGCAACCAAAAAAAAATAAAGAAGCTTTCAGAAAAAAAATAGTTTAGTATATTGCGACTCTTAAATTCCCCTTATAATGAATATAGACTTCTTTACACCTATTGAAGATTCTGTAGCTGCTCACGTAGTTTTACAGCCATCTTCTGTGTTAGGAAGAAATGTTCAACTTCATACTGTTCAAGACGGTTTTCCAGATTTAACAGAAGTTTCTATAGCCATTTTAGGAGTTAAAGATGATAGAGGAGCAATAGATAATTTTGGTAGCGGTAAAGAACTACACGAAATACGTAAGCACTTATATCAATTATTCCCTGGTAATTGGCATACACATATAGCCGATCTTGGAAATATAGAAAAAGGAAGTACACTAGAAGATACTTATTTTGCTGTTAAATCGTCAGTGGCATTTTTACTAAAAAAAAATATACTTCCAATTATAATTGGTGGAGGGCAAGATTTAACTTACGCAAATTATAGAGCTTATGATGAATTAGAACAAACAGTTAATTTAGTAGCTGTAGATAGCCGATTTGATTTAGGGACATTAGAAGATGAACTAAGTTCAAGGTCATACGTGAGTAGGATTGTTATGGAACAACCAAACAACTTATTCAATTTTAGTAATATAGGTTATCAGACATATTTTAATTCACAAGAAGAAATAAATTTATTAGATAAATTATATTTTGATGCATATAGGCTTGGGCAGGTAAAAGATGTAACTTTAGTTGAGCCTATAATGCGTGATGCAGACGTTGTAAGTATAGATATAGGAAGTATTCGACAAAGCGAAGCTCCTGCAAATAAGAATGCTTCACCAAATGGTTTTTATGGAGAGGAAATTTGTGCTATTGCACGTTATGCAGGGATTAGCGATAAAGTAACATCCTTTGGAATATATGAGTACAATAGTAAGCTAGATTCAAATTGTCAAACAGCAAATTTAATAGCTCAAGTAATTTGGTACTTCATTGAAGGAGTAAATTCTAGAGCTAAAGATTATCCATTTGTAACAAAAGAAAGTTACCAAAAGTTTACAGTACTTTTGAATGATGACGACCCTATAAACTTTTATAAGAGTGATAAAAGTGGTCGTTGGTGGATGGAAATAAATTTAATATCGAATAATAAACACAAAAGACATGCGTTAATACCATGTAACTATCGAGATTATGAACAAGCATTGCAGCAAAAAACACCAGAAAGGTGGTATAAAGCTTTGCAAAAGCTTGTTTAGAAGAAAGTTGTATGTTCTGTAAAAAATAATAACTCGTAATTGTTTTTTAATAAAAAAAATAATAGGTTTACGCCTCTTTTATAAGAAAGATATAATATGAAAAAAATAACAGTACTTGCATTGTTAGCATCTATCATCTACTCTTGTGGTTCAAGTGGAGATAGAGGAGAATTGGTAGGAGTAAAGTCTAAAAGGAAATGGTTTGCAGAGAAACCATATGGTATGGCTAAAATACCAGGAGGATCTTTCACCATGGGTAAACAAGATGAAGACCCTATGGGTGCTATGAACGCTCCAACTAAAACCGTTACTGTACAGCCATTTTACATGGATGAAACAGAGATAACTAATAGTGAGTACAAAGCATTTGTTCATTGGGTTAGAGACTCTATTACAAGAACTAAATTAGCTTATCAAGCAGATTTTGCTTCTTTAGGAGGTGATGATGTAGAAGGTGCAGGTAAAAACGCACAAGGAATTCAGTTATACGCTTTTGCTTCAAAAGATACAGTAAATGAAACTCCGTATGAAAAATACATGCGTGAAAATTACTACGAGTTAGGTGAAGGACTAGACTCATTGAAGCCATTAAACTGGGAAGAGGAACTTATTTGGGACTCTCAAGAGTATCCAGATTCAGACTATGTTGAAGTAATGGATTCTCTATATATCAAAAAAGATGAAGCCTTAAATGGAATCAGAACATTTAATACTAAGTTGTTAAACTATAGATATTACTGGTTCGATAATGAGGCAGCTGCTAGAACAGGTAAGAATAGAAAAGATTTCTTAAGAGACGAAGTTATAAACGTATATCCAGATACTACAGTATGGATTAAAGATTTCAATTACTCATATAATGACCCAATGCACCAAGAATACTTTGGGCATAAAGCTTACGAAAATTATCCAGTAGTAGGAGTTACTTGGAATCAGGCAAAAGCATTCTGTCACTGGAGAACTCAAACAAAAAATAATTTCCAAAGATCAAGAAAGAAGTTAGGATTAGTACCAGCATTCAGATTACCAACAGAAGCTGAATGGGAGTATGCTGCACGTGGAGGTCTAGATTATGGTAAATACCCTTGGGGTGGGCCAAGTACAACAAGTGATAGAGGATGTTTCTTAGCAAACTTTAAACCAGTTCGTGGAGACTATGCTGCAGATGGAGCTTTATATACAGTAGAGGCAATGTCTTATAATCCTAATGAGTACGGATTGTTTAATATGGCAGGTAATGTTTCTGAGTGGACAAATACAGCTTACAATCAAATGTCTTACTACATGGGGTCTACAATGAATCCAAACGTAGAGATTAAAGAAAACAGAAGAAAAATAATTCGTGGTGGTTCTTGGAAAGATGTAGCGTATTTCTTAGAGGTAAGTTCTCGTGATTGGGAATATGCTGATACAGCAAGAAGTTACATTGGATTTAGAACAGTACAAGATTATTTAGGTACTAATAAAAGTAATTAACAAGAAAACAAGAATAAATATTAATCCCCAAAATTTAAAAATCAAGAATTATGGCACAATCAAAATCAACTAAGAAAATGTTCAATATGGCTTACGGTTTAGGAGCCGCAGTAGTTATCATTGGAGCATTATTTAAAATTTTACACTGGCCTTTTGGAAATGAAGTATTAATGGTAGGTATGATTGTTGAAGCAGCAGTTTTCGCATTGTCAGCGTTTGAAGCAGTTGAAGACGATTTAGATTGGACAAAAGTATACCCAGAGTTAGCATCTGGTCAATCATTAGGAATAAAAGGTAAAGAAGCATCTCCAGAAGAAGCACAAAGCATGTTATCTCAAAAGTTAGATAATATCTTAAGTGAAGCTAAATTAGATGCTCAATTAGTTTCTCGTTTAGGTGATAGTATTAAAAATTTCCAAGGAGCAGTAGAGCCATTAGCTTCAGCTTCTCAATCAATTTCAGCTACTAATAGCTACAATGAGCAAATGTCTAGAGCAGCAGCTCAAATGGAGTCTTTAAACAGTTTATATCAAACACAAGTAGAAAGTGCTAGTAGACAAGCTGATTTAAACTCTGCAATGGTTGAAAATTCTCAACGTTTACAAGAACAAATGCAATCGTTAGCAACAAACTTATCTTCATTAAATGGAGTATATGGAGGAATGTTAACTGCAATGTCTAATAAATAATTAATTAGTTTATCTAATTTTTTAACTAAACAAACTAATTAATATGGCAGGAGGACAACTATCACCAAGGCAGAAGATGATTAACCTGATGTACTTAGTGTTTATTGCAATGTTAGCAATGAACATGAGTAAAGAGGTATTATCAGCCTTTGGATTAATGAATGAAAAGTTAACAGTAGCAAATGAAAAGGCTACTGAGAAAAATAAAACAGCTTACGAAACGTTAGCTCAAAAAGCAGCAGAACAAGCTAAACAGTATGGTGAAGCTAAAGAGAAAACTGATAAGTTAAAAGTAGCTGCGGATGAATTATATGCTTATGTAGGAGACTTAAAGAGCCAAATGACTGGTGATTTAGAAGATAAGGAAGCATATGAAACAATGGATAAGTCTAAGTTTTTAGACGAGTTATTCTTTAAAGGAGGTAAAATATCAAAAGCAGGACAAGAGTTTGTAGCTAAGATAGATGCCTTCAGAAACGATGCAGTAACGGCTTTAGAAGGTGCAGAAGTAGCTGGTGTAATAGCAACTCGCTTTAGTACAGCCAAAGAAGAGAACAAAGATGGTAAGAAAATTGACTGGTTAAAATATCATTTTGAAGGATTCCCTTTAATTGCATCTTTAACTAAGTTAACTCAAATTCAAGCAGACATTAAAGCTACAGAATCTGATGCTTTAACAGCTTTATTACAAGGAGAATTACAAAGTGCTGTATCTATGACCAAGTATGAAGCAATGGTTGTTTTTGATAAGAGTGCTTATTATCCAGGAGAAAACTTATCAGGTAGAATTGTATTAGGAAAAAAAGATCCTAACTTAACTGCTGAGAAAGTTATTATTAATGATAAAGAAGTTGAGCAAGAAAAAATTCAAGCAGGACAAGTTATTTTAGATGGGCCTGCAGGAAATGTAGGTGACAAGGAGTTAAAAGGAGAGTTCCAATTTAAAGAAGGAGATTCTATTGTAAAGATAGATATCAAAGGAGCTTATGCTGTAATTCCTAGACCAAACGAAGCGTTAGTTTCTGCAGACAAGATGAATGTTGTATACCGTGGTTTATCTAACCCATTAACAATTTCTATTCCAGGAGTACCTGGAAATAAAGTTAGCGCAAGAGCTCCAGGATTGAAAAGAGTTAGAGGAGATAAGTATGCTATGTACCCAGGTAAAGGTAGTGAAGTAAACATTGTAGTTACAGGAACTCCAACTGGTGCATCAAAAGGTGTACGTTCTGTTAAGAAATTTAGAATTAAAGACATACCGCCAGCGGTTGGTATGGTTAGAGGTCAATACGGTACAGTTAAAATGCCAAAAGCTAGTGTAGGTAGAGTAAGTGTAGCTGCTGGATTACCAGATTTCTTATTCGATTTAAAACTAAACGTATCTAGTTTTAAAATTAAGGTACCTGGACAAGTTGCTATTCCTATTAATGGAAGATCTATGAATTCAAGAGCTAAAGCGGCAATTAACAAGGCAAGAAGAAATGATGTAATTACTATCTTTGATATTAAAGCATCTGTTTCTGGATCTAATTATAGAATCAAAAAGGTATTGCCTGTTAGTATTGAAATTACGAATTAATAAGTAAAAACAAGAAAGTATGAATTGGAAGCGTTTTTATATGGTTTTATTCGCGTTTGCAGCAACAAGTTATGCAAGTGCACAAGCTAACCTTTTAAATGCAAAAAAGGTAGAAGAAATTGGGTTTAAATCTGAAGCTCAAATTGCTTCAGAAGATGACAAACCACTTCCTTATGGCTATATTAGTGATAGAGATGTGTTGTGGTCTAAAGTGGTGTGGGAATATGTAGATTTAAATCAAAAAATAAATCTTCCTTATTATTTCCCAATTGATACTATGAATGCAGGGTTAACAAGACGTTCTTTGTTTGATACCTTATTAAAAGGTATTAAAAACGGTGAAATAACAGAGGTCTATAATGATTCTTACTTTACTACAAAAATAGGGATGGAAGAGGTTAATTTGATGACTTTCAACGAGCGTCAAAATGGAGACTATATAGATCCTTATTATGTACAGTCACAGGACATTAAAGGGTATATGTTAAAAGGATTGTGGTATTTTGACAAACGTCAAGGAGAGTTGAAATATCGTTTATTAGCCTTAGCACCAATGGGACCAGATGTACAAGTAATGGGAGTTGAAGAAATTGATGATAGTGAAAATGTTTATGAGTTATTTTGGGTATTTTTCCCAGCTGCGAGAGAAACATTACACAACTCTAAAGTATTCAACCCAGAAAATTCGGCACAACCATTGTCGTACGACAACCTGTTAAATGCCAGACGTTTCACTTCTACTATTCTTAGAGAGGAGAATATCTACGGAGACAGAGCAATTTCTGATTACGTTCGTGGTAACTCTTTATTTCAATTGTTAGAAGCAAATAGAATTAAAGAAGGTATCCGTAATAGAGAAATGGATATGTGGAATTACTAGTATTCCTTTTCAATATAAACAAAAAAGAGCTTGCATTGCAAGCTCTTTTTTGTTGTAATAATAGTATTTTTGGGTTATGAATACAGAGGTAGATTATATTATCGTTGGCTTAGGGTTATCAGGAATAGCTTTTACAGAACAATTAATAAAAAATAACAAAAGCTTTATAGTTTTTGAAAATGAATCTCAAGTGTCTTCAGTAGTTGCTGGTGGTGTATATAATCCTGTAATTTTGAAACGATTTACACCCGTTTGGAATGGACATGAGCAATTACAAAAAGCAATTCCTTTTTATAGAGGATTAGAAGAAAAATTGCAGATCACGTTAGATTATAAATTTACTACAAAAAAGGTATTCACAAGTGTAGGAGATCAAAACAACTGGTTTATAGCATCTGATAAACAAATGTTATCTTACTACATGAATTCAGAAATTTCAAAAGAAAAAATAAAAGGTATTATAGGTGATTATGGATTTGGAGATTTAAAAGATACAGGGAGAATCGATACACCATTATTAGTGAAATACTATAAGAAATATATCAAGTCATTAAAAAGTCTCATAAAACAAGCCTTTGACTATTCAAAAGTAAAGATTGAAGAAGAGAAAGTTAAGTACGAAGACATTACTGCAAAAAGAATTGTGTTTAGTGAAGGTTTTGGATTAAAGAAAAACCCATTTTTTAACTATTTACCTTTAAACGGAACAAAAGGAGAAACCATAACAATACATGCTCCTGAATTGAAAATAGATTTTTTATTAAAAGGAAATGTTTTTATTATGCCATTAGGTAACGATAATTACAAAATAGGAGCAACGTTTAATTGGACAGACAAAACATCAGTTCCAACTGAAGAAGGAAGAAAAGAGTTAGAAGAAAAACTACAAAAAGTTATATCTGTTCCATATACAATAATAGAGCAATCAGCAGGAATACGTCCAACAGTTAAAGATAGAAGACCTTTAGTAGGAAAACACCCAAAATATCCAAAATTAGCCGTTTTAAACGGCTTAGGAACACGAGGTGTAATGATTGCACCAACTGTAGCTGAAAATCTATTTAATCACCTTGAAAGTAATGAAGAGTTAGATAAAGAAATAGATATAAAAAGGTTCGCTGAATAATCAACCTAAATTAACTCTTATACTTTAAGGAAACTAATGGCTATAATTTAAAAGCTACTATTTTTCCGATTGCAACTCTTTAGCCTCTTTTTTATAACTCACAAAAAGATTAATCCAAATAATTCTTGAAAGTCGTAAGGTAACAGGCGTTAGAATCAAAGAGACAGCAACAATAGCTATAAAACTATGTAAAATAGATAGCCCAATAAATACTTTAGCAATAATAAAAATAGCAACAAAAAGAGCGACTGCTAAACCATAATTAACATACATAGCACCAAAGAAAAAAGAAGGTTCCATCATGTACTTTAAATTACATTTTGGGCAGTTGTCGTATAGTGTGGTAACCTTTTTAGGATTGAAGTTAAGCTTGTGTTTAAAAAACTCCCCTTCATGACAACGAGGACATTTACTATTGAAAATACTATATAATTTACTTCCTTTCCCAAACATTTCTTCTATGTATTAAGTCTAATTAACTATTTGCTTTTTGTAAGTTTGCACAAATTTCAACAAAAATAAAACTCTCGTTTGTAACTCTAGTTACAAAACCAAAGTAATTTGATAAAAATATGTTAAACGTACACGATGTATCAGTTTCATTTATGGGAACAGATTTGTTCTCCGGAATCACTTTTAAATTAATAAAAGGAGACAGAATTGGATTGATTGGAAAAAATGGAGCAGGAAAATCTACTTTATTAAAAGTTTTATCAAAAGATATTGAAAGTAGTGGAGGAACATTAGCATTTGATAAAGATGTGCGTATCGGGTTTTTACGTCAGGATATCGACTTTGTTCATGGAAGAACTATTTTAGAAGAAGCCTACCAAGCATTTACCGAAATTAAAGAAATAGAGTTAGATTTAGATGAGATAAACAGACAACTAGCTGAAAGAACCGATTATGAAAGTGAGTCGTACAATCAGTTAATTATTGATTTAAATGAAAAAACAGAACGTTACGAATTACTAGGAGGTTACAATTATCAAGGAGAAACCGAAAAAATATTACAAGGGTTAGGGTTTCAACGAGAAGACTTTGATAAGTTAACAGATACCTTTTCTGGAGGTTGGCGTATGCGAATTGAATTAGCAAAATTACTATTACAGAATAATGATATTTTATTACTCGATGAACCTACCAACCACTTAGATATCGAATCGATTATTTGGTTAGAAAATTTCTTAAAAAGTTATGCAGGAGCTATCTTATTAGTATCGCATGATAAAATGTTTTTAGATAATGTAACTAATAGAACGATAGAAATTTCATTAGGTCAAATTTACGATTATAAAAAGCCATATTCTGAGTTTTTAAAATTACGAGCTGAAATTAAAGAAAAGCAGTTACAAACGCAGAAAAATCAGCAAAAGGAGATAGAGCATACCGAAAAGCTGATAGAAAAATTTAGAGCTAAAGCGAGTAAGGCGTCTATGGCCCAATCGTTAATGAAAAAGCTAGAAAAAGTTGAACGTATTGAAGTAGATCAAGATGATAATGCGGTAATGAATGTTCGTTTTGCCATATCAAAAGAACCTGGTAAAATTATTGTTGAAGCTGAAAACTTAACAAAAAACTACGGAGAAAAAGAGGTTTTAAAAGATGTAAACTTATTAATAGAACGTGATAGTAAAATTGCATTTGTAGGTCAAAATGGACAAGGAAAATCAACCTTAGCAAAAATGATGATGGGTGAAATTCCATTTGAAGGAGAATTGAAACTCGGTCATAATGTTGAAATAGGATATTTTGCACAGAATCAGTCGGAAGAATTACCACCAGAGAAAACGGTGTTGGAGATCATGGAAGATGCAGCTACTGATAGTAATAGAATGCGTGTACGAGATATGTTAGGTTCGTTTTTGTTTGGTGGAGAAGCCGTGGATAAAAAGGCGAAAGTATTATCAGGAGGTGAGCGAAACCGTTTGGCATTGTGTAAGTTGTTGCTGTCACCATTCAATGTGTTGATAATGGATGAGCCTACCAACCACTTAGATATTGCTTCTAAAAACGTATTAAAAAAAGCACTGCAAAACTTTAATGGAACCTTAATCGTAGTATCTCACGACCGTGATTTCTTACAAGGATTAACGACTACTGTTTACGGATTTAAAGATCGTGAAATAAAAGAATATCTAGGTGATATCGATTATTTCTTAGAGCAACACAAAATGGAAAACTTACGTGATGCTGAAAAAAGAACCGTAGTGAAAGAAGTAAAAGACACTTCTAAAAAAGAAGTTTATCAATTATCGAGAGAGCAGGAAAAAGAGCTTAAAAAGCTAAAAAACAAGCTTAATAAAATTGAAACGCAAATTGCAAAATTAGAAGCTGAAATTGGAAAAATAGATTTAGAATTAGCTCAGAATTACGACGAAGTTTCTTCACGCCCTAACTTTTTTGAAAACTACAAAGCTAAAAAAGCAAAAGTAGACGAACTCATGGAAGAATGGGAGAAAGTAGAGGAAAGAGTTTCTGGTTTCTAATAAAGCCTGTTAGTTAATACTAGTAGGTTTAATTATACCTTTATATTGAAGTAGAATGTACTTCCAGTACCTAATTCGGATTGAACCCAAATATTTCCATTGTGCATAGATGCTATTTTTTTACAATGAGCGAGACCGATACCTGTTCCTTCGTATTCAGATCTCTGGTTTAGCCTTTGGAAGATAGAAAATATTTTATTACTGTAACGTTCATCAATGCCTATTCCATTGTCTGTAATTGAAAATGTCCATCCGTTTTCCTTTTTAGCATTAATGAATATTTCAGGGCTTACGTTTTGTTTTTGAAATTTGATAGCATTTTCAATTAAGTTTTGAAACAAAAGTCTTAGCTCAGTTTCGTAACCTTTTAATTCAGGTAATTGACCAATTTTTATAATCGCTTTACTATTTTTAATTTTCAGGTTAAGATCAATTAAAACGTCCTTTAATAACTTATTACAATCTATACTACTTAAATTTCTCTCAGTACCGAGCTTACTGAAATCGAGTAATGACTTAATAAGTTTTTTCATTCGTTCAGCAGAAACAGATATGTAATTGAGGTATTCATCAGCTTCAGGACTAATACTACTCTCAAAATCTTGCGATAATATATCAACAAAGCTTTGAATAGTATTTATAGGTTCTTGTAAATCATGTGAAGCTATATATGCAAACTGTTCTAATTCTCTATTCTTCTCAGCCAGTATTTCATTGGCTTCTTTTAGTTTTGTCGTTGTCGTCATAATTGTGGTAATATTATTATGAGCCCCCAACATTCTAATAGGTGTACCAAGACTATCTCGAATAACTAAACCTCTACACCTGATGTAAACTGTTGATCCATCTTTGTGTCTATATCTAACAACTTGATCGTATGGATGATTAGAGTCTTTACAATGCTTATTGAAGTTTTCAAGAGCAATATTTAAATCATCTTTATTTATAATATCTTGCCAAGCATTACTTTTATGGGGCATATCTTCTGGATTATACCCTAACTCTGTCCAAAATTTTTCACTCATCCATTCATTTTCAGGGTTTTCTAAGTCCCAATACCACAAACCATCTAGAGATCCTTCTTGAATGAAAGAAAATATTGAATTATCTGTTTTGATTAAATCATAAAGCTCTTTTTTTAAGTAATGTTCCATGTTTGTATCTTTTCAGGTTGTAGCAATTAGTTTAGTTATCGAAAAAAAAAGTAATATTCGGCAAACTAAAGTTTTTATAATTTTAGTTTTTTGAGTTTTAAAGATAAAAAAATAATGTCATTTCGAATAAGCGATTTTATGAGCGACTGAGAAATCTCAAAGTTGTGAGTCACTCGTTTTAATAAGATTTCTTACTCTGGTCGAAATGACAGTTGTTAATTAATGAGATTTAGGTTCGCTGAACCTTGCGGTTTCTTACGTCCGTTACACTTCCGTTCGAAAAGACAAAATATGTCATTACGAGTGAAAACGAAGCAATTTTTAAGTCGCGTATTCTCAATAAACAGATTACTTCAGTCGTTTCTCCTTAGTAATGACGGGAGGTGAAAAATGTCAAAAAAGTGTAAAAGAAGTGTCAACTCTAGTTTAAAGATATAGAAAAGTAAGATATTTGTAAATCGTATGAGTAAAAAACTTGCTTTAATAGCGGTGTGTAATAAGTTACTAAAACAAGCTTTTGCTATTGTAAAAAGTGGTTTACCGTATGATGCTGATTATAAAAGTGCTTTGGTATAAAGTTTTGGGAAATTTTCTTATTTTTTACCTCAGTTCTTTGTTAGGCACAGTTTTATTCGCTCAATTGTTTAATCATTTTCTTTGAATAATTAATTTGAAATTGGTCATTACTCGTTCCTAATTCGGTAACAATTTTATAATATTGAATTGCTTTTTGGTTATTTTCTTCTGCCTTATAATATTGAGCTAATCCATAATAACCACCAAAGTAATCTGGGAATTTCTCAATCACTAAATTAAAGATATTCAAACAGCTTTCATCCTCTTTTTTTCTCTTATAAACAAAACCTAATGAAGTTAAATCTTTGGGATTGATTTCGTACTTGTTTTTATTTGTAGTTAACTCATTATAATATTTGCTGATGTTCTCACTTCCATTATTGCTAATCTCTCTTTCTATAGCCAAATCAATAGGCATTGGCAATTTATTATCTGAATATAAACTTGCCAAAGCAAATCCTTTATTGGATATATCTTTATAACTATAATCAGATATATTAGTATAAATAACTATTGTGATTTTTTCTGATGGAATACGTAAAGAAAAATTTCTGAAACCAGTTGTAAGTCCGCCGTGAATTAAATATTTTATATTGTTTTTGATTTTAATGTGCCAACCAAAACCATAACCTGCTTGGTCGTTTTTTCCATTTTTATCCCAATTTGAAAAAGCATCATTTCTCAATTCAGTTTTTATAAGTGTTTCATCATATAGACTTCTATCCCAATTTAGATAATCACTAACAGAAGAGTAAATACCACCATCGCCTTGTATGGCTGACCAGGTATTTTGGTCATTATTTTCATATAGAGTGTCATTGAGTTTATAACCTTGTGCACGATTTTTTATATTTAAATCGTTTAAGTAGACCGTACTATTCGTCATACCAATTTTATTGAAAATTTCTTTATCCATAAAATCTTTGAAAGTTCTACCAGATATTCGTTCTATAATAATAGCTAAAATTGCATAACCTGAATTACTATATTTGTATTTAGAATTTGCTGGAAATAAAAGGCTGTCTTGAGCTATTAGAAGATTGAGTACATCTTTGTCGACAATTTGCTTTTCTGCATCTTTAGGATATAGTTTATTATAAGGTTGAAGACCTGAACGATGTGTTAATAAATCCTTAATCGTGATTTCTTTGCCATAATCTGGAAATTCGGTAATTACTTCGTTCAGTTTAGTGTCATAATTTAGTTGTCCTTGATTTATCAAAATCAAAACTCCCATTGCTGTAAACTGTTTTGTAACAGAACCAAGTCGGTAATTTGTTTGGGAATTAGCTAAAACTTTATTCTCTAAATCAGCGTATCCAAAACTTTGGCAATCTAAAGTTTTGCCCTCTTTGATTACTATAAAGCTTGCACTCGGCTTCTCTCCGATATAATTTCTGAAAAGATAATTTACCCAATCTTGTTTATCATTTTGTTTTTCGGCTATTTTTCCAGACGATTTACATCCACAAATAATAATCAAAAGCACTAATGTTAAATTTGTGTACTTCATTTTTTTCAAATTAGACCTAACTAGTTTATATACAGAATAAAATTACTGTTATACTCCATGTTATGGTAGGATAAGCGGAAGTTTTAGCAATTTTATTTCTTTTTAATTTTCGAGTTTAAATATAGTAAAATAATGTCATTTCGAATAAGCGATTTTATAAGCGACTGAGAAATCTCAAAGTTGTGAGTCACTTGTTTTAATAAGGTTTCTTCCTCTGGTTGAAATGACAGCTGTTAATTAATGAGGTTTAACTCCGCTGAACCTTGCGGTTTTTCACGTCCGTTGCACTTCAGTTTGAAATGACAAAATGAGTCATTGCGAGTACTAATGAAGCAATCTTTAAGTCGCGTATTCTCAATAAACAGATTACTTCAGTCGTTCCTCCTTCGCAATGACGGGAGGTGAAAAATGTCAAAAAAGTGTAAAAGAAGTGTCAACTCTTGTTTAAAGATGTTGAAAAGTAAGATATTTGTAAATCGTATGAGTAAGAATTTTAATTTAGCATCTAACAAAACAGTGTTATACATATTTGCCGTAATAGCATTGTTTACTTCGTGCACTACCAATGAAAACTTTTTAGAGCGCGTAAAAGTTTCACTTCGAAACGTAGGACACCAGTTATTACTAAGCAATGAAGATACTACCTCATTAGTTTTACCTGTACAACAGTTGAATGAATTAACCTTTAAGCTAAGTTTTCAAAACAATCTGAAGATTGAACCCGATAGTTTGGTAACTATTGTAAACAGGAATTTTAAAGTGTCTAATTTTTCGGCTAATTATATATTGGAAGTTAAGAATTGCTCTAGTGAAGAAGTAGTGTACAGCTACGAAATGAGAAAAAAGGAAGAGAAAGCTATCATACCCTGTAAAGGAAGACTGTTACCTGAGGATTGTTATTTTATAGAAGTTCAGTTTATAAAAACAAGCACGTCAAATAATAGTCAGTTTATTTTCTACGGATTACTGTTTTTAATAGTAGTACTTGGTGTGGCGGTATATCAAAAAAAGAGAAAAAGAAAAACAGCTACAATTAATAATTTAAGTACTGTGTTAACCTTAGGAAGTTTTGAGTTTTATCCTGAGCAGAACAAACTAGTAAAACAGGCAATAGAAATTAGTTTATCTAAAAAGGAATGTGAGTTATTGGAAATCTTTATTAGCAGACCCAATGAAATTATTAAAAGGGAAGAGCTCACCAAAAGAGTGTGGGAAGATAATGGAGTTGTGGTTGGCAGAAGTTTAGATACCTATATTTCTAAACTCCGAAAAAAACTAAAAGACGATACTTCTATAAAAATAACCAACATTCACGGAGTGGGATATAAGCTCGAAATAGATTAAAGGCTTATTTTTGCGCTGATAATTTTTTTAAAATGCTGTTTCAACTAGAAATTTCAACTCCTGAAAATCAACAAATCCATCTTCCGATTTTAACTACGAAAGGAATTGAACTTTTTGTAAAGCGAGAAGACACCATTCATCCGTTTGTTTCAGGAAATAAATTTAGAAAACTCAAGTACAATATTGAAGAGGCAAAACGACAAGAGAAAGACACCTTGTTAACTTTTGGAGGCGCTTTTTCAAATCACATTGCAGCTACTGCTACCGCAGGAAAAATAGCAGGTTTTAAAACCATCGGGATTATCAGAGGAGATGAACTAGGGAAGAATTTAGAAACAACACTTTCTCAAAATGCCACGTTGAAAAACGCCCATGACAACGGAATGCAGTTCAAGTTTGTATCGCGAGAAGCGTATCGAAATAAAACTTCTGAAGCATTTATCAATCAATTAAAAAAGGAGTTTGGTGATTTTTATTTGGTTCCTGAAGGAGGAACGAATGCTTTAGCGGTACAAGGCTGTGAAGAGATTTTAACAAATGAAGATGAAAAATTCGATTATATTTGTTGTGCAGTTGGTACTGGAGGAACCATTTCTGGATTGATAAATTCGGCTAAAAAACATCAAAAAATAATTGGGTTCCCAGCGTTGAAAGGTGGTTTTTTAGTGGATGAAATCAAGCCGTTTGTAAATAGGAATAATCATTGGAGTTTACAAAAAGAGTATCATTTTGGAGGCTACGGAAAATATACTGAGGAGTTAATCCGTTTTATAAACCAATTTAAAGAGCAAACAGGTATTTTACTAGATCCTCTTTATACAGGGAAAATGCTCTTCGGAATACTAGATTTAGTAGCAAAAGATATATTTCCGAGAGATAGTAAAATACTAGTAATTCATACAGGTGGTTTACAAGGCATAGCAGGAGTAAATCAGAAATTAAAGAATAAAAATCAAGAGTTAATAAAGGTTTAATGAGAATAAAGGTAGTTTTTTTAGCAGCATGTGCTGTAGTATTGGCAAGTTGTGGGTCAGGTAAAAATGTGGTAAAATCTACTCCTAGAGAAGTAGTTTTAGAACAACAAGAAGAAAAAAGACCTGAGTTACCACAGTTAGAGCAAATACAAAAACCATTAAAAACTACGACGAATCATACCGAAGCGTATATTCAAAAATTTGCACCGATAGCGGTAAAAAAAATGCACGAACATGGTATTCCTGCTAGTATTACTCTAGCACAAGGAGTGTTAGAATCGGGAAGTGGTAGAAGTGCATTAGCTCTTAGATCAAACAATCACTTCGGAATTAAATGTCACAGAGGTTGGCAAGGGCATAGCGTAACTCATGATGATGATGAAAAAGGAGAATGTTTTAGAAAATATAAGTATCCTGAAACTTCGTATGAAGATCATTCACAGTTTTTACTAACTCGTAAGCGATATTCGAGCTTATTTAGGTTAAGACATACGGATTATAAAGGTTGGGCGTATGGATTGAAAAGAGCAGGATATGCTACGGATAGAAAATATCCTCAAAAATTAATATCGATTATTAGAAAGTATAGCTTAGATAAGTACGATAGAGTAAGAAGAGATGGTTCTTTGGCTGCAAAAACACCAACTTATAAAGCAAGCTCTCATAAAGTTCAAAAAGGAGATACGCTGTATTCTATATCAAGAAGGTATAATATTTCGGTACAACGATTAAAAGAAGCAAACGGACTAAGCGATAATAACATTAGTATTGGTCAAGATTTACTAGTTAAATAAAAAAAGCGGAGTAAAAACTCCGCTTCAACTAACCAAACCCCAATCAAAACTACCAAGAGTAATTTTTCTTTTTTGCTTGTTTTTTGATAGCTTTAATCATAACACTTTCTAATTCATTCTTATTAGAACTTTCACGTTGTTTTTTTGCTACATAAGTCTTTCTCTTTTTATTTAATTCTTGAATTTTTTGTTGAATTTCAGCACGCTCTTTACGTTTCTTCTCAACATACATTTTAATTTCTTTGGCAGATTTGTTTTGTAACTGTTTAGGAAGCTGTTTCTTTTTCAAAGAACTGTAATCAATTTCTTTTTCTTCCGAAGCATCTACCAAATCCCATTCAGCATTTTTATATAATTTAGAACTTTTAGTAACGGCACGTTTTACCACCACAGCTTCATCCAAGCTTTCTGCATTCATATCTTGTTTTGCCTGGTTACTGTATTTAGAATATCCGTAAGAACCATAATGGATGTAAGTGTCATTTAAACGTTTGTTTAAAATAATAATGTCATTATCATACGGAGTTACTATGTGTACAATGTGTTTATTTTGATTGATAGTCATATAATCACCACCTCCATAAATCGCTCCGTCTTGCCATCTTCCAGTAATACCTTGGTTGTAATCGCCACAAAAAATAGTGTTTATCGTAATGTCTTTTTCTTTAGCGTTGGTAATAGCATCTCTGTAATTAATTTTTCCTTGTGTAAAAGGTTCATTCCCTGCAATAAAAATCATTTTTAAATCACGTTTGTTAGCTCCCCAATCCAATTCGTTTAATGAGGTTTGAATTACTTGTCCGCAGTATTCACTTCCTCCATCTGTGCTTAAAGAAAATAGGTGTTCAGAGATCTCATCTAAATCACTGGTAAACTGTAAAACTTGTCGGATATATCCTTCTTTAGGAGATAAATTTGAATTTCCGTATTCGTACAAAGCAATTTCTAAATTTGGAGTGATGCCATTACATTTTGCATACGATAGTTCGTTTACAATTTCCCATAGTTGTGCTTTTGCTTGGTTAATAAGTCCATCCATACTATTACTGGTATCAAGTAACAATGCAACTTTAACGGTTTGTTTTTTAGCTTCTGTTGTAGGTTTCGTTTCATTAGCATAAGTAGTTGTTGTTAGTAGTACTAAGCAAATGAAAAATACTTTTAATGCCTGCGTTTTCATAATTTTTTGTTTTTAGTTATTAATTGGATTAAAAGTTTGATTGGTGTTAATTTCTATTCAAAACTACCTCCAACTTTTTTCTTAAAAAATCTAGAATGAGTGAACATGTCATTTTGTTTAGGGAAATGGTCAACTAAATGAGTAACCTTTATTTTCTACTGTTTTTTATAGTGTTTTAGAGAGGTGGACGTTTTTTTGTATGGCTTTTTGTATGTATGTTTACAGTAAGAAATAAAGAATGAAAAAGCTTTTTTACATACTATTATTCCCTATGCTTCTACTGAAGTTTTCATCACTATACTCTCAAATAGAGAAAGAGATACCTAAAGAATTCTCAGTCAAAGTTCAAGTGGTTAATAGTGAAACTCATCAACTGATTAAAGATGCGAGAGTGGAGGTGAATGGGCGGACTTTTCGATTTTCCGAAATAAAAGGAAGTTATACTGTAAAAGCTACAGCAGGAAGCCAATTAGAAGTTTCACATCCTGATTTTGATCGTGTTTTTTATACGATTAAAGATGATGAAGACATAAAGGTAGAGGTCGAAGGATTTACATCTAAAAAAAAATCAAAACCAAGCTCTTATAGTAAAAGAAAGCAAGTAGGTTTATACTCACAATATTTAGATTCCGTTGAGTTTTATAAAAAGAAAGATATTGATAAAAGTTTGTCTTTTGTTGAAAAGACGTTACTGACAAACCCTAGTAAAAATCAGAGAGCTAATGTATTCAAAGAATTAGCAGATGTATATTTTTATTGGAAACAATACGATTTAGCCGTTGAAAATTATCAAATCTCTTTACAAGAAGTAAACTCTCCTAGAGTTCGTTTGCAATTGGCAAAAGCAGCGTTTTTGTCTGAAGATTATAGTAATAGTGAGCAAAACTATTTACAAAGTTTACAAAGCGGAGTACTCAATAACTACTTGAGTCTAACCGCATATCAAGGATTGGGAGATGTGTACCTAGTACAGAAGAACTACAATCAGGCAAAAGCTAATTATGAAAAAGCATTGGAGATTGCGAAAAAGAACTTAATTACTCCGAAAATAACGGATTTAAACTCCAAACTGGCAGAAGTTTTTGCAGCACAAGGAAACACACAAAAAGCAGATGGGTATTATAAGAACTCATTAAAGCTAGCATCAGAAGAAAATAAAAAACGTTCCTTAAAAGAACAACAAAAAGTAGCCGATTTTTATAATAAATCTCAGCGATACGATGAGGAAATTCAATTGCGAAAGGAAAGTTTAAAAGAAGCAGATGATATGGTTGTTGAGACTGAAAATAATGAATCATTGGTTGACTCAATTACTTCGCAAAAAATCAACTATAAAATCGGGAATGCCTATATGCAAAAAGCTGAATACGAAGAAGCAATTCCGTATTTAAAAAAGAGTATTGAAGATGCTGATAAAAACGAAGATTTGATTATTCAAAAAGATGCTACTAAGAGATTGTCTGAAGTTTATGAGACTGTTGGAGATTACACAAGAGCGTTAAAGACTTATCAAGGTTATGTAGAGTTGGTAGATAGTTTGTACTCGCGAAAAGAACAGGAAATTCAGCAGGTAAAACGTTTTAGTAAACGAATTTCAGATAACCAGAACAGAATAGCAAGTTTAGAAAAAGATAAAGAATTAGCAGATAGTAAAATAAGTTTGGCGTATAAAGATCAGCAATTGGTTCAGGAAAGTAACAAGCGTCAAAAATGGATTATTTATTCATTAATCGGAGGTTTTTTATTGATGAGTTTATTGGTGTATTTTATGTTTAGAATCAATAAACAACAAAAATTAGCCAATAATTTATTAGCATTAAAGTCGATGCGTTCACAAATGAATCCGCATTTTATTTTTAATGCGTTGAATTCGGTGAATAGCTTTATTGCAGTAAGTGATGAGCGAAGCGCTAACAGATATTTATCGGAGTTTTCAACCCTGATGCGTTCGGTTTTAGAAAACTCAGATGAGGATTTTATTCCGTTAACTAAAGAAATTGAGTTATTAGAACTATATGTGAAGTTAGAACATAATCGATTTAAAGATAAGTTTGATTATAACATTCATATTGATGAAAGCATATCGCTCAATGAATATTCTATTCCACCAATGTTATTACAGCCCTATATAGAAAATGCCATTTGGCATGGACTTAGATATAAAAAAGAAAAAGGGAAGTTACAGATTTCGATGCTTCAAAAAAATAACGAAGCTATTACTATTCTGATTGAAGACGATGGAATTGGAAGAGAGAAATCAATAGAAATGAAAACCAAAAATCAGCTTAAGCAAAAATCAAAAGGAATGAGTACTATTAAAAATAGAATAGCCATTCTAAACGATATGTATCAAGATAAAGTTTCTGTAGTGGTTTCAGATGCTTTTGAAGATGGAAGCGGAACCAGAGTAACCTTGATATTAAAAAAAGATGAAAATTAGCTATGAAACCGAGATGCTTAAAATAATTACTTTAAATATCCAAGGTTACATCTGACTATTGATAAATAATTTTAAAAAAACAGATGAAAATAAAAGCAATTATTGTTGAAGACGAGCAAATAAGTAGAGATATTCTACGAAATTATATTGCTAAATATTGTCCTAATGTAGAATTATTAGGAGAAGCAAGTAATATTGAAGAGGGGTATAAGCTGATTCAACAGCACGAATTAGATTTGGTATTTTTAGATGTAGAAATGCCTTTTGGAAATGCTTTTGATTTGTTAGAAAAAGTAGACAATCAAACCTTTGAAACTGTATTCGTAACTGCTTATGACCATTACGCTATTGAGGCGTTAAACAATCAAGCAACCTATTATTTGTTAAAACCTATTTCGATAGACGAGTTAATCAAAGCCGTAGCTATTGTTACTGAAATTAAAGAGAAAGAAAATGAGTTAGAAACTACCGTGTTAACTCCAAAAATGACTCATCAAGTAAATGGGAAGATTACTATTCCTCAACAAGATGGATTTGAAGTTGTAGCTGTTGAAGAAATTTTATTTTGTAAAGCTGATGATAACTACACGGAAATCTATTTTGAAAACTCTAAAAAGTTAGTAAGTAAAACGCTCAAGCATTTTGAAGATATTTTAAAAGATAGTTCCTTTGTTAGAGTACACAAATCGTTTTTAGTTAACGTTAATGAAATAGCAAAATATAAAAAAGGAAAAGGAGGGAGTGTGATACTATCAAACGGAAAAGAGATTATGGTTTCAGCATCTAAAAAAGCAAACTTATTATCATATTTTAAATAAAAATTTATGCCAATTATAAAACCAGTAAACGGAAAACATCCACAAATTCCAGAAGATTGTTATATCGCGGAGAATGCAACTATTGTAGGTGATGTGCAAATGGGAAAAGAGTGTAGTGTATGGTTTAATGCGGTAATTCGCGGAGATGTACACTATATAAAAATGGGAGATAAAGTAAATATACAAGACGGAGCAGTAATACACGCAACATATCAAAAATCACCAACAACTATTGGAAATAATGTTTCTATTGGTCATAATGCCCTAGTGCATGGATGCACCATTCATGATAATGTGTTAGTAGGAATGGGAAGTATTATTATGGATGATTGTGTAGTAGAATCTAATTCTATCATTGCTGCAGGAGCTGTGGTGACCAAAAATACACACGTGGAAAGCGGGAGCATATATGCAGGTGTACCTGCAAAAAAAGTAAAAGATATTTCACAAGAATTAATTTCAGGAGAAATTGATAGAATAGCAAATAACTATGTGAAGTACTCGAGTTGGTTTAAAGAGTAAATGGATAATTAATAAAAAAGCCCGGTTCTGTTTCCAAAACCGAGCTTTTTTCAATCAAAAACTAATTTATTAAGAGGTAAAGTTTACTTTTCCTCTTGATGCTTTTTATGGTGTTCTCCTTTTTTGAATTTTTTATAAGTACCTTTCTTTTTATGTCTTTTCATTTTTCTCGCAGTCATTTTTTCATAGCGCTCATATTGTTGCTCATTTAAAATACGTTTCATTTCAGTTTTGTGAGCAATTTGTTTGTCAAGCATTTTACTTTTCATAGCATATCGCTGATCAGCAGTAGGTTTATTACCGCTTTCTTTCATAGCTTTTCTTTTAGTCCACATTTCCTGTCTTTCGGAAACTTGTTCTGCTATTAAAGGTTTTATCTGTCTCTGTTGAGCTTCAGTTAAATCAAGCTGTAAGGTCATTTTTTTTACAGCCAATTCTGTTTTTTGTTCTGCAGTTAATTTTTCATGTTTAACTTTATCTCCTCTTTGTGCTTGAGTAGTAACAGTAAAACCAACTGCTAAAATCAAGATTGTTAGTAATTTCTTCATGTTATAAAATTTTAAGGTTCTTTAATTATTTACGCTTCTAAGACCATTCCAGATTAAAAAAGTTTAAATTTGAAATCGTTTTTAACATTTTTTTAATTTTATATGAAATCAATTTTCAGAATTGTTTTAAGGTCTTTACTACTTGTTATAGGGTTGTTTGCAATATTTTTTCTCTGGGCGTCCTCTCCAACAATGGACGAGGAAGAATACGCTAAAATTATTACACACAATTACAATACTACAACTAAAAATGATTCAATTTATAGTATAGTAACTTTTAATATTGGTTATTTAAGTGGAATGACGAATAACCGAGCAATTGCTAAACCTAAAGAACTATTTGATTCAAATTTGAAAAAAGTACTTGCTGAAGTAAAAAAAGTAAGTCCAGATATTATAGCGCTTCAAGAAGTTGATTATAATGCAGCAAGATCTTATGGAGTAGATCAAGAAGAAAAATTAGCAGAGCTAGGTTATAATTATGTAGCAAGAGGCATAAATTGGGATGAGCATTATGTGCCTTTTCCTTATTGGCCACCAAGTATGCACTTTGGTAAAATAGTTTCAGGACAATCAATTTTAAGTAAATATGATTTAAAGGATTACGAGCGTATTGTTTTAGAGCGAGTAGCTGACAACCCTTTTTATAGAGATGCATTGTATTTAGATAGATTGGTACAAGTGGTAAAAGTTATTTTAGAAGGAAAAGAAGTAATTGTTATAAATCTACACTTAGAAGCTTTTGATAAAACAACACGAGTACGTCAATTTGAATATGTATTGAATCTTTTTAATAAGTATAAGAAAGAATATCCAACAATTTTACTAGGTGACTTTAATTCAAAAGCAAGAGATAAAGAAGCGGTTGTTAAAAAGCTGTTTAAAACTGAAGGGGTAGGAAATGCAGCCTTTTTTGTTGAGAATCCTGAAAATACATTTGATACAAAAAATCCAGTAGAACGTATTGATTATATTTTTTATACGGAAGATTCTATAGAATATATAGATGGAACTGTATTAAAAGAGTTCGGACAAGCATCAGATCATTTGCCAGTAGAAATGAAATTTAAGTTGAAATAGATAAAAAAAGCTCGGTAGTTTACCGAGTTTTTTTATCGTTCTATTTTTTCTCTCAAATAGTAATGTTTTGTCATAATGCTGTATAAAGGTTTGAGCAACGATTTATAGAATCTTAAATCTCATATACTTATTAAGTTTAAAGCCTTTTTCTTTTCTTCGTTTGAATTTCTCTTTTTAAATAACCATCACCTAGAGCAACTTCTTTCAATTTTACCAAGCCTGCTTCTTCCGCTTTATCTACAATAATAGATAAATTATGACTTTCCAAAATAGCTTTGATATCATGGAATTCATCACACCAAATCTCCTCCTGATTTTTATCGAGGTCTGGGCTACGCTCATGACCTCTGTTTTTATCGGCAACAACTCGTGCTTGGATACGGCTTAGGTTTTTTGGGCTCATAAATTCTACGCCATATAAAGAGCTTTTTGCTTTCTTTACCACCAAACTTCCATTTTCAACCCATGCAGTTTCCATTGTGTCATTAACCTCATAACCTGCACCTTGTAAAGCTTTTTTGATAGCCTCTCGTCGGGTTTCAACAATGATTTTCTCCGAAATTTCAGCGTACAAATATTTGGCTTTTTCTAAAGTGTTTTTTATGTCATCTAGATTATTTGAATTAAGTAATATCGTCCATTTATCAATAAAACTCAGATTCAATTCTAAAGATTCTAATTGGTCAATGGCTGTTTTGAGTTCTTCTTTAGCTTCCCATAATGCTAATTGATTTTTACTGAATTCGGCTACTTGGATAGTTAATGAATCCAATAATAAATCGTAATTAGGAGCTTCTTCGTTCAATTCGGCACAACGATCCATAAACTCCTGTATTTTGTTCTGAGGAATTTCAGAAATATACATTTCCTTCAATGTGTTTTCCAACTTTTTTAGTCTGGAAATCACTTTAGGACGATTGCATCGCCATTTTTGTACAGAAAGCAAGCTGTCACCAGAAGATAACCGTTCTTGAATTGCTTTCTGTTCATCCGTCAATGTTTGAGAATCAAAAGAGGATTCTTTTAAAAGGTTGTACAAATAATCTACTTTTTCACGGTATTCTTCTACTTCGTCTATATTTGGTGGAGTGTCAAAGTCTTGAAAATCAATATTTTTATTTCTTAATAAGAATAGTAATTCGTTATGTGTACTTTTTAGGTTTTTAAATGATTCCCATTTAGAAGTTCTAATTTTGACTACTTTTTTAACCAAATCCTTCTTTTCCTTATCTAGAAACTCAATTTGTCCCGAAACTTCTCGCTCTATTTTTCTATAATCATCTTCTGAAATATTTTGGTAATATTCCAATGTTTCATTCAAAGCAGCTTGAAGCTCTTCTGTAAACATATTGTGTTTAATGGCATAAGCCTTTACTTGTTCTATTTTGTTTTTTAGTCGAATTAACCACCTTCGTTTTATTAATCTTCGCTCTGCTGGGGTAACGATTCGTACAATTTTTGGTCCGCTCATGGTGTTCTGTTTAAAGCATTTTCTATAGCGTGTTTCAATCTTAATTCTTCACTCTCTGTATCTTGTAACCATTTATAAGAGGTGATTCTATGTATATGAGGAATTGATTTCTTCAAAATCAATGGACGCCATATTTCACGATGTCTTGCATTTTTAAGTAATGGATTGTGAGGTACATCGCATTCAATCCCAATTACAAACCTTCCTGTTTTTTTGTCTTCAATGGCTAAATCTAAATAAAAAACATTGTTATCATTATTTTCTACGGTTTCATAACCCAAACTGTGAATGTAATTTTTAACAGTATTCTTAAAACCATCATTTTTTAGTGTTTTGCTTTCTTCGGTTTTCCTTAATGAAAGTCTTTTTAATGATTGATTAGCAATTTCTATTTGATTGCCAAAATGTGTTTCAGTATATTTCAAATAGGACTGAATATAATCTCTTGGTTTTGATGGTGACCTCCCTGTGGAAAGCATGTCAGAAATATCTTTGATGGGCATTGAAGTGGCAATAACTACTTTATGCCTTGCTCTTGTAATAGCTACATTGAGTCTCCTTTCTCCTCCACGATGACCGAGGGCTCCAAAATTTCGGCGGAAAACTCCTTGTTTATTAAATCCAAATGTAGTACTAAACAAAATCATATCACGTTCATCTCCTTGGACATTTTCTACGTTCTTAACAAAAAATCCCATGGCTTCGCCTTCTTGCTGTTTGTTACGTTCACGATTTAAAACTTCCATAAAGACTTCATCTGAAAGTGCTTTTTCTTCAATTTTATCTTCAATAAGATCAGCCTGTTTTTTGTTGAAGGTTACAATACCTGTGCTCAAAATTTCATTTTCGGGTAATTGCCAGTGGTTAGATAAGTATTCAATCAGTACTTCAGCTTCAGTTTCGTTGGTTTGTTCATTATAAATACCATTTACTCGAATGACTTCTAGTGGTTTTATCTTCTCAATTACGTTTTTGGGATGATAAGCAGGAATGTGTAATTGACCAGCATAAAAGGCGTGATTGGAAAAGTTGATAAGAGCTTTGTATTGAGAACGATAATGAATCTGAAGCGTTGTGGTGGGAAGAACCGTTTTGGCTAATGTCAATAAATCAGGACAATCTTTGACTTCTTTTTTATTCCAACCCTCTTCGTATAGTGTTAATCCTTCTTCGGAGTTATCCTCGCTGAGTTCGATATTTAAGTCTTCATCTTCGTCATCATCCATTTTATGTCCAAAGAAACCTGCAGGAGGCATTTGCTTTTCATCACCACTTATAATTACACGTTTTGCACGATAAAGTGAGGGGATAGAATGATCGATTAACATTTGAGAGGCTTCATCAAAAATTACCACATCAAACAATCCTGCTTGCAATGGTAAGGTTTGCGAAACTACTTCTGGGCTCATCATCCAAACTGGACGAATATCCATTAAACCTAAATCGTCACCCAAATGAATAAATTCTCGAAGTTTTTTATAGTTCTGTCCTCGTAGTCGTGTAATGCCGTGCCATCGTGATTTTGAGCCAATCTTTTCAAAATCATAGTTTAGGTTAAGTAGTTCTTTGTTTAATGCTTTTATTTCAGCCAAATCATTTTCCAGCAATTGTATATTTTGGTCAATTTCACTATCTGCCATTAGTAAGGCTGGTGTTTGTTTTTCAATACGTTGTTTCCAACCTAACAAACCTTCTCGTCGTATTGTCTTTCGGATGATTTTAGACCAACGTTCGGAAGTATATTGAGTAATTTGATCTTCGTAACTTCTAAAAATAGCTAAAAGTTGTAAAGTATTATCTTGTTTAGATTTATCTCCTAACCTTATTCTGAATTTTTGATACGGAATAAAGTGGTTTATGTCTTGCGACATTTTCTGAATAACCGACAAATCGGTATCGTTATTTTTTATGTTTGATTGGAAAATTTTAAAACTTGAATCTTCTAACCACTGTTTTAAGTCAGTCAGTTTTTCGTACGATTCTTGTCTTTTTTCAAAACGTTTACTGGCATTGTTCATTTCTCTTATAAAGTTCTGAAACTCGACTTCTTTACCAGATTTCAAAACTTTTTGAGCTTCGTCTTTTAGAGGGCATTGTTTTAGTGCTTTTGCTAAAGTACTCGTTTCCAGTAGTTCATTGGTTTTACCACTAATCTTCACAGCAAGAAACTTGGGTTCGGTAATAGGTTCTACTGTGTTGTTTAACTTTCTTAATACAGTATTAAAGTGATTTCGATACGTTCTAAAAGTAGTTTCGTATTCCGAATTTGTTTTTAGGAGGTTTATATTTTCTTTATCAGTATGAAGTTCAAGTTCTTTGAAAATTTTTTTCAATCGAAATTGATGTCCCCATGTTAAAGGATTAAGAAATTTAAAAATTGATTTATTTAGATGACTATCACAAGCTCGAATTATTTTTTCTAGGGTTTCATCTTCAGCTTGTATTAACCAATTCGAAAAATAGACTTTTTTATAGTTAAAAATCAATGTTTTGAGATCTTTCAATAATTGTTTCAGATCATCAAGAATATCATCGCCAATGGATTTTTCATTGAATTCATCCCAAATTAAATCAAACCAAATTTTAGCATTTTTGACTTCTGTATCAGTAATATTCAGGAGTTTTTGTTCGTTTTTATACAACCATGTTTTATAGAATTGAGCGTGTTCATTATCATAGACTCCTGTGGTTTGTTTTATGCAGTCTGATCTTTTTGCTTCAATCCCATAAAATCGTTCTATATCTTGCTCAATTGCTTTTTTTGTTGCGTCATCATATTGTGTTATTTTTAAATTGGAAAGGGCATTATCTTCATATTTTGAAGGTAACCAATCATGTATTAACGCACTGATTTCCGTTTCAAGAATATTCAATTCATCTGCTGAAATGTTTTCTAAAAAATTCCGTGCTTCAGGAATGTTAATGTAGTTATCAGATTGAATTTCAATGAGTTCTGATAAGATGTTTCGATAACTTGCGCCTGCTTGTTCATCAAGTACATGAATCTCTTCAGAAATTGTATTCAATCTCGATTCCAGTCTGTCTATTTGTTTGGTTAGATCACTTCGCTTAAATGTGATTTTTTCGAGTATATTTTGTTGTTCAGATTCGTTTAAATCGAAAGAAACTTGTTCGCGAATACTCCGGATAATTTCTTGTCTGTCTTTAGCAATATCAGTGATAGATAGTGCTCTTTTGTCTAAACCTACGGCTTCCAAACGCTTCATAATTACTTGAATTGCTGCTCTTTTTTGAGAGACTACCAATACTTTTTCTTTCCTTCCAATACAATCGGAAATAATGTTGACAATCGTCTGGCTTTTCCCTGTTCCGGGTGGGCCATCAATCACAATACCAGGTTTTAATCGACTATGTATTACTGCGCGTTCTTGCGACGGGTCTACATTTACTACAGTAAATCGATCGTTTTCTGATTGTATAGGCTCATATTCGGGTGTTTGTGGCGTGCTTATTCTTAAAATGGGTTCCATAGCCGTTCCCGAATGTGGTAATTTTTGAAGCAAACGCAAATCTTCACTAATTGATTGACCTGTAAAATTGGCATTAAAAATCACCCCAGAACCATGTAGTTCCAAACCTATATTTTCCATCATATAAGTAATTTCTGGGTGAGTAACAAGCTTTGAAGTCTTGGACTCCACAAATGAACCGAAAGCATCAATAACTTCGGAAATACTTAAAGATTGTCTACTTAAAATCTCTTGATAAATTTGTGTTATTCTTTTGTGTTCTTCAGGTTCCAAAGAACTTGAAAGTGCTGGATTCAGTCGGATTTCTTCACGAACCTTGTCAAAACCAATTTCTAATGTAGGATTTGAACGGTGTTTAAATTCCAGTGTAATTGGCCATAGGATGATAGGTAAGATTCTGGGGCGATTGTTTTTTTTGAATTGATTAATTAAGAAAGGAAACCCTAAATACAAAGAATCCAAACCTGTATCGCGCTTAAAGTTTGCTGTCCGTAAAACTAATCTTCTTGTTCGGTAACTAAGTAATGGGTTTTGACTGAAACTTAGTGGGTCTACTTTTTCCGTACTTGATGAGCGATTAATAATACTATTGAGTAGTTTTTCAGAAGGTTTTAAGGATGTACCCAATGCTTTTAAATCTAAACGTGGGGAATGTTTAGAAATAATCAATCTTACCAAAGGTCCTCTAGAGGCAGCATGAATAATTTTTCTTTCAAAAAAGTTCAATAAGCTAGACGCATATTCATGCTTTGGTGGGGTAACCCATTTATCTTTGGGAATTGATAAACACAAAATTGATTGCAATATTGGTAGTCGTCTTTCTATTCTGAAACGATCTGCCCAACGATTTAAACGATCGTTATTGCTCTGCGAAAATCCCTCTAAATGTTCATGTAGTGATTCGTAAATCTCTAATTTGGGTTTTATTAGAATCTCTCGAAAGAAGTTTTCATTAGGCTCAATTTTTATTTTTCTCGCCAAATTAGTGGCATCTTTCACTAATTGATTTAAGGGAATAAATTGATCCTGTTGGGCGCTTAAAATAAGTATTAAATCTTCTTCACTGAGTCGGATGTCTCCCATCAAATCCGATAGACTGATGTTTTTGGCATCAGGATAAATTTGACGTAAAAGGTTTAATTCAGATTTTAATCGCACCCTAGAGGTGCTTAGTGCATTGATCTTGAGTTTATCATCATCTAATTCAATATCGAAACTCTTTGCTTTTTGCAAAACATTTAGCTTTCTGTTCTTAAGATTGACCAACCATTTTTCGCGTGAAAGTGTATCCAAATAATTAGGAATGTTTCCTTCTATAAGTTCTGAAGCGAGTGTTGGGTTACCAAGTAACCATGCAGGAATAATAATTTGCCCTCGCCAAGTAAGCGGTAAAGCTTCATTGAGGTGCATTAAAGCTAAGGAAAATCGCCATTCCAAATCAATATCCTCTTTAGAGCGCAAGTTTCTGATGATAGCAGCTATTTTACCTTCGCCAAGGATTTCTTTTACCCAATTTGAAATTTCACCCGAAGTAAATAAAGCCAAACCTTCTTCCCAATTATTTTCCTCTGCTGCTGCAAGTGCAAAATAGCTTACATTAGTATAGGATGCATCTCCGAGTTGTATAGTTTTTTCGTTTTTCTGATTAAACCCAATAGTAGTTTCTATAGGAGGAGCAACGTATTCTTTATTCAGCCATTTTTCGACTTGTTCCCAATGCCATCGTTTTAGAGTGTCTCTACACAACAACCCTTTTAGTAATAAAAGTATACGTTCATCAATACCTTCTGGAATTTGGACGCCTCTGGTTACCAAATGGATCATAAATGCCTTGTCATTGATGCCTTCAAAGAATGTTCCTTTGGTAATTTGTTCTAAAACTATCATTCCTAAACTCCACCAGTCCGAAGCAGGGCTTACTCCACCAATAATAGCTTCCGGAGCTGTATACCGAGTTAATTGCAAAGGTGTATCGGTATCGAGGTCGTAATCCGATAATCTTGCAGAACTGTAATCGATGATCACCAAATCAAAGGTTTCATTGTTACGAATAAGGATGTTTTTGGGACATAGATCGCGATGCCTAAAGCCCACTTCTGAGAAATCTCGAAGTGCTCGACCAATTTCATTTACCAGAGTCTCAATTCTGTTTTCTCTGATATACCCTAACTCATTGAGTGATCCCCCTTGGATATGTTCGCAAACTTCAAAAAAGCGATTGTTCCAATAGCCTGTTTTAACCAATCGGGCAATATGATCGACATCTGCCCGGTGAAGCACATCATAAATTGCTTTATCAGGTTCAGAATTTTCATGATAATAGGTTAGAAAAAAGCGTTTTCCATCTGCGTCCTTAACTAAAAAACATTCTTTGGTAGCTCCTGAAATCTTGACAGATTTAATAATGGTATATACATCGATCTGTTTGATGGTTTCTTCTTCCTCAACTGTTGACTCTAGAATATCAGCACCACATTCCATACACATAAAATCGTCTTCTCCAACTTCATGTCCGTTTTGACAAAATCGTTTGATTGATTCTTCAGTTTCATGTTGAATTTCGACTCGGCCACCTACTGGAGTTTGAGTCACATTCATCAATAACCAACTACAAGTTGAGTCACCGATTATATTTTGGCAATACATTTCGGTTACTGGTCGTTCACTATTACATGCAGGGCAAAGTCGTACGTATTTCATTTCTTATTTTGCTTTATTACCGCTTGTGTATTGGTTATTTCAACTCCATTTTGCCGAAAACTTTCTGTTATTTTATTCATCCCATTAATAGGTATACCTGCGATCCAAAGTGTCTGATCATCAAACTGCATGTCCAATTTCTTATCGGGCTTTTTGTCCAAATATTTAGCAAAGTTTTGTTTTCCTAAATCAGTAAGAAAATGAATTTGTTGATTGTCACTTCCCAATAAGGCTTGGGTTTGAGTTTTTGTATGGTCGTAAGGTTCAGAAATCAACACATCGATCAATTCTTCTTGGATAACTTTTTTATATTTTAACTTCTGAAAAGAATATCCACTATATACTAGAGTGGAAAGCTTATAAGGTTTAAGAAATTTCAGTAACTCTTCTAAAGCAAGCTCTTGATCAAAAGGTTCGCCGCCAGAGATAGTAATGCCATCGCATTTGGGGAGCCACTTTTTTAATAGATTTGTCACTTTTTTTATATTTATCGAATTGGTGTTGAATTGCCAGGTATCTACCGAAATACAGCCTTCACAATGTATGGAACAGCCCTGAAACCAGATGCCAATTCTTTGTCCTGGACCAAGTGTAGTTACTGGAAAATGCAAACGTGAGATTCCTATTTCCATTCGATTATTTTTTAATTAGATGAATGGTAGTACTTCGGTTTTCAAAAGAAATAGAAGTTACTTCTATCGTCTCTCCTTTGTCTGGATTTAATGTGAACAAAGCTCTGGAAAAAGGTGAGATAAAATGATATTCGATTTTATTTCTAATACCTCTACCACCATTGTTCAAATCAGCAACAGACAATTCTTTTAACGTTTGCATCACTTCGGGGTGAATATGTAGTATAATACCTAATTGTTTTTGAATCCCTTTGATATTATTTTTCATCATCATATCAAAAATCATTTCACCAACATCTTTACGTATATAATCAAAAATAATAATGTTGTCTCCGATTCTATTGAGGAGTTCAGGTCGATTGAGTTCAAAATTAAAATAGCGTCCAATTTCATGTTGCACTTTTTTTTCAACCGTTTCAAAACTATCTTCATAAGTTACATTTGGTAATCGTTCACCTGTAGTTGAGCTTTTATAAATCCCAAGGTTTGATGTGAAAATTATCAGTGCTTCAGAGAAATAAACGGTGTCCCCTCGTCCACTCGTAAGTACCCCGTCGTCTAGAATTTGAAGAAACTTATCTAATATTCTAGGGTGCGCCTTTTCAATTTCGTCAAACAAGACTACACTAAATGGTTTTTCTCTAATAGCATTGGTGAGTTCGCCACCAACATCATACCCCACATATCCTGGAGGAGCGCCGATTAACCGTTGATCGGAATGTTCAGCGCTGAACTCGGACATATCAAACCGAATATAGGCATTTTCATCACCAAATAATAAACTGGTCAAGGTCTTAGCTAATTCGGTTTTCCCAACACCTGTAGGTCCTGCTAAGAATACTACACCTCTTGGACGGTTATTTCTTTTAGAATTACCCACTCCAGTGATGGCTCGCTTTACAATATCCATGATGTGTTGTACGGAATGATTTTGCCCCTTTACACGTTCTTTGATAAAAGCCTCTCCGTTTTCAATTTTACTGCGTTCAATTTTCATCCAAGGGTCTTCAGTCACACCTACTTTGTATCGTCGTACAGCATCTGCAATCATGGAAATTGGTATGGATTCTGACCTCGCTAATTCTATAATCGCGACCAAGTCTAACAATAATAAGCCTTCGGTTTCGTCTACAAATTCGGTAACTATAGCATCTATATTAGTTTTGTCTTTACTTAAACTCTCCACAATCGGGTGCACTAACCTTCTGCGAGCAATGTGATTAGGTTTTCCAATAGGTATATGTCTTATTTTTGGGTTGTTAACCACCATCCAATCGGGTAAATCGCCTTCTTTATCTACTATCCAGATTACGACATTGTAATAAGGATTTGGTGGATTTCCGTAAGGCCTGGTTTCTGTAGTTTGAGATAAAATATGAGCTATACTAAACGAATCGTGCTCTGCTTTTACCAGATTTTCAGGATTCATTAAAAATTGAGAGGCGAAATCGACAATCAATCCAATGGGCTCATCAGGATAATGAATAATCCTTTGCAATACGATATTAAAGGTTTGTAAGTCGTTATAGACACCTTCTTGCTGAAGTGGGATTTGAAGTTTTTGAAAAAGTGCTTTTTTGTCTTCTGGGCTTTCTGTAAAAAAGGGAATATCAAAACCATTCAATGGATTGTAGTAAATTACATGTGCAAACCCCATGCTTTTTAATTCAGAGTCTATTACATTTTCTAATCGATGCCAACTGTAGCTGCCAAAATCGTTTTTCAGTAACTGAAAATCCTTAATATTACCCGAAAGGAAAAATTGACTTTTTAAGGGAACAAACCTTCTAAAATCTTGTAACCAACGAGATTTGGTATTATTCATTCTTGTTTTGTTTTAACTCATTTATCGCAATTTCTAAAGTATTCAATGCTTAATTCTCATTAACTACGAGATTATACATTTGATCTGTTAACCAAAGTGTCATAACGTTTACTGCATTTAGGGTAAAAAACTTAATGAGTTGATTAATATTTTGATGCTTTGCAATTTTTTTCTTCTCTCTCAACCTTACTCATTAGCGTGCCTCTTTTTAAGATATGATAAGGTTTCCAAAAGTATTTATTAGTCTTATTTTAACATGACTAAATTAAAAATAAACAAAGATATAACTACAAAAATGATTAAAGAAAATTTGAGCATATATAAGTTTTTCAAAAAGCAAGTATTTATAAGTTACATATAATAAGGGTTTCAACAGTAATTACGTAGTCCTATGTGTACCCAAACTGTGAAATAAAAGTAAATACTCCTTAGGTGGTAGGGGGTAAGAATTGAAGTTTAAAATAATTGATTAATAAGTGTTTAAGTTATGGGGCGTTTTGTTTTTTCTTTAAAACTAAAAAAACCCGAACAAATTTGTTCGGGTTTTTATCGTGGTGCCTCCAGGAATCGAACCAGGGACACAAGGATTTTCAGTCCTTTGCTCTACCAACTGAGCTAAGGCACCAGTTGCTTTTAAAAAGTAGCATTTCTAAATAAAACTCGTAACCTGTGCTACAAGTTTTATAGTGGTGCCTCCAGGAATCGAACCAGGGACACAAGGATTTTCAGTCCTTTGCTCTACCAACTGAGCTAAGGCACCAGTTGCTACTTTCGTTAAGCGGATGCAAATATACAATCGTTTTTTAATTATACAAAGTAAAAACTTTAAAAAAATGTACCGTAAATTTACAAGCTCTAAGAAAAGAAATATGTATCTAATTATTGATGTTGGAAATACAAGAGTTAAAATGGCTGTTTTTGAAATAGATACTATTAAGGAAGTATTTATTTTTGAGAAAGTAAATATAGTTTTGGAGCTAAAAAAAATAATTTCAAAATTCTCAATTTCTAATAGTATTATATCTTCAGTAGCTAATTTAACAGAAGAAGAAAAGCAAAAAATAGCAGAACTTTTGAATCCAGTTTTTTTGGATTCAAACACAAAAGTTCCATTTGAAAATTTATATAAAACGCCAAAAACATTAGGAGTTGATAGAATAGCATTAGCATCAGCAGCTATAAATATTTTTCCAAATAAAAATGTATTGGTGTTAGATGCAGGTACATGTATAACGTATGATTTTATCACTAATGAAGGGGAATACTTAGGAGGTGCTATTTCACCAGGAGTAGCTATGAGGTATAAGGCATTACACACTTTTACCTCTAAATTACCGTTACTAGAAATGGAGGAAGTAGAAAACTTTATTGGGGTTGATACAAAAAGTTCAATCCATTCAGGAGTTATCAATGGAGTTTCTAATGAAATAGGTGGAATTATAGCACAATATCAAAAAAAATATCCAGATTTAACAGTAGTTTTAACAGGAGGGGATACATATTTTTTGTCAAAACAATTAAAAAGTGTCATATTTGCCCATCCAAATTTTGTTTTGGAGGGGTTACATACTATTTTGATACACAATTTAGCGAATGATTAAGAGATTTATATTAGGAGTTTTTATACTAACTACGTCAACAATATTAGCACAAAGAAATAGTGCTTCGCCATATTCTTATTTTGGTATAGGTGAAAGTTTTGAGGCAGTAACAGTAGAACAAGCTTCTATGGGAGGTATTGGTGTTGCAATGAAAGATTATCATCACCTAAATTTTACAAACCCAGCGTCGAACGCTGATTTAAGAGCTGCAACTTATGCTATAGGAGGTAGCTTAACTTTTTTAACTGTTAAAGAACAAGATGCTTCTCAAACAGGAAATTCAACAAGTTTAAGGTACATTTCATTAGGTTTTCCAGTTGGAAAAAAAGCAGGTTTATCTGTTGGTTTACAACCTTTTTCATCTGTGGGGTATTCTTTGTTAGATGATGCTAACGCTGATGACGTTACTTTGTTTACTGGAGAAGGAGGAGCTAACAAAATATATGCAAGTTTTGGTATGTATGTTTATAAAGGCTTGTCTATCGGTGCAGAAGCTGGTTTTATTTTTGGAAACATAGATAATAGCGTTTTAAATCGAAGAGCAGATGTAGCATTAGCAACTAAACATGAGGAATCTTTCAATGTTAGAGGAGGACAGTTTAAGCTAGGTTTACAATACAAAACAGAATTAAAAAATAAATTACAATTATCTACAGGGGCATCATTTACCATGTCTACAGATTTATCTGCAAAAGGGGCTGAGAAAATGTACTCATTGTCATTTAGTAACTCAGGACAAGAAGTTCCAAGAAGCGAATTATTTAATAGGTCTTTAGACGGAAACATAAATGCACCTTTGAAAAGTATTTATGGTTTTGGTCTAGGAAAAGAAAATAAGTGGTATGTAGGAATTAACCAAGAATTTCAAAGTGCTTTAGGAAGCAATAGTGTTTTTATAGCTGATGGATCATCTCATAAGTATGATGATTCAAGTAAGTTTGCGATAGGAGGATACTACATCCCGAAAATAAATTCAATATCAAGTTATTGGGATAGAGTGACCTATAGAGCAGGTTTGCGTTTTGAAGACACAGGTTTATTAGTGAAAACTACTGATAATTTCACTGCTGTAAAAGACTTTGGCATAAATGTTGGATTAGGATTGCCATTACCGAGACAATTATCAAACGTAAATGTAGGGTTTGAGTACGGGCAAAGAGGAACGACTAACAATAACTTAATAAAAGAAAACTACTTTAATGTAAGACTAAGTTTATCTTTGAACAGTATTAATTGGTTCCAAAAAAAACAAATAGATTAACAAAAACTGAGAACGATGAAAAAAATTACGTATTTACTAACAGGATTATTTTTGTTTGTAGCCGTAAATGGAGCGAAAGCGCAAGCAAGCCAAGAGTGTCATATCAAGTATAATCTTTTTAAAGGAGATGCTACTACAAAGAAGTATACTCAAGCAAAACCTAATTTAGAATACTTATTAGATAATTGTGCTACATTATCTGTTAATATTTATAAATATGGAGCTAAGGTTGCTGAAAACTTAAAAGACCCAGTTTTAGCTAAGAAAGTATATGAAACTAGGTTAGCTAATTTTCCAGATAAAGACCCTGCTAAAGCACATAGTGATTATGCAGATTTTTTAATTGAAAACAAATTGGCGTCAGATGATGAAGTTTTTGAAATCCTAAAGAAGGCTTATGATATTTCTCCAAAAGATATGGGAGTAAAAAATATCTTTTTGTATTTCCAAATGATATCGGATAAGTATCAAGACTCTAATCCTCAAAAAGTTTTTGATACCTATGATGATGTAATGGAATCTGTAGAAGAAAAATTAGAAGACTACAGTAAGAAGATTGCAAAATTACAAGAGAAAGATTCTGTAGGAACAATTACTTCTAGAGAGAAAAGAAACTTAAGAGCTTATACGATTAACTCAGGGTTGTTAGGTAAAGTTGAAGGAGGTTTAGATGCAAAAATCTCTAAAATAGCAACATGTGAAAGATTAATACCTATTTACTCTAGAGATTTCGAACAAAATAAAACAGATGGTGTTTGGTTAAAAAGAGCAGTATCGAGAATGTATAACAAAGAGTGTCAAACAGATCCTTTGTTTGAAAAATTAGCAAATGAATATGCTAAGGTTACACAATCTGCAGATGCATATAACTTCTTAGCTGGTGTTTTAGCTAAAAATGGAGACAATGGTGGAGCTGCTGAAATGAGAAAGAAGGCATTTGACTTAGAGACAGATCCATTTAAAAAGGCTAAATATAAGTTAAGAGAAGCACAAAATGCTGGGGGAAGTAGAGCTCGAGCTTTAGCTTATGAAGCATTAAAGTATAATCCTAATATGGGGAAAGCATATTTATTCATAGCAAGTTTATACCAAAGAAGTGCAAACTCTTGTGGTAGCGATGAGTTCGAAAAAAGAATGGTATACGTAGCAGCTTTAAATAAAGCTTTAAAAGCTAAAAAAGTAGACCCAGGATGTGGAGCAGGAAGATATATTTCTAGTTACAAAAAGAACGTACCATCTAAAAAGTTAATATTCCAAAAAGGGATGTCTTCAGGAGGTAGTTATAGAGTAGGATGTTGGATTGGAGAAACTGTTCGTGTACCTTAATAGAATTTAATGCTTAAAAGAGCAAAACATATATACAATAGCATTGCTACCATTTGTTTGGTGGCAATGTTTTTTTCTTGTACCAACTCTAAAAAAGAAGTACGAGACTTTCTAGCTGATAAAAACTTACCAGTAGGTTCGGCAGTAAATATTTATCACGTTCATAAAGATTCAGGGAGAATAAGTTCAAAAACAAAAGCAGCTATTTTTTATGATTATTCAAACAGAAAAGAACACCCATATAGCGAGTTTCCTAAAGGAATTGAAATTGTTACAATAGATAAGACAGGGACAGACTCAACAACAATCTCAGGTAATTATGCATTAACCTACAATAAAACAAAAATATCAGAGATTAGAGGAAATGTGGTAATTACCAATCATTCAAATCAATCAAAACTAGAAACCAACCAGTTATTTTGGGACCAAAATGAACATTACTTCTTTACAGAAGATGGTTTCCGATTTACAACTCCAGAATCTGTAATTAATGGCTTTGGGTTTGAGTCAAGTGAAGACTTAACTAAATGGATAGCTAAAGATATCACAGGAGATATAGAAACAACACAAAAAGATATATAATGAACGCACTTTGGAAATATTTACAATACGGATACTTAGTTATAGGGGTAATCTTTTTTGTTGAGGGAATCTTAAAATGGAATTCTGATAGACAAGAAGCGTTTATTATGTTTGGATTTGCTATCTTTATCATATTAATTTTCTTCTTTAAACGACATTTTAGAAGAAAAGTAGAAAAAAGAAACAAAGAACGTTAATGCAACCCGAACTCTTAATTATTCTTACTTCTATTTTATTTTCAGCCTTTTTCTCTGGTATGGAAATAGCCTTTATTTCAGCCAATAAACTTCATATAGAATTAGAGAAAAAAGGAGATGGAATACTTTCTAAAATCTTAACGAAGTTAACTGGGAAATCCTCAAAGTTTATCACCACTATGTTGGTAGGTAATAACGTAGCTTTGGTTATTTATAGTTATTTTATGGGTGAGATGTTAATGAGGTGGTTTCAATCTTTTTTACCCTCCGGTTATACAGTTGTAAACTATGTGTTGTCTGATATAAGCTTACTAACGCAAACACTCATCTCAACAGTAATTATTTTGGTAACCGCAGAGTTTTTACCAAAGGCTATTTTTAGAATTTATGCAAATGAGATGCTTAAGTTTTTTGCTATACCAGCCTATGTTTTTTATGTTATCTTTTACGGTGTTACATGGGTAATTACTAAAATTTCAGATTTTTGCTTGCATGTTTTTTTCCGAACAAAAGAAGATGAAGTTCAAACAGAATTTAGTAAAGAGGAGCTTGGTAATTATATATCGGAACAATTAGATGCTGGAAATGATGAAGAAGCGGTAGATTCTGAAATTCAAATTTTTCAAAATGCTTTAGAGTTTCACAAAGTAAAATCTCGTGAAATTATGGTGCCAAGAACAGAAATAATTGCTGTAGATTTACATGAGACAGTAAGCAACCTTAAAAAAATATTCATTACTACTGGCTTATCAAAAATCTTGGTTTATAAAAATTCGTTAGATGATATTTTAGGTTATGTAAACGCCTTTGAGCTTTTTAAAAAACCACGTACTATCAAATCAATTTTATTACCTGTAGAATTTGTGCCAGAGTCTATGATTATTAACGATGTGCTTAATAACTTAATAAAAAAACGCAAAAGCATTGCAGTTGTAGTTGATGAATATGGAGGTACTTCAGGCATTATCACGGTTGAAGATATTGTTGAAGAACTATTTGGAGAGATTGAAGATGAACACGATAATCAGCAACTATTAGAAGAAAGAATTAGTGAAAATGAATTTAATTTTTCGGCTCGTTTAGAGGTTGATTACCTAAATGAAGAATACAATCTAGGTATTCCAAAAGAAGAGGCATACGAAACAATAGGAGGCTTTATTTTAAACCATACAGAAACAATACCACTACAAGACGAAATATTACGTATAGAAAACTTTCAAATTAAAATATTAAAAGTAAGTGCAACTAAGATTGATGATATATATTTTAAAGTAATTCATAAAGAAGATTAACTTTCCTCCTTTTCCTGAGAGAACTCCCTCAAAAACAGCATAAAAAAACATTGCATTATTTAATGTGAAATTGTATTTTCGCACACTGTTAATAAAATAAATGACGTATGGCAATTTTATCGAAAATTAGAGAACGTTCAATGTTCTTAATTCTTGTAATTGGTTTAGCACTTTTTGCTTTTGTATTAGACCCTTCTACAATATCAGACTTTTTTAGTGCAAGTAAAGTAAATGAAATAGGTGAAGTTAATGGCGAAGCAATTTCTCGTCAAGAGTTTGCTGAAGCTCTGGATGCTTACAAAGCACAGACAGGAAATAACATGTCTGAAATGCAAGCTGCAAAAGCAGTATGGAATAACTTAATCCGTCAAAAAATATACAAAAAGCAGTTAGAAGAAGCAGGAATTACAGTTGGTGATGCAGACATTTTAAATGCATTATACGAAACTCCAGTTATTCAAAATGATGCTAGATTTCAAACTTCTGGTATTTTCGATAAAAATAAGTTAAAAGAGCATTTAGCTACCATTAAAGAAGAAAATGGGCAAGAATGGGGAGCTTGGCAAAAATATATGGCTTCTATAAAAAGTAATATAGAAAAAACAACATACGATAATTTAGTTGCTGCTGGTTTAGGTGCTTCATTAAAAGAAGGAGAGTCTAGGTATTTATCAGAAAACACTAAAGTGTCTGGTAAATATGTATATGTACCTTACACTACAATTGCAGATAGTTTAGTGACCTTAAAGAAAAGTGATGTTCAAGATTATATAAACAAACATCAAGATGCTTTTCAAGTTGAAGCCTCAAGAGATATTAACTTTGTAAAATTTAATATCGAGCCAACATCAGAAGATGAAGAAGCTATGAAAGCTAATATAGCGAAGTTAATTGAAGATTCAGTTGTGAATAACACACCTGTTAAGGGGTTAAAAAACACTACAGACTACAGTGTGTTTTTAGAAGAAAATGAATCTGATTTAAGACTAGATAATAATTACAAGTTTAAAATTCAAGTTCCTCAAGTAATTGCTGAAGAAGTATTCAACGGTAAAGAAGGAGACGTTTTTGGACCATATAAAGATGCAGGATTCTTTAAGTTATCTAAAATTACTGAGGTAAAGCAATTACCAGACTCTGCACAAGCAAGTCATATTTTAATTCCTTTTGTAGGTTCTGCTAGTGCCGATGCAACAGTTGTTCAAACAGAGGAAGAAGCTAAGAAAACAGCAGATAGTTTATTAGCAGTTGTAAAGGCTGATAAATCTAAGTTTGCAGATTTAGCTAAAGAAATGTCATCAGATCAAGGTTCTGCTGAAAAAGGAGGATTCTACGATTGGTTTGCTTACAACAGAATGGTACCTTCGTTTAGAGACTTTGTTTTTGAAGGAAAAGAAGGAGATATGGGAGTTGTAAAATCTCAATTTGGATTTCACGTAATAAAAATAGACGGACAAAAGAACTTTCAACCAGTAGTGAAGTTAGCTACTTTTGGACGTAAGATTGAAGCTTCAGAAGAAACAGAAAATGCAGTATTTCAAAACGCAGAAACATTTGCTTTAGAGTTAGCAAATGGAAAAGCTTTTGATGAAGCTGTAAAAGAAAAGAACTTAAGTTCTTTGCCTGCTGTTGGATTAAAATCATTAGATGAAAATGTACCAGGTTTAGGAAATGAAAGACAAATCATTACTTGGGCATTTGATAAAGAAGTAAACGAAGGAGGTTTTAAACGTTTTGATATTGAAGGAGGATATGTAGTAGCTGTATTAACTGCTAAAACGGTAAAAGGTTTAATGCCTGTTGATAAAGCAACTGCAAGTGTACGTCCTATCTTAACAAATAAGCGCAAAGCAAAAATGATTGAAGATAAAATTAGTGGTTCAACATTAGATGAAATTGCTAAGTCAACAAGTCAAACAGTAAGAGCTGCTACTGATGTAAATTTACAATCACCAACTATTTCAGGTGTTGGTTTCGAACCTAAAGTAGTAGGAGCAATGATTAACGCAAAAGAAAACGAAGTAGTTAAAAATGTAGTAGGTGATAAAGGAGTATTTGCTTTTGTTGTTGAAAAGAAAGAATTACCAACAGCGTTACCTAATTACGATACTTACAGAAAGCGTATTGTAAACGAAAGAAAGAATAAAACATTCCAAATGTATGAGGCGGTTAAAAAAGCGTCTGATATTGAAGATAACATGAGTTCTTTTTATGGAATTCAATAAGGAATAATGTCATACAATAAAAAAAACCGAACTTTAAAGTTCGGTTTTTTTTTAGGTTTAAGTTTCTTTTATTGTTTTATCAATTTAAAACTTTTAGTCTTTCCGCTTTTATATAAAATAGCGATATAAAAACCACTATCAAGGTTACTTACATTAATTTTATTATTTTTTAGAGTATTATTCTGTATCAATTGACCATTAATGTTGTAAAGTTTTACGGAGGTATTGTAATAATCTTCATGAGTAAGATTTTTAAACTCAATAAAATCTTTAACTATATTAGATTTTAGTATGATATTTAATGATTTTTCCCAAGATAAATTTTCATCTTTTAGATTTTTAGTATTCAGTGACCCTACAGTGAAACCTGAAACTAAAGATCTTTTAAAATGTTTATGAGTTGCAGTTATATGAATGCTGTATACACCTTTATCAAAAAGGGAAAGATCCAATGTAAAGCTTCTGTTTACTGTATTATATTTTGGAGAATAGATTTCAATATCACCATTAACAGGTTTACCAAATAAATCTGAATTTTTAGAAATAATAATATCAATACTAATATCATTAACTTGAATATATTTAGTAAAAGATATAGTAAGCTTGTTTTCTTTCTTTAGTGTTTTTAAAATCATTTTAACACCTTTTGGTTGATGTACAAAGGCAACATGTTCAGAATTAGAAATTAATTGTGTAACGTCATTATTATTGATGTTTAATAAATATTCATGATAAAACTTATTAGTATTGAAATTAGGTTTGTTTTTGTATGTTAAAGGTGTTAGTATACCGGAATTACTTGTTAAGGTAAAGTCTGTTTTGGTATTAGGCTTGTATACTTTAATCAAAGCTTTAGAACTACCTTTGTCCAATCGGATATTATCATACTTATTCTCTGAGTTAATAATTTGATAATCACTAACTATTTTGTTTGGTTGTTGATAATCTTGTTTATTTTTTTGTGTTTTATTAGGATTGTTATTTAATAAGGGAGCTATATATTTCCAAACGTATTGTCCAAGAGCAACATCCACATGATCTAGCTTTGCTTCATGTTTAGAAAACAAATAAGTAGCACCAGGTCTTAATGTGCTATTGTAAGGAGCAACACCATCATTAGTACCTTGATTTAAGTATAATATAGTACCACTAGTAAACATCAATGGAGCTAGTATGGTATGACCACTAGCAAAACCAGACCCTCCTATGATGTGAAATTTTTCTGGTTGGTTGTTTACAAGATTATCAAAATAAGGTCTGACAACATCTCTGCAATAATATGTTGTAGAGGTTGCAGCACCGCCATTTAAACCAGTTTGTTTCCATATCCAATTAAACCACCATTGTTGTGATAAATCAGCTAAATAAGTGCCCCAATAAGGAGTCCCCAAGGCAAACACACGTTTAATTTTGTCTTTTTTGTTATGGGTAAACATAGCAACTTCAGCTGCTTTTCCTCCGTTACTATGAGCTATTAAGTATATATCATTTACATTATACTTTAGTGTAACTTTATCTATGGCTTCCGCTAATAATTCTCCATTTTTCCACATACCTTCTCCTCTAGTTGTAGCTACAAAAACCACTTGATATCCGCTGTTATAAGCCTCTTGATAAAAAGTGTTGTTGGTGAAAAACAGCTGATTTAAGTCAATGTATCCATGATTAAAAACAAGAATTTCACCATTGTAATTATTAGGTTTAGCACCATAGTGAATAGTTGATTTGAGAAGAGGTCCAATAAAAAAAGAACTTAAATTTTGAGGAGTAGGGAGCTGCTTTTCAATAAAATTTTGAGAGTTAACAGTAAACGTAGTGAGTAGAACTACTAGTAATTTTAATAGTTTTAATTTCATTTTGAAGGGTTTAATAAATTAATTAAGATAAATATATGTAAAATTTTAACTTAATAGTTAGGGTATGTTTAATTTTAGAAGTGCGTAGATGTAGAGATAAAAAATCCCGAGCTATTTAGTTCGGGATTTTTATTTTAATTAAAGCTCTGAGGTAACTTTATTTATTGGCTTTCTCAACATCTAATAAAATTTGATCAAGGCTATTTCTATCCAGCCATTTACCTTTTACAAAGACTCCCAAAATAGTTCTTGTGTTTTTGATATTTTCTAAAGGGTTTTTTTCTAACAAAACAATATCAGCAAGTTTACCTTCTGTTATAGTACCACTTTGAGATATAGTATTTAAATATCTAGCAGGAGTAACAGTTGCAGATTTAAGTGTTTCATATGCACTAAGACCAGCACTATTCATTAATTCTAATTCATGGTGAAGAGAAAAACCAGGAATAAATAAACCATAGGTATCACTACCAGCCATTAGAGGTACTTTATGAGAATGTAATATTGAAGTAAACTTTTTTTGCCATTTCAACTCTCCTTCTAGACGATTTAAAGATTTTGTAGTTGTAAACCAATCTAACTTTCTGTAATTAATTTTATTTGATTTCCAATAACCTGAATAATGCTTAGGTAAATATTTTATGTTTTCATCATTTATGAGTTTTTGATGTTTTTCATTATCAGCGTATTTACTAATCATTTCAAAAATACCAAGAGTAGGCGAAACATATATTCCACTAGTTTTAATTTCTTTAGCAGCTTTATGTAAGAATGAAATAGATGTATTTTGATCTTTACTAAAAATATTCATGAACTCTTCTACATGGGCTATAGATTTTATTCTAAGAGAAAACTCTAAAGGCATATTTCGTTGACCATGACCTATAACATCGATACTTTCTTTTTTTGCTAATTCTAATAATTTAAGATAAACGGTTTTAGGTAAATTATCAGCTACTTTTAAATAATCATATCCCTTTTCTCTATGATGAGCGATTACATCTTCTACAGCTCTTAAACTATTTAAATGCTTTTGGGTTAGGTAAGGACCTGCAGTGTAATAATGAGGGGATAAAAAACTGTTTTTGCGAGCAAGTTCTCTAATTTTGATATGATCTTGCCCATCATATTCTGCCATATTTCTAGCAGTAGTAATTCCATTAGCAATTAAGAGTTTAAACTCATTTTTGATATTGTTTTGTTGATGAAAATGAGTTTCAACCAACCCAGGCATTAAATACTTACCAGATGCTGGAATAATAACATCTCTAGAAATATTAGATTTTTTTGAAGCAGATTCTATTTTCAGTATTCTATTGTTAGTAATTAGTACTCGCTGATTTCTAAGAATTGTGTCTGTATTCATAGGTATTACATTTACACTTTCAAAGGAAAATACTTTAGACTGTGAGTTAGTTTTAAAAAATACTAGAATGAACAATACAAACAAATAACGTTTTAATTTTTTCATAAATATTTGATGTTTAATATTAATGAAGCAAACGTATGTAACTAGAATTTTAAAGAGTTCCGTTTTGTTTACACTTGAGAAAATAGAACTTATTGATTTCTGTACTGCTTGGGAGTTAAGTTAGTTTCCTTTTTAAAATTTACATAAAAAGAAGTTTTAGAATTAAATCCACACTCTAATCCTATCGACAGTAAACTATAATCATTAAATAAAGGGTTTTTAAGCATTTCTTTGGCTTCTTTTATCCTGTAGGAATTAATTAATTCAGAAAAGTTTTTAGAGGTGTTACTTTTTATAATTTGTGAAAGATAACTATTGCTAATTTCAAGTTGTTCAGCAAGTGAATTTCTACTTAAATTAGGATTACGATAAATATGTTCTGTTTCTAATAATTCAACGATTTTTTGATAATGAGTATTTTCTTTCTTTTTTACAAAAACGTCTTTGGACTGAGTGTTTTTTAAAATAGTTCGAATTTCGTACTGATCGTTAGATAATTTAAATTGATATAGACCTTTATAAATTAACCAATAAATTAGTATAGAAATGGTAGACCATAGATGGGTTAAAGGAAGTTTTTCTGAATATATAAAACGATAGCTTTCCAATATAATACCATAAATTAGAATAAAAGAAAAAGAAAACCAAAGGTGTTTTAGCCACCGTTCGCCTATCTTATTTTTTGCTGAAAAAGTATACTTATAAGAAATAAGAACTAAAAGGAGTGGGAAAATAATAGATAAAAAACTTATGGCTTTATAGAAATAGAATGGGATTACTATATCAAGGCTATATATATGAAAAACTGTACCTAAAGATATTGTAATATTTAGCAAACTTAAAATTATAAAAGGAAGGTACAGAAAAGTAAGTTTAGATGATTTTTTATTTGTTGGATTGGAGGCTTTATGAAAGAAAAAGAAGTAGGTAACTGGATATAAAAATTGCCAAAGACCTAAATCTATAATATTTATAACTAAAGCATCTTTATTTAAATCCCAAAACCAATTATTTATACCTACAATAGCTATTATTAATAAAGTAAAGCTTAAAAATTTATTAGTATTATTTTTAAAAAATTTAGAGCATAAAATGATTAAGCTAAGTATAAAACAATGAATAATAGCTACAAGTGTAAAAAAATGAATAAAAGAAATCTCCATTAAACAGCTCTTAAATGTGAATGATTGGGTTACTAGTAAGGAAACAAAAATATAAAGAAACAAAAAAGCAATCTCATTTGAGATTGCTTTTTAAGTATGAAAAGATTGCTTTAACTTTTAAAAAGTTTCGCAATGACGTTTAAGCATTTAAAGGCATGCCATCCCAAGCTGCTTTCGCTGCTTCTTTTATAGCTTCAGAATAAGTTGGGTGTCCATGACAAATACGCGCTAAATCTTCCGCAGAAGCTCTGTATTCCATTGCTACAGCTGCTTCCATAATTAAGTCAGCAACACGAGCACCTACCATATGAACTCCCAATACTTCATCTGTATTTTTATCAGCTAATACTTTTACAAATCCATCTAAATCTCCACTCGCACGAGAACGACCTAATGCACGCATTGAGAATTTTCCAGACTTGTAATCAACACCAGCATCTTTTAATTCTTGTTCAGTTTTACCAACAGCCGCTACTTCTGGCCATGTATAAACAATTCCAGGAATTAAGTTATAGTCAATATGAGGTTTTTGTCCAGCTAAATATTCAGCTACAACCACACCTTCTTCTTCTGCTTTATGTGCTAACATAGCTCCACGAACTACATCACCAATAGCATAAATGTTAGAAACGTTAGTTTGTAAATGATCATTTACTTCAACCATTCCTCTTTCAGTAACTTTAACACCCGCTTTTTCTAAAGCTAATCCTTCAGTAAACGGACGACGACCAACTGAAACTAAACAGTAATCACCAGTAAAAGTAACCTCTTCTCCTTTTTTATTGGTAGCTTTCACTACTACTTCGTCGCCGTTTCTTTCAACAGAAGTAACCCCGTGACTAGTATTGATTTTCATTCCTTGTTTCTTTAAAACTTTGGTAAGTTCTTTAGAAACATCTTTATCCATAGTAGGAGTAATTGCAGGCATAAATTCGATAACAGTTACATCAGCACCTAAACGCTTGTAAACCGACCCCAATTCTAACCCAATAACACCACCACCAATTACTAATAAGTGCTTAGGAACTTCAGGAAGTTTTAACGCTTCAGTAGAAGTTATTACACGCTCTTTATCAATAGTAATAAAAGGTAAAGAAGATGGTTTAGAACCAGTAGCTATTATAATGTTAGTACCTTCGATTACTTCTTCAGTACCATCATTTTTTGTGATTTTTACGTGTGTAGCATCTTCAAAAGAACCTAAACCTTCGTAAACCTCAATATTGTTTTTATCCATTAAATATTTGATACCTCCAGTAGTAGTTTCTACTACATTTGCTTTACGAGTTACCATTTTTCCGAAGTCAAAAGAAGGCTTCTCAACAGAGATTCCGTGCTCTTCAAAATGATTTACAGCATCATAGTAATGGTGTGAAGAATCTAATAAAGCTTTTGAAGGAATACATCCAACATTTAAACAAGTTCCACCTAAAGTCGAGTATTTTTCAATGATAGCAACTTTAGAACCTAATTGAGCGGCTCTGATAGCAGCAATGTACCCTCCTGGACCAGAACCAATAACGATTAAATCGTATTTCATGAGTTGTGTTTTATTTTTTCATAAATAATGAAGCACAAAAATACAATTATTTGTCGATAAATTTAGTTTTCATATCTTTAAAACTTAAATTCGTTGTATGAAAATTTTCAAAAAAATTATAGGATTCTTATTAATACTATTGGTAATAGCGCAGTTTTTTCAACCAGAAAAAAATCAAGGAGAAATAACTACAGTTGAAGCTTTTATAAAAGAAACCAAACCAAATGATCAGGTGCACAAAATATTAAAAACAGCATGTTTTGATTGTCACAGTAATTCAACTCGTTATCCTTGGTATAGTAGTATTACACCAGTTAACTATTGGTTAGCTGATCATATAAATCATGGAAAAGAAGAATTAAATTTTTCTGAATGGGCTACTTATTCCTTAAAAAGAAAAGAACATAAAATGGAAGAAGTTTGGGAGGAAGTAGAAAAAGGAAAAATGCCGTTAGATTCATATACTTGGACACATGCCGATGCTCGTTTAACTAAAGAAGAAGTTGAGCAAGTAATTAACTGGGCTAAAAGTGTACAAGGTGATTATAAAATGCAGCTAGCGAACTAAATTAATGCAACAACTTTTAATAATTGGGTATGTTTGGATAGAAAAAACTACGGGAGCTGGTAACCGAATGTTACAGTTACTTAATGTTTTTAAAAACCAAAACTATACCATTACTTTTGCAACACCTGCCCAAAAAACTGAAAACTCTTTAAACTTAGCAGAGTTGGGAGTTGAGGAGAAATCGATTGAATTGAATTCAAGTTCTTTTGATGATTTTATTAAAGAACTACAACCTGATGTTGTGTTGTTCGATCGTTTTATGATGGAAGAACAATTTGGTTGGCGTGTAGCTGAACATTGCCCGAAAGCTTTACGAGTTTTAGATACAGAAGATTTACATTTTTTACGTAAAACACGTCATCAACAATTAAAAAAAGGAAAACAATTTTCTACAGAAGCATTGTTGAAGTCGGATGAAGCAAAACGAGAAATCGCTGCTATTTTACGTTGTGATATGAGTTTGATTATTTCAACTTATGAAATGCAGTTATTGAAAGACGTTTTTAAAGTTGATGAATCTTTACTATATCATTTACCTTTTTTATTGAGTTCAATTGATGAAAAAGTAGTGAAAAAATGGAAGTCACTTGAAGAACGAAAACATTTTGTGTTTATAGGTAACTTTTTTCATGCTCCAAATGTCGATGCTGTTTTACAATTAAAAACAATTTGGAAAACGATAAGAAAGCAATTACCAGAAGCAGAATTACATATTTACGGAGCCTATGCTACGCAACAAATTCAGCAATTACATAAACCAAAAGAAGGATTTATTATAAAAGGTTTTGCAGAAGATGCGCTCGAAGTAGTTAAAAGTGCTAGAGTAGTGCTAGCGCCAATTCGTTTTGGAGCTGGAATTAAAGGGAAATTAACCGAAGCAATGGAATGTGGTACTCCAAGTGTTACTAGTTCAATAGGTGCAGAAGGCATGCATGGAAATTTACCTTGGAACGGATTTATAGAAGATGATTTTGAGAAGTTTGCCAACAAAGCTATAGAGCTGTATACTTATGATATTCTTTGGAAAAAGTCTCAACAAAAAGGGATTGCAATTATCAATTCGATATATGATAAAGAAAAATTAGCTTTTTCTTTTATAAACAAAATAAAAGAAATCCAAGAAAACCTTGAAATACATCGTACACAAAATTTTCTTGGAAGTTTGTTACAACATCAAACCTTACAGGCTACAAAATTTATGAGCAAGTGGATTGAAGAAAAAAATAAGAAATAGAGCTTATTCAATTTTAATATCTACTGAGGTTCTACTTTGCCATCCAGTAACATCAATTACAGAAATTTGACAATGGTAATCGCCAGAATCAATATCAGTAGGAATTGTAATGTTTTGCACTATCTCATATTCTTTACGATTGTTATCAATAGTATAATTCTTCATAAAAATTAAAGGTGAAACAGGATCTTTTATAGGAGATAACTCACAACTAGAGCCTTGGTCATCATGTGTGTGATGATCAAAGTTATGATGAATGTCTATAGCGTAAGTAGCTAAAGCAATGTTATCAGATACTTTTACTCGTATGGTGTATTCCTTACCTTTTTCTAATACAGTACACGACTTAGGAAAACCTTCGTTGTAATTTATGGTAATAGTTGGTTTTTCAGTATCAGGCTCTTCTGATTCACTACTACAGCTTATGTTTAATATAGTTAAGAGAAGTAAAACACACGTTATTTTTAATAATTTCATAATAGTTTGTTATTGTAAAAGACTACTTGAGAAACCAAGTAGCCTTTTGGGATATGATTACTTTATTTCGATTGGAATAGACAATTTAACAGTTTCGCTTTCACCACTTTCTTTAGCGTAAATATTTAACCAGTAACTTCCTACAGGAGCCCCAGGAATTAAATCGTAGTGATAATGGATGTGTGGATTTTTAACTCCTTCATACAATTCTTTTGGTAAAATAGAAATTACCTTATCCCACTTACCAACTTCAACATTTTGTCCTTCTCTCCATTCTTTGAACCAAAATTCGTATTTAATTTCAGTAACAGTATTATTACCAGAAACATATTCAAATTCGGTATGTAACTCATCTTTTCCAAACGCGATTGAATTGTTATCACCAATTTCTAAGTCTTTAAACTTTTGAATAATGTGTAACTTTTTAGTAATGGCACTTTTAGTTCCGTCTTCATGTTCAACTGTAATTTTAAACTTATAAACTCCTTCAGCAGGTGTAAAAGAAGGATTGTATTTGTTCTCTTTATCAAAATATACATGATAGTGAATATGAGGGTTTAATTGACCTTCATAACGATCAACAGGAACTAAATGATTATTTAATTCCCAAATTAACTCACCTGTCTTGACTTTTGGAACATCAAAAGCTTCAACATCAAAATAAATTTTAGAAACCTTACTAGTTCCTTCGTAGTCAAATTCAATATGAACATCTACGTTTGATTGTGGTAAAACAAAATCAGAATTACCTAATTCCATGCTTTTAAAGCGTTCTGTATTGATGTTTTCATCAAAAGTTTCTGGTATGTTATCTTCATCACTACAAGAAATAATTAAAAGGCTTACAAAAAATAAGATTGCTGATTTAAATGTGTTTTTCATGATTAAAAAAATTAAATGATTAAAATGTTTGTATAATTGTTATTGAAAAGTTTCTTCCAGGCTCAGGAACTTCTATAAGTCTATAGAAACTCGTGTGGTCGAATACTTTGTTGTTTAAAATGTTATTTAACCTCCCTTGAATTTTAAGAGGTTGTTTTTTAGAGAAAAGATCTACACTCGTATGCAAACCGATATTTATTAAAGAATACCCTTTTGTAGTTTTTTCAGGAGGTACAATGTTGTTTTGATCCGAAACCAATCGTACACTTGAGAATAGTTTAGTGTCGCCAAAAGTTAACCAAGGATTCAATGTATACTCAAGTGAAACAACTCCTGTTAACGGAGGAGAAAAGGGAAGAGTGAAGTTTTTCTTTTTACCACTTAATTGTCTTGCTTTTACATACTCTAAAGAACCTGTAATCGATAATTTATCAGTAGGTTCATATTGCGCCATAATTTCACCACCATATCTAAAAACACGACTTTGACTGTATTGATACTTCTGAAGTGTTTCGTAATACTCTGGGGTTGGGCTTAAATAAATATAATTATCAAAATAATTAACAAAAGGGGTAACTTGAATAGAAGCTTTACTAAAGTTTGCTTTAAACTCTCCGTCTATTTGATAAGAACTTTCAGGCTCTAAATCAAGGTTCCCTTCTTCATATCGATACATGTGATAATTTACTCCGTCTGAAGCCAATTCGTTTGCCAGTGGAATTCTAAAACTCTTACCTATATTTATTTTATACGATGTGTTTTTTATTCCATAACTTAATCCAGCTGAAGCACTAAAACTTCCGAAAGTTAAATTCTTTCTTTCTGAACGCTGTAGTTGTTGCTGAGTAGTATTTCCGTTTTCGTTAGTAACTGGAGATAAAAACCATTCGTAATATGGTTGTGTTTTTATTACACCATAATCGTAGCGTACACCACCATCTAAATATAAATTGTTGTTAAGTTTTATTTGATCGTATACAAAAGCCCCAACTGTAAAACGAGTATATTCAGGAATAAGAAATCCCCAGCCATCAATAGCATTATCTTGATACTCTAAGTTTATACCTGTGGTAACTTTATGCTTTTCAAAGTAGTGTAATTGATTTTTTACATTAAAACTGTAGGTGTTCTTCTTAAACAAGCGTTCCATTGTAGATGGCGGCTTGGGCATATAACCATGCGGAACAGGCTCTGAGTGTTCTTCGCGATGATTTTTTTGAAGCCCAAGCTCAACATCTAACGTGTAATTGGGGAATAAAAAACTGGTATTATTCGTTATTTTAAAATGATTGACTTTATGATATGGTAAATCAATATCTCTATTGTCAGCATCGTAATCTATTTTAGAAGTTCTCACTTCAAGACCATGTGCATTAGCGAAAAAACCATTTTTAGAATTTACATTACTAAAAGAAGTTATAGAGCTAATATTATCTGATACATAACCTATAGAAACTCCAACATTATGATTGTATCCTGCTGTGTTACGTAAGTAATTTTTATGCAAGTCAAAAATGTAATTATCGTACGTGATTTTTTGAGTAGGAACTTTATAGTCGCCGTAATCTTCGTGGGTTATTCTTGCCTTGTAATACCAATGATTATAACGTTGTTTAACCCCTAAAGACACTCCATAAAAATCATTGTTACTTCTATTGGTGAGGTTTAGTTCACCTGAAAAAGAATTAACATCAGGGAGTAAGTTATTTTTCAAGCTAATTACCCCAGAGATTGCATCAGAACCATAGAGTAGAGAAGCTGCTCCTTTAGTAACCTCAATATTATCTATGTTATATTGATCTATTTCTAAACCATGGTCGGCTCCCCATTGTTGTGCTTCGTGTTTTATACCATTTTCAACAACAACAACTCTATTAAACCCTAAACCTCTAATAGTGGGTTTAGATTGCCCAGAACCAATAGTTATTGTGCTAACTCCTGGTATATCTTTTAGAGTTTGCATTAAACTATTGTCTCTGTTTTTTTCTAAAAAACTAACATCAATCTTTTGTGTGTTACTGGAGAACTTTGTTAGTTTTTTTTTAGGGTTTTGTGCAATAATCACCTCATTTAACACTGAATTGTCTTGTGTTAAAGGGATAACTATTATTGAGGTAATAGGAGAAATGTTTTCTTGATAAGTAACATATCCAACATGAGTAACAGTTAAGAGATACTCTTTGTTTAAAAGTTTGTGAAAACTACTATTTCCTTTAGTGTTTGTGTACGCGTGCTTTGAACCAATACTCACGTGAGCATTGGGTAACTCACTTTGTGTTGTTCCATCAATTACCTTAATAGTAACAGAATTGTTATTCTGACTAAAAAGAATTGCGTGAAACAATACACAAAATAAAGCACCTAAGCTTTGTTTTGTCATTGTAAATAGAATTAAAAACGAATTGTATCTGTTGAATAGCAAGTATTCAACTAGTGATTAAATAATATAGAACAATGTGTTAACCAATTGAAAGAGTAGGTAATTACACCATAAACCTAGCTTTGGGTTTATGTACATGCATATTCACAACTATTCTTATTCAAGAAAAAGTTAATTATGTTCTAAAATTAATATGTTAAGAATTTGTAGGAGGTCCTCTAAGCTTTCTATTCAGAGAGTGGTAAGAAGGTAAGATAATTGACTTGTAATTATCTACTATTGTCTTACTAGGAAGAATAGCTAAAGCTTGTGAGAAATTTTGTGTAGGGACATCAAAAGAAGCAAAAGAAAAATAACAAATATCACAATGGTCGTTTACCGATTCATGTAAGTGAGTAGATTTTTCTTTACAGTTATGATGGTGTGCTTCATTTTCATGATGATGGGTAGCTTTTATAAGAATAGGAAGCATAAGAAGAACCACCAAAGACAAAGAGGTGATTTTACTAAATATGCTATTTTTCTTTAAGCTCATTTTTTATAACTGTGGGGAAACAAAAGTAAGGGCTTAGCAAACTTTTTATATGTTAAAATGTGTTAATTTTTTCTAAAAAAAGCTGATAGAAATTATTTAGTTAGAAAATTATTTCCTTTCTGAAGTTCTGTAATCCAGAGGTAACATGTTGGCAAAAGCTTCAAAGCCCCAGTACCCTTCATTAAAAATAGCATTAGGGTTAATAAGTACTCCAGATTTATCTATTTGAGCATTTTCTTCTAACAAAACAATGTTTGAGGTTTGTACACCACTAGCTTTTTTTCGCTTTCCAAACATTCCGATTAAATAATTTTCTTCTTCGGATTCTTTGGTGTAAATGACCATTAAGTAATTTTTAAAATTTAAAAAAGGTGTATTACTATCGTAAGCAATCATGTCTTCGTAAGGAATATTTTTCTTGTATAAATAGTCTTGATGCTTTGGGAGTTTGGCTTTTTGTAAAGTAACAATAATACTGTCAGATACAGTTTTTGGGTCGGTTATTTGCTTAGATAAATTAATGGAGTTTCCATAAAGTTTAAGGAGCTCTTTAGCTATTTTTATTTTTTCTTCAGAAGGTCTATTTGGATTTTGAACTCGTTTAAACTGATTAACTATAAAGCCATCTTCTTTAAGTCTTTTTGAAGTTAGGCTTCTTAAAAAATGCATTTGAGAGCCATTGTATGCTTCAAGTCTATTTTGCTTCCATTTTCTTTTAATGTTTTTTCGTAGGTTTTTATAACGTGCAAAACCACTAAAAAATAACCGTTGTTTTTTTAGAGAAAAGTCAATCAAATCATAAGTAATTAAATACCTTAAACCTTGATGTTTAATTTTAAGAGGTTTTTTAGCAAATGCTGTGAGTGTGTTTGTTTTTATGTTATAATCAAAGTGTAAATCTTTTTCGTTTAAAATTTTACAGGTTTTTGCAAGTTTTGTTCTCCCTAAAAAAGCTTGTTTAAAGCGTGCTAAATTATATTCCCAGTTTTTATCGTAAACAGTTTTCTTGATTACAACTTCGTTTAAAACACTACTGTCTTCTTCAAGTTTAATGTTAATACTTACATCTTTTTTTTGAGGAGTAATAAAAAGCTGTTTTGTTTTATAACCTAAAAAAGAAATAACTAATGTATAGTTTCCTTCTTTGATTTTTAACTCAAACTCACCCTTAGAGTTTGTTATGGTACCAACAGTGGTGTTGTTAAAGTAAATAGAGGCTCCTTCTAGAGGTTTATTAGTTTCTGAAAACACATTTCCTTTAATTAAAATTTGAGAAAATGAAATTGAACTAACGAAGAGTAAGAAAATAAAAAGTCCCTTTTTCATGAAAAATATTTTCCATAAAAATAGGGACTTATTTAAAGTGATAAAACTTTATTTGTTAATTCTTGTCAATCAATCCAGCACGTCTTAATAAAGCATCTGGTTTTGGCTCTCTTCCTCTAAAACGTTTGTATAATTCCATAGGCTCTTCTGTTCCTCCTTTAGATAATACGTTGTTTTTAAATTTATCGGCAACTTCTTTATTAAAAATACCTTCTTCTTTAAAGTATTCGAAAGCATCGGCATCTAAAACCTCTGCCCATTTATATGAATAATATCCAGCTGAGTATCCACCTTGAAAAATATGAGAGAAAGAAGTACTCATACAATTTTCAGCTACATCAGGATATAATTTAGTCTCAGCAAAAGCATTCGTTTCAAACTCTTTTACATCAGCAATATTTTCAGGAGAATCACCAGAATGCCAAGACATATCTAATAATCCGAAGCTTAATTGACGCAAGGTTTGCATTCCTTCGTGGAAACTCGCAGATTCTTTAATTTTCTCAACATATTCCATAGGAATAACTTCTCCAGTTTCGTAGTGTTTCGCAAACAACTCCAATGCTTCCTTTTCATAACACCAGTTTTCTAAAACCTGACTCGGTAATTCGACGAAATCCCAAGAAACAGAAGTTCCAGACAAGCTTTTATAAGTAGTGTTTGCTAACATTCCGTGCAAAGCATGACCAAATTCGTGGAATAGGGTAGTAACTTCGTTAAAAGTTAATAAGGAAGGCTTAGTTTGTGTAGGTTTGGTAAAGTTACAAACGATAGAGACTTGTGGTCTTTCATTTGTATCGTTACTCCTATATTGTGATTTGTAAGAAGTCATCCACGCTCCGTTACGTTTTCCTGGTCTTGGATGGAAATCGGCATAGAAATACGAAACAAAATTACCATCAGTATCTGTTACAGTGTACGTCTTAACATCTTCATGATACTTATCAATAGTGTCAATTTCTTCAAATTGTAAGTTATATAATTTGTTAGCTACAGTAAATACACCGTCGATTACATTTTCTAACTTAAAATAAGGTTTTAATAACTCTTGATCTAAGTTAAACAACTCCTTTTTTAGTTTTTCAGAATAGTAAGCACCATCCCACTTTTGTAACTGGTCTATTCCGTCTAGTTTTTTAGCATAGGCCTCTAAATTATCAAATTCACGTTGTGCAGCAGGTTTCGCTTTTTCTAACAATTCATTTAAAAACTCCATAACCTTTTCAGGAGTTTCAGCCATACGCTCTTCTAATACAAAATGAGCGTGGGTTTTATAACCTAATAGGTTTGCACGTTTGTGGCGTAAGGTTACAATATCTTTTACAATTTGCTCATTGTTGTATTCATTTTGTTGAAATCCTTTTTTTCCAAAAGTTATTGCTAACTTTTTTCTCAATTCTCTATTATCAGCATAGGTCATAAAAGGAATATAGCTTGGATAATCTAAGGTAATCATCCAACCCTCTTTACCTTTCGAGTTCGCGAGTTCTTTAGCAGCTTCTTTAGCACTTTCTGGTAAGCCAGCTAAATTATCTTCATTGGTAATTAATAATTCAAAAGCATTAGTTTCAGCCAATACATACTCTCCAAACTGTAACGATAATTTTGCTAACTCAGCATCAATTTTGCGAAGCTCAGCTTTGTCAGTTTCATTTAAATTCGCTCCGTTGCGTGCAAAACTTTTGTATTGCTTATCTAACAACATTCCTTGCTCAGGAGTTAAGTTTAAATCAGAAAGTTGATCGTATACAGTTTTTACACGTTTAAACAACTCCTCATTTAAAATCATATCGTTTCTAAACTCACTTAACCAAGGAGAAATATCTTTCGCTATCTTTTGAATTTCTTCATTTGTCTCAGCAGAGTTTAAGTTGAAAAAGATAGAAGTAGCTCTATCTAATTTATTACCTGTGTTGTCTAAAGCAACTGTAGTGTTTTCAAAAGTTGGAACTTCAGAGCTTTCTACAATAGCATCAATTTCGTCTTTAGCTATTTGTATAGCTTCTTTTATAGCGGGTTTATAATCTTCTTCTTTAATTTGAGAAAAAGGGGGTGTATTAAAATCTTGTAAAAGTGGATTTTTAGTCATGAAAATTTAGTTTAAAAAATTGAAGAAACCTCACAAATAAAAAATCTGTGAGGTCTTCAAGTTAATATTGTACTAAGGTACTTATTTTTTTACTCTTTCAGAAGCTTTTTCAACTTTCAGTTTTAAGCCTTCTTTATAAGCGATTATTTTGTCTAATACACATTTGTCAGAAGCTCCAATAATTTGAGCAGCTAAGATTCCTGCATTTTTTGCTCCGTCTAAAGCTACAGTAGCCACAGGAACGCCTCCAGGCATTTGAAGAATAGATAAAACAGAATCCCAACCATCAATAGAGTTTCTACTTTTAACAGGAACTCCAATTACTGGTAACGGACTCATACTTGCTACCATTCCAGGTAAATGAGCAGCACCACCAGCACCAGCAACAATAACTTGTACACCACGCTTGTGTGCATTGTTAGCGTAATCGAATAATTTTTCAGGAGTTCTGTGTGCAGATACGATATCTACTTCTACTTGAATATCAAAACTCTCTAAAATATCAATTGCTTCTTGCATAATTGGAAGATCTGAATCGCTTCCCATGATAATTCCTACCATAATTTTATGTTTTTGTCATCTCGAGCTTAGTCGAGAGGTTATTTTGCTATTACCTTAATAGTTTCTTTTACTTGTTGAGCGACTTTTCTCGCTTCATTTATATCTTCATTAACAATAGTTACATGTCCCATTTTACGGAAAGGTTTGGTTGTCTTTTTTCCGTAGATGTGAGGGGTAACTCCGTCAATCTTTAAAATTTCTTCGATGTTTTCATATACTACATCACCAGTATAGCCTTCAGCACCAACCAAGTTCACCATGATTCCGGCTACTTTACTTTCGGTATTTCCTAATGGAAGGTTTAAAATACTACGTAAATGTTGTTCAAATTGACTAGTATAACTTGCTTCAATTGAATAATGCCCTGAATTGTGAGTTCTTGGGGCAGCTTCGTTTACTAAGATATTGTCATCTTTAGTTTGAAACATTTCCACAGCTAATAATCCAACAAAATCAAATGAATCTGCAACTTTTAAAGCAACTTCGCGCGCTTTTTTGGCAACTGCATCCTCAATTCTAGCAGGACAAATTACATATTCTACTTGATTAGCTTCTGGGTGAAATTCCATTTCAACTACTGGGTAAGTTTTGGTTTCTCCGCTTGCATTTCTTGCAACAATAACAGCTAATTCATTTTTAAAAGGAACTAGTTTTTCAGAAATACACTCACCAGTAGGTAGGTTTTCTAAATCGCTGATGGCACGAACTATTTTTACCCCATTACCATCATATCCAAATCGAGCAGATTTCCATACAAAAGGAAACGTAACTGCATCGTTACTAATAGCGTGTCTTAACTCTTCTAAAGAAGTAAATCTAGAAAAGTCAGCCGTAGGTATATTATTGTCGTGATAAAACACTTTTTGGTGTGCTTTATTTTGAATAGTTCTTAAGTTTTTAGGCTTTGGAAAAATGGTTAATCCTTCAGCTTCTAGAGCATCTAAAGCATCAATATTTACGTTTTCAATTTCTATGGTTAACAGGTCTACTTGTTTTCCAAAGTTGTAAACAGTATTATAATCTAGTAAATCTCCTTGATGAAACTCGTTACATATCTGAGCGCAAGGAGCATCAGGGTTTCCGTCTAAAATAACAGTATAAATATCGAATTTTTGAGTTTCGGTAAGTAACATTCTTCCTAATTGGCCGCCTCCTAGAACACCCAATTTAAAGTTTGAAGAAAAGTAGTTTTTCACGATAAATGTGTTAATTGTGTTGTTGTTGCTGCAAAAATAAGAATCTAATTGTTAGTACAAATAGTATTAACGAGATATTCTTAACTGATTGTTACTAATAGGAGTAACAAAATACATTAATGCATTACAACCTTCACCATCTAAAGAAGTTCCTCCTGAAAGATAGTTGTACTTTTTATCATCACAAGGGCAGGTGATTTCTACTCCGTTAAAAGTCATTAAAGAACTACAATTTTGTTCAGGGCATTGTTGGTCAAAAGCTCTGTAGCCAGAAGTTCCTGTTCTAAAAATAAAAACATTTCTTCCTTGTATAGTATTTTGAGATTCCCCTCCAGGAACTAACAATCCGCTAAATTCTGGGAGAGATAAATCAATAATAGCATTCATTTTTACTCCAGAAAAACAATTGTTAATAGGAGTGTTATCACTACAACTAAAACAAATTATAACAAGAATTAAATAAAATATTTTTTTCATTTTTTAGTATAGAGTTAGTATTGTAACGCAACGAAGTTACAAATATTTTGTACATTTGTAAGACTATCTCATTCCTAACGGCGTGGGATTTTTAAATTTAACCCACAGGTTTTTAGGAAGAAAAGTTATATGCTTTTTGTAAAACGTTAAGGAAAGCGTATAAAAGTTTGTTGATTTTAAAAAGAGAGAAGAGATGAGTAATGTATCATATTATACGGAAGAAGGATTAAAGAAACTTAAAGAAGAGTTAGCGCAATTAGAACAAGTTGAAAGACCACGTGTTTCTCAAGAAATAGCAGACGCTCGTGATAAAGGAGATTTGAGTGAGAATGCAGAATATCATGCTGCAAAGGAAGAGCAATCGCTATTAGAAACAAAAATAGCGAAACTAAAAAATGTAGTTGCAAGTGCTCGTGTTATTGATGAAAGTCAGTTAGATATGTCAAAAATCTTAATTCACTCAATAGTTAAGATTAAAAATTCGGTTAACGGAATGGAGTTTACGTATACACTAGTAGCGGATAGTGAAAGTGATGTAAGAAACGGAAAGTTATCTGTTAATTCACCAATAGGTAAAGGTTTATTAGGGAAAAAAGTAGGTGATGTTGCCGAAATACAAGTACCTAACGGAGTTATGAAGTTTGAAGTTATGGAGATTTCTCGATAAGAGAAAAAAATAAAGACAAAAGAGTAAAGATTTATTCGGGTTTTGGCATCGCTAAAACCCGATTTCTTTTTTATTTTTACTGTAAAATTAAATAAAACAACATGGCAAGTATTTTCACGAAGATTATAAACGGAGAAATTCCATCATATAAAATAGCAGAAGATGACAACTATTTCGCTTTTTTAGATATCAATCCAAATGCAAAAGGACATACATTGGTTATTCCTAAACGTGAAGAAAATAAATTATTCGATTTATCGAAAGAAGAGTATAATGGATTAATGTCTTTCTCATACAGAGTAGCCAAAGCAATAGAAAAAACAATTCTATGTGAACGTGTAGGGATGAGTGTAATTGGATTAGAAGTACCCCATGTACATGTACATTTAATTCCGTTGCAAACGATGGAGGATATCAGATTTGTAAAGAAAGAAAAATTAACAAATGAAGAGTTTGTAGTAGTAGCAGAAGATATTGCTAAGAATTTTGAATAAATAAAAAAGAGCTATGAAAAAGTGGATAAAAGAGGGGATAGCCTGGGGAGTAATTATGTTTATAATGATGATAATTATTTTTCCATGGATTGAAGGAGAAGAAATAACTTTAAAAAGAATACTTGTAGGGGCGCTTATATGGGGAGCAGGAGGGTTATTCTATGGGTTTGTAATGAGTAAATTGGTAAAAGAAAAGAATTAAATCTTACTTAGTAAAATTTCAAAAGTAGTTCCTTTTCCTAACTCTGATTTTAGTACATGGATTTTTCCATTGTGATAATCCTCAATAATACGTTTAGAGAGTGATAAACCAAGTCCCCAACCACGTTTTTTTGTGGTAAACCCAGGAGTAAATATCTGTGAAAACTGTGTTCTAGGAATTCCTTTACCAGTATCAGAAATTAGAATTTTCACATTCTTGGAACTCTCACTAATGCTAACAGATAAGCTTCCTTTACCTTGCATAGCATCAATAGCGTTTTTAATTAAGTTTTCTATTACCCAACCATATAACTCGGTGTTTAGATCGGAGCGAATTTCTTCTGCTTCAGTAGAAAAAGAAAAAGAAATCTGTTTGGAGCTTCTATTTTCTAAATAGTCAAAAGCAGCTTTAGTAATAGATACAATGTTGTAAGGTTTCAATTCAGGAAGTGACCCGATTTTAGAGAAACGATTAGCGATGGTGTTTAAACGTTTCACATCTTTTTCAATTTCATCAACATAATCGCTACTTACATTTTCAGTACGTAAAATGGCAATCCAGCCCAATAATGAAGAAAGCGGTGTCCCTATTTGATGCGCTGTTTCTTTAGCCATTCCTGTCCACAACTTATTTTGCTCAGCAACTTTATTAGATTTATAAACCATGTAAATAATGGTAAGAAACAATCCTAAAATTAGCACTAAAGCAAGTGGATAATATTTGAGTTTGTATAAAAGGTCAGAATTTCTGTAGTAAATATGTTCTTTAATACCTAAGTATTCTATCGCAATTGGCTCATTTTGGTTTTTCATGATATTCAATTGCTGTTGAAGATACTTTGGGTCTGTAGATTTTATAGAATCTAAGTTATTAAACTGTTTTATCTCTCCATCTTTTCCTACCAAAATAGAGGGAATATTTTCTATGGTTTCATAAACTTTGTTTACTAAATTAAAGTTACCATCAGGGTCAGGATTAGATGCGACTTCCTTAATTGCTGTGGCATAAATCTCCATTTTAGCACGCTCATCCTTTTTAAATTTTTGAAAAAACACATATGTATTCCATAAAATAAATAAAACGATAAGTAAGGAAATACTAATTGCAATTCGCTTTACCCAATAAGTGTTTGTAAAAAAAACCATCAATCAAATATAAACTATTCTCTAGAATAACTAAATTTATAAATAGGTAGTATATTTACACTAAAATTATATAGAATGTTATCAATTAATCCTAAAGATATACCAACCTCTAAATTGCATGGGTATTTATTAGGAGCTGTAGCTCCAAGGCCTATTGCTTTTGCAAGTACTGTTGATGCTGAAGGGAACCCAAATTTGTCACCGTTTAGCTTTTTTAATGTATTTGGAGCAAATCCTCCAATTATGATTTTTTCTCCGGCGCGTAGTGTAAGAGGTAATAAAACTAAACATACCTTAGATAATGCAGAAGCAACTAAAGAAGTGGTAATTAATATCGTAAACTACGATATTGTTCAGCAAATGTCGTTGAGTAGTACCATGTATCCAAAAGGAGTAAATGAGTTTATAAAAGCTGGTTTTACGATGTTACCTTCAGATGAGGTAAAGCCGTTTAGGGTTGCAGAATCTCCTGTACAATTTGAATGTAAAGTTAAAGACATAATTTATACAGGTGAAGAAGGCGGAGCAGGAAACCTAATTGTATGTGAGGTAGTAAAACTACATGTAAACGAAGATGTATTAGCAGAAGATGGTAGTATAGATCAGCATAAAATTGATTTAGTAGCTAGAGCGGGAGGGAATTATTATTCTCGTGCTCGTGATGGGTTTTTTGAAATTCCAAAACCATTAACTACTTTAGGAATTGGAGTAGACCAAATACCTACAGAAATAAGAAACAGTAGCGTATTAACAGGGAATAATTTAGGTATGTTAGGTAATGTAGAACAGTTGCCTACAGAAGAAGCTGTTAATAACTTTGCGAAAGAACATTCGCAATTTGTGGGGGTTTCAACTGAAAAAAAACATACTTTTGCACAAGAGTATTTAAAGAATAATGATGTAGAAAGCGCTTGGAAGGTGCTTTTAATTAAATAGATTTAGAAATGGAAGTAATAGGGAAAATCAAATTAATTAACGAAACGCAAACATTCGGATCTAACGGATTTAGAAAGCGTGAAATGGTTGTAACTACTGATGAGCAGTACCCACAAATGATAATGATTGAGTTTATTCAAGATAAATGTGATTTATTAAACACTTATCAAGTTGGGCAAGATGTAAAGGTTTCTATTAATTTAAGAGGAAGAGAGTGGATTAACCCACAAGGAGAAGCAAAGTATTTTAACTCTGTTCAAGGATGGAGAATTGAAAACTTAGCACAAGCAGCTCCTCAAAACATTCCACCAGCTGACCAATTTGAGCCAGCTCCAGATTTATCTGCAAACGAACCAGATGATTTACCTTTCTAAGAGTAGTTAGAAAATTAAGAATACAAATAAAAAGAGCGCAAATTTTGCGCTCTTTTTTGTTGTTTGCGGAAAACAACATTTATACTTACGGATATCCCTTTTAACATGTCGAAAGACAAAGATATATTTGTACCATAATCATTCAATAAATAATTATTGATTGAGAATTTAAGGGGAAATAAAAACCTTCTGATTTAATTCAGAAGGTTTTTTAATTATATAAGTGTTAGTGATGTGGTTATTTTTTTGTTGGCTTTTTCTCTGGCATCGGACCTCTTAAATGAATAATTAATCCGTTTAAAAAATTGCGTAAAAACTGATCACCACACTCCATATACTTAGGGTGATCTTCTTTTCTGAAAATTGCATTAAGTTCTGATTTAGAAACTTTAAAATCTACCAAAGCGCAGATATCAATAATATCAGTGTCTCTTAATTTATGTGCTACTCGTAGCTTTTTAAAAATATCGTTGTTAGTTAGTCCCATAATTGTTTTAAGTTAATTTACTACTGAAAAAATAGCCCATGCATAAATAGCAAAACGAGCAAAACGAAATAAGCCTACAAAAACTACATTTTTAAAAGGATATTTAATCATACCTGCAGTTAAGCAGCTAATAGCAAAAGGAAGTGGTAAAAGTGCTCCTACTAAAATTAAAAAACCTCCCCATTTACTTGTGTTTTTAAGGTTCTTAGCCATTTTAACCTCTAAGTAATTTCTTACTGAGTCAATTTTTAAAGAGGCTCTACCTATAAAATAAGCACATAAACCTCCTAAATAAGATAGCGTTGCTAAAAGAGAAATGTTTAGAATAGGGTCTTCAGTTTTTTTAGACCATGCGATGAAGATTTCTGGTGGAATTAATCCTAAAATCGTTTCAGAAATAAAAAAAGTAATTAAAATTCCTGTTCTAGAAAACGTTTCGGTCATGGTTTGTAAACCATCGTTAATATTATAAACATATTTGTTAAACAACACTAACCCAATAACTACACCTACAATTGGCCAAAAAGCTTTTTTTAAGCTAACCCAAATAAACATGTAAAAACCAGTGCGATTATAGTAGTTGTGTAAACGTTTATAATGCGGCTTGTCTATTTTCTTTTTGTTATTTTTCTTATTCTTTTTACTCATCGCTAAAAAAGCCTCTAATTTTTAGGAATAGCAAAAGTACGAGGTAATTGGAAATTACACCAACAAATATTTGTTAATTATTATAGGTTAGCTACAGCAGCTTCAGCACAGCGTTCACCGTCCATTGCAGCAGAGATAATTCCCCCAGCATAACCACCACCTTCACCACAAGGAAATAGTCCTTCAATTTGTGGGTGTTCTAGGCTTTCTTTTCGTGGAATATTTACAGGTGATGAAGTACGAGATTCCACTCCAATAATATTTGCTTCAGCAGTATAGTACCCGTGCATTTTTTGCCCAAAAGCAGCAAAGCCTTTACGTAATCTGCTTCCAATCAATTTAGGAAGTAACGAATGTAGCGGAGAAGAATTTAATCCTGGTTGATACGAACAATCATTTAAAGAAGAAGACAATCTACCTTCCACAAAGTCAGTTAAACGTTGCGCTGGGGCAACTTGACTTTTTCCACCTGCGTTAAAGGCTAACTTTTCTAAATCTTTTTGATATTGTAAGCCCTTAAGAACTCCAAACTGCTCATATTTAGGTAAGTCTTTGTCTACATTAATTTCAACGACAATACCAGAATTGGCAAACTTGTTATTACGACGCGAAGGCGACATTCCATTCACTACAACTTCTCCATTAGCTGTTGCTGCAGGAACGATAAATCCACCCGGACACATACAAAATGAATACACGCCTCGGTTGCCAACTTGATGTACTAAGCTATAGGCAGCAGCAGGTAATAACTCATCACGTTGACCTGAGCAACTATACTGAATTTGATCAATAATTTCTTGTGGATGTTCTACACGAACTCCCATAGCAAACGATTTCGCTTTTAGTAAAATGTCTTTTTTATGTAGCAGCTCATAAATATCTCTTGCAGAATGCCCAGTAGCCAAAACAACAGCATTTACAGCCATTTCAGAACCATTTTGTAGTTGTATAGCCTGTAGTTTATTGTTTTTAACGATAAAATCGGTCACACGGGTTTCAAAATGAACTTCACCACCATGTTTTAAAATCGTTTCGCGAATATTTTGAATAATCTTCGGAAGTTTGTTAGTTCCTATGTGCGGATGTGCATCTACCAAAATTTGATCGGTAGCACCGTGATATACTAAGTTTTCAAATATTTTACGAACATCACCACGCTTTAAACTTCTTGTATACAACTTTCCGTCCGAATACGTTCCAGCACCCCCTTCACCAAAACAGTAGTTAGAGTCAGGATTCACTTCATGAAATTGGTTAATGGCGCGTAAATCTCTACGACGATCTTGTACGTTTTTTCCTCGCTCTAATACCACAGGTTTATATCCTAATTCGATACAACGAAGAGCGGCATACATTCCCGCAGGACCAAATCCAATGATATGAATTTCTTTAGCATTAGATACATCTTTGTATTCAAAAATATAGTCAGGAGTATCGGGTTGAGGTTCGTTAATGTAAACGGCTACCTTATAGTTAAAAACAACCTCTTTTTTACGTGCATCAATAGATTTACGTAACACTTTTACGCTCGTAATATCAGCGATGTTGATTCCTAATTTTTTAGAAGCTTTTAGTTGTAAGATATTCTCTTTTCTTTCTTCTACTAAATTAACACGTAATTGAAGTTCTTTTACCATGCTGCAAAGCTAGTTAAAAAAACAATTTGCTCACTCAATGAGCATTAAAATACACTAACCTTTGCGAAGAAATATATTTTTAAAATCTCAGTTTTACTTCCTGTAAGGTAATTTATCTGTGTTTGATTATTTTAGCAACTCAATCTTTGAAATATGAAAATTACGCAGGTTATAGAAAATGTTTTTAAAAAATATTTACCCTCACCTTTTACCATCGCTATTTTATTGACCTTAGTAACACTTTTACTAGCACTGTTATTTACAAAACCAGATGAGAGTTCTGTAGTAAACTATTCTTTAGAAGTATTACAGTTTTGGGAAAACGGAATTTGGTCTAACGGACTGCTCGTTTTTGCCTATCAAATGATGCTGATTTTGGTATTAGGGCATGTATTGGTGTTGAGTAAGCCTGTGAGTAATTTAATTTTAAAAGTAACAAAATTCTGTACCAACACAGCAAACAGTGCAGCTATTGTAAGTTGTACTACCATGTTGGTAGCTTTTTTTAATTGGGGACTAGGACTCATCTTTGGAGCTTTGTTGGCACGTAAAGTAGCAGAACATGCGCAACAACACAATATCAAACTAAATTACCCAATTATTGGAGCAGCGGGTTATATGGGGTTGATGGTTTGGCATGGTGGAATTTCTGGATCAGCACCCATAAAAATTAACGAAAGCGGACATATAAAAAGTATTATGCAATCGGTTTCTTCGGATGAGGTTTTAGCTCAAATACCAGATGTGATTGATTATTCTCAAACGATTTTTAGTTGGTGGAATTTGCTGATTTTTTTCGTGGTAGTAGCTGCAGTATCGGCAACTTTTTATTTTTTAGGAAAAAAGGCAAACCCGACAGCCATTAATTTACCAGTGTATCAAATGAATACTGAAGAAAAAGCAACTACACAAGCAGAGAAGTTAGACAGTTCTAAGCTCTTAGCAATTGTTTTTGGTGTTTTGATTTTAGTAGCGTTTAGTTATCGATACTGGGAAAATATTCAGCAGTTAAAAATCACCCCAAACTTAATTAACTTTTTTATGTTAGGATTAGGAATTATCCTTCACGGAAGTTTTAAAAAATTTACCAATGCAGTAGGAGAATCGATTAGTGATGTTTCAGGCATTCTAATTCAATTTCCTCTCTATTTTGGTATTATGGGAATAATGAAGAGTACCGGTATGGTTACGTTAATTTCTGATTTTTTTGTGTCGATTTCAACAGCAACTACGTTACCAATTTTTACATTTTTTAGTGCTGGTTTGGTCAATATTTTTGTGCCAAGTGGAGGCGGGCAGTGGGTAGTGCAAGGTCCTATAGTGGTAGAAAGTGCATTAAAATTAGGAGTTCCGTTACCTAAGGCAATTATGGCACTAGCATACGGAGACCAAATAACTAACATGTTACAGCCTTTTTGGGCATTACCCTTATTAGGAATTACGAAACTAAAAGCAAAAGAAATTTTACCCTACACGTTAATTGCAATGGTGGTAGGTAGCGTAATTTATTTGTTAGGACTTACATTGTTTTAGGAATTTATTGAGGAAATGTCAGCGCATCACGCTGATGGTTTCGTTGTGTTGAGGAAACGTCAGCGCGTCACGCTGAAGGTTCCGTTGTGTTGAGGAAACGCCAGCGAGCTTCGCTGATGGCTCCGTTATGTTGAGGAAATGCCAGCGAACTTCGCTGATGGTGACTATACCACGTTTTTATTAATAAAACTTTTATGTTGATTTCACGGATATAGTATTTTTGTAAAAAAGAATGTAACGAATGATTTGGCTTTCTGAAAAAATAGAGTTTCCTCCGTATGAGTTGGCTACTGATGATGGATTACTGGCTTTGGGCGGTGATTTATCGGTTGAGCGATTGGTGTATGCCTATCAACATGGAATTTTTCCGTGGTTTAATGAAGGGGAACCGATTGTTTGGTATTCTCCATGGGAGCGTATGGTTTTGTTTCCTGAGGAAGTGAAGGTTTCCAAATCGATGAAACAGGTATTGCGAAAAGACGGTTTTACCATAACAGAAAATAAAGCTTTTGATGAGGTGATTTTTAATTGCCGACACATCAACCGTTTTGATCAATTAGGAACTTGGATTACCGATGAAATGGAAGATGCCTACATTAATTTACACGACAAAGGCTATGCAAAATCTATTGAAGTATGGATTGATAATACATTGGTAGCAGGTTTGTACGGAGTAGATTTAGGAAACGGGGTGTTTTGTGGTGAAAGCATGTTTAGCAAAGTAAGTAATATGAGTAAAGTTGCATTTATCCATTTAGCTCAAAAAGGAGGTTATAAACTCATCGACTGCCAAGTGTATAACGATCATCTAGCAAGTTTAGGCGCAAGAGAAATTCCTAGAGAGGAGTTTTTGAGGTGGTTGTGAACTTCTGACTAAGATTTGTTGTGCGTTTCGTCCGAAGGACAAACAGGCAATAAATCAAGCCGAGTAAATATACAATAAGTTTTGGGTGGGAGAGTAGACACAATAAATTTTAGCCCTTGTTGGCAAATCGTTGTTTTTAAAATATCCACTTTAGCACGGTTATAGATCCAATAATTAATATTAACATTAGACAAATTATAGCTCCCCCTATAAAACATTTATAGAGTTTATCTTTCCACGTTTCTTTATATTCAGGAAAGATTTTGTCTTCGATTGTTTTTGTTTTCTTAGTCAGTTCAATGCTCTCAAAGTAAAAATCCGCATTTAAGTCTGTCCAACTAATATCAATTTCATAAGGTTCAATTTCTCCGTTTTTAAAATCTCTATTTTCAATTTCAATACTTGCTTTTAAAAGTTCAGCAGAGAATAGTTCAAGTCCTTGTCTATTTGCCTTAATAGTTGTATTATATTCATCTCTATCCTGATTATAGAATCCAAAAAAAGCTTCTTCTTTTTTATTGTTTTCTAAATTAGAGATAATATTTTTTATGCTTTTTTGCGTCATTTTTTAATGTTTGGCAACGCTCTAGGTGTATGGCGTGTGAGGCACAGCCTCATGAGTAGCCATAATTGTGCCTCATTCGTTATACATTTTGTTGTTTATAGTTTCGTGTGTAGTTCACGAAGAAAGCTAAAGATACACAATATAGTTGTTAGAGGAGCAATTAACCTAGAGCGTTGGTAATAATTAGTAGAAAAGGAGTGTTTGTTAAAACACGGTTTCTACGTGCCGCAGGCAATTATTACCAACAATTTTTTTTCCACGGTGTTGTAATGCGTTTTTTATGTTTTTCCGTTTTTGTCTTTTGTAAATAGGTATTCTCCTTTATTATTATAAATACTCAACTGTAAATCTGAATCTTCCAATATTGTTCTGTCAACGAACTTTATAGCTAATTCTAAATTCTCAAAAATGTGAAAAGCTTCTCCTTGTCCAATATGTCTTTCAAAGTCAGTTTTCAATACAATTCCAGTATTAAATTCAACCGCAACAACTGAATGTTTATTATTTTCTAAAATAGGTGGTTTCATATTTTATTCATTTCCATAATATTGTTCATAATGATGTTTGAATTCCGTTTGCATTATTTCAGATGTAATTCCACCGAATTGGATTTCAAAATCATCTTTTTCCATTCCAGATATTGCTCCGCCCCAACCATTCAATTCAGTTCCGTTTTCAAGATAAACTTTCAATTCAGGAATAACTTGGGTGTCAATAAATTTTATTTTTTTGTCATTTATATTTATAATAACGTTGTGTTTTTTACAATGATTTTTAATCAGTTCGTAAGGCGATTTTACGTTTTCAAAATTGATTTTCCCGTGGATAACTCCCATTGGTGTATCTGCAAATTCAAAATCAGTTGTTCCGATTTTCACTTCGTTTAATTCTATGCGATATGTTTTTTTCAAATGCATTACAACGGTTTTGTATATGGTTTGTTGCGTGTTTCAAGCAACTAATTTAGTAAATAATTACGGACAAAGAAAGTCCGCGAGGACTTTCGCAAGTAGGTAAGAAGCCAGCAATAAATTATATACGGCTTAAGTTAGCAATTCATTAAATTTAGAAATATAAATCAGAAAGAAAAAAGCGTAGAGTAAGGTTATGATATACGTT